>CAVRTJ010000008.1:0-118320 GCA_963724125.1 uncultured Acidobacteriota bacterium
CCTCATCTGCCGAGAGAAGCCGAGCCTTCCACCACTGCTCGGCTCCGCCGGGCCGGCCGCCCGCTCCCCCCGCACCAGCTGTCCGAGAATACCTGCCTGCACAAAAAGATAGCCTACGGAAAGGGCCGTCACCCAGAGTCCCAGCCCCAGCGCCCAGACCGCAATGAACGACCAGTGGCTTTCCAGCGTCAGCACGAACCTCGGACCCGCCGGCGCCGCCGGTGCGTCCCGGTCCCAGAATACGAAAGAACTCCCAGGCAAAGAGGCCGATGGGAACGACCATCGAGAGGGCGAATAACACGGACGCGCAGAGATAAACGCCGGCCAATTCGAGATTCGAAACGGCCAGCCTGTACCCGCGGACAAAAGCGCGAAGAGGGTTCAAGCCATGGTCTCCCCAGGATGCTTCAACTTTCCATCATACTCGAACCGTTCTCGCGCCACAAAGCGAGTCGATCCTCCGAATCCTGTTGCCGCACAGACGGTACGGCCCCGGCCTGCGATACCCGCACCTCCTCTCTCGAGGGTGACTTTTAGGCGATAAAGCTGTAGGCTTACTGTATGCTTGAACGGAAATCACCGTCGAGGTGCGTTGGTTTCCGAAGCGCTGAGACGGCCTTGCCGAGGCAAGGGAGCAACGGTGTGGGATCAGACCTCCGACGCCGGTAAAGAGAAGAGCGCGAATCCTAAGGAGCGGTAATGGCGCCAGAGGGAAAGATCGAGAAAGGCCTGGTGGTCTCCATCGACTATAAGCTGACCGACGACGACGGAAAGCTCATCGACTCGAGCGAGGGCGACGAGCCCCTCTCCTACCTTCACGGGCACAACCAGATCCTTCCCGGACTGGAATCGGCCCTGGAAGGAAAAGCCGTCGGCGACACCGAGAAGGTGCACGTAGAGGCCGGCGAGGGTTACGGCGAATTGGACCCCGAGAAGGTCTTCGCCGTTCCGAAAGACCGTTTCGACTTCGACGTTTCCGTCGGCCAGACCCTGCAGGCCCAGCTGGAGGACGGTCAAACCGTCCCCTTTCAGGTCGTGGAACTGAAAGAGGACAGCGTGATCCTCGACGGGAATCACCCCCTGGCGGGAAAAGCCCTCAACTTCGAAGTAAAGGTGGTCGCCGTCAGGCAGGCTACGACCGAAGAGCTGGACCACGGACACGCCCACGAAGGCGACGAACACCAGCACTGACATACGGCATCGAGAAGGCCGCCCCGGATCTCCCGGCGGGAGGGGGCGGCCTTTCTGCGCACCGGACGCGAAAGAGCGGCCCCCTGCGAGGCTCGAGATCAAACCCGTTCGGGATCCTCGACAGTGAGGCTGTCTCTCACATTTCCCGTATTGAGCGTCCCCGCGGGCTCGAAGAGGAGCACGTGGCATTCCGAGTCGGCCGAAGGCCTGTGCTCGATCCCCCTCGGAACGACGCAGAGCTCGCCCTCCTCCAGATCGATCCTGCCGTCGCGCAACTCGATGGTCATCCTTCCCCGGAGGACGAAGAACAGTTCGTCCTCCTCGTCGTGCCGGTGCCACACGAACGAACCTTCCAGCTTGGCCAGTTTCACGTGCTGTCCGTTTAGTCCGGCTACGATACGCGGGTGCCAGCGGTCCCCGAACAGCGCGAGTTTCTCGTGGACGTTGACCTTCTCCATGGCTTTCTCCGTACATCGGGCGGCCGGAATCCGCCCACGCTAAACTTCCATCGGCGGGCTATGGCGCGCCGGCTCGTTGCCCCGCGTTTCCATGCCCGCTATATTAGATAGTAAATCACACGGGGAGCAGCGTGAATTCCGGAGATGGAAAATCGGTGCCATGCGTTCGTACTCGATGCCCCTCAAGAACACGCCTCGCCGGGAGGCTGGCGAGCGCGGCCTGTGCGGCAGCGCTCGCCCTGGCACTCACGCCGCATTTCTTCTCTTCGCAATTGCTGTTCCATCCGAGCGCGCAAAGGACGGCCGGGCGCTCTAATTTCGGACATCTCACGATCAATGCACCGCTTTTTGACGGCCCGCGGCACGACGGCCCGAAATCCGCGGTCGATGAAGAAGTCCAGCGGCCGGCCCTTCTTCATCCCGTTTGCACTTTCCTGGCGGAGCGATACGGCCGGCTGGGGAGGTGGTGGCGCTGCGTCCCTAGATCCCAGGCCGCCCACAGGACGGAGAGCCTCCCCGTTCGTCCTTCCGCTCCCAAGATCTCTGAAGGTGCCCTCCCTGATCCTGCTGGCGGTACTGTGTATGGTCCTGGCCGCCGCGGCCGGCTTCTACGCAGGCGTCCGGAAGACAAAGGCGCGGACGGACCGCCTCGAACAGGACCTCCAGGAGACTACGGCCCAGCTGCAGGAAGCCCAAGTCCGGGCAGAACAGCGCAGACGATCAAGCAAACGAGGCAAGGGAAGCGTCAGAAGACAACGCGAGGCAGGTCGAGCGGCTCGAGGATGAAGTCGAACGCCTCACGTCGGTGGACGGACTTTCGGGGCTGCTGAACCGGCGCCGCTTCGACGAATGCCTCAAGGAGGAGTGGCGAAGGATGTACAGGTCCAAGAAGCCGCTCGCACTCATCCTGGCGGACGTCGATTCCTTCAGACCGTTCAACGAAACCTACGGCCGTCCGGAGGGCGACGAGTGCCTGCGCGGGATCGCGGATTTCCTGACCCGGTCCTTCAATCGCGTCGGGGATATCGTGGCGCGCTTCGATGGTGACGCTTTCGCCGTCATTCTGACCGATACGGACAGCAACGAGGCCTTGCGTCAGGCCGAGAGACTCCGGGCGGGCGTGAGAGCGATGGCGATCCCCAACGAGCACTCGCTCGTGGACGACCGCGGTCACCGTAAGCCTGGGGCTCGTTTCCGTCAGCCCGCGGATCGTCGTCGACATGGAAGACGCCCTCGCGGCCGCGGAAAAGGCAATGCGGAAGGCGTGCGCCGACGGCGGGAACCGGATCGGGCACGTCGAGGAGGGCTATCATGCGGGGCAAGCTTGAGTGCGGAGGGATTCGGCCTTGCGGTTGGAGGACGTTTGACTTTGTCTCCGCCTCATTCCTATACTTCTGTATAAATCTTTTTCCAGTGCCGTCCGTATAAGAGATTATATCCTCGCATTTTGAGACAACGCCGAAAGGAGGCTTTAAAATGGCTGAGCTGAAGAGCAGAGAGTACGAAGTCGGAGTGGTAAAGGTCCTT
Organism: uncultured Acidobacteriota bacterium; assembly: GCA_963724125.1. Classification (GTDB taxonomy): domain Bacteria; phylum Acidobacteriota; class UBA4820; order UBA4820; family DSQY01; genus CAVRTJ01. The sequence goes on from CAVRTJ010000008.1 coordinate 3,177, forward strand.
GAGCTGTCCGGGCCGATAACGATGGGCAGCGGCGACATAACCGTGAGAGACTTGATAAAGAGCATGATCGAGAAGGGAAACCGCCAGCTCGTCATCGACTTGGGTAAGGTACCGAATGTCGACTCCACGGGTATCGGCGAACTCGTTGCCTCCTTCACCTCCGCCAAGAACAGGGGCGCCACCTTGAAGCTTGCGAACCTGACCCACAAGGTCAAGGATCTCCTGACGATTACACGTCTCACCAGCGTGTTCGAGTCCTACGATTCCATCGACGAGGCCATCAGTTCGTTCCACTGAACTGCCAACGGGCTCATCGGCCATTCCCGGCGCTGCGTTTTCATGCTCCGCCTTCACGGCGTGACGCGCCTGCAAAGGCGCGGCGCGCCATCGCCCCCCGCTACCCTGCCGACACTGAGCAGACTGAGAATCCAACCTGTATCTGCGTTTCGGGCGTGCGTGCGCCTTTTCCTCTTCAATAGCCGAAACCATCAACGGCTCCCATGCGTAGATTGATGCAGGTCTTGAAAGGTAATCAGTGGGAGGGGACAATGAAAGGACACCACACATTCTCTGCGGCCGGGCGGATTTCCGGCGTACTTGCGCTTCTGGCCGCGACGGGTCTTTTCTGTGCCTGTGCGGACATGAGGGGGGCGAAGCGCGGCTCGGTCGAGTCCTCCATGAACGAGGCCGCGAAGAGGGCCCGCTCGGAACGGTACGCGCCTGCCCTCATGAACGTAAACCGCATCAGGATCGCCTGCGACAACCCGACCCTCCGCGAGGAAGTCAGCCGTATGATCCGAAGGGGCAAGGGACCCGAAGTCGTTGAAACGGAGGACCCGTCCGTCCACGTTCTGAGCGTCACCATCAGGTGCGGCATGGATTTCGCCTACCAACCGGTCTACACGCCTCGTCCCTCGTGCGTGGGCATCGATCCACTGACCGAGGAGCGTATCCGGACGAGCGCGCAGAACGGGGATCCGACCTGCGTGGGGACGCTAACCCTCCACCGAAGCGGAAAATCGGTGTGGCTATTGACCGACAGGGATCGGTTTCAGGACAAGAAGCAGGTCATCTTCTTCGTGGATCGGATGACCCGGAGTTTTCTCAAGGAGTGGCACGAAGCCCGCTCCTGACCGAATCCTCCACGCAGGCCCGCAGAACCTTGACGGCGACGTCTCGCCCAAGGCGATTGTCCCGCGCGCGGTAAACCTCGCCCATTCCACCGATGCCGATCAGCGAGATGATCTCATAGGGGCCGAGCTTTGTGCCCTTTGTCAGGTTCACCGCTACTCCGAATCAGGTGAGCGCGTGATCAAGCGATCGAGTGATCGCGTTTCCGGCGCTGCTTTTCAGCTTCTCTCCCAAATCCCAAATCGAAATTGTCTTTCCTTCCGCCTTCTGCCTTCCGCCTTTTTCCCCCATCTCCTCATAACCTCATCACCTCATCACGGACCCACGAAGGACCACTTCGACGATGCCCCCCTACCTCAGCCCCTTCACGATGTAGAGCTTCGAAAGCTGTCGAGTGTAGGGATAGATGTAGTAGCGCCCGTTGTAGGTGATCGCCATACGCGTGATTGACGTCACGCCGGATGGATCGGGAGGGCAGAGAACCTTCCAAGGCTCGCGCCGTCCCGTCTTCAAGTCCAGTTTGCAGATGGGCACGGCCACGCCGGGATTGCTCTCGCGCACGTACATGTACCGGCCGTCTGCGCTGTACTGAACGGGATGTTCGCCGGCCTTGATTCCAGGGATGGGTATGGGATCGCCACCCTCCACGGGGAACTGCCGGTAGATCTTTTCCCCGTTTATAGCCCAGGGGAAGCCGGCGAAGTACTTCTCGTCCGGCGAGACAGGACCGTACCACGAGCTGTAACCCTCGGGTGTGATGGGCCTGGGAAGGCCATCCGGCACCCTTTGGACCCATATCCGCCAGAGGCGTCCCTGTTCGGCCCCCATGAACCTGATCCGTCCACCCTTTGGGAACCACCCTACGCCCCGATGATACTTCGTGGTTCCCTCCGGGAGGCTAACCGGCTGGCCGGCGCCCGTGGGGAGAAGGCGCACAGGATCACTTACCTGAGGGCCACGGGTCACCACCCACTTCCCATCGGGGGAGAGTGAACCAATGGCGCCGTCTCCGAGCCTAACGGGTGGTGAACCATCCATTTTCATCAGATAGATCGAGCCTTTGGGGCCGCCTCCTTCTAGGACCTCTCCAAAAATGATCGTCTGGCCATCCTCCGAGATTTCCCAAGCGAAAGTTCCGTCCAAACAACTCAGGTCCTGCTCCTTATCCGTTCCGGCCACCAGCCCCCTGCATTCCAATCGCAGGTTCTCCTGGCCCATGAGAACGCGGCCGTCGCCGGCGATATCGTAAAGCTTGCGCAAATCGATGGTTCGAGAAACCGTCCTGGTCTGACCGGAGAGATCTACCGCATAGAGTGACCACCCTTCGTCGCCAGTCCAGGCCGCGAACCATACTTCCTTTCCGTCAGAGCGCCAGGCGAGCCCCCTGACCGACTCCCAAACGGGGGTGAGCTGCCGCCTGTTGCCCTTGAGGTCGACGAAAACCACGTTTCCGGCTGTACCACCTGCGTTCTGCACTTTGCTCTCAACGAAGACAAGCCCGTTGCCGGCGGGCGAAAAGCGGAGATTCGTAATCTCGCCTTCGCTGGCGTAGAGGACCTTTCCAATGGGGAATTCGATGAGGCACTTCTCCTTGACCCAGTGGCTGACGGCCAGGGAAGTGGTTCCCGGCGCGTAGTCCGCGGACTTCACATCCTCCAAGACTTCGCGAGGCCTGCCCCCACTCAGAGGAACTCGGGCCAGCGTGTGTGCCGCGGACACCCAGGTATTCGTCGAGAAATGGAGAAGGACCGCCATCTCGCCCGAAGAAACAGCGGCGACTTGCGCGTTCTCAAGTCCCATGGGCTGAGATTGCACCGTGTCCAGCCGCTTTGCGTAAACTTCGAGCGGCTTGCCGCCCCAGGCGGCGCTGTAGTACACCGTATTGCCGTCGGGCGAGAAGCGCGCGGAGGTGATGATGCCTCTGCGAAAGGTGAGTTGTGTATAGGAAGGGATCGGTTTGTCGTATTCGCGTCTGCCCCACAGCAGGCCAGCGCCAATGAGGCCGACACCCAATGCGGTCAGGGCCAATCCAGCTAGAGTGTCACTGAAGCGCTCGTTTGCGCCTCTCCTCGGGCAGCGGCGGGAGTGTGACAGAGATTCCCGACCCGGAGCTGACCGATTCGAGGGCGAAGACGATGTCCCGAGCAGATTGGAAGCGGCGGTCGGGATTCTTCTCGAGACAGTGGGCGACGGTGCGTTCGAGGAGCGGAGGGACGGCGAGATCTTCTGCCGCGAGCGGCGGCGGGTCCTCCTTGAGGATCGCCGTCATGACCTCTGCCTCTGAATCGCCGGGGAAGGCCTTCTGGCCGGAGAGCATCTCGTAGAGGATGACACCGAGGGAGAAGATGTCCGAGCGGGCGTTGGCGGGCCGACCCTTCACCTGTTCGGGCGACATGTAGCCCACCGTCCCCAGGACAGTGCCGGGCCTCGTGCCCTGGTCCGCCGTGGGCGCGCGCGAGTCGGGCGCCGAATCGCTCTCCCCTTGAACCAAACGTGCCAGGCCGAAGTCCAAGATCTTGGCCCGCCCGTCCTTCGTCACGAAGACGTTGCCGGGCTTGATGTCCCGGTGGACGATGCCCTTATCGTGGGCGGCGGCGAGCCCTTCGGCGATCTGGGCGCCGATGTCGATGGCCCGCCGGATCGGGAACTTCCCCTCGACCAGAAGCTCGCGCAGGCTCTCGCCCTCGAGAAGCTCCGTCACGAGGTAGGGGACGCCTTCATGTTCTCCCACGTCGTAGATGGCCACGATGTTGGGATGGTTCAGCGCCCCCGCCGCCCGTGCCTCCTGCTCGAAGCGCCGCACACGCTCGGGATGATTGGCGAATTCGGCCGGCAGGACCTTGACAGCCACGTCCCGCCCCAGCCGGTTATCCCGCGCGCGATAGACCTCTCCCATTCCGCCCGCGCCGATCAGCGAGACGATCTCATATGGCCCGAGCTTCGTTCCCCTTGTCAGGTTCACTGCTACTCCGTATCAGGTGATCAAACAATCAAGTGATCGAGTAATCAGGTGATCCGTTCGGATCAAGCAATCGAGGGATCAATGCGCCCCGTCCTATCGCTCGATTCTGTCCCAGAGCCAAGATTCATTCACTACTTCAGCCCCTCTGCGAGGAAGAGTTCCGAAAGCTGCCGGGTGAAGGCGTAGGCGTAAAACCGTCCGTCGGAGGTGATCTTGATACGTTCGATTCCCCGCACGCCGGAAGGATCGGCCGGACAGAGGACTTTCCACGAGTTCCGCCGCCCCGTCCGCAGATCCAGCTTACAAATAGGCGCAGCTATTCCTGCATCGTGTTCGCGCACATACATAAACCGGCCGTCTTGGCTGTATCGGACAGGATGTTCCCCGGCCTTGATTCCAAGTATGGGAACGGGATCGCCGCCGTCGATGGGGTACTGGGTATAAATGGCCTCCGCCTGGAGGTCCACCGGCCCCACCGCGACGTATCTCTCATCGGGCGAGACGCTATCGTAAAAGGAACTGTACCCTTCCGGCGTGAAGGGTCTCGGGAGTCCATCAGGAACCGACTGCACCCACAGACGCCACAAGCGTCCCTCTTCTGTAGCGCAGCACATGAAGCGCTTTCCCTTGGGGAGCCAGCAACAGGCCATGCGGTGCTTGACGGTCCCGGCCGGCAGCACGACTTGCTCGCCGGGGCCTGTGGGCAGGAGCCGATAGGCCGCGTCGTCGTAGGTCAGGACCCACTTTCCGTCGGGGGAGAGCGAGCCCATCTTTCCGTCCCCCAGGCGGACGGGCGGAGAGCCGTCCATCCTTTGGAGGTAGACTGAGCCCTTCGGGCCGCCCCCTTCCCGGTTTTCTCCAAAGATCATCGTTTGACCATCCTCAGAGATATCCCAGACTCTCGTGCCGTCCAGCCAGTTCAGGTCCTGCTCATGATCCATGCCCGATACCAGACCGCGGCTCTCTCTGCGCACGATCTCCTGACTCATAAGCACTCGTCCGTCATCGGCCATGTCCCACAGCATTTGATCGCCCAATGTCCGTGAAACCATGCGAAGATGGCCGGAAAGGTCGACGGCATAGAGGGCGTACTCTCCTCTCTTTGGGCTCGCGGCGAACCAGATCTCCCCGCCATCTGGGCGCCAGGCCAGCCCGTCCACCCGCACCCAGGTGTCGGTGAGCCGCCGCCTTTTGCCATCGAGATCGACATAAGCCACAAATCCCGCCGTCACGTAGTTGTTCTGCGCCGCATTTTCGATGAAGGCCAACTTGTCCCCGAAGGGTGAAAACCTGAGATTGAGCAGTTCGCCGCCACTCTCGTAGAGGACTTTTCCGAGGGGGTATTCGATGCGGCACTTTTCCTTGACCAGATGGCTGACAGCAAGCGCGGTCGTCCCTGGAGCGTAGTCCGCGGATTTTACGTTCTCCATGATCTCGCGGGGTTTTCCACCGCTCAACGGGACGCGAGCGAGCGTATAAGCCGGAGGTTTCCAGATGTCGACCGGGGCGTCAAGTAGGACGGCCATTTCTCCCAAAGACACCGAAGCCAGATCCATTCCCTTCAGGGCCATCGCTTGGGATTCCACCGTATCGAGTCTCTTGGCGAAGACCTCGAGAGGCCCGCCGCCCCATGCCGCGCTGAAGTAAACCGTGTTGCCGTCGGGAGAGAAGCGCGCCGAGGTGACAAGCCCCCGACGGAACGTAAGCGGCTTGTACGATGGGATGGGCTTCTCGTACTCATGCTTGCCCCACAGTCCCCCCGCAGACAGTAGAGCAACGGCGACAGCACCCAGAACCAGCCCCGCCAGCGACCGTTTCAACAGCCGCATCCGCTTCTCTTCCGGTAGAGGAGGTAGCGAAACATCCGTGCTGGACGAGGAGGTCGCGGATTCAAGCGCAAATGCTACGTCGCGAGCCGATTGGAACCGACGGTTCGGGTTCTTCTCGAGGCAGTGCGCGACGGTGCGCTCGAGCATGGGAGGGATCGAGAGATCTTTCTTGGCGAGGGGCGATGGATCTTCTTTCAGGATCGCGGTCATGACCTCGGCTTCGGAATCCCCTTGGAAGGGCCGTTCGCCGGAAAGCATTTCGTACAGCATTACGCCGAGGGCGAAAATGTCTGACCGGGCGTCGGCCGGCTTGCCCTTCACCTGTTCGGGAGACATGTAGCCTATTGTTCCAAGAACGGCGCCCGGCTTCGTGCCCTGTTCCGCGGTCGGCGCCGCAGAGTCCGGGGCGCTGTCGGCCTCGCCCTTCACGAGCCGCGCTAGCCCAAAGTCCAAGATCTTGGCCCGTCCGTCCCTTGTTACGAAGACGTTTCCCGGCTTGAGGTCTCGATGGACGATGCCTTTTTCGTGAGCCGCCGCGAGGCCCTCGGCTACCTGCGCGCCGATGTCGATGGCCTTTCGGACCGGCAGGGCTCCTTCCATCAGCATTTCCCGAAGGCTTTCGCCTTCTAGCAGTTCGGTGACGAGGTAGGGCGCCCCCTCCTGCGTACCGATATCGTAAAGGGTGAGGATGTTGGGATGGTTAAGCGCGGCGACGGCACGGGCTTCCAGTTCGAACCTACGCACCCGTTCCGGGTGGTCCGCGAACTCGGCCGGCAGGACCTTGACCGCCACGTCCCGCCCCAGCCGCGTATCCCGGGCGCGGTACACCTCGCCCATCCCGCCTGCGCCAATTAGCGAGACGATCTCATATGGTCCGAGCTTGGTTCCCCTTGTCAGGTTCACTGCTACTCCGAATCAGGCGATCAAAGCGTTGGTTCCCGCCATTCACTTCCGCCTTTATCAGAAGACCTTTCCTGAACTTAAAAACCCAAAACTCAAAACTCACAACTCAAAACCCCCTGGCCTTCCCCTCATCACCCCATCACGGACCCACAAAGGAATCTTCGCAGAGCCATTCCTACCTCAGTCCATCCACGAGAAAGAGGTATGACAGCGTTCTGTCGAAGGTGTAGGTGTAGTGCTTTCCGTCGGGAGTGATTTCGATGACGTCGATCACCTCAACACCGGAGGGGTCTTGGGGTGCCAGCGTCTTCCAGGGCTCACGGCTGCCCGTTTTAAGGTCGAGGCCGACGACGGTTGTCTTCCATCCGAACTCAGCCTCACGGATGTAGACGTGCGCGCCGCCTTCACGATAGGCGATGACGTGCTCGTCCTGCCTGATCCCTGGAATTGGAATGGGGCTGCCGCCGTCCACGGGGTACAAGGCATAGCCACCTCGAGCAGAGAAGCAGGGAACGTACTTCCCATCAGGGGAGATTGCTCCGTTGTAGTTCCAAATGCGCTCTCTTGTAATCCGGTGGGGAAGGCCATCAGGGACGTTTTGAACGTAGAGACATGATTCGCTTCCTGTCTCACGGCCACCGAACATTACCCGGTTGCCCACAGGGAACCACCTTCCCGCCCGATAATCTATGATCGGTCCCTTCGGAAGCGTGACCATGCTGCCCGCTCCTGTGGGAAGGAGCACGCAGCTCTTGCCAAGATAGTCGAAAGCAAAGACCCACTTTCCATCGGGCGAGAGGGAACCGTACCGATATCCCTTGGCCAGGCATACGGGCGCCCCTCCACCCACCTTCGACAGGTAGAGAGATTGCGTCGGACCGCCACCCTCGCGCCGCTCATCGAAGATCACGGTGTCGCCGTCCGGAGAGAGGTCCCATATGAAGGTGCCGTCCAACCAGGTCAAGTCCCGCTCTTCCGAATCGCCTGCCAGCAGGCCGTAACTCTCGGTGCGTACGCGAGGCTCCTCCAGGAGGACGCGGCCGTCGACCCTCACGTCCTGGAGGACCTGTTCGCCAGGTGCCCTGGAGAGCAGGCGGACTTTTCCGGACAGGTTTGCGGCGTAGATGGAGCAGGCTCCCCGCTGTCTCGCTCCCGTAAACCAGACTTCCTTGCCATCAGGACTCCAGGCAAGTCCCGTCAGTTGAGCCCACCCGGCCGTAATCGTATGCGTCTGTCCATTCAGGCCGGTCGCCATGATCTTGCCTTCGTCTGCAAGGACAACCAACTGTTCGATGAATGCGATAGTGTCTCCTCTCGGCGAGAAGCGCGGACATCTGATTGCCCCGCTGGTTTCGTAGAGAGTCTTACCACGAGGGAATTCGAGGCGCGCCCCCTTGCTCGTTGCGATGACCACGGCTAGGTCGGTGCTTCCAGGTCGGTAATCAGCCGCATAGGCGCGATCGAGGATCGACCGCGGCGTTCCTCCCGATAGAGGGACCCTGGCCAGCGTGCCCGCGAAAGTTACATTGTGAGATACCCCGGAGTCCCTCACGAAGAGAGCCATTTCGCCGGCGGAAACCGCAAGTACCTCCGCATCCTTGATGTCCAAAGGTTGTGATTCTACGGTGTCGATGCCTTTGGCGAAGACCTCCACCGGCTTACCACCCCATGCTGCGCTGTAGTAGATCGTGTTGCCGTCGGGAGAGAATCGGGCGGAGGTGATCAGCCCCCTGCGGAAGGTGAGCTGGGTGTAGGAAGGGACCGGCCTGTCGTACTCGCCTTTACTCCACAGCAAACCAGAGGAGGCGGCAACTCCGATGATAGCGAGCAACGCAACGGCCGCCAACGCCCATCTCAACCTGCGCTTCTTTGTCTCTTCAGGCAGCGGCGGAAGGGCAACGGAAATCCCAGACCCGGAGGACACGGACTCCAAGGCGAAGACTATGTCTCTGGCAGACTGGAAGCGCCGGTCGGGATTTTTCTCCAGGCAGTGGGTGACGGTTCGTTCGAGCATGGGCGGGATCGAGAGGTCCTGCGACGAAAGGGAGGGTGGATCCTCCTTGAGGATCGCCGTCATGACCTCAGCTTCGGAGTCGCCGGCGAATGCCCTCTTGCCGGAGAGCATCTCGTAGAGGATGACACCGAGGGAGAAGATGTCCGAGCGAGCATCGGCCGGCTTGCCTTTCACCTGCTCGGGCGACATGTAGCCCACGGTGCCGAGCACGGCCCCGGGCCTCGTGCCCTGGTCCGCCGTGGGCGCCCGGGAATCGGGCGTGGAGTCACCCTCACCTTGCACCAGCCGCGCCAGGCCGAAATCGAGGATCTTTACCCGCCCGTCCTTCGTCACGAAGACGTTTCCGGGCTTCAGGTCTCGGTGGACGATCCCCTTCTCGTGCGCCACCGCCAGCCCCTCGGCGATCTGGACCTGCAGGTCCAGGGCCCTTCGCATGGGGACTTTTCCTTCCAGCAGTCGCTCGCGCAGGCTCTCCCCTTCGAGGAGCTCGGTCACGAGATAGGGCATCCCCTCGTGGTCGCCTACGTCATAGATCGCCACGATGTTCGGATGGTTCAGCGCCCCCACCGCACGCGCCTCCTGCTCGAAGCGCCGCACGCGCTCCGGATGCGACGCGAACTCCACCGGCAGGACCTTGATCGCGACATACCGGCCCAAACGCTCATCCCGCGCCCGGTACACCTTGCCCATCCCCCCCGCGCCGACGAGAGTGAGGATTTCGTATGGGCCGAGCTTTGTTCCCCTTGTAAGGTCCATCGATTCCCCGAATTAGGTTAGCGAGTGATCAAGGGATCGGGTGATCGAGCCATCAAAGCGTCGGTACTCGCTTTTCGCTTCAGCCTTTATCAGAAGACCTTTTCTGAACTCCAAAACGCAAAACTCATAACTCACAACTCAAAACCCCCTGGCCTTTCTCCTCCTCTCCCCATCACGGACACACAACGGAACGATTCGAAGATGCCCTCTTACCTCAGCCCCTCCGCGAGAAAGAGTTCGCTGAGACTACGCGCGTAATCGTAGCTGTAGTAACGCCCGTTCATGGTGACGTTGATGCGGTCGATGGATATGACTCCAGAGGGATCATGCGGGCGCAGTGTCCTCCACGGCTCCCTCCGCCCGGTCCTCAGGTCCAACTTGCAGATCGGGGCGCTCACGCCGACATCGTGTTCCCTAACGTAGAGAAATCGGCCATCATCGCTGTAGGTGATGGGGATCTCACCGGGCCGTATGCCCGGAATGGGTATCGGTTCGCCGCCGGCCACTGGAAACTGCAGATAGACCGCCTCCTGGCTCGGCGGAACGGCGGCCACGTATCGCCCGTCGGGAGAAATGGCTCCGTAGACAGCAAAGCAGCCTTCAGGCGCCAGCGGCCTGGGCAGACCGTCTGGGACGTCTTGTATCCACATGCGCAAAGGCCTTCCTGCCTCTTTGGCACCAATCAGAATCCGGTTACCTGAGGGAAACCAGCGTCCCCCCGAGAAGATCTTGAGGGTTCCCTTTTGAAGCTGGACTGCCTCCCCTGCCCCCGTGGGCATAAGTTCATAGCCCAGGGTCTGTGATTGCAGAACCAAGGACCACTTGCCGTCCGGTGAAAGCCATCCGCAAACACCTTCGCCCAGGCGCACGGGCCAGGAGGCGTCGGCTTCCATTAGGTAGACCGTGCGCTTGCCTGGGCCCAGCTCGTAGAAGACCACCTTCTCGCCATCCTCCGAGACGTACCAAACGCTCGTGCTGCCCATCCATGAGAGGTCCCTCTCTTGCGTGCCACCATGGAGAAGTCCATAGTTTTCTGTCACTAAAGAAGGTCGGGAAAAGATCATCCGGCCATCCTGGGAAACATCATCGAGGACCTGGCTGCCGCTGGTTCTCGATTCAAGGCGGACATGACCCTCCAGGTCGACCGAATAGAGGGAACTCACCAGCGAGGTCTTCGAACCGGTGAAAAGCACGGCGGTTCCGTCGGGCCTCCACGCGAGCCCGTTCAACCCGACCCAGCCGTTGGTCAGGACGCTCTTGTGTCCCTTCAGATCGACGATGGCCAGGTCTCCTCGCGACGATGAGACGTCGATGAGATCAAAGAACGCGATCCATTTTCCTGAGGGATCGAACCGGGCGCAGGCGATGTTCCCCTCCGACTCGTACAATAGGTTTCCGATGGGGTATTCAAGCCGCGTCTTTCCGCCGGTCGTCTCTTGCAGGCGTTTGCTTCCAGGTTTGCGTGCGATGGCCAGATCGGTCGTTCCCGGAGCGTAATCGGCACAATAGACGTCTTCAGCGATCTCTCTAGGCGTCCCTCCACCCAGAGGGACCCTCGCAAGGGTGGAGGCGACCCGATAGCCCCACATGGAGGGAGAGGCCTTGATTAAGAGGGCCATCTCGCCGGAGGATACGGCGAGAACCTGGGCGTTCCGAATGCCCAGGGGTTGGGATTCTACGGTGTCGAGGCGCTTGGCAAAGATCTCGAGGGGCTTCCCTCCCCACGCCGCGCTGTAGTAAACGGTGTTGCCGTCTGGCGAGAAGCGCGCCGAGGTGATCATGCCCCTTCGAAAGGTGAGTTGCTTGTAGGATGGGAAGGGTTGGTCGTAGACCCTTTTTCCCCAGAGCACGCCCGAGAAGGCGCCGCCCCCGATGAGAGCGAGCACCGCCAAGGTCGCCAATGCCCATCTCAACCTGCGCTTCCTCGTTTCTTCAGGCAGCGGAGGAAGGGCAACGGAGATACTTGAGCCCGAACTGACCGATTCCAGGGCGAAGACGATGTCTCGCGCAGACTGGAAGCGCCGGTCGGGATTCTTTTCGAGACAATGCGCCACTGTGCGGTCGAGCATGGGCGGGATCGCAAGCCCTTCGGCGGACAGCGGCGGCGGGGCGTCCTTCAAGATAGCCGTCATGACCTCGGCTTCGGATTCGCCCGCGAACGGCCTGCGGCCGGAGAGCATCTCGTAGAGCACGACCCCCAGTGAGAAAATGTCCGACCGCGCGTCGGCCGGTCTGCCCTTCACCTGTTCGGGCGACATATAGCCCATAGTGCCCAGGAGCGTGCCGGGCTTCGTACCCTGTTCCGCCGTCGGCGCCCTTGAGTCCGGCACCGAGTCACCTTCACTGTGAACCAAGCGTGCCAGGCCGAAGTCCAGGATCTTCGCTCTTCCGTCATCGGTGGCAAAGATGTTGCCGGGCTTCAAATCCCGGTGAACGATGCCCTTTTCGTGCGCCGCGGCCAAGCCTTCGGCCACCTGTGCGCCTATTTCGATGACCCTCCGAACCGAAAGGGAGCCCTCGGCGAGGGTCTCTCGGAGGCTCGCACCCTCCAGCAGTTCGGTCACCAGGTAGGGCGAGCCCTCGCGCTCACCAACATCATAGATGGATAGGATGTTCGGATGGTTCAGCGCGGCCACCGCGCGGGCCTCCTGCTCGAAGCGCCGTACGCGTTCTGGGTGGTCCGCGAACTCGGCGGGCAGGACCTTGACTGCCACGTCACGGCCCAATCGGCTGTCTCGAGCACGATACACTTCGCCCATTCCGCCGGAGCCGATCAGACGAAGCATCTCATACGGGCCTACTTGAGAACCCGGTATCAGCGCCATGGCCGGCGCCACCTTCCCCTCTTCCCGGTCATGGACGGGGCCGGGAATTCCCGTCGCAGGGTAGTCCTGGTCGCAGTTTCTATCAACTAAGATAGGGCGCGTACCGGTTCTTGTCAATACAAGGATGGTCCGCGGTGTTGGGATTCTTGACAGCACCCTGCAGTGATTATATGTTTTGAGACATCATCTCTGTCACTCGCCGCAAGACCAAGGCTAGGTGCGGGGCAGTCGCACCCACGCGGCAGCCCTGTAATCGTTCTGCTTGCATGCTCCTCATTCCCTGTGGATGAGTACGGGAAGAGCATGCCTGAAGGCCTGCAAAGCAAGACTGGGGGAGGGGTAACGATGGCGGAGAACGCTTTTTGGAAGGTGCTTTTCTGGCTCTGTGTGGCATGCTGGCCGGTTTCTGTTCTTTCCCAAGGCCAAGGTGGCGCCCTCCAGGGGCGCGTCACCGACGAATCGGGGAGCCGGCATATCCGGTGCTCGTGTTATGGTTTCCGGGCCCGCAATGCCGGGCGATACCCGCACGACGAGCGATGCGACGGGGCGCTATTGGCTGCCCTTCTTGCCTGTTGGAGTGGGGTACAAGGTAAGGGTCGAGGCGGCCGGTTACGGGGCCGTCGTGCGGAAGGACATCGAAATCCCACTGGGCGGGACGGCGGCCGTAGATTTCGTCCTGACAAGTGGGACTACGGAGGTCGTGGTCAAGGCAGAAGTGCCGGACATCGACCTCAAGAGTACCGCCATAGGCGCAAACATTGCCCTGATAAGCGCCCTTCCCCTGGCCAGGAAAAGCTCGGATCTGGCCTTCCTTGCCCCGGGGGTGGTTCCCGGCGACATTTCCGGTGCGTTCGACTTCCCATCCATCCACGGGGCTTCCGGACCGGAGAACGTCTATCTGGTCGACGGCGTGGACCTGACGGGCTCTGGCGACGGCCTCGACCTCACGAGCCTCAACTTCGACTTCATCCAGGCGGTGGAAGTCCAGACGGGCGGCATGGGTGCCGAAGTGGGCGCCCTCATGGGCGGCGCCGTCAATTCGGTGACCAGGAGCGGCGGCAACGAATTTCACGGGAGCCTCTTCGCCTACTACTTCGACGACGGTCTCGGCGCGAAGGAGCGCCGCCTCGACAACCCCAACGTCATCAACTATTCGAAGGCCTTCAAGCAATACGACATCGGAGGCAGCTTGGGCGGATACATCGTGAAGGACAAACTCTGGTTCTTCCTGGCCTACGACTACAACAAAACGGAACGCTCGTACACGGCGGAGGGAACCGACACAAACGTTCTGCTCAACGGACGCCCCTCCTATTCATGGGCCAGGTCGACCGGCTATACGAACCGCGGCCGGAATCCCACCTACGCCGCCAAGCTCACCTGGAGCGTCAACCCCAACCACAAGCTTATCCTCTCGTTTTTCGGGAACGACGATGAGCGGGACTACCAGCGCAACTTGAATAACCCGATAGCTACGGCCTCGCCCTACCGCAGAAACACCAAGAACTATGCCGTGGGCCTCCAGTGGAACGCGACGTGGACCGCCCGCTTCTTCACCGAAGTCATCGTCGCCAGAAGGGATACGCGGGATGACTGGGCTCCTAAGGCCCCAGAGGCCTCGAATAACTGGCTGTATTCTTACTGGTACGGGAGAGGTGAGTATAGGGGATTCCAGGTCATCCCAGTGGGCCCGCCCAACTCCTTTTCCGATCCCTGGGCCGGTGGCAACGGCCGCATCGACTTGGCGAACTGGCGCCCCTCTCTGGGTGGAGGTTCCGTATGGCATACGAAGGACGTCAACGACCAGATCCGCTTCAAGGCCACTCATCTTCTTACCGGCTGGGGGAGGCACGAGCTATCCTACGGCCTACAGGGATACGACATCCATTATGACTATGACTTTCGTTACACCGGCCCGGGATTAACGGTACAAACGCCGGGGGATCCCTTTTTCGGAAGGACCTCAGCGGATGGGACCTTCATCCGTTGGGTTTACAGCCCATCGTCGCCGACCAGCTACCTCTTTCGGGCGCAGTGCTATATGAATGACACCGCAAAGAAGACTCGCCAGCGATACTGGGGCTATTGGGTGCAGGACAACTGGAACCTCACAGATTACTTCATGCTGAAGCTCGGACTGAGGCTGGACCAGCTCCACTCCTACGGCGGCAGAAACTATAACTACCGCTTCCAGCCCCTTCCGCGGGCGGGACTCTTCCTCAACGATATGTGGGCGCCCCGGCTGGGCTTCACCTGGGACGTGGCCCACGACGGGAAGGCCAAGCTCTTTGGCTTCTACGGGCAATACTATGAGCGGGTGCCCAACGACATCGCCATCCGCGCCCTCACGCCGGAGTTTTTAAACTTATCCTACAGCTACGATGCCGCCCTGACGCAACCATATGGCCTCTCCACCACTTTTGGCATTTATCCCGCCCTAATTCAGGGGGGACCCGAGGGCCAAAAGCTGAAGGGCTCCTATAACGAGGAGTGGATCCTGGGCTACCAATGGCAGGCCCGCCCCGATCTCGTGGTGGGCGTGCAAGCTATCTACCGCGCGCTGGGCCGCGCCATCGAGGACATCTCCATCGACGGAACCAACAGTTACATCATCACCAACCCGGGCAACTGGACAAACGTCTGGGTGCCCGACCCGTACGCCTTTCTTGGCCCGCCCTACGACCACTACTTCTACCACTATCCAAAGCCCGTGCGCATCTACAAGGCCCTGGAGTTGACCGTGGACAAGCGCCTCTCGCACAATTGGGCCCTCTCGGGCTCCTACGTTCTATCGCGCCTGCAGGGAAACTACGAGGGCCTTTACTCGAACGACAACGGCCAGCTCGACCCAAATATCACCAGCAAGTACGACCTGCCCTCCATCCTCATCAACGGCTACGGCCTCCTTCCCAACGACCGGACGCACGTTTTGACCCTCTTTGGTTTCTATAGCTTCGAAAACATACCCCTCGAAGTGGGGGCCACCTTCACCCTGATGAGCGGCACGCCCATCTCGGCCATGGGAAACGACGCCGCCTATGGAATGAGCGAGGATTTCGTCAAGGAGCGCGGGACAGCGGGCCGCACCCCCACCCTTTGGGAGCTGGGCCTGGGAGTGCAGTATACCTTCTCGCTCTGGCACAGCAAGCTGGGCCTGCGCGCCGATCTCTTCAATGTGACCAACGAGCAGCGAACCACCACCGTGGAACAGAACTATAACAGCTTCGACAATTCGCCGCGCCAGACCTACCCCTATTTCGGCAAGGAGCTGTCTCACCAGTCGCCACGGCGGGTCAGATTGGCTTTGAGATACACGTTCTGAGCCGTGACGCCTCAGTCGGTTTCGAGTTTGGGCGGATAGGCGCGGGTGCCGGAGTCCTCGATCACCGTCGCTCCGACGGCACGTTCGTAAAATGAAGTGGAACTGACATAGCCGATGATAGCGTACGCATAGCCTTCGGCGGCCATGGCCTTCAGGGCGGTGAGCAGGAGGGCGCTGCCAATGCCGCGGCCCCGATCGCTCTCCTGCACGCCGGCGGGACCGTAAGAAGCCCCTGTAGGTGCAGTCGTAGCAGGCGAAACCGAGGACGGCGCCCTCGTGCACGGCCACGAAACACGAGACGGGCCTGCGGGCGAAGGCCGCGCTGCACTCGTCCGCCCAGCCCTGCCCGAAGGTCTCACGGACCCATGACAAGACGATGGTCTTTTCATAGGCCATGGGGCGCCGCACGCCGATTCCAAGGCGCTCCAGCCCCCGCCGCCTAGGCGCCGGATCGGGAAGATCGTAGAGCTTGACCAGCATGTCGGTCATGGCACCCCCTGTTCGGTGAATCGGTTCAGAGTGTAAGGCCATATCCTGAAGCGATCAAGTTATCACGTGATAGCGTGAAAGGCCGACGAGCAACGAAGGGCCGGACGATTGCGGACGGCCGACGGCAGACCGACAAGAGAATCCGTGCCAGAACTGTACGGTCGAACAATCTCTAGGTATATCCAAATGAGCGACAGCGATTCCCGTTTCCGTGCCTTTTCAATGGATTCTCGGCCCTTCACACCTCGGATTTCAATTTCTTCCCCTTCTTGAAATTGCACCCCCGCAGCGAGTAGAGTGTTCTTATGCGAGTCGAGGGGATGAGGTCGGATCATGAGTGATGCGCCTAATAATCGTCGCCGTTTTCCGAGAATCCAGTCGGAAAACGCGGTCTTCGTGAAGAAACTCGGTTGCGAAAGTGAGGAGGGCTTCGCGAAGACGAGAAGCCTTGGGCCCGGCGGATGCATGTTCGTCAATCCCGAGCCGCTGGGGGTGGGATCTGTCATCGAGATCCTCATCCACGCGGCTGAGCACGTCATCCAGGCCGTCGGAAGGGTGGTCTACGAGAAGGAAAACGGCAGTGGCGGGCATGAGATCGGGCTTGGAGTTCGGGGCGATCTCCCTGGAGGACCAGAGACTGCTTCACAAGCTTTTCGGCGCCCAGGGTACCGTTCTCTCGAACGGCTGAAGTCGCGGCTGCCGTTCACATCTCCCGAATTTCATTCGGGCCACCCCTACTCGAGGTAGGTGTACCCGTCCAGCCCGTCTTCCAGAAACTTCTTAATGCGAGCGGATTCCTTAATGGTGATCCGCTTCTCCTCGATGCTCTCCTCCACCGCGTGCCTTATGGCGTTCATCACGTCGCGTTTCTGATATTGCATATAGCTGAGCACGTCCCGGACCTTGTCCCCCTCGATGGTCTTGTCGATTCGGTACCTGTTCCGGCCGGTGATGTTGACGTGGACCGTGTTGGTGTCGCCGAAGAGGTTGTGGAGGTCTCCCAGCGCCTCCTGGTAGGCGCCGACGAGAAACACACCGAGATAGTAGGGCTGGCCCTCCTTGAATTCGTGCAGATCGATGGTGTTCTTGACGTCGTGCAGGTCGATGAACTGGTCCACCTTTCCGTCCGAATCGCAGGTGATGTCCGCCAGGGTCGCCTTCCTGCTCGGACGCTCCCGGAGCCGGTGAATGGGTACGATGGGGAAGAGCTGTTTTACCGCCCAGTGGTCCGGAAGGCTCTGAAAAACGGAGAGGTTGCCGTAATAGGTATCCGAAATGAAGCGGTCGAGGTTTTCCAGCTCGTCGGGCACGTAGTCCAGTCCGTGAATGATCTTGGAGATCCGGTGGCAGACCAGCCAGAAGAGCCTCTCCACCAGGGCCCTGTGGGGAAGCGACATCATGCCTACGTTGAAGAGCGTGAGCGTCTCGTCCCGGATCTGCAGAGCGTCGTGGTAGGACTCCTGAAAGTTCTTGAAGCTCAGGTTCTGCAGGACCTCGTGCAGGCTGATCACGCCCTCCGGAGCGTCATCAGGAATTTCGAAACCCTTGTTCTCGTCGATCAGCTCGCTCGTGCCAAGGACGTTGAAAACGAGAATCGAGTGATATGCAACAAGCGCCCTGCCGCTCTCGGAGATCACGTCGGGATGAGGGATGTCGTTCTCGGCGCAGATGTCGGCGAGAGCTGATATAACGTCGCTCGCGTACTCCTCGATGGAGTAGTTGGCCGAGGAGGAGAAATTGGTCTTGCTGCCGTCGTAGTCGACCGCCAGGCCGCCGCCCACGTCAAAGTAGCGAATCTTCACGCCCATGTGCACGAGTTCGACGAAGATCCGGCTGGCTTCCCTCATGGCTTCCTTGATGCTCTGGATGGACGTGATTTGGGACCCGAGGTGGAAGTGGAGCAATTGAAGACGATCGAGCATGCCCGCCGAGCGAATCTTCTCCACGGCATCGATGATCTCGGACGCGAAGAGGCCGAACTTGGACTTGTCGCCGCCCGAGCTCTCCCACTTGCCTCTGCCCCGGGCTGAGAGCTTGGCCCTCACGCCGATGTAGGGCTTGACCTTGAGCTTCTTGGACCACCTGAGAATGAGGTCGAGCTCGGAAGGCTTTTCGACGACTATGATGATCCTGCGGCCCATCTTTGTCCCCCAGAGGGCGATCTCGATGTACTCGTCGTCTTTGTACCCGTTGCAGATAATGGGCGCCTCCAGGTTATCGAGCGAGGACAGCACGATGAGCAATTCGGCCTTGGTCCCCGCTTCGAGTCCGAAGTTGTACTTCCGTCCGAATTCCACGATGTCTTCGACGACCTGTTTGGCCTGGTTGACCTTGACGGGATAGACGCCGAAGTATCTTCCCTTGTAGTCGTAGTCCTCGATCGCCTTGGCGAAGGCGGTCTGAATCTCTTCTATGCGCTTCTGAAGGATGTCCGTACACCTGATCAGCAGGGGCGGGTTCAGCCCGCGCATGCACAGCCCATCCACAAGCTCCTTGATATCCAGGGATTTATGGCGGCTCTTCTCGGGCAGGACTTCCATGTTGCCCTTCTGGTTGATATCGAAGAACCCCTTGCCCCACTCATGGATGTTATAGAGTTCGCGTGCTTCCTCGAGAGACCACTTGGACAGGGACGTCTGGTCTTTGAGCTTGATCTTCTGTACCATCCCTCACCTTTCAGTCGGCAACAGCGGCCAATCGTGATCCTCTTGCAGTTTCGCGCGGTCGAAGAACTAATTCAATACATGAAAGGCACTACTCTTTCAAGCCGATCGCGGACAGGCGTCCGCGGGCTTGGAGCCGAATCGAATGAACGGGTATCTCAGGAACCGGAGCGTGTTCGGGGGCACCCGGAGCGCCTTCGACGCGGGAACCGGCATCCTCGACCCTCATATCGATGGCAACCGGACTATGGCATGAGCGGACAATCAGTCCTTCTCCTCCCCTTCCCCTTCCCCGGCATCCTCGTCTTCTACGATGTCTCTCCACTCCTCCGGAAGCGGCTGGGGACCCGGCACGATGCCGGCGATATCGGGATCCACGTCCTCCTGCTTCGGCTCGGCGGTAGCACGCCGTTCCTTGGCCTCGAGTCGGCGCTGCATTTTCTCCACTTTCTTCTGCTGTCTCGCTTTTTCTTTTTCGCGCTTCTGAAAAGTCGGTCTGGACTTCTGAGCCATGCGTAATCTCCTCGGGGGCCACCTGGCACTGGTCTCTTCCGGCTCCTCCCGGTCGGCCGTAACCTCAGGATGACTTCCGGCGTGCTTCAGGCTTAAATCGCGTAGATCTGGTCCAATACGTGCGGCGCCGGCGAACCCGCGCCGCTTACTGCATTTATTCTTCTCCTAGTCGTCGTCTTCTTCGTAATCGAACTCGCCGTAAAAGCGGCCGCCTCCACGCTCCCGGGACTCTCCTCTAGGACTGCGCGGCTTTTTGTTGTTCTTGTTGTTGTTCTTCTTCCTCTTGTGCTTGTCCGTCGCTTCCGGGCCTACATCCCTGGGTTTAAGCCTGCTCGGCTTGATCTCAGTATCCTCGATAGGTTCAAGCCAGGGTGTCCTGGGCTGATAGGACCGCGACGGTGGGGGACCCGGCCTCCCGCCTCCGGGTCCGCCGCCTCCGGGTCCGGCCTCGCGGGAACGGGCCTCGTTCACCACGAGCGCCCGGCCTTGAAGTTCATGCCCGTTGAAGCGCCTTATAGCTTCATCCGCTTCGGCTTTCTCGCCGTATTCGACAAAAGCGAACCCTCTGGGTTTTCCCGTTTCCCTGTCGAGTGGAAAAAAGACATGCGTTACTGTGCCGGCTGCCGAAAAGACATCCTTCAGCTCAGCTTCGCTGACGTCGAAGGAAAGATTCCCGACAAAAAGTCGAACCGCCATTGCGCCTTGTGCTCCTCTCTAAAGACCGCTGAAGCCGGGCGCCCTCTGCCCGTCCACGCGGCCACAGCTATCATTTTCGAACCGGTCTACACCGTCCCTCCGACCGAATTTCCCCGCCTACGTCCCCGGCGGTCGGCATCTGCCGGACATCTCTTCCCGCTCCGGATCGGGACCGCCGTGGAGGAAGGCAAACCCGACCTCACTTACCTCCCGGATTCTAGCAGACCCCGGCCCCGGGGCCAACCGCCCCCTTTTTTCAAGGGACCGTTCCCGAGTGCCACTTCTCTGCAGACCCGAAGGCGAGGGGACGGATCCCCTCGCCCGTGAAGGCCTGCCGCCATTCTCGATCGTCACGCGATGTCCGGCACCTATTTCCCCTGTTGCTCCTTGTTCGTGTCGACCTTCATCTTGTCCAGTTGCTGAATCACGTAATCGGTCTGGTCCAGGGCGTCCGAAGACCATACCGTGACCTGGTCGACCTTGTTGAGCACGACATCCCAGCCGTTCTCCTTGGCCAGCTTTTCGATGAGCGGGTCGAAGGTCGCTTTCATCTTGTCGGCCGCCTCCTGGCGGCGCTTCTGGTATTCCTCGTTGGACTTCTGCCGCAGGTCTTCCAGTTCCTTCTCCATGGCGGCCATGCGTTTGGGCGACAGCTTTCCGTCGGCCTTCGCCTTCTGGTAAGCGTCCATTTTCGCTCGGAGTTCGGTCATGGTGCTCTCGGCCCAGTCATTGAGGCTCTTCTGGAGAGTCTTGGATGGCTTGGCTTCCTTCATGATGCGTCCGACGTCCAGAACCACCACCACCGGATTCTTTACGGCGGGCTTGGCGCCGTCGGCCGGGGCCGATTGACCTGCCGGACCCTTTGCGCATGCGACGAGAAGTGAAGCTGCGAGAACGATGAGCAAAATCTTTTTCATCTCTTGTCCCTTTCCTGTGTTGTGATGCAACGAAAAATCCCTTTCAGGCGCCACATGGTCTCTCAGATTTTGACTTCGAGGGCATGGTCCCGCGCGCGGGACCGCCGCCTCGCCGGACCCGCAGACACGGCCCAGCCGGAATCATTCGCGATGGAACCCCAGGTCCGCCGGGTTGAGGCGGCCCGGAACGTGCCTCAGGGTACCGCCCTCCGATTCGAAGGTCTTTCGGAGTTTGGCCGCCTCCTTTACCACCTTGGTCAGTTGAGGGTCGCTGCCTCTCTTCTCCTTGCTGATGTGCCCCTTGGACCAGTAATCGATAACGAGTGCGCTATCCCCGCACACGAGTTTTATCCCGAGTCCCCGGGCCACCTTGATGGCACACAGGCAGGCAAGGAGTTCGCCGTAGTTGTTGGTCGCGCCCGTCGGCAACAGGTATGTCCCGCGCGGCGTCAGTTGTCCTTCGTCGACGGCCACGTAGAGCAGGGGAAGGCCGTCCTTGTCGGTGACGTTGATTTCCGCGCCGTTCCCGCCGCCTGTGCCCGAGTCGAAATAGACCGCGTCGCCGGGCAGTTCGGCCAGCTCTTCGGCCTTCCTCGCCGCCCGCTGCTCGTACGGAGCACCGGCGTCGAGCCAGGCTTTGGCCTCGCTGCGAGTCGCAAAGCCCCGATAGCGGGCACCTTTTCCCGCGACGCGATCTTCGCATTCGGACCACGTGGTCACGATTCCCGACTCGTCATCCACCGTGTAAGCGTAAAAGTTTTTCTTGTACTTCTTGGCCATCGCCACCTGACTCCCAGCCGCATGAGTTTAACACGCGGATACCCCCAGGCCTACCAGAACGAAGGGCAAGGCCTTCCACTCCGCCGGTCAGCAGGTTTCGGGGCGGGATGGGAGGGCAACCCGCTCCTCCCGGCGCCGCAGTGAGGAATGCCGGGGCCGAAGCGAGCTCTTTCAGGGAACCGCCTTTTTAGTCGATTTATGAGGGAGTTCCGGCTGAAAGGCAATCTCGCTATAGCTCTCCGCTTGACACGCCTTTTGTCCCGTGCTAGTTTACAGGTGCTCTTCGGTAAACGGTTTGCCGAAGACAGGTTACTCAGTAGGAGTTTAGTGTGGCAAACGGAACAGTTAAGTGGTTTGATGAGAAAAAGGGCTACGGATTCATCACCATTGACGAGGGCAAAGATGTCTTCGTTCACTACACGGCTATCGAGAGCGAAGGCTTTCGCACGCTGGCCGAAGGTCAGAGGGTGAGCCTCGAGGTGCGGGACGGCATGAAGGGTCCTCAAGCCGAGCAGGTTCGCATCATCCCTTCATAAAATATTTGTTAATCACCAACGAAAAGGGGCCTTTCGGGTCCCTTTTTTTTCTTCACCATTGTGAACTCAGTATACGTTTTGAGTCCCGACTTGACATTTCCATTTGCACCGTTAAGATAAATGCGAAGCAGGGATAGCCCGGGGAGCTATTTTTGGTTGGCTCTAATCCGCCGATAGGGAAACCATGCAGAATTTAGCGTGAGTCCCTGGCATGCCTCGTTGTTCGACCCCGATGCTCAGGGGGCAGGATGAACCCGAACCGGCAAGGTCTGAAGCGGCCGCCAGACAGTATCAAGTTTCCTATCGCCGTTGCCCTTCTTTACTTGTTAATCGGTTCGTCCTGGATCTTCTCCACACACACATCTCTTTTCGCCGCGCTTCCCCTGCGCATCGGGGGTTTGCGTCTCGATTGGGCGCTCGATGCCGCCTTTCTTCTCGGGAGCTCCGTTCTGCTCTTCGCCCTTGTGAGAAGAGCCCTCATCAGGAGCCGCCGTTATGAAAGAGACCTGCAGGACAGCCGGGAAAGATACCAGCAGCTGGTGGAGCTAGCGCCCATAGCCATCACGGTGCACGACGGCGAGCACTTCCTGCTAGCCAACGAGGCCGCATGCGAACTGCTCGGTTACGACTCGGCCGATGCCATGCGTGGATTGTCCCTGGCCCGGCACATGCATCCGGACTATCTCGAACTCGCTCATTCACGGATACGTACCGCTCTCGAAGACGGCGTTCGCGCACCCCTTTCCGACCAGAAGATCATCAGGGCCGACGGCACCTCGTTGGACGTGTCGACGCTGGCCGTCCCGATGGACAGCAGCGATGGGCGTGTGGTCATGACCATGATGCGGGACATCAGCAAGCGGAAGAGAGCCGAGGCGGAACTCATGGAAAGCGAGGCCCTCTTTCGGCGCATGGCCCAGACCTCCCCCCTCGGCATCCTCATATGCCAGGACGGTCTATGCACCTACGTTAATTCCGCCGCCTCCCGCCTCACAGGCTACGATTGGCGGGAACTTCAGGCGTCGGATCCTGCTCTCCTCTTCCATCCGGATCATCGAGAGCTCGCGATGGCGCTCGTAACGTCCCCATCCGGCGAACCGCAACACGCCCACCCGTCGGAAGTCATGCTCCTGCACAAAAACGGCGGGCTGCGCTGGAGCGAAATGTCCGCTTTGCAGTTCCGCCTCGAAGGGCGACCGGCGACGATGGTCACCCTGCTGGACGTGACGGACCGCAAGTCCGCCGACAAAGTTCAAAACGCGATCTACAAGATCTCCGAGGCGGCGCAGAATACGGACAACCTCCAGCAGTTGTTCAAGGCCATCCACGAGATCATCGGCACCCTTATGGACGCTCACAACTTCTACATCGCACGCTTCGACAGGGAAAAGGGCCTGCTCGAGTTCCCTTACTGGGTGGATGAGAAAGACCGTCCGCCCGAGGGGTTTGTACCCCTCGACAAGGGCCTCACGGAATACGTGCTCAAGACCGGCACGCCCCTGCTCGCTAGCCCCGAAGTATTTCTCCGTCTCCGCGAGGCCGGTGAGGTCGAACCCATAGGATCAGGCTCCATCGACTGGCTGGGCGTGCCTCTCAAGGTCAAAGGCGACACAATCGGCGTTCTGACGGTCCAGACCTACACGGAAGGCGTACGCTACACGGAAGACGACAAAAACATCCTCGTATTCGTCTCCAGCCAGGTGGCCATGGCAGTGGAGCGGCGCCGGGCCCAGGAAGCCGTGGCCCGGCGGTCGCAGGCCATCATTTGCCAGCAGTGGGCCCTCTTGAAGATCGCCAAGCTCAAGACCGACAACCTTTCCAAGGGCCTTCGAGCCATAACGGAAATCGCGGCCGAAGCCCTCGGTGTCGATCGCGTGAGCGTCTGGATCTTCGCCTCCGGGCTGAAAGAGATCGTCTGCCTGGACTATTTCGAGTCCGGAAACGTCGGCCATTCGTCCGGGCAGCGCCTGGCCGTGTCTACCTTCCCCCGCTATTTCAAAGCCCTGGAGGAAAGCCACACGATCGCCGCGTCCGATGCCCAGCAGGACCCCAGGACGTCCGAGTTCCGGGAGAGCTACCTGAAGCCCCTGGGTATCACCTCCATGATGGACGTACCTATCCGCATGCGTGGGCGCGTCGCGGGCGTCCTCTGCCACGAGCAGCGTGGACGGGGACGCCGGTGGACCCTCGAGGACCAGAACTTCGCCGTGGCCGTGGCCGACCTGGTGGCTCTCTCCATAGAGGCATCGGAACACCGAAAGGCCGACCACGAGTTGCGCCGGCGCGACCGTCTTCTCAAGGTTGTGGCCGCCGCATCGAGCGCCCTGCTGACCAGCGTCGATTACGACGATACCATCAACGCGGCACTGGCGAACCTGGGCCAGGCAGCCCGAGTCGATCGCGTCCACATTTTCGTCAACCACGACCATCCCGTGACCGGAGACCCCGTAACCAGCCGCCGTTACGAGTGGGCCGCCCCGGAAGTCGAACCACAGATTGATAACAGCGCCCTGCAAAGTCTCGCTCTGCAGACCGGCGCTTTTCGCGAGTGGTACCCGGCTTTATCCCAGGGAAGCCCCGTGCACGCCGACCGCAAACATGCTTCGGAGGATGTCGGGGGCTACATGGCCGGCCAAGGCATCCAGTCCCTCCTTCTCGTACCCATTATGATAGAGGGCCGCTGCTGGGGTTTCCTCGGTCTCGACGCCTGCAGGGCGGCCTACAGATGGACCGGGAACGAGGAGTCCATCCTCTTGAGCGCCGCCGGCGGCATCGGGGGCGCCATCTATCGCAGACGCGCCGAGCGCGCCATCGCGGAGAGCGAGAGCCGCTTCAGGACCCAGGCTGAGGCGACCTCTGCGGCGATCGTCATCTACCGCAAGGACCAGATTCTCTACATGAACCCCGCGGCCGAGGCCGTGACAGGCCTATCGCTACTGGAATGCAAGAGCCGGCAACTCCTCGACCTCGTCCACCCCGCCTACCGGGCACTCGTGGCAGCCAGGAGAGAAAAGCAGGAACAGTCTCCCGAAGTCGCAAACCGCTACGAGTTCAAGATCATCACCTCGTCCGGCGAGGAGCGGTGGATCGAGGCCAGCGGAGGCCCCATCTACTACGAAGGCAGGCCCGCCGTTCTCGTCACGGGATTTGACATCACAGACAGGAAGCGGGCCGAGGAATTGCTCCTCATCCAGACGTCTTATTTCCAACAGCTTTTTGAAGGATCTCCGGAAGCCATCGTGGTTCTCGACGAGTTCGAGAAGATTCTCCAGGCCAACCCCGGATTCGAGAAGCTCTTCGGTTACGCCGCCCGGGACATAATCGGAAAGCCGATCAACGAACTCATCGTTCCCGCGGGCCAGATGGCGGAGGCTTCGAAGCTTTCCCGTCGGGTGCTCGACAAGGAGGTTATCGAGACCGAGGCCTTCAGGAAGCGGAGCGACGGTACGCTCGTCCCCGTGTCCGTCCTCGGTTATCCCATCGTACTGGCAGGCCGCCAGACGGGCGTATACGGCATCTATCGGGACATCACCGAACAGAAGCGCCTCGTCGAAAGTCTGTACAACCTGGCCCATTTCGACCCTCTGACCGGACTGCCCAACCGGACGCTCTTCTACGAGCGCCTCGCGCATTCCCTGAGCCAGAGCGGCGGCAGCGGCGGCAGGCCGACCGTGTTCCTACTGGACGTGGATCGCTTCAAGGAAGTCAACGAAGCGTTCGGACACGAGATGGGCGACCACCTCCTCAAGGGAATCGCCGAACGTCTCCTTCAGTGCCTGGGCGCCAGGGCGACGATCGCCCGCATGGGCAGCGACGAGTTTGTCGTCCTCATCCCAGACGCCGAATCCCCTGAATCAGCGTCCTCGGTCGCAGCCTGGATCTTCGAGGCGTTTCGGCAACCCTTTCGCGTGGCCGGTCAGGAAATCACCATCAATCTCAGTATGGGCATCAGCCTTTGTCCAAACGACGGCCTGACGACAGAGTCGCTCCTCAGGCACGCGGACATTGCCCTTGACAGGGTGAAGAGCGAGGGCGGTGACGGATTTCACTTCTTCAAATCCGAGATGGACTCCGAGGCTTCGGACCGCCTGACCATGCGCCACGAGCTACGCCTGGCCATCGAACGGCGCGAATTCCTCGCCCACTATCAGCCGGTCATCGACATGCAGTCCGGACGGATTGCGGCCCTGGAGTCGCTCATCCGTTGGCGGCACCCCGAGAAAGGCGTCCTCTCCCCGGCGCGTTTCATCCCCATCGCAGAAGAAACAGGCCTGATCGTGGATATCGGCCAGTGGATCATGACGACCGCCTGTGCTCAAAACAGGGTCTGGCAGACCCTCGGCCACCATGCGCTATGCGTGTCCGTCAATCTTTCCGGAAGGCAGTTCCGGGAAAAGAATATTATCGACGTCGTGCGCCGCGCTCTGGATCAGACGGGGCTCGCACCTTCCTGCCTGGAAGTCGAGATCACCGAAAGCACAGCCATGTGGGACCTGGAGAAGACTATCGACATCCTGCACCGGATGGCGGACCTCGGTATCCGCATCGCCATCGACGATTTCGGCAAGGGCTACTCCTCCTTCTACTATCTCAAGAGCTTCCCCATCCACACGCTGAAGATAGACCGCGCCTTCATCGCTGACGTCACCAGCAGCCCAAACGACGCCGCCATCGTTCGCTCCATCATCACCATGGCCCACGGCCTGAACCTCCGAGTCGTGGCCGAAGGCGTGGAAACAGAAGACCAG
Organism: uncultured Acidobacteriota bacterium; assembly: GCA_963724125.1. Taxonomy (GTDB): domain Bacteria; phylum Acidobacteriota; class UBA4820; order UBA4820; family DSQY01; genus CAVRTJ01. The sequence goes on from CAVRTJ010000008.1 coordinate 30,261, forward strand.
TTCTATTTCCTCAAAAAGAACGGCTGCGACGCCGCCCAGGGCTTCTTCTTCAGCAGGCCCATGCCCGGCGACGACTTCCTCCCCTTCCTCAATAGCTGGTCGGACCTCCACTGAGCACCAGCCGATGTCGACGGAAGCCGCCCAGCCCCCGAATCCTCAGGCACGTGGAATAGCGCCCCGGCTCCATGCGTTCACAGTGGGTCGGGTAGAGGGTCTTTCTTTCGTGTATGGATTGCGCCAGAGGGTCGCAGGGAGGTAAAGACGGTGCGGAGCCGAAGCGGAATCTCTGTAAGTGTTCTTGTTCCTGTGGCCGTCGTCGCTATGCTCTGCCTAGTCGGGGCGTGCTCTCAACAAGACAGAGGCGCGACGGCCCCACAGACGGTCTCGCCAACCATCGAGCACGGCAAGTACCTCGTCGAAGCCGTGGGACAGTGCGCCGACTGCCATACGCCTCGCCTCAAGGACGGCCGTTTCGACGAAAGCAAGTCTCTTGAAGGGGCAGTCCTGGGCTTCGCACCCACCGTCCCCATGCCCGCATGGGCACCGAAGTCGCCCTCGATCGCCGACGGCCCTGAAGGCTGGACAAAAGACGAGCTGATTACCTTCCTCGAAACGGGCAGAAATCCCCAGGGACAGTTCGCCCGCCCGCCCATGCCCCCTTACCGCCTGTCCGGTGAGGACGCCGAGGCCGTCGCAGAATACCTGTTGTCCTTAAAAGGCGGTGGATAAGCAACCGTAAAATCCCAGGCGGGGCTTTCGACAGATGCGATAGTGTCGGCGTTGTCTCCAATCGGACGAGGAGACGTGCAAGGAAGGCACAGGGGAAAAGGTGCTTTCGCAAACGCGTGCGCGCGCAGCTGCGGGCGCGGCCCGAAGGCCCATGCGCAAAGCGGTCTACGGGGCCAGCTGCTGGGCCTTCGGTTCCGCGGGCAGTCTGAACTGGTCCGGCCGCTCCTCCACGACGTCCTTCAGCCAATTCTGCGGGTACCCCAGTTCCTCGTGCCGCCCTTTCTCGTTCCTCACGTACCCATCGTTGTACTTCGTGAAGAGCGTCACGCCCAGTTCCCGCCATCGCTCGAACACCTTCTGCCCGGCCGACACGCTGTAATCCGTCAGGAACCGCTTCGCCCGAGCCGGATCCTTCTCCAGCAGATCCAGCGCCGTCTTCTCCACGGCGGGTTGAACATCGAAAAACTGTCCTTCCAACTCCTTTTGCACCTTCTCGATGTCTTTCACCATGTACGAGAACTTGAGCTGCGCGTAATTGGCGACCAGGTTGAAGACCCACCAGGCCGAATCCCAGGAGAACCTGTCGATGGTGCCGCGGGCAAAAGCGGGCGGGACAGCCGAGATGCCCGCGTACAGGGGGAAGTAACAGCTCGTATAGGTGTCGTCCACGCCGTACCAGAGCACGCCGCCCACCGGGTCCGGCAGGAAGCCGCGCAAATCCGCCACGTAGGAGCACCCCGTCTGTTGCGTTGAGATGGGCCTTTCCCACGAATACGTCTGCGCGTCGAGCTTGAAAGTCATGGGGCGGCAACGCAGCGGCGAGCCGAACGGGCCGGCGTCCACGCCCTTCGTCATGTCCAGGGGCGTTCCTTCGTAGTGGTCGCGCATGAGCGCCATCACGTCCTGCACGGACAGTTTCCTATCGGCCTTGATCCAGAGTGGATAGGGCTTCGCGCCTGGGACGCCGCGGTTGTAGTCCATGGAAAGGCGCATGGAAGGAGCCGCCCTGCGGAAGATCGACCAGACGCGCGCCGCCGTGTAGCGGAGCTTCTCGGGACTGGCCGGGCAGTAGGCGTCGCAGAAGCGGAACGGGCCATCCGTCTGCGGATGGTAGTACCCGTGGCTGACGGCGAAGTCGACGACGTCTGGCGAATAGAGGCAGTTTTCGGGATCGTGCAGCGGAAAGGTCGCGATGCGCGACTTGTTCGCGTGGGCCGAAATCATACCGTCAGGCATGCGCACGGCGACCCAAATCGCGCCCTTCACGCCGTCTCCGCGGCCGATCATCTCCAGGATCCAGGCCTCGTTGGGATCGGCGATGGAGAATGTCTCCCCTGTCGAGGAATATCCGTATCGTCCCACGAGATCGGTCATGACTTTGATGGCTCCGCGGGCCGTTCGCGCGCGTTGCAGCGTAATCTGCATGAGCGCCCAGTAATTAATCCCGCCCTGCTTGTCCTGGAGTTCAAGGCGGCCGTCGAAGGTCGTCTCGCCGATGGAGAGCTGGTGTTCGTTCATGATCCCGCATACGGCATAGGTATGCGGGACTTGCGGTATCTTCAGCAGCGATTCGCCGTGCCACCCGCGGATCTCGTACATTTCTCCCGGCTTGTGGTCTGCCGCGGGCGTACAGCGCAGCGTGGGCAGAAACTCGCCATCTACCGAATAGGTTATGATCACGGAACCGTCGACCGACGCGCCCTTCGTCACGATGATATTCGTGCAGGCCGAAACCGTTCTCGCCAACCCCAGACTGAGTAGAACAGAAAGTAGAACGATCCCCTTGCGCATCCTCGCCCTCCCCGTTTCTTAGGCTTTTTGAGAACTGGTTTTCCCGACGGCCCCCGCCGGCCTACATCCGGTAGCTTATTCATCTTACCATTTTCCGCCTTCCACAAAGAGGCTCACGCGGCAAACCAGCGCCCGCTCACATGTCGGCTCAGGGGCGTATGCCCCAATGCCTAAGGGACGAGGTTCACGGGATTGACACACACTGGACCATTCATTAGGATTACCTTTCATCATCATGAAAGCCAGCGGGACGGTAACGAGCTGTTGTGGAAGATGGCCGGGGCGTATGTTATCCGGCCTCGCAGGATAAAGGGACGGTTTCTCGGGCAGGGAGGCGTTTCACTTCACTCCGCGGGGCCACGGCGGCACTGCCTTTCACTCCTGATTGGGGAATCGGAGTCCAGACAGAGGCCTGCACCAAGAGCTTGTAAATAACCTTAGTCGAATCTGCGGCCCAACGGCAGCCTTCACAGGGGAGGATTCCCCGTAAGCGTCGGATTGTAGGCGACGCGCACGCGGCGGGAGTGCTCTCAGCGAAGAGGGGGCTTATGACTGCGTGAGGGGGCGATAAAAGCGCCGAGGAAAGGGAGACGGGACAAACAGGCTACGGCGGAAGGACCTGCGCATTTAGGGGGACGCGTTCAGATCTCCGCCCAACGAAACCGCATCAAGCAAAATAGACGGAGTGGAAAGATGACAAAGAGAAGCAGACGAGTATCCATAATCGAGCGCGTTTCTCCTCGGCGTGCTGCTGTACTGCCGGCTCGCTCCAGGCCTCGGGAAAGCAGGCCTTCGACAAGGCCGCGTTGATCAAAATGCACGCGGCCGGCGTCGTCATGACGGGCCCCTCGTCCGATTACATCGAACTGGCCGTCAACAGCTACGGACAGTTCACCATGGGCATTCCGAACGAAGGCCCGATTCTTCTTTACGGGCATCCCACCCCCAGCACGTCATTCAGCACGATAAGAGTAGACGGCGTCGACTACACCAATGACTGGGAGAACTTCGGAACAGAAATTCAGCCCCCCACCGATTCCGGAAACACGAACGAAGGCATCTGGCAAATCGGCAGCACGGGTCTCAGGGTGCACCAGATCATCACCCTCGTGGACGGGGCCTCCACGGGCCACCTGGACACCTACCTCATCCAGTACGAAGTCGAGAACCTCGATTCCGCAAGCCACGTCGTCGGCTGTAGGATCATGTTCGACACCGACCTCGACGATAACGACGGCGCGCCCTTCAGGGTGCCCGGAACGGGATCCGTGACGTACGAACAGCAGTGGGACGGGGCACAGATCCCAGGCTATTTCTTCGTGTTCAACGACCTCACCACGCCGAGCGTCACCGCCGAGGGCACCCTGATCGGCGGCCAGATCGCGCACGCACCCGACTTCTTCCAAGTCACCAACTGGAATAGCATCGTGTGGACCAGCTTCGACTGCACCATCGACCCCAGCCGGTCCATCACAGATGACAGCGCCTATGCACCCTACTGGGTCGATAGGACCCTCGGACCGGGCCAGAGCATCACCTTCTCTACGTACTTCGGACTCGGCGGCATCAGCGTAGACACGGCGCCTCCGTTGGTCACCGCACTCACCGCGCCCGAGTCTCTCGACTGCATAGGCGCCCAGTTCTCGCCCGACCCGTTCACCGTCACCCTCTTCCTGTCGAACACACGATCCGGCGTCACAGAGACCGCCATGGACATCAACGCCACGTTGACTCTTCCGTCCGGTCTGGCCCTGGCTTCGGGCTCAGCCAGCCAGAGCTCTCCAGACCTTCAGGTCGGCGATTCCCATTTGCTCTCCTGGCAGGTTTCCACGACGGGGGCCGCCGATGGCCTCCTGACTTACGATATCAACCTCACGTCGAGCAACGCCGGTGCCAAGCTGCTTTCGAAGACCATCAATCTCCCGGTCAGCTGCCTTCAGGACTGCACGCTGAGCTGCACCGCTTCCGCAGGCGCCTCATCAGGAACGGCCCCTCTGGTCGTGCCATTCAGCGCCACGGCGACGGCCACGTCCTGCAGCGGAAGCCCCTCCTACGCCTGGACCTTCGGCGACGGTGCCACCTCCACCGACCAGAACCCCACGCACGTCTACTTCGGCGCGCAGACCTACACGTGGACGCTCACGGTGACCCTCGGCGGCCAGAGCTGCTCCAAGACCGGCACCATCACCGTCTCCCCTGGCTGCAACTTCACTGCCTCCGCCACCGTACCGGCAACCGGCAACGCGGGAACCGGCGTAGCCTTCCAGGGCAATGCCACGCCCATGCTACTTCTGGGACTTCGGCGATGGGGCCACATCCAACCTGAAGGACCCGAACCACGTGTACACGAACCCCGGCACCTATCACTGGACCATGACCGCGTGGGTGAGCGGCACCAGCAGTTCGCAGTCGGGCACCATCACGATCACGGACGTCCCGCCGCCGGTCGTCACCAGTATGGTCAAGAAAGGCGGCCCCTTCCGCTTCCTCGTATCGGAAGCAACCTCCAGAACGGCATCAAAGTCTACATCAACGGCTCAGAGTGGACCGGCGTCACCTGGAAGAACGACGGCAAGATCAAAATCGGCGGGTCAGGACTCAAGACCGCCGCGCCGGCAGGCGCCGACAACACATTCCGCTTCGTGAACCCCGACGGGGGCGAATACACCACCACCTGGCGTTACTGATCCGCGCCGAACCGCACATGAGTGGGGGCCCGAAAGGGCCCCTTCTCCATAGCTGTAGTCTGCAGCCTACAGCCTACATATGCCCGAGATCAGGAACCGGGCGTGGAAAAACAAGGGCGGCGGCGCACCCCGCCGGTAGGGTTGCGGGGACGTTCAAGCACTTGCGCGGTCGGGCATCACAACGCGTTCTCAAGTCCGCGGCATCACCGCACAATGCCCTGCTGAAAAATTGGGTATCATATCTCCAGAGGCGCCCGCATGATCGTGAAGGGTGTGAAACTCCGCGGAGCCAGCCGCGTATGACTCCGCAGGAGGCAGGCCGTCGGAACGAAATGCGGCCGGCTCGTTTGCTCGTTTGAAGGAGGAGGGACGAGTGCGGGGGTTCAGAGATCCAATCTGTCTGTTCTGGCTTGGATTAGCGATCGGTTGTTGCTGTTTCGCGGCGAAGCCCGCCCAGCCTCTTACGCCGCCGCCCATGTCTCCTTACCGCGTGCCCCGGGTGGACGGCCCCGTGAAAATAGATGGCGTCCTGGACGACGCGGCCTGGAAAAAGGCCCTGGTCCTGGACGTGAACACGGAGGTGGAGCCCGGCGAGAACATCCCGGCCCCGGTCAGGACACAGGTCCTTCTGGCCTACGGTCCGGCACAGCTCTACGTGGCGTTCAGGGCCCACGACCCCGCCCCCTCCCGAATCCGCGCCCGCTACACCGACCGGGACAAGATGTACGACGACGACTACGTCGCCGTGGTTCTGGACACATTCGACGACGAGCGGCGCTCCTTCGATTTCTTCTGCAATCCCCTCGGCGTCCAGGGCGACGCGATCGAAACCGCCGACTCGGGCACACAGACCGACTGGGACGCGATCTGGGACAGCGCGGGACGCATCACGCCCGATGGCTATACGGTGGAGATGGCCATCCCCTTCAGCTCCCTCAGGTTCCAGCGGCGGAAGGGGGACCAGGTGTGGGGCTTCGACGCGATTCGAAGCTACCCCCGGGGCGTGCGCCACCACATCGGCGCCTTCCCGCGGGACAGGGGCAACAACTGCTACCTCTGCCAGGCCATCAAGATAGAGGGTTTCGCGGGCGCGGACCCCGGAAAGAACCTGGAGTTGGATCCGACGCTCTCGAGCACCTACGCCCAGCACCGTCCCGATTTTCCCTACGGACCCATGGTCAAGAAGGACTTCAATGTGGAGCCCGGCCTGACCGTCCGGTGGAGCCCCACGCCCAACCTTGCCCTCAACGCCACCGTGAACCCGGACTTCTCCCAGGTGGAGGCGGATGCGGCCCAGCTCGACGTCAACACCAGGTTCGCGCTCTACTACGCGGAGAAGCGCCCTTTCTTCCTCGAAGGGATGGATTACTTCCAGACCACCGTTCCCATCGTTTACACGCGGACCCTGGCGGACCCGGCCTGGGGCGTAAAACTGACGGGTAAGATGGGCCGCGGCACCCTGGCCTACTTCACGGTGCAGGATCGGGAAACCAACCTCCTCTTCCCCGGCAGCCAGTATTCCCAATCCGGCTCCCTGAGCCAGGGGAGCTTGGGGAGCGTCCTCCGTTACAGGCTCGACATGGGAAAGTCCTCCACCCTCGGCGTAACAGCAACCAGCAGGGAGGGTCAGGGGTACTCGAACCGGGTCCTGGGCGTCGACACAGCTCTCCGGTTCACGGATAAGGACACGCTCTACTTCAACGCCTACGGCTCCCGAACAAAATACCCGGGCGCCACGGCGGCCGCCTACGAACAACCAAGGGGCGAATTCGGAGGTTACGCGGTCGACCTCATGTACATACACGCCACCCGCGACTGGGAGTACTACGTCCACTACAAGGACTTCGGTGAGAGGTTCCGCGCCGACCTCGGCTTCGTTCCCCAGGTGGGCTACACCTTCCTGGATACCGGCGTCATAAATCAGTGGTACAACAACGATTCCCAACACTGGTTCAACAGGATCTCGACCTGGGTGGGATATGAATTGACGCGGGACCAGCACGGGAACCGCCTCAGGGAGGTCTACGGTACTTTTCTGGAATACCACGGCCCCATGCAGTCCTGGATTTATTCGCTCCTCTACCTGGGACGCCAGAGTTACGCCGGAAAGCCCTTCAACCATAACACCCTGACCCTGAACGGCGGTCTCCAGGCGACGAGGAATCTGACCCTGGAACTGGACACGTTCTACGGGGACGACGTGGACATCGCGGGAGTCCGCCAAGCGACGCGCTTCCGGTTGGCGCCTTCGTTCCTGCTCTTCGCCGGGCGGCACTTCCGCCTTTCTTTCAACCACGCTTACGAACGCCTCTGGGTGGCGGAGGGGCGGCTTTACGCGGCGAACCTGTCCGAAATGCGGGCGGTCTACCAGTTCAGCGCGCGGACATTCGTCCGGGCCATTCTTCAGCGTACCGACTACGCCTTCAACGCGGCCCTCTACCCCTATCCCGTTGAATCCCGCGACAAGCACGTGCTGAGCCAGTTCCTGTACAGCTACAAGATCAACCCGCAGACGGCTCTCTACATCGGCTACTCCGACCAGTATCTGGGCGCCCCCAAAGCCGGCCTCACGCAGACCGACCGCGCCGTTTTCATGAAGATCGCCTACGCCTGGGTGCGGTGAAGCGGTCCACATGGAAATGAGAACAAGGCCGCTTCTAAAAGGTGTAAGGCCAGATTCTAAATGCTGAAGAAAGTGTCCAGGAGGGCGAGGTTTTCGGTCGAGTGGTATAATTGATGGCAACAAAGACTGCAACTTGGCATGGGGGGACAGTGTCAACGGACTTTTCGGCCGACAATGACATTCTGAGACTGCGGTGGGCGCTCGAGGAGACAGTGAGTCACGCGCGTACGCGCGAGGACCTGTTCCCCGCCGTTTCGCGTCCGCCGGGCACGCTGCCGTCGCGAGGGGACAAGGAGGCGATCTGGCTGGTCTGGCAGCGGGTGCTGGACTTGACCATGGGGCTGGACCGGCTGGCAGACAGACATTCGCGCTGGCCGCTGGCGCGGGGCAAGGGGAGGCGCGAGGAGTCGCTCCACCTCTTTTCTGCCGCATGGCTGGCCCAGTACCGGTTCGCCCTCGACTTCATCACCCTGGCCGAGCGCGACCCGGTGATGGACGCCATCCTCAACGACCGCGTGCCCGAGGCGGGACTTCCGGCCGGCACCTACGACACCTACAAGTTCCGATTTCTCAGCGCCGCGCGGGGCACGGAATTCGGGCTCCTCGCCGCGGTCCTGGCTGCCGTTCCGTCTTCGGCCGACGCCGAACTCGCAGCGGTCTTGAAGGACGATACGGAAACGCTCTGGCTCTACGGCGAGACGGAGGGGCCGATCCTGACGGCGCGTAACGCGCTCGCCGTCTTGCGCAAGACCGCCATACGGGCGTGGTTCCCGTTCCAGAAGCAAGCCTCGCTCACCTTGAGCCACCTGCGCCTGCCCGTGCGGAACGGATGGAACATAAAACCTCGCCAGGCCCGGGCGCTGATCGCGAGGCTGGAGCCCGGGGACATCCTCCTCCAGCGCCGGGAATGGGCCTTCACGAACCTCGGCATACCGGGATTCTGGACGCACGCGGCGCTCTACACCGGCACCGCCGACGACCGGACCCCTCTCGCCTCGGACCCTGCCGTCGCGGCATGGGCGAAGGAACTGACGGGCGGTGAGCCATTGCTGGAGGCGGCCCTTGTCTCGGCGAATGCGGAAGCCTACAGCCGCTACGTGAACAAGAAGGATGAGAACGGCGCGCCCTTCCGCGTCGTCGAGGCGCTGGCACCGGGCGTCGTGATCACGAGCCTGGAGCGCTCCACCGCCTGCGACGGGATGGCCGTCCTGCGTCCGAGGCTCCCTGCCACCGCCAAGGCCGCGGCAATCACCCGCGCGTTCCGATACGTGGGCCGGCCCTACGACTTCTCGTTCGATTTCGCCGGCGATTCGGCCCTCATCTGCAGCGAATTGGTCCTGAAGGCCTACGAGGGAAACAACGGCCTTCCCGGTCTGCGCCTCCCCGTCCGCGACGTGGCGGGGCACAGGGTTGTGCCGGCCAACGAGTTCGCGCGGGTATTCGACGAGGAAGCCGACGGCGACTTCCGCCAGTTCGATCTCGTTCTCTTTCTCGACGGCGACGAGAGGGACCGCCGCGTGGTCGAATCTGACGAGGCGGCCTTCCGCGAGAGCTGGCGCCGGCCCAAGTGGCACGTGCTGACCCGGCCCATAAACCGGGCGGCACCTGATGAATTGTGAAAGGAAGTCGCGATCGGGGTCTTGACCGATCTTCACAACAGCAGAAGAAAAACCGCCAGCGCGTAGACTACGCCCAGCCCCTCCACGAGCCGCCAGCCCGCTTTCCCGGGGCGGATGCCCTGTCTTGCCAGCCCTGCACCGATGCGCCAGAAGGTCACCGCCGCAAGCGCACAGGCCAGGATCATGCAGGAAACCTGCAGCGCCGTCAGGACGCCCAGCCCGTCCGCCGCAAAGGGAACGGGCAGTCTCTGCCCCGCCGTCAGGTGCAACTTGAGGTCGTGAAGTCCCGGTATGTTTGCGAGCTGGTAGGCCATGAGGGGCCCCCAAGCCAGGACGAGCAGGGCGAATACCGTCCGGGAAGCGACTCCCTGGTCCGGCTTCCCGTCCTGTCCGGCAAGGATCGAAGGCATCCTCCAACTCAGGAGCACGCCCGCGAGGACCGCCAGCACCCCCATGATCGTGAGCCCGGCCGATGTGGCTATCCACCCGCTTCCCTGGGCGGCCAGCATGACGGGCGCGAAAAGGAAAACGGCCAGGGCGAAGGGAGTGAGGGCCTCGCTGAACCCTCCCCACCGCCACACCGCCTGTAGAGGCGGCCGTGCGTACAGCCGGGTGGATTGATGCGGGCAAACGCGCAGGCAGTTGAGGCACAGCTTGCAGAGGTGGCTCTCGCCTACGTAGAGCGGGTGGTGGTAGACCGAACACCCTTCCGCCTTGTCCGTTCCCTTGAAGCATTCGTGCGTTGTGCAGTACGTCGCGCATACGCTCGGATTGGCACGGACGTGGAGGGAAGCCGGCAGAGAATAGCTGGCCGCCAGAAGCCCGAGCGGACAGACGTACCGGCACCAGACCTCCCGCTGGTACGCCATGCAGAAGGCGATGGCGAGGCCCGTCAGCGATAGCAGGAGGATTCCCGACGCCACCGGATTCTCGGTCATGTGGAAGATCCGTTCCGTCCACACGATGAGAAAAAAGCCAAGGATCCCCAGCCCAAGGCCGAACCGCTTGACCCACTTGGGCGGGGGCCTGCTCAGGCACACCACGCGCTGCACTGCCCGTCCGGCCGTCGACAGGGGACAGACCATGCACCAGATGTGCCCGAAGAACAGGAACAGTAGGATCACCGCCGGCTCCCACAGCCCCCAGATGAGACCGTTTGCCCAGCGGCCCGTCACGGTCCGGCCGGCCACCACGGCGGCCGCGGCGATGCCGAGGAACGAAAGGAGGACCACGAACCGTGCGGCGCCGATGGCCCGTCCCTGTACCAGTCTTCGGACGAAGGGCACCTTCCCGAGGTCCACCTCGGTCGGCGAACCCTCGTCTTTGGGCCCCGTAAAGATGCACTCCGCGTGGATCTCCCCCCTTCGGCGAAAAGGGCGGCCAGTTCCACGGCCTCCCGGAGTTCCGCGGCGTTGCGGTGCTGGTACTTCTGGGAGAGGAGGCGGTGCTCCGCGTCGGTGCTGAGCTTCAGCCCCCTGCCGTCGCTGCGCTCGGAGAGGAAGAGCCTAGCCAGCGGGAGGATGTCATTCCTCCGGTCGGCAAGCCTGGGCATCGTCAGCGTGCGCCTGGACAAGAGGGCGGCAAGGCCCCTGGTCATGGTCCCGTTCCCGAGCATGGCTTCGCTGTTTTTCCCGGCCGTCGCAACGACCCGGGCGTCTGGAAAGAGACCCTCCTCGGCCATGCCCTGGGCCTCCAGGTATGCGGCGAGCGCCTCCTGGGCCTCGCCGGAGAGCGCCTCCACGTGGCGCAGGGCGAGCGTGCCGCCGTGCGCCAGGTGAAGGGCCCCCGCACCACGGACGCGGCCCTTTTCCAGCGCCCGCCCGGACGTACCGAAGAGAACGCGCTCGACGTCACTCTCTCCCGCCAGCCGTCTGCAATCCACCACGATGAACGGCGCATCGGCGCCGTGTGCCGCCTCGTGGAGTTGTCCCGCAAGAAAGAGCTTCCCCGTGCCGGGCTCGCCGACGATGAGCACCGGCCCCGGTTTCGCGGCCATTTCCTTGAGCCCCCTGACGGCCCTGCGCATGTGCCCCGACCGGGCCACCAGCTTTCCGCCGCCGACTTCCCTGCGCATGAGCAGGTTGAGGGCCTCCGCGCGCTGGAAGAAGCTCCACGTGTCGAAGGACGTCTCCTCCAGGTCACGGGCCATGCGCGCCATGAGACCGGCCCTCAGAGGCTCACAGCGGGCCAGCGCCCCGGAAAACAGATCTCCGGGATAGGCCAGCACCCTGACGGGTCCCAGGGCCACCACGTCCGCCGATACCGCCTTGTTCCGGAGCAGGGACATCTCCCCGAAACTGTGCCCGGGGCCCAGGCGCTTCAGGGGCAGGGTCTGTCCTCCGTCGCCTTCGAGGCGGACCTCGGCCTCTCCCGAGAGCACGACGTAGAACGCGCATCCCGGGTCACCGCGCCGCACGATCCTGTCCCCCGTTTCAAAGGACAGTTCCCGGCCTTCCGCCTTCAGGTAGTCGACGGCCTCTTCATTCAGGACCGGCCCCGAATTCTTCTCCTCAGCCATGCGCCCCTTTTCCTGATTGGAAGGTAGCCGTTTTCACTCGCGGATTCAAGTGTCGCAGGCCTCCGGGACACCGATTCCCTCCATTTCGCGCCCCCGGCGCCGGACACAGGCCACCCCGCCGGTGGCATGCTCCGATCCCTCGATTACCACCCCCAGAGGTACCTCCATCTCCAACCACAGTTGCAGACGTCATCTGCAACTCTGGTTGGAGGCGCACGGTGGCGGAAGGCATTACATTGGTGCCATCCCATCGGTGGTTTTTCTCTTTGCGCTTTTAAAAGACATCGGTTTATGCTGATCGGGATACGATCCCAATCGGTCACGCGGCCATGCGACAGCGGGCCGACTGTTTTTTTCGGGGAGGGGCCATGGTTTATCCGTTCAAGAATCTTGATATTCGAAGGCGGCGGCGTGAAGGGCATCGCCTACGTAGGGGCGCTGAAGGTGCTCAAAGCAGAAAGGTATTCTGCCCCAGATCGAGCGCGTGGGAGGCGCTTCAGCGGGTGCGATCATCGCCCTCCTGGTCGGTCTGGGCTACTCGGTATCGGAGCTCAGGACGATCCTGGGTGCACTGAATTTCAAGAACTTCATGGACGATTCATGGGGCGTGATCCGGGACGCCGAGCGCCTGATCAGGGAGTTCGGCTGGTACAAAGGGCAGTTTTTCAGGAACTGGGCGGCGGAACGGATCGCCGAGAAGGCGGGCAACGGCGAGGCGACCTTCCAGGAACTCGCAAAAAAAGGCACATTTCACGATATGTACTTCATGGGAACCAACCTCTCGACGCACTTCTCGGAGGTCTTCTCCCGTGAGCACACGCCACGCATGTGCGTGGCCGACGCGGTGCGTTATTCCATGTCCATCCCGCTCTTCTTCGCAGCCATGCGCAGCGCCCGGGGCGACGTGTACGTGGACGGCGGCATGCTGGACAACTACCCCATCAAGCTCTTCGACAGGGAGAAGTACGAGCCCGTAGCGTCGATCATGCGTCCGTACTACAAAGAACACAACAAGGGTCTCGCCGAGATGAAGAAGGACATCAGCCCTTACGTGTTCAACATGGAGACGCTGGGCTTCCGCCTGGATACGGCGGAGGAGATCGCCATGTTCCGCGACCAGGCGGAGCCTCCCCACCACGTCATCTCGGACTTCTTCGAATACGCCTGGGCGCTCGTCAAAACACAGATGGACAGCCAGTCCAACCAGCACCTCCACAGCGACGACTGGCAGCGCACGATCTACATCAACACCCTGGACGTGGGTACGACCGACTTCGGCATCACCGATGCCAAGAAGGCGGAGTTGGTCAAACAGGGCAAGCTCGGCGCCGAGACCTACTTCGCCTGGTACGACGACCCCAAGCGAAAAACCCATCAACAGGCCGTAAAGAAGAGTCATCCCCGGCGCACTGCCGGGAGGGTTTTGATCGAAGGTCTGTGGACCGGAGAGGGTGGGCCGCTTTGGCCGTCGCTCCCAACGGCCTTACAGGCCGGGCCACGGCGCCGGAGGCGCCAGCGGAATTGAATGAACCAGAGAACGCATTCGCGGATCGCGGTCCGCGCCATCGCCCTGCTCGAGGACGGTGGGCACAGCGTTCGAAAAGAAAAGCCTCTGCTTCGACCAGGGCGGTCTGAGCGGCGCGGAGCGCAAGGCCGATCCTACGCCCTGTCTGGTTATTCGCCGCCCCGGAATTATGGGACCGCTCGGTGCGTTACACTGCTCCGCTCGCGCAACTCCGTACGGCAATCGAGTATGAGGTGCAACATGGGACGGACAGGAAACGGCTCTCTCTTCCTCAGGTTGTTCTGGTGGCTCCCCTTCGGTTCGTCCCCGGAAATCAGCCCCCAGGAGCTGGCAAAGAGGATGAATCGGGCAGGCAAGAAGCTCCAGATATTGGATGTCAGAACTGACCATGAGTGGCAGCAGGGCCACCTGACAGGCGCCGTTCACGTTCCGCTCGCCTCTCTCGCCAGCCGCATCGGTTCGCTGCCCTTCAAACCGGACGCGCCCGTCGTCGCCGTCTGTCTGAGCGGCCACCGCAGCGTCCCCGCCGTCCGGCTGCTCCGCCTCCACGGCTACGAATCGGCCGTTCAGCTCGCCGGCGGCATGCTCGCCTGGCGCCGAGCCAGTCTGCCAGAAGCGAGAAAATAGACCTTTCTCAGAATGCTATAATCTCCAGCCTTGCGGGGCCGCCCCGAGGAGAACACATCCAAACCACCGATGTTCCGGGCGGGGCATGCCTCGTCGACGGGAGGCCTTTCAACCGGCTCGGGGCACGACCTCGCGTTGCGCCCCCCTTGCCGGAAACCCTTTCGCCCCTGGATTCGTATGCCTGATCTTCGGGGGTTGCTCATGGGGAGCGAATGCCGACATTGAGAAGATTCGTCTTGATCACGGTCCTCATCCTTTGCTCGGCGGCGGCGGGCGCCCGAAACCGCCTTTCTATTGCCGTACAGCCGCTTGGGCGGATCGGCGAATCAACGGTTCAAGAAGTCAAGGTCGACATATCCGGCACTTTCGATTGCCGGGTGACCGTCCTGCCTCGCGCTCCGCTGCCCGCTTCGGCTTACTACAGCCCCAGAAGGCGTTACCGGGCCGGGAAGCTCCTGGCTTTCCTGGAGCGACATACTCCCGGCTCATTCGACAAAGTCATAGGACTCACCCGGAAAGACATCTCTACTACAAAAGGCAAATATCCGGACTGGGGTATCTTCGGTTACGGTGAAATCGGAGGCAGGGCCTGCGTCGTCTCCACGTATCGCCTGAAATTTCACCGGCCGGGCGCCGCTCTCATGCGCAGAAGGCTCCGCATCTTAGTCCTCCACGAGATCGGCCACACGCTGGGGCTCCGGCATTGTCCCACCCGCGGGTGCGTCATGCAGGACTGCAAGGGTACGATCAGGACCGTGGATGCATCGACCGGAAGGTTCTGCAGCACGTGCCGATCAAAGATCAGACGCTGGCTGAAGGTCCGCCGGCGCTCCTCCGCAACCGGAGCAGGACCCGATCGATCTTCCACAGAATCTTCGTCGGGCCGGGGGCCCGTTGTCCACGGCACGCACGGCGCAAGAGCCGCCGCACCAGGGAGAAACGGCATATGATTTCCACTTCACGGCTTACCTTTCCGTCCATTATCTTTGCCCTTACAGCGTTATTTACTTTTGCTCCCCGCACTTTCGCTCAAGTACCGCCATCCTTGCCTCTTCACCAAACATCGGGCGATATCCGCATAGACGGACGACTGGACGACCCCGGCTGGCGGAGCGCCACTAAGATCACGACGTTCTACGAGGTCAACCCCG
The DNA here is from genome assembly GCA_963724125.1 of uncultured Acidobacteriota bacterium. Taxonomy (GTDB): domain Bacteria; phylum Acidobacteriota; class UBA4820; order UBA4820; family DSQY01; genus CAVRTJ01. The sequence continues at coordinate 45,531 of CAVRTJ010000008.1, forward strand.
GCGACAACACGAAGCCACCCGTCAAGACCACCGCATGGATCACCTATGACTCCCGTTATTTTTACGCGGCTTTCCGGTGCGAGGATCCGAAACCCTCATCCATCCGGGCGCCCTTTACGGAGCGCGACGGCCTGAACTCGGAAGAGGACTTCGCTGGAATCTTTCTGGACACACGCAACAGCAAGCTCACCGCCCTGGAACTGTTCGTCAACTCGCGGGGAATCCAGAGCGACGGCGTCAAAAACGACGCAACCGGCGAGGAGGACTTTTCGCCCGACTTTTTCTGGGACAGCGCGGCTCGCATTACAGCTCACGGCTGGGACATGGAAATGCGGATCCCCATGTCCTCACTACACTACCCCAGGACCGATCCCCAGACCTGGGGAATAATCCTGTTCAGAAACTTTCCCCGCGGTAACCGTTACCAGATTGCGAGCGTTAAAGTTCCCCGCGGTTCTAACTGCCTGCTGTGCCGAGAGATGGAACTGACCGGGATCAAGGACCTTCCCGCCGGAAGCCACTGGACCGTGGCGCCCTACGTGACTGGCAAGGAGCATGGCTACGCCCGTGGCGTGCCGGGCACGGCCTTCCGGAACGAACCCATGGCAATGGACGGCGGAGTTGACGCAAAGTGGCGGCCCAACGCCAATACGGCCATGGACCTCACCCTGAACCCGGACTTCTCGCAGGTTGAGTCGGATGCGGCGCAGGTTACCGAGAACCAGCGTTTTGCCCTCTTCTACCCGGAAAAGAGGCCCTTCTTCATGGAGGGCGTAGAGCTTTTCCAGACACCCATCCAGGCGGTTTACACCAGGACAATCACGTCGCCCCGGTGGGGAGCCAGGATCACGGGCAAAGCCGGCGAATACTCGTACACGCTCCTGACGGCCCAGGACCAGGGCGGCGGGAGCATCGTGCTACCCGGGCCTCAGTCTTCGCAGCTCCTGCCTCAGGACTTCGCTTCGATGGTTTCCATAGGCCGTGTACGACGAGATTTTGGTCGGTCGTACCTCGGATTCCTCTTCACCGACCGCGAGAATCAGGGCAACGGGTACAACCGCGTCGCCGGTCCCGATTTTCAGTGGAACCTCGACGACGATAATCAGGTAACCGGCCAGTACCTCTTCAGCGTAACGCGGACACCCGACCGCCCGGACCTGAGTCCTTTGTGGGACGGCCGCTCGCTGTCGGCCGGCGCACTGTCCCTCGGATGGAGCCTCAACACCAGAACGTGGAATGCGCGCACCGATTACACGGATGTGGGCGGCGATTTCAGGGCGCAGGACGGCTTCGTACCCCAGGTCGGGTACCGCAAGCTCCACCAGTGGATCGCCCGCAACTGGTACCCGGACAACTTCTTCACCTGGGTGGGACCCTACCTCAATCTTCAGCAGAGCTGGCAGGGATCGGGGGGCATCCTGACCAGCCGCTGGGCGGCGGGGACGGAGTTCAAGGGTCAACGCAACCTCTACGGGGACATGACGGTCGTTCAGTGGGAACAGCGTGTCGGCCCGCGGATCTTCCGGTACCACAACGGCAACTTCACCCTCAACTGGTCGCCGGGCATCCGCCTGACGAGAGTCTCCATCTACGGCGACGTCGGTCAGCAGGTGGATTTCGACAACACCAGGCTGGGAAACGGAGGGACGCTGCAGTGCGGTTTCACGTACCGGCCCGTCGACAGGCTGGCCTTCATCGTCAACGGCGAACACGACTGGCTGAACGTGACAAACGAATCGGGCCGGCGCGGGCGCCTATTCACGGCCGACGTGGCCCGGCTGAAAACGCTCTTCAGCTTCTCCGCAAAATCCTACGTCCGGGCCATCGTCCAGTGGGTGAACACGACGCGCGATCCTTCCCTCTATACGTATTCGGTGGACCGCCGCTCGGCCGGCCTCCAGGGCTCCCTGCTCTACGCCTACCGGCTGAACTGGCAGAGCGTGCTGTACGTCGGCTACGGCGACGACCGGTCCTACGTGCCCGGCCGCGGAATCCGGCCCGGCAGACCGCCAGTTCTTCTTCAAGATCTCCTACGCGTTCCAGCGGTAAGATGCTTTCTTCCGTCCACCCGTACCCCGGGGCTTGACCTTTTGCCCGGCCATGCTATAATATAGAGCGTCGGGCGGGTGCCCGCGCTTTTCTCGCTTCTGAGGCGGGGAGATTCGTTGCAACGGCGTAGACCCTAAACCTTTTCCCTGACAAACCGGCTCATCGGATGGCCCCCCCGGAACTCGCTTCTCTGCGGTTCCGGGAGAGGGTGCACATCCAGACCCGAATACGACGGAGCAGGCCGATCAGAGGCCCACTTCGCGGAGGTCAACATCTGCAAATGGCCGCCATTTCACGGAGAGCCCAGCAATCCATGCCCTACTCCCCCGTCGGTGCCCCGCCCCCGCCGCTGCACATGCCGGCCACGTACTCACGCCGCCGGCTGGCCGCGTGCCTCAGCGGCCCGATGCCCAAACGGCCCGCATACCGCCAGAAAGACGTCAATTCCATGTACGTCTTACTGCTGGCCGTCACCGCGGCGCTGGTCGGGGCCTTAGCGTGGACCAGCGTCGTCCAGGCGACGAAAAACACGTCCCTGATCCGGGCGTTTTTGTTTTCGATCAACGTATTCAGCATCGGCATGGTGGCTCTGGGCTTCGGAGTCCTGGCCTGGCGGATCTGGATGGCCCTGCGATATCGGGCCTACCCCCCGGTCGACGACGACGATCTGCCCCTGATAACCATCATAATACCGGCCTACAACGAGGGCTCTCAGATCCTGGACACCGTTCGCTCGGTGATGGCGAGCGCGTACCCGCGCCGGAAGATGAAGGTGATATGCGTGGACGACGGCTCCAGCGACGACACCTACCATTGGATGGTCCGGGCGCGGAAGGAATTTCCCCAAGGACTCCGCCTCTTGAGGCAACCGGTCAACCGCGGGAAACGTCAGGCCCTCCTGGCGGGATTCCGGACAGGCCGTCGGCAGCGTGTACGTCACCATAGACTCGGATTCGGAGATCCTGCCCGACACCCTGCGCCACCTGGTCAGCCCCTTTGTCCTTTCCCCCAAGGTCGGAGCGGTGGCAGGGAATGTTCGCGTGCTCAATCGCCAGCAAGGCGCCATCCCCTGCATGATGGAAGTCTCCTTCACCACCGCCTTCGACTTTCTCCGGTCCGGGCAAAGCGTCTACGGCGGCGTCTACTGCACGCCGGGCGCGCTATCCGCCTACAGGGCCTCGGTTGTCGGCGAACACCTGATCGCCTGGATAGCGCAGACCTTCATGGGCGTGCCGGCCACCATCGGAGAGGACCGCGCCATGACGAACTGCATCCTCCGCAGCGGTTTTAGGGTTGTTTACCAACGGGGCGCAATCGTGCTGACCAAGGTTCCTACCACCTTCGGCGGCCTTAGGCTGATGCTGCTGCGCTGGGCCCGGAGCAACGTCCGCGAAAGCCTGATCATGAGCGCCTTCATGTTCCGGGACTTTCGTCCTGCGGACACGGGGGCCGGATGGATCAGGTTCTTCGGGTCCCTGCAGATGCTCCGCCTGTCTTTCGGCGAGATGCTGAAAGTGGGTCTGCTGATTCAGCTGTTCATGGACCCCGTCGGTTCCCTCAAGGCCGTATTTTTCGGACTTCTGCTCGCATCGCTGCTTCCGGCGATCGTCTACCAGATCCGGTACAGAAACTGGTTCGGCTGGCGGTGGGCGCTCCCCTACTCCTTTTTCTGGCTGGCTTGCCTGTCGTGGATATCCGTCTGGGGCCTTCTCAGCGCGTCAAGGTCCGGCTGGCTGACCAGAACACCGCAGAAGGTCTCTCTTCAACGATAGGCGGAGAAGCGACGGAGCGCCCCCAAGCCGTCAACGGCCCTTGTGATTCACCTCCGAATGCCCGGGCTCTTCTTGAATATCTCCCATGCCTTTCAGCGGCAGGCTGGTTCGCCGCCGGTCGCCGTCGTGCAGGGGGATCGCCGTGGATCCTACTTCAAGGAGAAATCAACTCGGGCGAGCCCGGCCGCCCTGGCCTCTTTCGAGGCCTCGGTCTCGGCGGCGATGAACACGCGCTGGGGGGCGACGCGGCCTGCCTTGAGCAGGGCGTTCTTGACGGCCTGGGCACGGGCGAGGGCGAGCTGGCGCAAATCGTCTTCGGTTACGGTGGTGTGGGCGAGCATGAGCCGCTCCATCTCGTCGGGCGGAAGCTTTTTAACGAAACCCAGGGTACGCGGCTTTGGGAATTTCTTATGCTTGTAGGCGAGAAAGAGCATCTCCGGATACTCCTCCTTGCTCACCACCACCCGTCGACCGACGCGGGCGCCTCGTCTTTCTTGAGGAGCTTTTTAAACTTCTGCGCCTTGACCTCGCGCTGGACGAAGGCGCGCGCCAGCCCCTTCCGGTCCGCTTCGGGGTCGAAGCGGCCGGTGATGTCCAGATTGAGACCGGGGTGTTCATAAAGAGCCGTATCGAGGGCGGAGACCTTCTGTAGGGCCGCGCTGTCCAGCACCGCGCTTCCGGGAGCAAATGTGATGTAGCTGAGCGATTGCGCGTGCCCCCCAAAGAGGTGGCCCAGGAGCGCGAAGGGCGCAGTGGCGGCCTTGGTGAGGATGTTCACGATGATCTTCAAAATGACATGGCCGATCTTGAACTTGGGGTCGTTGAGGGAACCGCTCACGGGAATGCTCCAGATCGATGCGGCCTTGCCGGTCCTTGAGAAGGGCCACGGCGAGTTTGACGGGGAGGTTGGTGGCCTCCGGGCTGTCGACCTTGGACCCGAAGGTGAACTGGTCCAGGAAAAGGTGGTTCACGCTTTGAGGTGGCCGTCTTCCACGTGATAATTCACGTCCATGTTGAGCTTGCCCTTCTCGATGATGTACCCGGCGTAGCGGCCGGAATAAGGCGAGAGCGGACTCAACTCCAAGTCCTGGACCTTGCCCTTGATGTCGGCGTAGGCGGGCTTGACAAGCGGGTTTATCCGGCCCGTGACCTCCACGGGAGCCTGGTGTTCCAGGCGGCCGCTCACCTTGAGCACCGCCCGCGAACCCGGCCGGGAGGAGAGACCGCTGAGGCTGCCAACGACCTCGGTGAGTTTGGCGGAGTAGTTCGGCTTGATGAAGTGGTCGGTGTAGTCGATGGTCCCACCCGCCAGCGTAATGCTGGGGATCTCGACCGAGGCAGTTCCCGTGGCGGCTGCCGGCGCGATCTTCGCCGGCGCGAGCTCGGGGCTTCCGCCGGACTGCCCTCGGAGCTGTGTGCCCGGCGCTCCGTCCGGAGCCGCAGGCGGAACCGGACGGGGATTGAGCACCTGGAAGAGGTTGAGCTTCCCCTCCGGACTGACGATGAGGCGTGAGAAGAAATCCGAGAGCGTCACGGAGCGTACCGCCAGGCTTGGAGGGGTCGCCTGTGCGCGAACGCCGTCGAGCTTCAGGGTTTTCCAGCTCAGGAAGTTCTGGAGGGTCGGCTTGTCCACGGTGCCCAGGTCATCCACGCTCGCGTCGCCGTGCAAAAGAGGCATCGAGCGGCGCCCTCTCCGGCAGTGCGAAGGAGAGCTTTCCTCTGGCAGAGGCCGTCCCAGTCGTGAGTTCGATGGCCAGCGTGTTTGGGAGGTAGGGCTTAAAGGGCACGAGCGCCACCCGCTTCAAAGACACAGACCACGCAAGCGACGGCGGGTCGAGCGTCACGGCGCCTGAAGCCGGAGGCTGCCCGAGGGCTTCATGGTCGCCTGAAGCGTCATCGATCCACGTTGGCCCGGGATCGTCGAGAGGTTCTCGGCGGCGAGGTTCACCGCCGGGAAGTCAAAGGTCACGGGCGCGGACAAGGAACGGTCTTCCGCCTTCGCGGAGAAGGCCTTCAGCTTTCAGCGCGTGCAGAGTGACCTGCCAGGGCGGGCTCGCGGCGGAACTCCGGGCGTGCTGCGTTTCCGGGGCGCCTTCCGGCTCTCCAGGGGCGGCGAGGCGCGCGAGGTCGAGCGTGCCGTCGGCCGAACGGATCGCGCGAAGATGACCGCCGGCGACCTCCAAGGAGCCGATGCTCGCCGTGCCCGCCGCCGTATCCAGACTGAGTCCCGACACCGTAGCCGAACTAGCCTCCAGGAAATCCGCCTTCTCCCCCGCCAGGCGAAGGCGCAAACCGCTTGCGCCGGCAGTCGCCTCGGACAGCCGGACCTCGTTCCTCCCCTTGGCCGCGTCGAAGACGTAATGGCCCGAGAAGTCAAGCTTCCCATCTTCCACCACGAACGGCAGGAGGTCCCGATCATAAGGTGCGTAGCGTGCGAGACGTACCCCGGTGGCCTGAATTCGGCCCTCCGCCCGCAACGGTGAAAAGGCGACGCTTCCAGCCTGCCGCACCACCTCGCCCTGTGCGGTCGTCAGGACCAGGGCCTCGGTGGCGGGCTGGCTCAGGGCCGTGGTCAGGCCGCGCACGGTCAGGTCGAACGGCGACAGCGTCGTCCTGAAGGCCGGCCGCACGGCCTCGTCCTCGACGTGAACGGTGCCACCGCTGGCGCTGATTTCGCCTAGGAGCAGGTCGATCCCCGGAGCGGTCTTGCCCGCGTCCGGTTTGGACGCCCCTGCGCCGGAGGAGCCGAGTCCCGCCAGATTAATGGCGCCGCGCTTGTCCCGTCTTACGTACACCTCAGGCGCGAAGGCCGTTATCCTCTGAACAACGCCCTGCCCGGACAGCAGGTCCCAGGCACCGACGGCAACGTCGATGCGCGGCAAACGCGCGAGAGGACGTCCGTCCTGCTGATCGATCACGAGGTCCTGCAGGGTGGCGTCACCGCTCAGGATGATCTTGGAGCGCCCCGAGCCGTCCTGGAGAAAAATGAAGCCAACGTGCGTACCGAGGTTTCCCGAAACCACCCGGAATCCGAGATCGGCCGGCAGGTACGGCAGGTATCTAGCCAGGTCCAGGTGGCTGACGTCGAAAGAGACGCGACTCACGTGGCGCGCGCTGAAGGGTCTGCCCTCGCCGTGGATATCCACAACCCTGCCGTCAACCAGCGCCGTCAGGGCAGGCGTGAGGTAGACATTCACCTTCCTGGGCAGGTTGGAGAGGAAGGGGAGCGCGATTCTCAGACGGGTCACCTCGTGCCGGGTTCCGGTGGGCCGGTCGTCGAAAACCACCGACGAGTCCAAGATCTCGATATTGTTGAGGGAATAGCGAAGCGGCTTGCCGGAACCGGACTTCAGAAGGTCGGAGAAATTGTAGGTGCCGTCCCGATTCCGCACCAGGTTCAGCCGCAGGCCCCTGAGAACGAGGGCGCTCACGACGGGCGCCCGCTCGGGGAGGGACCACGAAGAGAGGTTAATGCGCAGCGAGGCGAAGGAGATGAAAGGAGAGATGCCATCCCGGTCCTTAACCTCGCACCCCGCAACGGTGGCCGTAAGAGTGAAAGGGTTGAATCGGACGGCACGGATCGCCACCGGCCTGTGGAGTTCCCGCGTGAGGGTCCGGGCGAGGTAGCCCTTCAGGATCGGCGGAACCGCCAGGAACCCCAGCGAGGGCGAAGAGGACCACGGAGGCGGCGAGACCATAGAGTACCCACCGGACGCGGCGGACGCGCAATCGAGATCCTGTCCATAACAGTGCCCGCTTTCCCGACTCAGCCGCGACGCGAAATCCAAACATGTCTCCTCCAAGCATAGGTACACAAAGAATCTAGCACCCCGCGTGGATTCCGCGCAACGCGGCGATGGACCATGAGCGCCGAAACCATTTAAAAGGTGGAGAGAGACGGAGGCGCGCCATGCGTTACAAGGCAGCGTTCGTATGGGTGTTTTCTTTGGCGCTGATCGTTCTAGCGGGGACGCCGGAGAAACCGGCCAAGCCACGCCTGAAGCCTTCGGCGCCCGCGCCCACCGCAAAGGTCCCCGTCTGGAACTTCCACGGCGTCAACGATCCCGTCGAGCCGACAGAGACCTCGCGCGCCATCCTCTCGGCACTTCAGTCCAACGGCGGCAAATCTCTATACACGGAGTATCCGGACGTCAGGCACAACTCCTTCATGTGGGCCTACTCCGAATCCGCAATGGTGGAGTTGCTCTTCGCCCAGCACAGTAGGGTCCGATCTCTCGAATCGGAAAGAGAAAACACGAACGCGCGCACCGGCGGTCCGTAAAAGAAAAAAAGGGCGCGGGACAAGCCCGCGCCCTCCTTTTCACGATCCATATCCGGCGTCAATTTCGCAGGAACCGTTCCTGTGTGTCCGCGCACGCCTCCGGGTTGTCCAGGGTATTGCTGTCGAAAAGGCTGGAATAGACGTACGTCGAGTAGTCGTAGAGGTAACCCCAAGCCCTGTGGTTGTTGGGATCGTAGTAGACATACACGTACTGCGGCGCGCCCGGCTGGCTCCAGAACATGGTGCCGCCGTTGTAGACGTTCAGCGTGCCTTCGTAGGATGCGACGATGAAATCACCCAACATGATGGACCAGCGGAAGTCGCCTGTTTCGGGGTTGATGCAAACCTGGGTGCCCGTGGCGTCGTCTTCGAAGATCATGCTGTACGTCGTCCCCAGAGAGAACAGGATGGCCAGGCCGTCAGACAGCGACTGCGTGTTGCAGGAGTACTGGAGTCCTGCCGAAACGTTCTGCTGGATCCCGACCGTGGCTGAACCGCCGTTGTCGCGGCCGCCCGAGCTGCCTGTCGAGGCATGCAGGTACTGCAACAGGATCGAGTTGTCGGCTTCGTTAAGGATGACCTCGAAAGATAGCGGGGTTTCGACGGAGCTGCCGAAGAACCGGACCTGGGAGAACATGACCACGAACCGGCGGCTTCCCGCGCTGCCGAGGGTCTGGTAGTAGACCGACCCTGGGCTGATGACGAGGTCGTCCCAGTACGCCGCGATGATGTTGTCCTTCACGTCGTAATCCGGGTCGCCGGGGATGCATACGTTGCTCAGCCCCAGGTAAGCGTCCTGAAAATAAACGTGCCCGTTGCTGCCCACGGCCGCCTGCGTGAAGGGTGTGCCGTAGAAGGTGAACGTGAAGCCGATCGGCACCGGGTAGACGTGGTCGTCGTCCGAGCCACCGAGGATAGGTGTTCCTGTTCCTGAGATATCCACCCAGTCGAAGGCCGGTCCGCCGAACTCGTTCGAATCGATATAGGTGTAGCCAAAGGCGTCCGGCCCCCCCGAACTGAGAATCGTCACGGGGGCAAACGTCGCCATGCCGCCTGCCTGCTCTCCGGCCAGCCGTTCCTGCTCCTTGAGTTGGGCTTCGTGCAGGATCTGCTCCGGCGTCAGCCCTTGACGAGGCGACACCGGTGATCCCGCCCACAAAGCCCCAGATACCAAAATCGCGGCCGCCACGACCATAATAAGCCCTCTCAACCCTCTTCCCGCTTTCATCTGAAAGTCCTCCCGTACACTTCGCACAGAACTCCCTATTCATGGGTGAGAGTGGACCTTTTTTCGATAGACCAATCCCCTCTCCCCCGCTCCGAAACTCTACCCAACCCCAAGCGCTGGACGATCACGTTAGGGTTACCCGGATGTCGCCTTCACCGAATGTGGGTTGATCGTACCAGAGGCCGCTGGAGATTAAAAGAGCAAGGTACGCCTTGGATTTTAAAGGGCTCTTTTTCATGCAGCTCCAGTTGCACGATTCGTGAAATAGAGAAAGAGGGCGCGGGAAAGGCCCGCGCCTCCCGTCTCGTCGATTCCTCCTGGTGTCAGGACACGGGAGCCGATGCGGCACCGCAGCCTGGCGGCTGGGAATGGTCGAATCTTAACGTTTTAGCGAACAGGATGAGAATACTGAAAAACGGCCGCCTTTCGGCGGCCTCGTAAGTGCCTGATTTTGCTGGAGCCGACGGCCAGAATCGAACTGGCGACCTGATGATTACGAATCAACTGCTCTACCAGCTGAGCTACGTCGGCGCCCAGAGCAGAGGTATTCTAAGTGAAAAGGGGCTCGCGGGTCAACAGGGGCGGGGGGTGTTGGGAAATTTCGGATTTCGGATTTGGGAATTGAGATTTGAAAGCGGTTCCGGACGAGCCGTTGCAGCGCCCGGCGGGGGCCGGCCGAATCGGCCGATTACCATCGGCCGCTACGAACTCGGTAGACGGGTGGCCTTCGAAGATCGGCTGCCGACCACCGCCGCCTTCCCCCTTGACTTCTTAACTCCTTCACCCCTCCACTGCGTGGACGGGCGCGCCGGCTAAGGCCGAAGGGCTGAAGGAAACGGCTGAGGACGATCCTTCGAAGGTCCATCCTCTCATCCTTCCTGTTCATCCTTGCTTCGAAGCCGCTTCGCCGGTGGTTCAAATCCGCGATCCCAAATCACAATCGTTCTGTGTCCTCTGTGTGCTCTGTGGTCGATACTAGAGCCGGTCGGTGGGCATGAGAATGGCCGACCCTGCACAAAAAAACAAGCCGGGCGGTCGCATCGGGCCGCCCGGCCATCGCCCGGGGACGGGTTACTCAGGCTCTCTCCGGCACGGCGTCTGCCGTGCGACTGGTCCCCTTCCCCGGACCCCTCCTTCTTACCCCACCTTACAGATTCAAATAAAGCTCATATTCCCAGGGATGCGGCCTTTCGGCCATCTCCCGCATTTCTTCTCGTTTGAGATCTATCCAGGCGTCCAGAAGGTCCTGGGTGAAGACCCCGCCCTCCAGCAGGAATTCGTGATCCTCCTCGAGTGCGTCGAGGGCCTCGCCGAGGTCGGCGGGCAGGGCCGGAATGGCGGCCAGTTCCGCCTCGTCCATATGGAAGAGGTCTCTCGACAGCGGCTTCCCGGGATCGAGCCCCCTGCGTATGCCGTCGAGGCCTGCCATGAGCATGGCGGAAATGACGAGGTGGCTGTTGCTCGTCGCGTCCGGCGGGCGGTATTCGACGCGGAGGTTGTCGGCGCTCTGTGCGTAGCCGGGTATCCGGATGGCGGCCGTCCGGTTGCCGATCGAGTACGCGAGATGAACGGGGGCCTCGAAGCCCGGCACCAGGCGCTTGTAGGAGTTCGTGGAGGGACTGGCGAAAGCCGACAGCGCTCTGCCCATGCTTGAGAAGCCCGGCGACGTAGCCGCGCCCCGTGCCGGACAGGAGGGCCTCGCCCTCGCCGTCGTAGAAAGCCGACCCATTCCCGTTCGCCAGGTACTGGTGGTAGTGAAGGCCCGACCCGGCCTCCCCGTGCATGGGCTTGGGCATGAAGACGGCGACCAGACCGCTCTGCGCGGCGAGGTTGCGGATGATCCACTTTGCCAGAGCGACGCTGTCGGCGGCCCTCAGCAGGGGCATGAAGTTGAGTTCGATCTCGAGCTGACCCGCAGGTCCCACCTCGTGGTGGTGGTACTTGACGGGGATGCCGACACCCTCCAGCATGGCGCACATTTCCGCGCGGATGTCTTCGAACCGGTCCTCGGGCGAGGCGGCATGATAGCCTCGCCGGTGTCCCCCGTGTTCGGGCTGGCGCGGCTCGTCGCCCATGGCGGCCGATTCACAGGAGAGGATCTCGTAGCCCGCGTGGCCGGTGTGGTTGTGGACTCGTACGGAATCGAACAGGTAGAACTCCAGTTCCGGGAGCCACAGGCTGGTTTTACCATCAAGAGTGCGGGCGAGGTGCTTCTCGGCCTTCCTGGCCACATAGCGGCAGTCCCTGGAAAAGCCCTCCCGCGCATCCACGTCCACCAGGTCGCCTAGTACGCACAGCGTCGGCCGATCCGTGAAGGGATGGAGGAAGAAGGACGACGTGTCCGGTATGAGGACCATGTCGCCGGACTTGACCTTTCGAAAGCCCGTCACCGAGGAGCCGTCCACACCGACTCCGTTCGCACACAGCTTGTCTCCGAAGTAGCTCGTCGGGACCGTCAGGTGGTGCCACGTACCGAGGATGTCGGTGTACATGAAATCGATGAATTCGATGTTCCGTGCGCTGATGGTTTCTCTGATCTCTTCGTTCATGAACAAAACCTCAGTGACAATCCAGAGTTGCATTTAAATGCAGAGTCCGGTCAGCGTAAAGCGTTGAAGGGGGTGCGGCGGAAGAATAGCGTCATTTAACTCAGAAATGGCGGGCTGAGCGGGCGCCCGGCGCCGCGGTGATCCAATGATCGAGTCGGGGGAAGTCTTCGTAGAGACCGTGAACAGGTGAGGAGAGAGTCAGGTGAATCCGGCGCAGCACGCCCTTCGAAGTTCCGTCCTCCGCCGTCTTCCATTCGGTCTTTAGCACTTCGGCCTCAGGCTTTGGGAGACAACCCACCTCCCAACATTTCTTGCGTCCGCCCTGGAAACCGCCCACTCCGGGCGTCTCTATAAATCCGAAATCCCAATTCCCCAATCCCAAATCTCTCTTACTGGTCGTCCTGGTCGTCAAGACGGTGGACGCCCGATGTGGACGGACTGGCTTTGATTGGGCCGGAATCCGAAGGCAGGAGTTTCCGGATGCCGGATTCCGCCGGGGACGCCTTGTGGACGCCCGAGTCCGTGAGTCCGGGCCCCCGCGTCGCACCGTTGTCGACCGGCGCGCCCTTCTTGAGGACGTTGAGCATGAAGACGCTCAACCAGATTGCCGCGGCGAACAGGACCAGGAAGAGGCCGATTGCACCCCACTGCGGATGGCTTGCCGTCCTGGCCACGTCGTAATAGGTCCTGAGAGCGGCGTCCCGGATGACGTCCCTCATCACGATCATGCACAGGAGCGTCACGACGAGGGCGCACGCCGCCCCCCAGAGGTAGCGGCCGGGCTTGAGGGAGTTGATGCCGAGCAGGGCGAGGGCGAGCGAAACGAGGCCGGCCAGGAGGCCCAGCCCCAGGGCGATGCTGCCGAACATGTTGCCACCCATGAGGGCCGTCATCTCGTCCTTCGGCAGGTCGACGAGCCACCAGAGGCCCACTACCATGTTGACGATGGTCGCGCCGGCGAACCACGTGGCGCCACTGCGGAACTGCCACCGGCCCTGCTCGGGCTCGAACCTTATTCTCCGGGCGCCCCTGATGGCGAGGTAGAGCCCCGTCACGGCTATGGCCCCCAGGAACATGTGGAGGAACCGCGGGAGGACGGTCGGGTCCACCAGGTTCAACTGCCAGCCGCCGGGGTGCGCCAGGTACTTGTCTTTGAAGCGGTCCGGTTCCAGCATGAGCGTGAAGAGGTTCACCCATACAAAACCTATGTAGCCCAACAAAAAGAGATTGACCAGCGAGAACCAGGGTCGCAGATCCCCCAGGCGCTCCCACCACCTGGCCATTGCGTACATCAGGACGTAGGCGGTTATGAGGACCGGAATGATCAGGATGAAGGGCGTACCGAGAAGGATCGCGGAAGTGTAGAACAGCGGCCCGTAGAGGACCTGGACGAAGAGCAGCGGCGCGACGCCGAACAGGATCGCGAAGGCCGTGACGTAGGGCAGGATGACGACGAGCCGCCGCGCCGCGGCCAGGTGCTTGGCCTTGCCCTTGAAGGCGAAGACGGCGGCGAGGAGATTGCCGCCGAGGATGAGGTTCATAAAGATGACGTGGATGAGGAAGGTCACGTAGAGAAGGCCCTTCAGGAGCCAGATGGGAGCGGGCACGGGGATGGCGTCGACGGGCGGAATCGGCACGATCATTTCGCCCCCCCGCCCTGCGCGGCGAGGAATTCGGCCAGGGTTTTCTCTTCAGCCTGGGATCCGCTCCACGGAGGCATCTCTTCGTTCACGGAATGGATGGCCTCGATGACCGCCGCTACGTCATCCGGCTTCTGTCCCTTGAAGAACGACCCGACGGGCCGGAACGATCCCGCAAGGGTGTGACACGGCCCGCAGCGCCTGGCCCAGACCGAGGCACCGTCGCTCGGGACCCCGCCGCCCGGGATCTTCTCCGACAAGTAGCGTGCGACGGCCTGTGCCTCCCGTTGCGTTCCGGGGAAGGGCGGCATGCCTCCACGCATCAGGTCCGTCCTGTAGACGAGACCGCCCACGAAGGCCGCGTCCAACCCCTTGAGCCTGGGGGCGACCGCGTTGGAGCCGGAAACCGCATTGTGGCAGGCGGAACAGGCTATTCTGAAAAGCTCTTTCCCGGCGGCCGCCTCGTTCGACGGCGTTATCGTTTTTTCTCCGACCCACAGGGAGGCGGCGAGCATGCCCTCCTTGCGGTCCCGCGCCAGGTCCGTTACGGCCACGTGGTTGATGTAGAGGTAGTCGGTGATGGTGTACGGCTTCCGCACGGACTCCCGCACCCATTCGGTGGAGCCTACCACGCACAGCCCCATGAACAGAAGCACCAGCGCGTAGGGCTTTCCCAGCAGCCTCGGCCACACCGTGCTCACGACGAGCACGAGAACGGCGACCAGGGCCGTCGCACCGAGGAAGAGCAGCGACGCCTGCCGCACCGAGGCGATGAGCCCGACCAGGTCTTCGTTGGCCTTGGGGAGGCTCCTGACGAACCAGTAGCCGGCGGGCAGCAGCAAAATGGCGGCGGACCACGCCCATGTTCCCGCGTATTTCGCCACCTCGGCCTTGAGGATTCTGTCCTTGCTCCAGGATACGGTGACGAGCGCGTAGAGGCCCGCCAGCACGACGCAGATGAGGCTGCGCACGATCAACTGCGACCAGTAACTCGGGTTGAAAAAGGCCGAGAGGAGAGAATGGTCGGTCAACCATCGGCCCGGGGTGAGCTGGAAGGCTAGGATGCCGTTGATGGCCACGAGGCTCAGGTAGGCGGCGGCGAAGTAGATCCATCCGATGAGCATGTGCTGCCTGCGCGAAACGCGGCTCACCCACGTGCGGGAGTAGACGATGATGGCCAGGATCTCAACGAGGAAGAAGACCCACTCGATGGCCCACACCCAGACGAAGAGGTGGATCAGGTGGCTCGTGGCCTCGGGGCTGATGAGGCCGATGGTGAACCAGATGCCGACGCCGGTCGTGGCACCGAAGACGAGCGTCAGAAACGCGAAGAAGCGCGTGTGTTTCTTGAGCCACTCCAGAAGGGCCGGGTCCTCGCTCTTCCTCGCCCGCCCTTCGGTGAGAACGAGAAAAAGACCTCCGCCCACGGCGAACTGGGCTATGAAGACGTGGATCACGCCGATCACGGCGATGATCCACCTCGATCCGAAGACCACCTCCCAGACGGGGTAGTTCATGCTTCCGGCTCGTCCCTCAACAGCCCCCCTGCAGAGGGCTACTTCAGCGTGTTCTTCGCGATCACGAAGCGCTGGACCTGGTTGGTGCCCTCGTAAATCTGCGAGAGCTTTGCGTCGCGCATGATCTTCTCGACGATGAAGTCCTTCGAGTAGCCCTCTCCGCCCATCACCTGAACGGCATCGGTCGCGACTTCCATGGCGGCGTCCGTGGCGTAGTACTTGGCCATGGCGCTGTAGGTCCCGACCTCCTTGTTCTGGTCCGTCAATATGGCCGCGTTCCACACGAGGAAGCGGCTCGCCGTGATCTTGGTGAGCATCTCCGCCAGCATGAAGGACACGCCCTGGAAGGCCACGATGGGCTGGCCGAACTGCTGGCGCTTGACGGCCCATTTCCTGGCGACCTCGTAGGCCTCCCTGGCCATGCCCACGGCCGCCGCGGCCACGCCCGACCGGGTGCGGTTGAAGGTCTTCATGGCCACGATGAAGCCCATGTTCTCCTTCATGATGACGTTCTCGACCGGGACGGCCACGTCCTTGTATTCGATCTCCACCTGGCAGGACGCGCGCTGGCCCATCTTCGGCAGCTCCCGTCCGATGATCACGCCGGGCGTGTCCGCGGGCACCACGATGGCCGACATGCCCCTGGCTCCCCGCCCCGGGTCCGTGTTGCAGAAGACGGTGTGGTACATGGCCTGCTTGCCGTTGGTGATGAAGCGCTTGTTCCCGTTGATCACGTACTTGTCGCCCTGGCGCACCGCCGTGGTCTTGACCGCACCGGCGTCCGACCCGGCGTCGGGCTCGGTCAGGCAGAACGCCGCAAGTCCACGGTTCTCGATCAGGTGGCCGAAGATCTTTTTCTTGAGCTCGTCGCTTCCGCCCACGAGCAGGGGCGTGAGGGCCAGGTTGTTGGCGTCGATACAGATCCCGATGCCCGAGCACGCCGCTCCCAGCTCCTCGCTCGCCAGGCACCCGTCGAAGGCATTGTGCCCGGCGCCGCCGAACTCCTTGGGTATGGCGCCGTTGATGACGCCCTCGTCGTAAGCCTTCTGGACGACGGGCCACGGGAACTCACAGCTCTCGTCGTACTGCCTGGCCACCGGGCGGATGTACTTGTCTGCAAAATCTCTGGTCTTCTCGACCAGTTCCTGCTGTTCGGCGGACAATTCAAAACTGACCATGGTATTTCTCCCCTTCTCTTGTTAGGAGCCGTTGCCCGGCCGCCCGGCGAAAGGCGCCCGGCGACGCGGTCTTATACCTCAAAAGGATCGCGGTGAATCCCACTGCTCTTCCCGGACGGTCCGTCAGCGGATCAAGCCCTCGATGGGACTCGACGCCGTCGCGTAGCGCTTCATGGGTATGCGGCCGGCCAGAGAGGCCTCGCGCCCTGACTCCACCGCCTTGCGCATGGCGGAGGCCATCATCACGGCGTCCTTCGCACCGGCCACGCCCGTGTTCATCAGGATCCCGTCCACGCCCAGCTCCATGGCCCGGCAGGCGTCGCTGGCGGTGCCCACGCCCGCGTCCACGATGACGGGAACGTCCATGAATTCCTTGATGAGCATGATGTTGTTCGGGTTCTGGATGCCCATGCCGGAGCCAATGGGCGCGCCCAGGGGCATGACGGCGGCCGCCCCCGCGTCGCGCAGCTTTTTGGCGTTCACGAGGTCGTCGTTGGTGTAGGGCAAGACCGTGAAGCCCTCCTTCACGAGGATCTTCGTCGCTTCGAGCAGGGCGTCGTTGTCGGGAAAGAGCGTCTTCTCATCCCCGATGACCTCCAGCTTGACCCAGCTGGACATGCCCGCCTCCCGGGCGAGCCGGGCGGTCCGGACGGCATCTTCCGCCGTGTAGCAGCCCGCCGTATTCGGCAGGAGGAAATACTTGTCCGTATCGATGAAATCGAGCATGGAAGCCTTGGTGCGGTCGAGCTCCACCCGCCGCACGGCCACGGTCACTACCTGCGTGCCCGACGCCTCGAGCGCGGCACGCATGGTTTCGTTGTCCTTGTACTTTCCTGTCCCCAGGAAGAGCCGGCTCGAAAAGGTCTTGCCGGCGATGACCAGGTTGTCTTGAGCCATGTGATCCTCCGGTAAAGGAGTAGGATACCACTACTGGCGCCGGCCGAAAAAGAAGCGCGGGGCCGGAGCCCCGCGCTGTGAGGTGTCGGATGCTTCCGGCTACGGCGCCACGCCGCAGCCCGGGTTGTTGAGCGTGTTCATGTCGTAGAGGCTCGTGTAGATGTAGAGCGAGTAATCGTACAGGTAGCCCCAAGCCGTGTGGTTGTTCGGGTCGTAGTAGAGGTAGACGTACTGGGAGGCCCCCGGCTGGCTCCAGAACATGGTCCCGCCGTTGTAGACGTTGAGGTTCCCCGTGTAGGTTGTGCCCGCATACGGTCCCGTCAGGATGTTCCACTGGAAGTAGCCGGTGCTGATGAGGACGCATGCCTGGGAGGATCCCGATTCGTCGTAGAAGCTCAGGTCGAACACCACGAAGTTGTAGCTACGGCTCCCCGTACAGCCGTTCGCGTCGGTGACCGTGACCGTGAAGTTGAAGACCCCCGAGGCCGTTGGCGTGCCCGAAATCGTTCCGTCTGGAGACAGCGTGAGGCCCGCGGGCAGTGCTCCGCCCGTAACCGCGAAGCTGAACGGGGCGATGCCCGCCGTGGCGGTGAGCGTCTCGCTGTAGGCGCTGTTCTTGACCGGGCTGGGCAGTGACGCGGGCAGGATGTCGATGGTCGGGCAGACCACGGTGATGACGAAGTCTTGCTGGCCGGTGCACCCGTAGGCGTCCGTGGCGGTGACGGTGAACTCGAAGGTCCCGACCACGGTGGGGGTGCCCGAGATCGTGCCGCCCCCCGAGAGCGCCAGGCCCGCAGGCAGGGCGCCGCCGGTCAGCGCGAAGCTGTAGGGGGCCGTGCTGCCCGATGCGGTGATCGTGAAGGTGTACGGGAGGCTAGCCGTGGCGTCGGGCACGGCGGCCGATGAGACGAAATCGACCTTGAAGGCCAGGTCGGTCCCGGGGAAGCCGTCCCAGGTTGACGCAGTCCACTGGGACGGATCGTACCCGTTGTTCATGAACACGAAATCACCGCCAGGATAGGCGTCGGCCAAAATAAAGCCCCAGATCCCGCTACCCGTGGCGGGATCCTTGGACACCGAAGCGAACAGCACGTACTGCTGCCCGCCGGTCAAGGCGACTCCGCCCGTATTGAACGTTACGGGGTTGAACGCCGTGTCGTTCGTGGTTGTGGGTGCGCCCTCCCAAAGGGCTGCTCCTGTGGCCTTCGTCCCGTCCCACGCATAGACCTCTCCGCGGAACACGCAGCTGGAGGGCACCTTCATATAGAACGTGAAATCGGTAAGCGTCGCGCCCCCCGCCGGCGCCGTGATGGTCTGGCCGTAGGTCGCCGTGTTAGGGTTCCCGAATGGCGAAACGGCATTGGAACCGTCCCAGCTGGGCGTCGTGTCTATCGGTGGTGCGGGCGAGACAACCGGCACGAAGGTGATCTGGCCGCAGACGGTCACCGTGTAGGCCCTGCTGCCCAAGCATCCGCAGGTCGTGGCGGCCGTGATGGTGAAGGCGTACGAACCGGGCGTGGTCGGCGTGCCGGTCACGGCGCCGGTGCCCGTATCAAGGCCGAGCCCGGGCGGCAGGGTTCCGGAGGTCAGCGCATAGGTGTAGGTACCGGCCGGGCTGGCCGCGGCCGATGCGCTGTAGGCGTTGCCCACGTTGCCGTCCGGCAGGTCGCCCAGTGTTATGGTGGGGCAGTCGGCGGCCGTGAGGACGCGGAAGCTGCCGTACTGGGTGGCCCAGCGCCCATCCTGCCCGCTGGTGATCGTTCCCCGCGTCATGGCGTACTCGTTGAAGACCCAGAAGGTGTACCCGTTGGGGTCCAGGGCGAGGCCGCTGTAGTCGCCCCATCGGTTGCGCGTCCCCTTGAACACCCGGTAGTACCAGTCCGTCCCCGCGTGGAGCGTGCTGCTGGGCTGGACGGTCCCGGCCGGGTCGGTGGCTTTTCTAGCCGTGTAGTAGGCTCCGCAGTAGATCGACGGCGCGGATGCGGCGAAGCCGATCGCCATGTTGCCGCACGCGTCCACCCCGATCGAGGGAAAGAAAGTGTAGGTTCCCGTTGCGATGTCCTCGCCGCCCACGTCGCCCTGGTCGGCAACCGTCAGGCTCGCCAGGGTGGTCGTGTCCAGCTTCACCCAGTGGGCTGTGACCTGTCCGCTGTCCGGCCCCGAGGCGGGCAGGACCTCAAAGGTCGTCCACAGGGCGTTGTCGCGCCAGACCGCGTTCAGGTCGCGCCGGTCGTTCGTGTTGATCAGGTAGGCCGTCCCGAGCTGCGGGGCGTTGGGAAGGTCGGGTGATGAATTTTCGATGTCACCCAGGCTGACGTACTGCTGCGAAAAGGTGGGCGACGACAGGGGGTTGTCGACGCGGACCACTTGGACGTATTCGGTGCCCGCCAGGTTCAACCCCGAATAGCTGACGAGGAAGGTGCCCGTGCTTCCGGGCGGCGTCCCGTATATGTGCGTGGGCTGGGTCGTGGCTTCCGTGCCACCTCCCGCATAAGGGTTGTATATGTTGACCAAAGCGGCGCCGCCGGCATAGAACGGCGACTTGTCGATGATCCAGAGCCTCACGCCGTACGCGCTGGAAAGGCCGGAGAAGTTGAAGATGTTCGTCGTAATGTAGACGGCCTGGTCATCCACGGCGAAGCCGGGATAGTCCGCCCAGCAATCCACACCGCCTATGTTGATCAGCGAGTCGATGGCCGTGTACCACCAGCCCGCGTTCGGGTCGTCGGTCTGGCTGACGGCAACGAGGATCCTCGAGGAGTTCACCGGATCGCCACCTCCGGTGTCCCTTTTTTCCAAGGCCACTACCAGGAACCGGCCCTCGTATTGGTCGTAGATGACCTTGGGGTCGAAGAGAAAATTCACTGGGGACAGCGGCGCAAAAAAGCCGGCGAGCGACTGGACCGTCCCCGCGCTACCGTCCTTGGGCCGCCACTCGATGAGCGCGTTGACCACCGACACCACGTGCGTGGGCCCCGCCGCCGCGATGGGGTCGGGCGGAATGAACATGTAGCCGCCGTTGTAGGCAGGGTTCGTGTCGAAGTCCACGCCAGTGAAGGTGTTGTCGAGATTGGCCGCTTCCACCTTGACGGGGGCCGCCGCGACCGCCGGCGGCGATGCGTTGTGAACCGCGGCGTCGGACTTACCTCCCCACGACGCGCACTGGCCCTCTCCGGGCAGCGTGATGGACGGAACGGGGGCTTCCACCCGGAACGCACCCGGCCCTTTCGCTTGGGTCGCCGTCTGCGCATCCTGGGGCTGAGGCGAGCCAGCCCACACGCACAAGGCAGCCGACATCGCCGCCAGAACCACCAGACTGCATACTGCTACCTTTGCTCTGCTTCGCATTTGTCCCTCCCGAATTCTTCACAACCATCTGCTCTGGAATACGGCCGGGCGCTGAGGCCTGCAATCCAGATCCTGCCTTCCGCGTGCCCCGGTACGGGGCCGAATCCTTCCGCTTTGCACCGCCTGAAATCCACCGCGCCGACCCTGCGTCGGTCCTGCAGAAGATCGGACACGCCCGAGCGATCCAACCGCCGGACGGGTAGAGGTGTCCGGCAACACGCGCCGCTGAGAATCGGGAAGCGGCTGAAATGGTAAGCGACCCCCCCGGCGCCACACCCTTGTATCGGCCTTCATGCGCAGAGATGTGGCCTCACGGTTGCCATCTGCCGCCAGGAGTCATTCAAGGTGTTTGATGGCTGTATTTTGTGTTCGTTTCAGGCCGGTGTCAAGCGCGGGACTCGCCCTATTCGCACAGAAGGAGGAAACGCCGGCGCGCGTCGGCCAAAGTTCAATGGGCCGGGGGGGAGGTCGTCGTTGCCGGTCGCGGACAAAGAGAAAGGCGCAGGGCCGAAGCCCCGCGCCGAGAATACTGTTACCGATCACCCGTTCATTCGGGCGTCTGTTCCAGGTACCCGCAAGGCTGGTTGTCGAGGGTGTTCGTGTCGTAGAGGCTGGAATAGCGGCCGGTTGTGTAATCGTAGAGGTACCCCCAGGCCATGTGGTTGTTCGGGTCGTAGTAGAGGTAGACGTACTGCTCGGCGCCGGGTTGACTCCAGAACATGGTCCCGCCGTTGTAGACGTTGAGCGTTCCGCTGTAGATCGCTCCGCCCGACGCGTACCACACGAAGAACCCGGTTTTGGAACCCACACAGGCCTGCGCCAGGTCGTAGTTGTCCTGGAAGGTCTGGTCGAAGCCGCAGTGACCACAGGAAATGCCGCTGATGCTGAAGCTGTAGCCGCCGGGGCAACTCGTCCCGTACGTATCCATCACGACGATCGAAAAGCACTCGCCCGGACCGACCACGAAGGAGAAGGACTGGCTGAGACTGCTCCCGATATCGGCGAGGTAGCCGACGCAGAAGTTTTCCGGGTCGAAAGTGCCCTGGTAGGCAGCCGCAAAGAAATCGAAATCGCAGTACGTCGTGAAATAGGCCGTCACGCAGGCTTCGCTCGTGCCCGTGTTGAGGAACTGGTAGACGTCGTAGTGGAACGTCCCTTCGCCGTAGGTCCCGGGGCAGGACTTGGGCTCGGCGCAGGTGCTCGCAACGCCGTCGCGGAACATCCGGTAGGGCATGGTTCCATGCGTGCTGGGCCAGTCCGGAGTGTCCATCCCGATGCCCGCGCAGGTCACGGTGACGCACGGCAGGACGGGTGACTCGGCGACCGATGACTGCGCCTGCACCGGAACGCGGATTCCGGTGTCGTTGGGTGTTTGGGGCTGCGCGTCCATGGCGAAGGCCGCCATGCCCGAACACGCCAGCACGAAAACTGCGATCGCGAGTGTTGTTACAGCTTTCTCAGCTCTATATTTCGTAATCATCCCTCATCTCCCAAAGTGTGATAAAAGCTATGGCTTTCTCTTCTCCTACCTTCTCCCGGCTTATTCCTCCCCTGCTCCCGTGCTGGTCCCGCGGATGGTACATCGACCGGGGCCTGCACGCGGCGGTCAGCGCCATTGGCCAAACGCTTTGCACTGCTTCCCTGACTTCAATCAGCAAATCCCTCGCTACCTTTTGTGTAATCTCCGGATGTTGGGGCCATTTTATATCCGGTGAGAAGGAATGGCAAACCTCTGTATGCCCGTAATCAGAAGGAGCCGTGAAAGTCCGTGCGGTCAAAAAAAAAAGCGCGGGGTTGAAGCCCCGCGCGCAAAGGCAGAGATTACAACTTCTACTATCAGTCGGCCGGTACGTTCAGCGTACCGCAGGGCGGGTCGTTCAGCGTGTTCGTATCGTAGAGGCTGGAATAGAGGCCTGTTGTGTAATCGTAGAGGTAGCCCCACGCCGTGTGGTTGTTCGGGTCGTAGTAGAGGTAGACGTACTGGGATGCGCCGGGCTGGCTCCAGAACATGGTGCCGCCGTTGTACACGTTGAGCGTTCCGCTGTAGATCGGTCCGCCCGCCATGTACCACACGAAGTAGCCCGTGTCCGCGTCGACGCACGCCTGGGCCGCGCCGTTGTCGTCAAAGAAGTTTGCGCTGAAGCCGTAGATCTCGTAGTCCCGGCTGCCCGTGCACTCGTTGGCGTCCGTCGCGGTGATCGTGAAGCTGAAAGACCCCGACTCCGTGGGCGTCCCTGAAATGACCCCATCCGGAGAGAGCGTCAACCCGGCAGGCAAGGCTCCAGAGGTCACAGCGTAGGTGAAGGGACCGATTCCACCGTCAGTGCTCAGCGTGACGTTGTAGGGCTGGTCGATGGTCGGACTCGGCAGGAGCTCAGGCAGGACGTGTATTTCGGGGCAGGCGATGGTGAAGCTGAGGGTCTGTTCGCCCTGGCACCCGTAGGAATCCGTCGCGGTCACGGTGATGGTGAAGGTCCCCACGACCGTCGGCGTGCCGGAAATCGTGCCGTCCGTCCCGAGGGTCAGACCGTCGGGCAGGGCACCGCCGGTGAGGGCGTAGGTGTACGGACCCGTACCGCCCGAGGCATCAAAGGTGAATGAGTAGTATTCGCCGGCCACGCCGTCCGGCGGCGCAGGACCGGCTCCGAAAAGGGTCAGCCCGCTGATGGCGGCCTGGTAGCCCGTGTCGCCGAGGTATGTGCCGACGCCGGTTGTCTTGTCGATAACCCAGATCTGTCCCGAGATGTCCGGCCGCCCCCCGCGTAGAGCCGTCCGTCGGGGCCGAAGTCCTGACTACCGGAGGCCTGCATGCCGGTGGGACCGATCCGGGTCGCCGCACCGGTCGTGAGGTTGATGGTGAGAAGCGTGGAAGGCTGGATTTCTGCACCGCCCGTGATGCCGTACATGGTCTCGGTGGACACATCGTAGGCCAGACCGGAGATCGGTCCGAATCCCGTGGGTCCGATCACCGTTAGACTGCCGGTCGACGGATCGAGGGTACAGAGATTCGTGATTAGTGAAGTTTCGGGCTCGAAGGCCGTCGTGTACCACACGCCGTTGACGGATTCGATACCCTGCAGGGACGCACCGTCGTTTACGCAGTTCCCTGTGGGCGTACCGGTAGTGATGTCGAATTCCCACCCTAAATAGCTTCCGTCGGGATACTGACAGAAGGCCCGGCCGGAAACCGGATCGTACTCGATCTCGGTGCTCCCCGGTCCTTCTGCAATTTCGCAGGCCACGGGCGGATTCAGCGGCCCGACCAGCGTTCCGGCACCCGTGGTGGTGTTCACTGTGAACAGGTCGCCATCGTTGTCGGCGCCGTAGAGAACACCTGCAATCGAGATGGTCGGGCAGACGACAGTGATGTTGAATCGCAGCTGCCCTGGCAACCATAAGCGTCCGTTACAGCGATCGCGAACATGTAAGTACCCGCCGCGGTGGGAGTCCCGGAGAGTTCGCCGGTGTTCGGGTCGAGCGTCAGTCCCGGCGGAAGCGTTCCGGCAGTGAAAGCGTAGGTGTAGGGAGCGGTGCCGCCCGAGGCGTAGAACGTGAAGCTGTACGCTTTACCGACGATGCCGCTAGTTGGCGTGCTGCCGGAGCCGACGAGGGTCAGACCGCTAATGGGATATCCGAAGCCCGTATCGCCGAGATAGGTGCCCACGCCGGTGGTCTTGTCGATGACCCATATCTGTCCCGAGATCTCCTGGCCGCCGCCCGCGTAGAGCCGGCCGTCCGGGCCGAACTGGAGGCTTCCCGAGGCCTGCATGCCGGTGGAGGCCGACCGGCGTCGCGGCACCGGTCGCGAGGTTGATGGTGAGAAGCGTGGAAGGCTGGATTTCTGCGCCGCCCGTGATGCCGTACATGGTCCCGGTGGACGCATCGTAGGCCAGGCCGGAGATCGGCCCGAATCCCGTGGGTCCGATCACCGTAACGGACCCTGCAAACGGGTCGAGGGTGCAGAGCAGTGACCCTTCGTAATCAGGTGCCAATACCGTTGCGTACCACACGCCGTTGACCGACTCCAGCCCCTGGACAGCAACTCCGTTGGGAACGCAGCCACCGATGGGGTTTCCGGTCGTTATGTCGAATTCCCAGCCAAGGGCGCTCCCGTCTGGGTACTGGGTGAAGGCCCGTCCCGATACGGGGTCGTATTCGATTTCCGTGCTGCCCGGCCCCTCGCCGCAGCCCTCGGGGGGATACAGCGTGCCGACGAGGGTCCCCGCACCGGTGGTGGTGTCGATCGTAAACAGGTCGCCATGGTTGTCGGCTCCGTACAGGAGCCGCCACCCATTCTGATGACCGGACAGGTGACGGTGATGGTGTATCGCGCGGCACCCTGGCACCCGTTGGAGTCCGTGGCGGTGAGCAGAAAGACGTAGGTGCCGGTCGCGGTAGGGGTCCCCGTAATGTGTCCAGTGAGGGAATCGAGCGTCAAACCGGCGGGCAGAGCGCCCCTGGTCAGGGCATAGCCGTAAGGTGCCGTTCCGCCGGACGCGCCGACGACCTGCTCGTAAGCCGTGCCGACGGTACCTTCAGCCAGAGTCACCGGAGACAGCGTTATTACCGGGCAGTATATGCTTATTTCCCCGGACGCGCAGCCCACCATGCCCGAGCAGTCCGTGACCGTGACGGTCCAGTTGTAGGTACCGGTCGCCGTGTATGTGTGAGAAACCGTGTTTCCAGTGTCCGTGCCGCCGTCTCCGAAGTCCCAGAAGACGGTGTATCCACCGCCGCCGCCCGAGGGCGAGGCCGAGAAGTTCACGGAGGTGTTCACGATGGCGCTGACCGGTACGGTGGCGTTGGCCACTGTCTTGGAAGCGTGGAGGATCGTTCCGTTCACGCCGACCGCAACGTATCCCGAAGGATCGGATGCAACCCCGTAAAGGGGGTTGGCCGCCGGCGTCGGCATGGACACGTAAGCACCTCCAGGGTTCGGGCTCGTAAGGACCGTTCCCAGCGCCCCCCCAACGACGTAATCACAGCCATCCCACAGCGCGCTGAAAAGAGCGAGGTTCGTCCCGGAGACGACATTGAAAAGGTCGGGACTGCCCGCATAACTGTAGAGTATGGTTCCGCCGTCCCCGACGATCAGGTAGTCGCGGGCATTCTCCGGCCCACCGCCCGTGATCACTGCGTTGAGGTTGCGGGCGTTGCCCGACGCCGGCACGTAGCGGCTGCTGATGTCCTCCCAGGTGCCGGTGGGATGCAAGGAATCCCATATGAAGGTGCCCGTCGTAGTGTCGAGCGCGTTACCTACGGCCAGAAAGAACCCGCCTGCGGGGTCCGGCGGGTACGGCACCCACGTGACGCTGTTGAGCGTCCTCGGGCTCCAGTCCACCGGCGTCGAGGCAGGGGTCCACGTTGCACCATCGGCACTCGTCAGGATGATCGCGTACGGGACTTCCCCTCCGAAGATTCCACCGCCGACTGTCACGTAGAGGCCGCCGCCCCAGGCCACGCCACGGAGGTTGGGATTCGTCGGGTCGGCCGCCTGAGAATAGCTCTGATCGGTCCAGGCCAGACCATCGGGGCTGGTCATAATGAGACCGTGATTACCCACGGCGACGAACTGTCCGCCGCCCCAGGTGACGCTCTGGAAGACGCGGTTGGGCGGAGGAGGGGGCGATGTCTGGGTCCAGGTCACGCCGTCCGTGCTCGTCACGACGTTGCCCCTGGCACCGACGGCCACGTAGCGCTCCGAGCCTGCCGGACCGCCCCAGACTACCGATTGGAAGGTGTTCTGGTCGCCGGTCGTGTAGCTCGTCCAGGTGAAGGGCGCCGTTCCTCCAGGGCTGGTCAGGATGGCGCCCGCGGCGCCCACCGCCACGTAGGTGCTCCCCGTGTAGTCGACCGCCATGAGTATGGCGGGCGTGGGCGTAGGATGGTCCGTCCAGGTCCACGTCGAGGGCGCGCCCGTCCCATCGCTGGTCCGGATGGTCCCGTTGCCGTCCACGATGAACCAGAGTCCGCCGGAGTAGTAGGCGCCCCGCCAGTTCCTTGAAGGCAGCGACGACGAACCGGTCCACGTCGTGGGGTTGGTCGCCACCCGTATGGTTCCATGGTTGCCCACTACCAAGGCTTCACCGGGGATCGCGGCCGCCCCGAAGAGGTTTTCGCCGCCCGCGCCGGCGACCGCAGTTCTGTCCGTCCAAGTTGTACCGAAAGACGCTCCACTCGTCGTGATGACCGTACCATTCTGGCCCGCGGCGATCAGGAAGCCGGTGTCCGAAGCCACGGCGTTCAGGTTTGCAGTCACGCCCGCGGGTGCAGACTGTGCCGTCCAGGTGCTGCCATCAGGGCTAGTGATGATCGCCGCCTGGTCCCCCACCGCGGCAAAGAGTGAGTTGGAGGCGTTCCATGCCACGCCGTTCAAGTTTCTCGCCGTTCCGGCCGGACCCGTCCGAAGCGTCCAGGCCAGGCCGTCTGGACTCGTCAGGATCGACCAGACACTTCCGGACACCCTGTCCCCTACCGCCACGAACTGAGACCCGTTCCATATTACGGCGTTGAGGTTCTTTGTGGTCGGGGGCGGAATAATGGACCACGTCGCGCCGTCGTCCGTGCTGCGCATGACGGTGCCCGCGGCGCCCACCGCAACAACCGTGTTGCCGTCTGCGGCCACACCGTACAGCGTGTTGCCCTGCGGAAGCGGGTTCGCCCAGTTCCAGATCTCGCACGGCCCCGGGGCGGGCTGGGCGGGAACTGATACCGAGACTACCAGCAACGCCAGCAGGCCCAGGATCCCTATCCACTTAACCCTTCTCTCTTTCATCATTTCCCTCCTGATACGCTAAAACGTAAAGCCTGCCGCTGATCGGGCCCCCTCAGGCTCAATCATTCTTCTGATAGCACCTAAAAAATAAACGCCACCAAGCGGTTGTCCGTTGTCGGCACTACCATACACTAACCCGCCGGTCTCCGCGACGGATCGTGGATATTCAGTCACACGATCTCGCAGCCAACGACCCACGCCTGCACTTACCGGATTGTGATTTCGGGCGGACCCTCTTCCGACCCCGCGTACCCCTGGTGACGGGCGACACCCCGAGAGTTCGCCGTCCCCATCTGGTTCACTGTTAACACCTAAATATTTTAGTGCAGCTTCGTACTGAAAGCAAACCGCCCGCCGCCCAGGCCATGGCGCCTCTCGGTACGATGGACGGTTTCGACGGTCGCTTCGAGCCGCTTCAACTTAAGACATCGACATGCGTTGGTTTCGACCGTGGCCTTCTCCGTCCACCCGATGGCACCGTCGTCAAGATTGGCAAAAAAAAGGCGCGGGGACGGAACCCCGCGCCTGACTGCAGGAGGATTGCTTTCTTTATCTTACGGCCCCGCCGATCCGCACGCCGGGTTGTTGAGCGTGTTTGTGTCGTAGAGGCTCGTGTATGCGTAGGTCGTGTAGTCGTAGAGGTATCCCCAGGCCATATGGCCGTTGGGGTCGTAATAGAGATAGACGTACTGCGACGCGCCCGGCTGACTCCAGAACATGGTCCCGCCGTTGTAGACGGTCAGGTTGCCGCTGTAGGTCATGCCGGCGTACGGGCCGCTCAGCACCGACCACTGGAAGAAGCCAGTGTCGGCGTCCACACACGCCTGCGTCGTGCCCGCGTCGTCCATGAAGTCAAAGGTGAAGACGTAGACCGAATAGGTTTCCGTCCCCGTGCAGCCGTTGGCGTCTGTGACCGTCACCGTAAAGGTTGCCCCTCCCGTCGCAGTTGGCGTTCCGGAAATCACGCCGGAACTCGAGAGGCTCAGCCCGGCCGGCAGAGACCCGCCTGTGACCGCATAGCTGTAGGGGCTGACCCCGGGAGACGCGGACAACGTCGCGCTGTAGGCCGTGTCCTTGGTGGCGCCCGGCAGCACGTCGGGCGTGATCGTGATGGTCGGGCAAACGACGTTGAGAACGTAGTCCTGGTTCCCCGTACAGCCGTAGACGTCCGTCGCGGTCACGTTGAAGTGGAACGTCCCGATGACGATGGTGGTCCCCGAGATAAGGCCCGAGGGTGTAAGGCTGAGCCCGGCCGGGAGGAATCCGCCCGTCAAGGCGTAGGTGTACGACGGCGTACCTCCCGTGGCATCCAACAGGAAGCTGTAAGGCACGGTTTCCTGGGCGTCGGGCAGAACCGCCGCACCGAGGAAGCTCACCTTGAAGGCAAGGTCGCCAAAGCTATAGCCCTGGTCCCAGTTTGTCGTCGTCCATTGGGTGGGATCGTGTCCGTTGTTCATGAAGACGAACCCGCCGCCACTGTAGGTGGAGGACCACATGTAGCCCCAGGAGCCGGAACCCGATCCCGGGTCCTTGGACACGGAGGCGAACAGCACGTACTGCTGTCCCCCGGAGAGGACGATGCCGCCGGGGTTGAACGTCACCGGGTTGAAAGCCGCGTCGTTAGTTGTTGTGGGCGCCCCCTCCCAGAGAGCCGAACCGACGGCCCTGCTCCCGTCCCAGGCGTAGACTTCGCCGCGGAAAACGCACGTGGACGGAACTTTCATGTAGAAGGTGAAGTCCGTGAGCACAGCTCCGCCGGCGGGCGCCGTGATGGTCTGGCCGTAGGTGGCAGTATTAGGATCGCCGAACTCATTGATATCGTCTGATCCGTTCCAGCTGGGCGTCGTGTCGATCGCCGCTGTGGGGGACCATGAAGGGACCAGCGCGATGGCCGGGCACACGACGTTCAGGGTGTAGGACGCGTCGCCCGCGGCGCAGTAGGCGTCCTGGGTCGTTATGGTGAAGGTGTACGTCCCGGACGTGGTCGGCGTCCCCGACAGCGTCCCGGAGGCAGAAAGCGAGAGTCCCGGCGGAAGCGAGCCGGATGTCACGCTGAACGTGAAGGGCGCCGTGCCCGGGTAGCCCGTGAAATTCTGGGTGTAAGATGCGCCGGTCGTCGCATCCGGGAGCGTCGCCGGAGAGGAGACCGGCGTGTAGAAGGGGATCTTCGCGAACCGCACGTCGGGATTGCCCAGACGGTTGTCGCCCCAGGCCAGGTAAAAGAAATCTCCGCCCGCCACGGCCTGGTCGTAGTCCCCCATGTAGGTGGAATTCACAACCGGATCGCCGCCGTACACCGGGGCGAAGGACTGGTCGGTGATTCTGAAGTTCGGATCGAACACGACGGTCGGCCCCAGGGCGTCGCCGATGACCCCGTACCGGTCGATGAGGTTGTTGGAGGGGTCGTTGCGCCTGTCGTACCAGGTCACAAAGACGTAACTTCCATCCGACGTAACGGCCACCGTCGGCATGAACTGGTCGTTGAGGCCCGCGTCGTCGTTTACCCGGACGGGGGCCGTCCAGGCGGTCCCGCCGGCGGCGGACTCCGTCATGTAGATGTCGCACCGGTCCGAGGACGCCGGCTTGTCGTTGTAGACGACATAAATCTCGCCGCTGAAAGGGTTTACCGCCGCGTGGGGGAACCGGCTCGTCCGAAAGCCGAGGCCCAGGTCGCCGTTCACGCCACCACCGGACAGGAAGGTCGCCACCGTGGTCGGCGGGCCAAAAGTCGCCCCATGGTCGGTGGAGGCGCGGCACATGATGCCGGTGTACGTCCACCAGAAGACGTAGACCTCGTGGCTCGGCCCCACGGCGACGAAGGCACCCTGGTTGCCCGACGCGATGAGGGTTCCGCCGTTCGGACCCCAGGTGGTACCGCCGTCCGTGGAACTGTAGAAGTAGATCCCGTCACCGGTCCCGAAGTCCCGCTCGACCAGGTACAGGTTGCCCTGCCCGGTTCCCGCGTGATTGTCGATGGCCAGCCAGGGTTTGTCCTGAAAGCCGGATTTACCCGGGGCGGCGTTGACCGGAGCCCCGAAACTGACGCCCCCGTCCGTCGACTTGAACACCTGGATGCCGCTGCCGTTGAACATGAGCGTGGCCAGGTATACGTCGCCCGAGGTCGAGTCGTAGACGAGAACCGGATCGCCCACGTCTCCGTTCGATGAAGCCGGCAGGGCCCCCCGGTCCGTGAAGCTCGCCCCGTCGTCGGTCGAGTTGCTCCATCCCGTGAAATGGAGAGAGCCGGGATTCGAGTACAAGCGGGAGTTGTTGTAAGCCACGACGACGTTGCCCGGGCCGGCCAGCGTGATCGAGGTCTCGCTCTGCGTGTACTGGCTCGTGTCGAGGGACGGATCGTTGACGAGCACGTTCGCCGGCGTGCACCCCGGGGCGACGTACGCCGGCGAAGGGGCGGCCTCCGCATGGGGCGCAGCGGCCGGTGACTTGACGGGCGTGAGATAAGGCGGTATGCCGTAGCGGGCCACGGCGGCGCTTTGCGCCGCGCTCGACACCTGGTTGAACACGCTCTCGTTCGACCAGACCTGGTAGAGCGGGTCATCCGGGCCCCGGCCCTTACTCCCGGTCGGCTCCGCCGCCCAGGCGGCCCAACCGATGACCGCCGTGACGAGAAAAGCCGTCAGAACGATCCTTTGAATGAACCCTTTCCGGTTTGGTCCCATCACATTTCTCCTTTCCCTGGCCCCTGGAGGCCGTCGTTGAACCGGAGTTGTCCGGCCCATCGATTTCCTGTCCCTGAGAAGATGTCGTACTGATTCGGGCGCGGTTTGCCGTGCCTTCGGGAAGATGCATGGCGCCTCGCGCTTTCCCTCGAGGCCGAATCAGGCCCGGCTTCTGCCTGCGCAGAAGTCGAAGCTCACCCACGCCTGCACCTCTCCTCTGTCCGGCTGTGCAGATCCGGCAGTCGGACGCCAAACGGACATGGCTCTTCCCGCCCCGGCATCGACCGGGAAGACCTTCGACATTTTGACGTTGAAACGGTTCCCATCCATTTCCATCCCTGGACGCACTTCCCCGCGGTTAACTGTTGAACTGTGGAAGAAACCCCCTCGCCGATGCCGATATTCCCGCCCCGAAAAATGACTGTGTACGCCGACCCGTACTAACAAGAAAAAGAGGCGGCCCGAAGGCCGCCTCCGCGAGAACAGTCATTACGAAGGTTGCAGTTTATTTAAACAGAACCGTGCGGTCGGCCTGCGCGCAGGCGAGCCCGTACAGGTTTCGGAAGCCATTGTAGTCTTCGGGCTTGATGACGCGGGCCGGGAGGTTGATCTTCCACGTCCCCTTGATCACGCCGTCCTTGTTCGTCCAGGTTTGCCTGAGGCTTCCGGCGGCGTTCTTCAGCGAAAGATCGCCAGGGACGTAGAGGGGCTTGACGTCCTTTGGCAGCTTCACCTCGATGCTCACGCGCTCGGAGCCCGGCCACTTCAGGACGAGTGGAAGGCGCCTCGCCCCGAGGTAGGGCTGGTGTATGCCTTTCAGGCTGGATCCGGCGGGAATACCAAGGGTCAAGGGTTTCGCCTTCTCGCCCTTCCCTGGCGCCGGCCGCTTGAAGGAGATCGTGAGGCCGACGCCGGTCGGATCCAGGCGCCGGACCGAATAGCCCGTCATTTCCGCCCCGGGCAGGGCCGAGGCAAGAAGCTTGTCCGCGAATGCCTTCTGTTCCTTTTGGCCGCCCCGCATTTCAAAGAAAGGGCTGTATTGACCGGAGAAGGTGAACAGGCCGGTGCCCTCGAGTGAAAGGTCCTCCGCGGCCTTCGCTTCGAGACTCACGGAAAGTTCGTTCGGCCCGTCGAAGGTCATGGTGTGCAGCTCGCCCATCCCCGGGATCAGCGGGAGCCCCTTCATCGACACGAAGTCCCGCTGAGAGCGCTCGGCGAGCGTTGCCGTCGGGTCGAGCCACAGCGGCTGTTTGCCCATCTCGACACGGACGAGGACCGTGTCCATCTGGGCCATGCACGGCACGAGGGCCGGGTCGACGCCGCCCTCCACCGTGGGCGTGCCCGCGGCGACCGCGCAGTCGAAACCGGCGTGTTTCAGCATGGCGCACAGGAGGACGGCCTTGTCCAGCGCGTGCCCGTAGCCGCTGTCGTAGACGTCCGCGGCGCGTGCGTGGCGTGAACTGGAAGTCGTAGAGCGGCCAGCGGACGGTATTGATGTCCTCGGCAACGTAGTCGTGGAGCTTGACGACCTTCTCGAAATCGCCCTGCACGCCCTCCAGGAGCGCGTCGACCTTCTTGTCGAGGGCGGGCGAGGTCTTCTCGTCGGCGGCCTTGACCAGCCCGCCGATGATGGAGGCCTGGTGGCCCCAGTTCGGACACGTCGTGAAGACGAGCGTGGGCAGGAACGCGTCTTCCGGTCCTCCCCGTTCGCCGCGCGGAACGAGTGCCACGTTCTTGAGCGTCCACGTGTACGTCACGCTTTCGCCCTTCTTCGCGGTCCTGGGCTCGGCCTTCGCGTTAAAGAGCCTGTAATGGAGATCCATGCCGTCCGGCACGGTTACGGACACGGTCCGCTCGAGGGCCGGCTCGTCTCCGGCGAGGACCTCGACGCCGCCAAGGAAGCGGCGCCACGGCTTCTTGTCGGTCAGGGTGTAGACGGTTTCCGTCACCGCGTTGACGTCCAGGCCCACCTTCGTCATGACCATCTGCCGCCAGTCCGTGTAGGCGGGTGCCTTTTCGAGCTGGAAGGGCGTCATTTCGTTGAAGCTGTTCGGCTTGGCGTCCACCACGCGGCCTTCGGGCGTGTAGGTCCGGTACGTCTCTACCTTGAGGTCCTGGTCGGTCTTGTTGAAGGCGACCTTGGGATCGCCGATGGCGTCCATGCCGTGGTAGGTGAGGATCTTTTCGATCCTGTCGACCTTCTTCTGGATGCGCCCGTCGGGCATGAGCGTGTACGCCGTGTGCTCCGAGAGCACGAGGACGTCGGCGTTCGGGTAGTCCTTCGCCGTCGGCGTCCCGGCGAAGCGCGCGGGGAGTGCGGCCTGCGCGGCGACGGCGGACAGCACGAGGGCGGCCGAGGCCAGCGCCCGGATCGTGGCGAATCTGTGCTTTCCAGCGTGGTTCATGGCTTCTGTTTTCATCCTGGCCCCCTACCGGCTCACGACGACGAACGCGCGGCCGAAGTCGTTGGACGCGTCGACGGCCGACTTGAGGCCGCCGTACTCGGACGCGGGGATGATCTTCTTCTTGATGACGAGTTGCTCCTTGAGCGAGAGGCGCCCCGGCGTGGAGCCCAGCTCGGCCGAGAACGCGGCGGCGGGCTCGTCCACAGCGCCGGCCTTCGGCGCGGCTTCGAGCCGGTACCCCTTCGGCAGGGCGATGGATTCGCGGTAGTTGAACTCGCGCGTCGCCCTCAGGAAGATCCCGTATCGGCGCTTGTCTCCGTGCACGGCGGCCATGAAGTCCGTCAGGCGCCGGCTCGACAGGATGTTCTTCGCCATGGGCGGGGTGAAGACCATCCTTCCGCCCGACACCATGGCGTATCCCGGGACCCTGTACTTGATCGTGATCCTGAAGGGCTTGCCGACATCTACCGGGTCCGTCGTCTCGTAGCTGGAGAGCTCGGCCCGCGGGCGATATCTTCGACAGCCACTGTTCGAAGGTGCCCTTGACGGCGTACGCGGGGCTGAACACCACCGCCCACCGCAGGTTCGTTTCGCTGTAGTGCCCGCCCGTGATGGTGAGGGTCCCCTCGAGGTTGCCCTTCTCGTCGATCCTATCTTCCGCTTTCAGGTCGATGAAGTTGTCCGAGGCGGGCGCGGGCGGCGTCTCCATGAGCTGCTCGCCCCGCGGTGATCCGATGACGTAGTTCTGCGGCTTCTCGGCCGAGGACCAGATCTCGCTGCTGAAGGGGCACCACGTCGGGTCGTAGAGCTTGTAGGTGTTCGGAGCGATCTCGGTGGCCACCACGCAGTGGTTGAACTGGTCGGCGGGCAGGTTCTCGACCCTGGCGCCCGCCATGGTCATGGCCGGGTAGGTGTGCGTGAAGCCCGCGGCCCTGAACATGGTGATGAGCATGCCCGCGATGTCCTTGCAGACGCCGGCCCTGTCGTTGAAGTCCATGACGCCGGGGTGGAGCGTGTAGCCCTCGCCCTTGCCCATGCTGATCCCGCTGTAGCGGATCTGGCGCGCGACCCATGCGAGCAGTGCCTTGCGCTTCTCGTCGTCGGTCTTGAGTCCCTTGGTGATCTCGTCGACCTTGGCCTTGATGGCGTCGTTCCAGGCGAAGGTGTCCACGTCCTCGTTCACGTGGTAGAACCACCGCGATTTTTGTGGCCAGTCTTTCACCGTGGCCAGAACCAGTTTAGGCAGGCAGTCCGTGTCCTCGACCATCTTCGGTTCGCGCTCGACCGCAGGGACGTCCGTCTTCCACCACGTGTAGGTGAGGCTCTTGTCGTTGAAGGAGGCCTCGCTGCCCAGCTCGCCGTTGAAGACCTCGGCCCGTATGGGTTTGTCCCTGGGAAGGACGATCGTGTAGACCTTCTTCACGATGGGCAGATCACCCTGGAACAGGACAACGTCGTAGTAGTGGCCCCGCATGGGCGGGATGTACTTTTCGTCGCCGGCCTGGGCGGGATCGTGGAGGTAGGCGATCACGAAGCCCTTCGAGTAGGTCTCGATCTCCACGGCGTCCCCCGGGTTGAGCTTGGGCACCGAGGCGAGCTTCATGCGCGGCCCCCAGTAGATCATGAACTGCGGCTGCGGCAGGTCGAGAATCCTCGAGACCGGGACCTGCTCGACCGAGCCGTCCGCGCGGTAGATCTTCAGCCCCCTGACCTCCGCGTAGGACGATGCGGGGTCGTAGTCGAAGCGCATGGTGGCATATTTCGCGGCGCCCGCCTCGGTCAGGACCTTGACGAGTTGCGTGCGATATACGTGGCTGAGCCCCGACTCCTCCACGTCCACGTGCGTCTTGTCGAGCACGACCACAGCGTCCGCGCCCGGATACTTTTCCGCCGTGACGGTCTTCAGCATTTCCCTGGGCCGGACCATGTCCTGAGCCCTCGGCGCCGCGGCCGCCAGGAACCCAACGGCCAGAAGGGCCGTCATTGCATACCAGGTTCGTCGCATCTCCACCTCCCCGGAAAGCGGGACCTTCCGGCCCCGTCTGACTTGTTATTCCAGCAGGCTGCTTATTCTAGCAGGCTACCGAAGAATTCCCCACAGGTCGCCTTGCCTGCACCTCGACCCCGGATGCGGGGCATCGGCGACGGATAAGGAAAGGGCTCCCCGTATGGACGGGGAGCCCATGATGTGCAGAGTCAGACGCGACAGCCTAAAGGTTCTTCAGCATGGCGTCGGCTTCCTCGCAGGTCTTCTTGACGCCGGCGACCGACTTGGCGAGCGCGGCCTTCTCCTCGTCCGTGAGGTCGAGTTCGAGGATCTTCTCGACGCCGTTCCGTGCCGATGACGGCGGGAACGCCCACGAAGAGGCCGTTCACGCCGTATTCGCCCTCAAGCTTGGCGCAGACCGGGATGATCTTCTTCTTGTCGAAGATCACCGCCTCGGCCATTTCGAGCGCCGCCCAGGCGGGTGATACGAAAGCGGAGCCGAAGCCGAGCAGGCCGACCACCTCTCCGCCCGCCTTGCGCGTACGGGCCTCGATCTTCGACAGGGTCTCGTCGTCGAGGAATTTCGTGACGGGGATGCCGGCGATCTGGCAGGAGCTGCGCACGGGCACCATGTTGTCGCCGTGACCGCCCATGACCATGGCGTTGACGTTCTCAACCGAAATGCCCGCCGCCTCGGCGACGAAGTAGCAGTACCTTCCGGAGTCCAGCACGCCCGCCATGCCGAAGAGCTTGTTCTTGGGCGGCGCGAGGCGCTTGTTCAGCGTGTAGACGATGGCGTCCAGCGGGTTGGCGATGGAGATGACCATCGCGTTCGGGCAGTACTTCTTGATGCCCTCGGCCACCTGCGTGGTGATTTTGAGGTTGATGGCGAGCAGTTCCTCGCGGCTGGGGAAGGTGCCGTCGGGTCTGGCCTTGCGGGGCACGCCCGCGGTGTTGATGACCAGCTCCGCGCCCTCGAGGGCGGAATAGTCCTTGGAACCCACGAGCTTGATGTCCTTGTGGATGGTGGGCAGGCCCTCCGAGATGTCCAGAGTCTTGCCCCTGGACACGGACTGCTTGTTTACCACCTCCTGGCGTTCCGGCGGATCGTTGGGATTCGGCATGGGCGCCGGGTCGACAAGGCCCACTTCGCGCGCCAGCCCCCGCTGGGCGACCTCCTGGGTGAGAACCCCGCCGATAAACCGCCGCCGATGAGACCAATCTTCTTCAGCATCTTCAAGTCTCCTTTCGTTTTTCGTTCTTATCGCTGTTCCGCCCCCAGGCGCCCCCGCGTCGCGTACGCGCCGCCGATTCGCCCAACGAGCTAGTTACTATACCACGATCGGGTGATCGAGGGGTTGGATGAACGGGCGCGCAACGTCCTTGTCAACTATGGGACGGGGGGGTATTATCGGACTCTCGGGGGCCGACGGACCAGGCCTCCTTCATTTCGGGGGAAACACATATGAGAACAGTGATAGCAAAGGAGGTCGTCGATCCCCTCGCGGACATGATCAAGAACGCGAGTTACCGGCTCGGCGACGACATGCTCGAGGCCTTCGACCAGGCGCTCGCGAAGGAGTCGTCCGCGGCCGGCAAGGAAGTGATCCGCCAGCTCCAGGAGAACGCCCGCATCGCTCGCGAGGAATGCGTGCCGTACTGCCAAGACACGGGCTTCGCCGTCATCTTCGCGGAGATGGGGCAGGACCTGCACGTGGAGGGCAACCTGACCGACGCCATCAACGAGGGCGTGAGGAAGGCCTACACCGAAGGGTACCTGCGTAAGTCCATCCTGAACGACCCGATCCAGCGCAAGAACACCGGCGACAACACCCCTTCGGTCATTCACTACAGCATCGTCCCGGGCGACAAGCTCAAGCTCAGCTTCGGCGCGAAGGGCGGCGGCAGCGAGAACATGTCCAAACAGGCCATGCTGAAGCCCGCCGACGGCCTCGAGGGCGTCAAGAAGTTCGTCGTGGAGACGGTCTCGACAGGCGGCGTCAACGCATGTCCGCCCCTCGTGGTGGGCGTGGGAATCGGCGGCACCTTCGAGATGTCCTGCATCCTGTCCAAGAAGGCCGCCATGCGCTCTCCCGGATCCTCCAACCCCGACCCCTTCTACGCGGACCTGGAGAAGGAGCTCGCGGAGAGTTGCAACAAGTTGGGCGTCGGGCCCATGGGGCTGGGCGGAAACGTCACCGTACTGGGGGTCAACATCGAGACCTATCCGTGCCATCTCGTGGCCCTCCCGGTGGCCGTCAACATCAACTGCCATGCCGACAGGCACGGCGAAATCGTCCTGTAGGAGGGGAAGATGGCCGAATACAAACTGACGACCCCGCTGGCGGACGAGGACGTGGAAAAACTCAGGATCGGTGACAGGGTCATGCTCTCGGGCGTGATCTACACGGCGCGCGACGCCGCGCACAAGCGCATGATCGAGGGCCTGGACAAGGGCACGCCGCTCCCGTTCGAAATCAAGGGCACGCTCGTCTATTACGTGGGCCCCAGCCCGACCAAGCCGGGCAACGTGATCGGCTCGGCCGGACCGACCACCGCCTACCGCATGGACCCCTTCGCGCCGCGCCTCATGGAGATCG
The DNA here is from genome assembly GCA_963724125.1 of uncultured Acidobacteriota bacterium. Lineage (GTDB taxonomy): Bacteria > Acidobacteriota > UBA4820 > UBA4820 > DSQY01 > CAVRTJ01. The sequence goes on from CAVRTJ010000008.1 coordinate 83,438, forward strand.
GCATGAAGGGCATGATCGCCAAGGGGAAGCGGAGCGACGCCGTGAAGGAGGCGATGCAGAAGCACAAGGTCGTCTACCTGGGCGCCACGGGTGGCGCCGCGGCTCTCATTGCAAAGTGCATCAAAAAATGCGACATTATCGCCTATGAAGATCTCGGCCCCGAAGCGGTAAGAAGGCTCGAGGTCGAGGACATGCCCCTCATCGTCGTCAGCGACTGCCACGGCGGCGACCTTTACGTGGAGGGGCGTGCGCAGTACGAGGTGAAGTAGGGGTACTTCGCCGCGACCGGAGAAGGAGTCAGGGAGGGGGGCCAGTGTCCTCCTCCTTCTTTTTTTTTGCGCATGTTGCCGCCCGCCCGCATTCTGTTTGAGCGGAGCGACGGCGGTCCGAACGGGCCGAGGCCCGGAAAGGAGAAGGATGTTTAAGAAGGAAGAGGCCGGAATGGTCAAGCGATCGGGAATCTTCTCGGCTCTGTTGTTCTCATGCGCCCTGGGCGCTCTGGCGTCGTCGCCAGCAGCGCCCGTTCAGACCGCGCGGTCGTCCGGCGCGTTGCCGCCGCCCGTGGTGGCCAAGGCGGTGAAGTTCGACGTCTCCCCGCCGCTGAGAGACATGAAGCCCATCCCCGCGCCCACTGGCGTGGAGATCCCCAACGCCAAGATCCTCCCCGTCCGACCGCTGCCGAAGGCGGTCGTCAAGAACGCGAAAAAACTGAAGAGCGAATGGGATCCCGTCGTGCAGACGTGGCCCGGCACAGAGTCCATGCCTTCTCCGCTCAAGAGCTGGGAGGGTATCTCCAACGCCGCCAACGCACCCTACGCGGTGACGCCGCCCGACACCGAGGGTGACGTGGGGATGAACGACTACGTCCAGTGGGTGAACCTGAGCCTGGCCATATGGGACAAGAACGGCAACCTGCTCTACGGCCCCGTGGCCGGCAACACCATCTGGAGCGGGTTCGGCGGGCCGGCCGATTCCTGCAACGACGGCGACCCAGTTGTCCTTTACGACCGCATCGCCAACCGGTGGCTCATCAGTCAGTTCGCCCTGTGCGTCAACGGCGGCAACGGCCCCTACTACCAGTACATCGCCGTGTCCGCCACGTCGGACCCCACGGGAGCCTGGTACCGCTACGCCTTCGAGTGGCCGAACAACACTATGCCCGATTACCCGAAGTTCGGCGTCTGGCCTGACGGCTACTACATGAGCTGCAACCAGTTCACGGCCTCCGGAAGCTGGGCGGGCGCGGGCGTGGCGGTGTTCGACCGCGCCAAGATGCTGGCGGGCGACCCCACGGCGAGTTTCCAGTACTTCAACCTCAATGACGTGAACCCGAACTACGGCGGCATGCTCCCCAGCACCTTCCAGGGCTCGACGATCCCGCCCGCCGGGGCGCCCAATTACTACGTGGAGATGGACGACGATGCCTGGGGCTACCCCAACGACCAGCTCAGCATATGGGCCTTTCACGTGGACTGGGCCGACCCGAACAACACGACCTTCGGATCTTCGGGGAACCCCGAAACGGTCCTGGTCACGGATTCCTTCGACACGAACTTCTGCGGAGGCACCAACTGCATCACCCAGCCCGACACACAGGTCAGGGTCGATCCCCTCTCGGACCGCCTCATGTACAGGCTCCAATACCGGAGCTTCGGCGACTACCAGACTCTGGTGGTCAACCACACCGTGGACGTAGGCAACGATCAGGCCGGCGTCCGGTGGTACGAACTCAGGAACTGGGGCAACGGTTGGGGCATCTTCCAGCAGGGTACCTTTGCACCCGATACGGACAACCGCTGGATGGGCAGCGCCGCCATGGACAAGAACGGCGACCTCGCCATCGGCTACAGCGTCTCCGGCCCGGCCACCTACCCCTCCGTACGCTACGCCGGCCGCCTGGCTTCGGACCCGCCCGACGAATTGACGCAGGGCGAGTCCACGATGATCACCGGCGGCGGCTCCCAGTTGAGCCCCTACGGCCGCTGGGGCGACTACAGCACGATGACCGTCGACCCCGCCGACGACTGCACTTTCTGGTACACCCAGGAGTACTACGCGACGACCTCGAGCGCCGGATGGCAGACCCGGATCGGCGCATTCCGGTTCCCCTCCTGCGGCGGCGCCGGCGGCGACCTGAGCGTCACCGCACAGGCGATGCCAAGTTCGGGGTTCCTGCCGCTCGCCGTCAGCTTCAGCGCCGGAGCCTACGACGGGACGGGGCCGTACTCCTACGCGTGGGACTTCGGGGACGGTACAACGGGGGCCGGGTCCACGGTTTCACACACCTACGAGAACGCAGGCAATTACACAGCCACCGTCACCGTCACGGACAGCGTCTCGGCGTCCGCCAGCGCAACCGTGAGCGTACAGGTCAAGGTCGTCCCGCCCGTCGTAACGAGCATTCAGAAGATGCACTACCCCTTCCGCCTCAAGATCCGCGGGAGCAACTTCCATTCGGATTGCACGGTGATGGTCAACAACGTGGCCGTGCCCCATGACCACCTACAAGAACAGCACCAAGGTCATCGCGAAGAAGGGACACGACCTCAAGGACCTCTTGCCCAAGGGACAGGCGGTCCAGATAACCGTCGTGAACAACGACGACGGGGGCGTTTCGGCCCCTTTCAGCTTCACGAAATAGCCCCATCGCAACGGATTTCTCCAGGGCGGGCTTCGGCCCGCCCTTTTTTCGCCTCGATGGGGGCCAAAAAGAACCGCCGAGAACCCGGTTCCCGGTGCCGCGAACACCGCTAAACCCCCCGTGTTTAATGGAATACTTGAGACCGCGCCGTGTTGACACTCAACCTGCGGTATGGTAGCCTTCCCGCCTGACTTTTGGCTTCGATCAGTCGGGGGGCATGAAAGGACAACAACAGAACCAGGGGGTGAATTATGTTGCCGGCCTATCTTCCTGTTTTGGTCATGATCGTGGTCGCCTTGCTCATGGCCGTCGGCCTGGCTTTCGTATCCTGGGTTCTTGGAAAGGTCCGCGGTTCGAGGACGGATCTGCAGCCTTACGAATGCGGACTCGATCCCATGGACGAACCCTACAAGAGGGTGTCCGTCCGCTACTACGTGGTGGCGCTCCTCTTCCTCCTGTTCGACGTCGAAACGCTTTTCCTCTACCCGGTCGCCTCGGTCTACAGGGAGAGAATACGCATGGGATGGGGATTCTTCGTTTACGGGGAACTCCTCATCTTCATCGGCATCCTTCTGATCGGGTACGTTTATGCCTACAAGAAAGGAGCTCTCCGATGGGAGTAGATCCTAAAGACACCGGTCTCGACGAACAGACCCGCCAGGACCTCGAGATGGTCAAGGGCGGCGTCATCCTGAGTTCCATGTCGAAGATCGTGGACATGGCCAGAAAGAACAGCCTCTGGCCCATGCCCTTCGGCCTGTCGTGTTGCGCCATCGAGATGATGGCCATGGTGGCGAGCCGCTACGACCTCGCGCGGTTCGGCGCGGAAGCCATGCGCTTCACGCCCCGCCAGTGCGACCTGATGATCGTCGCCGGGACCCTGACGCGCAAGATGGCCCCCGCCTGCAAGCGCATCTACGACCAGATGCCCGAACCCAAGTGGGTGATCGCCATGGGCGTCTGCACGACCACGGGCGGCATGTTCGACGCGTACTCCGTGGTCATGGGCATCGATCACATCATCCCCGTGGACGTTTACGTCCCAGGATGCCCGCCCAGACCGGAAGCCGTCATCTACTCCGTCATGAAGATCCAGGAGCAGGTCATGAAAGAGCAATGGGCGCCCCTGGGCAAACCCCGGAGGCACGGCCATTACCGCGGGCGCGATCCCAGGTACAAGGCCCTGCCCCTGCTGGACAAAGGCAAGAAGATCACGACGAAAGGGACGCCTGACGACTCCCAGACACCCACGTGGCGTAAGGGATACTTCTCGGGCTGAGCCGACGAGCTCGGCGCATGTGTGACATGGGGGCACGCGAGGTGGAAAATATGGCCGATCTGATCAAGGCGGTCAGGAGCGCTTTTCCTGACGCCGTCCAGGAGATACTGGAGTACCAGGGCGAGACGACGCTCGTCGTGGACCCCGCCCACGCCAAGTCCGATCCTTCGCTACCTGAAGGAGGAGCGGGGCTTCAACTACCTCGCCGACGTGAGCAGCGCCCACTGGCCCGACGAGGGCAGGATCGACGTGGTGTACCTGCCGCGCAGCCTGAAGACCGCCGAGCAGGTCCGAATCCGCGTGCCGCTGCCCGTGGAAGATCCCTCCATAGAAACCGTCGCCGACATATGGCGCACCGCCGACTGGCTGGAGCGCGAGGTCTACGACCTCATGGGCGTGACCTTCATCGGGCACCCCGATCTAAGGCGCATCATGCTCCCCGAGGAATTCGACGGGCACCCGCTGCGCAAGGAATACCCCATGGAGGGCGACGACGAATGGCGGAACTTCCTCCCCGTGAAGGACACCGACGATGACCAGCTATAACAGAGAGCGCCTGGACCTCAACACGGAAGCCGTCACGGTCAACATGGGGCCGCAGCACCCGGCGACGCACGGCGTCCTTCGCGTCGTTCTCACACTGGACGGCGAGGTCGTCCTTGCGGCCAGACCCGACGTGGGATACCTGCACCGAGGGATCGAGAAGATCGCCGAGAACAAGACCCTCCACCAGGTCGTCCCCTACACCGACCGGATGGACTACCTCTCCCCGATCTCGAACAACATCGGCCTGGCCCTGGCCGTCGAAAAGCTGATCGATTTCGACATCACCGAGAAGTGCCGCGTGATGCGCGTCGTCTGCTGCGAGATGGCCCGCATCTCGAGCCACATTTTGTGGCTGGCGACCACCGCGCTCGATATCGGCGCCGGAACGGTCTACTTCTACTGCTTCACGGAGCGCGAAAAGATATACGACCTGTTCGAGCGCATGTCGGGCGCGCGCTTCACCGTCTCCTACGGGCGGATAGGCGGACTCGCCAGGGACTGGGAGCCCGGCCTTGCGGAAGACATCCTCGCCTGGGCCAACCAGTGCCACAAGGCCCTGGACGAGTGCGAGAGGCTCCTGACGCGCAATCCGATCTGGATCGACAGGACCCAGGACGTGGGACCGATCTCCGCCGAAGACGCCATCGACCTCGGGCTTTCCGGCCCGAACCTCAGGGCCTCTGGCGTGGAGTGGGACCTCCGCAAGGCCTACCCGTACCTCGGGTACGACCGTTACGACTTTGAAGTTCCGGTGGGCGAGCACGGCGACTGCTACGACCGCTACCTCGTCCGCCTTGAAGAAATGAGGCAGAGCGTCCGCATCATCCAGCAGGCCATGAAGGAATACGATCCCGACCAGCCCCTGTTCCCTCAGGACCCGGAATCGGAAAAGGTCTTTCTGCCGAACAAACAGCGCGTCCTGACAAAGATGGAAGAGTTGATCCACCAGTTCATCGTCGCGACCGAGGGCCCGAAGACTCCCAGGGCGAAAGAGATCTATTTCGCCCTCGAGGCCCCCAAGGGTGAACTCGGTTTCTACCTCGTGGGGTCGGGAACGAACGTCGCCCATCGCTGCCACTTCAGGAGTCCCTCCTTCGTCAACCTGCAGGGGCTCCCCGTCATGGTGAAGGGACAGATGGTGGCCGACGTGATCGCGACCATTGCATCCCTCGATCCTGTTCTCGGGGAGGTCGACCGTTGAGCGAAACGTCCACTTCAACCGCCGCGCTATTGTCGGACCCCCAGTTCATCGGCCAGATCGACGAACTGATCGGCGCCTATCCGAAGCCCGAGTCCGCCCTCATACCCAGCCTTCACCTCTGCCAGGCGAAATTGCGCCATATCCCGGTGGAATTTCAGGCCTTCATCGCGGAGAAACTCGGTATGTCGCCGGCCCACGTGCGGGGCGTCGTGACCTTCTACGAGATGTTCAGCCAGAAACCGCAGGGCAGGTACCTTCTCCAGGTCTGCAAAACCCTTCCCTGCATGCTGGCGGGCTCGGAACAGCTCCTCGAGCACCTCAGGAACAAGCTCGGGGTCAAGCCCGGCGGAACGACGCAGGACGGGCGCTTTTCACTCATCACCGTGGAATGCCTGGCCTGCTGCGACGGAGGCCCGGCCCTCATGGTCAACGAGACCCTGCACAGGCGGGTCTCACCCGAGGACGTGGACCGCCTGCTCGACGAACTGGAATAGTGCGCACAGCACCTTGACACTGTGAAGGGATGAGCCCATGGCCGAAACGTTGAAGATCCTGACGAGAAACGTTGGGAAGCCCAATTCCACGAACATCGATGCCTACATGGGATCGGGCGGCTACGAACCCCTGATGAAGGCCCTTCACAAAATGACGCCCGAGCAGACGCTTGCCGAGGTGAAGGCGGCCGACCTGAAAGGCCGCGGCGGCGCTGGCTTCCCGGCCGGACTCAAGTGGTCCTTCCTCCCCAAGGGAAAAGAGACCCTCAAGTACCTCGTGTGCAACGCGGACGAGAGCGAGCCAGGCACCTTCAAGGACAGGCTCCTCATCGAAAACGACCCCCACGCCATCCTGGAGGGCATCATCATAGCGGGGTGGGCCACCCAGGCATCGGGATGCTTCTTTTATATCCGCGGAGAGATGCCCCTTGGAGCCAGGATCTTCCAGCGCGCCGTGGACCAGGCCTATGCGAAGGGCTTTCTCGGCAAAAATATCCTGGGGTCCGGCTTCGATTTCGACGTCTGGGTCTCGCGCGGCGCGGGCGCCTATATCTGCGGCGAGGAGACCGCCCTCATGAACTCGCTCGAGGGCAAGCGCGGCGAGCCCCGGCTCAAGCCGCCGTTTCCGGCCGGCTACGGGGTCTACGGCGTCCCCTCCAACATCAACAACGTGGAGACCTACGCCAACGTCCCGCTGATCTTAAAGAACGGCGCCGACTGGTACAAGACCATCGGCTCACCGAGTTCGCCGGGTACCCGCCTGTTCGGCGTATCGGGCCACGTCAAGCGCCCCGGGGTCTACGAGCTGCCGGGCGGAACCCCTCTGAGGGAAATCATCTACGAGCACGCGGGCGGCATCCTGGGCGACCGGCCTCTCAAGGCCGTCATCCCGGGGGGATCATCCGTCCCGGTCCTGAGGGCCGACCAGATAGACGTGCCCATGGATCCCGACGGCCTGAAGACCGTGGGCACCATGGTCGGCTCGGCGGGCGTGATCGTCATGAACGACTCGGTCTGCATGGTCAGGGCCCTGCTCAACCTCATGCAGTTCTACGCGCACGAATCGTGCGGCCAGTGCACGCCGTGCCGAGAAGGCACCCACTGGCTCAAGCTCATCGTGGAACGCATCGAGGCGGGCGGGGGCAAGCCCGGAGACTGCGACCTCATCCTGGACGTGTCGGGCAATATCATGGGCCGCACCATCTGCCCGCTGGGGGACGCGGCCGCGATGCCGGCGATCTCCTTCGTCAAGCAGTTCAGAGACGAATTCGAAGCGCACATAGAGGCGGGGCGCTGCCCCCTGCACGGCACCAGAATGACCATCGCCGTGTGATCTCGGAGCAGATAGCATGGTCGACCGGAGAAGAAGGGACTTTCATGAATCTCGTGGGTGGTTGGGGGGTCCGGTGAAATACCGAAGGACGGAAAAGAACGCGACCCTCCGATTTTTCCCGACGTCTCGATCTCTCCCCGCCGGGTCTTTGAAAGGATTCGCATGCCGCTGATCAAGATTGACGACAAGGAAATAGAGGCCAAGGCGGGGGACACCATCCTCCGCGTCGCCCTCGACAACGGGGTCTACATCCCCTATTACTGCTACCACCCGCAGCTATCCATCGTGGGGCAGTGCCGCATGTGCCTCGTGGAAGTCCAGGGGGCGCCCAAGCCTCTCACGGCGTGCTCGACCACCATAGCGAACCTGCCGGACGAGAAGAAGATCGACGGCAAGTACGACATGGTGGTGAATACGAAGAACGACACGGTCAAAAAGGCGCAACGCGGCGTCCTCGAATTCCTGCTGCTCAACCACCCGCTGGACTGCCCCATCTGCGACCAGGCCGGCGAGTGCCAGCTCCAGGAATACTCATACACCTACGGGTCGCCGAGCAGCCGCCTGGAGTTCGAGAAGGTCCACGCGCCGAAGCGCGTGGACATAGGGCCGCACATCGTCTTCGACAAGGAACGCTGCATCAAGTGCACGCGGTGCATCCGCTTCTGCAACGAGATAACCAGGACCCACGAACTGACGCTCGTGGAGCGCGGGGTTCACACGCAGGTGGACACCTTCCCGGGTCAGAAGCTGGACAACCCGTACTCCGTCTGCACCGTCGACATATGCCCCGTCGGCGCGCTGACCAGCAAGGAGTTCCGCTTCAAGGAGCGGGTGTGGTTCCTCAACTCGGCCAACTCGGTCTGTCCGGAGTGCTCGCGCGGCTGTTCCGTACGCATGGACGCATACAAGGGCGAACTTCTCCGGCTGGTGCCCCGCGACAACCCCAAGGTCAACGGGCCGTGGATGTGCGACTACGGCCGGCTCCTCACCGAACGCATCAAGGATACCCAACTCGTGGCCCGGCCGAGAATCCGCGGCGCTGAAGGTTGGATGGCCTACACCTGGGACACCTTCGCCGGCAAGCTCGTCGAACGGACGGCGCCTTACGCGGGCAAGGCCTCACAGAGCATGGGCTTCGTCCTGTCAGGGCGTATGACCCTCGAGGAGATGGATGCCTTCAAGGTGTTGTCCGCGTCCCTCTTCGACGGCGCAAAGGGCACGGCGCTCAACATCACTCGCGGCGAGGACGACGACCTTCTCATCCGCAGGGAGAAGCGGCCCAACCTCAAAGGAGCCCGCCTCCTCAACATCGAGGTGGGCGGCGAGAACGCCCCGGTATCCGGGCTGTTGAAAGGCAAGAAGGCCGCGTTCATCGTCCGCGAGGACGTCGTGGGCGACGCCGAAAACGACGAGAAAGAGCGCCTAAAGGCCATTCTCTCCGGGATGGACCTCGTCATCGTGGCCGACTACAACTTTACCGAAACGGCCGAACTCGCCCACGTCTTTATCCCGCTGGCCGGCTGGCACGAGATGGAAGGAACCACCGTCAATTTCCTCGGCGTGGCCCAGAAGACCGCCCGGGCCGCCGTTCCGCCGAAGGAGAGGCGCCCGTTCTTCGACGTCGTTTCCAGGTGGCTGGCGGCCGCCGGGCTGGAGTCGCCGGAACCCACGTTCCTGGCCTGGCAGGCCCGCGTTAAGGATTTCATCCCGGCCTTGAAGGGCAAAATGATCCGCGACTTCCTGCCCCATGGGATCTCACTGGAGGAGGTGACGCCGTGAGCGGCTTATGGCCTGAAGTGATCCGCGCGCTCATCACGATCATCATCGTCATCGGCATCGTCATGACCGGCGTCGCCTACCTTACGCTGGCCGAGAGAAAGGTATCGGCGTGGATGCAGGACCGGCGTGGCCCCAACAGGGTCGGCCCCTTCGGGATTTTCCAGCCGGTAGCCGACGGGCTCAAGTTCTTTTTCAAGGAGGACGTTGACGCCCAGGGAGGCCTACAAGCCCCTCTACCTGCTCGCCCCCCTGCTGACGCTCTTCCCGGCGCTGATCACCTTCGCGGTCATTCCCTTCGGAACGAGCATCACCATCGCCGGCACCAGCTACCCGCTCGCCATAGCCCCCAACGTCAACGTCGGCGTGATCTACCTTCTCGCGATCTCGTCCATGGGCGTCTACGGTATCCTGCTCGCCGGATGGTCGAGCGGCAACAAGTACTCCCTCATGGGGGCGCTCCGCGCCGCGAGCCAGGTCATCTCCTACGAGCTGGGCATCGGGCTGGCGCTCCTTTCCGTGGTGCTGTGGACGGGTTCCTTCGACTTCCACAAGATCGTCGAGGCCCAGCAGGGCGGATGGCCCCACCTCTGGTTCGTCTTCGCCCACTTCCTCGGCTTCGTGGTCTTCACCGTGGCCGTCTTCGCCGAGACCAACCGGCTGCCCTTCGACCTGCCCGAGAGCGAGAGCGAGCTGGTGGCCGGCTATCACACCGAATATTCGGGCCTGCGGTTCGCCATGTTCTTCATGGGCGAGTACGCCAACATGATCACCGCATCGGCCTTCGTCGTACTGCTCTTCTTCGGCGGCTGGAACCTGCCGTTCGTCAACTACGCATGGTTCGGTCCCATCTGGGGCGGAATCCTTTCCATGGTCGTCTTCTTCGCCAAGGTCGCCGTCATGCTCTACGTCTTCATCTGGGTGCGGTGGACTCTCCCGAGGTTCCGCTACGACCAGCTCATGAACCTCGGATGGAAGCGGCTCTTCCCGCTCGCCGTTCTGAACCTGGTCCTCATCGCCACCTGGCTGCTTCTGAGAGGCCGCCCATGAAATTGAAAAGGCCGACACTATCCTGGTGGGAAAAGCTCTACTTCCCCGCCATCCTCCAGGGGATGCTTCTCACGTTCAGGCACGTGTTCAAGAAGAAGGTGACCCTCCAGTACCCCGAGGAGAAATGGACCCTGCCGCCGAAGTACCGCGGCGCGCCCGTCCTTCTCACGGGCCTGGACGGCCACGAGAAGTGCACCTCCTGCAAGCTGTGCCAATTCATCTGCCCGCCCAAGGCGATCAACATCGTGGGTGACGAAACGGACCTGCAGAAAGAGAAGTATCCCAGGGAGTTCACCATCGACTTCGGGCTGTGTATCTTCTGCGGTTACTGCCAGGAAGTCTGCCCCGTGGAGGCCATCTGGCTCAAGGACGAATACGAACTGGCGGACTACGACCGCACCAACCTGATCTTTCCGAAGGAGAAGCTGCTGGAGATGGGACGCAAGCCTCCGTATCTTCCCGGTAGGGAAAAACCTCTCGAGGAGGGCACGTGATGTTGGCGGCAATCCTCTTCTTCGTCCTGGCGTTCATGGGTTTCACCGGCGCCCTCCTTCTGGTCTTCCACAAGAACCCCATCGTCGCTTCCCTTGGCATGGCCGTGTCCACCGTGACCCTCGGCGTTCTCTACATCTTCCTCCACGTGCCGTTCCTCGGGTTCTTCCAGATGATCGTCTACGCGGGGGCCGTCATGGTCATCGCCCTGTACGTCATCATGGCCCTCGGCCGCGAAGAGATCGGGGCGGAGGTCGGCACCGGTTCAGGTCCTTCTTTCCTACGCCGCCGCGCTGCTCTTCATCTTCTACGTCTACAGGCTGCTCAGAAAATCCGGCTTCGGCGCCTTTTTCCCGGTCGAGAAGACGTTCGGGAGCATCCAGTCCTTCGGCGAACCTCCTGGTCACGCACTACGCCGTGCCCTTCGAGATCGCGTCGGTCCTGCTGCTCGGGGCCATGATCGGAGCCATCATACTTTCCAGGAGGGAGTGGTCATGATCACGATCGGACATTACCTCATCCTCGCCACTTTCCTCTTCGCCGTCGGCATGATCGGAGCGCTGACCCGGAAGAGCGCGATCATCGTCTTCCTGTGCGTCGAGCTGATGCTCAACTCGGTCAATCTCGTCTTCCTCGCGCTCGGACGCTACTTCGGACAGCTGGACGGGGCTTTGTTCGCATTTTTCGTCATGGCCGTCAGCGCGGCAGAGGCCGCTGTGGGCGTGGCAATCGTGGTCGCCTTCATCCGCCGGCAGGGCACCTCCAACATCGACGCGGCGAATCTCATGAAGTGGTAGCCTTACCTGCGGGAGCCGGAAACAGGGGTGATTCGTGAGTCCGAATAACAAAGATGGGATGAACATGACTGAGACGTCTTTCCAGGCACAGCGGGCAGCGGCCGCTCCCATTTATCCCGGGGCCGGCGGCCCGATTGACGGACTCCGGTTCCCGGCTCGATTCACGGGGGAGGAGGTCCAATGACGGCGGTATCCCTTCTCTGGCTCATACCGGTCCTTCCCGCTCTCGGGGCCCTCTTGAACGGTTTATTCGGCTGGCGCTTCGAGCACGGGCGGCGTGGCGTGATCACGGCGGTGGCGCTGGCTTCCACGGCCCTGTCGATGCTGCTGGCGCTGTGGAACATCGTGACGCTGTCGACGCTGGACTGGGCGAACCTGCCGGCGCTGCCGGCGAACGTGACGGCGGACGCGGCGCACCACAGCCTGTCGCTGCACCTGGCCACGTGGATCCCCGTCGGGAACTTCCTGACGGGCCTGGGGCACACGGGGCACTTCAACGTGGACTGGCTGTTCGTGCTGGACCCGCTGGCGGCCATCATGCTCTTCGTGGTGACCGTGGTGGGCTTCCTGATCCACGTGTACAGCGTGGGCTACATGGCGCACGACACGGGGTACTTCCGGTACTTCACGTACCTGAACCTGTTCATGGCCATGATGCTGACGCTGGTGCTGGGCGGGAACTACCTGGTGATGTTCATCGGGTGGGAAGGCGTGGGCCTGTGCTCGTACCTGCTGATCGGCTTCTACTACACGAAGGACTTCTGCGCGGACGCGGGGAAGAAGGCGTTCCTGACGAACCGGATCGGGGACATGGGCTTCGCCGCGGGGCTGATGCTGATGCTGTACTGGTTCGGCACGCTGAACATGGCGCAGGTGAACAGCATGGCGGTCTCGGGCGCGGTGCCGGGCTGGGTGATCACGGCCATCGCCGATCCTCCTGTTCGTGGGCGCCACGGGCAAGAGCGCGCAGATCCCGCTGTACGTGTGGCTGCCGGACGCCATGGCGGGCCCGACGCCGGTGTCGGCCCTGATCCACGCGGCCACGATGGTGACCTCGGGCGTGTACCTGGTGGCCCGGTCGAACGGGCTGTACACCATGAGCCCGGAGGCGCTGATGGTGGTGGCGGGCGTGGGCGGCGTGACGGCGCTGTACGCGGCCTCCATCGCCCTGGTGCAGAACGACATCAAGAAGGTCCTGGCGTACTCCACCGTGTCCCAGCTCGGGTACATGTTCATGGGCGTGGGTGTGGGGGCGTACGCGGCGGGCGTGTTTCACCTGTACACGCACGCGTTCTTCAAGGGCCTCCTGTTCCTGGGCTCGGGCGCGGTGATCCACGCCATGAGCGGCGAGCAGGACATGCGGAAGATGGGCCGGCTGTGGAAGAAGCTGCCGCACACGGCGAAGACCTTCCTGATCGCGACGCTGGCCATCTCGGGCGTGCCGCTCTTCTCGGGGTTCTTCTCGAAGGACGAGATCCTGTGGCAGGCGCACGTGAGCAGCGGCGGGCCGGGGCACTTCCCGGCGGGGTACGCCCAGCTTGTCTGGATCCTGGGCGTGGTGGCGGCGCTGCTGACGGCGTTCTACATGTTCCGTCTCGTGTACCTGACGTTCTTCAACTCGAACCGGGTGGACCCCGAGGTGGAGCACCACGTGCACGAGGCGCCGAAGTGGATGACGATCCCCCTGTGGCTGCTGGCGATCGGGGCCTTCGCGGGCGGGTACATCGGCCTGCCGAAGATCTGGCTGGGCGGGCACGAGAACACGTGGGAGAAGTGGTTCTCCCCGGTGCTGTTCCACCCGCACGGCGCCGCTCTGGAGCACGCCGTGGAGCACAGCGCGGCGGCCGAGTGGGGCGCCATGGGGCTGTCGGTCCTGGTGGCCCTCGTCGGCATCGCCCTGGCCACCCTGTGGTACTACCGCGAGACCGGAACGCCCTCCAAGCTCGCCGCGACCTTCAAGGTGCCGTACAGGACACTGCTCAACAAGTACTGGGTCGACGAGATCTACAGCTCCGCCATCATCAAGCCCTTCGTGATGATGTCCCGGATCGCATACGGCGTGGACCGCTGGCTCGTCGACGGAACCGTCAATGTCGTGGCTTACACGAACGAAGTTCTTGGCATGTTGCTGAGGTTCTTCCAGACGGGCTACATCAGGAATTATCTCCTCTTCCTGATCCTGGGAGTCCTCGTGCTGCTGTTCTTTTTCTCCTGATGGGGGAGCTTCATGGGTGATCTTTGGATGGGCGTGCTTCCGATGGCGGGTATGGCCCTCGCGGCCTGCCTTCTCTTTTTCCTCGCCGTCGTCATCAAGAACGGCCGCACGATGGGATACCTCGGCGTGTTGGCCTACCTGCTCCTGGGCGGCATTCCGGTCCTGATCCTGTGGGGTGACGGAGGCACGGTCGTTCCGCGGACGCTGCTCTCCTGCGACAAGCTCGCCCTTTTCTTCGACGGGCTCTTCGTCCTCGTGGCGGTCTTCGTGGCCTTCCTCTCCATCGACTACTTCGAGAAGAAGGAGGCGCACAAGGTCGAATTGTACGGCTTCATAGCCCTGGCCGTATTCGGGATGATGGTCCTCGGCTCGGCCACCAGCCTGGTGACCTTCTACCTCGGCCTCGAGACCATGTCCATCTCCTTCTATATCCTGGCCGGGTTCCTCAGGGACCACAGGAATTCCGTCGAGGCCTCACTCAAGTATTTCCTGTTGGGCGCCTTTTCGTCGTCCTTCCTGCTCTTCGGCATGGCGCTCCTCTACGGATCGTCCGGTTCCCTCGATTTCGGGGGCCTGGCGGCGAGCTTCTCGGCCGGCGTCTTTTCGCTCGGCAAGCCCATTCTCCTGCTGGGATTCTTCCTCTTCCTGGTGGGCCTCTTCTTCAAGCTCTCGCTCATCCCCTTCCATTTCTGGGCTCCGGACGTCTACCAGGGCGCACCCACGCCCGTGACGGCGCTCATGGCCGTCGGCGGGAAGACGGCTGCGGCCGCCGGCGCGATCCGCATCTTCCTCTCCGTCTTCACGGTCAGCCCGGTCCTGTCCGGGAAGTGGTTCATGCTCTTCATGACCATCGGCATCATCACCATCTTCGTGGGCAGCATGATCGCCATCACCCAGAGGCACATCAAGCGGCTGCTGGCCTATTCCTCCATCGTGCACGCGGGCTTCATCGCGCTGGCCATCGGCGCCCTGGCCGTTCCCGAGTTCACGAAACCGATGCTCGAGGCGGTGCTCTTCTACCTCGCGGCCTATCTCTTCATGAACGTCGGCGCCTTCACGGTGGCCGGGATCGTCGAGCGGCCGGAGAACCACGACGAGAGCCTGTCGTCCTTCTCAGGCCTCGGGAGCACCTCACCCTATCTGGCGGCCGTATTCTCCGTCTTCATGTTCAGCCTGGCGGGCATTCCCCTCACCGTTGGCTTCCTCGGGAAGTTCTACGTCTTCAAGGTGCTCGTCAACGGCCACTACTACTGGTACGCCGCCCTCGGCCTGCTGGGTGCGGTCATCGCCACCTACTATTACCTGAAAGTGGTCGTGGCGCTCTACTTCCCGATCCAGGGCGAAGAGCCCGCGCCGGCGCCCGCCGCTCGCCCCTTGAGCCTCGCGGTGTTGACGGTGCTCGGCGCCGCGACGCTCTACCTGGGCATCTTCCCCGACCTGCTCAACGGGATCGTCACAGGGTTGCACATCGGGTAGGCGCGCCTGGCGGCGCGCTGAGAGGGCAAAGGGAAAAGGGTAAAGGCGGGATGCAGCCCCCAGCCGGCTACTGGCGCGATAAAATGATAAATGTCAAATTGCAAAGGCTCAATTGAGATGCCTTTTCGTCTTTCCGGGCGCTGAGCACCCTGTCGCGGCCATTGCTTGCAAGGGCCGCGACGAAGGCCTCCCGCCTGCCGTCGTTGAAATCCCAATTCCCAAAGCACCGTCCTCTTCCCTCTAACCTGCGGTCCGGAATGCACGCGTCCTCTCCCGCGTTCAGTTTCTTCTGGTCTATAGTGCCCACAGGGAACTGAGGAGATGACAAGATGACCGGACCGGTCGAGCGGATCAGGGCCTACCACGAGCGGACCAAGCATTCCCTGGACCGATACGCCGAAGGACCAGGCCATCTGGACTGGGCGAACCAGCCGGACCCTTTCCGCACCTACGCTGGCGCCGCCCGCCATCCCTTCACACCCTCGGCGGACGAGCTGGATACAACCTACGAGGCTCTTTGGGTTCCCGGCGCCGTCCACCCGGCGACCATGAACGCGGCGAATCTCGGCCTTCTTCTCGAGCTTTCCCTTGGGCTGTCGGCCTGGAAGACCGCTGGCGGATCCTCCTGGGCGCTCAGGTGCAACCCGTCCAGCGGCAACCTGCACCCGACCGAGGGTTACCTCGTCTGCCCCGCCGTATCCGGACTCGAGGCAGGCGTCTATCACTATGCAAGCAGGGATCACTCGCTCGAGCGTCGCGCCCGTCCCTCCGCCGGCGCCTTCGAACGTGCGCTCCCGCCCGGGTGCGTCCTCGTCGGTCTCAGCTCGATCCACTGGCGGGAAGCCTGGAAGTACGGCGAACGCGCCTACCGCTACTGCCAGCACGACGCCGGACATGCACTCGCCGCCGTCCGCTTCGCCGCGGGGGCGCTGGGATGGTCCGCGCGCGTTCTGGACGATTGGCCTGACGCGGCCGTCTCCGCGCTGCTCGGCCTGGACCGCGATGAAGATTTCGTAGAGGCGGAACGCGAGGCGCCGGACCTCCTCCTCTGCGTCGGTCCCTCCGTGCGGAACGCGCCGTTCCAGCCCCTGGTCGAGGCCGCCCTGGCGGCCGAGTGGACCGGAAGGGCCAACAGGCTCAGCGCGGACCACGTGGATTGGGACGTGATCGATGAGGCGCAGGAAGCCAGCAGGAAGTCCGCCACGCCTTCGACGTGGTCAGGAGAGCCTCCACGGGAGCCGACTACGCTGCGGCCACTCTCGGGAGTCACCGCTGCGCGGCTTATCCGGCAGAGACGAAGCGCCGTGGCCTACGACGGGATCACCTCCCTGCCGGTCGACCGTTTCTTTCATATCCTCGACAGGCTCATGCCCCGGGACCGCACACCACCCTTCGACGCCATGCCTTGGCCCCCCCGCATCCACCCGGCATTCTTCGTCCACCGCGTCGACGGGCTCGAGCCGGGCCTCTACGTCCTGCCCAGGCGTACCGGAGTAGAAGCCCTTGTGCGGCATGCCCTTGCGGGCAGGGACTGGGCATGGGACAAGGTCGACCGATGTCCGGCGCACATCCCATTGCGATGCCTGGCGACGGGCGACCTTCGCCGGCCGGCCAAGGTCCTGTCGTGCCTGCAGGACATCGCCGGCGAATCCGCATTTTCGCTGGGCATGCTGGCCGAGTTCGAGGAGGCGCTTTCGCTGGGGGCGTGGTGGTACAGGCGCCTCTTCTGGGAAGCCGGAGCGCTGGGTCAGACCCTCTACCTGGAAGCGGAGGCTGCAGGCCTCAGGGGCACGGGCATCGGATGCTATTTCGACGACGAGGTCCACAGGCTGCTGGGACTCGAGGGCACCACTTTCCAGTCGCTTTACCACTTCACGGTGGGAGGTCCGCTCGAAGACACGCGGCTCACGACGCTCCCGCCGTATGGGCATCTCCTTGAGGAGTGACCAAGTGATCGAGTGATCAAGTGAATAGGCGCGGGCAGACCTTTGATGGGAGCGTAGGTCGGTAAGTAAGGGATTAGGTGGGTAGGACGGATGCCATCGGTATCGCTATCGAAATCGTTTCCCAATCCAGGCTTTCAAGCCCAATTGCTGTTTCTTCGATCCCGATTGCGACCCCGACTTCGATCCTGGTCCGGAGTCGACCGGTTCCCGCCGCATCGAAGGCCACCCGATTGCCGTCCCTCAAATCCCAATTCCCAAATCCCAAATTTCCTTCTCACCGCCTCACGGTCTCACCGTGAGAACCCATTTTATCCTCGTGCGAGCCGCGGTTCGAATTCGGCCAGCTAGGCCAGCCCCATCTCTCGAAGGATCGACCGATTGTCCCGCCATTCCGGCCGGACCTTCACGAAGAGACGCAGTTCGACGCCGCATCCCAGCAGCATCTGCAGTTCCTTGCGCGCGCCCGTACCGATGACCTTGAGGTTCTTGCCGCCCTTCCCGATGAGGATCGGTTTCTGGCTCTCCCTCTCGACCAGGATGGCGCAGTAGACGACCACCTTGTCGCCTTCGGTTTCCGGGTCCTCGAACGCCTCGACCAGAACGCCCACGCAGTGCGGCACCTCCTGGTAGGTGTGCATGAAGACGTGTTCGCGCACGACCTCGGCCACGAGTTGCCTCTCGAGCTGGTCGGTGTAAATGTCGAGCGGGAAGAGTGGCTCGCCCTCGGGCATCATGGGGAAGAGGATGTCAAGCAGGCCTTCCCTGTCCTGCGTATTAAGGGCGGACATGGGGTAGACGTTCACGTCTGGGAAGCGCGCGGAAAGCTCCGCCATGCGCGGCAGAAGTTCCGCCTTGTCGCGAATCTGGTCCACCTTGTTGACCGCGATGACCAGCGGCGACCGGATTTGCGTCAGTCGATCCGCGAGCATCTCCTCCTCGGGGCGGAGCGGCCGTCGGGCTTCCAGGATCCAGACCACGGCGTCCACGTTTTCGACGCTCTGCAGCGCCTGCCTGATCATGGCCTCGTTCATCTGCGTGCGCGGCTTGTGAAGGCCCGGCGTATCCAGGAAGACGATCTGCCCTCTCTCTTCGTTGTAGATGCCGCGTATGACGTTGCGCGTGGTCTGGGGTTTGGGTGTGACGATGGCCACCTTCTCGCCGACGATGCCGTTGACCAGCGTGGACTTTCCCACGTTCGTCCGTCCGACCACCGCCACAAATCCGCTTCGCATGCAAGCCTCCGGGCCATCATGGTATCCCAAGTCCGCGCTCCATGGAACAGGGCCCGCGGGCCATGCGGCGAGACTTCGACTATACTGGTGGAGAATTCACGCCGGGGAGGCAAGGCGGGCAATTGGGGATTTGGGATTGCGGATTCGAAAACGGCAGCCGGTGGGCCTTCGAAGAACCGGCCGCAGACCGCCCCCGCCTTTACCCAAGCACGCCTTCGAAGGCCTTCTCACGACTATTTACTCGATCACTTGATCACCTGATAACTGCGCCGCCAGGCGCATAAGACTCGGAGCAACGGGTGGAAGAACGGCTATTCGACAGCGCTGAAGCTTTCGAGGAAGCCCTCGCCGAGGAGGCCCGGGCGAACGCCACGGTCCTCACGGCCCGCGGCCGCCTCGCCAGGCGGGTTCTCCACAGGTACCGGCTGGAGAACATCCGCGAGGGGCTTTCCGGCTGGCCCTCGCCGGACATATACGGCCTGCGGCGGTGGGTCCGCACCCTCCATCAGGAACTCTGGGAGCCCGGGAGGCCTCTGTCCAAGGCAACCGCCCTGCGCCTCTGGCACGATACCGCCACCGCGCTCTCCCCGCCCGGGGGGCTCGCGCCCTCTCCCGGCCTGTACATCCAGCTCCAAGAAGCCTTCGACATGCTCGCGGAATACGGAATGGAGGGGGGAAGGGACGACGCCTTCGGCGCCCTTGCCGTGTGGCGCTCACGCGCCGCAGCGGCCTTCCGCGACAGGCTCCGGACCGAGGCCGTCTGGCCCTGGGCCGCCGTGGTGGCGGGCGTCATCGACGCCGTGCGGGACGGAAGGCTGTCCGTCCCGGACCGCCTCATCCTCGCCGGCTTCGCCAGGCCCACACCCCTGGAAGCATCCCTCTTCGCGGCTCTCGAAGAGAAGGCCTCTGTCGCGGTCTACAAGGCCGGGCGGGCGATCGACGGCGCCCCGCCGGTGCGCGTCTACGCCACGCCCGAGCAGGAGTGTCTGGCCGTTTCGGCCCAGGTGCTGGATGCCTGGAACGACGGGTGCAGGCGTCTCGGCATCGCCGTGCTCGACCAGGCCTACGCGTCTATCCTGGCCGGGTGCCTGGACGAACTCGCGGCCGGGGAACCCCTCCGCGAGGGCGCCCTGCGCTACAACCTTGCGGTGGGCGTCCCGCTCACCGGCCACCCGCTCTTCCGGACGGCCCTGCTACCGCTCCGGGTGCCCGGCGAGCCCGACCCCGGGCCGCTCCTCGCCTCGGTCCTGTCCTCGCCCTACGTCAGGCCCGACCTCGCCGCCGAAAGAAAGGCCATCTTGGACATCCTGTGGAAAGCCGGAAGAAACGCCGGGCCGAGGAAGACGATCCGGGCCCTCGTCGCCCGCGGCCTGCCCTTCGGGAACCTCGAGACCATGACCGACTCCGGGGAGAGGCCCCTGGCCGAATGGCTCGACGGCATCGAGGCTGTCTGGCGCGACCTGGGCTTTCCGCGGTTCTCGGGGCGCGATGCGCGCGCGACCGACGTTCTGGCGTGGGATCACCTGCAGGCCGTTCTTGCGGACCTCAAGCGCGACGCGGGCGCCGTGCGAGCCCGGGCCTCGGATGCGGCCGCCTGGCTCGCGGCCGCCGCGGACGGGGTGCAGGTCATCGAGAAGACGCCCGAGACGGCCGGCATCCAGGTCCTCCCCGCCGCGGAAGCCATGGGACTGGCCTTCGACGTCCTTTGGATCGTGGGCTGCCACGGCGGGGCCCTTCCGGCCTCGGCGCGGGACTACCCCTTCCTGTCCCCCGCCGAAAGGTCGGCCCTGGCCGAGACAACGCCCGAGGGGCAGTGGAATGCCGCCGTCGAAGACCTGGGGCAACTCCTCGCGGGATCGTCTTCGATCCGGATCAGCCGCGCCGCACAGGCCGGAGACGAAGAACCCTACCTGGACAGTCCCCTGGTCCCCGACGAGGCGGCCGGCACGGTGGGAGGCATCACCGTCGATCTCTGGAAGTCGCCGCCGCCCGCCTGGCTGCGGGCCGGCTGGCTCCGCGGCGGGTTCGAAGGCCTGGCCTCCCCGCGAAATCCGGCCTCGCTCGGCGCGTCCGAGAAACTCGGCACCGGCCTGCCCCCGTCCATGACCGTCACGGGGGGGCTCCAGGTCCTCATGCAGTGCCCCTTCCAGTTTTTCTGCGGCGTTCTCGCCCGCCTGGAGCCCGTGCCCGACAGGGCCCTGGGCATCGCCCCGAAGGATCGAGGCAACCTCGTCCACAACATCCTCAACGGCGTCGTCCGGGCCATGCTGGAAGACGACCGGGGCTGGCCCGACGACGGCGGCGCGGTCCTGCGCCTGCTTGAGGAAACGACGCTGAGGGTCATCGATCGGACCGCGGGGCACGACGCCGGATCGCCCTACTGGGCCGCCGAGCGTGCCCGTCTGCTGGGAGACGGCCGGGTGCCCGGTATTCTGGCCGAATGGCTCGAAAAGGAGCGGCAGCGGGCGCGGGAGGGTTGGCGATTCAAAGGCGCGGAGGTGAATTTCGATGGCGTGTCCGTCGGCGCAGGGCGCACCGCGCTTTCGGGACGCGTCGACCGCATCGACGCGCGCGACGGCGAGGGCATGGCGCTTTGGGACTACAAGACCGGCGATCCCCCGAACCCGGCTGAGTTCTTCACGGACATGGCCCATCCCCAACTGCCCGCCTATGCGGCCGCGCTTCTCGGCGGCAGGCTCGAAAACATGAAACCGGCGGAGCTGCCGGTCACGGGCGGCTTCATCCCGCTCAAGAAGCCGTCGACGGTCTCCGTGAAAGGCCTCAAGGACAAGCCCCGCGGCACCGAGGAACTGGACTTCCGGGATTTTCTCCCGAGATGGGAAGAGGCCGTCGCGGCACGTCTCGACGGCCCGGCCCAAGGTGTTTTCGCCGCCGACCCCAGGCCGGTGCCCGGACGCGCCGGACGGAAGGACTCGGGAGCTTGCGCGTATTGCGCCTACGACAAGCTGTGCGGCCACTTCGACGCCCCGTCGGGCGCCGGCGACGAACACGGGGAGGACGGCGAATGACGCGGCGAGCCCCCGACCACGCAGTCCGCCTTCGCGCCCTGGACCCTCACGGCAGCTTCATCCTCGAGGCGCCCGCCGGCTCAGGCAAGACCGACCTCCTCACGGCCCGCTTTCTCGCCCTTCTGGCCGAGGTGGCGTCCCCCAGACAGATCCTGGCCCTTACCTACACGCGTAAGGCGGCCAACCAGATGCAGTCGCGCATCCTGGAGGTGCTCCGGCGCGCGCGGGCCGGCGCCGCGCCAAGGAACGACTGGGACGCCTTCATGCTGGACGCGGGCAGGAAGGCCCTCGCCAACGAGCGCATCGCCCCCGAGACGCTACGAAACCCGGATGCATACAGAGTGGGGACCTTTCACAGCTTCTGCGCCTCCGTCGTGCGGGGATGGCCCCTCGAAGCGTGCGTACCGCCTGGCGCGGGCGTGCTCGAGGACCTCGAACAGGCCTCCGCCCTCGAAACGTCAGTCTTCGAGCTCTTCAGCGATATCGTCTCGGGGAAGGCGCCGGCCCTCCGCGGGGCCTTCGAGCGGCGCCTCGCGGCGGCCAACAACCGCCCCGAAGCGCTTTCCGGCCAGATCGAGACCCTGCTTAAAGGGCGCGACAGGCTGGATCTCTTTGAAAAGTCCATGGCGGGGGCGGCCGTCAACCTCTCCACTCACGTGGAGAACATCCTCGAGGCCCACGCCGCAGGTATCCTGGCGCCGGCGGCCAGGTTCTTCCATTCCCACGCCGCCGAGTGGAAGGAACTCAAGCGGACGCTCGAGGCCGGCGGGGCACCCAATGCCGCGAACCTGCCCGGAGACGTTCCAGACCCGAGCCTGTCCGCCGTCCCGGCCTGGAAGGAGGCGGCGGGCGTCTTCCTCACGAAGGCCGGAACGCCTTACAGATCCCTCGGCGTGGCGGGAGGTTTCTACAAGGGCTTCGGCGCCACCCCGTCGGGCGAGTTCGTAAAGAACATCCCCGCCGACGTCGCGGCGGCTCTCGCGACGGTGCGGCACTGGCCGGACCCGGGCGGCGATCCGGCGGATCTGGTCGCGCTCGCCGACATGCTGGCGCTCGTGCAGGCCGCGCGGAAGCGCCTCGAAGCCCGCATTCCGGGGACGGGCCTGGACTACCTCGAACTCGAGTCCGCAGCGCTCCGCTCGCTCGAATGGGCGCAGGCACCCAGCGAGAGCCTCGTCTTCTTCAACGAGCACCTGCGCCACGTCCTCGTCGACGAGGCCCAGGATATGAACGACGTGCAGGTAACGATACTCTCGCGCCTCTGCGAGGGATGGGAGCCGGGCGACGGGCGCACGCTCTTCGTGGTGGGCGACCCCAAGCAGTCTATCTACCGGTTCAGAAGGGCGGACGTGGCCCTCTTCAGGGAACTCAAGGAAAGGGGGCTGAGCAGGCCGGGCGAGCCCGACTACCTTCTGCAGGCCCTGGAATTGACCGCCAACTTCCGCTCCGACCCGGGACTCGTCGCCTTCTGCAACACGCTGTTTGAAAGGGTCATGGCGGACCCGAATCCGGATTACGACGAAGTGGCCTTCCAGACTTCGGAAGCCGCCTTGCCTCCCTCGCCGGACCCCGTCTCCATCGAGCTCGCCTTGTTCCACAAGAACGGGGCGGAGGACCGCCCCGCGGACGACGGTCCATCCCCTCGCGAACTCGAAGCCGCCTACGTGGCAGGCCGCATCGCCGGCCTGCACGCAAAAGAGCCTGACGCGAGCATCGCCCTGCTCTTTCCGGCCCGCACGGCGCTCTCCGCATACCTCGCCGCCCTCTCCGCCCTCAAGGTGCCCCTCAGGCTCGTGGAGGGCGAGGACCTTGCCGCCCGGCCGGAGGTACGGCACCTGGGCAACCTCCTAACCGCCCTGGCCCGGCCCTGGGACGACGTGGCCTGGGCGGGAACGCTCAGGGCTCCGTGGTCCCACCTTCCGGCGGCCGAACTTCTCAGGCTTGCCGGAGGCCGCGGGACGTGGCGCGAGAGAATTCTCGCCGAGTCCGCGACGGACTCGGCCATTGCTCCGCTGGCCGACAGCCTCTCCGAGGCTCTCGATGCCTTCGGTCGCGAGCCCTACGAGGCGACCATCGGCGCCCTCTGGGAGAACCTCGGCGGGCCGGCCGCAACGGCCTCGTACTACGGTGCCCGCGGCGTCGCCGACGCGCGCGCCTTCCTCGCCCTGCTCCCGGCCTGCGCCGGCCTGCCGGGCGAGGAGGCCCTGCAGAAGCTCGACCGCATACTTCAGAAGGCCTACACGCCGCCCGATCCCAGGGGCGCCTTCTCACCCGTCTCCGTCATGACGGTGCACAAGGCCAAGGGTCTCGAGTTCGACCACGTCTTCGCCGTCAACCTCGACAGGAATCCCGGGGGAGGCGCGCGCGGCGAAAGCCCGGGCCTGCGCATGGCCAGGATGCCCGGCAGGGACCGCCCCATCCTCATGGCGGCCGCGCCGGACGCGAGGACCGGCGAGAAGAGCCTGGCCTTCCAGGTACTCGAAGAGCTGGACAAGAAAAGGGAGTTGGCCGAGGGCCGCCGGCTCCTCTACGTCGCCGCCACCCGCGCCAGGAAGAGCCTCACGCTGACGGGCACCGCCAGCCTGACGAAGAAAGGGCTCAAGGCGAAGCACGAGGCGAGCGCGCTCGGCCGCCTGTGGTCCGCCTGCCTCGAGGAGGGAGACGTCGCCGTCGCAGAACCCTTCCGGCGGCTCGGCCTCAACTGCGCCGGCCCCAACCCGGCTCCGCCGTCGCCGGCCGTGCCGGTAGAATCCCCTCCCGCCCTCGGTACGCCGCCGGCCTTTGACGCGGAACCCCTTCCCTACCGGGTGGCGTCTCCGTCCGAGGTCGAAGAGGAAACCGCCCAGGCCGCACCCTTCGGCGCCGAAGAGGAAAGGGACCCGCACGCCCGCGCCCGGGGCATCGTGGCGCACCGCCTCTTCGAGGTCCTCGCCCGCGGCTGCGGCCTTCCACCCGAAGGCTCCGTCGCCGCCGCCCTGGCCACCGAAGGTCTTCCGCCCGCGGCCGCCTCCGCAGAAGCCCGCCCCCTCATGAACGAAACGCTTTCCGCGTGGTCGCTTCCCGACTTTCTGGCCCTGCGGAACGACGCCGATGCCATCCTGCCCGAGTGCGCACTCGAGGACTTCGACGGAAAGGACCGCCTCCGCGTCGGCCGGCTCGACCTGCTCGTACAAAGGGACGGACAATTCGCCATCGTCGACTACAAGACGGGAAAGCCCGAGGGCGATTTCGAGACGTGGATAGAGACCCACCGCAAACACTACGCACCCCAGCTCAGGGCCTACGCCGAGATGGTCGCCCGCAGCCGCGGCGTCGAACCCTCCGCCGTCACCGCCTACCTGCTGTTCACCGGCCCGCGGGTCCTCGTTCAGGTCCAGCCGCCCTGGATTGCACAGTGAGACGGTGAGGCGGTGAGAAGGCGATTTGGGAATTGGGATTTGGGATTGCGGATTCGAAAACGGCAGCCGGTGGGCCTTCGAAGAACCGGTCGCAGATCGACCCCGCCTATACCCAGGCACGCCTTCGAAGGTCAGCCCCCGAACCAAACACTAAACACAAAACACTAGATACTGGTGCTTTCAGTGTCTCGACCACCCCATCACCGCGCTGCCAGACGCTTGCCGTTCGCGGCCGCGGTCGACCGTGGATTTTCGATCGTCTGGGCGGGACCTCAAGAATCCGTCGGCCCCATTTTTCCTGTGGCCTCTCGGACCTGGCCCTCAGCCCTTTCCCGCGCGCGGCCGTCCAATCAGGGAGAAAACTCCGATAGGTCCGCGCGCGTACAATGACCTATGGAGGTGTTGCGGTGATCAAGTTCATCCTCTGGCTCATCCTTCTCATTCTTTGCTGGCCCCTGGCGCTGCTCGCGCTGGTTCTCTACCCCATCGTCTGGTTGCTCCTCCTGCCCTTCCGCCTCGTCGGCATCGCCGTGACCGGAGTGCTCGAGTTCATCAAGGCCGTCTTTCTCTTCCCCGCGCACGCCCTCAACCGGCTCAGCGGCGCGGCGAAGTAAGACCGGATCTCACAGGGAGACGGTGAGGCGGTGAGGCCTGCTACGCGGGCCAGGTGAGAGGGAAAAGGGAAGAGGCGGGCCGCCAGCAGGCGGGTGTTCGAAGAGCCCGCACACACAAACTATTCACAACACTCAAGACACAAAACACCTTGCCCCATGGCGCGGGACTGCGTGCTAGAATAGGCCTGTTCCATTGCCATAGACACAAGCCTCTAAATCATCGGGAGGCCGGCATTCGCGGAGGTGGGGATTTGGACGAAGACGAGGGGCTGGATCTTTCGCCCTCCGAAAGGCTCGGCGTCTATCTGAAATCTTTAAAAGCGCGGCTTGCCAACCGCACACAACCGCAAGGCGCTCCGCCCGCCACACCGGCCAACACGTTCTGGCGGGAACTGGCGGTCACCGTCGCGCTGCTGCTCGTATGTGGAGTTGCCACGGCAATTCCCGTTCCAGTAGTCAAATGGCACGCTCTTGCGAGCTTAAGAGGAGGTTTCGGATGGGCCGTGGGCCGGTTTTCGATAACCACCCTAGGTCTGGGTCCCTATATCATCGCGCACTGGCTCGTCTTCTGGTTCGTCATGGCGGTCCCCCGACTGAGGCACATGGGGTTTCGGTACCGTTACTCGCTCAACAAGTACGTGCTCGTGTTTACATTCTTGCTCGTGGTTGTCCAGGCATGGGGGATCGCAGCCTGGTATGGAGGCATGATCAGCCCCAGGGGTGAGCGCGTCCTACTCCCCTATTTCGTCCACCACCCCCACGCTCTTCAGGCTGTGGCTACAATCTGCCTCGCAGCCGGAATGGCCTTCACCCTCATGATAGTTGCCCTCATCCAGCGGTACGGCATCCCCTGCGCTGTGACGTGCATGATGATTTGGGGGGCATTCGCCAGCCTGTCGTTCTTTCGTCAACTGGGGCGGGAGTTTCGTTTTGGCGTTGCAAACGACTTGAGCATCATAGGAGGGAGCCACCGTGCGGCTTGGTGGTTTCGGAGCGGTCTCCTGTGGCTCGGCGCCGCGTTTCTCATACTGTTTGCTACGGTTGTCCTGATCAGACGCCTCAGGGCTTTTCCGACGGTAGGTCGTCTCGTGGATGGCATCCAAAAGCGCTGGTACGGGGAACCCTCGCCGGTCATGTTTTCGACGCTCAGCACCAGCCTTATCATGAGTACGTTTACGGTCGTGCTCGGTCTTCTTGCGCTGTCGGGGCTTTTCCCCATACTGCACCTGAAGATTTCTCAGCGGTCCTTCGGTATTTGGCGATTCGAGCATATGGCACTCTACAGCCTCGTGGCCGCCGCCGTAGCGCTTCCTTCGGCCTTCATCGCCTACCGGCTTCTCTACAATCCGGCCCTGAGGCACCGGCTGGGAGCGGCATTGGGGCTCGATGAATCACTTGCCGACCTGAAAGCCATAACAAGGCGCTCACTGCTGTTATGGTTCGGCTTTGCGGCCTTCGTCATTCTGCTCGCCTGGCCGCAACGCGTTCTGGGGGATCTGGATGGGTTATGGTCGCTAGTGTTCTCGATTCATCTCTGGGACGTGGTCCTGCTGATCCTGACCGTCTTCCTCGTGCGCAAGTTCTACCGCCTACGCGCAGAAGGCCTGCGTTGCCCGGTCCTCTCCCACGGGTACTACGAGCCGCTCTACGCGGCCCGAGCCCTGCTCGAAGAGAACGGGATCCGCTCCCAGATCTGGGGCGAGCCCTTCGCCATGCTCTTCGGCTTCATCGTCGGGCCCATAGGACTCAAGCACCTTCTGGTGTCCGAGGCCGAATTTGACCGCGCATCGGAACTCCTTCGCGAACGCATTGAGCATGAGAAAGCCGCGTAATTGGGGTACCAAGCTAGGAGCGACCTTTAGGTTGCGATTCTGCGAAGGCCCCAGCCGCCTCATAGTCCTAAATCCCAACTCGTGACCTTCCGCCTTGCGACTTCCGTCTTTCCTTTCTTTCCTTCTTCCTTGACATCCGAAGTTAGTAGTACTAGTGTTATAGTAGATTGAGGAGATCATGAAGCCTCTGACGCCACTCGAGCTTGAAATCATGGACGTCATCTGGGATCTCAAGAAGGCCACCGTGAGGCAGGTTTTCGAGGTTTTTCGCGAACACCGAAAGCTCGCCTACACCACCGTCATGACCGTGATGGGCACGCTGGAACAGAAGGGACACCTGCGGCGAAGCCTCAAAGGACGGGCTTACACCTACGAGCCCACGCGGACCCGTAGGGCCGCCATCTCCGCTCAGGTCCAGGACTTTCTGGACCGCGTGTTCGACGGTTCGGCCAAGCCGCTGGTTCTCAGCCTCGTTCAATCCAAGAAGCTATCAAAAAAAGAACTCGACGAGATTGCCCGGCTCGCCGGCGAGGAGGAGAACAAGCCATGACGCTGTCTCTCACCGGCTTTAACGTGTTGGCCTGGACCCTGCAGACCGCCGCACTGCTGGTGTGCGGACTGGCTTTGCCGGCCGTACTTCGCGTCAGGAGCCCTTCGGTTCGGCTCCGATACTGGCGCTTTCTTCTTCTCGCCGTGACGCTCGCACCGCTGTCTCAGTTCTTCTTCGCGCCCGCGCCGTCTCCACCAGCGGGGGCTGCGCCGTACTTCATGGGCACCATCACCGTCGACGCCGTATCCGCCGGCTCCGCCGCGCATTCCTGGCACTGGTTGGTCTGGGCCTGGGTGGCCGGCGCGGCGGTTCTCCTGGCCCGATGGACCGTCGGGTTCCTGCAACTGCGGCGCCTTAAGAGGCGCGCCAGGTTTCTGTCCGCAACCGAAGCAGGAGCCGGACGACTGTGCGCGGAACTCGGCATCCACCCGACCTTCTTCCTTTCCGAACGCGTGCAAGGCCCGGTCACCTTCGGCTGGCGCCGCCCCGCCGTATTGCTGCCCGGCGACTTCGCCAGCCTTTCGCCAGGTGCGCGTCTCACCGTTCTGACCCACGAGCTGGTGCACGTCGCGCGGAGGGATTGGCTCTGGCTACTGGCCGAAGAAGCTTTCAGCGTTCTCTTCTGGTTCCACCCGGCGGTGTGGCTCATTCAGCCCCGCATCGCGCTCACACGCGAGCAGGCTGTGGACTTCGAGGTGGTGCGCCTCTCGGGCGAACGCCGCCCCTACATGCAGGCACTTGTGGCCATGGCCCGCCGTAGGCAGGGTGCCGCGGCGGTTGGGAGTCTCCCCTTCCAACGAAGAAGCCATCTGCTGCAGCGGATGGCCTTTCTCGCGCAGGAGGACCATATGTCACGCAAGAGGTTGGCGGCCACGGCCGCGGTGCTGTTCCTCGCCCTTTCATTCGCCGGCTTCGTGGCCGTGCGGGCCTTTCCTCTCAGAGGAGACGAGGGAATCCGGTCGGGCGCGAAAACCGCCCCAGACCAGAACAAGATATACGATCTGGTTCCCGGTATGACTCCGCCGAAACTGGTCGAAAAGGTCGCCCCCGTCTATCCCGAGAAACTGAAGAAGAAAAAGGTGGCGGGAAAGGTAGTGCTCCGGGTGGTCATCGGAAAGACGGGCCGCATCGAGGCTATGAAGGTCATGAAGTCGACGGACCTGCTGTTTACCAAGGCGGCCGAAGAAGCTGTTTCTCAATGGGTCTACGAACCCGTAAAGATCCGGGGAACGGTCGTCAGGGTGCATCAGTACATCAGCATCCGCTTCGCGCTCGACCACGACGCCAAGAAGGCGCCGCCAAAGGCGGGCAAGAGCACCTAAGGGGAAGGCTCGAGAAGAAAGGGGCGGGATATCCCGCCCCTTTTCTTTACGCAGTGATCGAGTGATCGAGTGATCTGGCGATCAGTTGAAGGGAGACCTTCGAAGACCCGCCCCCGGCGGTTTCAAAGTCTTCTTTCACCCTTCGGCTTTAGCCCTTAGTCCCAGGGAAAAACCACCATCCCTGGTTCTTTTCCGTCTCTCAAAATCCCAAATCGTCCATCTCCACTCTCGCTGTGAGGTCAGCCCTTCTTGTCCTGCTTCGCAGGCGCGAACGGCTCGCCTTCGGCATCGACCAGCGTCGGCGTTGGGAAGCCTTCCTTTTCGAGCTGGGGCAGGACGACCTTCCTGTCGCCAACGAGGACCACGAGGAGCTTGTTCCAGTCGAAGAGGCCCGACTTCGCCTCGGCGTTGGCGGGACCGAGTGCGATGTCGTCGAGCGCGTTGACTTCCTGCGAAACCCAGTCCACGGGCTGGCCGTTCGATAGGATGGAACCGAGCGTCCTCTCCAGACTCGAGGTGGTCCCGGCCGTGCTCACAAGGTCGTAGCGGACCGTCTTCGTGGCCTTGTCGAACTCCTCGGACGTCACGTCGCCCGTGGCCATGGCGTCGAACTCCTTCTTGAACTCGTGAAGGGCGGCCCCGGTCACGGCGGTCTGCACGGAGGACGACGCGCCCAGCATGAACTGGTTGCCCTCCTGCCAGATCATGCTCCCCGCGCCGTATGAGTAGCCGTGCTTCTCGCGGATGTTCTGCATGAGTCGGCTCGTGAAGGCCCCCCCGAACAGGGTGTTGAGGCTCTCCCGCTGTACAGCCGCGCCTGCGCCCGGCTTGGGCTCGATGGGACGCATCATGTAGAGGACCGTCTGGGGCGCGCCGGGCCTGTCCACAAGGACAAGCCGCCCGGGGGCGGGCCGCGTCAGCGGCGCCGGCAGGGCGGGGGCCTCGTCGCCCTTCACGTTCCAGGCGGCGAATCGCCTGTCCAAAGCGGCCTTGAGCGCCTCCGGGGCGAAATCGCCCACGAAGAGAAACTGCGCATTCGATGCGTTGAGCAGGTCCGGCATCGCGGTCTTGACGTCGGCAAGGCTCAGGGACCGCACGGTGGCCTCGAAGCCCGCCCGCGGCCTGCCCCGCGCGTCGTCCCTGCCGAAGATGATCCGGCGGGCCGCCATGACGGCCACGTAGTCCGGACGCTCCACGCGTGACTGGATGTTCGACAGGGCCAGGTCTTTCTCTCGGTCGAAGTCCTTCTCCGAGAGCCTGGGCCGAACGACCGCATCGGCGAAGAGGTCGAGCGTGGGATCGAGCTTGGACGTGAGGCCGCTGACCTGGACCCTGAAATCGCGCCACGTTGCGCTGGCGTCGACTGACGCGCCCAGGGTGGCCACGGCGTCTGCGTAGGCGCTGGCGTCCATCTTCCCCGCGCCGTCCGTGAGCAGGGACGCGGCAAGGCCGGACAGCCCGGCCTTTTCGGCCGGCACCGTGCGCTCGCCGCCGTTCACGAGGATCATTCCCGAAAAGAGGCCCGTACCGGGCCGGCTCACCACGTAGAGCGGGATGCCGTTCGCCAGCACGAGCTTCTCCGGCACGGGCGTGTGCACTTTACCCGCCGCAAAATCGGCGGGACGCTTGTCGAGGTCCGCGCCCTTCACCTCGGCGCCCTCGGGCAGGATGCGCATGTCGACGCGGCCCTCGCCGAGGACCTTGTCGGCCCAGCCCTTGACGGATGCTGCGTCGGCGGAGGTGTACATGGAAAGAACGCGCTTGAAGCTGTTGGGCTGTCCGAAGTAGTGGTAGAACTCGTTGAGCATGTCCGCGCGCCTCCGCAGGCTCTCCATCATGCGGAGGAAGTGGGCTTCGGCGGACGCCTTGACGCGCTTCATCTCGGCTTCGGTCGGACCGTCCTTTTTGAACTTCGCGAGTTCATCCATAACCGCGTGCTTGATTTCGCCGAGGTCGGCCCCCTGCGCCGCGGTCACGTCGATGACGAACTCCGAGCACAGATCTCGGGAATCCTGGTAGACGTAGACGTTCTGCGCGATACGGTCGTCCAGCACCAGCCGCTTGTACAGCCGGCCGGACTCGCCGTCGGCCAGGATGGCGGCGGCCAGCGTCATCTGCGCGTCCCCGTCCGCGTAGGCCATGGGCGACGGCCACACGAGCCAGATCCGGGGGTACTTGACCTTGTCCGTGGCCATGCGCCGGACCTCGTGGTCCAAAACGACGGGCGGCGCGGTCTTGTGGGGCGGAAGCGGCTGGGCGGGAACGGCGCCGAAGGTCTCGGCGATCACCTTCTTGACCGCGGCCTTGTCGAAGTCACCCGCCACCACCAGACTGGCGTTACCCGGCACGTAGTAGGTGGAGAAGAAGCCTTTCACGTCCTGCAGCGTGGCGGCCTCCAGGTCCTTCGGGCTCCCGATGACGGGATGGTGGTACGGGTGTCCCGGCGGGAAAAGGGCTTCCGGTATGATGAGCCAGGCCTTTCCGTAGGGCCGGTTCTCGTAGCTCTGGCGGCGTTCGTTGAGCACGACCTTCCGCTGGAGGTCGAGCTTTTCCTGCGTCATGGCCTTGCCCAGCCCCTCCATCCTGTCGGCGTCCAGCCAGAGCAGCGTGGGCAGGAGCGAGCTTGGCCCCCAGGAGTAATAGTTGGTCCGGTCCGAGCTCGTCGACGCGTTGTTGGCGCCTCCGCCGCTTTCCATGATCACGTCGAACTGGCCACGCGGCACCCGCTTCGTCCCCATGAACATGAGGTGTTCAAAGAGATGCGCAAAACCCGTGCGGCCTTTCGCCTCGTCCTTCGACCCCACACGGAACCAGGTGTCGATGGTGGCCTGGGGCAGCTTGTGGTCCACGTGCAGGATCACGGTCAGGCCGTTGGGCAGCGTGTAGGTTTCCACCGGCACGTCCTGCGCGAACACGTTGAGGCACGCCGCGCAGACCAGCGCCGCGATGAACAGTACGATTCTCTTTCGGTGCATCATCCCCTCTCCTTTTCCCGGGCGGCCCCGCCTGGAGGGCCGCGCGCCAGTGTGCTGTGAAGTTTATATTTTACGGCATTGACAGGCTGCTGAGAAACTCTCGCAGATCGCGTTGCCTGCAACACGGTTTCGAAGCCACGATGTCGCCTTGCCGCCCATACCACGGGACCTCTTCCAGGCTCGGGCACACGGTAACGGGAACCGTGCCTTGGCAACCCTGTGGACGCAAGGGATGGGGGACCACCTGCTTTGTTGCGCCTCGAAGAAGATGGATGTGCATCGTCTTTCGAGCCGCGTCGCGCATCTGGCCCCCAAGCCTCTTGCGCGCGACCCACGAGGGCTCCTCAACCGCCTGTGGCCGAAAAGTTCACGTCGCACGTACACACCCGCTTGGAGTACAATTTCAGGGACACCCTGCGGCGGCGCCCGGGGGTCCCGACACGGCCCCCCGGGGCGCGGCCACCTGCGAAGGAGGAGTCCATGAAGAAGGTGTTCTTATCCATCGGAGCGGCGGTCCTCGCCGCTTCCATTCTGGGGGGATGCAGCCCCCGCACGGCAGAATCCAAGTGCCCCCCGCCCACGGCCAGGAAGCCCGTCACCACTGTCTACCACGGCGTCAAGGTCACCGAAGACTACCGGTGGCTCGAAGACTGGTCTAACCCGGCCGTCAAGACCTGGAGCAACGAGGAAAACGCCTGCGCGAGGAAGTATCTCGACGCCCTGCCGGGACGCGAGGCCATTCGCGCCAGGCTCACCACGCTTCTCAAGGGCGCCTCGTCCAGCTACCACGACTTCAAGATCGTGGGCGGGACGATCTTCGCCCTCAAGGACCAGCCCCCGAAGCAGCAGCCCTTTCTGATCATGCTGAAGTCCTTCTCCGATCCCTCGTCGGCAAAGGCCGTGGTGGACCCGAACGCCATCGATCCGCGCGGCATCACCGCCATCGACTGGTACGCGCCCTCGCCGGACGCGAAGCTGGTAGCAGTCTCCCTCTCCGAGGGCGGAAGCGAAAACGGCACCGTCCATGTCTACCAGGTCGCCACGGGCAAGGAGGTTTACGAACCCATCGCCCGCGTGAACGAAGGCACCGCCGGGCGGCGGCCTGGCCTGGAACAATGACGGCACGGGCTTTTACTACACGCGATACCCGCGCGGCAAAGAGCGTCCGCCCCAGGACCTCGACTTCTACCAGCAGGTCTACTTCCACAAGCTCGGCACGTCCCCGGACAAGGACACCTACTGCATCGGGAAGGACTGGCCGCGTATCGCGGAGACCACATTGAAGCGGAGTGAGGACGGGCGCTACGTCCTCGCCACCGTGGCCTACGGCGACGGCGGGGAGTACGCCTTCTACCTGCTCGGCGCATCGGGACAATGGACCCGGGTGGCTCGCTTCGAGGACAAGGTTACGGACATGGATTTCGGTCCGAAGGACGCGCTCTATCTGCTGTCGCTCAAGGACGCGCCGCGCGGCAAGATCCTGCGCCTGACGGTCTCGAACCCCGAACTCTCCAAGGCCAGACTGATCGTGCCCCAGTCCGACGCCGTCATCGAGGGCTTCACCCTCACCGACTCGCGCATCTACGTCAAAGACATGATGGGCGGTCCCTCCCGCATCCGGGTCTTCACGAACGACGGGAAGGCGCTCGGCGAGGTGCCCGTGGCGCCGGTCAGCACGGTCGGCCAGCTTGTTCACGTGGACGGGAACGACATCGTCTTCAACGAGGAGAGCTACGTGACGCCGCCGGCGTGGTACCGGTACTCGGCGTCTTCGGGCAAGGCGACGGAAACGGCCCTTCGCGAGACCTCGCCGGCCGATTTCTCGGATACCCAGGTCGTTCGCACCTACGCGGTGTCCAAGGACGGCACCCACGTGCCCCTTACGATTCTCATGCTGAAGGGTACCAGGCTGGACGGCCGCAACCCGACCATCCTCTACGGCTACGGCGGCTTCAACATCAGCCTGACGCCGAGCTTCTCGGCGCTGCGTCGCCTCTGGATCGAGCAGGGCGGGATCTACGCCGTCGCAAACACGAGGGGCGGCGGCGAGTTCGGTGAGGCCTGGCACCACGCCGGCATGCTGACGAACAAGCAGAACGTCTTCGACGACTTCGCCGCGTGTGCGCACTACCTCATCGACAAGAAGTACACCGACCGCGACAGGCTGGCCATCGAGGGCGGCAGCAACGGCGGACTGCTCATGGGGGCCGAGCTGACCCAGCACCCGCACCTCTTCAAGGCCGTCGTGAGCTTCGTCGGCATCTACGACATGCTGCGCGTGGAGCTCAGCCCCAACGGGTCCTTCAACGTCACCGAGTTCGGGACCGTGAAGGATCCCGCCCAGTTCAAGGCCCTCTACGCCTACTCACCGTACTATCGGGTCAAGGACGGGACGGATTACCCGGCGTCCCTCTTCCTGACGGGCGCCAACGACCCGCGCGTCAACCCGATGCAGTCCCGCAAGATGGTGGCCCGGCTCCAGGCGGCAAACGCCTCAAAGAACCCCATTTTGCTGTGGACGAGCAGCAGCAGCGGGCACGGGATCTTCATGTCCCTCTCCCAGCGCGTTGCGCAGCAGACGGACGTCTCCGCGTTCCTCTTCCACCAGCTGGGCGTGAAATACAAACCCGTGAAAGACGGGGCCACACAGCACGAAACGAAGGGATGAGCCCCGGGGCTCTCCCG
>CAVRTJ010000009.1:0-143613 GCA_963724125.1 uncultured Acidobacteriota bacterium
GTTAAGTAATGTGTCCCCCGAATTCGCCACTCACTGCGGAGCTTAGTAATTGCCTTTGGCGCAATGCCTTTCCAAGTACCCCTGAATTCTGGGGAGCATGGGATCGCTTGGGAGAATTCTTGTGCTCGTATTCTTATAGCTCTCCACTATTGGTATTGCAACCGGTTTTTGTGTTTCAGGACCCATGATCCGATCCATGGCTGTCCCGCGCACTTCTGAGGCGGGATCCGATAGAAAGAAGAGCACCATGGGCCAATTCACATTCTTGCCGCGCGAGAAGAACGTGGCCGACACGTCTCTGACATTTACGTCCCTTGCCCGTGCTGCGTCGACTACAAGATAAAGCAATGCAGGATAGGCTGATGCAGGCCTTGGAAGCCGCCAGGACATGTAGCTAATTACTCTCTTCTTAGTCTGATCAGCCCGCGCCGAATCACCTCTCAAGACCGCGTATTCCCACAATTGGATAAGCCCACTAGGTCGCTCGTTCTTCGTAAGCATTTTGTCGAATAGCTCTATTCCAAGTCGGCCAGAATCGCCATCCATTGAAGACCACAATTCATAAATCTTCTTGATCTGTTTGGCAGACTTGATCGGTGACTCTTTCGCCCACTCCGCCACGCGACCCTCCCCCCTTAGTCGCTTTCTTACGAGCGACAAGGTGGCCCGCATAGATTTATCCCCGCTGTTTAATGCTAGATATACGCGCATGACCTGCTCCGCCTGACTGTCTTTCGGTAGCAACGAAACCGCTTCTTGGCGAACCTCCTCGCTGCTATCGCTCATAAAAGTCCAACATAATGGAAAGTAAGCAGGATCTATACGAGCGTGAGATTCAACAGCCGCGAGGGTTGCCGCCCTTACTCTTACTTCACTCGACCTCGCGTGTCTCGTAATTTGATAGGTTAGGCCATAGTTCCATTCGATCCCAAGACCTTCTTGGGGCACCAAGTTATGCAGGATAGAAAGGACAGCTTCGCTTGACCCCTTTTCAAGCATCGCCCTCACAACATCAGGCTGTTCTCTCAATGGAACCGCGGCACGAAACTCTTTCCATGCCTCCTCTGCTTTTTGTGCGTTGCCAGATGAAAGAGCGGCAAGATACCCGTCCGCGGGGTTCTTGGGCGACCCGCAAAATGCTTGCGTCGCCGTCAGCAATGCAGCCACTATTACTAACGCCATATATTGTTTCATCACTTGACTCCAAAGAAAGCCGTATTTCAATACGGCTTTGCGAACCGTGAGCCCTTAATCCTACTTATCTGCTTGCAATGACTACAATCGTCCTCGAAGAGCCTCCAGTTACTAAGAACCATGAATTTCTCATTGCCGTCATTTTCCACAGGACCGGCTTCCATAAGATCCCTGTTGGCATCCTCCAATGACTCTGGATAATGCATTACAAAGTCAGGCTCATTCGGCAAGTAGTTGGTAAGCATATGACCGACCTCATGCGCAGTCGTATTTGGAAAAGCCTGCTGTGAGCCTATAAGCACTATATTTTTGCCTTCGGGCAATCCACTAGAGAAGAAGAGTGTCAGGTCTTGTTTCTTGAGCCCTCCCCGCTGCTGTTCCCTGAAGACGCTTAACATAGTACCCCCGAACCGATTAGACTTCCATCTTTGCCCGTTGAAGGCTGCCTGCGTTTTGTGTCTTGCGTTCAAAGCGCCTGTCGACGCAGCGATCAAGTGATCCCGTCGAAGAGAGGCTTTCGAAGTTCTTCCCCGCATGGTCTTTCGGGCGATCCAGGATCGACCGAGAGGCTGCATCTCGACGCGAGTGGGCCAGGCGCGCGAAGGGCAAGGCGGCCGCACCGCAGTCGTACTCATGTACGTCGAGGATGCGGACGCCGCAGGCCGACAAAGTGGATGGTCCGCTCCCGTCGGCGCTTTCTTTAAGGGGTGGGGGGAGTGCGATTGTATTCGTCAGATCCTAGGTCGCGGCGCGCAGCGCGGGCGGGTCATGGGCGCGAGCATCAGGGAAGCCCCCCCAGAGGACAGCCCCCGTGCGGCTTCACTGCATGCCGCGTCTTGATCCGCCATGAGGTGCCGCAGGCACCGGCGCGACCGCTGGTCGGGAGTGCTCAAACGGAAAGATTGCTTCGGTGATTACCTTCGAAGCGGCCCTGGCAAAGACTGCTTTCTGCTGATTTCTCCGCGCCCCCGCGTCTCAGCGGTGAGATTCGCTTTTATCTTGGCGTTCTTGGCGAGCTTTGCGAGAGTCGATCGTCTTTCGGCCGATGGGAATCGGCCGCTACAACGGCCCGTCCCTCGCCGTCCTTCTTTAGCCTTTCGCCTTTCGGCCTTAGCCCTTGAAAGACACCCCTTTCCTCGTTTCTTTCTCACCGTCTCACTGCCTCACTGTGAAGCCATACAGTCTTTCTACTCTGTGGCCTCTGTGTGCTCTGTGGTTGATCGGAAGGATCGAGTGTGCTTATCTTCTACGGAAATCCTCGCGCCGGGGCCTCCTCGACTCCCACGGCGTGATGTAGGGCGAGAGCGGCAGGCGGTCTTCGGCGGCGGACTGCTCGCGGGGGGCCTCGGGCGGGGCCCAGGGTTCGGCGCGTCTGGTGCCGGCGATGGCCTCCAGCTCCTTGTGGGCCAGGTCGCGGATCTCCCTGCGGAGGCCCTGGGCGGCGATGACCTCGGTGTAGGCGCGGCGGCCCTCCACCAGGTCGTGGATGTAGGCCTTGATCTGCGCCTCGTCGTAGAAGTTGGCGGGATCGTAGGGCGCCAGGTCCACGCCCTCGCAGGTGACGACCTCTTCGGTGTTGAGGCGGCCCTTTCTGTACTCGTTGGTGCCCCTCAGGTCGCCGCGCTGGAGGGCGGCCATGAGGTCGAGGGGCACGCGCGTGACCTTGCGCACGAGGGTCTTCTTGCCCGTGGCCCTGTCCTCGTCGATGATCTCGCCCACGCCGCCGGTGTTGTACTGGACGAAGTGGACCTTGCCGGGGTGGCGGTGCGCGAGGTCCATGACGATGTCGTAGAAGGCGTTCACCTTGCGGCCCTGGGCGCCGACGATGAAGGGGTCCGTGCCGACGACGCGGACGGACTCGCCGGCCTTTTCGGGCTGGGTGGCGAAGGAGTGGGTGGACTCGCCCCAGAGGTAGGCCAGCACGCCCTGCTCGGGCGTGAGCCGCTGGGCGAAGGGCATGATGGTGTTCCGGCGCGTGATGAAGGCGAAGACCAGGCCGTCCAGCTCGTCGAGGGGCGGCAGGTCGATGGACTTGGCGCAGATGGAGATCAGGCGGCCGTTGCGCTTGACGGCGAGCTGCCGGCGGTCGAGCACGCCGCGGCCGTTTTCGCCCAGGCGCTCGTCCTGGAAGTCGATTTTTCCGTCCGCGTCCACCATGACGTTCTCGAGCAGCGCCGACTTGTGCACGAGCGAGCGGTACATGGCCTCCTGGAGCTTGAGGTCCACGTCGGTCTTCACGTAGAAGCCCTGCTCGGTGCCCAGCGCGCGCCGTCCCGCTTGAGCATGACGATGTCGTCCTGGGAGACCCACGTCCCCTCGCCCCGGTCCGCATCGAGGCCGAGCTGGTGGCAGGACCACGTGGACTTGCCCGTGGCCGTCAGGCCGAACATGAGGACGCCGTAGGTCTTGAGCTTGCCGCTCGCGCCGTCGCGCGCCCGCACCACCTTGCTGCCGGCGTGCAGGCCGAGCATGCCGCGCTGGTCGGCCCGGAACATGGCCTGGCGCAAAAAGCCCTTCTTGCATTCGCCCGTGTAGTCGGTGCCCAGGGCGACGTTCACGTCGTGCTCGGGAATGGCCAGCACCTGCATGCGGAGCATGTGCTCCTCGGGGATGTCGATCATGACGAACTCGGGGCCCTTGCGGCCGCTCTTCACGGGGCCCATGGTGGAGGCCCACTCCAGGGCCAGGCGGTAGTTCTTCACGTCGGCCACGCACACGTAGAGGTTGCAGATGGGATTGAATTCCGCGTTGTCCCCCATCTGCCGCCGGATGTGGACGAAGGGCATGGTCCTCACGAGCTGGAGGACCTTGTGCAGTTCGTCGGGCGCCTTTTCGACGATGTCCAGTTGAAGCGGAGAGGGCGTGGGCAGCACGATCTCGGGGCCGTTCCCCAGGTAGACCGTCCGGGGCGCGATGCGGGAGGAGAGCTTGGAGTACCAGAGCGCCGATCCGTTTTTGGTCTTTCGGGCCGAGGCCAGCGCCTTCCGGCGGAGGCTCCGCATGGACGGGTGTTCGACGTTCGGCCCGTCGAGGGAGGCCTTGAGGTTTTCGGCGAACCGCTTGTAGACGTCGGGATCGTAAGGTCTTGTCATGGCCCCCTCGGTGATTAATCGCCCTTAAGGTGTTAGCATAAGTGGAAAGCCCCACCCACGCAAGGCGGGTCCGCCGTCCTCTTGAGGTTCAGGGGCAATTGGCTTATGGTGGGGCCAAGGCCCGCGAGGGCCTGAGGTGGAGGGGATCATGGTCCTTACGTATTCGCTCATTGCTGCAGCCGTAGTCATAATCGCCGTCGCCGTCGTCTGGGTCCTCAACTACCGCAAGGTCGGCCCCAACCAGGTGCTGGTCATATCGGGCCGCCATTCCGCAGTCGCAGAGCCGGACGGACGGTCGAGGCGCGTCGGCTACCGGCTCCAGATCGGCGGCGGGACGTTCGTCCTGCCCTTCCTCGAAACCGTCGAGGTCTTCCCGCTGGAAGTGCTCTCCATCTCGCTCAGGTGCCCCGAGGTCCTGACGGCCCACGGCGTCCTCATCGCCGCCGAGGCGCAGGGCCAGGTCAAGGCCAGCGCGGAAGAGTACCAACTGCACCGCGCCGTGGAGAACTTCCTGAGCAAGGGCGCGTCGGGCATGACCTACGTGGCCCAGGAGGTGATCGAGGGCCACATGCGGGCGATCCTCGGCAGCATGTCCGTGGAGGACATCTACGGCCAGCGCGAGGTGTTCGCCTCCAGGGTGCGGCAGGCGGCGAAGGCCGACTTCGAGCGCCTCGGGCTGGAACTGATCTCCTTCTCGCTGAAGGACATCACCGATGCCCAGGACTACATCACCAGCCTGGGCGCCAGGCGCATCGCCGAGGTCAAGCGGGACGCCATCATCGCCCAGGCCGAAACGGAGCGCGACGCCGCCATCCGCGCCGCCGGGTACCGCAAGGAGGGCGACGTGGCCAAGCTGCAGGCCGAAGCGGAACTGGCGAAGGCCACGCGCGACTTCGAGATCCAGCGGGCCGAGTTCCAGGCCTCCGTGAACGTCCGCCGCGCCGAGGCCGACGTGGCGTACGACCTGGAACGCGCAAAGCTCTCCGACGAACTCAAGCGCCAGGAATACCAGGTCCGCCTGACGGAAAAGGAACTCTCGGCGAAGATCGAGAAAAAGGAGATCGAGCGCCGCGAACTGGAACTCGAATCCACGGTGAAGCGCCCCGCCGAGGCCATGCTTCACCAGAAGAAGCTGGAGGCCGACGCCGAGGCCTACCGCAAGGAACTCGAGGCCAAGGGCCGAGCGGCAGGCGTCAAGCTCGAAGGCCTGGCGCAGGCCGAGGCCGTGAAGGCGGCCGGCGAGGCCGAGGCGGCGGCCATGCGCGAAAAGGCCTCGGCATGGCGCGAATATTCCGACGCCGGGCTGAAGGAAGAGGTTATCAAGATACTTCCCGAACTCGCCCGCGCCGTCTCCGAGCCCCTGTCCAAGGTGGACAAGATCATCATGGTCGGCGACGGCGGAAGGAGCGCCGAAGATCACCGGGCAGGTCGCGTCGGTGCTGGCCCAGTTGCCGGCGGTCGTGGAGAACCTGACCGGCGTCCGCATACAGGACCTCGTAAACCGGCAGAAGACGCCGCCGGAGAGCGCGAAAGACGACAAGTAGTCACCCGGCAGGGCGGAGCGGCCGGGCGGCGGCACCCAATCGGCCGCCCGCTGCCGTCCCGTCGTCCGGTTCTATCGGGGAAGGACTGAACAAGCATGCTTTCCGAACGGGCGAACCGCATCGCGTTGTCCCCTACCCTGCGCATCACGGCGCGGGCGCTCCAGATGCGCGCGCAGGGCATCGACGTCGTCGACTTCTCCGTCGGCGAGCCCGATTTCCCCACGCCCGATCCCATCAAGCGCGCCGTCAAGGCGGCGGTGGACGCCGATTTCACCAAGTACACGGCGAACGACGGCGTCCCCGAACTCAAGGAGGCCATCCGGGAAAAGCTCCTGAGGGAGAACGGCCTGGACTACGCGACGGACGAGATCATCGTCTCGCCCGGGGCCAAGAACAACCTGTTCGACGTGGCCATGGCCCTCTTCGGACCCGGCGACGACGTGCTCATACCCTCCCCGTGCTGGGTCTCCTATCCGGACCAGGTCAAGCTGGCCGGCGCCAACCCCGTCTTCATCCCCACGCGGGAGGAGGATGGGTTCCGAC
This sequence comes from uncultured Acidobacteriota bacterium, assembly GCA_963724125.1. GTDB lineage: Bacteria > Acidobacteriota > UBA4820 > UBA4820 > DSQY01 > CAVRTJ01. The sequence continues at coordinate 6,374 of CAVRTJ010000009.1, forward strand.
TCCGCGCCGAAGACCTGGCTGCGGCCGTCACGCCCAACACCAAGGCCCTGCTGCTGAACTACCCCTGCAACCCGACCGGCGCCGTGTACGCGAAGGAGGACCTCGAGGCCATCGCCGAGGTCTGCGTCCGCGAACAGCTCTGGGTGATCGCCGACGAGATCTACGAGAAACTCCTCTACGACGGACGGCGGTTCATCTCCATCGCGTCCCTGAGCGAGAAGATCAAGAAGCTCACGGTGGTCGTGAACGGATTCTCCAAGGCCTTCTCCATGACGGGCTGGCGCCTCGGGTACGCGGCCGGGCCCAAAGAAGTCATCGCCGCCTGCGCCAAGATCCAGTCGCACAACACGAGCAACGCCACGTCCTTCGTGCAGAAGGCCGCCGTGGCGGCCTTAACCGCCTGCTCGATGGATGTGGAGCGCATGCGCCAGGAGTTCGAGCGGCGCCGGAACTTCCTCGTCTACAAGCTCCAGGCCCTGCCGGGCGTGTCCTGCGTGTCGCCCGCGGGCGCCTTCTACGCCCTGCCGAACGTCCGGGCCTACCTGGACAGGGAATTCCAGGGCGCCCCGATCCGCAACACCTACGGCCTGGCCTACTACCTTCTGAAGGAAGCCGCCGTGGCGGTGGTGCCGGGCGAGGCCTTCATGGCGGACGAACACATGCGCCTGTCTTTCGCCACCTCCATGCCGAGGCTGGAAGAGGGCATGCGGCGCATCGAGGGGGCCCTGGCGAAGCTGGAACCACCGAGACGCCTGCGGCCCAAGGCCCTCAACAACGTCACCACCAAGGTCCGGGACTACGCCCGGACGCTTGCCGTCCCGGGGCTTGAAGCCCGCAACGAGCTGCTCGCCGTCGCGGAATCGAATCTGCCCGCCGACAGCTATTTCGAGTGGAACGCCTCCATCGCCGGGGTCGTCGTTCAGCTCAGGACGAACTCCCCCCACCTGGCGGATTTCTACCAGGAGAACTTCTACCCCGCGCCCCTCGAAGGCGACCTCGAACCCCACGCCCTGGTCTACGGCGTCAAGGACATCCCCGGCCGCGAGCCCCAGGCCCACCTGAGCCTGGACACGGCGACGGGGTTCCTCTTCAATACGGCCTTTTACGGACAGGCGCGCTCGCTGGCGCTCGCCCTCGCGAGCGATTCCGCGGCGCGGTCCTCGGGCGGACTGCTCGGACACTGCGCGGCCCTGGACAGGGAAGGCCGGGGCCTTCTGGTCTGGGGCGCCCCGGGTACGGGCCGCACGGCCATACTCGCGGAGGCCATCCGGCGGGAGGGCGTTCGTCTGGTGAGCTCCGACGCCGTCTATGTGAGATTCGCGGGGGCCGGGCCCGTGGCCGATCTGGTCGAGCGAAAGCTCTACCTGAAAGCCAAGTGGGCCAGGCGCGTGCCCGAGCTGGACCGCCTCATGGACCGGTCGAAGCTCGAGAACATCGTCGTCAGCCGCGACCAGTGCCGGGTGGAATACTGCCAGTTCGAGGACAGGTGTCCGCTGGACCTGGGCGCCGCCGCCTGCACCCTGGCCTCGACCCACGGCCGCATCATGCTGGACCCTTACTGGCTGGGCGGCGCGCGGCGACACGTGCGCAGGACCCGCCCCGCGGCCTGCGTCCTGCTCATGGCCGACCCCGTTCTGCCGGCCGATCGAGGAACTGAAGGCCAGGGACGCGGTGCGCATGCTGGCCGAGGGCCGCCTGCCCGGCGCGAGGGGCGCGGCGTTCTCCTTCCTCAACCCCCACTTTTCGGGCGTTACGGACACCGCCCGGACCGAGCTTCTCCGGACCCGGCACGAGCAGCTCTTCTCCCACACGAGGGTCTTCCTCTTCAACACCGCCGCAGGCTCGCCGGAAACCATCGCGGACCGTCTGCTGGAACTGGCAGGGCAGTGAAGTAATTTCGGATTTGGGAATTGGGATTTTGGATTTGAAGAACTACAAATGACGGGCCTTCGAAGACCGCCCCGCTCGCGGCCCAACATAGCCCATCCCATGCCGGATTCACCTATTCCCCTAATACTGGTCACGGCGGCGTCCCTCTTCCCAGCGTTCAGCGGCTCTGGTATGTTATGCCTTTGAATGTGTGCGGCGCAGAGAGCGCCTCCGGAGAGAATCGTGAGCCGCGACGGTCTTGAAGAACTCGCCAACAGTGTGACCCACGGTATCGGCCTGCTTCTCAGCCTTGCGGGGCTTCCCGTCCTGGTGACGCTGGCCGCCCTGCAGAGGGCAACGTCTGGACCGTCGTCAGCTGCAGCGTGTTCGGCTCCAGCCTTGTCCTTCTGTACCTGGCGTCGACCCTCTACCACAGCTTTCAGGGACCCCGCGTTAAACACACCCTGAGGGTCATCGACCATTCGGCCATCTTCATCTTGATCGCCGGCACTTATACGCCCTTCACGCTGGTGTCTCTCAGGGGACCGTGGGGCTGGAGCCTGTTCGGCGTGGAGTGGGGCCTCGCTCTGACGGGCATCGTTGCAAAGTACTTCGTCGTCCACCGCTTCGCCATCGCCTCCACCATGATCTACATCATGATGGGGTGGATCATCGTGATTGCGGTAAAGCCTGTCCTGGCGGCCATTCCTCCCGAGGGTATAGCCTTCCTTTTCATGGGCGGCGTGGCCTATACCCTGGGTACCATTTTTTTCGCCTGGCACAAGCTCCCCCTCAACCACGCCATCTGGCACCTCTTCGTGCTGGCCGGCAGCATCTTCCACTTCTTCGCCGTCCTCGTCACGGTAATCCCCGCCAAGGCCTGACGGCCCGCCGGGTTCGCAACCGCAAAGACCCGGACGCTATCGTCCTTCCGCTGAACCAAGAGAACCCCGCCGGCCCGACCGGTCGAGAGGCAGGCCACGGGCCCGCCCCCTTCTCTTGCCGTACTCGACGGGGTTCCGCGCCCGGCCGGGACTATCCCAGAAAGGACCGCATCAGGCCTTTCACCGAAAACACGTCGCGGGGATCGGTGGTCTCCGCGGCTATCCCGGAGAGGGATTCCCGCAGAAAGCGGCTCCTGCGCGCCCGCCTGAACACCAGGTCGTTCAGCCAGGGCCTCGACAGCCATTTCTCGGCCGCTTCATAGGCGAGGTATTTGGAGTGGAGGGTCTGCCTGACCCGCGCCAGGAAATCCGAAAGCGCCTGCTCGTTCCCCGAGCCCAGCGCCTCGTGGACGGCGTGCGCGGCCATCTCCCCCGTTTCCATGGCCTTTCCTATGCCTTCTCCGGAAAAGGGGAAGGTCGTGCCGATGCTCTCGCCGATGCCCAGCACGTGGGGAAAGGCGGAAGGGCTGGTGCCCGAAAGGCCGCACCGCAGCATGGCGCCCCTGAGCGGACTCAGGGCCTCGCCGACGCGCATGAGCTCCCTGGCCAGGGGGAATTCGGTCACGAAGGTCTGGAAGGCACGCTTGAGATTGACTTTCTTCGAGCTCTGCCTGGCGTTGAAGACGCCGCACCCCACGTTGAACTCACCGCTCCCCAGCGGGAATATCCAGGCGTAGCCCGGCAGGATGCTCTTGTCGTAGGTGAATATCAGCCGGTCAAGGGGCAACGCCGACCGCACGTAGCATCGGAGGGCGAAGGCGCTCGAGGACCGCCGCTCCACCATGCCGAACTTCTGGAGCAGGGATACGTCGGCTCCCGTCGCCAGGAAGGCGACCTTCGCCCGGACCCGCATGGACTCCTGCCCATCCAGCAGGGCCGCGACGCCTCCTTCGTCGGCGGATATGTCCTCCACCGCGGCCCGGCAGAAAACGGCCCCCTCCGAAACGGCACCCCTGGCCACGATCTCGTCGAGCCGGATGCGCTTGAGCGTAATGCACTCCCCTTCGACCTCCAGCTCCACCCGGGAGGGGCTGAATATCACCGCGCGGGTCAGGGAATAGCCGGCCGACGAGACTTCATCGTAGAGACCGGCGCGCTTGAGGCAGTTCAAGGAGTCGGTAATCAGGCCGTCGCCGCAGACCTTCTCCCGCGGGAACTCGGCCTTGTCGACAAGGAGGACCGAATGGCCCAGCCGAGCCAGGTGCAGGGCCGCCATCGAACCGGCCGGGCCGGCACCGACGACGAGGGCGTCCCAGACCCTGTCGGGAATCCCGTTCGTCTGCTTCTGCAGGGGCACCTTCATGGGCTATATCGCCGAACTGCTCCCAGGCCGGCGACTGCGTACCGCATCCCCGTCATCAGATCTTTTCCCGGCCCCCGAAGGGATCACGGGACGGCGTGACGATCAGGGATTCGACGAGCGCGCCTTCGGGCTGGTCGAGCGCGAAGAGGATGCTGTCGGCGACCGTCTCCGGGGCCATGAGCCTGTCTTCCGGCACGGGGCCGTCGAAGGCCTTCCACGCCGGCGTCAGAGTGGGCCCGGGGAGAATGGCCGTGACCCGCACGCCCCGCTCCTTCGCCTCGAGGCGCAGCGCCTCGAGGAACCCCATGAGCCCCCACTTGCTGGCGCAGTAAGCGGTCTCACCGGCAAAACCCTGGCGGCCCGCCACCGACGAGACGGCGACGACCTGGCCGCGCTTCTGCGCATAGAAGTGCGGAAGCAGGTACTTCATGAGGAAATACAGGGACGTCAGGTTCGTGTCCAGCACGCCGCGGAAGGTTTCCGAGGACGTGTCTTCGAGCCGGCTTACGTGAAAGACCCCCGCCGCGTGAACGATGGCGTCCACGGCGCCAAAGGTCTTCAGGGATTCGCTAACGACCTTTTTCGCATCCTCCTCCTTCGCCAGGTCACCCGATACGGCCACCACGCGCTGTCCCTTGCCCGCCAGTTCCCGTTCGAGACCGACAAGTTTCGCCTTGCTGCGGCCGGAAAGAACGACCGTGTGCCTGCCCTTCGCCAGTTTCCTGGCCACCGCTTCGCCGATGCCGGAACTCGCGCCCGTCACCAAGACTATTTTCTTGTCCATGCGCTCTCTCCCATGCAGAATCGCCGGTGCTCCCGAAAGTCCCTCTTCCCTCGTCCGTTCTTGCAACAAGTCAGGAGGGCCCTTTTTTCCACGATGCCATCATTCTAAGCCAAAAAGGCCACGCTTGTCGTTATGCGGGGGGATGCGGGGCCGGAGTCGGGCGAGGGGAACGAGCGCGGCGGAAGGGGGCGGGGCAAAAGAAAAAGGGGGCCGCATTCGCGGCCCCCCCTAGGGTGTTATCCGACGGCTACCACTTGTAGCCGAACTGCATGCCGAAGAGGTAGGCGGTGCCCTTGTACACGCCGTCGGGAAGGATGTTGAACTTCGTCGGGTACGGCGGCAGCGGCGCGGGCAGGTGGGGCAGGCCGTTGTAGTCGTAGGCGGTGAGCGGGTTCGACGCGCTCGCCTCCTTGAACTTCAGGTACATGGCGTACCAGTCGAAGGACCAGCGGGCGTTGTGATAGCCGGTTCCGAACTGGACCGACCAGCGGTCCTGGTCGGGGAGGACGGGCGTCCGCGTGCTGTCCGGCACGGGAGCCTGATCGAACAGTACGCCCCAGTAGATGCTGTAGTTGGGATTGACCTTGTAGTTGAATCCCAGCCGGTAGCACCACGCGTCATTCCAGTCGAAGACGAACTCTTCGTCCTGGACGGCCGGCGTCTGCTGGCTGAAGTGTGCCATGCTGCGGCCCCACGAGCTCCACTGGGTCCAGGAGACGTCGAATTCCACTTCCAGCGGATCGCCGGTGTACGCGAAGCCCATCTTGGCCTCGGCGGGGACGGAGTCCAGCGAAAGGCTGGCTTCCTCGCCCGGGAAGTACTTGGACAGGCTTCCGATCTTGGGCGACGTCTCGAACGAGGCATGGCCCTGGTAATCGAAGCTCGCCTTGCTGTGGTAGAACAGGCCGAAGGACCACGGTTTCATCTTGTACATGTAGCTGATGTTCCAGCCGTAGGCCTGGTCCCTGAGCCACGTGTCCACAGACCCTTCCGAATACCGGTAGTAGGGCACGAAATACGGCGGGATCGGGAGCGGGATGCCGTTCGGGTTCACGGCGGTCGAGAGGGCCGAGGTGTTGACCGCCCTGATGAGGTTGAGTTTGGAGTCGTAGTAGTCGAGCCCTATAGCCAGGGCGTTGTAGTCGTCCAACTTGAATGCGAGCGCAAGGCGGACGTCCGTGGTCACGATCTTGGCGTGCCGGCTCACGAAACGGCCGGGGAAGTTGTCGGACCAGTCCGTGGCCAGATTGAACGGCGCGTTCGCCATGATGCCGAAAGTCACCCGGTCGGAAAGCGGCGTGGAATAGTATACGGCCGGCAGGAAGAAATTCTTTGCGTTGTCCGTATGGCTTCCCAGCGTCGGGCTCTCGTACTTCACGTCGGCGTTGATGTAGGTCAGGTTGAAAGCGAATTGCGAGCCCTTCTGAAAGGCCAGCCCGGCCGGGTTGAAGAAGACGGCGGTCACGTCGTCCGCCCGGGCGGTGAACGCGCCGGCCTGTGCCGCCGCCCTGGATCCCTGTTCGGAAATGAGCGTGCCGGACGCCCAGGCCCCCGTGGCCATTGCGCACAGCAATGCGGCCCCTACGAATACTCTCATCCTCATGCGATCCTCCTTTCCTCGAATCCTCAGTTTTGCGTGGCCCCGTTACGCGGACAGGTTAGTATGGACAAAAAGCCAGTGTCAATAGGTATGGAGGCGTTTCAATGCCCGAAATCAAGGCATTGTGCTCCCCCTCGAAACCGGGCGGGGTATTTCCCCCCTTCCACGAATGCGGCATCGGGGCCGCATGGCACCGGCTCAATCCCGGCACGTCAGGCTTCGAGGGCGGACAGAAACTTATGGCTCCAGGTGCTCACATCCATGTGCTCCACCCGCTTCTTGAGCGCGGAGAGGCGCTCGTATCGCTCCCGTGCCGACATCTGGCACGCCTTCTTCAACGCCGCGACGACCTCGTCCACGTCGTAAGGGTTGACGAGCAGGGCTTCCGGCAGAACGCGCGAGGCCCCCGCGAGTTCAGACAGGATGAGGACCCCCCCGTCGTTGGCGGCCACGAATTCCATGGCCACGAGGTTCATCCCGTCCCTCAGAGGCGTGACCAGGGCGACGTCCGCGGCCCGGTAGTACGCCGCGAGCTGTTCGTGCGTGAGGGTCCTGTAGAGATAGGTTACGGGAACCCAGTCCTGCTGCATGAAAGACCCGTTGATGCGGCCCACGACCTCGTCGATCTGGCGCTTGAGGATCCTGTAGGACTCCACGCGCGTCCGGCTGGGCGTCGCGATCTGAAAGAAGCATACCTTTCGCCTGAACTGGGGATTGGAGCGCAGAAAGCGCTCGTAGCAGAGCAGCCGCTCCAGAATGCCCTTCGTGTAATCCAGCCTGTCCACGCCGAGTATGAGGACCATGTCCTTGGCTTCCTGCCGCAACCGCATGGACTCGAAGCGCGTGTCGGGCTGGTAGGACAGATGCCTGAATTTTTGTGAATCTATGCCGATCGGATGGGGCTCGACCTTTATCGTGCGGCCCTTCCAATGCACGCGGTTGCCCTGCACCTCCGCGTTCAACAGCACCCTGGCGGCCTCCAGGAAGTTGTCCACGTACTCCTGCACGTGAAACCCGATCAGGTCGTTGCCGAGCATGCCTTCGAGCAGGTCCTTCGCCTGCGGGAGGACCCGCCAGACCTCAAGCGCGGGCCACGGGATGTGCCAGAACAAGCCGATCTTCGCCTTCGGCCGCGCCGACCGCAGGAAGAGGGGCACCAGCATGAGCTGATAGTCCTGGACCCAGATCGTATCGCTTTCCCTGGAGTGTTTCAGGGTTTCCCTCGCAAAACGGCGGTTGACCTTCACGTAGTCTTCATAGAATTCCCGCCGCAGGTCCATCCGTTCGATGAAGTAGTGCGCGAGCGGCCACAGGACGCGATTGGCGTACCCGTAATAGAAGTTTGACAGTTCTCTTTCCTTGAAGGCCAGCCGCCGCACCGTGACGACGGGATCGTCGTCCGGATACCTGAGGAGGGGCTGTTCCTTCGCGCCCTTTTCGCCCCATGCGACCCACACGCCGCCCCTTTTCTCCAGGACGGGAAAGAGCGCGGAGGTAAGCCCGCCCACCGACGGCGTCCACCGCCCGTCCAGCTCGCGTAGAGGTTCTCTGTTCGCGACCACCACGAGACCCATGCGCATCCCCTCTTGATTATCGATATATATAAGTGCTATTTCCGCAAAAAACCTCCCCGTGCCCCTGCCCGTGCCTTCGAGTTCCGCCCTCTCGGTGCAGCGGAACGGCGTCCTCTGCGCCGGGGGGAAGGATCTCCCGGTTCCGGTTGTTGAGACGTGTCTGTCTGCATGGGGACCGTCGGCAAGCCAGATCGGAGTCCGGCGAACGGCCGCCTGACGGGCAGCGCCGGGGTCCCCTGAAGGGCCCTGAGGATTGAAAAAAAAGGGCATCTGAGGTATATTAGCCCTTTACTAAGGAGGTTCAGCTCCAATGAAGAAAGGCATTCACCCCGCGTACCATGAAGTCACGGTGACCTGCGCCTGCGGGAACACTTTCACCACGCATTCGACCAAGAAAGAACTCAAGGTTGAAATCTGTGCTGCCTGCCACCCCTTCTTTACGGGCAAGCAGAAGTTCCTCGATACAGCGGGACGCATCGAGAAGTTCAACAGGAAGTACAACCCCTCGCTCAAGGCCCAAGGGAGCTAGATGCACGCAAAGAGCCGAGGCCTTCTTGGCCGGCTGTGGCGATCCTACCTTCCGCTCATGGCCGAGGGCAGCGTGCTTGTCGGCGGCCAGGCCGTCATCGAAGGTGTCCTCATGCGGCTGCCGCAGTCCTATGCGGTTGCCGTTCGGCATCCCAAGGGATCGGTGTGCGTCAAGCGCGACCGCCTGCCCGAAACGGCCAAGGGGCGCTTCGGCAACCTGCCCCTCGTGAGGGGCTCGGTCATCCTCTTCAAGTCGCTCATGCTGGGTATCTCGGCCCTCAATTTCTCGGCCGAGGTGGCCATGGACGAGGAGGAGGACCACGAGGAAGCGCCGCAGGAAGAACGGCCCGAAAAGAAGAAATCGGCTTCGTCGTGGGCTCTTGCTCTCACCGTGGTCGTCTCCCTCGGGCTCGGCGTCCTCATGTTTTTCTATGTTCCCCTGCTCCTGACGCAGTTTCTGTCCCGGTACATGAGCTTTGCGCATAACTCCCTGGGATACAACCTGATCGACGGCTTCTTCCGGGTGACGATTTTTCTCGTGTACATCCTGAGCATCTCGATGCTCAAAGACATCCGCCGCATCTTCGCCTACCACGGGGCCGAGCACAAAGTGGTCTACACGTGGGAAGCGCGCGAAGATCTCACCGTCGAGAACGCCAGGAGACATTCCACCCTGCACCCGCGGTGCGGCACGTCCTTCCTGATCTTCGTCATGGTGGTTTCCATCCTGGTCTTTTCCATCGTTCCCGCGAGTTATCCTTTCTGGGTCAAGGCCGCGTCGAGGCTCGTTTTTCTGCCGCTGATCGCGGGCATAGCGTACGAGCTCATCCGTTTTACGGCCAAGTTCCCCCGCTCTCCCTTCGTTCGGCCGCTTCTGTGGCCGGGCCTCGGCTTCCAACTCCTCACGACCAGGCAACCCGACGACGACATGCTGTCCGTGGCCATCAGGGCCCTCAGCGAAGCGCGCGACCTGTCGGAAGAACCCCTGGCGGCCTGAGCGCCGCTACCGGACTTCGTCCGGTCCGCGTCCGAGGGCCGTCTCACAAGGATCATGACCATGGATTCCGCCGTTCTTTCCCGATTGGACAACCTGGTTGAAAAACACGCCGAACTTTCCAGGCAGCTCAGCCAGCCTGAGGTGGTCAGTCGATCAGGCGCGATTCCGCGATCTCAGCAGGGCCTACGCGGAGCTCTCCGACACGGTGGCCATCTACAGTGAATACAGAAAGTCCCTTATGGACTACGAGGTGGCCAGGGAAATGGCGTCCGGCGACGACGCTGACATGGCGGAGATGGGCCGCGAGGAAGCCGAGAACCTGGGCCCGGTGCTAGAAGGCCTCGAAAAGGAATTGAAGCTGTGCCTGCTGCCCACGGACCCCAACGACGAGAAGAACGCCATCCTCGAAATACGCGCCGGAACCGGCGGCGAGGAAGCGGCGCTCTTCTCCGGAGACCTTTTCCGGATGTACGCGCGCTACGCCGAGCGCCGCGGATGGAAGATGGAGGTCCTCGAGGAGAACAGGACGGAACTCGGCGGCTTCAAGGAGATCATCGCGTCCCTCTCGGGGCGGAAGGTCTACTCCCGCCTCAAGTTCGAGGCCGGCGTCCACCGGGTTCAGCGCGTGCCCAGCACGGAAGCCGCCGGACGCATCCACACCTCGGCGGTCACGGTCGCGGTTCTTCCGGAAGCCGAGGAGGTGGACGTCCACATCGAGGAAAAGGACCTGCGGATAGACCGGTTCTGCTCCTCCGGACCGGGCGGGCAGAGCGTCAACACGACCTACAGCGCGATCCGCATCACCCACGTTCCCACGGGGCTCGTCGTCTCTTGCCAGGACGAGAAGAGCCAGATCAAGAACAAGGCAAAGGCTTTAAAGATCTTGCGTTCCCGCCTGCTCCAGCTCGAAGAGGACAAACGCATGGCGGAACTTTCGCAGACCCGCAAGTCCATGGTCCGATCCGGGGACAGGTCCGAGAAGATCAGGACCTACAACTTCCCCCAGAACCGGCTCACGGACCACCGCATCAACCTGACCATCCACCGCCTCGGCGACATCCTCGAGGGGGACATGGACATGCTCCTGACCCCGCTCATCGAGAGCTTTGAGGCCGAGCGCCTCGAACACGAGTTCGACAGGGTTGTGGGTTGATAGGGTCATTTGGGATTTGGGAATTGGGATTTGGGATTTAAGAAACGGCGGAGGGCAGGCCTTCGGCAACCTCGCCCCATGCCGCTAGTTAGGTCCTCAGCCCACAAACGACGGCAACGGCGAACAATTAGCAGCAACAGGACGGGAAGGCCGGCCGACGGGCGTCGGCCGCTTCGAAGGCTCGCCCCCAGCCGCAGTTCAAATCCCAAATCCCAAATTCCAATTCCCAAATGACCTCTCAATCGGCCTCACGCAAGGAGATGATGCACCCGTCCGCCGTCCACGGGGAGCGCGACGCCGGTGATGTAACCGGCCTGCTCGGAACAGAGAAAGGCGACGGCGGCGGCCAGCTCCGAGGGTTCGCCGATGCGTCCGGCGGGCGTCGAACGGGCCCAGCCTTCCAAGTGACTCTCCCAGGGGGTGCCGTCCTTCAAGGAGGCCGCCCTGGCCAGCTCCTGAAGCCGGTCCGTGCGGGTATAGCCCGGGCAGACGCTGTTGACCGTTATCCCTTCCGCGGCCACCTCCGCAGAAAGCGTTTTCAGAAGGCCGGTCAGGCCCGGACGATAAGCATTGGAGAGCGCGAGGCCGGGCACGGGCTCGTAGGACGGAAAGGGAGGTGATCGCCACGATGCGCCCCCACTTCTTCCGCTTCATGCCCGGCAGGAGCCCCCGGATCATTCGCACGGCGGACATGAAGGTGAGTTCCCAACCGAGCCTGAGGTTCTCTTCGGACACGGAATCCTCAAAGCCCCCGGCGGGAGGGCCTCCCGCGTTGGTTACGAGTACGTCCGTTTCGCCGAATTCCCCGTGAACACGGTCCAGCACCTTTGAAACGCCTTCCTGCGTGGATAGATCGGCTGCGCAAAAACGTGCGCTCACACCGAAACGCTGTCGAAGATCGTCCGAAATCGTCGCCAGGAGATCTTCGCGCCGCGCCACGAGAAAGCACTGTGCGCCTTCGGCGGCGAGCGCCTCCGCCACCGCCCGCCCCAGGCCTGCGCTGGCCCCGCACACGACGGCTGATTTGCCCTTCAGTCCAAAATCCATGTCATCACCTCTCATCGACAGGGTATCAAACCGAAACCCGGTAGGACCATATCCCACGGAGCGGAGTGATCCAGTGATCCAGTGATCGAGCTGCAGGGACGCCTTCGAAGGCCCGTCCCTCCGCCGTTTTGCAAATCCGAAATCCCAATTCCCAATTCCCAATATCCGATCTCCCCTTGACAAGCGGTGGGGACTTGTACTGTTATATTAGCAAGTCGTTTGCGCGGGAGGCGCGCGGGAATGCTGAATGTAGGCTGTCCTTTTTCGAAAGAGAGGGAATAGGCTACGGCATTGCGGCGTTTTATCCGTAGTAGACCGGGCATTCACTTCTGGGATCAGGACCATGATCCCGCGTCCGGGAGGCGGCAAGGCAACCGGCGCCTGGCATTAACAACTTTGGGGAGAACGACCTCGCGCCGGTTTTATTAAACACAAAGAGGCGAGAGAAAAGGGTTGGGCGGTTCGGTCCGCTGTGCGGACCGCAGTGCAGGAGGCTATGAGAAACCGCCCTCGCGACCTGTGGATGGCATGCACATGACGGCGCGCGCGACGAAAGGAACACGTCGCCGGCGCGGCCGCCGCCTGCAGCCGTGCCTATTCGATTTCGCCCCGAAGAACCTGCGACGCAATTCGCGCGGGGTTCTCGCGGTTGGTCCTGCTCCGCGTACCCTGTCGGGCACGGAGCGCCTTTCTCGCGGCACCGTTTCCCAACCGGGTGTCTCGCCGGCGACACGGGAACGCCTCCCGGGATGCCGCGCAATTCCGGCACGACCCGGCATCGAATAGTAAACTCATTTGTCTCCATCGACACCCGGTGCCTTCAGCCGGGCTCCCGGCACGACCGGGGGCGCCCTCGAGCCCGGCCTCTTCTGGTATCGCGAAGACCGGCCTCCGCCCGGGTGACAACCCAAGGCAAGCCCCTTTCGTCACCATTCATCGCATCGTGAAGTTGCAACGGGAAGAGGGAAGAACTTCAAACGGGCGGGAGGCTATTTTGGAGGTTGAGAAATGAGGAACGCACTCAGAACGAGTGCTCTGTTCGTCCTTGCCCTGGCCCTTGCGGGCATGGGCGTATGGGCGCAGACGACTGGCGGACGCATCCAGGGCAGGGTGCTCGACGCCAAGGGTAATCCGATCGTAGGGGCGACCGTTCAGGTCACGGGTCCGTCGGTCCAGGGCATGCTCGGCACCGCAACGGACCTTCAGGGAAAATACGTGATCCCCTTCGTCCCCGCAGGCAACAACTACAAGGTGAAAGTCACGGCCGAAGGCTACAACACCGTTATCCGCAGCGGCATCGACGTGCCCCTGGGTTCAAGCGTCGAACTGCCCTTCGCGATGAGCGGCGGCCAGACCGAAGTCACGGTCACGGCGGCGGCACCCGTGGTCAACCTCAAGACCACGGAATCGGGCGCGACGCTCTCCACCCAGATGATCCAGTCCATCCCCCTCCAGCGGAACTCCAGCGACATCGCCTACCTGGCGCCTACCGCCGTGAGCTCGGGATCTTCAACGCCCGGCAACGCCTCCATCGGCGGGTCAACGGGCGCCGAGAACAACTACATCATCAACGGCGTCGACGTGACCAACTCGGGATTCGGCACCAACGGGTCGGCCCTGAACTTCGACTTCATCCAGGACATGCAGGTCATGACCGGCGGCCTGCCGCCCGAATACGGCGCCAGCATGGGCGGCGTGATCAACGCCATCACGCGAAGCGGCGGCAACGAGTTCCACGGCTCGCTGTACACCTACTACTGGTCGGACAGCACCCAGGCCAAGTCCGACACCTACCCCTGGGCCCCGAACATCACGGGCAACGCGGGTTACAAGCAATACGACATCGGCGGCGACCTGGGCGGCTACTTCGTCAAGGACAAGCTGTGGTTCTACGTGGCCTACGACTACAACCGCTTCAAGGAATACACCAATATTCCGGTCGGACAGCAGTACGGCGACCAGTATCTCTACCTGAACGGCCATCCGGCCCAGTCCGTCTTTGCGGGCCAGAAGATCACCGACAACAATTCGATCAACCCGATGTACGCCTTCAAGCTCACCTGGAACATCAACCCCAACCAGAAGCTGGCCTTCACGGTCTTCGGCAACGACCGGCGTCAATCTTACATCGGCGGCACCAACGGCGCGGGGCTCGGCACCCTGTCCGAGGCGTCACCGGCCTACCAGATCAAGGAAAGCCCCTACAACCTCTCCCTGCAGTGGAACTCGACCTGGACGCCCAAGTTCTTCACCGAGGCCACGCTGAGCTACCGCCACCGCAAGCAGACGTTCTCCGTGCCCGCGTCGGCGGCCAACAACTGGCAGTATGCCTACTACTTCTCGTCGGGCGTCTACGGCGGCTTCAATGCGCTTCCAAAGGACAATACGATAGCACCCCAATTCCTTGGCGGAAACTGCCATCAACCTCGGCAGCAACTACCAGACGTCCTACGGCGCCGGCGGCCTTGGCGGCGTTCCGAAGGACACCTCCGAGCAGGCCCGCGTCAAGTTCACGAACCTGCTGGGCAACCACGAGCTGTCCTACGGCTTCCAGTACCAGAAGAACGAGTTCACGCCCAACATCAACCTGCTGAGCGGCCCCAAGAACTTTGTCTCCCCTGCGACGGGCCAGACGGCCGTCGGCGGCCTCTTCGTGCAGTGGCTGCCCATCGGGCTTCTTGCACTACGAACCCGAATCCCTTCCCTAATCCCAACACGTCTGGCTCGCAGTACGTCTACATCGCCCAGGACTACTTCACCCAGGGCCAGCGTCCCAGTTCCGAGCGCTACTTCGCCGGCTGGATCAACGACAACTGGAACATCACCGACTACTTCATGCTCAAGCTCGGCCTCCGGTACAACGAAGAGAAGCTGACGGGCGACCTCACGGGCCTCTCCATCAAGCTGAACAACGAGTGGGCGCCCCGCCTGGGCTTCACCTGGGACGTCGCCCACAACGGCAAGAGCAAGCTCTACGGCTTCGCGGGCCGCTACTACGAGCGCGTCCCCACGGACATCGCCATCCGCGGCCTGAACAACGAGGTCTCCGGCTTCGAGTACTTCTACGACCCACAGCTGACCCAGTGGACGGGAGCGTCATCCATCTATGGATCGAGCGAACTGATCCAGGGCCAGACCGTCCCCGGTCAGACCTCTCCCCTGCCGGTTAATTCCAAGTTGAAGGGCCCCTACAGGGACGAGTACATCCTCGGTTACGACTACCAGATCCGTCCCGACTTCAAGGTCGGTGTCAGCCTCCACTACAGGACCCTGGGCAGGACCATCGAGGACATCTCCTTCGACGGCGCCAACACCTACGTCATCGCCAACCCCGGCAAATGGACGGGCATTCCGGTTCCGAGCCTGCTCAGCCCCGGCGGCACCGTCTACTTCCCGAAGCCGGTCAGCATCTACAAGGCCCTCCAGTTGACCGCCGAGAAGCGCTTCTCCAACAACTGGCAGTTCGGTGGGTCCTACGTCCTTTCGCGCCTCCAGGGCAACTACGAAGGCGTCTCCAGCAACGACACCACGGTGGGCCAGAACGACCCCAACCTGAACGCGACCTACGACCTGCCGGACTTCCTGGTGAACGGCTACGGCCTTCTGCCCCTGGACAGGACGCACCAGCTTAAGCTCTACGGCTCCTACGCCTTCCAGAACATCCCGCTCCAGCTGTCCGCCAACTTCCAGATGGTCAGCGGCACGCCCATCAGCAAGCAGGTTCAGGTCGGCTGGTACGGCGGCGCGGTGGGCTTCTACGGCCAGCGCGGTTCGGCGGGCCGGACCCCCACCACCTGGGACCTCGACATGGGTGCCCAGTACAACTTCAATCTCTTCAAGAGCAAACTGGGCCTCCGCCTCGACGTCTTCAACGTCTTCAACGAGCAGAAGCCCACCGCCGTTTATCAAACGTGGGCCCAGAACGTCTCATTCGGCGGCCCGAACACCATCGACAACGGCCTCTTCAAGAAGCCCTATCTCCACCAGGCTCCGAGGCTGATCAGGCTGGCCCTGCGCTGGACCTTCTAAACCCGATTCTCTTTCCACTCCATCGGCCCCGGGCATGCCCGGGGCCTTTTCTTTTGTGATTAGTGATCAAGTGATCGAGTGAAAAGGGCGATTTGGGATTTGGGATTTGAAAAACGGCTTAGGACGAGCCTTCGAAGGACGCCCCGCGACTCGATTGCTCAATACACCAGATCATCCGATCATTCTAATAAACCACAGAGCACACCGAGGTCACAGAGGCCTGCAGGCGCTGGTAAGTCAGAAATTGAAGGGTAAATGGGAAGAGGCACCACGATCACTGAGGAACCTTCGAAGGCCTCCCGTCTGCCGCAGTCGAATCCAAAATCCCAATTCCCAAATCCCCAATCTTATCTTCAGTCCCCTCACCGTGAGCACGACCTTTCCGACGGTCTGCCGCTCCTGCATGCGGCGGTGGGCCTCGGCGGCCTTGTCGAGCGGCAGGGACAGCCCGACCCTCGGCTTGATCACGCCGGCCGCGCGCAGTTCCATGAGCACGCCGGCGGCCTCTCTGAGCAGGTCGGGCTTGTTTGCCACGTAGTAGAGGTTGAAGCCGCTCAGGCTCCGGTTCTTGTCGATCATGCCCAGGGGCGAAATGCCCAGCATGTGCCGCAACCGCCACAGTGCGCCGAGCCTGGCGATGGCCCCGGGCTTCACGGCGGACGCGGCCCCGAAGAGGACGTGCCGTCCGTAGGGCGCCAGAAGACGCCACGATTTTCTGAATACCGGACCGCCCACCGAATCCATCACCACGTCCACGCCGCGGCCGCCGGTTTCTTCCAGGATGAACCTTTGCAAAGTCCTTCTCCCGGTAGAGAATGGGCCGCGCCGCGGGATACTCCTCCTTCACGACCGCGGCCTTGGAGACGCTGCCCACCGTCGCGTAAACGGCGGCCCCGAGGTTCTTCAGGAGCTGGAGGCAGGCGATGCCCACGCCGCCAGCCGCCGCGTGGATCAGCACGACGTCGTCCCGTCGGACGTGGGCGAGTTGGAAGAGCCCGTGGTAGGCCGTGAGGTACTGCACCGGGAAAGGCGGCGGCCTCCGGGAACGTCATGCCATCTGGGACCTTGAAGGCGTAAGCCGTGGGAACCGCGACCTTCTCTGCATAACCGCCGAAGGTGCAGAAAGCCATGACCCGGTCCCCCGCCGCGAACCCTTCCACGCCGTCCCCCAGGGCTTCGACCGTCCCGGCGACCTCGATGCCCGGCACGAAAGGAGGCTTGGGGGCAGCCTTGTAAATGCCGAGACGGGCCAGGACGTCCGCGAAGTTGACGCCCGCGGCCTTCACGGAGATGAGAATCTCTCCCTTCCCGGGTGCGGGATCCGGCCTCTCCGTCATCTCCAGGACGGAGACGTCGCCGTGCTTTTTCACGACCACAGCTTTCATGCCCCTTCCTCCTCAAGCCGAAGGCCTCACGGTAGTTTGATGACGGCTAAGACCGCGGCGGCCACGGCAGCCAGCAGCCCCCTTCTGATCCACTGCAGCCGCCCCGACCAGGCGCCTTCGGTAGGAACGCCCTTGTCGAGGGCGAAGAGAATGCACAGGGCGAGGAACATCCACTGGAGTATGCCCCCCCAGGGCGAAGGCAGGTGGGGACCCTCCCAGATCTGGTACGCGTACAGGAGCCTCTCGACCGCAATGTACACGCAGCCGGCGATCATCAGCACCGTCACGTAACAGAGCCTTCTGGCCACGTCCTCGCTCCACTTCCGCGCCACGTGTTCCTCCCTCAGACGGCCGCCGGCCGCATTTTTCGCGCGAAAACCGGGCGCGCCAGTGTCTTGAGAAACTTCAGTCGTCCCACGTAAAGGAGCTTTCGCAGGCTCGCCGGGGCAAGGTACCGAGCGTCGTCCGGGTTCACGATGAGGCTCACTTCAATGTTGGGCGCCATGCCGACGGGAATGCCCTTCTTCATGCACGCCTCGAAGACACGCCTCATCACCACCACCATGTCTTCGTAGCGGGGTGAAGGGTGGTTCTCCATGGCCGTGCCCTTGATGGGCCTGAAGATGCAGACGGTGGGGAAGCAGCCGAGGTCCGTGATGAACTCGATGGCTGCGAGCGTATCCTCTATGGGCTCGAGGCCCGCAATGATCTCTCCCGAATTTCGTCCCTTGCCCATTTTCTTGGCGCAATGGGCCATGGCGTCGAAGAAAACGGACTGTCCGAGCGCCTGAGCCTTGCCGGGACAAACCTCGGCGAAGAACTCGGGATTCTGAAACTCGTAGCAGAAGGAAAAGTGGTCCACGCCGAGGTCGATCAAACGGTCGTAAAGACCGAGATCCCTGCTCGGCAGTACCTGCACGCCCACCAGGGCGCCCACGCGTTCCTTGACGGCCTTAACGTAGGGTGCCACCGTCTCCAGGCCGCCGCCCGCCTGGTCACCCGAGTTGAAGTGGACGAAGGTCACCCCGCTCTCCGCCTTGGCGGCGAGCGCGGTCTCGACCACGTCCTCCACGGCCTTCTCCGCCTCTTCGGTCACGCCCACGTTCAGGCCCGTCGCACAGAACTTGCAGTTCATCGGAGGGCTCGCCGACCAGAACTGACAGGTGCGCCCGACGTAGATGCCGAGGTAGGTGCCCTGGAGAACGCCCACCTTGCTCATGAGCGTGCCACGGCTCGTCGCCCGTCCGTACCAGGCCGGATTCTGCGGGATTCCGACTGCGTAGCGGAGTGACGGCGGGTCGCGCTCGTCATGAACGTAATAGGCACCTCTATCCCGGACGAGGCAGTATGGGGAATGCCGTGCGAACGACTCCTCCACGGGAACGTTCAGCCAGATCGTCTTCCCCTTTGCCGGGATGGTCAGTTCCAGTCCCGATCCGAGGCCCGCACGGACCTTTGCCAACAGTCTGCCGTCTACATCCAGCGAGCAACCGGGGGCTATCCGCAGGCCCTTGCAGAAGAGATCTATCTCCAGCTCCGCTGGATTCAAGGGTTTCATCGGCCCTCCCTGTCCCCAAGCTTATGGGACTTTGCGTGGCGCCGCAAGAGTTCCTGCCCGGCGCCGGCGAAATCGGTTGACCATCCCTCCTTCCAGGTGCTAAAGTCAGGACGAATTAGACGCATTTTCCAACGGGGAAAAGGGGACCATCGCGAGAAACGATTAAGCGACGAAAACAGTACCATCAAGGGAAAGGAGATAGGGTATGACGAGACGTCTGCGTTTTGTCTGCACCCTCGTCGCGGTGTTGACTCTGCTCGTTTCAGGGTCCGCCATGGCGCAGGGCTTCAAAGACATTCAAAACCTCGTCGTCGAAAAGACGCTCCCGAACGGGCTGAAGGTGATCATTCTGCCGAGGCACAACGCCCCGGTAGTGTCCTTCGTCACCTATGCCGACGTGGGGGGGGTGAACGAGAACCAGAACGCCACGGGGCTTGCGCACATCTTCGAGCACATGGCCTTCAAGGGGACGACCACCATCGGCACGAAAGACTACGCCAAGGAAAAGGCCGCCATGAAGAAGGTCGACGACGCTTTCACTGCTCTAAGGGCGGAACGGCTGCGCAGGCCCAAACCCGACGAGGCCAGACTCAAGACCCTCGAGGCCGAGTTCAAGGCCGCCCAGGAGGAGGCCCAGAGGTACTCCAAGACGGGCGAGTTCGACGAGATCCTGGAGAAGGCGGGCGCGAAGGGCCTCAACGCCTTCACCTCTTTCGACCAAACCGTCTACCTATACTCTCTCCCGTCCAACAAGGTAGAACTCTGGGCCACCCTGGAGGCGGACCGCTTCACCCATCCCGTTCTGCGGGAGTTCTACAAGGAAAAGAACGTCATCATGGAGGAGAAGCGGATGGGCGAGAGCAGCGCCATCGGACGCCTGCTCGACGACTTCTTCCCCGTGGCCTTCAAGGCCTCCATGTACCGCTCCTACGTGATCGGACACATGAGCGATCTGCAGAGCATCACGCGACAGCAGGCCATGGACTGGTTCAACAAATACTACCGGGCGAAGAACCTGACCATGGTCCTGGTGGGCGACGTAGACCCGAAAACGGTGCTGCCCGTAATCGAGAAGCACCTTGAAACGATTCCGGCCGGCACCAAGCCCGAAGGTCCCATCACGGTGGAACCGCCGCAGCGCGAGGAGAAGCGCATCATCATGGAAGACCCCTCGCAGCCCTTCCTGATCATCGCCTACCACAGGCCGGCCATCACCGATCCCGATGACGCGGTCTACACGGTGATTGCGGACGTCCTGGGCGGCGGGCGCTCCTCGCGCCTGTACACGTCCCTCGTGAAGGAGAAACAGCTGGCTCTGCAGGTCTACGCGGCACCGTCTCTCGAGGGGGAGAAGTTCCCCGGCCTCTGCGGAATCATCGCCGTGCCCAACAAGGGCAAGTCAAACGAGGCGTGCGAGAAGGCCATCTACGCTGAGATAGACCGCCTCAAAAACGAACCCGTCACCAAAGAGGAACTGGAAGGCGTGAAGGCCCGCGCCAAAATGCACTTTCTCAACAGCATCGATTCCAACACGGGTCTCGCCATCCAGCTCGCCATGGCCGAAAATCTGCAGGGCGACTGGCACGCGGTTTTTACGCAGTTGGACAAGATCGACGCGGTAACGCCGGAGGACATCATGCGGGTCGCCAAGAAGACCTTCGTGCGTTCCAACCGTACCGTCGGCATGATCGAAACCACCAGCGAGAAAGCGGACTAGGAGGGGGACCATGCGCAAGACCGTGATTAGAAACCTGATCACCGCCGCGGCCTGCCTGGCCGTGACGCTATCGATGACGTGGGCCGCCGCACCCTCCAGGGGAAAGAGGCCCTTCGAAGAACTCAAATACCCCAAACTCCACGAAATAACCATGCCGAAGGTGGACCGCGAGACGCTCCCCAACGGCATGAAGGTGATCTTCGTAGAAGACCACGAACTGCCAGTGGTCAGGATGAGGGCCATGGTGCGCGGCGGCAAGGTCGCCGAACCGGACGGAAAAACGGCACTGACAGCCCTCTTCGGGGTGGTTCAGCGCACGGGCGGGGTCAAGTCCATGGACGGCGACAAGGTGGACGAGTTCCTAGAAAGGATCGGGGCCTCCATCGAGACGAACGTGTCCGATGCTTACGGCACGGTTTCCGCCGAAATGCTCAAGGAGAACGTGGACCAGGTGCTCCCGCTCTACACGGAATTCCTCGAAGCGCCCGCCTTTTCCCAGGACAAGATCGACCTCGCCAAGAAGCACCTCTACAGCGCCATCTCGCGGCGCAACGACCAGCCCATGGGCATCGGCCGCCGGGAGATCCTCAAGTTGATCTACGGCGCTTCGTCGCCCTACGCGCGTCAATACGAATATGACGATGTGGACAAGCTGACCCGCGACGACCTTGTCGCGTTTCACGACACCTACTACCGGCCAGACGAGACCGTTCTCGCGGTCTGGGGCGACTTCGATACCGCAAGTATGAAGAAGAAGATCGCCGGCGCCTTCGGGACCTGGAAGGCCGAAGGGCCGAAGCCCGAGATCGCCGAGCCGTTCATCTTCCCGCCGGCGCCCTCCGTCAACTACGTCGAGAAGAAGGACGTGGCGCAGACCTTCATCTTCATGGGACACCTGGGCCTGCGTCTCGACGATCCCGACTACCCGGCCGTCAACGTGCTGTCCGAGATCCTGGGCGGCAGCATGTCCTCCAGGCTCTTCGTCCAGGTCAGAACCCTGAAGGGCCTTGCCTACGGAGCGGGCGGCTTCATGGTTCCCGCCTACGACCACCCCGGGGCCTTTTTCTTCTACACGTCCACCAAGCCTTCGACAACCGTCGAGGCGCTCCAGGCCATGCTTACCGAAATCGAGAAGATCAGGGAGGCGCCGGTTACGGAAGAGGAACTGGCCAAGGCCAAGGACGGGTACCTCAATACGTATGCCTTCGACTTCGACTCCTCGGACAAGATCGTCAACCGCCTTCTCGTCTACGACTTCTACGGGTACCCGTCGGATTTCAACACGAAACTGCGGGACGAGGTCGAGAAGGTCACCCGTGAGGACGTGCTCCGTGTCGCGAAGAAGGACCTCCGCCCCGACCGGCTGAGCATCCTGGCGATCGGCGACGCCGGGAAGTTCGACAAACCCCTTTCGACGGTCGGGAAGGTCAACGACATTGACATCACGATTCCCGAGCCGACCCCCAAGGTCACCATCCCCGCGGCCACCCCTGAATCGCTCAAGGCCGGCACGGACCTCCTCGTCCAGGCCGCGAAGGCCGCTGGCGAGCAGACCCTGAAGGGGCTCAAGGACCTGACCGTCAAGTCCACCACTACGCTCAAGACGCCGATGGGCGAGATGAGCCTCACGAGCAGCAGCGTCTTTGTTCTGCCGGACCGCCTCCACAGCGATGTGCAGACACCCATGGGAAAAATGACGCAGGTGCTGGACGGTGAGAAGGCCTGGATGGCGATGGGCCCGAAGGTCAGGGTGCTCCCGGCGTCCGCATCGTCCAAGATGCGCCGTCAGTTATACACAGAAGCCGGCTGCGTCCTGCTCCTGCAGAGGGCGTTGGACGGCAAGCTCGAAGGACAGGCCCTCGGCAAGACGACATTCGAGGGCAAGGACGCGGTTCAGGTGGTCGTGCGGCTCGACGACAAGCCCCTCCGCCTGTTCCTGTCGCCGGACGGCTCGTCCATCCTGGGCCTCAAGCAGCAGGCGACAACCCAGGAAGGACCGGCCGAAGTGACCACGGTTTACGGCACGTGGAAGGCTACCTCGGGCCTGACGCTGCCCACGGAAACCACCGAGAAGGTCAAGGGCGAGGTCAAGGCCGCCTCGACCGTCACGAGCTATCAGATCAACGCCGGCTTCTCCGAGGATCTGTTCAAGCAGCCTTCGGACCAGGCCGAGAAAAACTAGCACCGGAGCCTGCCGGATCCGGCAACCGGCCGGGGAGCGGGACGATCGCCCCGCTCCCCTTGACCGGGCCGGATCGCACCTCCGGCTCGCGCCCGGTGAGAATCGTGTTACTCTGTATGCTTGGTTCAGGGACGAAGGCACTATGAGCATTGTGATCCTGTGCAGCGCCCAGGGCGTGGATGGCCCACTCGGACATCCGATCCTCAAGAGAGAGGACATCGAGCTTTCAGTCTTCGATGAACTGCCCAGAGCTTTTATCGAACTCAAATCCAAGCGAGTCGACCTTCTGATCCTCGAGGAGGGGGGAAGCGTCGAGGAAACGCTGGCCCTGGTTCGCCGCGTGGGAGACGTGACCGCCAATGTCGACATTAAAATCATCTGCCTGTGGAAAACACGCACCCCCTGCCGACCTGCCGGAGTCTCTCGCTCTGTCCCTCCCCTTCCCGCCTCCCGCGGACGAGTTCGAGAAGGCCATAACCGAGGCCCTCGCCGTAGAGTCCAGGAAGGCCAGGCGCGTCCTGCTGCGGATGGGCCTTTCCATCCGTACGGGCGAGCAGAGTTTTCTGTGTTCCACGGTGGATGTAAGCCGGACCGGTTTTCTCGTCGAATGCAATCGCACACTCCAGTTGAACGCCATTTATGACGTCAGGTTCATGGGCCTGCCCGGACGTCCGCTGCCCCAGTTCCGTGCCCGCGTGGTGAGGGAGAAGCCTCCCAAGGCCAAACTCAGGCTCCGTTATTACGCCTGTGCCTTCGACGGCATGCCGCCGGAGGACGTCGAGCGGCTCGCCGAGGCCCTGGATCTCTGAGAAGCCCAGGCGGAAGCCGGACCGTCATCAATTCAGCTTTTGAGCAGCAATCAGGATCGTGCCGACGGGCCCGGTTCGTCTCGCCGTCTGGCGCAATCCCGCCTTCGTTGCTACAATCTTCTTGAATTGGCTTCACATGGCGCGATCCGGTCAACGACCCCGCGGGACCGCACCTTGAGGAACAGGGGAAAGGGGGAAAGAACATGACTGCGAGATTTCGGTGTCTTGCGCTGTTACTGATCATCACTCTGGCATTTGCCGTGACAACGCCGTGCCAGCAACCTGCGGCTGCGGCGGCTGCCGGACCGAAGGCCCAGCAGGCCAAGGGTCTGATCGATCAAGGCAAGAATGCGGAGGCCCTCACCGTTGCTGAAGCGGGCCTCAAGGCCGACCCGTGGAATCCCGACCTCGGCTACTTCAAGATCAAGGCTCTCCTCAATCTCGGCCGCTACATGGACGCGGCCCGCACCGCCCTGCAGATGGCGGCAAAGAATCCCGAGCACCAGGAATTCCGGTACCTTGCCGGCGAGAGCGCCTACCAGATGGGCATGATCCCGCAAGCCGTCAAGAACTGGTCCGTCCTTTTCCAGGACAAGGAGTGGAGCGAGCTCGCCTGCCGGCGCGCCGTTCTCGCGCTCTAAGGCGAGCCGGAAAGGAACAGCAGGCGCTGAAGCTCCTCAGGGAGACGGTGGCCAGAGTGGGACAACCCGCCCGTCGGGCTCTTGAGGCTCGACCTCAACCTGACGACCGACGTGGCCGAGGGCGTCAAGCTCTCGGACAGGCTCATCAAGGCCGACCCCTCCAACAAGGGCGAATACGACGCCTTGAAGGACATCTTCGAGGCCGCCGGTTCGGGCTCCCTGTTCGAGGAGGCGCCCATCAAGTCCTTGCCTGTCACCATCCCCATCAAGGAGAAGTCCGAATACAAGGATCTTTCGTCTCTGACGTGGGGCTCAAGGGACATAGGCACCGACCGCGTGTCCACGACGACACAGGTGGTCGTGCCCTGCTCCATCGACGGCAGCAGCGACATGCCCGTTCTGCTGGACAGCGGCTCGGACACCATGCTGGTCAGCCCCGAATGGGTCAAGAAGCTCGGCCTGAAGCCCGTGGCAACCGCCGAGTACGTCGGGCTGGGCGTCCGGGGGCCCCAGAAATCCAACTGGGTCCTTCTTAAGAAGGTCGAGATCGGCCCCGTGACGATCAAGAACGTGCCCGCCATGGTCATCAGCGAGAACGAGGACTTCTTCAAGCGGGTCGGCGGTATCCTGCCGCTGTCCATCCTGCGGCATCACGCTCTCCTCTACGACCGCCGTCACAGCAAGCTCGTCCTCTATCCCAGCGGCACCTCGCCGGCCTCCGTTCTGGGCAAAGGCACGTACGTCGTCAAGTCGCTCTGGCCCTACGACAAGCCCTTCGTGCAGGTCTCGATCAACGGTCACCGCGGCCTGTACTGCATGGTGGACACGGGCGCCTATACCACCCACCTCTCGCTGAACAAGATGGAGGCTCTCGACATCAAGCCGAACTCCGGCCGCTACAGTTCCGCCACGGGCTCCGGCCTTTCCGGGATCCTATTCCGCGCCGATCGCCAGCAACGTGGAGATGATCCTGGGCAGGACCCGCTTCAACATGCACACGGTCCTGCTCGCAAACCTGGGCGAGGGGTACGGGATCGACTGCTACGGCCTGTTGGGCCGCCGCGACGTCCTGGACATCCTCAACATGTTCTTCGACTACGAAGCCAACGTCATCGCCTTCACGCCGTACGACAAGTAAGGGCCGGCATCCGGGCCGACAAAAGGAAAAGGGCGGGCAAAAGCCCGCCCTTTCTGCGCCGCCTTCGGCGGCACGGGTGAAGAAAGGAGTTGCACGGTTTTCCCCGAATCGGAAAACCATCTGCGGCATGTCCACTCGGACCTGATAAGGCCCTTCTCGCCGAGGCTGAAGTCGATCAACCGCCACCTTTTCCGGTGACCGGGGTTCCTTTGAGTCTGAGAACGACGGCCGGCGTCTCCTTCGGCCAGTCCACGCGGACGAGGTTGCCGGCGTCGTTCAGGAAGTAGCGCGCCACCCGGCCCGCCGGCCAGGCCCAGAATGTGCTCAGAACCTGCACGGGATGAAGGCCGGGGAGTGTTCGTACTGTATTCGTTTTCAACGACCACAGGTCGACTTTTCCACCATTCAACCGCCCCTTGCTGATGGACCATGCGGAGAGCATCACCGCTCCGGGCGCGGGTGTCCCTTTGTAAGTCATCAGCATTGAGCCAGGAAGTACAGTACTCTTGATTGTGTCGCCCTGCGCGTCCCATAGAGTGAGGACTGTATTGCCTTCTCTTCTCTCTGTCGTGACGATCCGTCCGTCCATCAGAAACCAACCTGAAAAGAGGCCGCCTGACGAAACAAGTCTTTTCACTACCTGCCCCGAGAGAGGATCCACCAGCGCAAGTCCCTTATGGAGGCCGACCAGCAGCGTATCCCCGGATGGGCTGAACCGTACGGCCGTGTAGTTCACGTTTTCGATCCGGCCTGTGATCGATATTTTCCTGGCCGCCACGTCGAAGCGTGCAAGGGTGTACGCGGCCGGCGCTCTGGTCGGCCCCGTGCCTCCGGTGAGACCGTAGATAACCAACCGGTCGTCGCCTTGGAAATGACCTCGCCAATAGTATTTTTCGTTAACGGAGGTTATCCTGGGCAGCCGTGCGCTCGCCAGGGCGTGGAGATCCGGCAGGTCGTAGACCGTCACTTGCCCCTTCAGGAAGAGAGCGAACCGGGAGGAATCTCCTGAAAACACCATCGATGACGACCAGGCCTCGTCGCGGTTCATGACGATGCCCGTGTCTTCGAAGCTGGGCTTCGGCCCCGAAAGGTCCGCGATGGACACCTCGAACCTCGGGCGTCTAAGGCTCCCCGTGTTCTTGAGCCAAATGCACCAGCGCCCGTCCGGAGAAAGCAGAGGCCTGTGGTTCCAGAGGTCCACCGGCAGCCTGTGCCAGGCGCCCGTGGACGCGTTGAGCAGAAAATCGGAGTAGAAGAACGCACCGTGCTGCGGCGTGCTGCCTCCGACGACCAGCCAGTCGCCGCGGGCCGGCGCCTGGACGCTCGACACGCGGCCCAGGTCCTGCGGTTCCAGGTTCGCGGCTGACCACGAATAGGCGAACAGGGATACGCCTCCCGCCGCGAGAACGATCCAGAGCACGGCCGAGAGAACCTTGTGCCCCCGTTTCGGATCCGTCCGCCCCAGGGCGACCTGCGACGCGCCGGCCGCAAGAAACGCGAGGAGGACGAGCACAACGGCGGCGAGGACCACCGTCGGAACGGCGAGCCAGGCCCCCCAGTCCATGAGGTGGTGCAGCATGGCGATGACGCCCCAGATGAAACCCGCCGCCAAGATCCCGTCGAGAAGAACCAGGGGGGACCTGGAGCGGAACATCACCCCGAGCGCGTGCGAAGCCGCTATGACGATCAGCAGCGACACGGCCGCCGCGGCGATCAACAAGATGCCAGACAGATTGGGGCCTCCGATATTCATGAGGTACCACGGGTTGGACGGAGCGGTTCAGCGGAGGCGTCCCGGCGCCCGCCAGAACAGCGGGGAGCAGCACGAGGATCGACGCTGCCCAGAACCAGCGCGTAAGCCGCGCCCATTTTGCCCGCCCAGAGCCCCAAAGACGAAACGGGCTTGGACAGAAAGAAGCCCAGCCGGTTCTCGGAGAGGTCCCGTCCCAGGATGGTGGCGCCCAGCCCCGCGGCCAGGCCGAACCCCAGAAACGCGGCCAGAGGATAGGCCAGGGCGGACAGACATTCGCGGAAGGCGAACCCGGAGGTCTTCTGAGCCGCCCAGGCCAGGGGGAAGGCGAACAATCCGGCGGCCAGCGCCGCCAGGAAGGTGAAGCGCCGCTCCCGGATCTCCCTCGCGAACACGGATGCAAGACTACGCATGGTGAGCCTCCTCTTCTCCCGAAAGGGCGACGAAGACGTCTTCGAGCGTCATGGATGAGGCATCGGGATCGATCACTCCGGGCGCGGCCGCGAAGGCGGCGAAGGACTCCTCGCCGTAAGCCTGCACGACGGCCTCCTCACCCCAGGGCCGTTGGGACACGCGGAGCGGCCGCATGGCCTCGAGGGCGCGGTCCGATTCCCCCGACTGCCCGTTCCGCCCGAAGGTCACGACCCGGAAGCGGGCCTTGAGCGACTCCATGGGTTCGTCCAGCAGGAGGCGGCCCCCGTTCATGATGCCGGCGTGGTCCGCAATGCCTTCCACGCCCGCAAGATCGTGGCTCGTCAGGAAGACGGTTGTGCCCCGATCGGCCAGTTCGCTCACGAGTTCCTGGAAAAAGCTCTTGCGCGCCACCGCGTCCAGCCCCAGCGTCGGATCGTCAAGGACCAGCAGGTCCGGCAAAGGTCCCAACGCCAGCGCCAGCATGAGCTGACCCTTCTGGCCCTTCGACAGACGGCCGAAGGGCAAGTTCGCCGGTACCTGGAAGCGCTGCAGTCGATCCCGCACCCCGCGCCCGTCCCAGGAGGCGTAGAGCTTCGAGCAGAAAGCTTCGAGCTGATTCGCCGTCATGCCGGGGGGCGCGTCGGGCTCTTCGGGCACCACGCCGATGCGGGCCATGAGGTGCGCGCGCCGCTTCCACGGATCCTCGCCGAAAAGCGCTATGGTCCCCACCTGCGCTTTGCGCTGGCCGAGCAGACACCGGATGAGCGAGGTCTTGCCCGCGCCGTTGCGCCCCAGCAGGGCGTACACGGATCCTTTCTCCACGGCCAGACCGACCGAGTCGGCGGCGAGCGTGCTGCCGTAGCGGACGGTGACATCTTCGAATGCGATCACTGTGGCGTTTCCGTTTCGTTCACTCA
Source organism: uncultured Acidobacteriota bacterium (assembly GCA_963724125.1). Lineage (GTDB taxonomy): Bacteria > Acidobacteriota > UBA4820 > UBA4820 > DSQY01 > CAVRTJ01. The sequence continues at coordinate 34,713 of CAVRTJ010000009.1, forward strand.
TGGCCTGCCTCCGTCGCCGTCCAGGTCGTCCCAGGCGCTTGAAAGTTCGTCCGCGGCTTCTTCGCGAGCGGCGCCCAGGGTGATGGCCAGGCTCGCGTAGCGCCCCGCGCCTTCGCGCAGGGCCTCCTTCCGCTCGCCTTTCTTGAGCGCGGGCGGGTTCTCTTCAACGAAGGTGCCCTCTCCCCGCTTGACCTTGAGAACCCCCGCCGTCCGACAACCTCTGATAGGCCTTCGCGACGGTCGCGGGATTCACTCGAAGGTTCTTTGCGAGTTCTCTTACCGAGGGCACCGGCGCACCGCGCGGCATGGCACCCGCCGCCACGAGCCTCCTGATCCCCTCCTCGATCTGCTTCCAGACCGGCACGGCGTCCGAGGGATCCACCACCAGCTTTCTCTGCATACTCATACCTCCCGAATGCGCCCGAAGCATCCTAGTGTATTAGTACTGTAGTACACTTGGCCGGCGTTGTCAAGGGGGAGGTTGGATTTGGGATTTGGGAATTGGGATTGCGGATTGAAATGCGGCAACCGGCGCGTCTTCGAAGAAACTGCCCATGACGTGATCACTAGATCACTCGGTCACTTTTTGAAAGGCTGAAAGGCTAGGGCTAAAGGAAAAGACGGCAGACAGAAGGCCTTCGAAGACCGGGCCCCTGCGGTGTGGTAAATGAGAGCCAATTCTTACCCCTGTCCTCGCTCCCTCCCTGTCCAGACCAAAACTCCGCGTTGGCTCGCCTTCTGGATGGTGTTCAAGTGGTTTCGTGTATGCCCGGCCCTACGACCCTCGGGGCCACCCTGCGCAGCTTTCACCTTCTTCATTCGGCCCCTCTCACCGTCTCACCGTCTCACTGTTAATTCCCGAAATTGTCACTGCGCGCTCTGTGGTTTGTCCGCAATTCCAAATCCGACATTCCCTCCACTTGGCAAAAGCGTTTCGGTCGGTTACCATTTTGCGTTGGAGGATGGATGGACAGCAGAATCCTGGAGGGGTCACTCAAGGCCATCAGCGTTCCCGACCTGCTGACCTTTATCAACATGATCAAGAAGACAGGCGTTCTGTCCTTGCGCCATGACGAGCGCGTGCGCAGGGTCTTCTGGGAGCGCGGCGAGATGATCTTCGCCAGTTCCTCGGACCCAGACGAGGCGCTGGGCAACTTCCTCCTCCGTCACGGGAAGATCACCCAGGAACAGAACATGAAGTCAGGCCTCATGGTCAGCCCGGGAACGCGCCAGGGCAAGGCCCTCGTGCAGATGGGCGTCCTCACGCCGAAGGAACTCTGGTGGGCCGTCAAGAACCAGGTCCTGGAAATTATCTATGCCTGCTTTACGCTGGAGGACGGCGTCTTTTTCTTCGAGGAAGCGGAGGAGGCTCACGAAGAGAAGATCAGGCTCTCCACGTCCACCACCAACATCATCATGGAGGGCATCCGGCGGCTGGACGAATGGCCCCGAATCCGCGAACTCATCCCGAACGACCACCTTGTGCCCAGGCTTTCGCCGGCCGAGGCTCGCGACCCCGACGTCAGGTTCCTGGAGGGGGAACAGGCCATCCTGACGCTCGTCGACGGGAACCGCAGCGTCCGGGAGATCATCCACCTTGCGGAACTGGACGAGTTCGAGACGCTCCGGGTCCTGATGTCCCTCATCCTGGCGCGTTACATCGCGATTCCGGAACTCCAGGCCTCAGAACAAAACGACGACCTGGACGACGCCTCCGCACTCGACGGACTCGTGGTGACCTACAATAGGATCTTCTCGAGGATCATCGGCACACTGGCCGGGCACCTCGGGGACGACGGGCTCGCCCTTTTTACCGCGACCGCCGTGGAATCCTCGAAGAACGCCGTTTTGGAAGGCGTCAGGTTCGACGAACACGGATGCCTGGACGTCAAAACGCTCATCGCCAACGTCGCGGACTACCACGTGGAGGAGCGCGTCTCCGTCCTGGACGGAGCGCTGAGCAACCTGCTGTCCTTCTTCCTGTTCGAGGCGAGCAGGCACCTCACTCCGGAAGAAAAGAACGCCATCTACCGCATGGCGGGCGAAAGGTCTTCGCCGGCGTCGCTGTGACCCGGGACCTCACCGGGACCGATCTCTTGCAATACGGGTGTTTCGTCCTTGGGCACAACCGGCACGTCGGTGCGGGCGGTCTCTGCCCGCGGCGCGAGAAAATGTCTGCTGTAGGCCACTTGCGCCCTGGCTTCGCCGACCCTGAGGTAGGCTACCACAAGGAACCCGGCCTGCAGCAGGACCGCCGTGGCGAACCACCGCCCCGTGCTCTCGTACCCGGGGCTCAGGATGAAGACGGCGAGCACCATGACGATCGCGCGGGCCGCGTTGAAGAGCCACGTCACGACGTTGACCGGTACGAAGCGCCGGAACGTGAAGACGACGCTCCGCACGAAGCACAGGCCCATGCCCTCCTCCCGTCCGATAAGGACCCACCGTGCCTGCCCGTAACCGACGCTGTTCCGAAAGAGATTCAGAACAAAGAGGACCGTCCCCAAAGTGATATCCAGAAAAGGTGCCAGGGTTTTGCCGGGTCCATGGAGCCGTGGACGCCGTGCCAGGCCGCCACCAGGAAGACGCCGACGCCCACGCCCACGATGACCCACAGCACGAGGTTGAAAAGGAAGAGCGCCGAGAAAGGCAGTACGTTGGCCGCCGCCCCCCTCCAGAAAGAACGCCAGCCGCCGGATTTCTCGGAAGCCTGCGCGTAAACGCCGGCCATTAAAAAGAGCCCCAGTACGACGGAAAAGAGGACGAGGTAAAGCAGCATGGCGTTGGCCGCCGCCCAGAACGCCGGCTGTTTCATGGCGCTGTTGATAAGCATGTCCAGTCCGCCGCCCCCGAGAAGTGCCTTCGACGCCGGGGCCTTGTCGAAAAGTACGTGGAACCCCCTGCGCATGGGATTGATGGCGATTGTTGCCAGGACGAAGCCGGAAAACCACACCAGCAGCGTTCCCAAGGTCTTCCCCCTGCCGCGAAAGAGACCGTTGCCGATGGCCCGTGCCCATTCCATTGGGTGACCTCCTCAGAGAACGTTGAACAGTATGGCCGCGATGGTCTGGTAGAGGGTCCGGCCGCGCGTCGTCATGCTCCGCGCGACGGCTCCGTCACCCTCACTCACCCAGGCGTTGTTCAAGCGGTTCAGGTCCAGCGGGACGCGGTCCCCCGGGTCCGCCACCACGCGTACCACCTTGGGGCCGGTGAACCGCCAGGTCGTGTACCGTCCTTGCCGTCCCAGTGCGCCACCTTTGAACTGCCGTCGGCGAAGGTGACCTTGACGTCCACGGGGAGGACGAGACTGCCGCGGCGTTCAACCACGACGGTCGAATGGTAGGTCTCCTTGTCCGCCTTACCGCCTTAGCCCTGGCTTTCCCCTTTTCGGTCCCCTTGCCCCCTTTCACTCCATCCTTCGCGTAGAGTTTCGGCATACCTCCGCTCAGGTCGTAGCCCGCGGGCTTTTCGTCGGGCACGTTGCGGACCCTTGCCACGCGGAAGTCCACAGTGCCCGTTCCGTAGAGCATGGGTGTCAAGACGGGCGAAAGGTCCTTGCCCGCCGCCTCGGAAACGATTCGGATAAAATCGCGCGTATCGGGGTGGGTGAACTTGACCTGCATGAAAAAAGCGCGCATAACCCTGTCCATCTCCTTTTGGCCCAGCATGTTCTCCAGGGTCTTGAGGACGAGCGCCGTCTTGTAGTAGGTGATTGCTCCGTACGAGCCGTTGGAGTAGTACTTCCAGGCGTCTTTCACGATGGGGTCCATGGACGGCATGGAGAGATAGGCGATACGCGCCTGGGCCCGCTCCCCAAGGGACCAGCCCCACAGGTCGTCCACAAACGATCGCCGGGACCGTACCACTTGTCCATGATCCGGGCTTCGTAGTAGGAGTTGATACCCTCGTCGAGCCAAGCCCGCTCGAATTCGTTGTTGGCCTCCATGCCGTACCAGTACTGGTGGCCGAACTCGTGAACAACCGTGATCTGCGGGATGAGGATGCTGCGCCCGAGGAAGGGACTCGCCCCCGCCGTGATAAGCGTCGGGTATTCCATGCCCCCGGCCCCCATTCCGTTGAGCGGAGGGTCTATGATGGTGATCTCCGGATAGGGGTATTTCCAGATCCACTTCGCAAAGTCTGCCAGTGCCTCCTTTACCGATGCGAAGTAGATCGGAATGCTCCCACGGTTGCCCGGCTGCATGAGTACCCTTATCTTGACTCCCTCCCACGTCTCGGTCCTGTCCACGAAGTCCGGCTGGGCCGCCCAAGCGAAGTCGTGGACGTCCTCGGCGTGGAATGAAAGGGTCTTCTCTTTCCCATTCTGCACCTCCCGCCAGAGGATTCCCGTGGCGCCGACGACGTAGTCAGAAGGCACGGTGATGGAGACGTCGTACACGCCGAAGTCCGAGAAGAACTCGGTGTTGGCGTGGTACTCGTGGCAGTTCCACCCCTTGTCGCCCTGGAAGACGCCTAGTTTAGGAAACCACTGACCGGCCATGTTGAAAGTGCCGGCGAAACCAGAACGCGCGAAGACGTGCGGGAGCTGGTCCTTGAAACTCACCTCGAAAACGGCCTCTCCGCCTGGAGGAACGGGCGCCGGCAACTCCACGCGCATGACCGTGTGATCCTGCTTCGGAAAGACCTGCACCAGCGGGATCTTTTCCGCACCGGTGTCTGCAAGGGAGATACCGGTCACCTCGCAGTAACCCCAGTGGTTCCTGTCGAAGGAATCGCCTCGCAGCTGCCCCCCTGACTCGGTCATAAAGACCATGTGATCGTTGGCGAACGCGTTCAGGTAAAGGTGAAACCACGCGTCCGTCGCCGGCGTGTCCGTAATGTTGCGCCACACGACGCGCTCTTTTCCCGTCAGCGTGTGGGATTTCGCGTCGAGAGCGACGTTTATCGCGTAGCTGGCGTTGCGCGGCGACATGGGTGTCTGGAAAATCACGGGAGGCTTCAGCGCCGAGTGGGCACCGGGCGGGGAGGCTGGCGCGGCGGCGACCGGCGCAGCCACGATGGTCAGGAGGGTGAGAAACACCAAAAAGGGGCCGGCTTTCACGTGAGTGCCTCCTCTATCAGGATGTTTCATTTAATGAGTCTAGTCTACGAGCACTCGTCCTTTTTCAGCTTGACGGGCAGGGCAGGTCCCAGACTAACTTCGGGCGGATCGAAGAGGACCCGGCAGGCCAGTACTTCCACGCCGGCGCGCACGGAGGCCGCCAGCGCCCTGGCGTAAGCCGGGTCTTTTTCGTAGGCGGGCCTGAAGAAAGAACCGTCTTCGCGATTGACAAGATAGAGCATGACCGCCCTGACCCCATTCCGGACCATACGGCCCAAGCGCGCCGAGATGTTTCAGCCCTCTCTCGGTGACGGCGTCCGGAAAGCCTATGCCCGCCGTCGGGAGACGGCCACGTCGTGTTCTTGACTTCCACGTAGCACGGCGGGAGGCCGGACTCCGTAAGGAGAAAGTCCACCCGGCTGTTCCCGTCGTACGGCACTTCCGGTCGCACGTTCCCGTATCCCGCGAGTGATGGGACCCTTCCCAGCCTGAGGGCCTCTTCGACGATGCGGTTGGCGCGGTGGGTATTGATGCCGACCCATCCCGACTTAAGATGGATCCACTCGGCGGTGCAGGACAGTTTTCTTTTGGGATTGTCCGACCTCGAGGCCAAAACCCTCGCGCCCTGTTCAAGACAGCCCTCCATGCTGCCCGAGTTCGGGCAGTGGACGGTCAGGACCGACCCGTCTTCGAGCTGGAGGTCCATGAGGAACCGCTTATACCTACGGATGAGCCGGCCTTCCACGATTGGACTCTCAACGATCATGCGGCCTCCACGTGACAGGATAACGCAAAGGAAGGGCTAAGGGCTAAGGGCCAAGGGCCAAAAGCTAAAGGAAAGAAATAAGGGCGGCTTGGGACAGGCCTTCGAAGGCCATCCGTTTATCGGCCCTGCTTTAGCCCTTAGCCTTTTGGCCTTAGGCTTTGGATGAGGTTTCATCCAGCGTTCTCCCCCGAAGCCCAACCCTTGAATCTTCTCCTCCTGCTACAATGGCCCCATGCCGAAGGAATGGCGAGGCAAACCCGTTTACCAGGTCAACGAGATCGTCAGGCTGCTGGCCTCAGAGCTCGAGCAGGCCTTCGGTGACATCTGGGTGGAGGGCGAGGTCTCGGGTTTCAAACGGGCGGCGTCAGGACACTGCTACTTCTCGCTGAAGGACGACTCTGCGGCGCTGAAGTCGGTCATGTTCCGCACCTACGCCGCACGCCTTCCCTTCGAACCCGAGAACGGCATGACCGTACTGGCCCGCGGCAAACTTTCGCTTTACGAAGCCTCGGGCGACCTCCAGCTCTACGTCACGATCATGGAACCCTCGGGCGTCGGCGCCATGCAGATGGCTTTCGAACAGGCCAAGCGGCGCCTCATGGAGGAGGGACTGACGGATCCTGCCCGCAAGCGCCCGATACCGCCTTTTCCGAGGCGCGTGGGCGTCGTCACCTCCGTCACGGGTGCCGCATTGCGGGACGTGCTCTCCGTCCTGCGCAGAAGGAATGCCGGATTCGATGTGGTCATCTCCCCCGCGCTCGTGCAGGGCGCCTCCGCTCCGGCGAGTCTCAAGGCGGCGCTGGCGAAACTGGCGAGGGTGTCGGGCATCGAGGTGATCCTCATGACGCGGGGCGGAGGTTCCATGGAAGATCTCTGGGCGTTCAACGACGAGGGCCTGGCCCGGCTCGTGGCGGCGTCCCCTGTCCCAGTCATATCGGCCGTCGGCCACGAGGTGGACACGGTGCTGACGGACTTCACCTGCGACCTGCGAGCACCCACGCCTTCGGTGGCCGCCGAACTCCTGACGGCCAGGGTCGACGCTGCGCTGGAGAGCGGTCAGCGACGCCGGGCGCCGGATCGTGCGGTTGATGATCGGGCGGCTCGCGCTTCTGGAAGAGAGGCTCGGCGCGTGCCATCCGGAGCGGCTCGGCCTCTTCGTGCTGAAGAGATTCGAGCGCGCACAGGAAGCCTGCGACCGCTTTTCGGAGACCGCGGGCAGAGTCCTGGCCGCGCGGATTACCGCGGACGTGCACCGGGTAGCCCTCTGCCGGAGGGCGCTCTCGCCCGAGGGGCTCCAGCGCTGGATGTCGGCGCTGGACAAGCGTCTGGATCCGCGCGCCAAGGTCTCGAGGGTGCCATGAGGTCCGGCCTGGACCGGAGCCGGTCTTCGTTCGAAGGGCTGGTGCGGCTTCTCCATTCGCTCAGTCCGCTGGCCGTCATCGGAAGGGGCTACGCGGCGGCCTTCGACCAACGGGGACGTCTCGTTCAGAACGCCCGCGACCTTGGGGTGGGCGACGAATTTTCGCTGGCATTGAAAGAGGGGGGCGTCGAATGCAGCGTGCTTTCCAGAACCCCCAGGCACGTCCCGGCGGCCCTCGGGGAAGACGCCGGAGACCGCGTTGACGAACGTGGAGAGAAGACCTTAGAATCGGGCTTTGAGGAGGCAGACCGTGGATAAGAAAAAACAGAACTTCGAACTCAAGATACAGGTCGACGACAAGACGGCCGAAGGGATTTACGTGAACTTCCTTTCCGTCTTCCACAACCAGGCTGAATTCGTCATGGACTTCGGCAGGATGGTGCCGGGCAAACCCGAGGTCAAGGTCATGGCCCGCCTGCTCACCAACCCCACGGCGTTGAAACAGATCGTCCGAACCCTGTCGGAGAACCTCGACCGGTACGAGAAGAGCTTCGGCCCCGTGCCCGTGGCCGACATGCCCACGCCGGCGGGACCCCTGCAGTGAAACTGGGATGGTTCGGCGCCTTTCTGGTTCTCATGCTCGGTGCCGTCATAGGGACCATTCTCGGTCAGGTCGTTGGCCTGTTGCTGCCGTCGGGCGTCTTTCACGACATCTTCTTCAAGGGCGTTTCCATAGGCTTCAAGCAGCCGGTGCACCTTGACCTGTCCTTTCTTCAGATCGTCTTCGGCCTTACCCTGAGCGTCAATCCGCTCACCCTGGTGGGACTCTTGCTGGGCATCTTCCTCGTGGTCAGGTTTCTAAAGTGATTCCGGTCATTCTCGCATCGAGGAGCCCGCGACGCAGAAGGTTGCTCAACCTCGTGAACGTGCCGCACGTGGTGGTGCCTTCCGGCGTGGCGGAGGAAAGGCTTCCGGGCGAAGATCCGGCCAGCCAGGTGGTGAGGCTGGCGACCGCGAAAGCCGAATTCGTGGCCCGCGAGTACAACCACGATTCCCTGGTCATCGGCGCAGACACCCTAGTGGTTTACGAGGGCGAACCCATCGGCCAGCCCCTCGACGCGAAGGATGCCGCCGCCATGCTCAGGAAGCTGTCCGGCGCCACTCACACCGTTCTGACCGGCGTGTGCCTTTTGAGGGGCCCATCCATGCGGGCCGTCGGCCTGAGCGAGAGCCGGGTCACCTTCCACGACCTGAGCGAGGGAGAGATAGACTGGTACCTGACCACGGGCGAACCCATGGACAAGGCAGGGGCCTACGCCGCGCAGGGACTCGGCGCGATCTTTCTAAAGGCCATCGAGGGATCGTTTCACAACGTGGTGGGCTTTCCCCTGGATCTCTTCTACCGCCTTCTGCCGCAGGTCGGGTGCTCGCTCGAGGAATTGAGGTCCGGCCGGCGAAAACGCGCCGCTCCCCAGGCAGGCGCCGGCTGATCGTCTCTCCCGGCATGAACCGGATCCATCAGGCGGCGCCAACGACCTTCCGCACGAGATCGATGAGCTGATCGAAAGAAAACGGCTTGCCGAAAACATGCACTACGCCTATCTTCTGGAGGTCCTGGAGGTCGGGGAGGCCGATCGCCGCGGACACGACGATGGACGGCACCTTCAGCCCCTTGGCAGCGATGCATTCGAGCATCTTGAGGCCGTCCATCCTAGGCATCATGGTGTCCGTAACGATGCAGGCGGGCTCCTCCCTGAGAACCGAGTCGAGACCCTCAAGCCCGTCGCAGGCCTCGCGCACCTCGAATCCTTCGTGCTCCAGCAGAGTCCGGAGGACCCGCCTGATATGTGCGTCGTCTTCGACGATCAGGACGAGGCTCATCGGACCGTCGGGATGGTGGCTTCCAGGCTCCAGGTGTCGGCTTTCCAGGTCAGTTCGAGCGTTCCACCGAAGCCTTCGAGCACGCATTGGAGATAGGGCAATCCCGCGTCGACCCAGGCGGCCACGGGCACGCCGGACGGCCAGAAGACCTTCCTGAACAGCCGCACGGGGTCGAGGAAGTCCTCGTCCCCCTCGAGTTCGTATCGGGCGCAACAGAAGGCGTCCGCCGAATCGAAAGTCCAACGGGGCGCGCTTCCGGCGGCGGATCGCAGGGTCAGCGCCGCGCCCAGCAAACCGACATCCAGCACGTCCTTGGGAATCGCGATGCGGCCGTGGAGCGCCGACTCCTCCGGCGCGCTCACGGGAAGCGCCTCGTCCCCCACGCGTATGGCAAGCCTGTGTATGAGGTCTCCGGCCTCCCACGGCGTCACGGGTTGGAGCGCACCGTCCAGCTCGCGGGTTCGCCAGTACCATCCCAACATCCTTTCGATGTTTCGTATGTTCGCCTCCAGGATGCGAAGCGATTCCTCCACTTCGGGCTCCCGCTCTTTGAGGTAGAGCTTGAGCAGATAGTGCGCGCCGTGGAGGTTGGTGAGAGGCGTGGCGATGTCGTGTTCGAAAAAGAGCTTCTCATTGTCCGGGTTCATGATCGCCCCCTGAATGCGGCCGGCTCGATGTTCAATCGCTTGAGGTGCTCATACACGTTCTTCCTGGATATGCCGGCATCCTCTGCGACCTGCTTAATGTTGCCGCGGTTGCGCTCGAGGGCATCGATGAAGTAGGCGCGCATAAAGGTCTCGAGCGCCGACTGAAAGCCCGCGGGATTCCGCGCCGGATCCGTCCGTCCCGAAGATGTCCACCCCCATGTGAACGATATCCTCCGGCTGGATGAGATCGCCTCTGCACAGGACAAGGGCCCGCCGGACGGTGTTCTCGAGTTCGCGGACGTTGCCCGGCCAGTCGTAGTGGGTGAGCTTTGTCTGCGCTTCGGCGGAAATGCCCTTGACCTTCTCGTTGATGCTCTCCCTGTACGTATGTATGAAATGGTCCACCAGCAGGGGAATGTCCTCTCGGCGGTCCCTGAGAGGCGGAAGAGGAACCGAGACCACGTTGAGACGATAGTAGAGGTCTTCCCTGAAACGGCCCGCCGCTATCTCGGCCGAGAGATTCTTGTTAGTCGCCACAAGGACGCGGACGTCCGTGGCGGTGCTCTGGGTACTGCCCAGCCTCCGTATCTCGCCGTCCTGCAGGGCCCGAAGCAGTTTCATTTGAATGGACTGGGGCGAGTCACCGATCTCATCGAGGAAGAGCGTGCCCCCGTCGGCTTCCTCGAAGAGGCCCTTCTTGGCTGCCGCGGCCCCGGTGAAAGCACCCTTCATGTAGCCGAACAACTCGCTCTCCAGCAGGGTCTCTGGGACGGCGCCGCAGTTGATCGGGACGAAGGACTTGGCGGACCGTTTGCTGAGGGCGTGGATGGCCCTGGCCACCAGTTCCTTACCCGTTCCGCTCTCGCCGGTGAGAACGACCGGCACGTCCCGCTCGGCCACGAGGCTGATCATCTGGAAGACCTGCCGCATCCTGGCGCTCACGCCGATCAGGTTCGGAGGGTGGCGGCTCCGGGACAACTCCAGCTTGAGGTCCCCGAGCTCCCGCCGCATATTGAACTGTTCGAGGGCCTTGTCCACCTTCAGGAGAAGTTCCTCTGGAATGACCGGCTTCGTGATGTAGTCGAAGGCGCCCGCGCGCATGGCCTGGACGGCCGTCTCTATGGACGCGTACGCCGTAATGAGGATGACCACCGTGTCGGCGTAGTCGCGCTTGATTTCGCGCGTGAGCTGAACGCCGTCCATGCCAGGCATGACGAGGTCCGTAAGCACCAGGTGAACGTCGCTTTCATGAATGTGGCGCAAGGCTTCCTTCGCGTTCCGCGCCAGGAGGGTATGGTAGCCGGCGGCTTTCAGTGTCTGCCCCAGAATGTGCAGGGTGTCCTGGTCGTCGTCGACGACGACCATGGTCGGCATGTTATCCATCGACAACCCCTTCGGCAATCATGCTGTATTGTAACGTCAGTAGCTCGTAAGCCGCAATATGAGATTCCGGGAGTGGGAGCAGGAGCGCCTCTGAGGCCCCCGGGCATCGCTGCGGCGACCACGCAGAGGACTCAGGAGCGCGATGTTTCAGGCTGCTCCTCCATGAGAACGACGGCGTGGCAGGAGATGGCCTTCCCAGCCCCTATATCTCCCAGGCCTTCGGCTGTCTTGGCCTTGATGCTCACCCTGTCGGCGGAGAGGCCGACTATCTCGGCCACGCTGCTGCGAAGAGTCTCGCGGTGCGGCCCGAGCTTCGGCTCTTGCACAACGACGGTCACGTCTATGTTGACCGGAGAATACCCGAGTCCCCTGGCCTCTTCCACCACCGAGCGGCACAGATCCGCGCTGTCGGCGTCCTTCCACTGCGGGTCCGTATCGGGAAAGTGCTGACCAATGTCTCCCAGGGCGCAGGCACCGAGCATGGCGTCCGCGAGTGCGTGCAGGAGCACGTCTCCGTCCGAATGACCCGCGGGGCCTTTGCCGTATGGGAGTATCACGCCGCCCAGCTTGAAAGGACGGCCTTCTACCAGGCGGTGCAGGTCCCAGCCGTGGCCTACGCGCATCCTTCTCCTCCCAGGATCGCCTCGAAGAGGGCGAAATCTTCAGGATAGGTGACCTTCAGGTTCTTCGACGTACCGGACACCCAGGCCACGCTTCCCCCGTAGTTGAGCGCGAACGACGCATCGTCCGTCCCCTCAAAACCGTCCGCCACCCCCCGTTCGTAGGCATCGCGGATGGCTTCGTAGTGAAATGCCTGTGGCGTGAGAGCCCGGACAAGCGCCTGGCGGTCCACGTTGTCCTGCAGGTACCCGTCGCCGCCGACCCTCCACAGCGTGTCCACGGCCCTGGCGGCCAGGATCGCGCCCGTACACCCCTCGGTCGCCGCCACTAGGTTTCTCACCTCCGACCTGGAGACGAGGGGCCGCGCGGCGTCGTGTATGAGAACGATGTCCGGAGAGTCTGTTTCAAGGGCGCGGAGAACGGCGAGCGCCGAGGCCGAACGCGTGATACCCCCGAAGACCCGCCCCCTGTATGCCCTCAGCTCGATCGCAGACACGATCCTGTCCCAGGTCCCTTCGTAGTCTTCGGGGATGGCGACCCGTATGGAGGATATCTCGGGTATGCTGTCGAATGCTCTCAGGCTGTAGAGGATCAGGGGTTTCCCGAGGACGGGACGAAAAGGTTTCGGGAGACCGCCTCCCGTTCGGATGCCCATTCCGCCGGCGAGCAGGGCTACCGCGACGCGCCTTCCGGAACCCACGTCATACCTCCATGATGTCCGCTTCCTTACGGGACACGGACTGGGAAATCTCCTCTATGGCGTTGTCGTGAAGCTGTTGTATCTGGTCGTAGCCCCGGTCCCTCTCGTCCTCGGAGATTTCTTTGTCCTTCTCCCTCTTCTCGAGCGCGGACCGCCCCTCGTGGCGGTTGTGCCTGACGGCGACCTTGCCCTTCTCGCCGAGTTCCCGAGCCCTCTTGCACAGGTCCTTGCGCGTTTCCTCCGTCAGCTGGGGGACGGGCAGGCGGATGACCCGGCCGTCGTTGGAGGGCGTCATGCCGATGTTCGCTTCAAGAATCGCTCGCTCGATCGCCCCTATCTGTTTTGGATCGAAGGGTTGGACGAGAATAAGACGCGGCTCCGGCACGGAAAGGGTGGCAGCCTGGTTGAGAGGGACCTTGGAACCGTAGTAGTCGACCTTGACGGGCTCCAGAACGGAAAGGTTGGCCTTCCCTGCGCGAAGAGTCGACAGCTCATGGCGCGTCGCGCTGAGCGTCGCCTTCATCTTCTCTTCCACTTCTTTAATAATGGTCTTTACCATACTCGGCCTCCTGAATCTGCAGTACCATTAAGAGAACATTATGTATGTTTCCGGGAAGCGCATCAATACGCGATGACGCGACAGTCCGGACGGCGGCAGGACAGATTCGAAGCAGCGCTGAATGGTGCGGCGGATCCGGCAGAGGCGGGTCGCCCTACTGAACGACCGTGCCGATGGGCTTTCCCTCGACGATACCCCTGACGTTTCCGGGCGTGAAGAGGTTGAAGACGCGGATGGGGATACTGTTTTCCATGCACAGACTGATGGCCGTCGCGTCCATCACCTTGAGGCCTTTCTCGAGGGCTTCGAGATAGGAAACCGTCTGGTAGAGAACCGCCTTCGGGTCTTTCTTCGGATCGGCGGAATAGATCCCGTCCACCTTGGTGGCCTTGAGCAACAGGTCGGCCTTGATCTCGATGGCACGGAGGGCGGCCGCCGAGTCGGTGGTGAAGTAGGGATTTCCCGTGCCGGCTGCGAAGATGACGACGCGTCCCTTTTCCAGGTGCCTTATGGCGCGTCGCCGAATGTAGGGCTCGGCCAGGGCGTGCATGCCGATGGCCGTCATCAGCCGGGTGCTGACGTCCTTCTTCTCGAGAGCGTCCTGAAGCGCCAGGCCGTTGATGACCGTGGCGAGCATGCCCATGTAATCGGCGGTGACCCGCTCCAGCCCCTGTTCGTCGGCCTGTATTCCGCGAAAGATGTTCCCGCCGCCGACGACGAGCGCCACCGACACGCCCATGCCGTGAATTTCCTTGACTTCCTCAGCGACGGTGGATACGGCCCCGCGGTCTATGCCGTATCCCGTTTCACCCATGAGGGCTTCGCCTGACAGCTTGAGGAGAATTCTCTCGTACACGGGCTGGGGCATGGGGACTCCTTTCAGTCGGTACCGTCACACCTGAAAAAGTAAGGGCGGCTCACCGGCCGCCCTTGCTTGATTCATCTGGCTTCACTCCGCCCCGCAGGAGGAGGACGGCAATCCCTCCCCGAGAACGAACCGGGCGAACTTGACGACTTTCAGGCGTTTTCCTGCTGCCTCGTCGATGTAGGCCTGGACCTTCTTGGAAGGATCCTTGACGAAGGTCTGTTCGAGAAGGCAATTCTCCTCGTAATACTTGTTCATCTTGCCTTCGACGATCTTGTCAACGATGTTGGCGGGCTTCCCCTGCGCGAGCACCTGGTCCCTGTAGATCTCGCGCTCGCTCTGGAGGATCTCCTGCGTCACATCGTCACGGGAGACGAAGCGCGGCGCCGAAGCGGCCACCTGCATGCAGAGATCCTTTACGACCTCCGAGACCTCGGGCGCGGAAGCATCGGCGGGAGACTCGCAGCCCAGCTGCATGAGAACGCCGATCTTTCCGCCCGCGTGAATGTACGAGGCAACAAGGTCGCCCTCAAAGCGCACGAGGCGCCTGAACTGGATGTTCTCGCCGAGCTTGGCAACCTTTTCCACGATGGCGTCCTTCACGGACACCGAAGGCCGGCCCGAGAAGGGCTGGGACAGGAAGGCCGCCTCGTCGGCCGGCGCGCTTTCACAAGCCTGCTTTGCCATGTCGTCGACGAGCTTGATAAAGTCGTCGGTCCGCGCGACAAAGTCCGTCTCGCAGTTGACCTCGACCAGCGCGCCTGCCTTTCCCTTCGGTGGCTATGCAGGACTGAACCAGGCCTTCGGACGCCGCCCTCACGCTCTTTTTCTGGGCCGTGGCCATCCCCTTCTTGCGGAGGACCTTGACGGCCTCGTCCATGTCGCCGTTCGCTTCCTGCAGGGCGCGCTTGCAGTCCATCATGCCCACGCCCGTCTTCTCTCGCAGTTCCTGTATCACTTTTGCGGTAATTGCCATCTTCCTATTCCTCCGACTTGCTTCCGGTACCCTTGCGGGCGGTCTTGCGGGCGGGAGCACGGCGGGGAGCTTTCTTGGCGCCAGCGTCCTTCTTCTCCGCGGCCTTGGTCTTCTTGGCCTCGGGAAGCTCTTCCTCATCGACGGCTTCGCCGGTTGTATCCTGCTTTATCTTCTTGGCCATCGCCTCTTCCTCGGCGCGCTCTTCTTCGTGCGCCTGCTGAAGGTCTCTGCCCTCCTGGACCGCCTCTGCGATCCTGCCGGAGAACAGCTGGATGGCCCTTACGGCATCGTCGTTGCCGGGGATGGGGAAGTCGGCGTCATCGGGGTCGCAATTCGTGTCCACGACCGCCACGATGGGAATGCCGAGCTTCTTGGCTTCCCGGATGCAGTTCTTTTCCCGCTTCACATCGATGACAAAGAGGGCCGCAGGCAGGCGTCCCATGTCGAGGATGCCGGACAGCATCTTGTAGAGTTTGTCCTTCTCCTTCATGAGGAGGAGACGCTCTTTCTTGGTGAGGTTGGTCTCGGCGTTCTCGTCCGCCTCGATGCGCATGAGTTCCTTGAGACGCTGGATGCGGCTCTGAATCGTACGGAAATTGGTCAGCGTACCACCCAGCCAGCGCTCCGTAACGAAAGGCATGGCGACCTTTTCCGCGGCCTCGCGGATGCCGTCCTGTGCCTGGCGCTTGGTGCCGACGAACAGAACCTTGCCGCCCCTGGAGGCCACGTCCGTGATGAAGTCGGACGCTTTTTTGAATTCCCGGAGTGTGTGCTGGAGGTCGACGATGTGAATGCCGTTGCGCTGACCGAAGATGTAGCGCTTCATCTTCGGGTTCCACTTGCGGGTGAGGTGGCCGAAATGGACACCCGCCTCCAGCAGTTCTTTCATGGTAATGGTCGCCAAGGTAGCCTCCTTCTGGCGTGCCGCGAACGGGGCGGATAGCCTCAGGGCCAGACCTCCATACTCTGGGGGCCTTGCCCGCCCCTTCCTGTCCGCGGGAAACAGGGTCTAGGAACGAAAGCGGAGAGGGAGGTCGGAGAGCGCCGGGCCATCCGGCCTCCATCCCGCCGAACGATTAACGCTTGCTGAATTGGAACCGTTTGCGTGCCTTGGGGTGGCCGTATTTCTTCCTCTCCACCTCGCGGGCGTCGCGCGTGAGCATCCCCGAACCCTTCAGCTTTCCCCTGAGCTCCGTATTGTACTGGAGAAGAGCCCTGGAGATGCCGTGACGGATGGCGCCCGCCTGGCCGGATGATCCGCCGCCTCTGACGTTCACGTAGATGTCGAACTTGTCCACCGTGTTGGTCAGAGCCAGCGGGCTCTGGATGTGCATGCGGTGCATGGGGTTCGGGAAGTAGTTGTCGAACTCCCGCTTGTTAATGGAGATGGATCCCTTTCCGGGACGGAGGTAAACCCTAGCCACAGAGGTCTTTCGCCGTCCGGTTCCCTGGTACTGGATAACGCTCATGTATCAGACTCCTGGATTCTATTTAGCGCAAAGTCACGGGGAACGGCTCGGGTTTCTGGGCCTGGTGAGGATGCTTTTCCCCGGCGTACACCTTCACCTTGCGAATCAGCTTATCTCCGATGCGGTTCTTCGGCAGCATGCCCCGAACCGCTTTCTCGATCATCCGGGTAGGCTGCTTCGCACGCATCTCGTTCGCCGTGCGCTCCCGCAATCCGCCCGGGTACATGCTGTGGTGGTAATAAATCTTATCCGACCACTTCTTGCCCGTCAGATGGACCTTTTCGGCGTTCACAACGACGACGAAATCGCCCGTCTGGACGTGAGGCGTATAAGTGGGCTTGTGCTTGCCCATGAGGACGCGGGCCACCTCCGTCGCGAGGCGGCCAAGGGTCTTTCCCTCGGCGTCCACCAGATACCAGTTGCGGGGAATCTCCCCGTTCTTCGGAAAATAAGTACTCATCACACTTCTCCTCGCTTCAGGCCCGCGTACGGCACAGTTCTCCCGCGCGCAAAGGGCCGTCAGTGTAAGCTACAACTTCTCCAATGTCAAGGCTTTCGAGGACTGCATCGCCCTGCTTTCCGAAGCCCCGGCAGGACCCGCACCCGATAGCCCCGGACCTGTTACCCGTCGCGCCCGATTTCCCGCCATCCTTTTCACGATGGTATGATAATGCGTCTTCATTACGCGGGAGGTTTCATGCGAAGGTTCACGATCGTCACCCTGGGTCTCCTCTTCATCCTGTCTGCAGCTGCCGCGCAAGCGCCCCCGCCGAATCCGGTTCCCATTCCGTTTTCGGACGTCCACAAGGGCATGAAGGGCACCGGCTACACGGTCATGTCCGGGCATGCCGTCACGACGTTTACCGCCGAAGTCCTCGGAACAGTCGACCAGGGCGCAACACAGCCCAGAATGATCATCTGCAGGCTGGAGGGCTCGGCGGTTTCTCGGACCGGCGTCCTCGCCGCCATGAGCGGAAGCCCCGTGTACGCCGGCAATCGCTTTCTGGGCGTGGTGGCCTACTCCTGGGCTTACTCAAAGGAGGCCCTGTGCGGACTCACCCCCGCGGAGGACCTCCTCTCCGTCCGGTCACGCGCCCTCGGGAGCCGCGGCACGGGTCCGGGCGTCCGGCCCGCCACGCTGTCCGATTTCATCTCGGGCCTCAAAGCCACGCACACCCTGTCATCGCCCCTTTCGGCCTCGGGTTTCCTTCCCCCGGCCCGGCCCGGCGCCGCAACCGTATCTACCGCGCCTCGCCGACGCGGGCTTTTCCTGGTCTTCAAGGCGGGCGAACCGCGACGATCCTCCGGCCGATCCGACTTTCGGAAAGCCCCCAGGGCCTGGGGGTATGATAGGCGTACAGCTCGTTTCGGGAGACGTTCAGTTCACGGCCTTCGGGACGGTTTCGTGGGTCAAGGGTAATAGTTTCCTGGCCTTCGGACACCCCTTCCTCAACCTCGGATCCGTCGAGATGCCGGTGGTGGCCGCGCGGGTTGTCACGCCCGTGGCTAGCTTCCAGCGGGGCTTTAAGCTGTGCGCGCCGGAAGGCCCTCTCGGCATGGTGATGGAGGACCGGAGCACGGGCGTTTTCGGCCGGTTCGGCCAACGGGCGGCGACAATGGCCGTTTCACTGACTTTCAAAGGGCCGGGACTGGCCGACCGGACCTACCACTTCAAAATCGTGCGGCAGAGCCAGATAACACCCTTTCTGCTCAACGGCTCGATGGCCGCCCTGTGGAGCGCCCTGGAGGATACCGTCGAGGCCAAGAACGTCCGCCTGACGGACATTCGTCTCGTGCCGGAAAGCGGCCGGGAGATCCACATGCAGTGACCAGGCCTTCACGGGTCCGCAAGCCCTGGCCTCTGCATCTGATTTTGTCTCCGACGCCGTAAACCTCCTCCTGAACAACCCGGAGCAGGCCGTGAATCTTAAGCGCCTGAGCCTGACCGTCGACGTTCAACCGGGGCAGAACGCATACAGCGTGGACACCGCATGGCTGGACCGGTCCGCGATCGCTCCGGGCCAACCGTTATTTCTACACGTCCGGCTCAAGGATTATCAGGGCGAGGCCCGCGACGTCTCTTTCCGTGTACCGACCGCCGGCCTGCAACCGGGGCGCGTCAGCCTCATGGTCGGAGGGTCATTCCAGTTGCTGAAGACCCTCGCCGCAGCGAATCCGCAACGCCCCCGCACAGGAGCAGATTATCTCGAGTTCCTTGAATCGATCCCCTCCAACCGATCTCTCGTCGTTGCGGTACTGGACAAGAGCCAGGGCCTCATTCTGAAAGACCGCCGCGTCAGCGGGCTCCCGCCATCCATCGGAGCCCTGCTGGGAGCACAACCCATGGGCACGGCTACCGACGCCGGCGAATACAGCCTCGTATGGACCAGTGTGGAAGGCCAGAAGCAGATCGTGGAAGGATCCATCGAACTCGATTTCGAGGTTAAGGAGACCGGCGATGAAGCCAGGTAGGCGATCACGATTTGTTCCACTCTCGCTGGCGGTCCTGTTGGCGGCCGCCGCCTGCATCACGACTTCGGCCACCCAGATCCAGACTCTCTTGTCTTCATCCCAGAACCTCTGGTCGGGGTATCCCGACGGCGTGCGCGTAAGCCGAGACGGCGCTTTCCTGCCGTCGGCGGCCTTCGCCAAAGGCGCCGACCTGGGCGCGCTACCCCTCTGCTCCGTTGCGGCCGACGGCGCCGTCTATGCCGGCACGGCGCCTTCCGGCGATCTCCTCAAGTTCCAGGGACGGGGCGGTCACCGTCGCCCACCATTTCGCGGAGCCTCTGATCACCGCCCTGGCCGTTCTCAAGAACGGCGACCTACTCGTCGGCACGTCCACACCCGCAAAAGTTTACCGTTACGTGCCTTCTACCGGACACGTGACGGTGATGGCTTCCCTAAAGGCCGACTACGTCTGGGCTCTGCTTCCCGAAGCCCGGGGCGTTCTGGCGGCTGCCGGCAATCCCGGCGCCGTGTATAGAATCGGCCCGGAGCGGGGAGGTCCACGAGGTCCTGCATACGGACGCCCATCATGTTCGGTGTCTCGTGGATTGGCGGGGGCGCGTGTGGGCCGGCACGAGTTCGCCCGCGTCCCTGTATGCGATCGGCGAGAAAGGGAACGTGTGCGCGGCGACCCTCAGCGGCGAGGAAATCCCGGCCATCGGCAGCGACGGAAAAGATCTCCTGCTGGCGGTAAACGCGAAGGCCTCTGCGGCACCCTCGGACAAGAACGGCAAGGGAGCCGGTAACGACGGCGGCTCGACCCTCTACATCATGAAGCCTGGTATGACGCCGGCATATCTCGAGTCGTTCGACGCCGCCGCATCGAGCATCCTGAGCACTCCCGACGGCTGCTCGGTGGGCCTGGTCGACGGCCGGCTGGTGGAGGTCCGGGGTTCCGGCCTCTTCCTGGCCGCACACTGGGATGGGTCCCCGGTCACTACGATGGCTTCGATTTCGGGCGGGCAAGCCGTGCTCACGGGAGCGCCCGCGGCCATCTACCTGAGCGGAAAGGCGACCTCCCACGCCTATGTTTCCCCGGTCCTCGATCTGAAAACCCCCTCAACGCTCGGCCGCACGGAGGTGACCGGCGGGGATCACGCCCGGATCTTTCTGAGAAGCGGCAACACGCCCAAGCCGGGAGAGTTCTGGAGTCCGTGGAAGCCCGCGGAAGAGGCCCATGATCTTCCGCCCGCGCAGTACGCCCAATGGAAACTGGTAACAGGCGGCGGCGAACCGGCGAGGCTTGTTTCTTTGACCTATCTGCCGGAAAACAGGCCCCCCATTTTCGCGTCCGCAGAGATCGATTCGCCGGGCAAGATTTACGCCCGCTCCGTGAGCCAGCTCGGCGACCATCTGGTTCGGGAGATTCATCAGAAGGACTCCCCCTTCCCCACGCTGGCTGAATCGCCCTCACAGTCCGCACCACCGCAAACTTACTACCTCGCCGGCTACAGGATGGTCACGTGGAAGGTCACAGATCCGGACGGCGACGACGTGCGCGTGACCGTTCAGTTCAAACCCGAGAAGGGGGGGGCGTGGTACGATCTCGGGAAGAATGTCACCGATCCTTACTTCGTCTTTGACGCGCAGGGCCTTCCCGACGGGACTTACCGTATGCGTCTCGTCGCCTCGGACGCGCCCTCCAACCCCGAGGGCCGAGCTGAGACCGCAACGATGGACCTCCCGGCCTTCGTCATCGACAATACCCCTCCGTCTCTGGATGTGGCTCCCATCGCCCCGGGGAAGCTGAAAGTGGTCGTGGCGGATAACACCGCCGTCCAATCAGCCAGGGCAAGCGTGGACGGAGGACCCTGGCAGGTCCTGACCGGCTGCGGACGGAACAGAGGGCGCCGCCAGGCGGACGTACCTTTTCGATTACCCGGTCAGGCGCCCACTGGATAGTGTTCCAGGCGGTGGACCCCTACAGGAACATTGCGACGCGTGGGTGGCTGACGACCGCGGTCCGATAGCCGGGCGTGCGCTCGCACCAGCGGCCCCGCTCACCTCGCGGCGGTGCGCCCCTATCTCATGGAAGCTGAGGTGTCACTATATCGCAAGGGCCCCCTTTTCGACGAGACCTACACGGGTGACGCGGCGCAGGGCCGCGAACGGACCGCGGCCGGGGCCGTTCCTCCACCGCGGGGAAAATCCTACGCCCCGGACAAGCTCGTGGATGTCCTCCACATCAGGCTTGACCTCTCCTTTGACCTGGACGCCAGGGCCGTTTCCGGCCAAGCGACGCACACCATGCGTCCCCTCGCCGACGGCCTCGACAAGGTCGTGATGGACTGCGTCGAACTCACCGTCGATGGCGTGAGGGACGCCAAGGGCCGGGCGCTGTCGTTCGACCACGACGGCGAGAAGCTCACCATTTTTTTTCGGAGAGACCGAAGTCGCGCGGGGATACCCTTCGACATCGCCGTTTCCTATCACGGCAAGCCGCGCCTCGGGCTCTATTTCACCGGGCCCCACAAAGGCCTATCCGGATAAGGCGATCCAGGTCTGGAGCCAGGGCCAGGACGAGGATAGCCGCTACTGGTTTCCCTGCTTCGACTACCCCAACGAGAAAGCGACCTCCGAGACCCTCGTAACGGTCCCCGAGACGTGGACCGTCGTGGGCAACGGGCGACTTCTCTAAGGTCGCCCACAGCCGGAAGGACCGAACGAAAACCTGGCACCACAAGGAGTCCACGGCACACGTGAGTTACCTGATCTCCATCGCCTGCGGGGAGTTCGCCGTGGTCGAGGACACGTGGCGGGACATCCCCGTCCAGTACTTCGTGAAGCCGGGCTTCGAGGCCCACGCCAGGCGAGCCTTCAGCCAGACGCCCGACATGTTGACCTTCTTTTCGGACTACTTCGGGTACGACTATCCCTACGAGAAATACAGCCAGGTCGTGGTCGAGGACTTCATCTTCGGAGGCATGGAGAACATCAGCGCCACGACGCTCATCGACCGCTGCCTCCCCGACGAGCGGGCCGCCCGCGATTACGAGCCGCAGGACCTGGTGAGCCACGAACTCGCGCACCAGTGGTTCGGCGACCTCCTGACGTGCAAGGACTGGTCCCACGCCTGGCTGAACGAGGGATTCGCGAGCTACAGCGAGGTGCTCTACCGCGAACACTGGCGGGGTGAGGAGGACGCCGGATACCACAGGCTCCTCCAGGCCAAGGGCTACTTCGCAAGGGACCGCGTCGAGCGTCGTCCCATCGTGACGAAGGGCTACACCATCCCCATGGAGCTCTTCGACGCCCACATTTACCAGAAGGGCTCCCTCGTGCTGCACATGCTCCGCAAAACCCTCGGCGAGATGGCCTTCCGGCGTTGCCTGTCCGAATACCTCCGCCGCTTTGCGGGCCGCACCGTCCAGACCGAAAACCTCATCCGTGTCATCGCGGAGATCACGGGGCGAAACCTCGAATGGTTTTTCGATCAGTGGATCTTCGGCGCAGGCTATCCCGAATTGGACGTGACTTTTTCCTGGGACGACGACAAGAAGACCGCCGTCCTGACGGTGGACCAGAAGCAGAAGATCGAGGGATCAACCGGGCTGTTCCGGATGCCCGTCGCCGTGCGCTTTCACGGCCGGAAGGGCGTACAGGACAAGACGGTGCAGGTCGCGGCGGCTCACCAGGTTTTCGCCTTCAGGTTCGACGAGAAGCCGCTGTTCGTGAACATAGACCGGGCTCGAACGTGCTGAAGAAGCTCAAGCTCACCGTGCCGCCCGAGATGCTCAAGGCCCAGATCAAGAAAGATCCGGACTGGTTCGGCCGGGTCGAAGCCGCGCGGACCCTCTGCCGCAACGGTAACCCGTCGGCGCTCGCGGCCGTGGCCGAGGCCCTTCGCAAGGACCCTTTCTGGGGCGCGAGGGCGGAGATGGCGGAAGCCCTCGGCGCAAACGGCTCGCTCCGGTCACGCGACATTCTGATCGTTGCCCTCCGCACCAGGGACGACAAGGTGTGGCGTTCCGTCGTCAGGGCGCTGGCCGGTTTCCAGGACGACGAGACGGCGGAGGCGCTCATCCCGCTGGCAAAGAAGGACCCGTCCTACTTCGTGGAGGGCGAAGCGAACGCCTCGCTCGGCGCGACGCGCACGGCCCCAGGCCTTTGCCGTCCTGAGGGAGAGCGCCGGCAGAGAAAGCCACCTCGACGTGGTCAGGGTGGGCGCGCTCTCCGGCATGGCCGGATTGAAGGACGAGCGGGCCTGGCCCGCTCTGAAGACCTGCGCAGGTCCGGGAGGTCCCCCACAGGGACGCATGGCCGCCCTTCGCGCCATGGCCCGGATGGCGAAGGGACGGGAACCTTACCGGTACGACATCCGCGAAATCATCGAAGGCTATCTCCACGATTCAGACTTCTTCGTGAAGTTCGGCGCGATTCTTGCGCTGGAAACGTTGCAGGAGCCGGCGGCGGTTGAGGCGGTCGAGCGAACGAGATTCCGGGAGGCAGACGGCCGCATCCGCATGAACTGCCGGGACATCGCGAAGAAACTCAGGACCGGCGACGCAAGGCGAAGAGGCGGCCGAAGCCTTAAAGACCGACGTCGAGAAACTCCGCGAGGAGAGCCGCCTGCTGGCTGATCGCGTGACGAAGATGGAAGCCCGGCTCGGGAAATCCCGGAAGAAGGTGAAGGCGGGTCATTCCCCCGCGAAGAAGGGCGTCTCGTAAAAGCGCGTCTTGAGCACGTCCCCGAAGCACCCCGCCCTGTCGGTGCGGCGGCATAGAAAGAAGAGACTCACCGACATGGCAGGCAACAGACGGCTCAGCGGCCTGGCGACTGCGGCGGGAAAGGGATAGAAGTTCGATCCCCGGACCTTTAGAAGCTCGAAGTAGCCGTCGGTCGTGATGAAACGTCTGAACCCGCCCTTGGTGATGCCGCGCACGTGCGGTCCGAGCATCTCGATCGAGGAGGGCTGCATACCCAGGGCGAGCATGATGCGGTTGTGAAGGGACGCCAGGTTCGGGACGCCGATTATCGCCACGCCGCCTGCCTTCAGAATCCTCGATACTTCCGAGAATATCCAGAAAACCTCCTTGGTGTGCTCAATCACCTGGTTGGCGAGCACCACATCGAAATACTGGTCCTCGAAAGGGAACCTGTCCTTTTCGATATTCGATGAGACGACGGTGATCTTCTTCTCGCGCGCGGCCTTCACGTAGGGAGCGTAGCTTTCAAGTCCGTACAGCTCCACCTCCCGCGGGGCAAGCGTCTCCTGCACGTTCAGGATGTCGGCCGCCGTGCCGAGCCCCACGTCCAGCACGCGGAGCTTTCCATCCGGAGACTGCGCGGCGTATTCTGCGGTCATGGCCGTGATGACGTCTCTGCCGTAATTCAAATACTCGGTTCCGGACTTCAGTTTTCGCAGGACATCCGTGAGCATGTGCACTATTCTCCGCTGGTCAGGTAACGGGCTGTCTCATCACGTTCTGAAAGCCTGGATGATAAAGTAAAGGAGGCAAAAAGAGAGCAGAAGAGTTCCCATGGCCACGATGAGTGCAATCCAGAGCCTTCGCGACGGGTCCCGCAGCGGCCTTCCCGTCCGGCGCACGCGCATCGCTTCCAAGGCGCAGACCGGGCAGACCTCAGCGAGCGCGGGCATCCTTCCCCCGCAGCGAGGGCACGTTTTCCAGGCGGTTCCAGAATCCCCGCGGTGCTGAGACATACGGCTGGATCCTCTCCCTCATCCTAAGGCGGCAGGTCTTTCCGGCCGCCCCGCCAGTCTAAGCGCTCTCCTCCCGGCCACGCAAGGCGCCGGCTGAGTCAATATTCCCCGTCGTCCGGCCTTCCCTTTCCAGGGACCACTTGCGCACCTTTCCGGCGGCCTGCCTCCCGACGGCCTTCACCAGTTCTTCCTCGGTGGCATGGATCACCGCGTCCGTCGTCATGAACGCCTTGATCAGCTTCCGCGCCGTCACCGGGCCTATGCCGGGGACGTCCATGAGCTGGGACTGGACCCTGCTCTTCGAACGCCTTTTGCGGTGATAGGTCACTGCGAACCTGTGGGCCTCGTCCCTGATCTGCTGAAGGAGTCGAAGCGATGGAGATTCCCTTGACAGAATCACCGGACGCCCGTCGCCGGGCCTGAAGAGCCACTCCTCGCGCTTGGCGATTCCGGCCATGGGTGGAACTTCTGGGAGGATGGCGGACAGCGATCTGTGCGCCGCGTTGACCTGGCCCTGTCCACCGTCGATGAGAACCAGGTCAGGAAGTTCGCCCTCCTCCCGGAAGATCCTGCCGTATCGGCGGCCGACCACCTCCGCCATGGAGGCGAAGTCGTCGATGCCTTCGACGGTCTTGACTTTGAAACGCCGATAATCGGACTTGAGCATGCGGCCCGCTTCCCACACAACGCACGAGGCCACGGTCTGTTCGCCGGCCGTGTGGCTGATGTCGAAACACTCGATGCGGCGGGGCGGCTGGGCGAGATCGAGGGCGTCGACCAGCGGCTTGAGAACGGCTACCGGATCCACCTGCGCCTCGTATTCGAGCCGTGCATTTTCCAGAAGCGTGGCGACCAGCGAAGCCTTCTCGCCCCGCACCGGCCTGCGAACCTGAACCGCGCGCCCCTTCCGTTCGGACAGGAACCGCTGAAGCAGCAGCCGGTCTTCGAACTCCAGCGAGACGGCCACGCCGTCGGGAACAACGGGCGTGTTGCCATAAAGGCGCGTCAGGGCCGAACAGAGCAATTCTCCGGGAGGCAGTTCCGCGTCCGCAAACCGCCATCTCCTTCGGTCGACGACCTTCCCCTCCACAACCACAAAACCGTGAAGGACGAAATCTCCGCCCCCCCCATAGAGGGCGAAAAAATCCCAGTGCCCCTGGCCGGGCCTCGCCACGGCCTGCCTCGCGCCGAGAGACCTGGTGGCCTTGAGAAGGTCCCTGTAGTGCGCGGCCAGTTCGTAATCCTGGCGGCCCGCCGCCGTCTTCATTCGGGTCTCTAGCCGGGACCTCAGTTCATCCGTGTGCCCCTCCAGGAAGAGCCGTGCCTCATCGACGGCGCGCCGGTAGTCTTCCGGCTTCACCTTGTTCTTGATGCACGGCGCGTAGCACTGGCCCATCTCGTAGTAGAGGCACGGACGGGGCCTGCTCCCGTCGAGCGGGTCTTTGCACGTGACGACCCGAAAGCTCTCTTGGAGTATCCGGAGGTTCTTCCGGGCCTGCCAGCCCGGCACGAAGGGCCCGAAGTAGAGCGCGCCGTCCTTCTCGGGCCGGCGGGTGAACACTGCCTTGGGAAACCGGTCCTTCATGGTGAGCTTGATGTAGGGATAGGTCTTGTCGTCCTTCAGGAGGGTGTTGTACCTCGGTTTGAACTGCTTGATGAGGTTGTTTTCGAGTAGGAAAGCCTCCCACTCGCTCGACGTGACGATGTATTCGAGGTCAACGGCCGACCGCCTGAGCCTCCGGATCTTGAGCGGCACGTTCTCCTGAAAATAGCTCGAGACACGGGCACGAAGGTTCTTGGCCTTCCCCACGTAGAGGGGCTTCTTTTTGGCGTCTCTGAAGATGTAGCATCCCGGCCTGGTCGGCGGCGGACCGGGAGGGCGATCCAGCATCGAGGCCTCCTTGCTCGGCGACGCATGCCCGCGGAGCCGATGTCCTGCTATATAAGATAGGACCTCGAAAAGCAAGGCCCCTCAATAAAAACGACCCGCTGAACAAGCGGGTCATTTTAAGCGGTGAACCGATTTGATCGGGTGGAACCATGGCGGCAGACCCATTACGACATCCATTTCCGGACGCCTCGATCTTGAATCTGCTCTACGCGCCTGCGTTGCCTGGCTCTCTGCCGGGGGCGCGCGTACCCTTCGGTCCTGCTGCCCGCCTTCCAAACGGGCAAGACTCGTTACTTCGCCTTCTTTGGGGCCTTGGCTTTTTTGGCCGCAGGCTTCTTGGCGGCCGTCTTTTTCGCTGCCGCTTTCTTGGCGACGGTTTTCTTGGCAGCGGTCTTGACGGTTTTCTTGGCGGCGGGCTTTTTCACCGCAGGCTTCTTGGCGGCGGCCTTCTTCACGGTCTTCTTGGCCGCCGGTTTCTTGGCGGCGGTTTTCTTGGCCGCAGTTTTCACGGCCGTCTTCTTGGCGACTTTTTTCTTGGCGGCGGGCTTCCTGGCGGCAGTCTTCTTCGCCGCGGCCTTCACCGCTGGCTTCTTGGCGGTCGTCTTCTTCACGGCTTTTTTTGCCGCGGGTTTCTTGGCCGCCTTCTTCGTGACTTTCTTGGTAACTTTCTTGGTCGCGCTTTTCACCGGCATGCTACCCTCCTTTCGCAAACAGCAACATCTTCGGTCACCGCACTCCAGGTGCACAATACTCGGTGTTGTGCATAATATAAAGATAATGTAATGAATAGTCAAGAGATAGTGCTTAATGGTTCAACACAACAAGAAGTTGTGCTCCCATCGGGTCGCCCCGCATGTCTGGGATGCAGCGGCAACGGTGTATCCGGGATGATCGAACCTCTCACCCCCACACAGCGCGTCCGGCGTACCACGACCGGAGGCCGCGATGCAATCGGCCGGTGAGCATTTTACAACGTCCTGAATGAGTAGGTGTGGGATGCACTACATGTGGTGGCGGCTCGTCTTTCAGAACCTGTTCTCCGTGCCTCGCATGAGCCGCGCGAGATTGGACCTGTGGGTCACTACGATGAAGAGTGAGAGTCCGCATACCACGAAAAAGGTGGAAGGGTTCTTCACGACCCATTGCGACCCGAGAATCCCCCACAGAACGAAAGGGAAAGTCGCGGCGCTCACCATGGACGCGAGGGACACAACTCTCGTGGCTGTGACCGTCAGGGCGAATACCGGTATGCAGAGCAGGCAGGCGACGGGGAAGAGCGCCAGCATGACACCCGCAGTGGTGCCCACGCCCTTACCGCCGCGGAACCCGGCCCACAATGGAAAGACGTGCCCGATAACCGCCCCTGCACCGACCAGCACGGCCGTCAACTGCCTGTCGGGTGGAAGAGCGCCGAGCGCCAGTTTCGAGACGACGAGCGCCGGCAGGAAGCCTTTCAGAACATCGACGCCCGCCACGACAAGGGCGGGTTTCCAGCCCGTCACGCGGAGAACGTTTGTCGCGCCCGCGTTACCGCTGCCATGTCTTCGGATGTCGATCCCACGGACCTTGCGCGCGACTATGATGCTTGTCGGAAAAGAACCTAGGAGATAGGCAGACAGGACCAATATCGCGCACCACAGCACGTGGCCGGGCACTTCAGTCCAGTCCCAATACGGCTATGGCGGCGGCACCCGGGCCTGAGTGGGAACCTAGAACGGGCGTGGCCTCGATCACCGGAACGTCTTCCAGGTCGGTCAGTGTTTTGATGGCCTTAGCGTAGTATTCTGCGACGCCGGGCGCGGCCATATGGGCAACGGCCACGCGGTAATTCTGGTAGCGGTTCCACTCCTCGCTGGCCAGCCCGATTATCTTGCGGTGCACGCCCCGCGCACCGAATGCCGAACCCGGGCTGTAGGTCTTTCCTTCGTCGTTGAAAGCGATGATAGGCTTGATGTTGAGCAGGCGCGCCACCAGACTCTTGCCGAATCCCACGCGCCCGCCCCTGTGGATGAAGTCCAGGTTCTTCAACGCGATAAAAAGCCGGGCCCTTTTCCTCAGGTCTCGCAGGCGGTCCGCTATGGCTTTCGCGGCCATGCCTTCGAGCGCCATCCGCCTCGCCTCCCGCACGAGCAGTCCCTGCGCCACACTGACCGTGGCGCTGTCGACGACGTGCACCGGTGCGCGATCGAACTGCTTCGCGGCCGTCAACGCGGCCTGGTACGTTCCGCTGACTCCCCCCGACAGGCTCACGACGACTATCGCCTCCGCCCGCCTGGAAGCTTCCTCGTACGCGCGAAGGTAGTCCTTCGCCGCGGGCTGGCTCGTCTTGGGGTGGTGCGGAGAGACTTGGCACTTCCTCATGAATTCCGATGGGGTGATCTCCATCTTGTCCAGAAAGACCTCGTCTCCGAACATGACTTTCAACGGGACGATCGAAATGAAATTCTTCCGCAGGTACTCCATGGGGAGATCGCAGGCAGAGTCTGCGATGATCGCAACTTTAGCCGTGTCCACCACCGCGCTGTCGTGCTGCGCCTGCATGTCTTCCGTCTTTTTCTTGAGGATGTCCCCGTAGCGCCCCATCACCTCGAAGAGAGCTGCCGGCTGGTTCGTATGGATATGGACCTTCAGGAGGCCCTCGCCCGAGACCACTACCAGGCTGTCTCCGAGCGACTCGAGATCGGCCTCCAAAGTCCCATGGGAGACGTCTTTTTCCGTCCGGGCGACGCATTCGGTGCAGAATCGGAAGGTCACGTCCACGGGCGCATGGGCGAACACGAAATGGTCGTGGCCGCCGCCCAGGTCTTCCAGGTCTCCGGGCTCGGGGGCGCGCAGGCTCCCCGCCTCCATGTAGTCCGTGATGCCTTCAAGCAGGTGAACAAACCCAAGCGCTCCCGCGTCCACGACTCCGTGCTCTTTGAGAACGGCTAGTTTTTCCGGCGTATGTGAAAGGGATTCTTTGGCCCGTACGAGCGCGCTTCGCAGGAGAACGGCGAAGTCGTCGTACTTCTTCTGCTGGCTTGTTATGTGGTCGGCCCAGTCCTTCATGACCGTCAGGATCGTACCCTCGTGGGGTTTCGAAAGCGCGTCGTAAGCCGCTCGCTTGGCCCGGGATACGGCGGCCGCGAAATCCTCCGTCGTAGCCCTCGCCTTTCCGCCGAGCCCCTCGGCGAGTCCCTTGATGAATTGCGCCAGGATCGCGCCCGAATTCCCCTGCGAACCGAGGATCGCGCTCTCGGCCATGGCGTGGCATACCTTCTCAATGGATCGATGGAAGTGGTGTCGCAACTCATCCGCCACGGACCGCATTGTCAGGGCCATGTTCGTTCCCGTGTCCGCATCCGGTACGGGGTAGACGTTGATGTTGTTGAGTTGCTCTCGCCGTTCCTCTAGCCTGTCGATTCCGGCCAGGACGGCTCTCTTCAGGCGCCTGCCATCGAGGTAGCGGATCTTCACCGAGACGGGTGCCTGCTGCCGTAACACGCCTTGCTGCATCGGCCCCTCCGCGACAAGCGGGTATTATAAGCTATTTTTCGACATGCTCAAATTTCAGAGGGGCGGAAGCGGACGATCCCAACCGGACCTCTTCGAGAGCCTCGGCGCCGGAGGGGCGCCTTCCGGTTCATTGGAAGTCTTTCGACCAGCACTTTTCATTGCCCGTGCCATCGAAAGCGCACACGGTCACCGCCTGTTTCTTTCCAGCCGCCCCAGCCAGAGAAAACGTCCGGGAGAACGTGCCGTCTTTGTCCACGTCCACCTGTACGTCGTTGACCGTCACGTATACTACCGGCGAAACCCTCCCCCTCACGAGAACCACGTCGCCCAGGACGGTCACATCGGCGGACAGGCGCCAATCGGAAGGACTCTGCGTCTTCAGGGGGACCTCGAGCACACGGAACCACGCCGGCCACGACCAGAAAGTATCGCGGTTCCCCCCGACGGACCGCAGCCGCCAGAAGTAGAATCCCGCCGCGAGTCCGCCGAACGTCGTACTGCTGCCCGATACCGCCTTGTCCAGAGCGAGCGGTCCGGAGAAAAGAGGAGACTTCGAAACCTGGACGCGAACCCTGGAGTGAAGCGCCTGATCCCACTCCAATTGAACGGTTGCCTTCCTGCCGGGGGAGACCCTGAAAACACGACCTCGTACGGGCTGCGCCTCTATCGGAGGAATGGCGAGCGTATAGTCTGCTTCGAAGGCCTCGGCCGTGGCGCGGATGCCGACCGCATCTACACCTGCCTTGAGTTCACGCGAACCCGATGCGTTCTTGACCGTGGCCCCTCCGCTTCGCACCTGGACATCCGTTCGGTCGCCGCCCCGCAGCGCCACCATGCAGACACTGCCGGGGGCGAGGCTGACGTCCGCACCGCCCGCATGAATGAGCCCCGCCGCGTCCGCTGAGACTATGTCCGGAGACCTGTAGAGGAGTGAGCCGGCGAGAAGCGTCACGTCCACCCCGCTCCCGGAACTACCTGCCGTTATGGAATTCAGGCGCAGGGATGAATTGGGGCGAAGGTAAGCCTGTTCCTGGTTGGGAAAGTTCAGCAGGGCCATTCCGGTGCCGCCAGAAGTCAGCCTGTCGCCCGGAGCCACGTTCGCACTCTCTTTCGCAGCCAGGCTTCCGGAAGGGGAGATTATGGACAGGGAACCGGCCGCCGCCTTGATCGAGGGCATTTCTCTCGGCGTCTCCAGCTCGCCCTCGATGGGGCGAAGCACCGACAGAGCCTTCTCCGCCGAAGCCCTCGCATCTTTATACAGACCTCCTTTATAGGATGTCCTGGCGTCCTGGACATCCGCCTTTGCCGCGGACAGCTGACCGGCGTAACGTCTCGCCGCGTCTTCTTGCTCTACCCGGCCTGCAAGAGCCTGGGCCCGGTTGATGGCCCTGCCCGCCTCGGCCTTCTCCTGCCGGTGCCCGGTCACGTAGAGGTAGTAAACGCCGACAACCACGACCCCTGCAAGAACAACGGCCAACGCACTGAAAAAGATATTCACGTTCCTGGCAACGCGCCCCATATCTGCCTCCCTGAACGGACTCGCGGGACGAGCCGGCGGCGCCCCGGAGCAAGCGGCTTTTATAAGAGGATAGCCCACCGTCCGTTACGAAACAACGGCGATCCCGGGGAAGGACGCCTTTGTGAGATTCGTCACTGCCTCCGAACCGGACCGTCGATTCAGCCGGCCGGGGAGGCTCGCGGAGAAGATAGGGGCGTCGCTTGCCACGCGTGCTCTTTTTGGGTACTCTTTTCACTTGTTCCGCCAACAAAAGAAGGGGGTTTCATGAGCACCGACAATAAAAACAAGCAGCAACCGCTCGAGTTGCCGGAGAACGCCTACACCCAGTTAAAGCCCGGCGAAGAGTACGTGCCCGTCATCACACGCGAGAAAGGCGAACCCGAGGTTACCGGACGGTCGATAGTTTTCGGCTTGATCATGACCGTGTTCTTCTCGGCGGCGGCGGCCTACATCGCGCTCAAGCTCGGGCAGGGCATCGAAACGGCCATTCCGATCAGTATCCTGGCCATCGGTTTCTCGGCCTTCATGGCCAAGATGGCCATGAGAAAGAGCGGCCTCATCGAAAACGTGAACATCCTGGCCATCGGTGCCACCTCCGGCATCGTCGTGGGCGGATCGGTCTTCACCATGCCGGCCATCTACATGCTCCATCTCAAGGGGGGATTCTGGCAGATTTTCCTCGTTCCCTTCCTGGGCGCGGTGCTCGGCGTGCTTTTTCTCATCCCCTTCCGACGCTACTTTGTGGCGGAAATGCACGGGAAACTCCCCTTCCCGGAAGCGACGGCAACCACCGAAATTCTGGTGACGGGCGAAAAAGGCGGCAGCCAGGCCGGGATTCTCCTCTACTCCCTCGGCATCGGCGTCCTGCTGGACTACCTCGCGCTTTCCTACCACGCCTGGACCGATACCTTCACCACGGCCGCCGTGAAAGGCATGGCCTTCTTCACCGATAAGCTGCGGGGCGTGTTCGCCATGAGCACGTCGGCGGCGGTGCTGGGCCTCGGGTACATCATCGGAATCCGATATGCATCCATCATCATGGCGGGCTCCATGCTGTCCTACTTCGTGCTCATTCCCCTGCTGGCGCACGTGGGAGGCCCCGTCTACGCACACCTCAATTACGAACAGATCTTCAGCGACAAACTGCTGGGCGTCAGGAACATCGGCATCGGCGGCATCTTCGCGGCCGGCGTCATCTCCATCATCCAGATGGCACCGGTCATCAAGCAGGCCGTCCAGAAGATGATGGCCCAGCTTTTCAAGCGCCGCGAGCACGGCAAAACCGAGGCCGTGTCCCGCCTGGACCGCGACATTCCGATGCCCCTTGTCTTCGGCCTCATCGTTTTGGTTTCGCTGGGGATCTTCCTCTACTTCAGGTTCTCGGTACTCGCCCAGGACGCGCACCCCACTCTCCTGGCATTCCTCGCGCTGGCACTCACACTCCTCATCGTGTTCCTCTTCTCGGCGGTGTCGGCGTGGGCGGTGGCCATGATCTCCGTGACGCCCATCTCCGGCATGACGCTCACGACACTGATCATCGCGGCGGTCATCATGTCGGCCCTTGGTCTGGCCGGACAATCGGGCATGCTCGCCGTACTTCTCATCGGCGGCGTGGTCTGCACGGCGCTCTCCATGTCCGGTTCCCTTGTGACGCAGTTCAAGATCGGCTACTGGCTGGGCTCCACGCCCTCGCACGATCGAGTGGAGCAACATAATCGGTTCGGCGTTGGCGTCCGTCACAGTGACGGGCGTCATCATCATGTTCGCTACGGTCTACGGATACGGCGTACCGACGGCCCAGCACGCTCACCCTCTTGCGGCGCCCCAGGCGAGCGCCATGGCCGCCGTCTTGAACGCATTCCTCGGCGGACAGGGCGCTCCATGGATGCTGTACGGCGTAGGCGCGATCATCGCCGTGATCGTGGCGATGCTCGGCGTCTCCTCGCTGGCCTTCGCCCTCGGCATGTACCTTCCCATTCAGCTCAACAGCCCCATCCTGCTCGGCGCCATCGTGGCCTGGATGGTCCAGAAATCGAGCAAGAACCCGTCCCTGAGCAAGGCACGCAACGACAAGGGCATTCTCATCGCATCCGGCCTCATCGCGGGCGGTGCGCTGGCGGGCGTCATGGACGGTTTCACCAAGATGATCTCCGAACGCATCGGATGGGAACCCCGCGCATTCCACTTCTCAGCTTCGGCGCAGAACTGGGCCGGACTGGTCGTGTTCCTTCTGCTGGCGGCCTTCCTGTACTGGGACTCGCGCAGGGCAAAGGTGGCCGGGACAGGGTGAAAGCTCGGCGGCTTCAGAGGCCTGAGGCCGTTTGCACGGAAGCTCAAAAAAGCCTCGGACGGCCCGGCCGTCCGAGGCTTTTCCTTTTGCCGATCGAGAGAAAACACTCAGGCTGCAAACCACCCGGGAAGGGCGTCCTTGAATATCCTCCCCGTTTCCTGCAACACGTCCCGTGCTTCCGGCACGGTAAATCCCATTCGCTCGGCGGGAACGTCATCCCGACATCTCAAGACCCTGGAGGCGAGACCGGCGATGTAGGCCCCGTCCGATACCCACCCCTTCTCCATCGCGTCCAGAGCCTCCATGACGGACTTCCTGTTCTCCATGCCCGAGAAGGCCATCTTCGCCGCCAGGGCCCTGACGTTTTCGACGCCGTAGTCGTTCGCGAAGGCACCCACGGGAGGCCACAGGCAGCATTCGTAGAAGCTCTCCAGGATGCGCCGGGGCAGGCCATCTTCCGGGTAGAGGTCCCGCGCGCAGGAGAGGGCCATGATTTCGATCATCCTGCGACAGGTGTCCCTGCAGAAATGCGCCCTCGCCCGGCGGCAGCTTCGGCCAGTCGCCGTGAGCCAGTGGCTGACTCAGCAGGAGCGCCCCGAGCACGTATCTGGGCAAAAGCGGGTCCCCCTTGCGAAGGGTCATCCAACTGCCTACGAACTGCGGGAAGGGATTCGGCGGCTGGGTCACCATGCCGTAAACGTCCGCAGGGCACGTCAGAAAGAATTCGTGCCCCTTCTGATCCTCTCCGGTCAGTTCCAAACCGATGCCGCAATCCGCGATACCCTGCTCCCGCCAGAAACTCTGAAGGCCCGAGGCTTTCCAGAATCGGGCCAGCAGGACCGCGACATACACTCCGCTCGCCAGCGCGAAATCCTTCAACTCGTCCGAAGGTGCTTCGGTGCCGTAATGGGAGGACAGCAGGTGGTCCAGGACATACACGTCCGGGAACTCGCCCGTGAGCAGAACCTGCCCGTCCGTCATAGCCTTGACCCTTCCGGCAAAGTCCATGCCGATCTTGACGGCATTCTCAAACGTCAGCGTCTCGCCCATATCGTTCCTTTCCGTTCTTCTCTGAAGTTTCGCTTCCCTGCTTGCCCGTGACCTCGTGGCACAGCCCCATGACCTCGACCACCACTCCGTCCTTGAAAATGGGCTTTTCGAAGGCCTCGAGCCGGATGATCCTGCCGCTCTTGTGGCGTATCTCCACGAAATAAGGCGGGGGCTCCAGCCCTTCGTCGAAAATGAGCCCGGATATTCGCTCGGCCTTTTCGTTGATGGGATTTTCGGTGCCGATGCAGGGATGGGGGGCGAGGAAATACTCGGGAGGATACCCCGTCACAGTCCTCCACGCCGGGAGAGATGTAAGAGTAGTTGCGGTCCCTGTCGTGCACGTAGAAGTAGAAGTCCGGCACATTCTCCACGATGTGGCGGAAGCGCCTCTCGCTGTCTTCCAGCTTTCGCCTGGCGATGACGTGATCCGTCACGTCCCTCGAGATGCCGCAGATGCCTACAATGGAATCCTTCGGCCCGCGCAGTGGTACCTTCACCGTATTGAACACCCTTCTGCCCGCACCCGTTTGAACGGTCTCCTCCTCGAGCTCGACCATTTCACCGGCCAGGACTCGCTCATCGACACGGCGGATGAGCTGCTCTACCTCGGCGCCGAATAGGTCCCGGTCGGTCATGCCCGAGATCTCCGACTCGGCGATCCCGAGCAGCGTCCGCCATTGCGGGATTACCCAGCACGTACCTGAACTTCCTGTCCTTGATGTAGATGGCGTCGCGGGCGCTATCCAGAATCGCCCTGGAACGGGCTTCGGAGGCCTGAAGCGCCATTTCCGCCTCGACCTTTTCCGTCACATCCCTCATGGCGATCAGGTCCACCACGCGACCGGCGTAATCGGTCTTTGTTCCCAGGGCTTCCACCCATATGCGGCGGCCGTCCCGCCGGACACACTCGTAGCGTACCAGCTTGTGGTAATCCTCCTGAATCACTCGCCGGAGATCCTCCGCGACTCGCGCGCGATCGCTTTCCGCCACGAAGTCGAGTACGTTCAGGTCCTTGATTTCATCGAAGGACTCGTACCCGAACATGCGGCATATGGCCGCGTTGGCGGCCACGATACACGGGCCGATCGGATCGAGCACCAGGATGCCTTCGGTGACGTTGTTGTAGATCGTTCTGAACTTGAGCTCGCTCTCCTTGAGGTCATTCTCGATCTTCTTCTGATGAGAGATGTCCCTGATGGAACACACGATGACGCGTCCCTGATCGAGTTGGGTCAGAGACACGCTCTGGTAGAAGGCGCCGCCGCCGCCCTTCCCGACCAGTTCCCCCGTCCAGTAACCGAAACGGTTGACGTGGGGAAGGACCTCTTTCTCGATGAAGCTCCACTGCAATTCGGAGTAGAGGTCGGACCATCGCTTTCCAGCCAGTTCCACGGGAGCGTCGAACGCGTGGATATGTGCAAAGGCGGGGTTCATATAGAGGAAAGTCCCGTCGGGCTCCAGGAGCGCGAGCCCGTCCACGCTCGAATCCATGGCCTTGTAAAGGGTGGTCAATTCCTGTTCGGACAGCTTCCGCGTGGTGATGTCCATCCGGCTCAACAGCACGCCGCTGATCCGCGCGTCTTCGTGAAGCGGCGAGACCACCAGCAGGTACCATCGGACCTGTCCACCTTCTCGAGTGGGCGATTCGAATGTGAACTGCTCCCGCCTGCCCTCGAGGACCGCACGGATCCCCTCCGCCTCGAGAGCCGAGTAGGAGTCTCCCGAATCGGCCGAGCTGGAGAGCGCGGCCAGATAGTTGCTGCCGGGGGCGCACTCCCATCCGCCCGGTTTGCCGTAGGGACTGTCTTTCCATGCTTTGTTGACCACGCGTATGGTGCCGTCCGTGTCGAGGAGCGCCATCTGAAAGGGCTGGCAATCCAGGCTGGCTCCCGCCATGGCGCGGTTCTCTTCGATCTCGGTGACGTCCCTCGCCATGCCGCTCAGCCCCGCCGGTTCACCGGTGGAATCGTGGTTGAGACGGACGGAAATCTGCAGGAAGCGTCTCGATGCCGTCGGCTCTCGTCACTTCCAGGGTCGCCAGCTTGAGACTGGCTCCCGTCAGGTAGACCTTTCTGAAAACGGCGTGGAGCGACGCGGCGGATTCGGGCGCCAGGACGTCTCTATAATCCCGATTCAGCAAGCCGCCTTCGGGTATGCCCAGGAGCCGCTCCATGGCCCTGTTGGAGGCAAGAAAGCGCCCGTCGAGGTCTACCTCGAAGAATCCTTCGTCCAGCGCATCAAGCGTGGCTTTCAGACGCTCAAAGTCCGAGGAACCCTGCGTGCGATCCCGGCCTTCGTTTGCCACTTCTGATGGTTCACGAGGCTTTTCCATGGCGAAGTTCCCCTTTTGACCGCCTCGGCTCACCTCGGGCGACGCATGCCCCCCGGACATCACCTCTCGTTCCTCCGGGAATGGAGGTATTCAAGATCTATATATTATATATTACCACTCTGCATTCCAGGAGTTAAGGCACCAAACTGTCTGGGGAATGCGCGGTCTGCCCCCTTTCGTCGTCGCGATTCTGCGCCGCGAATCGGACCGCGTCTTACCGGTGAGACGGAACCCGCCGGCGGAGTTGCGGCCTTACGTGTTGGGAAGCTTTGCCTGCACAGCGATCCGGCCGATCACCCCTTCAGGCTCAATATCTGGCACGGCGATTGCATGGTGACAGGCCGGGAGGATACCACGATGAGAACGAGAACAGACGTTGACGAACACGTCCCGGCACAGGATCAGGAGAGCTACGAGTTCTCCTGCCCGACATGCGGCCGGATCTACAACACCTGCCAGGCGGAATGGTGCGACTGCATCACCGACAACCCGACCTTCGTGTGTCCGCACTGCAAAAGCTGCTTCTGCGGCAGCAGCGTCCAGGAACGCAAAGATTTCTGGGAAGGCGCACCTCCGACCATGTGGCGGCGGCGACTGAAGAAGGGATTCAGAACGTCGCAGTGCCCGCCCTCGGAATTGGGCAATCCCATCCGGCGCCCCCTCGTATTGGTGGTCGACGACGAGTACGACACCCGGATCGTCGCTTTTCGTGTGCTGGAAGCGCTGGGATACGGCGTTCTCCTGGCGCAGGACGGAGCCGAGGCCTTCGAGCTGGCAAAGCACTACCAGCCCGATCTCATTCTGACGGACCAGATGATGCCCAAGCTCGACGGCAAGCACCTCTGCCGGCTCATCAAAGAGACGCCGGAGACCAGCCACATCCGCGTGATTCTGATGACCGGTCTCTACAAGAAAGAATCGCAGAGAATCGAGATCCTCAAGGACTTCAGAGCCGACGACTTTCTCACCAAACCCATCGCCTTTCACAGGCTGGGAGAGGTCCTCGAAGGCTGGCTGGCTTCAGCCCTTGTGGTCTGACGGCGATTCTTCCGCAAACCGTAGATCCTCCCTCCCGCCCCCCATGCTCCTTGCGGCGCCCGGCTTCGGACTTATATGCTGTAAAGGAGCACGGAGGGCGCTTCGCCTTCCAGCTCGCCCATACGGACGTCCCATGAATACCTCGAACGGAACCGACTCAAAGTTCGGCGGCATCGCAGACGCCATGCTGGCGCTCGGAGAATTAGGCGAGGCCTTCGCCCTTGCCCGTTCGCCGAGCGACCTGGTCGCCCCGCTCGGCGATCGCTTTCGGCGTCTTGTCGACTCAGAAGAGGCATGGCTTCTCTGGCCGGGGTCCGAGGTAGAGGAAATGATCGCTTTGCGGTTGGTCGGAGGCGAGGGTCCTCCGGAGTGGAAAGGCTCGCGCGGCGAAAACCCGGACTCCGCGAACGGATGCCCCGATAACCTCGTGCGCCTCTACGGGGTCTTCGGGTGGGCGAGACGATCAGGCTCCCATTCGGAGCCCCCGAAAACGGAGAGGCCGCGCTCCTGCTGAAGATTCCGGCTTCCGGGGCCGACGCGGTCAGCTCGATGCCTGTCCTCAAGTGCCTGCAGGGCCTTCTCGGCATGGCTTTCGAAGCCATCCACAAAGGGGCCTTGCTGTCTCGCGGAAAGGCGGAATGGGAGAAGGCGTTCGACGCGGCGAGCGACCTTTTCATCATCCATGACCCGCATGGCGGTATCTTCAGGGCGAACATGGCCGTCTCAAGTTTTGCGGGACTTCCGATCAGGCAATGCGTCGGCAGCACGTGCGGCCATCTCTTTCCCGGCATGTGCACAGACAGCGACATCGTGGGCATGGAGTGGACGCATCCGGAGAGCGGCAGGATGTTCCGGGTGTCGACACAGATCGTCAGCCTGTCGGGCAGGGCAGCAACCCTCCACGTCCTTCACGAGGTCACCGAGGAACGTAACCTCGCCTCCCTTGCCAGCGAGAGACAGAAGGTGGATCTGACAAAGAACATGCTTCAGGGGATAGCGCACGAGATCCGCAATCCCCTGTTCGGCATCAGCACGGTCATGCAGGCCCTGCAGGCGCGGTATGCGCCCGATAGCGAAGTCACGGTGTACATCAACACCGTTCTCACCGAAGTCAACCGCCTGGACGGCGTGGTCAGACGGTTTCTGCAGATGGCATCTATGGATGACCACACCCCGTCCTGTTTTGCTGGTGTTGCGGATCTGCTCCAGGCGGCCGTAGGTCTTGTTCGAAAAAAGAACCGGGGGCTCTCCGGCGATCGAATCCAGGTAAAACCCCCGTCTCCGGACGCGCTGACGAAGATCCACAAGGAAACACTCTCCGAGGCCCTTGCAGAGATCGTGGAAAACGCCCTCGCCACAGGAGGCGGAAGCACGCAGTCGACCGTCGAAGTAACGCAGACCGATCGCGAGGTCACGCTCTCGTTCTCGGACAACGGCCCGGGCATAGCACCCGAGCACCTGGCCAAGGTCTTTGAGCCGTTCTTCACGACGCATCCCCATAGAACCGGCCTGGGGCTGTCGCTGGCAAAGGCTGCCATCATGCGAGACGGGGGCTCCATCAAAGTCCGCAACAACATCCCTTTTCCCGGAGCCTCTTTTCTGGTAACTTTGCCTATAGCTCCTTTATAAAGGCAGGTGCATGAAGCACATTCTACTGATCGACGATGAACCGGCCGTTCGATTCGGAATAGGCAAATATTTGGAGAGTGAAGGCTTTCTGGTTTCGGAGGCTGCCTGCCTGCGTGAAGCGCGGGAGATTCTGAACCGTCATGATTTCGGTGCTATTCTCTTGGACGTGCGGCTCCCGGACGGCGATGGGCTTGAATTCCTGAAGGAAATCAGAGCCGTTGACACAACCGTCCCCGTGATTCTGATCACGGGCCACGGCACGATAGCTATGGCCGTCGACGCCATGCGCCACGGCGCAGACCAGTTCCTTACAAAACCGATCGACCTGCGGGAATTGGAAATCTTCCTCACAAAGTCCATGCAGATCGGGTCTCTCCGGAAGGAGAACCGCGCGCTCAAGGAGAGGCCGTCCGTCATCCAGCCGTACCTAGGAGAGAGCGCCGCCATGAGGCGGATTTTTCCACTTCTTGAAGCTGCGTACCGGCACAAGACGCCCGTGCTGTTACAGGGTGAAACGGGGACCGGAAAGGGCCTGATCGCCCGCCTCATCCACGAACGGGGCACGGAGCAGACCGGTCCTTTCGTCGAACTGAACTGCGCGGGTCTCAAAGGTGAATTCCTTGAAAGCGAGCTGTT
The DNA here is from genome assembly GCA_963724125.1 of uncultured Acidobacteriota bacterium. Lineage (GTDB taxonomy): Bacteria > Acidobacteriota > UBA4820 > UBA4820 > DSQY01 > CAVRTJ01. The sequence goes on from CAVRTJ010000009.1 coordinate 75,053, forward strand.
CGGACACGCCAAGGGCGCTTTCACCGGGGCCGTCCAGGCGAAGGAAGGCCTGCTGGAACGGGCGCACAAGGGGACGCTGTTTCTCGACGAGATAGGCGACATGGACGTCACCGTTCAGAGCAAGTTCCTCAAGGTCCTCGAGGAAAAACGATTTCGGCCCCTGGGCCGGGTGGACGAGAGAGTTTCGGACTTCCGTCTCATCAGCGCGACACACCAGGATCTCCAGAAATTCATCGAGGACAAGCAGTTCAGGCAGGATCTCTATTTCCGCATCAACACCCTGATCATCGTGCTTCCGCCGCTCCGGGATCGACTGGAGGACCTGGAGAACGTACTTGTCCACATGTTCCAGTTCATCACCAGCGGGCGTGAAGCACCCGAGCTGAGTCCCGAGATCCTGGATCTGTTGCGCGCCTATCATTGGCCGGGCAATCTTCGGGAATTGCAGAACGTGCTGGAGCGGGCCTGGATTCTCTCGGACGGCAAAGAACTGAAGCGGGAGCATTTCGCAGCGCTTCTGCCCGATGCGGTCCGAGAGGACATCGGATTCTTCCGCGGCCCCCATGATGGACCTCACGACGGCGGAGCGGCAGCACATAATCCAGATCCTCCGCAGGACGAGCGGCAACGTGCCCGAAGCTGCCAAGATACTGGGCGTGTCGCGGGCCACCCTGTACCGAAAGATCTCTCAGCACGATATTGAGCTCGACAAGACCCGGTAGAGTCTCATCACCCGGATGCAGGCGCTCGTTCCGTCCTGAATGTGAGACGACTTGCACGTCGTGGTAAATGCTATAATCTCTAGAGTGTCTTATCTGGGTGAGGTTGATCCATGGCAGGCCGTTCGGGCATGGGACTTGCATTTAGCTGATCGGACTGTTAAGGAGGCACCATGAGTTACAAGGTCTTGATAGTAGACGATGAAATGGCAACCGCCTTCGGCCTCAAGGCCCTGCTCGAGGGTCCGGACGTCGAAGTCCTCACCGCGGTCAACCCCGTCGCAGCCAAAAGAATTCTGCGTTCGGAGCAAATAAGCGTCATGCTGTCCGACATCAGGCTCTCCGGAACCCTGGACGCGGAAGGCCTGGATTTGCTCCAGTTCGCGAAGGAGAAGTGCCCGGACACGAAGGTCATCCTGATGACGGGATACGGCGATCCCGCGATCATGCAGAAGGCCTTCAACATGGGGGCTTCCTATTACTTCGAGAAGCCGGTCGAACTAAACGTCTTAAGTGCCGCCATTCACAACCTTGGCGTGCCCAATCAACTTTCGTCAGAAGAATCATGACTCCAGATTCAGAGGTGCGGGACCTCCTGCTTCGGGGATTCGTCTCGACGGCCTTTCAGCCTATCATCCACCTGAATTCGGGTAAGGTAATGGGTTACGAATCCCTCATGAGGGGACCTGCCGACACGATCCTCTCGAATCCGGGATACGTCTTCGGCCCCACGAGCCAGGTGTCCACGAATCTCATCCGCGAACTCGACGTAGCCTGCGTCGCGGCGTCGTTCCGCTCCGGGCGTCTCCTCGTTCCTTTCGGACAGCTCTTCGTCAATATCCACATATCGACGCTCATGCACATCAGGCAGTGGCAGGACCACTTCCGGAAGCTCCTCGACACCAGCGGCATCCCCCCGCAGGCCGTGGTGATCGAGATATCCGAACGATCCACGACGCATCGGCCGAGGGTCCTGTCCCGCATACTCCGGCTCCTTAGGCGAGAGGGCTTTCGCTTCGCTCTCGACGACTTCGGACTGGCTTACTCGGGACTGCAGCACCTCTACTGGTTGGAACCCGAATACGTCAAGCTGGACAGGGCGTTCATTCTCGGGATACAGCGGTCGGCCCGCAAACAGGCGCTCGTCGCCGGCGTGACGGCCATGTGCCAGAAGCTCGGCAGCCAGGTTATTGCGGAAGGCGTGGAGAATACGGAAGAACTGCTGACGCTAATGGCCCTGGACATCCCCATGGCCCAGGGATACCACTTCGGTAGGCCCCAGGCCGCCCTTTTCTGGACGTCGGAGCGCGCTACTGAACACGGTTCTCAAGCCGTGGTACAAGGCGAGCAGGTTGCTGAATCTCGAGGACACGCCACGGGACGAAGAGACACGCCCCGATCTATCGGCGGTTGACACCAGCTCCGACCCCTCCTGAAGAACGCGGTCCAAGCGGAGGCTTCCTCGGTCCGGTCAACCCTCTCACCTCCACCCCGTTCGATCACGCATTGCAATCCGGCCGCAGGGAGTAGCTCGGACCTCATGCATTCAGCAGGTTCTTGGCCATCTCGACGACGCCCGCCTCCATGTCAGGTCCCAGGGAATTCTTCACGGCGAAGAGCTGGAAATACAGCAGTTCGTTGAGGTCCTTGACGAGGACGGCTTCGCGGTCGCCGGGTAGCCGAGCGAGTCTTTCCAGCACGGCATCCTCGGCCAGGACGCCCTCGGACGTGAAGTCCAGGCCGGCCAGCACGGACCCCCCGGGTTCGAGTCCCTTGAAGAAGGCGCCGAGGATCACGTCGACCTTGCCGCCGACCTCTACGGAAAGGGCCTGGTAGATTGTGGAGAACACGCTGTTGTACCGTTCGAGCCTAGCCATCAAGGATCGGTGTTCGGCCTCGTCGAGAGTCGGCGCCGGAGAGGGCCCGGCTGCCCCACGGACTTCACTTCTGACTGGTTTGAGGAGCCCCGCCGCGATCAGCGAGACGATGGCCTTCTTCCCCTCCATATCCCCGACCTTGGCCTTGGCGATGACCTCTTCCATCGCCCGGCCGTCCGCCACCTGGGCGAGGACCTGCTCTTCTTCGAAGGAGAGCCTCGTGGATGCCGTCACGTCTTCCGCAATTTCGAGAACCGTGCCGGAATCCGGAACGCGGTCCTTGAGCCTCGCCCACTCGTCGACCCTCCGGGTGGCCTCCATAACGTAATTTGTGGTCGTCATGGGCAAAGCCAGCCTGAACGGGGCCGCGACCGTACCGTTCCTGAAGCTGAATCGCCCCGAATCGAAGGTGAACACGTGGAAGACAGCGCTTTCCACCAAGCGTATGCGCTGGTCGAGGAGTTCCTTGCCGGCTAATCCCGTTGCCTCGCTGAGAACGGTGAGCGCATCCGCGCCATCACTCAGCCTTCCGAGGTTCTGTACCAGATCCTGCTGAGTGATGAACTGCTTGGCGAGCAGATGCGCGGCCAGCCCTGAACGCGGATCGTCGGATGCGGCGTAGACCAGGTTACCGTTGTCGAAGAAAAATCCCCACCGCGTCTCTCCCTCCAGGAACAGGACGCCCGTCTTTTTGCTGGCCGACAAGAAGAGGAACACGTCGCTGAGCGAAAGGACGGAAAGATCGCCTTCGAACTGGACCGAATCGGACTCGCTTCGGTCGAAATGGGCGTTTCAGGACGGTTCGCATAGATTCGCTCTCATGGAAGCTCTTGAGCAAGTCCGGTATGGAGCCGGATTCCATGTCGACGTACACGGGAGACAGGACTACGCACCCCGAGCGCACGTGGACCACCACCTCCCTGGCCTTGCCGAAGACCTCTTCCGCAAGGTCCTTGTGTAAGACGATGGAACCATCCGGCTGGACGGGAATCGCTTTTCGCACCGTGGCCTCCTTGGGTATGCTAAACGGCTGGAGGAACGGCTGTCAATTCGCCACACCGGCTGGAGACTCCGTCCAAGCTTGCCTGTGCACGCGACATCGTTTACGATGGCCCCATCAGACGAGGTGACCATGCTGACCGATATACGCCTCAAGGACGAGAAGACCATCGTAGGCCTCATGTCGGGAACGTCGGCGGACGGCATCGACGCGGTGCTCGTGAGAATGCAGGGCACCGGCGTTGGCGCGACAATTACCGTAAGGGCGCAGGAAACCCTCAAATATACGCGCTGCCGTACGAGCGAAAATTCTGCGGTGCCAGGGACCGTCCACGACGGCGCGGGACATCACCCTGCTCGATACTTACCTCGGCGAGCTGTTCGCCCACGCGGTGGTCCATGTTTGCCGGTCGGCAGGCGTCTCGACGGCAGAAGTCGATCTTGTCGGCTCCCATGGCCAGACCGTCTACCACCATCCCCATCCGGAGAACATGCCCGGCTACGCTGTGACCGGAAGTCTCCAGGTCGGCAACGCCGCCGTTATCGCCGAAAGGACCGGCATAACCGTCATCTCCGACTTTCGATCGAGAGACATGGCGGCGGGCGGGCAAGGCGCTCCGCTCGCGCCGATCCTCGACTACACCCTGTATCACCACGCGTCGAGGGGACGCATCATCATCAACCTCGGCGGGATCGCCAACATGACGACTCTGCCCGCCGGTGCGGAACAGGATGGCGTCCACGCCCTCGATACGGGCCCCGGGAACTGCCTCATCGACATGGCCATGGAGAAGTTCACGGACGGCCGAATGCAGTATGACAAAGACGGCCTTTGGGCTTCCGCAGGGACAGTGGATGACGCCTTGCTCAAACGGCTTCTCGACCATCCATTCCTGACCGAGAAACCTCCTAAATCCTTGGACAAGGACACATTCGGTCCCGCTTTCCTGGGCGGCCTCCTGACTGAATTCTCCGATAGACAGCCCAAGGACATAGTGGCGACGTTAACGGCCTTTACGGCCAAGAGCCTCACGGCGGCGATCATGGAGTTCGGCCTCCAGACGGCCCGGTATGAAGAGATCATTGTCTCCGGAGGCGGGATTCATAATCCCGCCATCATGGAAGGCCTCCGCGCCGGCTTCCCCAAGCTGATCCTGTCCACCACGGACGATTACGGACTGCCGGGCAAGGCCAAGGAAGCCGTGCTCATGGCCTTTCTGGCCAACGAGGCCGTCATGGGATCCCCGGGCAACATCCCCTCCGCGACCGGAGCGGGCCGCCCGGTCGTGCTCGGTTCCATTACGCCGGGGCAACGCGTTCTAGAGCTTCTTCGCAAGAAGAAATGAGTGTTGCACTGGAATTCGTCGGTCGTTCACGGGGCGCCCGATCGTCAGCGCAAGGCATGGCGACATGGACGGGCCGTCGGCTCCAGGCAGTTCAAGCGACTCCGTCATGATTGCCCACTTTGACGCGGAATCCGCTACTTCTCCGGGACACATTCGTTACGCACTTGTGCCGTGCGGCCTGTATTGTCATTCTGGTCGTTCTGGTCTCCTGCGGACGCGCTCCGCGCAAGGCGGACCTCGTCGTCGGAGTGGAGCAGGAGCCGGCCAGCCTCGATCCGCGGCTCGGCTCCGACGTCGCCGCAGACCGCGTCTTCCGACTTCTTTACAGGGGACTGTTCAGGATAGGCCCAGACTTTGAACCCGTTCCCGATCTCGTACAGCACTGGAGGCGGTTGGACCCCGTCACGTACCGCTTCACGCTCAAGGCCGGCATTCGCTTCTGCGACGGCAGAAAGCTCACGGCGAGCGACGTCGCCTTCACTCTTGAGTCCATCCTCTCCGGTGATGTCCCATCCTACAGAAAGGGCGACCTCGACCGGATCAAACGTATCCGGGTGGTCGACCCAACCACCCTGGAGATAACCCTCAGGGAACCTTATGCGGCTTTTCTGTCCAACTTCAACGTGGGCATCGTTCCGGCGGGAACGAGGTGCGGCGCGTTTCCACCGGTCGGGTGCGGACCTTACGCATTGAGAAAGTGGATCCACGGCCAGTGGCTCGTCTTCGCCCGCAATGCTTACTACCGTCCCGGGCCGCGTTCGCCGGTCGATAGCCTTCAAAATCATCCCCGACCCCGTCGTCCGCGCCCTGGAGATGCGGCGCGGCAGCGTGGATCTCGTCGTCAACGACCTTCCCCCGGACAGCCTGAACTACTTCCGGGAAAAGGGATACCTGCTGATCAGAAGGCCTGGGGCCAACTACGCGTATGTCGGCCTCAACTGCGCGCGGCCGCCTCTCGACCGGAAGATCGTGCGGCAGGCCCTCGCCTGCGCCATCGACAGGCGGGCCATCCTTAAGAACGTCTTCAGGGGATTCGGCCGTCCGGCTACCGGCCTCCTGCCGCCTGGCCACTGGGCCTACAACGGAGACGTTCGAAACTTTACCTACGACCCCGACAAGGCACGGGCTCTCCTCGATTCCGCGGGCCTCGAGCCGGACACTCGGGGCGTGCGATTCCGCCTGACCTACAAGACCTCCAACAACAAGGTCTCGCGCCAGATTGCAACAGCCGTCGCCGAGTACCTGGACCAGGTAGGTGTTCGGACGACCATAAGCTGGCTCGAGTGGGGCACGTTCTACACCGACGTGAAGAGCGGCAACTTCGACGCCTACGCTCTAAACTGGGTGGGCATAACGGATCCAGACGGGTTCAGGTTGCGGTTTGCGAGTTCCTGTTTTCCGCCCGAGGGATTCAATCGGGGGCATTACTCCAATCCGGAGGTGGACGCGCTCGTGGAGGAAGGCGCACGGGAGCAGGACATGGCGCGCAGACGTGCCATTTACGGCAAGGTGCAGGCCCTGCTGGCCGATAACGTCCCCTACATCAGCCTCTGGTACCCGGACAACGTGTGCGTCGCCCAACGCGACGTGCACGGCATCGTCCTTCCTCCCGACGGCGACTTCTCTTTCCTCGTCGACGTGTATCGGGGGAAGTGATCCAGTGATCAAGTGACCGAGATGTGGGCGGGCCTTCGAAGGGACCGGGAGTAGGTGAGTTTGGGAGTAGGTGAGTCCGGCGCAGGCTTGCCTTCGAAGATTCGACCGCCGACGGCCGACCACCCCGCACGCTTTAACGCGGTCATTGCTTAGGAAGTTCACCGCCGAGAAAGAATGTTGCGTTTAGATGGCACAAGGGGTCATCAGCGGTGGCTTTCGATGCGAAGCATCGGAAGCTGCGTTCCGGCGCGAGGGGGCCAGCCCGCGCGAAGGACAAGGCGGTCGCACCGCAGTCGTGCTTGTGTACGTCGAGGATGCGGCCGCCGCAGGCCGACAAAGCGGATGGTCCGCTCCCCTCGGCGCTTCCCCGGAAGGTGGGGGGAGTGCTTCCTAACCCGCAGACACATTGGCTCAAGGCCGAGGTGCGCCCAGCGCCGATCGGCCATGACCGGGGCAGGCGGGAAGCATCTCAGCGGCCTGCCCCCAGCGTGCTTCACGACCTGCCACGCCGTGGCCGATCGCAGGGTGCCGCAGGCACCCCTCGGCCGTGCGCGGACATCTCCCACTTGTTTGTGCGACTTTAATCCCAACTGAAGAGAGGGGATCTCATGGGTATGGCGAGAACTGCATCAAAGGGCATCGGCGAAGCAATCGACAGATTTTCGGCACCCTCGGGCTTTTCCTATAGCCCTTCGGCCTTAGCCCTTGGAAAAAGTCACTACCTCACTTCTTCCCCTTCTTTCAAATCCCAAATCGTGAAAAGGCCTCAGCCCTTCCGGCCGGGCTTTCTGCGCGCGGACCGGCCGTCCTGGTCGGGCAATTCGATGCCCAGGCGCCGGATCTTCCGGTGGAGCGTTGTGACGTGGATCCCGAGCTGGCGGGCCGCCGCGGAGCGGTTCCACTTGTTCGCCGCCAGAACCTCCAGCAGGTACTCCGCCTCCACTCCCTTAAGCCCCTCGGACGGAGGCGCCGCGCCCTCGCGGTGCTTCGACGCGAACCACTGGGGCAGGTCCCCTTTTTCGATGGCCGGGCCGGCGGCCATGACGTAGGCGTGTTCGAGGATGTTCTCCAGCTCCCGCACGTTGCCGGGATAGTCGTAGGCCATCAGCTCCGCCAGCACGTCCTGGGAGATGGAGTCCACGAGCTTTCCGCGCGCCATGGACAGGTTTCTAAGGAACGAGTCGGCCAGAAGCGGGATGTCCGACTTGCGCTCGCGGAGGGGCGGCATGACGAGGGGTATGACGTTGATCCGGTAGTACAGGTCCTCTCGGAACAGCCCCCTGCTCATCATATCCTTGAGGTCGCGGTTCGTGGCCGTGATGATGCGCACGTCGGCCTCGATGCTCTCGGTCGCCCCCAAAGGTTCGTACCGCTTCTGCTGGAGAAGGCGGAGGATCTTGACCTGGACGGGCAGGGGGAGGTCACCGATCTCGTCGAAGAAGAGCGTTCCCCCCTCCGCGGCCTTCACCCACCCGGGCTTGTCGCGCTTCGCGTCGGTGAAGGCGCCCGCCTTGTAGCCGAAGAGTTCGGATTCCAGCAACGGCTCCGGAAGGGCCCCGCAGTTCACGGTGATCATGGGGCGGTCGCGGCGGTCGCTGGCGGCATAGATCGTGTGGGCGAGCAATCCCTTGCCCGTGCCGCTCTCTCCCGAGATGAGGACCGTGCTCTCGCTCTTGGCGATCATGGGTACCATGTCGAGCAGCCGCTTGACCCGGTTTTCCACGGTGACGATCTTCGCCCCGCCCATGTCGTACCCCACGTCGTCCAGGAGCCGCTTGACCAGTTGCAGGTCCCTGAGCGTCACAACGGCGCCGAGGACCTTGCCGCCGCGGTCGCGTATGAGCGAAGTGGAGACGGTCACGTGGAGCTTGCGGCCCGTGGCGTCTTCGAGATGGAGCGGAAGGTTCACCACGGGCTGGCCCGTTTTGAAGGTGTACTCGAGTGGGGAACTCATCTGGCAGAGCCCGCCGCCGATGATATCTTCGCATTGCTTCCCCAGAACCTCCGGCCTCTTCTTGCCGAGAATCCGCTCGGCGGCCGTGTTGAAGCAGGTCAGGCGCCTGTCGAGGTCCATGGCCAGCACGCCGTCGGAAATGCTGTTGAGAATGGTCTCGAAACGGTCCCGGTTGAACTGCGAAATGTAGGCGGTCTCCGTGCCGTTTCCCTCTTTCTTTCTTCGATCCATGCAGCGTCCTTTCTCCACATCTCGATACTAGCAGTTTTGCACGAGTATTGCCGCCGGGCCCTTGCGTCTGTGCATCGGTAGCACCGGAATCGGGCGCGGGCGTTGACGGACGTAGAGCGGCCCATGTCCTTTGTTCTGAAGGTGCTAGCGCCCGCACAGGACCTGCGCAGGGAAGTTCGGCACGCTTCATGCTGAGTCAGGGGTCCTGCACGGGTGCGGGAGGTCCGCGCCCGGCGATCGCCAAGGAGATCACCATGACGACTGAAGAACTCAAAGCGCTGAAGGCTGACGTACAGGTCGACGCCAGAGGAACCGCGTGCCCCGGCCCCCTCCTCGAAGCCAAGCGGGCCATGGCCAAGGTCCCGAAGAACGGTGGCCTGCTGGAAGTCCTGTCCTCCGACGAGGGAACCAACGAAGACATCCCCCTCTGGGCGGGGAAGTCCAAGCACGAGTACCTCGGCAACGTCGAGGAAGCGGGCTACTGGCGCCTCTTCGTCCGCCGGGGCGCTCGATGAGCCAGACGCAGGCGCAGGGTGGAAGCGTGGATCCCAGGATCCTCGCTTTCACCACCCTCAACATTTCGGACCCGGGCGTCGACCTGGCCGGAAGCGCGCACATGCACTACCCCCCGTCGGTGATTCCGCTGAGGGTTCCCTGCTCCAGCGGAATCCGGCCGGGCTGGATTCTCGACGCCCTGGAATCGGGGTTCGACGGCGTGTTCGTGGCGGCCGACGGCGGCGACTGCGCCTTCCTCCAGGACTGCACGTCGCGCACCGCCAAGGTCATCGACGAGGCGCAGGCGCTGCTCACGGAGCACGGCTACAGCCCGAAGCGCCTCAAGATGGCCGCCATCTGCTCGGTCTGCTCGGAGTCCTTCGTCTCGCACATGAAGAGCTTCAGCGAACTCCTCAAAACAGTCAAAGACTCCTAAAAAGCGGGATATCACCATGAATCAGGACGTTTTGATAGTCGGCGGCGGGATTGCGGGCATGGAGTCTGCGCTCACCCTGGGCGACATGGGGTACAAGGTGCTGCTCGTCGAGAAGGAGGGCAGCGTCGGAGGGCACATGATCCTCCTGTCCAAGGTCTTCCCGACCCTGGACTGCGCCAGCTGCATCTCCACGCCGAAGATGGCCGCCACAGCGCACCACCCCAACGTCACGGTGCTCACCAACACCACGGTAGAGGCCATAGAGAAACAAGCCGACGGCACCTTCAAGGTCCGTCTCAACCGGAAGGTGACCTCCGTGAACGAGGCGGCCTGCACCGGCTGCGGCGAATGCGAACTGGTGTGCACCGTCGCCATCCCGGACGAGTTCAACTTCGACCTGGCCGCCCGCCGGGCCGCCCACATCCCCTTCCCGCAGGCCGTTCCCAAGAAGGCGATCATGACCCGGTACGGCAGCTCACCTTGTTCCTTCACGTGTCCGGCCGGCGTCAAGGCCCACGGCTACGTGTCGCTGGTGCGCGCCGGGAAGTACGAGGAGGCCTTCCGGCTCCACATGGAGGACGCTCCTCTGCCAGGCACCCTGGCCCGGGCCTGCTACGCCCCGTGCGAAGGTGCCTGCACGCGGGGCGAGGTCGAAGGTTCCGTCTCGATCCGGCAGATCAAACGGTTCATGGTGGACCGCTACTACGCCGAGCACCCGGAGCCCGAATACGGGCCGCCGGATACGATCCTCGACAAGAAGGTCGCCGTGGTCGGGTCTGGCCCCGCAGGCCTCTCGGCGGCCTACCACCTGGCCCGAAAGGGATACCGGGTCACGGTCTTCGAGGCCGACGAGGAGAGCGGAGGCATGCTCCGGTACGCGATTCCCGCCTACCGGCTTCCCAAGAACGTCGTGGACCGGGACATCGCCAATATCACGGCCCTGGGCGTGGAGATCCGCACGAACAGCCCCGTCAGATCCGCCAAGGCACTCAGGGACCAGGGCTACGACGCCGTGTTCCTCGGTGTCGGGACCTCAGAAGCTTGGAAGCTCGGGGTCGAAGGCGAGGACCTCGAAGGCGTCAGCGACTGCATCGGGTTCCTCAAGGACGCGAACACGGGACGCCTGAAGGACCTCTCGGGAAAGACCGTGGCCGTCATCGGCGGCGGCAACTCGGCCATGGACCCGGCGCGCCTGGCGGTCCGGCTCGGAGCGGCGAAGGTCGTGATCATGTACCGCAGGAGCCGTGCGGAGATGCCGGCCCACGACTGGGAGATCCAGGGCGCCCTGGACGAGGGCGTCCAGCTCGAGACGCTCAAAACGCCGAAGCGCTTCATCGGCGAGAACGGACGCCTGACGAAGATCGAGTACATCCGCATGAGGCTGGGCGAGCCCGACGAGAGCGGCAGGCGCCGCCCGGTGCCGGTAGAGGGATCGGAAACCACGATGGACGTGGATCTGGCGGTCCTCGCCATCGGGCTGAGGCCCAACACGAACCCCTTCGCGGGCGAACTGAAGGAAAAACGCGACGGTACCTTCAGCGTCGACGAGGAAACCCTTCTGACGCCGATCCCCGGGGTCTTCGCCGGCGGCGACGCCGTCACGGGACCCTCCATGATCGTCAACGCCATCGGCCAGGGCAAGCGGGCCGCCTTCTACATCGACCGCTTCCTCAAGGGCGAGACGCTGGAAGGCGTCACCTTCGACGACAGGCTCGTCGAGGTGGACAAGAAGGAAGTCCTCGCGCGCGGCACCCTCTCGAAGCGCGAACGGAAGAACGCGCCGGAACTGCCCGTCTCCGAACGCATCAAGAGCGTGGCGGAAATCGAGGGCTGCTTCACCGAAGAGGAGGCGAGGACCGCGGCGAACCGCTGCGTCGACTGCGGCGGGTGCGCCGAGTGCCACGAATGCGTGAACACCTGCCCGGCCGACGCCATCGACTTCACGCTGCGCCCCGGCGAACAGACCGAGGCGGTGCGTTCGGTCATCGTGTCCACGGGCTACAAGCTCTTCGACCCTCACCACAAGGAAGCTTACGGCTACGGAAAGTACCCCAACGTCATCACGGCCATGCAGATGGACAGGCTCGTGGCGCCGACCAAACCCTACAACCACACGCTCCGTCCTTCGGACGGGAAGGCGCCGGACAACATCGCTTTCGTGCTGTGCACGGGGTCGCGCGACTGCACTGTCGGCAACCAGCTCTGCTCCAGGGTCTGCTGCATGTACTCCATCAAGCAGGCCCAGCTCATCATGGGCGCACTGCCCCTGGCGGACATCACCATCTACTTCATGGACATCCGGGCCTTCGGCAAGGGATTCGAAGAGTTCTACCAGCAGGCCAAGGGCATGGGCGTGAACTTCGTGAAGGGCCGGGTGGCCAAGATCGAAGAGACCGAGGGCCAGAACCTGACACTGCACTACGAAGACATCGAGGCGGGCGGCGGCCACGCACAGGCCGAGCACGATCTGGTCGTGCTCTCCGTGGGGCTCCTGCCCAATCCCGACGCCCTGAAGCTCTTCAAGGGAGGCGCGCTGGAGGCCGACCCCTACGCCTACGTCCGCGAGATCGACGAGGACCTCCTACCGGCCATGACCAACATCGACGGCGTGTTCGTGGCCGGGACGTCGTCGGCCATCCGGGACATACCGGACACGATCCTGCATTCGGGAGCCGCCGCCGCCCAGACCGCGGCCTTCCTTGAGAAATCGGGGGTGCAACGATGAGCGATCGACGACTGGGCGTATTCATCTGCCACTGCGGGGGCAACATCTCCGACTACGTGGACGTGGAGAAGGTCCGCGCCGCGGTCGAGAACGACCCCGACGTGGTGGTCGCCAGAACCACCATGTTCGCCTGCTCGGACGCTTCCCAGGAAGAGATGAAGTCCGACATCGAACAGCACAACCTTGACGGGATAGTCGTCGCGTCCTGTTCGCCCAGACTCCACCTCGAGACCTTCAAAGGCGTGGCCTCGCGCGCGGGCATGAACCCCTACTGCTACTCGCAGGCCAACATCAGAGAGCAGTGCTCCTGGGCCCACAGGAACGAGATGCCGCAGGCCACCGACAAGGCGATCCGCATCATCCGCTCAGCCCTGGCCAAGACCCGCCTCAGCGAGCCGCTCAGCACGATCCGCGTGGAGACCACGCCGAAGGTCGTCGTCATCGGCGCGGGCGTCGCGGGCATGGTGGCCTCCCTGACCCTGGCCGACATGGGCCTGGACGTCTTCCTAGTGGAGCGCGAAGCGAAGGTGGGCGGATGGACCCGCCGGTGGGGCAAACTCTTCCCCAGCGACCGGAAGGGTGAGGACCTCGTGGAGGAACTCGCCGGAAAGGTCAAGGCCCAGCCGAACGTGACCCTGTTCACGGAAGCGGAACTGGTCGAGAAGTCCGGTACGGTCGGCGACTTCACCGTCACCCTCCGCGTCCAGGACAAGAGCAACATATCCCTCAAGGTCGGCGCCATCATCGTGGCCACGGGCTTCGATCCCTACCAGCCCTCCGAAGGCGAATACGGGTGGGGCCAGAGCCGCGTCGTGACGCTGCCCCAGTACGAAGAGATTCTCGCGCAGGGCGACGGCGCCCTCACCGTGGGCGGCATGCCCGTCAAGACGGTAGCCTACATCTACTGCGTCGGCAGCCGCCAGAGTGAAGACTGTGGCCTTGAGCACCCCAACCAGTACTGCTCGCGGTTCTGCTGCAGCGCCGCGGTGCACGCCGGCATCAAGGCCAGCGCGAGAGACCCGGAGCTCAACCAATACCACCTCTACCGCGACATGCGGACCTACGGAAAATATGAACTTATGTACGAGAAGGCGAGCCGCGAGGGTTCCGTCTTCATCCGCTTCGACGAGGAAGCACCGCCGGAAGTCTACGACGAAGGCGACAAGATGGTCGTGAAGGTCGCGGACGTTCTGGACGCCGGCGAGGAGATCGAGATCCCCGCCGACCTCGTCGTGCTCGTCACCGGCATGGTCCCCAGGCAGAACGACGGACTCGTCGCCGCGCTCAAGATCCCTACGGGCAGCGACGGCTTCTTCAACGAAATCCACCCCAAGCTGAGGCCTGTCGAGACGGCCATCAACGGGGTCTTCATCGCGGGCGCATCCCAGGGCCCCAAGACGATCGCCGAAAGCGTGGCGTCGTCGTTGGCGGCCGTGGCCAAGGGCGGGGCCCTGGTCATGAAGGGCTACGTGGACCTGGACCCTCACGTGGCGGTCGTGAATCCGGAAGCCTGCACGTGGTGCGGCAAGTGCGACGAGGCCTGCCCCTACGAGGCCATCGAGAAGGTCAAGGAAGGCGACAGGGAAGTGGCCCGGATCATCGACGCCCTGTGCAAGGGAGGCGGACCCTGCGTACCCGTCTGCCCCGAGGGCGCCATCGACCTGAAGGGATATACCGACCGGCAGGTCCGGTCGATGATCGAGTCCATGGTCAAGGAGGCGGTCTGATGGAAAGTAAATCACCCAGAGACCTTCGCGAGATCATGCGTGACGAACTGGTGATGCGGGACAGGATTGCCGGCCTCCTCGAGCACGGACCGAAGACGATTCCGGAGATCGCCGACAGCCTCGGATGTCCCAGCTACGAAGCCCAACTGTGGGTCATGGCCATGCGCCGGTACGGCACGATCGACGCCCTGCCCAAGGGCCGGGGCGACGATTACTTCACGTACGGGCTCAAGGCGCAGGCCGAGTCCTAAGTCTCCAGGAGATCCCGATGCGATTAGATCCGACACTACACCGAAAAATAGGCCGATTCGGGGATGTCGACGTAGACGCCTGCTACAACTGCGGCAACTGCACGGCAACCTGCAGCCTGTCCGACGAAGACCACGCCTTCCCGCGGCGGATGATGCACTACCTGCAGATCGGCAACCACGAGAAGCTGGTGGGATCACTGGACCCCTGGCTGTGCCACAGCTGCGGCGACTGCAGCGCTCGGTGCCCCCGCGACGCCAGGCCCAGCGATGTGGTCAACGCCGTGCGGGCGGAGGCCGTCAAGTCCTTCGCTTTCCCATCATTCATGGGGCGCATGGTGGCTTCGCCAAAGTGGCTGCCGGTCCTCTTCCTGGTGCCGCTCGGCCTCTTCATCGCCTTCGCCGAAGCCCTCAGGGGCATCACGAAGGCCACGCCCAGCCCCGAGTTCTCCAACGTATTCCCCGAGCTGCCGCTGGAGATATTCATGTTCGCCCTTTCGGCCCTCGTGATCCTGTCCTTCGCGCTGAGCGTGACGAAGTTCATCAAGGCCACCGGGGCAAAGATTCGGGATTCCAGGCTGGTCAGAGGATTCGTGCCGGCCGCCAGGGAAATTCTCAGCCACGCGCGGTTCAGGAAGTGCGAGGAGGAGAAGGACCGCACTCTGGGCCACGTCCTCACATTTTCCGGCTTCGTCACGCTCTTTATCGTAAGTTCGGTAGAGGGCCTGAGCACATGGTTCCACGTGGTGACCCTGCCCCTCCCCTTCTGGGATGCGCACAACCTGCTCGCCTCATTTCTGAAGATCGCGGCCAACGCGGGAGGGCTCGTACTGCTCGCCGGCCTGGTCATGCTGCTGTTGGACCGCTACAAGGACCCGAAGAAGCGTGCGAATTCCACGTACTTCGACTGGCTGCTCCCCTGGCTTCTGGTGAGCATCGTATTGACGGGTTTTCTCAGCCAGGGCACGAGGCTCATGGGACTTGACCACGTCATGTTCGGCGTCTATTTCGTTCACCTGACGCTGATCTTCATGCTGTTCGCCTACATGCCATTCTCCAAATTCGCCCACGTCATCTACCGTACGGTGGCCATGTCCATGGCCGCCGCCAAGGAAGCCTGATAAACCATGAGGGAACCTGAGATGCCTGAACTCGAAGAAGACACGAAGAAAGAAAAACTAGTCGTCATCGGTACGCACGGAGGCGAGGATCCCGAAAGAGCCAGCCTGCCGTTCGTTGTCGCCAACGCGGCCCTGGCCATGGACGTAGAGGCCACCGTCATCCTGCAGGCGACGGCCGTCACCCTGGTCGCTCCCGGCTGTTACGAGCACGTCTTTGCGCCGGGCCTGCCCCCGCTCAAGGACCTCGTAGACTCTTTCCTGGAACAGGGGGGGACCCTCCTGGTCTGCACGCCCTGCCTAGACGAAAGGAAGATAGACAGGTCCTCGCTCCTCCAGGGGGCGTCTCCCGTGAAGGCGGGGCGGGTTGTGGTCGAGATACTCGAAGCCACCAACGCGATCACTTACTAGGACTCGCAGGCCGGCGGAGGAGGGCGAAAAACGGTCGGCCGGACACGTCCACACACGGAGGAAGCGATGTCCGTAATAGCGATTTCGAGAGGTAGCCTCACGGCGGCCACGCACCTGGCCGAAGAATTGGGGAAGAGACTGGGGAGCCGCGTCATCAGCCGCGAAGAGGTGATCGATGCTGCAGAAAGGTACGGTATAGACCAGACCGGTATCAGCAGGGAGAACATCGTCGGAGAATTTCCTCCGGGATTCTGGGAACGCTACGCCGACGCAAGGCACCACTACCTGGCTTGTTTTCGGGCGGCGCTTCTGGATTTCGCCGTCAAGGAACCCATCATCTACCACGGGAACCTGGCCCATGTCCTGCTCAACGACGTGCCCTTCACGTTTCGAGTCAGGGTCAACGCCCCCGATGAAAATCGCGTCAGGATGCTGGTAGAGGAGCGGGGGTACACCAGGCAACGCGCCGCCGCCGAGGTCCGGGAGATGGACAGGCGGAGGCGCCGCTGGGTCGCCTTCCTCTACGACGCCGATTTCGGCAACATGGTGCCCTTCGATCTGGTCCTAAACATGCGCCTGATAACGGTCGCCGACGCCGTGGATCTCGTGTCGGCGGAGATACAGAAGGCGCCCTTCCAGAGGACGGAAGAGACTGTCAAAAAGCTGTTCGACCTTCGCCTGGCCGCCACCGCCGAGGCGCAACTCCTGCAGTGCCACGTGACCTACGGGCTCGGCCTGGAGGTGCAAGGGGATTCGGTCACCGGCAAGGTGACGGTATACCGGGGACCTTCGGTTTCGGACGACGATTCGATCGACGTCGAGATCCGGGAGACTCTGGCTGGCCTGGAGGCCGTCAAGGAAATCGACGTGCAGGTAAAGAGAGGCTAGTGCGCGGCCAACGGCGGAGGGGGGCCGTCTGCAGAGAGGCCTCATGCGGCCCCGCCAAGCACCGACACACCACTCGAGCGGCGTGAAAATCCAAACGGCCCGCGGATCAAACGTCTGTCCACGGCCCCTGGGATTGAGGAAGGCACCATGAAGGATCAAATCGAAAAGAATCCGCAGCAAGAAGATGAACTGGACATCGTGGAAGAAGAGAACGAGAGGATGACCCTCCTGGTCTTCTCCAGCGATCTGGACAAGGTACTGGGCGCTTTCGTCGTGGCGACGGGTGCTGCCCTGATGGACATCGACGTGACCATGTTCTTCGCCTTCTGGGGGCTTAACGTCCTGCGCAAGGACGCAGTCACGGTCAAGGGCAAATCGCTCGTTCACCGGATCATGGGGCGGATGCTACCCAAGGGTCCGGACAAACTCAAGCTTTCCAACATGAACATGATGGGCCTGGGCACCAGGATGATGAAGGACATCATGAAGAAGCAGAAGGTTATGGATCTCCCGGCCCTCATGAAACTGGCCCAGGATCTGGACATCAAGTTCGTGGCCTGCGAGATGTCCATGAACGTAATGGGACTCAAAAAGGAAGAGCTGCTGGACGGTGTCCAACTGGCCGGCGTCGCGACGGCCGTGGCCAAGGCTTCGGACTCCAAGACGACGCTCTTTATCAGCTGACAGAGTGGTTTGAGGCTCTTCCCGTGGCCACGGGAGTACGAAAATGGAGGCGGCCGCCATGTGGCGGCCGCCTTTTCATTGCACCAGAAAGGATCTGTCGTTCGCCTCAGTCCTGAGCCTTCAGCTCCTTGACGGCCTGCGTCAGCAGGGGCACGACTTCGAAGAGGTCGCCCACGATGCCGTAGTTGGCGACCTTGAAGATGGGCGCTTCGGGGTCTTTATTGATCGCCACGATGACCTTCGAACTGGACATGCCGGCCAGGTGCTGGATGGCGCCCGAAATGCCGCAGGCGATGTAGAGGGATGGACTCACGACCTTACCGGTCTGACCGACTTGGTGTGCGTGGTCGATCCACCCCGCATCCACGGACGCACGGGAGGCACCCACAGCCGCGCCGAGGAGCCCGGCCAGTTCTTCGAGAATCTTGTAGTTTTCGGGCCCCTTCATGCCGCGGCCGCCGGAGACGACGATGTCGGCTTCCGCCACGTCCAGCATTCCGCCTTCTGCGGCGAGGATCTGCTCGACGACGGCCCTCACGTCACCGGACGTCACGCCGTGTTCGAGGGGTACGACCTCCGGCGTCTTGGCCGAATCCCCGACCGGGAAGACGTTCGGCCTGAGGGTCACGCCGAAAGGCTTGCCGGCCTTGGGCGTCAGGGTCGCGAAGGCCTTCCCCGAGAAGATGGGCCGGGTGAAAACCAGCGAGCCGCCCTCGACGCTGTAGCCGGTGACGTCGGATAGGAGACCGATATCCAGCCTGCTGGTAACCTTGGGAGCGAGGTCCTTGCCCATTGCCGTGGCGGACATGAGAAGAGCATCCGCGCCGAACGCGCCGAACGCCTTGGCGACGGCCAGGCCATAGGCGTCGTTGCTGTACTTCTCGAAGATGCCGTCGTCGCCGACGAAGACCTTCTCGGCGCCGACCTTGCCCAGTTCCTCAGCGAGCGCGCCGATGGACTGGCCGAGGAGAACCGCCGCCGCCGAACCGCCTGTCTGGTCGGCGATGGCACGCCCGGCCGACATGGCTTCGAGGGAGGCTTTCTTGAGTTTTCCGTTGCGCTGTTCCGCAAATACCAGAACGTTCATTTTCGACCTCCCTTGTCAGATAACCTTGGCCTCTTCGTGAAGAAGCTGGACGAGTTCCTTCACCTGGTCCGGGATTTCTCCCGAAAGGACCCTGCCGGCCGGTCTCGGAGGCGGAAGCTCGTATTTCTTGAGCTCGAAGGCCGCCGCGCCCGACCCCACCGAAGAGCCGTCGAGACCGAGGTCGGCGGCGGAATAGGTGGTCACTTCCTTCTTCTTGGCCTGCATGATGCCCTTCAGCGAGGGATAGCGGGGTTCGTTCAATCCCTTCTGGCAGGTGAAGACGGCCGGAAGAGAGGTCTTCACGACCTCGGCGCCCCCTTCGATTTCTCGCGTGCACGTCGCGTTGGTTCCATCCAGTTCGAGTTTTGTCACCACAGTGACGGCCGGGATATCCAGGAACTGTGCCAGCAGGGAGCCCACCTGCTGGTTGTCCTCACCTACGCCGTGCTTGCCGGCGAGGATCAGGTCGAAGGGCTGCTTCTTTGCGGCGGCCGCGAGCGTCTTCGCGGTGGCCATGGCATCGTTTCCCTCGAAGGCGGCGTCCGAGATGAGAACGGACTTATCGGCACCCATGGCCAGCGCCTGTCGGAGGGTCTTCGTGGCATCATCGCCGCCGACGGTGAGGACGGTCACTTCACCTCCGAGCTTCTCTTTCAGCTGCAGCGCCTCTTCCACCGCGTACTCGTCGTAAGGGTTCATGACGAAGTTCGCTTCAGAGAGGTCGAGGTGCAAACCGTCCGGAGCGATCTTGACACGTGTCTCCGTGTCCGGGACGTGTTTAACGCACACCAAAATGTTCATCAGCACCTCCTAAATGGATTCTGTTGAACGCGCCATCCCCCGATGAGTCGTGCTAGTGATTACTCGCTTGCTCATCGTAGCGCCCTTATAACTAGAGCATATCATTGGTCATATGCCCGTGACAAGTCCCTTATCTCAATACCCATACCCGCCCTGATCACCGGGCGGCTGCGGGGCAACGGCATCAGTCCCTGTAACGACGCTTGAGCTCCGAACATTCACGGAGAAACCGGGGCGCTATCCGAGGCACCGGAAGGGGGGGATTGCAGGCCTTCAGGCCTCGTCAGTCCGATTCCGTGAACTTCGAGAGTACCAGGCAGGCGTTCGTGCCGCCGAAGCCGAAGGAGTTGGACAGGGCGTGCCGGATGGCCATGGGCCTGGCTTCGTTGGGGACGTAGTCCAGGTCGCAGGCCGGGTCCGGAGTGCGCAGGTTGATCGTCGGAGGTGCGATTCCGTCCCTCATGGCCTGGATGGTGAGAACAGCCTCAAGGCCGCCGGCAGCGCCGAGCAGGTGTCCCGTCATGCTCTTCGTCGAAGAGACGGCTATTTGGGAGGCACAATCCCCGAAACAGCGCTTCACGGCGAGCGTCTCCACCGTATCCCCCGCCGGGGTGGAGGTACCGTGCGCATTGATGTACTGGACGTCGGACGGCGACAGTTCCGCATCCTCAAGGGCGTTGATCATGGCCCGCATCGGCCCGTCGCCGTCTTCCGACGGGGCGCTCACGTGGAAGGCGTCTCCGCTCATGCCGTAGCCCGTGAGTTCGCACATGATCCGGGCGCCCCTGGCTCGCGCGTGCTCAAGGGACTCCAGGATGAGAACGCCGGCGCCTTCGCCCATGACGAAACCGTCCCTGTCCGCGTCGTAGGGACGGGACGCGGTCTCGGGTTCGTCGTTGCGGGTGGAAAGAGCCCGCATGGCCGCAAAACCGGCGATGGACAGAGGTGTGACGGCCGCCTCCGTTCCGCCCGATATCATCACGTCCGCGTCGCCCCGCTGAATGTACCGCATGGACTCGCCGATGGCGTGGGAAGCCGTAGCGCAGGCCGTAACCGTGGAAATGTTCGGTCCCTTCGCGCCGTGGCGGATGGATATCTGCCCGCTCGCCATGTTGATGATGATGCCGGGAATGAAGAAGGGGCTGACGCGTCCCCAGCCCCTCTCCATGAGTATCTTGTGCTGTTCTTCGATGGTGCTCAGCCCGCCTATGCCGCTGCCGACGGCCACGCCCACTCTTTCGGCGTTCGAGGGCGAGATTTCAAGGCCGCTCATGCCCAGGGCTTCCTGCGTGGCCGCCAGGGCGAACTGGATGAAGCGGTCTATCTTCCGCGCGTCCTTTTTGTCCATGTAGTTGAGCGGGTCGAAGTCCGGGACCTGCCCCGCTATACGAACGGGATACGAGGAGACGTCAAACCGCTCGATCGGACCGATGCCGCTCTCGCCCTTGAGGATACGCTTCCACGTACCTTCCGCCGTGAGGGAGAGGGGCGACAACACTCCGTACCCAGTTACGACCACTCGGCGCTTCACGGGTGGCTCCACCTACTTTTCTACGTGGGCTTTGATGTAGTCGATAGCGGCTTGTACGGTCTGGATCTTCTCGGCCTCTTCGTCGGAAATCTCGATCCCAAACTCCTCTTCCAAGGCCATTATCAGTTCTACGGTGTCCAGGGAATCCGCTCCCAGGTCATTGATGAAGGACGCCTCGGGCTTCACTTCTGATTCGTCTACGCTCAATTGGTCGGCGATGATGCTTATCACCTTTTGTTCAACGTTCATCGGCATGATCCTCCATAGCACGAGTGGGGAATTCTACCTTTAAATGGAGGGAAATGCAAGAGGACGCCCCACTTGCGCCCGGCGGTCCGTCGGGGCAAACTATATGTGGACAGCCCGCGGATTCGAAATACAGGAGGGCTCCGATGGGATACAGGGCGGCGGTTGTCGAGGACGAGAGGGATATCCAGGAAACGCTTGTGCTACGCGCTGGAACGGGAGGGCTACGAGGTCAACGGCTTCGGCGACGGAGCCACGGCCCTCCTGGCATTCAGGGACCGCGTCCCCGATGTCGTCATCATCGACTGGATGCTCCCGGGCATGTCGGGCGTCGACCTGTGCCGCATCCTTCGGGGCGACCAGCGCTTCAACCGCACGGGCCTGCTCATGCTCACGGCGCGCGGCACGGAGATGGACGTGGTTGCGGGGCTCGGCTCCGGCGCCGACGACTACGTGATCAAACCATTTCGGACGCGGGAACTCCTGGCCCGCGTCAAGGCCGTACTCAGGCGATACACGGCGGAGCCGGATTCCTCGAACATGAGACGGGTGGGGGATATCTGGCTCGATACCGCCACCTACAGGTCGGGTTCGGGCGATACGACTTTCGACCTCACGCCCACGGAATTCAAGATTCTTGAGCTTCTGGTCCGGCATCCAGGGCGGGTCTATTCCAGGGGGCAGATTCTCAACAATCTCTGGCCCGACGACAAGGCGGTCGAGGACAGGGCGGTGGACGTTCACATCGCGAGGTTACGCGACAAGATGGGCGCGGAGAGCGGCCGGGTGGAAACGGTACGGGGCGTCGGCTACAGGCTGAGGGCCGAGTAATGCGGTATTTCAGACGCTACCTGGTGCTCATCGTTGCCGTGATCCTCCTCTATCTGTGGCCGGGCGGCGTGGAGGGGCCCGCTGCGTGGCTGGTCCGCATTCTCGCCGTGGCGGCGGCCGCCGGCATAGCCACGAGATGGGCGGTGGCCCCGTGGAAGGAGTTCGAAGTCGCCGCATCGAGAGTCCAAGAAGGCGATTTCGCAGCGAGGCTGGACGACATCTCCCCCGGAGACCTTGCGCTGCCCTCGAAGACCTTCAACATGATGGCCCATAACCTCTTCATATCCCTCGAACTGGCGCACCAGAGGGAACAGCGGCTGATGGCGGTCCTCGCCGCCACAGACCGCGCGATCCTCGTGCTCGACCGCGACGGCGATGTCGTGCTCTCAAGCCCCGTCACTTTCGCGCTGTTCCCCAGGTTCAGCGAGAAGGGCGGTGTGCCGAGCCTGGCGCTGCCCGGGCTGGGACAACTGATAGAGGACGCCACGCAGAACCGGGAGACCCGGCGAAAGAAGTTCGAGGAGGGCGAGAGAGGCCGCGGGCGCGTGTTCGTTGCCCAGGTCACGCCGCTCCAGAACGAGGGGGCCGTCATCTACCTCAGGGACATAACACAAGAGGCCCACCTCGAGCGAATGAAGGCGGACCTGGTGGCCAACGTCTCGCACGAGCTGCGCACCCCCCTCACCGCCTTGACTTCCCTCAGCGAAACGCTCGCCGACGACGCCCTCCCGCCTGACCGCCGCGCCTATTTCTCCCAGCGGCTCGAACACCAGATAACGAGAATGAAGGCGCTGGTGGACGATCTGCTCTCCCTCTCCCGCCTGGAAGCCGAGGAGATGGCGCCGAAATCCGAGAGGGTTGTGCTTTCCACGTTCTGCTCTGAACTGGTCAAGAGCCTCCAGCCGCTCGCCGAATCCGCATCGGTCACGCTTCATGTGGAGTGTTCAGGGAAGACCTCGGTTTTAACCGACCGAAGCCTGCTCGAAATGGCTGTCCGGAACCTCGTAGACAACGGGATCCGATACAACAGGTCCGGCGGCCGGGTCCGGCTCAGGTGCATCCAGGAGGACCTCTCCGTAAACATCCTGGTGGAAGACACGGGCGAGGGCATTCCCAACCAGCACCTGACGCGCATCTTCGAACGCTTCTACAGAGTCGATCCGCACCGGTCGAGGGAACGCGGAGGCACGGGACTCGGTCTCGCCATCGTAAAGCACGCCGTCAATAAACTGGGCGGCGAGATAGACGTGCAAAGCACGGTCGGCAAGGGCACCACTTTCACCGTCAAGATCCCTAGGGAACAGGGCGGATCCGAAGAAACCGCCGGGGCCGCTCCTTTTGCCGGCGTCGCCCATTGATGCCGGGACGCATACCGGCCGATCGCCCGGCCGGCGTCAGGCGGAAAGGATTGCTCTCGTGAGTTCAGGAAGGCCAAGATGGAAAGACAGCCTCAGGGGCATCTGGGGCGAGCACGGTGCCTGGGCCGTCGTTCTGTCATGTTACGCGGCGGGGCTCATAGTCGTCTGGCCGCCGAAAATTGCGTCCCTTCTGCTGCTGCCCGCCATAGTCCTTCTGACCGGCGGCAAGGGACTGGCGCAAAAGGTCCGGAGAACGGGCAGGGGCTGGACCTGGCTGGTGCTGTTCGGCCTGATGGGCGGCGTCTGCGCCCTCCCCACCGCATTGGCCACGCCATGGGGATTCCTCGCAGCGGCTTGCCTTTCCCTGCCGTTCCTGGGCGCCTACTTCCTGATGGCCGGCTCACCGAGACTGACCCGTTCGCTCGCCGTCGAATTGTACGGGACCGCCCTTCTCGGCACTGTTTCGGGCCTGGCATATCTCGGCACGCGCCCGGCGTCACTGCGAGAGGCGACCCTGGCATGGCCTCTCTTCACCTGCCTCTTTCTGCCCGGCGTTCTGCGCGCGCGCCTTCCCAAAGCACCGAGCCCCTTGCTGCGCTCTGCCTGCATCGCGCTTGCGGCGGCGGGAGGCGGCCTCGTGGCCTGCTACTGCCTCATCGGCCGGCTCGCTCCGTGGGGCGCATTTGCCGGACTGGTATTCCTCGAGGATATCCGGGGGGCGCTGGTAATTCCCGGCTGGCCCACGAGGCGCCTGGGGGTGGTCCTGACGATAAAGAACGCCTTCGCCTGCCTGGTTCTGGCCGCCGCCTGGCTTGCAGCATGAAGCGAGTCCAGATCCGGTGATGACGCGACTCATGGGCGCGACCCGTCTCCTCCGGGAGACTTTGATAGCGAGAAGGTGACCCGATGCCCAAAGAAGAAGCAAGAACGTCCGACGATCCGGCAACCTGCATGTTCTGCGGAAACGAGGAAGACAAGATCCCGCTCATCCCGCTGCGCTACCAGGGCGGAGAAGCCTTCATCTGCCCGCGCTGCCTGCCGCGGCTGATCCACCCGGAGCGCCGACATCAGGGCTGACGGTCCCGGGCCCTTTTTCTTTTCTCTGAAGGTGGCTAGAATGGCCGGAAAGGAGGGCACTCATGGACCAGAAAATCATCGACCTCCTCCACGACGCGCAGGAGATAGCGGTGGTAGGCATTTCGGACAAACCTGAGCGGGACAGTCACGTCGTCGCCGCGTTCCTGCAGAATCTCGGATACAGCATCGTTCCAATCAATCCCAGGCTGACCGAAGTTCTGGGCGAGACCTGTTACCCGACCCTGGCGGCCTACGGCAAGCCCGTGGACATCGTTGACATATTCAGAAAGCCGGAAGCCGTGCCCGACATCGCGGAGGAAGCCGCCGCCACAGGGGCGAAGGCCCTGTGGATGCAGGAAGGCATAAGCCACCCGGACGCGGCCCGCAAGGCGCAGGAGGCCGGATTGCTCGTCGTTCAGGACCAGTGCATCAAGAAAGTCCTGGCGTCCCTGGGTGGCCGGCCATGAACCGCGGGAGAGCGTTTGCCCTCCTGACGGGCCTGCTTCTGGGCATGGCCCTGCTGGCCGCCGTGCCCGTTCACACGCTCGAGGCCAAGGGCAGCCACGGCTGGATCCGCTTCAAAGGCACGGGCAAGGTTGTCATATCGGGACGGGGCACCTTCATGGTGAATAACAGGTCCAACCTCACACTCACCATTCACGGCACCTGGGGGAAGAAGAAGAGCTATGCCGACAGCATCACGTATACCCATTTCAAGGGGAGTGTGGAGTCGGCGGGACCTGCCGGCATTCTCGAGATGCGGGGATGGGATCTGGCCCTTTCGGTGAAGGGGAGAGGCAAGGCCTGGTTTCGCGGAGAGGGCACCTACAGCCTGGACGGCGCGCCGCCCAAGCAGTGGATCAACGACCCTGCCAAATGGACCAAGGTTAAGTTCAAGCATTAGAGCGGCGGTTCGGGTATCGTCCGGCCGGAATTCTTACATTCAGGCGGGCACCGTGCCAGATCTCCAAGAGGATCGGGCACACCGTGGGAGGTCCGGGGAATCATGGACAAACACCCGGTGATGGGCGAACTGCTCCTGATGGAGGGGCTGCTGACAAAGGACCAGTTGTCCGCGGCCCTCGAAGCGCAGCGCCACGAGGGCGGCCGGCTCGGGTACCACCTCATCCGCCTCGGTTTCGTCAATGTCCAGCGGCTCAGCCAGTTCCTGCGCGAGTCCATGGGACTCATCCCCTACGACCTGACCCAATGGATAAGCGATGCCACCGTCACCGAGATCCTCCCGGCCAACATCGCGCAGTTTTACCAGGTCGTTCCCGTTGAAAAGAAGGCAAACGTCCTGACCGTGGCCATCGCCGACCTGGACAATCCCAGCCTCGTACCCGCGCTCGAAGAACTCACCGGCCTGTCCATCGACCCACTGGTCTGTCCGAGAGAAACCGTCATCCGTGCCCTCGAACATTTCTATGGCGTATCCAAGGATCCCGGCGTCGTGCGCAACTTATCCGGCGACCACCTCTTCGTGCTCTTGTCCTCCCCCAAGCGTATCCGGCCGCTCCACTGGTCAACGTTGAAACCGGACTCCTCGGCCACGGACTGGCTGAGGACCTCGCTGGCAGAGGCCATCCGGTCGGGCTGCCGCACCATCTATATCAAACCCGGTGAGACCAGCCTGAAAATCGCCTTCAAGGGCGCCGAGCGAGTGGAAGACCGCTTCGCCCTGCATCCCAAGAAGAGGGAGGAAATGGATGCCCTCCTTCGCGAACTGGCCCGAATAAGGGATACGAGCCACGGCGCCCGGCTCGAAGGCCGCGTGCGCCTCCAGGTAGACGCCCGGTTTCTTACGGCGCATGTAAAGGGACTGGCCACCTTGCAGGGTACGCGCTATACCCTCACGCTCTACGACGAAAGATATTTCCTGCGCGATTGGGAGAAGCTCTCGAGCCAGTTGAACGACATGGAAAGGGCCAACCTCAGGGACGCGCTCCTGGGCGGGTCCGGGTTGGTCCTTCTGTGCGGCGCCCCCAGCAACGGGCTGAACCAGGTTTTCTACGCCCTGATGGCCAGCCTGAAAGAGAACTTCCAGCCCGCCGTCTCACTGGAGGAATATGCGCTGCTGTCTCTGGACGGCGTCGCACAGCTGGAGGTCTCCCGCCAGGAAGGTTCCACCTGGCCGGAACTCATGACCATGGCATTGAAACAGGAACCGAGTCTCTTCGCCTGTTTCCCCATCAAGGAGAGAACGTCAATGGAACTCGCATTCCTGGCAGCCGCCCACACGCGGGTGCTGGGCGTTCTCCACCAGCCCAACGCCACGGCGGCCCTGCGGTGGTTGTACAGGAACCAGTTCCGCTCTCCCATGCGGGCCGGCGTCCTGAAGGGCATCCTCACGGTAGCGTCCGTTCCGGAATTATGTCCCGATTGCCGACTGCCTCTCGACGTCGCCGGGCGCGAGGGACGGACCTATTCGCTGTACACCCGCCAGGGTTGCGAGAATTGTCTGACCTGGGAAAGCCTCCCCACGCAAGAGATACTCGAATGGTTCCGGATCGACGCTCCCACGCGCGCGGCCCTCGAAAAGGAAATGGAAAAACAGGATGTGCACAGGCTTCTTGTGAACCAGGGAGGCGTGCCCCTCGAGGAACGGGTTCTGCAACGGTGCCGGGAGGGCCGCGTGGACGGTCAGGAGGCCCAAGGCTACCTTCCGTAACCAGAGAAAAACAGACTTGACAGCTATCGCGAAAAGGCATTATAGTTCAGCTTAAACTAGGGAGGATGGAGAATGACCAAGACTGAATTGATCAGGAAACTTGCGGACGTTACCGGCCTGCCTCAAAAAGATGTGCGTGCCGTCCTCGAGGCGCTCACGGACTCGAAACCTGGTAAGGGTATAGTTGCGGCGAGCTTGAAACAGGGACAGAAAGTGATCATTTCGGGATTCGGAACCTTTTATGTGAGAGAGCGCAAATCCAGGCAGGCAAGAAATCCAAAGACGGGCGGAAAGGTCAAGGTGCCCAAGCGCCAGTATCCGGCCTTCAAGCCCTCGAAGACCCTCAAGGATTCACTGAAGGAGTAAGGTTAAGCGTTTCCGGGGTATGCACTAATGGCGGGGCAATTGCCCCGCCATTTGTGTGCATTCCACTCGCGGGCACATTTTCTCCACCACAACGAAGCTGTCGCCGCCCTGACCTGCGCACCCGGCCCGCAAGGCCCGGATCTCCGTTTGCCGGCGATCCGGCGGCGGGCCCGCACGTTTTGCATTGGGGCATTTCGCTCTGCTATACTTAGCTGTCGAGGAGCCTGCCATGACCGTACTGAAAACGTCGATTACAGAGAGCGTCAGGAAGAGCCTCGAGTACAAGAAGAACAGGGACAGCCTCAAGAGCCTGGTTCGCCAGACCCTGGACCATGCGGAGATTTTGAGGAAGGGCGGGGGCGAAAAGGCCATCCAGAAACAACACGCGAAGGGACGCCTCACCGCCCGAGAACGTCTCCGGGGCATCCTCGATGAGGGCACGCCGTTTCATGAACTCGGGCTCTTCGCCGCATACGGCATGTATGAGGAGTGGGGAGGCGCCCCGGCCGGCGGGGTGATCACCGGGACGGGCTCCATATGCGGAAGGCTGTTCATGGTCATCGCTAACGACGCCACGGTCAAGGCCGGAGCGTTCTTTCCGATTACGGCCAAAAAGGTCATCCGGGCCCAGACGATAGCGCTCGAGAACCATATTCCGGTTCTCTACCTCGTCGACTCGGCAGGAGTTTTTCTCCCCCTGCAGGACGAGATTTTTCCCGACCAGGACGACTTCGGTCGCGTCTTCTACCTGAACGCCAGGCTGTCTGCGCTCGGCGTACCGCAGATCGCGGCCATCATGGGATCGTGCGTGGCCGGCGGAGCCTACCTCCCCGTCATGTGCGACAAGCTGCTCATGACCGACGGATCGGGCCTATACCTCGCGGGCCCCGCTCTCGTCAAGGCGGCCATCGGCCAGACCATATCCTCCGAGGACCTGGGGGGCGCCGGTGTTCACGCGTCAATCTCCGGCACGGTCGACTACCACGAGAAGGATGACGAATCCTGCATGGCACGAATCCGTGAGATCGTCTCCCGTATGGGCTCCTTTGATGCGCCGCCTTTTTCCCGCGTGGAACCCGAGGATCCCCTCTATCCGGCGGACGACATCTACGGGATCTTCCCCGGCAATCCCCTTGGTCAGTACGATGTCAGAGAAATCATCGCCCGGATCGCCGACGGAAGCGAGTTCACGGAGTACCGCCCCGAGTACGGCCGCACCATACTGTGCGGCAACGCGCGTATAGGCGGATGGGCCGTGGGCATCGTCGCCAACCAGAAGATTCACATCCGCGAGAAGGGAAAACCCCTCGAAATCGGCGGGGTCATCTACGTGGAGAGCGCCAATAAGGCGGCTCGCTTCATCATGGATTGCCACCAGCAGCGCATGCCGATCATCTTCATGCACGACGTGAACGGCTTCATGGTTGGCAAGGATTCGGAACACGCCGGCATCATCCGGGCAGGTGCCAAGATGGTCAACGCTGTTTCCAACGTGGGCGTTCCGAAGATAACGGTGATCCTGGGCGGTTCATACGGAGCCGGCCATTACGCCATGTGCGGGAAGGCGTATGCGCCGCGGTTTCTCTTCGCATGGCCGAGCGCCAAGTATTCGGTGATGGGCGGCGACCAGGCGGCGAACACGCTACTCGACATCCGCCTCGCCCAACTAAAAAAATCGGGCAAGACGATCACCGATGAAGAAAAGCAGGCCGCTCTGGACGAAATTCGCTCCCGATATACGGCGGCCATGGATCCCAAGTACGGCGCCGCAAGGCTATGGATCGACGCAATCATAGACCCCGTGGACACCCGCGCCTACCTGATCCGCGCTCTGGATGCGGCTGCGCACAACGCGGAAATCCCGCCCCTGCAGGTCGGGGTTTTTCAAACATGACCGAGCTTCGAGGAGGCGACATGGCGGGGCCCGTGCTTCTCTCGTACCCGCGGCATTCCGTCGCCCTCCTGACACTGAACCGCCCGAACGTGCGCAATGCTCTCGATGCGAAACTCGTGACGCGTCTCAGCGAGGCCATGTCCGGGCTTTCCAAGGCTCCGGAGATTCGCTCCGTCGTCATCACTGGGAGCGGAAGCGCCTTTTGCGCGGGTGCGGACCTGGCGACCCTGGAGTCCCTACAGACTGCGTCGCTCCTTGAAAACGACGAAGATTGCGGCCGTCTTAAGAATTTCTACCGTATCCTTGCGACCTTTCCGAAGCCGGTCATCGGAGCCATAAACGGACCGGCCCTTGCGGGCGGCTGTGGGCTGGCTTCTCTTTGCGACGTTCTTATGGCCGCACCCGGGGCATCTTTCGGCTACCCCGAGGTTCGCATAGGCTTCGTGGCGGCCATGGTCCTCGTCTTCCTCGCAAGACAGCTGGGGGAACGACTCGCCAGGGAACTGCTCCTCACGGGCCGCCTCTTCGACGCAGAGGAAGCCCACAGCATCGGACTCGTTAACAGGGTCGTACCCGCCGAATCACTGATCGACGAAGCCGTCGCTTTTGCTGAGAAGATCGCGGCAGGCGCTCCGGCCTCGCTTTCCCTGACCAAGGAATTGCTCTGGCACACCTCGGGCATGCCGATGGAATCCGCGCTGAGCCTTGCCGCTCGGACCAACGTCTTCGCCAGGCAGAATCCCGAAATGCACGAAGGCCTGGCGGCCTTTCTGGAAAAGAGGAAGCCCAAGTGGTGAGCGCGAACGCCCAGCAGGCAAATCTCTCACGCCACCAGCTCTTCATCCGCTGGCTCGACGGGATGAGGAGGGACTGGCTGGCCGAATGGGTCGAGGCCATACGGTCCGAGATCCCCGCGTACTCCGGTATGGAACCGGACCAGATCTTCGTGCCCGTGGACCGTCACGCCGAGGCGCTTAGACATTACTGGGACATGGGCCTGCAAAATCTCCTTTTCGATTTTTACCAGGACCTGGCCCGAAAGAGGCTGGCAGAAAACGTGAGGCTTGCGGATATCGCGCGCGCCGTGGCAGTCGGAGAGAGGCTGCTGCTCGAACGTCTCCAGAGGTCGAGCCTCCCCGGCAAGAACGGCTACCAGGAACTGATCGCAGATACGTTCCGAGACGGATCCTACCTCCTGCTGGAGTGTTACCAGACGGCCACCGAAGAGATGGCCAGCGAGGCGCGTGCCCGCATCGAGGCCACCCGCGCCGATGCAAAGAAGACCCTCGAACAATGGGGCCTGCTCAACCAGATACTCTCCGGCATGGACGTGGGGATCGTGCTCTACGACGAGAACCTGAACGTGGTCTGGCTCAACCAGAACGTCCCGAGAGAGTTGTTGAGGGTCCGCCCCGAACTGGCCGTCGGCCGGAACTGCCAGGAAGTCCTCACCCACGAGGAGGCCGAATGCTCACGCTGCGCGGTCTTTCACGTATTGAAGGGCGCCACGCCCATGCGCCAGCTAGTCCAGGCGGGCAAAGGCAAATCCGCCAGGGACTACCTGAGAGATCACCCGTCCCATCTCGGGGGGAAACCTCGAAGGGCCTCACGCCATGGAGATCTACCTGGACATCACGGCCCAGTTGGAGGCGCAGAGGTCCCTAGCCCGCACGCAGGAGTTCGTACGAAACATCCTCAACTCATCCGTGAGCGGGATCATCTCCACGGACATGCAGGGACGCATCACCCTCTTCAACCGGACGGCCGAGAAGATCTTCGGTTTCACGGAAAGCGAAATGCTCGGGCGGAGGGTCGCCGACTTCTACGAGCGCGGCGTGCACGAGGCCAGGAGCGTAATGAGGCGCCTCCTGAGCGAAGAGGTCATCACCGATTACGCGACGAACTTCCAGGGAAAGCCGGGGGACTATATCCCCTTGAAGGTGACCTTCTCGCTCCTCCACGACGAGGAGGGCACGCTGCTCGGGACCATGTGCTTCTGCCAGGATATGCGGGCGGAGGAAGCGCTCAAGAAGGAAGTGGCGGACAAGGACCAGTACCTGCTCGCCATACTCCAGGCTTCCATGGACGGCCTCGTCACGCTGGGTGCAAAGGGCAGGATCGCTTCATGGAACAGGGGCGCCGGGGCCCTCTTCGGGGTGGAGGCCCCGTTCGCCCTCGGACGCCCCATCGACGATTTCCTGCCCCCCGCCGCCATCCGCGAAATGCCATCCTCCGCCGGACGTTCCCAGGGGACCCAGCATTTCGAGGCACGCATCCCCAGGGGATGCGACAACTTCACCGACATCCTGGTGACGCGAACCGCGATTCGAGACGCCGCAGGGCGAGAGGCCGGCGCTTCCCTCGTCCTCAAGGACGTCACCGAGCTCAAGAACCTGCAGAACGAACTCGCACAGGCGGAGCACCTCGCCGAGCTCGGGCGTCTGGCGGCCAGCGTAGCCCACGAGATCAAGAATCCAATCGCCGGCTTGAGGGGAGCCATGGAAGTCATGGCGGGACAGCACGAACTGGACAATCCGCGGTTCTCCATATTCCACGAAGGCCTCACCCAGATCCGCCGCCTGGACAGCCTGGTCAAGGACCTGCTCTCCTTCGCCAAGCCCTTCGATGTGCGGGTCGAACCCATTCCTCTGCACCTGGTGGTGGAAGCCAGCCTGCCTCTCATTCAGCGCGCCGCGGAAGAGGCCAAGGTCGACATACGCCAGGACGTGCCGGAGGACCTCCCCCTGGCGCTGGCCGACCCCCAACGGTTTCAGCAGGTCCTCGTCAACCTGGTCCAGAACGGGATACAGTCCACACCGGCCGGGGGCGAGGTCTCCATCTCGGCCTTCACGTGCGAAGACGAGCTCGCGCTCGAGATTCGCGACACGGGACAAGGCATCCGATCCGAAGATCTCTCTCATATATTCAAGCCCTTCTTCACGACAAAACACATCGGGACGGGGCTCGGGCTGTCCATCGTGCAGCGAATCGTCAATGCGCACGGTGGCCGGATAGAAGTCGATTCCAAGGTGGGCGAGGGTACGGTGTTTACGGTTTACCTGCCCTACGAGTCCAGGAGTGAGTGATGGCACAAGAAAGCATTTTGCTGGTCGAGGACGAAAAGCTGATCCGGTGGTCGCTTGCCAACCGTCTCTCCAAGGAAGGCTACGTCGTGGTCGAGGTCGACCGGGGCGGTGACGCCCTGAAGACCCTGGAGGAGAAGGAGATCGATCTCGTCCTCCTGGACTACCGCCTTCCCGACATGGACGGCCTCCACGTCCTCAAGAATCTCCCCCATGCCTCAAAAGACATTCCCGTCATCATGATGACGGCCTACTCGACCGTCGAGAGCGCCATCGAGGCCATGAAGCTCGGCGCCTTCGACTACCTGAACAAGCCCTTCGAAATAGAAGAGTTGCTCGTCGCCCTCCAGAAGGCCCTGGAGAACACGTCCCTCAAGCGCGAACTCAGCCGGTACAGGCGCGCGCAGGAAGAGCGTTTCGGGATGAGCAACCTCGTGGGACGAAACCCCCGAATCGTGGAGGTCTTCGAGCTTGTCAAAAAAATCGCCGCATCGTCCGCCACGACGATCCTGCTCCAGGGCGAGAGCGGCACCGGCAAGGATCTCCTCGCCAACACAATCCACTACGCGAGCGACCGGGCAAAGAAGCCCTTCATGAACATCACTTGTTCGGCCCTGCCTGAGCAACAGCTCGAGAGTGAGCTTTTCGGCTACGAGAAGGGCGCGTTTGCGGACGCCAAGACCAGCAAGAAGGGGCTGTTCGAACTCGCCGACGGCGGCACTGTCTTCCTCGACGAGGTGGGAGAGGTCGGACCCGGTCTTCAGTCCAAGCTCCTGAGGTTCCTGGAGGACAAGTCTTTCAAGCGCGTAGGCGGCACCACGGACATCAACGTCGACATACGCATGGTCGCCGCAACCAACGCGAACCTCGAACAGGCCGTGGCCGAAGGCCGATTCCGAAAGGATCTCTACTACCGTCTCAAGGTGATCCCCATAAACCTGCCGCCGCTCCGGGAAAGGCCCGAGGACATTCCCTTGCTGGTCAAGCACTTCATCGACCACTTCAACAGGGAATTCAAGAAGAACACCAGGGGCGTCACGCACACAGCCATGCAGGCGCTCATGGAATACCCGTGGCCGGGCAACATCCGTGAGCTCAAGAACCTCATAGAGCGCGTGATGATCCTGGAGAACAAGGAGATGATTGACCACCCCGACCTTCCCACGGAGATTCTTATCCAGGAGCCTTACAGGCCCGTAGAGCAGGCCTTTACCTTGCCGCCCGGCGGTGTGATCCTCGAGGACGTGGAGAAGAGCCTCATCGAGCAGGCGCTCAAGCGCACGGGAGGGAATCAGACGCGGGCGGCCAAGCTGCTGGGGCTCACACGCGACACCTTGCGCTACAGGCTGAAGAAGTTCGACCTGGACTAGCGGACGACAGAAGGAGCGGTCGCCGTACCATTCTGCCGAATCTCGACGCGGTGCGATCGTCGCCCGGCCGGTCATCCGGACCTGTCCGGGTCCCATACCACGATATTCTCATTTCACCGAGCGATTGGTCCCAATGAGAGCCGTAATCTTCGATCTTGATGGAACGCTCATCGACAGCAGGACCGACATACTTGCGGCATTCTCCTCCGCCTTCGAAGGCCTTGGTCGCGAGGTTCCCCCGCCTGACCTGCTCCTCAGGACCATCGGCATGCGCCTGGAGGACTGCTTCCTGCCTTTCGTGGAAAAAGACGCGTCGGAGGCCGACAGGGCGGCCGCGCTCTTCAGGCGGTGGTACGAAACCCACTTCCTCGATTCGACGCGTCCATTCCGGGGCGTGGAAGGCATGCTGGCCCGTCTTTCCATCCGCTTCCCTCTTGCCGTGTGCACGATGAAGAAGGCCTTCTTCGCCAGAAAGATAGTCAGTGCCTTCAAATGGGATTCCATTTTCTCCGCCGTCGTCGGATCCGAGGAGGGATTTCCGCCCAAGCCGGATCCGGCCATGCTCCTGGAAATATGCCGGCGCATGCGGGTCGAACCAGGACACGCCGTGTACGTGGGGGACACGCACATGGACGGGCGGACGGCTTTCGCCGCGGGCATGCCTTTCTGTTTCGCCGGGTACGGGTACGGGAAGCTCGACGGACCAGGGCCTGTCAGGATTTGGAAATCCGCGGAAAGTCCCGAGGACGTGGCCGCACTCTTCAATTGAGCACCTATGGCGTGATCGTGCCGCCGCCCTCTCCCCCTGCAGGGCTGTCAAAACACGGGGCCGGTCCCCGGTGAACCTGCTCTGCATGAACATGGCCGGAAGGGGGAAGATGTTCAGTGCAACCTGTACGGTCATACGGAGGGTGATCCATCTGCGCCCTGCCGGCCGGCGGTCGCGATGTCCAGGACGGGAAGCCGCACGGTGATCGTGGCGCCCGGGCCGGGCTTGTTGTTCGATGCGAAGATGACGCCGCCGTGGGATTCTATGTAGTGCCTGGCAAGAGCGAGGCCCAGGCCAGAATGCCCTTTGTAAGTCGTGGTGAACGGCTCAAAGAGCCTGTTCAGCATAGCGTCGACGATCCCCTTGCCCCGGTCGATGATATCGACCTCGCACAGCCCGTCCACCATCCTGCATGCGATCTGAACGTCGCTGTCGGGAGAGGCGGCTTCCTGCGCGTTGGTCAGAATATGGACGAACGCCTGGGTTATCTTCCGCGGGACGCCCCACACCATGATCTGTTCGGACAGGCGCGTCCAGTCTGAGGCGGAGGTTCTTGTCGCGAAAGACGCCGTCTACGACGTTCTGGGCCTCGCGCAGACTGGCACCGAGATCGACCTGCATGAAATCCTCCGCTTCCACGGCCTGTCCGAGCTCCAGCAGGCTGTACATGAGAGTGTCCAGCCTCTTGACGTGCGCCAGGACGTGATCCACGTGCGGCTTGACCTCCGGTGTCATATCCAGCCTCCTGGTCAGGGCCGCCACGTTGAGCTGGATGGCAAAGAGCGGATTCCTGACTTCGTGGGCCACGCCTTCGGCCAGTTTGCCGATGGTCTCGAGATTCCTCGCACGAAGCTGCTCCGCCTCGAGCCTCTTTCGCTCCGTCACGTCGAACAGCGTGCCTTCTATGGCGGTGCTCTGGTCGCCGTCATGGATGAGCGTGGCGTTTTCGAGCACCCAGAAAAGGGTCCCGTCCTTCCGGCGTGCCATGGTCTCGAAATTGGTCACGACGCCTCGTTCGTTGAGAAGTTCCAGGAATTGCCCGTGATCCTCCGGATCGACCGTGAACTTATGTTGCCTGTCCTCGAGCGCTGCCGCGGGAGATTCGTAGCCGAATATCCTGGCGAAGGACTCGTTGCACTCGATCAGCCGGCCGTCGGGCGCGCACCGATAAACACCCGCCAAGTTTCTCTCGTAGAGAAGGCGGAAGCGTCTCTCGGACTCTTTCAGCGCCTTCTCCGCCCGGTGCTGGGCCGTCACGTCGTAGGCCAGGCCCCTGACCTCGGGCCCCTCCCGGCCTTCCGGCCGCAGCGTGTTGTTGTAGGCCAGCGTGCGCACCTCGCCGTCCATGGTCTGGAGCTTGACGAAGCCGCTGCTGTGACCGGCCTTGCGAATTTCTTCCAGGTACGCATCGAAGAGACCTGCCGTCTCCTCGAAGAGGAAACGTCCGAGGTCCGCTCCGATCAGCTTCGTCCTGTCCTCCTCCCTGTAGCCGAGAAACTCGACGGCGGACTTGTTTATGGAGAGCAGGCGCCCGGACAGGTCATGGGTCATGATGAAGGCCGCGCTGTTCTCGACCAGGTCTCGATAGCGTTCTTCGCTGAGACGCAGGGCCTCCTCCGTTTGCTTGCGCTCGGTGACATCCCGAACGACGGCCTGCAGAACGACTTCGCCACCGATCTCCAGCCGGCTGAGGCTGATTTCCGTGTCAAAGGGACTGCCGTCTTTGCCGAGGTGCCTCCAGGCGAAAAGCTGCGGATTGCCCCTAAGGGTTGCGTCGACCTTCTCTTCCGCCGACTCCTTTGACGACCGGCCGTCGGCCTGCCGAGACGGGGAGAGGTCCACGGGCGATTTACCGATCAACTCTTCCCGGCTTCGCCCGAAGATCTCGCAGTTTCTCCGGTTGCAATCGACGAAGGTAAGACCTTTCATGAGGAAGATACCGTCGCTGGCGTTTTCAAACATGACGCGGAACCTGCGTTCTGAATCAAGGAGCATGCGTTCGGCTCTTCGACGCTCCTCTTCCAATCCCACGGCCGAAGCGATCAGGCCTATCAGTTCGCGATCCTGGTCGGAGGGCGAGTAATCCCGCCTGAAGAGCGCGCAGAGAGAGCCCTCGGCGCGCTGTTCCAGCCGAACTGGGTAGCCCACGTATGTCCCGAGCCCCAGGGCCGAGACGACGGGGTCGGTCTTGCAGTAGGGCGAGGCGGCCAGATCCCGGATCACGAGCGCCTCCCCGGGGTCCGCCTTTATCATGTCATAGCAGATGCGGCCTTCCCCCGGACCCTCCGCGCCCAGCAATTCCGGTGCATTCCATTGAACACAGGTGCGGAGCCGGCCTTCCCTTGCAATGTTGTAAAGGACCGCATCCGCCCCGATAAGGTCTCCCAGCAGACTGGCCAACCGGGCCATATTGGCGCCGGTATCTTTGCCGAGTTCGAGCAGGCACCCGTTGAGTCTGGCGAGTCTCTCCTCCGAACTGAGCCTGGCCTGGAGTTCGCCGGCAAGGGCCGCGTTGAGCTTCTCCGCCACTTGGGTACGGTCTTCGATTCCCGCCTGTAGCCTGGCATTCCTGTTGATGAGGAGATAGGCCACCGCGGCCAGGAGCAGGGCCGCCATGATGCCGAAGGTATGGGCGACGGAATTCAACAGGTGACCCTGCACATGTACCGCCTGGAGCGCGTACAAGCCACCGATCGACAAGGCCAGCACGCCGCATGCGCCCAGAAGCGCATCGCGCCGTGGCGAACGCAGGAAATTGCTCAACGTCGAGCCTCTCGTTTCTGCACCCACCTTCCCGGTCGTCCTCCCGCGGTTTCCCCACCGCATTCCGGCGCCGTCATCGGCACCTATGAGATTTTGAAGGCGTAGCACTTCTGTCAGCCACCGGGCTCTATCCGCACATTCCAGATGCCCCCGGGTGGACAGAATCCCCTTCGCTACCTCTCAAGATCAGCGCGTCCCCGGCCGTCCGGGAGAACAAGCTCATAAAACCCGCCCGCGCCTTCGCGGGAGATCATCGCGAATATAGCGTCCGTCTTTTTCGCTCTCTTGGCCACCCCAGTATAGCCCCTAAGATTCTCATCTTTCAAACCTGCAGGTCGCAGACAAAGGTGATTTCCTCACTTCGCTACGGGACAGATCGTGCCTTATCACACTCCAGCTGAATGATCGTCAAATGCCCATTCTGTCGGGCCGGCCATCGTGCCCCGGAGGTGCCGCGTCGAAAAGATAAGACCTAGCAGCCAGCCGGGGTGACAAGAATTATTGATCGTCACGAACGCTGCACGCAAAGCAGACAGTGAAAGTGGCGCCCCCATCCGTCCGGTTGCCGGCCTTTACCGTCGCCCCGTGGGCTGACAAGATCTTTCGAACGATGGCGAGCCCCAGTCCCGTCCCGCCTTTCCGCCGGCTGGCGAAGGGTTGAAAGAGCGTGGGCAAAAGATCTTCAGGGATTCCCGGCCCCCGATCTGCGACCGTGATGTATATGTGCTTTCCGTCGTTCTCCGCAAGGACCTGCACCGCCTCATCGGGCGGGGAGAAGTGCGCGGCATTTTGCAGCAGGTTGACGAAGACCTGCAGGAGCCTTTCCCGAATCCCCCGGATCTGCAGATTCGCGTCGGACACGCCGAGGTCGAACCGGACCCGGCCGTAGTCGGGGCCGGCTTTGACCAGCCTGATGGACTCCTCCAGAATTTCAGGGATCGCGCATGGAGCGAATTCGACGGCGTCTATGGGACGGCCGAGGGTGAGGAGATCGTTCATGAGATCTCCCAGCCGCCTGACTTGGTCCTGGATGTGCCAGACGAACTCCTGTACGTCAGGCCTGTCTGCGAGCTTCTTCTTCAGGGCGCCGGAGACGGTGCTGAGCGCGAAGAGCGGATTTCGGACCTCGTGCGCCATCCCCCCGGCTATCATCCCTATGGTTTCGAGCGTCCTGGCCCTTTCCAGCCTCTTTTCCATTTCGACCTGTATGGTGATGTCGCGCTGGGTTGAAACAAAGGCCCCGATTTCGTTCTCCGAGTCCCTCACGGGCGAAATTACCATCTGCGCCACGTAAAGGGAGCCGTCCTTTTTCCTGTTGGTAATGACACCCGACCAGACTCTGCCGTCGAGGATGGTCCGCCACATGTCTTCGTAGAAAGCAGGTTCGTGCGCGCCGCTCTTGAAGATCCGCGGAGTCTGGCCGAGGAGTTCATCGCGATCATAGCCGGTCAGGACTTCCAGCGAAGGATTGACATAGAGTATCCGCCCTCCGAGGTCGGTTATGTATACGGCTTCGTGCCCCTGCTCGATTGCCGTGAAGAGCAGGAGGAGATCCTCCTCGGATTTCTTGCGCTCGGTGATATCGACGATCGTGCCTTCGATCAGGAACTGGCCGGCATTCTCATCGGGGATAAGACTCGCATTGGTGAGCATCCAGATGAGGCTGCCGTCCTTGCGGCGCCCCTGAAATTCGTAGTTGGTCAGAACGCCCTTCTGCCTGAGACCGGCCAGAAAGACCGCCCGGCTCTCTGGACTTCTGTGGAGATCAACGGCAGAGTGACCCAGGGCCTCTCTGCGCGAAGCATAGCCGAAAATGCGCGCAAAGGCGTCGTTGCATTCAAGAAGGAGGCCGTCTTCTCTGGAGCGATAAACGCCCGCGAGATTTCGCTCGAAGAGCGTCCGGTATCTCTCTTCGCTCTCCCGGATCAGTTCGTCGGCCCTTTTCTTTTCCGTAATGTCGCGCGAGATCATGAGGATGCACGTGTCGCCGCCCACCTTGATCAGGCGCGCCGACATGGCACCCGTTCTTATCGCCCCGTCCTTCTTGCGAAAGGAGCATTCCAGGTTGGTGACGGCTCCCTTCTCCACGAGTTTCTTCACGAGCCTCTGCCGGTCCGCCGGAAAGGGCCAGATTCCGATGTCGAGGGCGGAACGGCCGAGAACTTCCTCCGGTTCGTAGCCAGATAATGCCACGAAGCCGTCATTTACTTCGAGGTATGCGCCATCCTCGGCGCGCGTGATGGTGACGGCGTCCGGGCTGGCCTTAAAGATCTTCGAGAACTTGGCTTCGGATTGCCTGAGCGCCTCCCCAGTCTTCCTGTGGGCCTCCCTTTCTTCCATCACTTCGAGGGCATACCCGATGTCGTCCGCGAGTTCCAGGAAGAGCTTGATTTCATCCTCGCCGAACGCCTCTCTCTCACCGGAATAAACGTTCAGGGCTCCCATTCCGTTGAAGGAAATGGGGACCGACAGGGACGACCTGTAGCCATGCCGACGGGCGCTTTCACGCCACGGTGCGAAGAGGGGATCAGTCTCCGTGTCCTGGCAGACGGAACACTCTCCAGTCTGGATGGCCGTTCCCGTGGGACCCATCCCCAGCCGCGATCCGTCGCAACGGATATCCACGTCCTCGAGGTATTCGGTACCGGCTCCCGCCCACGACATGGGTTTGACCGTGCCCGTCTCTGCGTCGCACCAGCCGATCCACGCCATCCTGTATCCCCCGTAATCAACTAGGATCCGGCATACTTGCAAAAGCAGCGTATCGCGATTTCTCTCCCTGGCGATGACCTGGCTGACTTCGGA
Organism: uncultured Acidobacteriota bacterium; assembly: GCA_963724125.1. Lineage (GTDB taxonomy): Bacteria > Acidobacteriota > UBA4820 > UBA4820 > DSQY01 > CAVRTJ01. The sequence goes on from CAVRTJ010000009.1 coordinate 115,219, forward strand.
CAGGGTCCGGAGCAGATGGTTGATGCGATGGATACGGTCGATCGCCCTCTTTCGCTCGGTGACGTCGCGGACGATGGCCAGCATCAGGACGCCTCCATCCGCCTGGACGGCCCTGACGCTTTCCTCGGCGGGAAACGTCGTCCCGTCCTTTCGCTTGTGCAGGGTTTCCGCCGTCCATCCCGAAGGATCTTCCAAATTCCCATGATCGTAGGGACTGTCAACGGCGTCCGGCTCCGCCTGGAGATCACGGACATTCAAGGACAGGAGTTCTTCCCTGGCGTAGCCGTAGGCGCGCTCCGCCTCCGCGTTGGCCTCGACGATGCGGCCGTCGCCTCCCAGAAAGACCACGATGTCGCGGGCATGCTCCCTTATGAGACCGTACTTCAGGTCCCTGGCAAAGGCAGCCCGCACATACCCGAGCTTCTGGTTCCGCCAGAACCCGAATCCCACGCCCGCCAGGCAGAGAAGGATGGCCACGAGGGAGGTGATTACCCACCGGACTTTCACGGCGAATCCCTGCATCGCCTCCGCCTGATCGATCTTAACCACCAACCCCCAGGGCGCGCCGCTGATTGTGCGGGAGACGGCCAGAACGGGCTTCGAGCGGTAGTCCAGACCTGCGCCGAATGTCTCCACACCCTGCACCGCGAGCCTTCCAGGCGCGGCTATTCCGTCCTCTCCGATTGAAAGAGCCGTCGTGAGCGGGGGAGTTCTCAGAAAACGAAGGGGGCTGAGGAAAATAAGATCTTGTCCCCGTCTTCCTACCAGGAGGCTCTCCTGGCTGTCCGATGGCCTCCATCGCCTCAGGAGAAAAGGGTAGAGCCAGCGGCCGGGATCGACAAGAAGTGCCAGCGTCCCCGCGGTTCCGGCACTCCCACCGGACACCCGCCCGTAGAAGACCAGAATGGCCCGCTCCTCCCCGTCGCTAAGAAAGCAGACGTCCTCGGCGTTCTCTCGGCCGGATGCGAACTCGGCGGACCGTGACCGCACTGCGTCGGGCAGTGCAACGCTCCCGGGTGTTCTGACTACCTCGTCCCCGCGATCGTCCAGGAGGAACAAGCCTGCGTATCCCTGGGCGGACAGGACGCTGGCGTAAAGGTCCTCGAGGTGTTTCACGGGGCCTTGTTCCAGCGGGAAGGGCTTCGGCCCCGCGCCATCACCCTGCATCACATAGACGGCGGTAGGATAGGAGGCCAGAACGGCGACATCGTGTTTCCGTTCCCGCAGCCACTGTTCGATGGCCGCCTTCCTTTCCTCGGCGATCGCAGAAAGTTGCTTGTTGCAGTCGAGAACGGCCGCTTCGCGTTCGTTTCTCAAGTAGAGGAAGACGACCGCGCAGCACATCGCCAGGATGAGGACCAAGAGAGCGCCCAATACCGCATTTTTCGGAGTTCTGGAAGATATGTCGGGTTGTACATCTCCCGCCGGGGGGGGTGCCACCATATCTTCCCTCGCACGTCAGCTACCGTCCAAGGATAATTCGTGCTCGAACTTAATTCAACCGCAGGCTCCGGGCGCCGGGGACCGAAGGAGTCCGAAATCTCCCGTCAAAAGGCTTTCCGCATCCGTCCGGCCTTGCGGATCGTCCGAATGGAGGACGAGGGCCGGCGCCTGCCGAAAACCGTCTCTACCTCTCGATGATATATTCCAATTCGATTTCGTCGCGGATGGGAATACCATCCATGCCTATGAGCGGTATCCGGGGCTTAAGCGACCTTGATTTCGCCAGCGCGTTCCTGTGCAAGGCTACGAGTTGAAAGCCCCTCTTCTGATAAAAGGCCAGCGCCTTGATATTGTCATTGGTCGTGATCAGCCACACTCTGCCGACAGGCGTTCTTCGAGCGACTTCCAGAACCGCGGACAACAGGGCCGATCCGATTCCGAGTTCGGGACTCAGGCTGTTCAGCGTCACGATCTCGAAATCCTCATCGCTCTTCCTGTACGTGACGAGCCCTGCTCCTACCCCTTCGTGAAGCGCCAGGAAGCCGGGCAGTTCGGCCGGCTGGTATGCAGCGCCGTGCGCGATGACTATCGGACTTCCCCAGTGCTCGATCGTGAATCGTTCGACCCAACCGGCATCATCGGCCGTCAGAGGTCGAACCAGGAATCCATCCATTCTCAACTGCCTCTTCTGCCCGCCCCGGGGAGACCCCTGTGATCAGGCCCTCAGGCGATGCCGTCGATCTCCTGGGCGAAGGCCAGGACGTGCCCGTCCGGATCGAGGCTGTATGCCGCGCGGTGACCCCACTCGTGTTCCATCAGACCGCTCAGTTCCGTTGCCCCGGCGGCCAGGGCGCGGTCATGATAGGCCCACGGTGTGTCTACGATGAGGTACAGTTCGGACCGCGGCACACCTTTGCCGCCAGCAGGGTCCGGAAGGCGCTCCTCGAGGAGCCGCCTGATGGATGCGATGGGCATGAGTCCGAGCGTACTGCCCTGATTGAGGGAGAATTCCGTCATCCCGGGAACGTGAAGGCCGGGTTTTCTGCCCAGGACCTTCGTGTAGAAGGCCGTGCTCCGTTCCTGATCCTCCACGTAGAGAATCATGTGCGTTCTCTTCATCCGCTCACCTCGCCCCCGTGCGCGACGAACGCGCGTTCCCCCCGTCGAACGGGCGGGGCCTCCCACCTACGTATCGAAACCCCCACGATACAGCTTGGACGGAGGTCCCTTTCATCCGGCGTTGCCGACGCAGGCCGGGACGTCAATGGAACACAGTAGTCGCGACCATGACGTCGGAGGGCCCCGACGACGCTCGGAGGCTTTTGGCGAGCCGGCCAAGGCTACTCGGCGCTCTGCCCGGGTGCCCTAACCGATTCCGGCATGCCCAGGCCCGCCTCCCGAATTCCGGCCGAAAGCGCCTCCTCGTCGCCGACGACCACCCAGACAAGCTTACCGGACGCGATAATCGCGGTGCCCGCGGCGCGGACTTCTTCCAGGCTCAGCGATCGCAGCGCCGCGAGCATTTTCTCGTGGTAGTCCATGGGGAGATCGTAGAGCCACAGGGACGCCAGGCCCGATGCGAGCTGCCCCTGGGTCTCGAAGCTCTGCGGATACCGGAGGACGAGGTTGTCCCGGGCATTCTGGAACTCCTTCCCGGTGACGGGCGCTTCCCCGAGAATGCGGTCCATTTCCTTTCGGAGTTCCAGGATGGACTCGGACGTCTTGTCGGTCTGCACGGACGTAGCGAGTACCCAGGGCATCACGTCGGGCCTGGGTTCGAGGTAGGTGTGCGCCCCGTAGGTATACCCCTTGTCCTCGCGCAGGTTCATGTTGATGCGACTCGTGAACTGACCGCCCAGAACGGCATTGAACAAAGCGAAGGCGGGATATGACGGACTCTTGCGCTCGATCGCTGGCTGGGCGGCCGCGATGTAGGACTGCGGCGCCTCGCCCTTCGGCACGATGTAGAAGCCCGGTGCCCCCCAGGTCACCGGAACCGGGTCGGCGGGCGATTCGGAGGGCGTCCCCTCCCAGTTCCCGAAGCCTTCGGTAAAGGCCGCCTCGGCCTCCTCCGGAGTCACGTCGCCGACCACAACGAAGAGCGTGCGCTCCGGTCTGTAGTTCCGGGTGTAGAAGGTCGACGACATCCTCTCTTGTTATGGCATTCAGCGTTTCAGGCGTCCCGTCCACGGGATGGCCGTACGGCGTCGCCTCTCCATAGAGACGGGCCTTGAGAGTTCTGTCGCCGAGTTCCGAGGGATCGTCGAGTTTTCGAACGAGGCCCGCGAGCTGCTCCTTTCGCAGGCGCTCTACGTCTTCGTTCCTGAAATCGGGACGGAGGAATACGTCTCTCAGCAGTTCGATACCACCGGTGAAGTGTTCCTTGAGCAGGGAGAGGGATACGGCCACCTGGTCCGAATCCACCGTGGTTGCGACGGACGTGGCAAGCCCTTTCTGACGCCTCGCCAGCTCAAGCGGACCCATCCCGGCCGCCGACTCGTCAAGGAGGGCCGCCGTGAAGAACGCCGTTCCGGGCATCTCGGGCGGATCGCACACGCTGCCGGCCCTGACCACCGCCGCGATGGTCACCATGGGAAGGCCGTTGTCCTGGAGCACCCATAGATCCGCTCCGTTCGGCAGCCTCAGGCGTTCTACGTCCGGGAACGAAAAGGCCTTCTCCGGCCCCTTGCCCGGCATCTCGGCCCGGTCCGGCGCAACGGTCCTCGGCCGCGACGGAACCACGGTAACGCCGGAGTACCTGTCGATGTGGAGGAACCGCAGCGCCGCGTCCCGAACCACTTCGGGCGTGACGGCTTCGATTCGGCCCAGCTCCGCGGACAGGCCGCCAGGGTCGCCGGTAAAGGTTTCGTAGTAATTCAGGATGTCGCTCACGCTGCCGAAGCCGCCAACCATCTGCAGCCGCTTGATCACGCCTGCCTTCAAGCTGTCCACGGCGGCCTTGATTTCAGGCGGCTCGACGCCATCGGCCTTGACCCGCTCGATTTCCTCCCATGCCGCCGCCTCCACGCGTTCGAGGTCCACGCCCGTCTGAGCCGTCAGCCCGATCTGAAAGACACCCGACACCTCACCGCCCATCTGGTAGGCCCAGAGGGACTGGGCCAGCTGCCCGTCTATCTGGAGACGCCTGACCAGCCGGGAATCCTTGCCCGTGGATAGGATGTAGGCAAGCACTGAGAGCGCGGCGTCGTCTTTTGTGAGTTGAGTGGGCGTGGGCCACTGGAGATACAGCCTCGGGAGCATGACACGGTCCTCTGCGGTAACTCGGACCGGCTTGGAAAGGATGGGGATCTTGGGCTTCACGGGAGAAACGACGGGACCCATGGGGATATCGCCGAAGTACTTTTCGACGAGCGCGAGCGCGGCATCCGGCTCTATGTCGCCGGCCACACAGAGAGAAGCGTTGCAGGGCGTATAGTAGGCCCTGAAGAAGGCCTTGACGTCGTCCAGCGTGGCCGCGTCCAGGTCGTCCATGGATCCGATGATGGAATGGTGGTAGGGATGACCCTTGGGGTAGAGCGCCTCCAGGCAGGTCTCCTCCGCCACCCCGTACGGCTGGTTATCCATGGTCTGGCGCCGTTCGTTCTTGACCACCTCCCTCTGGTTGTTCAACTTCGTCTGATCGATGGCCGGGAGCAGCCAGCCCATTCGATCGGATTCGAGCCAGAGGGCCCTTTCGAGGTACGGAACGGGAACAACTTCCCAGTAGTTGGTCCTGTCCTCGGAGGTCGAACCGTTGAGCCGGGCGCCGATCTCTTCCAGCGGCCTGAAAAAATCGTCGTTGTAGTGCTCACTGCCCTGGAACATGAGGTGTTCGAACAGGTGGGCGAATCCCGTGCGTCCCGCGACCTCGTCCTTGCTGCCCACGTGATACCAGAGGTTGACGGCCGCCTGCGGCAGACGGTGGTCTTCGTAGAGGATTACCGTGAGTCCGTTAGCCAGTCTGTGCCTGCGGAAAGGGATGTGGAAACGGCTCGTGGAATGTTCCATCATTGGGAAGAAACCTCCGATCTTTGGGCTGTCTGTATCTAAGTAATCAGCATGTTAACACGCCCCCGCTCCTCCGGCTACGGCGAGCCCGTTCAAAAAAGCGTGGGAATGCGTTGATTCCTGCCGGCGTTAATCGGGACTGGCCCGACAGTGAGGAACCCTGAGGGCCGTGGTATTATTGCCTAGACACTCAGAAGGACGGTATTCAAAGGCGAGGTCGAACGCGGCGACGCAAGGCGGAATGTCCGCAGAACGGATCTTCACAGGACGACAAAACCCGGCCTCGGCGTCAGAGGGACTCTCGTTAAGGAGGAGCTAATGAACTGGAACAAGGGTGTAGTCGCGGCCGCCGGCGCCCTGCTGGCGCTGGCATTCGTCGCCCAGCCGCAACCGCGGGCGGTCTCCTTCCAGAAGGACATCCAGCCCATCTTTACGGACTCGTGCGTGAAGTGTCACGGACCCAAGGAGCAGAAGGCCAAGCTGGACCTGAGCGACGGAAAAGCCTATCGGGCGCTCATCAACGTACCCTCGGCCGAAGTCCATTCTATGATGCGCGTCAAGCCTGGAGACGCAGAACATTCCTATCTCTGGTTGAAGCTGCAACACACCGCACCGAAGGGCGACGGCATGCCCAAGTGGTGGTTCTGGTCCCGTCATCTGCCGCAGGACCAGTTGACTCTCATCAAGGCCTGGATCGACGGCGGCGCCAAGGAGTGAAGAGAACCTTCAAGACCTCCTCCCGGCGTTGCGTGAGGAAACTGTGTAAATTGCCACTCCTTTGAACCCGGGCGGCCTTCTCTCTTGCGGGGCGCTTCCTGTAGACCTAAATTCAGACTAACTGGTCAAAGGAGGTGCACATGCCGCTGTTTGTATTGATGACCCGGCTGGCGCCCGAAGGCATGAGCGATGCATCGGGCCGGAAGAGGCGGGGCAAGGAGTGGATGGGCAAGGTGGCCGAGTTGTGCCCGGGGGTAAATTGGATCTCCCATTACGCCATTCTGGGTCCGTACGACTTCATGGACATTTACGAAGCACCGGACGCCGAGACGGCCCATCGCGTTTCGCTCATCTCCAGGTCTGAAGGGGCTCTCAGCGTGGAAAGCTGGCAGGCCCTGCCCTACGACCAGTTCCTACGCATTTTCGAGCAGGTCAAACCTTGACCACGAGACGACCGGCCGGATGAGTCAGAGCCGGATTATTCTGCGCACCGTCTCCCTGTCCGGCCAGGGATCGAAACGATAAAGAAAACACCTGCGAGGCCCTTCCGGCTCCTCACACGAGCTTCTCAGCTTGTAGAGCCTTCCGCGATGGGCATAGGTGTGCAGGGCCGTCCATTCCTCGTGCGGCCGGTTGGATCTCACGGTGAGCCCCTCGCCCAGAACGGCGATCCGGTCAGCCTGACCAGCCTTTCCGTAGATGCTTGTCATCCGGGCCTCCCGGGCCGTGTCGAGGATCCTTTCTACAATCCAGAGAGGTGCGGCCAGGAACAGGCTGCCCATCCCTTCGCCGGAACCCAGCGCGTGGATGAGCCGGACGGCCGAATCCGTGACGTATAACGTAAGAACGATGCCCCATGGCGTGAAGAAGAAGGAGAAAAAACACACCAACCCGTACCAGGTCAGAGGGCCCACATCGCCGGAGCCCCGGTCATCGGCGAGCAGTGCCGTCACCTTGAGCGCGTACGCCTTCTCGTAGGCGACGAAGACGCCCCCCCAGAGGACCAAGCTCGCGATCGTGTGGAGGTATGCGGACGCGTGTGAGAGCACCGATTCCCCCATCGGCAGCTCCCATGGCCACAGGGCCCTGAAGCGGGCGGGCAGCAGCGGCCAGACCAGAAAAGTCACACAGGACAGCAGGTAACGCATGCTCCTTTTAAGAATAGCATGGCAGGGCAGAAGGCGGGATTCGGGCTATGGGATTCGAAGAGAAACGGCGAAGAAACCAAGATAAGGTTCTTCACTCAAACCTGCGGACGCGCCTTTGAAGAACTGTTTGTGCACCGGGCACCAATCACCAGACACTCACCCACGGGTGCGATCAGCGCTCCGATTGCTTGATCACCTGATGGATGGATCACTGATTTTCAGCTCTCGTCGGCCCCCACGGCCGCGCCAAGCTTCTCGGATAGGAGTTCGCCCAGGGAAACCCCCGAGGGCCGCTGTTCATCGTCCTTCAGGAGCGTCTGGGCCAGCACCTCACCGAGGTTCAGGCCAGGGCACGGCGGCGGCGATGGCCTGCGCGGCGCCTCCGCCTTCTTTCTGGGCCGCCTCGGGGGCGGTGGTGGCGCCTCGAAGGCCTCGGGCGGCAATTCGGTGATCGGCTCGGGCGCGTCTTTGCCCAGCTTGGATCTCACCACGCGGACTTTCTCTTCGAGTTCCGCCTTGGCGGCCTCCAGCTTTTCGAGCCGCTCTCCCTTCTCCCTGATCCAGCCGAGCATCTTCTCGTTCTGAGCTTCGTCCCTAGAGGCCTCCACGCGCTCTTCCAGGTCGACTATCTCGGAACGGATGCGGCCGTGCACCACGTCGTTTTTCAGAACGGTGGTTTCCCAGCGGACCAAATGCTCTTTCATCCGCTCGGCCCACTCCTGGTGCTTGCGTTTCTTTTCCTGTTTTTCATCTCCGATTCGGTCGGATGCCTTCTCCCAGGCTATCCTGAGCATCTCCCGGACTTTCTCCCTCTCGTTGTTGCTCAGGGGAGATGTCTTGAGTTCCTGCTGCATGGTCTTGACGCGGTTCTGAACATCGTGGGGATCGTCCTGCTCGGCGGCCGTCAGAATCTCCGAAGCCTCTTCCTTGACGGTCTTCGCAACTTCGCTCCGCATGGCCTTCCTGAGGACCTTGACGGCTTCCCGTACCTCCACCCACTGCTTCCAGCAGGCCTCCCGGTCCGAGCGGATCAGGCGGATGGCGTCGATATCTTCATCTTCCTCAGGGCTTTCTGCGGAGGGTTCTGCGGACTCGGGCACGGCGGCGGGGAGTTTCTCCTTCGCCGGGCTAGCCTTCATAAGATCAAGGGCCTTGTTGAGGATGGCCTGTGCCCTGTCGAGGTCCCTGTCCCCATCTTCACCCTGTACGATGGCCGACGCCTCCTGGATCAGGGCCTCCACGGCGGCCTTCTTACGCTTTGAGGCGCGCTTGGTTCGGATTCTGTGGTCTTCCTGCAGAGAACGGGTTGCCTCGCACAGGGCGTGGAATTCCGCCCAGAGATGCTCGCGCTCTTCGACCTCCAGCGGCTTGAAAGTCTTGAACATGGAGGTGATGTCCCGGGCCTGCGCCCAGAACTCGGCGAAGTGGATATGGTCCCTATCCTCGAGGCGCGCCTTTATCCTCGTGACCTCGGCCCGAATCACCTCGGCATTGGCCTTGGCAAGTTGAATCCAGCGTTCCCTATCAAGAGACATGGGCTCCCCCTGAAGTCCGTGCGCCGTACCATCTCCAGGTTGGGCCGGCGTTGCTCGACGACGTGGAATTATAGCAGAAAATTGCCGTGTCGTCCCGGTCTGAGAAACCCCCTTCCGGAGCGTGTCCGTCCCGCGCTTTCAACCGCCTGACCTCCCGGGACCCCTTTCGCAGGGGTGCGCCGGCCTTCGCTCAGAGTTTCGACCAGAATCGGACGAACACAATGGTCGAGAGAACGAAACCGAGCGGAACGTTGACCAGCACGCCGAGGCTGAAGGCCCAGAAGGGCTTAAGCCCAAAAATGGCGAGGTCCTTGAACCGCGTGGAAAGACCTATGCAGAGGAAACACAATACAAAGGCCCATGATCTCAGTTTCTTGACTGGCGCGATCACGCGCGGCTGGAGCACGCTTTCGAACCAGTTCGAAGCCTGCGCGAGTGCGTCGATCGCCCAGCGTTGGTCCTGCGTGGCCGTGGCTTCTTTCAATTGCTTGATCTCGGCCCGGGACAGCAGGCCCTTGCAGCTAAGCGTTCCGGCGGTCACGTCGACGACCAGCTTCGAGGCAATGCCGGGCGGGGGGCGGTAGGCCGAGAAATCCGCATCGTATTTCACGCCTTTGAACGTCCCGGCCATCGGCGCGACACCCTCGTGACCGGCCGGGGGGCGACTTGAAACCAGGCTCATGAGAACGGAGGCCGCGAGGAATCCGATGACGAACTTGGGAAACCGGTCCCAGATGATACCCGCACCCACGCGTCTGCCGGCGGCGCCCTCCTCTTTCTCCCAGTAGACGACGGAGACGACGGCCAGTATCAGGCACCATATGCCGATCCAGATGTCGCGGCCGATAACCTTCATGAGCGTGAAGGCGTTGATGGGCGCGTCTCCGAACTTGGTGGCCAGTTCGGCCACGACGGCGAACCCCGCCGCATCGGCGAACTCCGATGTGCCCACCCATGCGCCCGCTTCGCCGGGACTGATGGGGTGAGGGACCAGCACCTTGAGCGCGATGGTCAGCGCGAAGATCATCACGATCGCCCAGACCGTCACCACGGCGATGGCGATGGAGATGTGGTCTTTCTTCGCCTTCACCGCACCGCCGACGGCAATGGACGCCGAAACGCCGCAGACGGCGCCCGCCGCGCCGAGGACCGCGGCGAACTTCGGTTCGAGTTTGAAGAGCTTAGTGGCCGCAAAAAATATGGTGAGCCAGGTCGTTATGGAAACGATGGTGGCCTGCACGAAGGCCACGGGACCCGCGCTGAATATGAGCGTGAGGGGCAGCGTCGCACCCAGGAGCACGATGCCGGTCTTGATGTAGTACTCGGTGCAGAGACATTCCTTGAACCATTCGGGAATGCGCACGATGTTGGACACGACCAGCCCGACGATGAGCGCGAGAAGGGGTGCTTCCACGTTGAAGCGCTTCATGAGGCTCCATCCGGCCAGGTAGAAGATCGCCAGCGAACCCAGAAAGAGAATGGTGAACCCCGGCAGGAAGGCCTTCGGCCCGTGGCCCATGATCGCCATTGACGCCGTGAAGACCCCGCCGAATACGACAAAGATGACCGCGTATCCCCAATAGTTTTGAAGCAGGTCGGCCGGGACAGACGCAAAGACGCTCCATTTCGGCGGCGTGATTGCCCATCCCTTGATGCTGCTCCCTGCCCAGAAGGTCGCGAGGGCAAGCACTACGACGCCCATCCCCATCCAGACCGACCACCAGTCTTCCGTCTTCCAGAGCTTCTCGAATCGACTGCCCCCCATAGCCACCTCCATCGGCACCACCGCTTGGTTCCTACGGGTACGATCTTTCCCGCGCTCATGTCGGGCGAAGGACTGTTCGGCTGCGCGATTTTGCGAGAATCCCCCTCTTGCTCATCAAGATAATCCCGCCCGCCGGGATTATCCAGTTGGCGACGCGGGCACGGGAATTAATTAGTTTAAATTGTGGTTATTCGACATGGAGGTAGTTATGGGCACTCATTACGACGGCAATGACATGGAGAGAAGAGCCTTGAGCGCTTACATCACGCTGATGAGGGCCTCGAATACGGTCACGACCAGTGCCTCCGCGACCATGGCCGAGTCGGGCCTCACCACCAGCCAGTTCGGCGCGTTGGAAACGCTTCTCCACCTCGGTCCGCTCTGCCAGAAAGACCTGGGCGACAAGCTCCTCAAGTCGAGCGGAAACATGACCGTCGTTGTCGACAACCTGGAGAAACGGGGCCTCGTCAGGCGCGAACGGAGCGCCGAGGACAGGAGGATGTTCAGGGTCAGCCTGACGGAAGAGGGACGTTTTCTCATCGACGGCGTCTTCCCCGCCCATGCCGCGCGCATCACACGAGCGATGGGTGCTCTCGATCCCGATGAGATGGACGAACTCAGGCGGTTGTGCAGGAAGCTCGGCTTGGCAGGACCTCCGTCCCAGGAAGATACGCCCGGAGAAGTCCGTCAAAGTGCCTGAAAGGATCTTGAGCCCGCCTGGAACGGCAACCTGCCGGCGTTTATATTCGGAGGTTTCGGTGAAGGACATACGCGACCAGCCGTTTACCAGGAAGGGGTTCGACGTGAACGTCACCCTTCCCTGGGTCCCCCTGCTGGGGAGAATTCTGCTGAGTTTCATTTTTCTTTGGAGCATCGTCGGAGACCTTGGGAACTGGTCCGGCCGAACAGCCTACATGACCTCCAGCGGCATCCCTCTGCCCGCCATGTTTCTCGCCGGTGCCGTCGTCTTCAAGCTTGCGGGAGGCATTTTTCTGGTCCTCGGCTACAGGGCCCGGTTCGGCGCCTTCCTACTTCTTCTCTTCCTTGTTCCTACCACACTCATCTTCCACGCCTTTTGGAACGATCCGCAGGCGCAGTACGTCGGCCAGCTCGTCAATTTCCAGAAGAATCTCGGCCTCATGGGCGGCCTTCTCATGGTCATCGCGCTGGGCCCCGGCCGCTGGAGCCTGTCCGGCCCGTCCTGAAGGCACTCAAGACTCAAGGAGGAACCATCCATGAAGATTCAAGTCGTTTTCTACAGCATGTACGGCCACGTCTACACCATGGCGGAGTCCGTGGCACGGGGCGCCCGCGAGGTCGAAGGCGCCGAGGTGACCGTCTACCAGGTCCCGGAACTCGTGCCGCAGGATGTCCTCGAAAAAAGCGGGGCCGCGGAAGCCCGGAAGGCCTTCGCGCACGTACCGACGGCCGCTCCCGAAAAGCTGGCCGAGGCGGACGCCATCATTTTCGGTACGCCCACCCGCTTCGGGAACATGTGCGCCCAGATGAGGAATTTTCTGGACCAGACGGGGTCCCTGTGGGCCAATGGAAAGCTCGTAGGAAAAGTCGGGAGCGTATTCACGTCCACGGCCACGCAGCACGGCGGCCAGGAGACGACCATCACGAGTTTCCACACCACCCTCCTACACCAGGGCATGGTGATCGTAGGCGTCCCCTACTCGGAACAGCGCCTGCTGAACATGGATGAGATAACGGGCGGAACGCCCTACGGCGCCAGCACCATCGCCGGCGGGACGGGCGCGCGTTGCCCCAGCGAAAACGAGCTGGCTATCGCACGCTTCCAGGGACGCCACGTGGCCGAAATCGCCGGAAAACTCTCGGCCAGGTAATGGCCGGTACAGGAGGATAGAGTCGCCATGCACGTCGAAGCACTCGGACACGCGGTTCTGAGGGTTCACGACCTCCAGGCCTCGGCGCCTTTCTACAGAAATGTTCTGGGCCTCAGGGAGGTGGCGCGCTACGGCGAGAACATGGCCTTTTTCTCCATCGGTAGCAATCATCACGACATAGCGCTTCTCGAAGTCGGACGATACGCGCCCCCACCCGATCCCAGATCGGTCGGCCTTTATCACCTGGCCTTCAAAGTGGGAGACAGCCTGGACGATCTCCGGGCCTGGAAAGCCAGGCTCGAATCGATGGATGTTCCGGTCCTCGGCATGAGCGACCACAAGGTCAGCCAGGCCCTGTACATCAAGGACCCGGACGGCATCGAGATCGAACTTTACGTGGATGCGGATCCAGAAATATGGCGGGAGGACCCCACCGCCGTCGCCACCATCGACCCGCTCGATTTGTGACGGGGCCTGCTTTGCACGAAGATTGAAAAAAGGTGAGGGAAAGGATTTTTCCCGAGGGCTAAGGCCGAAAGGCGCCAAGGATTTGGGATTTGAAAAACGACTGGCGGATGGCCTTCGATGCGGCACAAGCAAACATTGACGATGGCTTTCGATGCGAGGCATCGGAAGCTGCGTCCCGACGCGAGGGGGCCAGCCCGCGCGAAGGGCAAGATGTCCACACCGCAGGCGTACTTGTGTACGTCGAGGATGTAGGCATCGCAGCCCGACAAAGCGGATGGTCCGCTCCCGTCGGCGCTTTACCAAAAGGTTGGGGGGAGCGCTTCTCGGCCAATTCGCTCAAAGCCGCGCAGCGCAGCGCAGGATGGGCAAGTTCGGGGCAGTCGGAAAGCGTTCCAGCAGAGGCCTCCGTCCATGCGCTTTATGAACGGCCACGGTCTGGCCATTCTCGGGGTGCCGCAGGCACCCGCGCGGACGTGGTCGAAATTCCTGGATCGGCTTCTTCGGAGACCCGGCCCCACCTCCATCACGCGATCACTTGGTCACTGCGCCGAAGGCGCAGAATCACTTGATCACTTCCTGAAAGGATGTACGCCATGATGACGATATGCAAAGCAGCCGACCGCGGACACTTCAACCACGGCTGGCTCGACACCTTTCACACCTTCTCCTTCGCCGACTACTACGACCCTGCGCACATGGGTTTCCGCGTCCTCAGGGTCATCAACGAGGACCGCGTCGCCCCGGCGCAGGGCTTCGGCACGCACCCCCACGACAACATGGAAATCCTCACTTATGTGCTCCAGGGAGCCCTCCAGCACAAGGATTCCATGGGCAACGGGTCCATCATCAGGCCCGGCGAACTTCAGCGCATGAGCGCCGGAACAGGCGTGACCCACAGCGAGTTCAACGCCTCGGAAGACGAACCGGTGCACCTTTACCAGGTCTGGATACTCCCCGAGCGCAAGGGTTTCCCGCCAAGCTATGAGCAGAAGGAGTTCCCTGCGGACGGGACCGATGGGCCGGTCCGGCTCGTGGCATCCCGCGACGGACGGGACGGTTCCCTCACGATCCACCAGGACGCGAGCGTCTACCTGGTGCACCTTGAACCGGGAAAGAAGCTGGCCCTGCCTTTCGAACAGGGGCGCCATGCCTGGGTACAGATCGCGCGGGGCGCCTTGACTCTCAACGGCCGAGAGCTCAAGACCAGCGACGGTGCCGCCCTCAGCGGGGAAACCGCGATCGAGTTCGCCACCGGTGACCAGGCCGCAGAGGCCATCCTCTTCGACCTGCCGTAGGCCGAAGGTGATCGAGTGATCGGGTTGGGGGCGGCCCTTCGACAGCCCCGACTTCCGCCGTTTTGCTTAAACCTGCAGCCTGTACCCTTCCACCCTGTAAACTTATGTCCTCCCAGCCGTCCTTCAAATCCAAAATCTTCAATCTCGCCATCGCCCTTCCCCGACCAAAAAAGGGGCCCCGAAGGGCCCCTTCATGGGTGCGCGCACTCTGCGCAGTGCCTATTTCTTCTTCTTGGCGTCCATCCTGTCGAGGATGGATTCCATCTCGTCCATGGCCTTGTTCATGGCCTTCATCGTGACGGTGAAGGGCTGGTCGGTGGTCATGTCGACGCCCGCGACCTTGAGCTCGTCCACGGGCGGCATGGAATCGCCGAGCGCGAGGAACGTGCGGTAGTCCTTCACCTCGCCCGGTTTGCCGTCGATGATCATCTGCGAAATGGCCGTGGAGGCCGTGATTGAGGTCGCGTAGCTGTATACGTAGAAGTCGTAGTAGAAGTGCGGAATGTAGGCCCATTCGGCGTAGCACGCGGGGTTGATCTCGGTGATGCCCTGGTCCACACCGTAGTACTTGTGAAGGATGCCGGCGTAGACCTTGTTCAGGTTGTCGCCCGTGAGGGCCTGCCCGTTCTCGACCATCTGGTGGATCTTCAACTCGAACTCGGCAAACTGGGCCTGGCGGAAGAGCGTCGTCCTGATACCGTCCACGTATGTGCCCAGCAAGTAGAGCTTCATGGCGTCGTCTTTGGTGTGGTTGAGCGCGTAGTTCATAAGGAGGTTCTCGTTGCACGTGCTCGCCACCTCGGCAACGAAGATCGTGTAGTCACTGGTGCAGTAGGGCTGGGTCTTGTTGGAGTAGTAGCTCTGCATGGTGTGGCCGGACTCGTGGGCCAGGGTGGAAACGTCCTCGTAGGAACCGTTGAAGTTCAACAGCATGTACGGATGGACGTCATAGGCGGCGCCTTCGCTGTAGGCGCCGCTGTGCTTGCCGGATGACGGGAAGAAATCGACCCAGCGGTGGGCGTAACCGTTCTTGAGTACATCCACGTAGTCCTGGCCGAGGGGCGCCAGGGCCTTGAGAACCATCTCTCTGGCTTCGTCCGCCGTGTATTTCTTGTCCACTTCCTTGACGATGGGGGCATAGAGGTCCGAGTAACGGAGCTGGTCGAGGCCCATGATGCGCTTGCGCAGTTTGAGGTAGCGCCAGAGCGTGGGTAGGTTCTTGTGGACGTTGTCGAGCAGGTTGTTGTAGACGGCCGTGGGGATATTCGGGCCGTCGAGCGCCGAGGAGAGACAGTCTTTGTAATTGCGGGCTTTCGCGTAGAAGAGGTCTTTCTTCACCTCGCCGTTCAGAAGCGAGCCGAGGGTGCCCCTATACTGGTTGAGGTTACTGAAGAAGGCCTGAAAAACGTTTTCGCGGTCCCAGCGGTTCTGCACGGCGCGGTACTTGGTGTATGCAGCCGCGTCGAGAGTGACCGTCTCTCCATCCGAGAGCGTGACGGTGGCGCGCGGGATGTCCGCGTCGGAGAAGACGCTGTAGACCGATTCGGGCGTGCCCGACATGAGCCCCGCGTCCGCGATGATCTTCTCCTCGCCCGGCGTCATGGTATGCGCCTTCATCCGGAGGACGTCGTCAATCACGGGCTTGTAAATCTTGAGCCTGGGCTCCTGCTTGTAAAACGAGTCGATCTTCGCGGCCGGAATCCCAAGGATCTCGGGATCGACCCACGCCGTCTTGGCACCGAACTCCGCACCGAGGGGCGCCAGGGACTGGCGCATCTCCAGGGCCGCCGAGTTCCGCACGTTGAGATCCGACTTCATGGAAGCGTAGGAGGCGATGCGGGCGAAGTCCTTCTTCAGTCCGAAGAGGAAATCGAGCCCGTCGAGCATGTCCTTGGCCGATGTGCCAAGCTTGCCCTTGTACTGTTCAATCTGGGGGATCTTCTTCTCGAGGTTTTGCTTCGCGGCTTCCCACGCGGCGTCGTTTGCGTAGAGGTCGGTCAGATCCCACTTGTCCTGGTCCGGTATCTTGGACCGGTCCATGGCCTGCACGGCCACGCCGGTCAAGAAGACCATGGCCAGGCAGACGATGAGAATGTGAGAAAGAAACGATCGCATGCCGAGTCTCCCTTCCTGGTACGTTGTTCCAATGTGACTCCCGTAACACCTTCCTCGGGGCCGTAAAACCTGGGGCATGCCGTCTCGACCGAATTGTGTAGGGATAAGATGGTCCTGCCCGTTCCCAGCCCCGTTCCGAAATAACCCAGCTAACAGTATACGACAGGTTGTGCACGAACGTCATGGGGAGGACATTGAATTTTGGATTTGGGAATTGGGATTTCGGATTTGAAGGACGGCGGAAGTCAGGCCTTCGAAGGACCGCCCACAACCCGATCACTTGATCACTCGGTCATTCGGTCACTACCCAGAAAGCCCAATGACCGCGGCGCCGAGGGCGCCCACGAGCTGGGGCTGTTCCGGCACGCTGAAGCGCACTTCCAGCGCCTCCTCGAGCAGGCGCACGAGGTCGACGTTCAGTGCCACGCCGCCCGAGAAGACCGCGGGCTCGGCCGCGCCCACCAGCCGCACCAGTCCCGAGAGCCTCTTGGCCATGGCGCGGTGTACGGCGTGCACGATGTCCGGCACCGCTTCCCCCTGCGCGATGAGCGAGATCACCTCGCTCTCGGCGAAGACCGTGCAGGTGGAGGACATGGTGAGCCGCTTCCTGCTCTTGAGGCCCTCCGGTCCAAGCCCGTCCAGACCCGTGCGGAGCGTCGCGGCCATGGCGTTGAGGAACTTGCCCGTCCCCGCGGCGCACTTGTCGTTCATGGCAAAATCCAGGACGTCGCCTCCGTTGCCCAGCCGGATGGCCTTGCTGTCCTGCCCGCCCACATCCACCACGAGCTTCGTTCCCGGGAAGAGGGCGGCGGCCCCCCTCGCGTGACACGTGATCTCGGTCACCTGCTTCGTGGCGAAGGGAAGAACCGCGCGGCCGTAGCCCGTCCCCACGATCGCCGAAAGGTCGTCCACGGTCGCGCCCGCCATGCCAAGGGCCGCATCGAGGGCCTCGCGCCCGGTTTCGGCCAGGTGCGGCGAGGACTCGACGAGGCTCCAACCCACCTCCCTGCCCGCACCGTCCACGACAACGGTTTTCGTCGTCAGCGATCCGACGTCCACGCCCGCCGCCAGAAGCGTCATGCCCGGCCTCCCTCTCCGATGGCCGCCGCGGCCACGCTACCGCCTCCGCCCTCCAGGGATTCAAAGAAAGCCGCGAGGCGCGTCTTCGCCTGCTCTTCCGAGTAGGCCCTGAAGTCGGTCATGTCGGCTTCGATCACGACCGTCCGAATGCCCAGCCTCTCCGAGAGCTTCCGCCTGATGTCGTACTGCCCGACGGAATAGGGTTTGCAGGACCGGGCCGAGTGCAGAACCAGCCCGTCGGCGGCGTAATCCGCGGCGATGCCCGCCATGAGATCCAGCCGGTACCCCAGGTCCCGGTTCAGGAAGATGAGGCCGTAGGCCCTGGCCATGGAACCCCACGGGTCTTTGAGGTCCAGATGGTGGGCGGTCTCCGCCCACGCGTTCGTGTAGGTCCCCGCCACGCCCACGCAGCCGTTCTCGGCAAAAAACCTGCTCATGGGTTTGAGGGCGAACCAGATCGCGATGTTGTCCCACATCAGCCGGTGGCGCTCGCCGGGAACCGCGGCCACGTTCCGCTTGACGCGGTCCTCCAGTTCCGCCAGAAGGCCTTCGTAGTAGCGTTCGCACACCGGCAGCCCCCTGAGGGACACTACGGGCGCCAGGTGGACGAAGGCGTCGAAGATCGTCATGGGCGCCGGCCGGTGGCGCATGGTCGCCAGGACCCTGCCCCACAGTTCGGATCCCCTTCGGGAGGACTCCAGAACCTCCGCAAGCCGCGGCTCGTCGAAGGGCTTTCCCGTTATCCTCTCCAGGGCCGGCACCATGTCCCTGATCTGGCCCGACACGTAGTCCATGGTCGCCGCCGCCGGCTCCCCGTAGATGAAAGGCGTGTCCAGGACGATCAACGGAATGCCTAACATGTGCGACAGGTCCTTGAACCAGTAGAGGATGGTCTGGCAGATGTTGTTCGTGCAGAAGAGCAGGTCCGGCCTGGGCAGTTTTCCCACCGGCGTCTTTCCCGAAAGGGCGTGCCCGAGGTCGATCCGCGCGTAGGAACAGAGATCCTGCGAGAAACCCGCGGCTTCGGCCTCGGCGCAGATATCGGGCGCCACGCGCCGTGCGCCGCAGACCGCCCCGTGATTCTCGGGATACACCGTATAGAAACCGAAGGCCCTCAGCAGTTCGACGGGCGCTCCGCTGGTCACCCACGCCACGGGCATGGCCCCCTCCGCGTAACGAGCCAACCCATAGTGCCGCATCATGAGGCGCTTCAGGGCCCCGGAGCTTTCGAGCGGAGGCCCGAAGAGAGGATCGCGAGGCCGTACACGCCGCGCCTTGCGCAGCCGGTCGATTGTCATGGCCGCCGGCAGGCCGACGTGCTTCATCATTCGATAGCGGACTTTGTCCCTCAGGCTCACGACAGCGTCTCCAGAAAGGCTTCCATGCGGGTCATCATGCCGGCCGGCGTCCGGGGCTCCATCTCGGTCTCCAGTATCAGGACCGGTACCCCGCTTTCCCGCAGGCCGGCCGCGATGAGGGGCGCGTCGAAAAGTTCGGGCTCGCAGAACTTTACGTCCAGTATGACCACGCCGCGCGCACGGGATCGCTTGACGAGTTCCAGGATGAAGTTCGTCCTGTCGCCCACGGACGCGCCCTGGGTGCAGCAGGGCGGCAGGGCCTGCATCCGCTCGGCCAGTACTCGCCACGGATCTTCGCCGGCCGGCATCGTCCGACGGATGAAGCGTCGACCGCACCCGAGGAAATCGTCCTCCACCACGCGCACGCCCAGGCCGTCGAGCTTCTCCATGAAATCAGCCGGCTGGGGCAACACACCGGAGAACACGAGCGGCACCGCCTCGTCCGACGGGGTCCCTTCTTCTTCCTTCGCGAAGGTGTGCAGGCGGTGAACGGCGTCCTCCGGCCAGAGAAACTCGCACGCCCTGACGGCCGCATAGAACGTCGCGTTGCCCGCCGAAAGCCGCCCCTCGGCCCTCAGGTCGTAAAGGCGCCTCATGGCGTCCGTCCGCCGCGAGCCAAGCTCCATTGCGCCTTCCAGCGCCCCTGTGTTCATGGGACCCACGTGCAGGGTCAGTTCCCCGGAAAGATCTCTGAGCTGCGCCATGAGGTAGGCGATGGCGCGTTCGCCCGCGTCCCTTTTCGGCGGGTAGAAAAAGAGGCACCGTCTCGCCTCGCCACCCAGGTCTCTCACCATGGTCGCTAGATTCTGAAGCGAGTCACAGGTATGGGGAAAGAGGAGGATGTCGGCCGGCCGAAGACCGCCGGACAGCAGGAGTTCCAGGCCGCGCTGGACGATGCCGCACACGTACGGCTGAAGGTGCCCGGAGGCCCTCTCGGGTTCGAGCGGAGGGTCCCACACTTCCGCCGGACAGACGCCGTGCGCCCACAGCAGCTCGGCGGGATAGCGCGCGGGCCACACTGCCGCCACCTTGCGGCCCATTTTCTTCTGGGCGATGAGATATTCCGTTCGACCCACGGCTGCCTCCTGACGATAGTGTGGGGCAATCCCCCGCCCGATGCAAAACCTGCGCCCGCCGCGCGCATGATAAACTGCGGGTTACTTACCCACGGGAGGGAACTGATGAAGATAGCGCTTTTTTGTCTCAGCCTCGCCTTCGCCATGCCGCTTATGGCCGCCCATTCCGGCCCCTTCGATCCCGTTCCCGGGAACCAGAAGGACCTCTACCGCTTCGACCTGAAGGACAACTTCTACTCCGGCGAAGCAGCCTGGAAGGCGGACATGGCCAGGGCCAGGGACATGATTTCGGCCGTCGAGAGCCACAGGGGCAAAGTGCTCGAGTCCCCGTCCGCACTGCTCGACGTTCTGAACGGCGTCCGGGACCTCGACGACCTCATGGTCAGGCTCTTCGCATACGGCGAATTCCGCGAGGCGGTCAACACCGGCGACCGCACGGCCTACGACGCGTACGAGAAACTCGACGCCGACATGCAGGCGAACCTGAGCTTCATCCAGGTCGAACTCAAAGACCTCAGCCAGCAGAAGATGGACGCCTTCATCAAGGCCGAACCGGCGCTCGCGCCCTACCGCTATTACCTCGAGGACACCGTGCGCATGGGCCCGCACACGCTCAGCGAGGCCAAGGAGTCCGTCCTGGCCAAGTTCGGGCCGGACCTCACGTCCTGGCAGCCCGTCCTCTTCCAGAAGACGTTCGACCGGACGGACTTTCCCAAGATCGAGGTGGGCGACAAGAAACTCGACGTGCACATCGACTACGAGACGCTCATCAGGAACCCCGACCGGAAGGTCCGGGAGGAAGCCTTCAAGGGCTACTACCACGCTTTCGAGAAGATCAGCGACCTCGTGGGCTTCGCGCTGTACCGGGAAATGCGGACGTACAACGACGAGGCCAGGATGCGGGGGTTCAAGACCTACTACAATGAAACCCTCTTCCAGCGCTACCTCACCCGGCCGCAGGTGGACAACCTCTACGCCCAGATCGAGGCCCACCTGCCGCTTTACCACGAATACCAGCGGTTTCGGATGAAGCAGGTCGAGAACCAGCTCGGCGTCGAGCAATCCGAGATCTGGGACATGGAGATTCCGCCCATGGGCGCGCCGGAACCCCGTTTCACGGCGGACCAGGGCGTCAAGGTCGTCGAGGACAGCCTGAAGGTGCTCGGCCCCGAGTACAGCACGGACCTGGACAACCTGCTCAACCCGAAGAACGGCCGCATCGACATCGTGGGCGGCCCCAATCGCGGGCAGGGTGCGTTCACGGAGGGCTTTTACGGCTTCTTCATGGACAACTACCAGGGATTCCTCACCAACGTGTCCACCATCGCCCACGAGGCGGGCCACGCGGTGCACTATCGCCTGGTGGTGGACAACCGGAAGCACATCCTCTTCGCCGACGGCCCGTCCTACATGACCGAGTCCTTCGCCATGTTCAACGAGTGGCTCGTCAGGGACCACCTGCTCAGGACCGAGAAGGACCCCGCCGTCGTCCGGACCATCAAGCAGGACACCGTAAACGAAATGATGTACCTGTGGGAGCTGGCGCGCAGGGCCAAGTTCGAGATGGTGTCCTACGACCGCGTGGCCTCGGGCGAGATCACCGACGAGAAAGGGCTTCGACAAGGCGTGCGAGGACACGGGCCGCCTGTACGACCTCTGGTTCCAGAAGTATCCCGAACTCAAGGTCCACTGGATCCGCAAGCACCACTACTGGACCGTGCCAACCTACTACGTGAACTACGTCCTGGCGCAGGTGCTGGCCATGAAATACTACGAGATGTACCTGCAGGACCCCGACGGCTTTCCGAAGAAGTACGTGGCCATGGTGAGAAACGGGTTCGATCGTCCCGCCGCCGATCTGCTCAAAGATTTCCTCGGTGTCGACCTCAACGACCCCAAACTGCTGGACGGTACGTTCAATCTGATCCAGAGAGACTTCGACGAACTCAAGGCCGCCGGCAAGGCGGCTTCTTGACCCTCTGAGGCCGGGGAGGGCGGCGTCACGCCGCCCTCCCCGGATAAATGCGGAGCGCCGACCATGCTTTCCTTCTGCGTCTTCTGCGGATCCAACGAAGGGAGAAATCCCGCCTTTGCCTCGGCCGCCCGGGAACTGGGCCGGGCCATGGCCGAAAGGAACATCACGCTCGTTTACGGCGGAGGAAACATAGGCCTCATGGGCATTCTCGCCGACACCGTCCTGACGGGCGGAGGGCGTGTGATCGGCGTCATCCCGGGCTTTCTCGCGGAGCGCGAGGTCGCCCATGCCGGCCTGACCGACATGATCGTCGTGGATTCCATGCACGAACGGAAAGCCAGGATGGCCGAACTCTCGGACGCGTTCATCGCCCTCCCGGGCGGTCTCGGCACTCTCGAGGAGCTTTTCGAAGTGTGGACCTGGCGCCAGCTTGGCCTGCACGCAAAGCCCTGCGGACTCTTGAACGTCTCGGGGTTCTTCGACGGGCTCACGGCCTTCCTCCAGCACGCCGTCGACGAACGGATGCTCAAGGCGGAGCACCGCGCCATCCCCGGCGTCGAATGCGAGCCCCGCGTCCTGCTGGACCGGCTCGAGAAGGACGCGAAATCCGGCCGCGGCAGGGTCTTCGAAAGGAAGAAGACGTGGACCTGACGCTCGATGTGGAAATTGGGATTTGGGATTGCGGATTTAAGGACTTCAGACAGCAGGCATACGAAGGCAAACCCTCGATCTGATCACTATTCACTATTCACCGGGCGCCTCAGGCGTCCGATCACTCCTTGAGCATCTCCTCGAAGCGCGTCCTGACGTCCTTGCCGTCGAGCTGTTCGAGGGTGTCCAGAAACGTCTCCGTGTCGGAAACGTTGCGAGCGACCATGGCCCTGCACAGATCGATGAACTTGTCGCGCCCGATCATCTTGTCGAGCGTGTAGAGCAGGACCGGTCCCTTGTCGTAGAGCACGGCTTGAACCGTTTCGGCGTTAGCGAAGTCGGTGCGGCCGAGTCCCCAAACCGGCGGGAGGCCTTCTATCTTCAGGGCCTTCTCCTCCAGCCGTTTCTTGAAGGCATCGGGCCCGAATCGTTGACGGACCGCGAGGAGAGCCGTGTATTCCGCGAAGCTCTCGTTGAGCCAGTCCTCCCAGGACGAGGTCGGCGCCATATGCCACCAGAGGTGGGCGCTCTCGTGGCCAAGATAACGGATATAGTGCTCCCTCTCGTTCTTATAGCGTTTGTCGTCGAGCCCGGCCAGAACGATGAGGCCCGGTCTCGCGTAGCCCCCTCCCTTCGTCCGCCGCGACTCGATCAGCGTTATCTGGGGGGTGTTCGAACCGCCGAACCATCCGCTGTAAAGGCGCAGGAGCCACTCGAGATCCGCCGAAAGGTCCTGCGCCGTCGTCTTCTGAATACGGCTGTAATGGACCCAGACCCTGACGTCCCTGTTCGCGACTTCGAGCGTGCGCATCGTCCTGGATGCCGCAGCACAATATCACGCGTCGGCCTGTCGCAGCGGAAACGCCACGCCTCGCCCTCCCGGGCGTAGCCCGCATAGCTCCTCAGCTTATACGCGGGGTCGGCATGGATCGCCAGGTCGTAAGTCATGATCGCCGTAGTCCAGATTGCAGGGGTACCACGGAAAGTACATCCCGATTTCCGTCCAGTCCTTGGAAATGAGGTTTGCGGACCAGGCGGGCCATTTCGTGACGACGCCTCCATAGCGAAATCGCAGAGATACCACATCGCCCTTTCTGCGACTTCCGATCCAGCTTCACGACAACGGCATCGGCCTCGGGCATGAAGGGCGCCTCGCCCTCCAGTGTTGGAATCACTTCAAAACCCGCGATGCCCGGCCCCGTCACGGAGGCTATCTTGAGCTGCCTGTGCAAAAAGAAAGTCAGACGGTCGAGACCGTCGGAGGGAGTTTTGAGACGGAGGAGGACGCTTGCGCGGATGAACTGGTGCGGCGGGTCGAGGCTTACCTGAACGCTGTAGTGGTTGCATCGAAGATCGCGCGGCGCACTCTTGCAGGCGGAAGCGGAAATGAAACCAGCCGTCATGCCCGCGAGCATCAAAACCACGGCACAGGCCTCCAACAGGCGCCTGCCCTTCAAAATGTTCATTTTCCCCTCTTCCTCGGCCGCTGCCTACGACCTTCTTTTATGGTACGCGCATGGCGCGACGCTTGCCAAGTCATTCCGGCGCGACCGACGCACATCCACTACCCCTGCGCCTCTTCCGGCGATACCATGCGCAAGGGAGGGTGAGAGATCACGGAATGGCTGAGCGACGGCGGGACAGAACGTCCACCTACGAGAGGATCTGGGCCGCGGTGAGAAAAATACCGGCCGGCAGGGTCTCGAGCTACGGCCGGGTCGCCCGGGCCGCCGGCATGCCGGGTCATGCCCGGCTGGTGGGCTACGCGCTCCACGCCCTTGTCGCCGAAGACGTCCCCTGGCACCGCGTGATCAACGCGCGGGGCACCATCTCCCTGCCCGAGGCCGATGGCCGGGCGGCCCTGCAACGCACGCTCCTGGAGGCGGAGGGCGTTGTCTTCGTCAACAGCCGCGTGGACATGGTCCGCTTCTGCTGGTACGCGGACGGCTGATCGCGACACAAACACCTTCTCGCTGCCTACCACCGGGGCATGTCACCCTCTGGCCCACGGACCCCACACAGCGTGTTGCCTCAACGTGAGTGCGCGGCCACACTGCCTTTCTTGGAAGACCGGATCCGTCCACGGTCCGATGCCCGGCCGGCGGACATTTCATGAAGAGGAGCGAGGGACCTATGCGTTATCTCGACGACAACCGCGACGTGCGGTTCAACCTGTTCGAATGGCTGGATCTGGATAAAATCCTCGCCGCCGGGCGCTTTTCAGACTTCGGCCGCGACGACTTCGACATGATCCTCGACGAGGCCCTCAAGGTGAGCCGAGGCAGCGTGGCCGGGGCCAATGCGGCCGGAGACCGCGTGGGGGCGACCTACGCGGGCGGACAGGTCCGGATGGCTCCCGGCTTCGACAAGGCCTACGAGGACCTGGCGAAAAACGGATGGATCGGTCCGACGGCGAGTCCGGAGTTCGGCGGCATGGGCCTTCCCGAGTGCGTCGGGACGGGCATCTCGGAATACATCATGGGCGCCAACACGTCCTTGAGCCTGACGGTCCTGCTCACGCGCGGCGCCGCCCACCTCATCGAAAGCTTCGGTTCCGAGGACCTCAGGAACCGCTTCGTGGAGCCCATGCTGACGGGACGCTGGACAGGGACCATGTGTCTCACCGAGCCGACGGCGGGCAGCGACCTGGGCGACATCAAGACCAAGGCCGTGAAACAGGCCGACGGCACCTACCGCATTCAGGGGCAGAAGATCTTCATCACGTCGGGCGATCACGACCTGACCGACAACATCATCCACGCGGTCCTGGCGCGCACGCCGGAGGCCCCGGCGGGCGCCAAGGGGCTCTCGCTCTTCGTCGTGCCGAAAATCCGCCTGAACGCCGACGGTTCGCCAGGCGTCGCCAACGACGTTACCTGCGCGGGCATCGAACACAAGCTGGGCATCCACGGGTCACCGACGTGCACCCTCGTCTTCGGCGAGCGGGGCGAGTGCGAAGGCTACCTGCTCGGCAAGGAACGCCACGGCCTGCTCCTCATGTTCCAGATGATGAACGCCGCCCGCTACGAAGTCGGCGTACAGGGACTGTCCATCGCTTCGGCCGCGCACGAGGCGGCCCTCGAGTACGCCCGGATGCGCGCCCAGGGCCGGGACCTCTTCGACCGCGGCCCCCACGCGCCCCAGGTGCCGATCACCAACCACCCCGACGTGCGTCGCAGCCTGCTCATGCAGAGAGCCTACGTCCAGGCCATGCGTGCTCTGTCCTCCTACACGGCGTGGTGCATGGACATGGCCTCGATATCCGAAGGCGCGGACAACAAGCGCTGGCAGGGGCTGGTCGAACTCCTGACGCCGGTCTGCAAGGCGTGGTGCTCGGACTGGGGGTTCCGGGTCGTCGAGTGGGCGCTCCAGGTTTACGGCGGGTACGGATACACGGCGGAATATCCAGCGGAGCAGTACCTGCGCGACGCGAAGATCTGCTCCATCTACGAGGGCACCAACGGCATCCAGGCGCTGGACCTCGTGGGCCGCAAGTTCCGGATGCAGTCGGGCGAACCCGTCCGGCACCTCATGGGGCTCATGGGGCAGGCCGCCGAGAGCCTCATGGATGATGCCATCCTGGGACAGTCCGCGCGCCGGCTCGCCGAACTCCTCAAGGCACTGGGTTCGGTTCTGACTGCGGTCCCGGAGCGGGGCGACGCCCAGCTTCTCATGCTGCTCAACGCGGTACCCGTCCTCGAACTCGTGGGCCACGCCGTGTCCGGCTGGCTGTTGCTCGATCAGGCGGCGCTGGCGCGGACCAGGTTCACGGAACTCCTGGCTGACAGAGGCGTAGACGAGGCGGACGGAAAAGCCCTGCGCGCGTTCCTCGAAGACAGCGGCGAGGCCCGTTTCTACCACAACAAGGTGCAAGCGGCCATCCACTTCACCCACCGGGCCCTGCCCGTCGCGGCAGGACACGCCCAAGCGATCATCGCAGGTGAGAAGGCGCCCATGGACGCCATTTTCTAGTCGGGAGGCAGGTGACGGGACGTGCGAAGGGCCGCCCGGCGGGCGGACCCTTTTCCAATACGCCGGCCATTGACCGTCGTGCCTACGCCGCCCACAAATGAATCAGGATGCCCGCGCCCATGAGCACCTGCGTGAGCAGAACCACGAGCACGTTGGCGCCCAGGGACCGCACGAGCTTTTCCCGGTCGCGACGCCCGAAGACACCCGCCACCGCAGCGATCGCTGCCGGGAGCGTGAGAAAGGCCAGACACGACCAGGCAGGCAGCGCCCCGGTCGCGACGCCTCCCGCGATCCACAGGTAGACCGCCGCCGTCGCCACGGCGTAGACCACGGCCGCCGCCTTCCAGCCGAACTGCACGGGCAGGGTTCTGCGGCCCTTCCCGCCGTCCGCCTCGATGTCCGGGAACTCGTTCAGGAGAAGCAGGTTGAAGACCAGAAGCCCCGCCGGCACCGACGCGTAGACGGCCCGCCAGTCGTAGAAACCCTGGTTCACGAAGCAGGTTCCAAGAACGGGCAGCATGCCCAGTCCCAGGCCCGCCACCACCTCGGGGACACCGAAACCGATCTTCAAGAACCGGGTCGTGTAGAAGAGGACCGCCACAGCGGCGAATACCAATAGCGGCAGCAGGGCCGGGCCCCGCTTCCAAACGAAATAGAGGCCGATGGGGACAGCGGCGGCGAAGCTTCCCAGACCGAGGGCGAGAACCTGTCGCGGGCGCATCAGCCCCGCAGGAAGGATGCCGCTGCCGCCCGAAAAAGCCGTGGGCCTCGTCCTGAGATCCAGGCCGCTCCTGAAGTCCCAATAGTCGTTCAGGGTGTTCACGCTGACGTGAAGAAGGACGATGCCCGCCGCGGCCGGCAGCGTGTCCGCCCACGAGAAACTGCCGTAGAAGGCCGCAAGCGTTCCGCCCAGAAAGGGCAGAACGAAGCTCAGCGTAAGGAAGCGCGGCCGGGTCTCCTTGAACCAGATGCCGATGGCGACCATTCGGATACCCTCCTTGGGAACCCCTTCAGGGATCAGTCCCAGCCCGCCGCGCGTCGTTGACCAGCCTGTGCGCCGACCGCGTGGGTTCGGGCAGGCGGTAGCGCGGCGCGCAGGCCAGCACGAGCGCCAGGGAAGAAGCCAGGTCGGCCAGGTGTCCCGGCGAGACGAAGACGGGCTTGACGCCCCTGCGCGTGCGGAGCGCCGCACCGACGGTTGCGCCGTCCAGGCAAATGGGCGACCATCCGGCCCGCTCGGCCGCGGGTTCGTCAACATCGCCGCAGAGCAGGCTCTTTGCACAGCCCACCGTGGGGACGTCCAGCTCCACGCCCAGGTGGGCCGCCGACCCGAAGCGCCTGGGATGGGCCGTGCCCTGGGCGTCCACGATGGTGACCTCCGGCTTCGTCCGCAATTTCCGGAAGGCCGCGGCCAGGACGGGCACTTCCCTGAAGCCCAGCAACCCGGGAAGGTAGGGGAAGTCCACCTCCATCCGCACGACCGCCGAATCCACCACCTCGAAACCGTTCCGGGCGTCGCACACCACCACGCCACCCCAGAAGGTCTTTCCGTACAGGTTGAAGGAAACGTCCGCGCCGCCCACGAGCCGCGGGTCGTCCGGCAAGGATGCGGACACCATCTTCTCCCTCAATCCGAGTTGGTCCTCAAGGGCCTTCCTGTGCACCGGGTTTCTGTAAACCGGGTCCCTCACGAGCCTCTCCGCCTCCCCTCCCTATGGTATGCCATTGAAGGTCGATGTCGAATACCGGCGTCCGCTCTCTCCTGCACGGCGCTCATTCCGCCCCCACCCGAATAAGCCGCCGCGAAGCGTGGTTTAACTGTGCATAGGAGGTATCGATCCATGAAGGTAAATATACATCCCGTAGAACGCGTCGTCCGCGGCCTCGCAGGGCTGTTCCTGATCAGTCTCCTGTTCTGGGGACCCAAGTCCTACTGGGG
>CAVRTJ010000010.1:0-113578 GCA_963724125.1 uncultured Acidobacteriota bacterium
CCATTGACATCCGCCTCCTTTCGGGCTCAAATTTTCCTTTGTTCTTATCATAACATGGCAACGAAAGTGCGGGCTCCCTGCCGTGCTATAGTTGAAACCCGGTGAACACATGATGCAGACATTTTTCCACTACGTTATAGCCTTCACAGTGCCCGCGCTCTTTCTGCTGGCCGCCACGGTCGCCTGGGCGCTGGTCATCTTCCAGATTCCGGGCAACTGGATCGTTCTCCTTCTTTCGCTCCTCTACGGCTGGTACGAGGGCTTTCGTGCCGTCGCCTGGTGGGTGCTCCTCGCGGGCTTTCTGATCGCCGCGGTGGGCGAGGTGGTGGAATGGGGTACGGGCTACCTCGGGGCGACGCGTTTCGGCGGAAGGCGGCTGTCGGGCTTTGCGGCCATCGTGGGCTCCATCCTGGGGGGCCTGGTCGGCGCGGCCTTCGGGTGGGGGCTGGGCGCCATCCCCGGCAGCGTAATCGGCGCCTTCGCGGGGGCGCTGATCGTGGAGATCATTCGCCAGAAGAAGGCGGGCAAGGCCCTGAAGGTGGGGTTCGGCGCGGGCCTGGGGCGGGCCGTCGGCCTGTCGGCCAAGATGGGCCTAGGCGCGGCCTTCCTCGCGCTCCTCTACATCCGCATCATCTGGGTCGCCCTCGCGGGTGGTTCGGGCATCCCCGCCCACTGAGCGGGGCTCGGCCCCGTCTGCCGCCGGGGATGCGCTGCGGGCCCGGCGCCGCACGCCCGACCGAACATCGCCGAGAAATAGATCATGGGCGCGCCGGTTACGGAGACTGTGGGACCGGGGCCGGTTTCAAGGCCCCCGCTCGATGCAGGAGGCATACGATGCGCACAAGAAAACTAGGCACGGGCGGCCTTGAAGTGTCCGCCCTCGGACTCGGATGCATGGGCATGTCGGAATTTTACGGCTCGGGCGACGACGACGAGTCGATCAAGGTCATCCACAGGGCCATAGACATCGGCGTGACCTTTTTGGACACGGCCGACATGTACGGCGTCGGACGCAATGAAGAACTGGTGGGGCGGGCCGTCCGCGACCGCCGGGACAAAGTCGTGCTGGCCACAAAATTCGGCAACGTGCGGGGCGGGGACGGGAGCTTTCTCGGCGTCAACGGAAAGCCCGAATACGTGCGCTCGGCCTGCGAGGCGAGCCTGAAGCGTCTCGGCCTGGACACCATCGACCTCTACTACCAACACCGCGTGGACCCGACCACACCCATCGAAGACACGGTGGGCGAGATGGCGAAGCTGGTGCAGGAAGGGAAGGTCCGGCACCTCGGGCTTTCGGAAGCTTCGGCGAAGACGATCCGCCGCGCCGCCGCCGTCCATCCGATCGCCGCTCTGCAGACCGAGTATTCGCTGTGGACCCGCCACGTGGAGGCCGAGATTCTCCCCGCGTGCCGGGAGCTGGGCATCGGTTTCGTCGCCTACAGCCCGATAGGCCGGGGCTTTTTGAGCGGGACAATCAAAGACCCTTCGACGCTGGAGCAGGGCGACTACAGACGGAACGCGCCCCGCCTCAAGGGCGAAAATCTTGACAAGAACGTCGCCTTCCTCGAACGGGTGGAGACGATCGCGCGGTCCAGGGGCGTGACGCCCGCCCAACTCTCGCTTGCCTGGTTGCTGGCGCGCGGCGAGGACATCGTGCCCATCCCGGGGACCAAGCGGATGACGTACCTCGAAGAAAACGCCGCCGCCGCCGACATCGCGCTGACGGCGGCCGAGCTCGCCGCGATCGACGAGGCCGCACCCGTGGGCGTCGCCGCCGGCATGAGGTACCCGGAACAGGCCATGAAGGCCATAGACGGGTAGGGGTGCTTCGAAGGAGCCCTGTGAAGAGATTTGGGATTTGGGAAGTGGGATTTCGGATTTAACTGCGGCTGGGGGCGGGCCTTCGAAGGGGCAAGCCCTCTGCTGTCCCTGAATCCGCGATTCCGGATCCGAATTCCCAAATCAACCCCCCTCCGTGTCTGCCCCCGCGGCCTCCTCCTGGTCGAAAAGGGTTTGGAGGCTTTCGACGGAGTAGACGTGCATGCCGCCGGGCGTGTAGACCTCGACCTCGTCCCCGGCCTTGTGGTTCCTCAGGGCTTTGCCCATAGGGGACAGCAGTGAACACACATCGGAGCCCGTGGCCTCTTCGGGGCTGGCGAGCCTCACGGTGCGCGTTTCGCCGGTGTCCACATCCTTCAGCGTCAGCACCGATCCGTACCCCGCCCGGTCACGGGGAATGGCGGCGGGATTCATGGACAGGAGGGACTTGAGGCGCTGGCGCAGACTCAGGATGCGGCCCTGAAGGTAATGGGCACGTCCGGCCACGAGATACATGTCGGCGTTTTCGCGAACGGGTCCCACGGACTGGGCGCTGGCCATTTCGGCGGGGATGTCCTCCCGGGCCTCGCGTTCCAGCTCTTCAAGCTCCCGCTTGAGTTCCCCGACCTTCTCCGCCACCGCCTTCGGCAGTTCCGCCATCGTGCCTCCTGCAGGACGTTATTTAACCACAGAGTCCACAGAAGGCACAGAGAACCGGTATGCAATATGTTATTGGCTTTCGATGCAATGCAACGAAAGCCGCGTTCCGACGCGAGTGGGCCTTATCCGCGAAAGACGAGCGGTTCGGCGCCGAGTCGTACTTGTGTACGTCGAGGTGCCGGGCCGTGAAGTCTGACAAAGGAGAGGGTCCGCTCCCGTCGGCGCTCCCTTAGAGGGTTGGGGGGTGCGCCAGGGGGTGATACCACAAGGTCGCGGCGCGCAAAGCGCCGGACGACCACGATCGGGGCAGGCGGGGAGCTGCTCCAGAGGAAAGCTGCTGAAAGCTTCACGATCTGCCCCGGTTTGGTCGCCCGTCAGGTGCCGAAGGCACCGCGACCGTTCATTCGGCCCAGCTTGAATTCAGCTTGCGCTATTTCTTAGTTAGGCCTCCACCACGAACTCGCCAGTTCGCCGACCTCGGCCTCGACGGCGTCCAGGACGTCGCACCGCTTGACCGCAGCCATCATGGCGTTGTGATCCTTGAAGAGCGGCCGGTCCACGTCCAGGTGCTCGACGACCTTCCTGACCGCGGCATGGGCGGCTCGCGTGCCGGCGCCGGGCGTGAACTCCCGGAAGTCCAGGGCCTGCGTGGCGGCTATGAACTCGATGCCGAGGACCCCGTTCGCGTTGGTCAGGATCTGCCGCGTCTTGAGCGCGCCGTTCATGCCCATGCTCACGAAGTCCTCCTGGTCCGCCGCGGCGGGGATGGACTGGACGTACGACGGTGCGGAGAGGATGCGCTGTTCGACGATGAGCATGTCCGCCGTGTACTGGCTGAGCATGTGGCCCGAGAACATGCCCGCGCCCTTCGTGAGGAAGGCCGGCAGGCCGACTGACAGGGCGGGGTTGAGCAGGCGGTTCAGGCGCCGCTCGCCCAGCACGCACGCCATGGTCACGCCCGAACCCACCACGTCCAGCGGCAGGCTCACGGGGGTGCCCTGGAAGTTGGCGCCCGTGTAGACCTTGTCCTCCGACGGATCGAAGATGGGGTTGTCGGCGACGCCGTTGAGTTCGATCTCGACCTGGGTCCTGGCGTAGGCGAGGGCGTCCCTGAGGGCGCCCAGGACCTGCGGCGTCGAGCGCATGGAATAGGCATCCTGAACCTTGGTCTTGATCCTGCCCGTCACCAGGTCCGACCCCTCCAGGACCAGGCGAAGGTTGGCGGCGCACGTCTGGGCGCCCGTGAAGCCCCTCAGTTCGTGGATCCTCGGCTCGTAGGGCCGCATGTTCGCGAGCAGGGCCTCGAGGCTCATGGCCGCGGCGATCTCGGCCTGCTTGACCCAGCGTTCGGCGTCGTAGAGTTCAAGGCAGGCCATGCCGGTGATCAGGTTCGAGCCGTTGATGGCGGCCAGTCCGTCGCGCGCGCGAAGGCCTGGCACGGGGATGCCCGCCTGCGCCATGGCGTCCGAGGTATCCATGCGCCGTCCCTTATAGAAACACTCGCCCTCGCCCATGAGGGACAGGGCCGCCTGGCTCATGGGGGCCAGGTCGCCGCAGGCGCCGACACTGCCTTTTTCGCACACGAAGGGCGTGACGCCCGCGTTGAGCATGGCGACGTAGGTGAGGGGGATCTCGGGCCGGCAGCCCGAGTGCCCCTTCGCGTGCACGTTGATCCGGCTGAGCAGGGCGGCGCGGACGTGTTCGACGGGCGCGGGGTCACCGATGCCGGCGGCGTGGTTGTAGATCAGGTATTTCTGGAACTGCCTGACCTGTTCGTCCGACAGCACGACCTCGGAGAACTCGCCAATGCCCGTGTTGACGCCGTACATGATCTCGCCGGACTCGATCTTCCGTTCGAGCATGGCCCGGCAGGTTTTGATGCGCTCGAGGGCCTCAGGGGCAAGCTCCACTTTCTCGCCGTGCCTCGCCGCGCGCACCACGTCCTCGATGGTCAGGCTGCTTCCGTCCAGACGAATGGTCATGGTTCCCCCTTGTGTGTTGTCACCCGGCGCTACGTATCGTTTAGAATCCCCGGTTTCACTCGCTCACGCGGAGCCGCGGCTGTTTCCATTCGACGAGCCACCTGGCGAAGGTCGTTTCCACCGACGGATCGGTGCACTCCACCTTCATGGCCCGGAACCGGTCTTCCACTTTCTTCGACCAGATGCCGAAGGGCAGGGTGGCCACGCCGAAAATCAGGAAGTGGCCCACGGCTCCCTTAAAGACCGTCAGGCCCGAGAGCACCGCAAGGACGAGGGCGGCCGTGAACAACACCCACAGGCCGAGGTACGCGAAGGCGAGGGCCTTGTTCTGGTTGATGCTCCCCCGCACGACGACCAGCTGGCTCCGCGTCCTGATGACGCCGCCCAACCGGCTGTATGTATCGTTCAGTCGCGCGTTCCCCGTCAGGCTGATGGCCACGGCGATGAGGACGGGAATCGCGGAAAGGTACCAGGTCGCACCGTCGAAAAACATGGCTCGCCTCCCTCTGTAAACCCCGCCCCGCCTCGTCGCGATGGCCGTGCCGGTTGGAGAGAAGGGCGGCGCGGTTCCAATGCCCTGAAAGGATTGAGATTAGCACTCGGCACGAAAGAAGGTCAAAAGAGAACTGGGATTTTGGATTTGGGAATGCGGATTTGAAGGACGGCGGGGGACGGGCCTTCGAAGGGAAAGAATCTCACCACAGAGGCCACAGAGCACACAGGGGGGAAGGCTTAAGGCGAAAGGCGGAAGGCGGAAGCGGACAACGGCTGGGGACGGGCCTTTGAAGCTATGCAAACGCTGGACTCACCTCATCCCCTGATTACCTACTCACGGCTCCGGGCGGGCCTCGGAAGCGATCGACGGCGGACCGCCGACGGCCGACGGCGCCCGACGTGCTGCAAACCCCCCGACTGGATCACTCGATCACTCGATCACTTCTCTTGAAGGCCCCGGCGACGAGGCTCCCGAGCAGGGCGGCGGCCGAGGCGGCCGCCATCATGGGGATGTCGGTCCGCAAAAACTGTTCGTACGTGTTGATGACAAGGATGGCCGGAGCCACGAGGATCCAGAGCGGTGCGGCCATCAGGAGCCCCATGATCAGGGAATTCCCGTCCTCCAGCGCCCTGACGATGGCCGCGAAGGCGAAGAAGAGGCCGGCGGCCACCGGCATGGAAACGGCCAGCCGGGAGTGCCACGGGTCCGTCAGCAGGTAGAGCGGAATGAGGATGACGCCGAATTCGATGGCCATGGCGTACCCCTCGAAGCTCGAAGACTTTCCGGCTTGTCCGTCGTTGCTCACGCGTGCCTCCTCTTGCCTCGGATCCGGGTTTGTGCGATCCGCGGTCACTCCGTCTTGCGGCACAGTTCGGCCCTCAGATCGTCCAGCTGGGCCTTGAGGGCGATGAAGGCCTGATTCTGGGCGACGAGGTGGTCGAGCACGGCCCTGATCTCTTCTTCCGCCTTCTGGTTGACGACAAAGTCGTTGTGGGCCTCGATGCGGTCCTTAATGGCCTGCCTGTTCTGGCTCATCATGAGGACGGGTGCCGTATAGGCCGCCTGGAGCGAGAGGAAGAGGTTCATGAGGATGAAGGGGTACGGGTCCCAGTGGTGCACCCAGGCCGTGACGTTGAGCATCGCCCACAGCATGAGAATGACGGACTGGACGATGATGAAACCCCACGACCCCACGACCCCCGCGAGCCAGTCCGCGGCCCGCTGCCCGGGGGTCATCCTCTCCTGGAACACTTCGTTGACGTCCCTTATCGGCGGGTGCGTGTGGCGGAACGGAGAAGGGAACTTGAACGAAACCTGCATGGGAACCTCCTCAGGGCTGAGTGAATAGTGATCCAGTGATTAAGGCGCCTGGGGGCGCCTGGTGAATAGTGGACGGTGATCGAGAAATTGCGCCCCGGTGCGCCGTGAGTAGGGAAGTAGGTGATCAGGGCGGGGGACGTCTTTCGAGGGCCCGTCCCCAGCCGTATTCAAATCCCACACCCCAAATGACCTCATCCCTGGGCTGCTTTCAACACCGGGTGTTTCGTGTGGAACTCGGTGGCGTTCTGGTAGGCCCTGGCAAGGGCGAGCACCTCGGCCTCACGGTACAGGTTCCCGATGAAGCTGATGCTGGTGGGCGTGCCGTTGGTGCGGAAACCGTCGGGCACGACCACGCACGGATGCCCCGTGAGGTTGGTGATGGTGAGGTCCTGGCCGCCGAAGCTGGGGCAGACGTAGGCGTCGACCTTCTTCATCAGCCCGGCCATGGCCTCCATGAGCACGGTGCGCGCGCGGTTGGCCTGGATGTACTCCACGGCGGGAATGAGCTGGGCCTGGCGGAAGATGTTGGGCCAGTCGTCCTCGCCCTGTGCCACGAGCAGCTTGTCGCGCCCGGACCGCGTAAGGTGATCGAAGGCCGCAGCCGCCTCGCAGTTGAGCAGGAGGGCCATGGAGTCGGCGGGCAGGTCGGGCAGTTCCACGGGTATGAGATCGATCCCCTGCTTCTTGAGGGCGTCGAGCACGGCCCGGTCGAAGACGGGCCACTCGTTGTCCTTCTCTGGTTTGGCGGCGTCGGGGTCTTCCTCCGCCTTGCGCTCGAAGAGACTCTTGACGTAGCCCACCTTCAGCGTGCGGACGTCGAGGTCGGGATTCCACAGGAAGGGGGCGGCCTCGACCGTGCCGTCCCGCCCGTCCGGGCCGTAGACGGCGTTGAAGACCATGGCGCAGTCCTCCACGGACCGGGCGATGGGGCCCGCTTTGTCCATGCTCCACGAGAGGGCCATGATGCCCGTCCGGGGCACGCGCCCGAAGGTGGGACGGAGGCCCGAACACCCGCAGCGGGTGGACGGAGAGACGATCGACCCGAGCGTCTCCGTGCCCATGGCGAAGCCCACGAGGCCCGCCGCAACGGCCGACGCGGGGCCCGCCGAGGAACCGCTGGACCCCTCCTCGGTGTCCCACGGGTTCCGCGTCATGCCGCCGAACCAGACGTCGCCCATGGCCAGGGCCCCGGTTGTCAGCTTGGCAAGGAGCACGGCGCCCGCCTCGTCCAGCCGCTTCACGACCGTTGCGTCTGCGTCGATCGTCTGGTCCTTGTAGGGCGCCGCCCCCCACGTGGTGGGATAGCCCTTGACGGCATAGAGATCCTTGACGCCCCACGGAATACCGTGGAGCGGGCCGCGGTACTGGCCGGCTGCGATCTCCTCGTCGGCCTTCTTCGCCTGCGCGAGGGCACGCTCTTCGGTCAGCGTGACCACGCACTTGAGGAGGGAATCGTAGCGCTTGAGCCGGTGGAGGTACATCTTCGTCAGCGCCATGGAGGTGACCTGGCGCTCCTTGAGCAAGGCCGCGAGCTTGGTTGCGGGCATGAAGGCCAGAGATTCGACCTCGCCAGAGAACACCGGCGGCGCGGTGTCGCCCAGTGCGAAGCCGCTGGATCCCTTCGGCGCCTCCACGGAAGGCAGGAGCGGCGAAAAACGCAACGCGGGGGGCACGCCGTTCGGGAGCGGCACGGCGCGGATTTTGTCGAAGTCTTCCTCGAAACTGTTGAGCCCCTTGACCATGAGGTCCTTTTGCTGGTCGGTGAAACTGAGGCCCGCGATCTTCTCGGCCTCGGTGACGACCTCTTTCGTGATTTCGCCCCGCATCTGCGTGAGCGCCCACAGCGTGCCGGGAAAGACCGTGGCCGCCACCCCGAACCCGGACAGCCTGGTCATGAAACGGCGCCTGTCGAGCGTCGCTGGGCTCTCAACGCCAGTCGTGTCTTCAGCCATCTTGTACCTCCGTGTTTTTTGGACGAACACGCCCGAAACAGATCGTTCTGTGGCGACGACGGCCCCATTTAACCGCCGATCGGACGATCGCGCAAGAATGTTTTCCCGCTCGCGCCATGGGCCAAAGTCCGCACGCCGGCGTCTTCACGGGCCCATGCGTTACAGTTTTAAGGTCGCGAGAACTATATTGAATTCCAGGGAATCGGGGAGTGGAATAGGAGACGTCGATGTCGAAGACCATCCTCATCACGGGCTCATCGAGCGGCTTCGGTGCGCTGACCGCAGAGCTGGCGCTGGAGCGGGGCTGGAACGTAGTGGCAACCGCGCGCAGGCGCGGGGTGATTCTACCGGACGCGGGGGACCCGGACACCCTCGTCCGGGCCAGGCTCGACGTGACGGAGGGCGGTTCCATTCGCCAGACGGTCGCCGCGTCGGTGTCGAGGTTCGGGGCCATAGACGCCGTCGTGAACAACGCAGGGATCGGTCTCGTGGGTACGGGCGAGGAGGTCTCGCTCGCGGAGCTGAGGCGCCAGTTCGAGACCAACTTCTTCGGGGCGGTGGCGGTTACGAAGGCCGTGCTGCCCATCATGCGCCAGCAGGGCTCCGGCCAACTGGTCTTCATCTCCTCGGACCTGGGGCGGACGGGCATCCCGGCCATGGGCGCCTACTGCGCGCCCAAGTTCGCGCTGGAAGGGTGGGCGGAAAGTCTCGCGCCCGAGGTCGCGCCCTTCGGCGTCGGCGTGACGATCGTCGAACCGGGCGCGTTTCAGACCGGGTTCCACACGAAGTCCCTGGAGCGCCTGCCGGCGACCTCGGACGGCGACAACCCATACGCCCGCCTCTACGAAACACTCGCGAAGAACTTCTTCGCCGGGCCGGCTCGGCCCTCCGGCGAACCGGTGGCCGAGGCCGTGCTGAAGGCTGCCGAGGGCCGGGAACCGCGCCTGCGCGTGCCGGTCGGCGAGGACGCCCTGGAATGGTCCGCCCGCCGGTTTGTTGCTGGAGAGGAGGCTTTCCTCGAGTCCCTGGACGCGCAGTTCGGC
The DNA here is from genome assembly GCA_963724125.1 of uncultured Acidobacteriota bacterium. Taxonomy (GTDB): domain Bacteria; phylum Acidobacteriota; class UBA4820; order UBA4820; family DSQY01; genus CAVRTJ01. The sequence continues at coordinate 9,272 of CAVRTJ010000010.1, forward strand.
TGGGGCGGGAAGTCCCGGGGTGGGTCCGGAGAAGGCGAAGAAAAGGATTAGAACGGGCTGTGCAGGGTTCCGGCTCTCGCGCCCGAAAGATATGCGACGATGAAAAATCAACGAGAACCGCCGCCGCCGGCCGCTCTGCGAGCGGTCTGCGGCGCCGTGAAAAGGAGCCAGAAAAATGGAAGACTATCGCATTGAAACCGACTCCCTTGGCGAAGTGAAGGTTCGGAACTCGGCGCTGTGGGGGGCTCAGACCCAGCGGGCGGTGGAGAACTTCCCCGTCAGCGGGCTGCGGATCCCGCCGAGCATGATCCACGCCTTCGGCCGCGTCAAGCGCGCCTGCGCCGCCCTGAACAAGGAGCGAGGCACCCTGCCCGCCGACGTGGCCGACGCCATCATCCAGGCCGCCACCGAGGTGGTGGAGGGCAGGCACGACGACCAGTTCCCCGTGGACATCTTCCAGACGGGGTCGGGCACCTCGTCCAACATGAACACCAACGAGGTCATCGCCAACCGGGCGATCCAGATCCTGGGCGGCGTCGTGGGCTCCAAGAAGCCCGTCCACCCCAACGATCACGTGAACAAGGGCCAGTCGTCAAACGACGTGGTGCCTACGGTCATCCACATCGCCGCCGCAGAGGCCGTGGCCAAAGACCTTCTGCCTGCGCTCGGGCACCTCGCTGAGGCCCTCGAAGCAAAGGCGACGGCTTTCGACCCCATCGTCAAGATCGGCCGGACGCACCTGCAGGACGCCGTGCCCGTTCGCCTGGGCCAGGAGTTTTCGGGTTACGCGCGGCAGGTCCGAAACGCCGAGCGCCGCGCGGCCTCCACCCTGCCGGCCCTGTGCGAGCTGGCCCTCGGCGGCACGGCCGTCGGGACGGGCCTGAACGCCGTGCCGGGCTTCGCCGTGAAGGTGATCGCGGCGCTGGCGAAGGAACTGGAGATCCCCTTCGCGCAGGCGCCGAACCTCTTCGAGGCGCTGGCCGCCAAGGACGGCCTCGTCGAGGCCAGCGGGGCCCTGCGCACCATCGCCGTGAGCCTCATGAAGATCGCCGAGGACATCCGTTGGCTCGGCTCGGGGCCGCGCTGCGGTATCGGCGAGATCAAGCTGCCCGACCTCCAGCCCGGGTCGTCCATCATGCCGGGAAAGGTGAACCCCGTCATGTCCGAGATGATGATCGGCGTCTGCACGCAGGTACTCGGCAACGACACCGTAGTCGCCGTGTCGGGCATGGGCGGCCACTTCGAGCTGAACACCATGATGCCCGTCATCGCCCACAACGTCCTCCAGTCCGCGCGCATCCTCGCCAACGCCTGCAGGACCTTCGCCGACCGCTGCGTGGCCGGGCTCGTGGCCGACGAGGCCCGCTGCGGCGAGATGGTCGAGAAGAGCCTCGCCATGGTCACTGCCCTCAACCCCGCCATCGGCTACGACGCGGCGGCCGCCATCGCCCACGAGGCCTTCGAGACCGGCAAGACCATCCGCGAGCTGTGCCTCGAAAAGAAGGTCCTGCCCGAAGACAAGCTCGACGAGTTGCTCGACGCGAGAAGGATGACGGGGAAGTAAGGAAAATTGGGATTTGGAATTTCGGATTTGGGAAGGGGGATTTGAGGACGGGGAAGAAGTGAGGATTGGGCTGTCTCCCAAAGCCTAAGGGCTAAGGTCGAAAGGCTAAAGGGAAAACGGGAGACGGCGGGCCTTCGAATCGGCCGGCCGTCCGAATGTGTTGCAGCGCGAGGAGCATCCTCCGCTTTGACTTTTCGCCTGACCGCCGAGCTGGCTACTTCTGAAACTGGAACGGCAGGCTCTCGACGCCGTTGTCTTCATTCAGAACGGTAATCGCGTGAGTCCCCGCGGACAACAGAGAATCCAGCGCCGCAGCGCCCTTGGCTACGACGATAGTGGCACTCTTGTCCACCGCCTTCTTCACGGCGTACCCGTCAATCAGAACGTTCACACCGGAGTGGAAGTTCTCGCCCGTGATTTTAAGGCGCGTGGGATTGTACAGCAGTTTGACGGCGCTGATCGAAGGCGGATCGACGTAGAGCACGGCCGCCGGGAGGCGGGTCACGTGACCGCTGTGTGTGGTGAGCACGACGTCGGCCGGGCCGGCCGGATGGGCAGGGCAGGTTATGGTGATGACCCTCCAGTAGCCGCTGGCCGCGGACGATGCTCCGCCGACCGTGACGTCGATCGGCGGTGACCCGTCGATGAGACCCTCGCCCCAAATCTGCACGCTGCTGTTCCCTGCGGTGGAGACCGTGGCGGGCGCAATCCCGTCGACGACCGCTGGACCGTCGTAGAAAAAGGCCGCCAGGGACCCTGGGTAGCCGGGGAAGCGGATCCCATTGGCGGTCACCACTGCAATTGGCTTCGGTCCGGGGGTGTTGGGGGGACTTGTGGCCAGGATGTGGCCGTCGGCTGCTACGATCACGGAGGGTGAGGGCACAGTCCCGAAAAGGACCTGTTCAACTGACTCGAGCCCGGCGCCGTAGATGTCGACATCCGTTCCACCGCCGACAGGACCGTCGGTGTTCGAAACACTGGCCACAAAAGGCGCAGGCTCCCCCCAGCAGAGTCCCTGGTAGCAGGCCCCCACGAGCGTCTCTCCGTCTGTGGCCAGGGAGGAGAACTGGTAGCTGTTCAGCCCCTGTTGATCACAATCCCACGTCTGGAGGTTCTCGCTCAGGTTAACCCCGCTGCCGTATGCGGCCGCAATAGTGGTGTCGCGCCACTTGATGATCCCGCCGGAGAAGAAAACGGGGAGAGATTGTGCGATCCAGCTGACGCCGTCCCGGCTGCTCAGGAGGCCATCCCATGTCGGGCAAAGATAGGTGCCGTCCACGTAGGTCACGGCAAGAATATCCTGGTAGTAAAACGGCCCCGTTCCGTACCGCTGTGTCCAGATCAGGCCGTCTGGGCTGGTGACGATAACCGAACCGGCGCCGGCCGCGACGAATTGGCCGCCTGCGTACAAGATTCCGTCGAGGTCAGACGTAACAAAGGACGAACGGCGGGTCCATGTCTCTCCGTCGGGGCTGGTCACGACGAGCCCGTTTTGCCCCACGGCTACGAACAACCCGTTCCCAAAGGCCACGTCATGCAGGTCTTCGCTGACACCCGATGTCTCCTTCGACCAGTTCGACAAATCGGAGCTAGTCTCGATAAGTCCGTTGGAGCCTACGGCGACGTACGTGAACCCGTCGAAGGCGATGCCGCCGAGGCGGCCCGTCGGCCCGCTGGATGCCTCCTGCCAGGACTGCCCGTCCGGACTGAACGCCACGGGAGGACCGTCCTCGCGCCAGCCCAGTCCGACGAACTCGCCGGCTTCCTCAATGTATCGCACGCGGCTCACGTGCGTGGAGAGCGACTGAGAGATCTGGCTTTCCCAGGAGAGCCCGTCCGGGCTGGTGTCGATCACGGAGTGGTAAGAGTTGGTCTCGCCGACGGCGACGTATTGCCCGCCGCCATAGATCTCCTGGTTGATCAGCCACGAGTTGTCCGTCGGTGTGTTGGTGGCGTGGTATGTCCATTTGCGTCCGTTGCGGCTGGTCATGACTCCGCCCCTGATCGGCACGAGGAACTCCCCGTCGCCCACCACGATCGTACTGCCGAAACCGTGGTCTGATTTCAGCGTCTTCACGGCCCACTTCACGCCGTCGAAGCTTCTCAGGGCCACGTAGTTTGAGCCGTTGTAGCCGATGGCAAGGAACCGCCCGTTGGCAAAGGCGATATCGGTGATGCCGTTGAAGACCCGGGCCGGCGAGTATCTCTGAGTCCAGGTCACGCTGTCGGGGCTCGTGAAGATCTCTCCATCGTCAAGAACACAGACATAAACGCCGTTTCCGTAGGCAACGCCGACTGAGCCTCCCGAACTACGAGACAGCATGAACGCAGGGTCCCAGGTCACTCCGTCGACACTCTTCATCAGGTTTCTGCCATACCCGTAACCGAAAAAATACAAGCCGCGAAAGGCAATATTCGACGGCCCGTATGCGGACACGAGAGACCACGTCTTCCCGTCCGGGCTCGTGAACAGACCGGTCCCGCTCGCGACGAATCTCGAGTTGCCGTAGGCGACGCTGGTAAAATCCTGATAGGTCCCGACCCTCTGCTGGTTCCACGACACCCCGTCCGCGCTCGTCAGGACGAGGCCGGCCTGTCCGACGGCGACGTAGGTTCCCGAGCCGTAGGCGATTCCTGTCAAGGGCAAGCCGGACGGTGACGGACTGCTCCAGTGCCAGAAGACGGAACTGGTACCCGCCCGGGCGGAGAGTGCGACCATCAGCAGCAGCGTGAAGACGGCGCCCAGCACCAAAGATTTGCAAGGGCTTCGCATTGGATCCTCCTCCGAGATGTCATCTCCTCAGAGCATGACGGCCGTGCCACGTGCGAAATCACTCGTCTCCCCTCAAAATCGTCTCGCCGCAGCAAGAAAAGTATGTGCCCTTCAATTTCCGGTTTGCAAGTCCGGGCGCCTTCATCTAAAACTCCGGGTGGAGGCGCGGCGGGGGCGAAGGCACGACCGCGACCCCTCTCAAAGAACTGCGGCGGCAAAGAAGAATGTGCAGCGGAACCGGATTCGCCGCGCGTTCTACGTGGAGGCCTTTTCGGGAGGGAAGAAAAAAGGCGCAGGGTGTGGCGCCTGCGCCTTGAGCACTCGTCTGGGCAACGACCATCACGTCTCAGGCTGGACGGCGCTGCAACCGGGAGGATTATTCAGCGTATTGCTGTCGAAAAGGCTCGAATAGACTCCCGTGGTGTAATCGTACAGGTAGCCCCACGCCATGTGGTTGTTTGGGTCGTAGTAGAAGTAGACGTACTGGGACGCGCCGGGCTTGCTCCAGAACATCACACCCCCGTTATAGACGTTGAGCGTGCCCGTATAGGTCCGTCCGCCTGAGATGGACCACTGAAAGGCACCGGTCGTGCTGTCAATGCACAGGGCCGATGTGTTTCCATCGTCGTGGAAGACGCTCGTGTAAGCCGTCAGGGTGTAGCTCTGGCCTGCCCAGCAGCCGCCGGAATCCTGGGCCGCGATCGAGAAGGAGAAGTCTCCCGTCTGGGCGGGCGTGCCGGAGAGCGTCGCCGTCCCGTCCCCGTTGTCGACAAAGCCCATGCCCGACGGCAGGGCCCCGTACAGGACGATGGTATAGGGACCCGCTCCACCGGAGACCGTGAACGTCTGGCTGTAAGGCGTCCCCGCCACCAGGGAGGGGGCCGATGCCGGCAAGAGCGCGATGCCCGGGCAAACGCTTTCCACGGTGGGCGAGAAGGTAGCCGCGGCCCACGGATAGCTCGTGGTGGTCGGCACCGTGGACACGGCGTGATTGCTCGTCCGAACGATGTCGAAGGCCTGGGAACTGACGCCGATCGTGTTGTCCCCGACGATCAGGCTGCCGTCGGGACTGACTACTAGTGCGTTCGGGTTCCAGATGCACCAACATGGATTGCTGGGCAGCAGAGAGACGGAGCCTGCGGCCAGGGACGCGGTTCCCGGTCCCGTGATATCGAGCGTGAAGAGCGACGCCGTTGGAGCATCGAAAGATTCCACGTATGCATGGGAACCCGTGGGGGAGAAAGCCAGACCCATTATGTAGTGAGGCAGCCCGGTGATCGGACCCGTCGCCTCGAGGACGCCGGGCGCAGTGATTTGATAAAGGCTGACGGAGCCGTCCTCGGCAGTGGAATCACCGGTACCAATATTAGCCACGAGCACCGTCCGGCCGTCCGGAGAAATGGCCACGCCATAAGGAATCCCGGCGGTGGGCAGGGTGTGCTCGGATATGAAACCGGAGCCCGGATCGTAGATGCCGTAGATGATCTGGTTGTTTCCGGCATCGGCGACGACGGCTGTCTGGTTGTCCGGGGCGATCGCGACCGCGCCTGCGGCCACTCCTGTTGTGAGGGCATAGTTTGGCTCAAGCGTAAAAGAGGAAAGATCGATGGCCGCAATCTCATTACTGCCACCGGCCCCAGGAACGAGGGCAAAATCTCCGCCGGGTGCCACGGCCACTTCCCCAAAGGCGTTTACGTTCGAAACGGTGCCGACGTCCAGACTGCCTGTGACGGCCGGGGCCGCGGGGTTGGAGATGTCCACGCGGTAGACTAAGGTGTCGCCGAAAGACAGGTCGACATAGCTGACCAGCGCATAGCGGCCGTCGGGTGTGACGGCGACGCCGCCCAGGACCCCGCTGCTGTCGCCGAGCTGGCCAGCGAGGAAGGGGCCATAAATCGTCGGCGGGGAGGTGCTCAGATCGACGGTGCTGATGGTCAGGTCCAGATTGGCGATAACCGCCCAGCCGGCCCCGGCGTTGCAGCCGAATTCGCCGATGCAAATTCCACCGGCCGACGAGTCCGCCGTGATGGTCACGGTCGCGAGGGTATCGGCGCCGTCCGTATAGAAGCCGAAGCCCGCCGCGCCGCTGTCCCCCGCGACCGCTACCGGCCCCGAGGTGGCTCCGCCCATCGTGACTGCGGCTACGTTGAACGTCCCGGGGACCGCCGGATCGGCGTAGGCGTAGAACGCCGTGACGCCGGGCGGCAGGGTCAGGGTCATGGAGGCCGACCCGTTGTAGAAGACGGGGCCCGCGTAGCCGTGGCTCCAGGCCGGCCAGCTCGCGGGGACCGTCCGCTTGTTCAGGGCGTTGGCGGGAACGAGGTATCCGGGCACGGGCGCGCCCGGGATCGAGGCGACGTCCGTGAAGTCCGCGATAGCGGTCTGTGGCGCCGCGTTGAAGGGCGTCACGTGGACGCCGCCCAAGTTGTCCGGCGGAGCCGCCGTCCCCAGGCTCTGAAAATGGATGCCCGCGTGCGCGGGGACAAGCAGCAGCAGGCCCAGGAACGCACCCACGACGCACTGAATAATGATTCTCTTATTCATCCTGAATCCTCCCCTTCCTGCCGAAACGGACCTCGCAATTCCGGAAAAGCGCAGGTCCGACGCCAGGTACGTGAACCCAGACGGCAATGCGATAGTAAACAGGCACGGAAGATCCTCCACACCAAAGGATGCGGCGGCAAGAGGCGCCGCAGAGCCCCTTGCCCCGCAATCGCAATCTCAGAAAGAGAACCGACCGGCATGTACCATGAATCCCCCAATATCGATCACTATGGCTCCCCCCCAGCGGCCCTGTCAACAGCCCGGAAGAACAATGCCGCAGGACCTTGTGAAGTGCCGATCGATGGCTTGCGGTCTACGGCGCCCCCCTCGCAGCCCGGCGTCGACGCGATTCAAGAGATCAAGGACAGCCGCCCATTTTGCGGCCACGGATCGTGTGCCCGTCTACAACTCTGGTTGGAGGCGGAACCGGATCGAAGGTATTATATTGACAGTCTTCAGGAAGCAGCGGCGGGAGAGGGGATAGTGCATGAAGTCAGACCTGACAACAGTATCCGGCTCAGATGATAGGGGTTTACTGAAAATGAAAATTACTCTGTTCACGCAGGCGGTTCTTATCAATATTGGAGTGGCCATCGTGCTGGCTGGCTATCTAATCTTTGCTAGTTCCCCGGCCACACCTTTGGCTGTCGCCATCTCGGGGATCGTGCTCTTCCCTCTCTTGAACATCATCCTGCTTCGAAAAGCGACTCAAGCGTCTCAAGAGAAGAGGTAATCCGAAAGGGTGGGCTTTTCAAATTCAAAGCGGAGGCCGAACCGTATCGAAGGCATGTATATTGAGCATCTTCAGGAAGCAGCGGCGAGGGAGGTGGAAATGCAAGAAGCAGTAGTGGATATGACCTCTTGATGCACGAGGGGCTTGAAATGGTCAAGGGACGAGACATTGTGGTTAGCGTACTCATAAGTTGCACCTTGTTTGGGTTGGGGTACTATCTTGGCGTGAGACGAATGGATAAGAAATCAGTAACATTAATCCAGTCGGTCGCGGACCACCACATGCTTTCAGAAGCGGATCTAGCCGCTTATGAACTGAACCTAATTGATAAAAAACAAATGGGGAAAGTCGAGAAGTCGCTTCTCTACCTAATGGACGCCGAATTGTGGGGCATCCAGCTTGATACCACGACAGGTGATGAGGACTTGATAGATCAAAGTGCCATAGATAAATACACTTGGCGCCAATACCTGACCCGGATAAAGGCCTGTGCCCTACGCAAAAATCAGCTGAAAACGGCCAATCGTGCTGAAGATATTTTGCGATGGTTGGGAGATGGCGGCAAACAAAGCGCGAGCAAAAGTAGATAAGGGACTGCCGCTTTAAATAGCGGGGGAGAAAATAGGTGGCTGTCCCTAGTTTCCCTTGAATCTTAACCATATAATCAACTTATCGCTTGCAAGAAAGGGGGAAAACGATGACAAACAGACGCATCCTGATGGGGATTCTGTTCTTGGTGCTATCGACTGTGGTGGCGGTACAGGCCGAGAAAACACGCGACGGAGTTCACTACGTCCTGAGGCCGAACCTGACCGATTCGGGATTTTGCAACGTCCGTGTGCCCATCTGGGGTGATTATACGGCCACGCGCAGGGAGATCGTGGAGATCGACTGGACCTGTCCCGCTGACACGGCCTGTGGGCCGGATTCGATCAGCGTCACGAGCAACAACTGGAAGGTCGTCAAGCCGATTAGGCCCCACATGCAAATTCTCGTTACTGGAGATCCGGATGTCGATGCGACCGGAGTCTTCTTCAGGGCTATCAGGAAGGGACGGGCAACCATAACGGTGACGTTGACGAACTTCACCCAACCTCCAACGGTCGCCTCCTTTCAGTACCACATTATCGTCCAATAGGCGGTGTTGCCGAGAATGCAGGGAGAAAATGGAAACAGGTACCCGTTCGCCAGCCGATCATTGCATGATCATCTGAGACTCAGGTCGGAGGTCGTGCCGGATCGAAAACGCTATATTGACCATCTTCACGAGACAGCGGCGGGAGAGAGAAATATGAAGGAAACAGGATCTGGAACCGTGGTTCCATTGAAATGGCGATATCCCAGTGGAAAATGCTCCGTGAAGCGTGTTCTTGTTGCAGTCGCGGTATTCAGTCTCTTCGTTACTTGTGCTGCCACCAAATCTCCCGAATCGGCCTCCGATTCTGTTCGTCGACAAGAAATAATCAACACTCTGCCGGATATGGCCCCGATGGAAGGCAATGGTGGGCTCATTTACAGTAGAGATACGGCAATCGTCATCCAGGCACCGAAAGGGTGGACGTGCGTTTGCTCCCGCGGATTAACAGAAGGGGGACAAGCCGTTCTTTACCCGCCCGGCGAAACTCAGTCTGTAGCGCACCGAATAATTAAGGTGGAGATTGCAACGCTCTACGGCGGTGAAGGGCTCAAGGCCTTTGTCGTCAGAGACATAAAACGCCTCGGCAGCAAGATCTCCGGGCTGACCGTCAAGGTAGAGCGTAGGATAATAACCGTCCGCCACACGAAGGCGCTTATGCGGCTCTACTTTGTCGATGAAGGAGGGCGATGTGGAGCACGTGCCTATATAAAGCACGGGAAACAGGTAGCGCTTTTTGAACTGGACTGCCGCAGCAGGCACGAATTCGGCGAGTCGTTTTCTTCTTTTAAAAGAATAGTATCCAATAGCTTGATCGGAGAAATGAAATTCACGAAGAAGAAATAGCGGAACCTGGAAACCATTGAAAGATTCCAGGCGGTATGGCTCGGCCAAACAAGCGTAAAAGCAACATCGAGCATCTTCGGGAAACAGCGGCGGGAGAGGGGGATAATGCAAAAGGCAAGAGCTGGCAGGAAGATTGTTCTGGTTTACATTGTCGCCGCAGCCCTGCTGGCTGTGCTCGTTGTGTCGTGCAGCAGGCGCCCTTCGGTGCCCGCCGAATTTCAAGGGAAGTATCGTTGGGCGAACGGGTTCGGCTACGGCTATGTGACGCTCGAAAAGCATGGGCGCTTCAAGTATCTGCAGGGGGGATGCGTTGGGGTCTATTTCAAATTCAAAGGGACGTACGGCCTATACGGATCCAGGGTGATCATCGCGCACATGGCAAAGCCCGTTGGACTCGGTCCGGAGGACAAGGTCCCCATCTGTCGCGACTTCCACCTGGTCAAATGGGGCGGGCGGCACATGCTCCTCGACGACAAGGACATGTCCCTTTACTGCGCCTTCGTCGCCGCACGACGCGCCCCAAGCCATTCTCGCCTGGTCGCGTTTTGTACCAAGGTCGGCGACGAGAAGAAGCCGATAGGAGACAGCGCTACCATCCCCGAGGGATGGGAGGACTACTACCACTTCCTCGTCGCGACGAAACCCGACGAAAAGAAGGCCCTCAGGGGCCAGGTCCCAATACCGCCCCAATGGAAAGAGTATTTCGAACTACTCAGGTGGTGGGGAATCAGGTGAACGCCTCATGCCGGCAGGCGGCAAGCGAGTGCCGAACCGGATCGAAGGCATTCTATCAAGCATCCGCAGGAAGCAGCGGCGGGAGAGGGAGGAATGAAGGAAGCAGGGCCTGACAGGACACTCCCAGGAGATAGCGATGCGATTGAAGCAATGGTGCGCGACTATCGTTCGCGAATCATGGCGGTGCGATCCCTGCAATCACGATTGTGTTGGGTACTTCTGATTTGGATCTTGGCTTTTGTTGTCGGTACTGGAGTGGTGGCGGTTCTCGTAACGAATTGTGAAAAGTACGGCTGGTCGGTGTCGATCGCATTTGCACTGGGTATGTGTGGCTCCTACTATTGGATCGATGGAAAAAGGAGCCGCGCGATTCTCGATGCCGTGAAGCAGGCGATCAATGACGGCAATGCCCCAATGGCTGAACTCATCGCCTGCAATCTGCGAGGAAGTGTCTGGCAGCGCCATCTGGCCGATGCCTTCTGGTACAACAATTTCTTCGAGGGACGTCCTTCGCTGAGAGAGCTGCGCGCCAAATACCGGCCGGTCATCCGAAAAATTCGCTACGACATGTGAGAGACGGGTCAAATGCGTCCATCTGCAACTCTGGTTGGAGGCGGAACCGGACCAAAGGCAGTATATTGAATATCTTCAGGAGACGGCGGCGGGAGAGGGGATAATTCAAGTAAAACGAAGGGGCTTAGGAAGCAAAATGATTATATAGGATTTTCTCTGAAGAGTCTCAAGAGCAATTTGTAGAGATCGTCCTTTCGGTGGTTAAACCTGAATTCTGTCTCTTTGAGATGCAGGTAAAAGGTGTGGTGGGCGATTCCATTGAACTTGACCATCCTGCGTTTTGCGAAGCTCCAGAACGATTCAATCCCGTTGATGTGATTGTCCTTTACCCCGAATTCATTCAGGTGATGCTGAACCCTGAAATGCTTTGCGTAACCCACATCCACGAGACCGTCGTAAGCGCTCCATCCGTCGCTGTGGATGACCGACTCCAAACTGACGCGTCCGCGGATAACCTTCTGCAGTGTGACTTTTCGGCAATCTGGAACGATCTGGGTAAAAACGCTTTCACCCCGTTGGAAGATCCCGAACACGATCGTTTTTCCACCGGCCCCACGTCCATGCTTACCCGGAACCCGGCGGGGTCCAAAGTAGGATTCATCGACTTCGACGACGCCCCCGACCGGACACTGAGCTTCGCAGATCGCTGCCAGGCGAATCCTGATTCGGAGGAAAAGGGCGTTGATGGACCGGACGCTAATCCCTGTCATTCTCGCCGTCTGGCTGGCCGACAAATCCTCGCTGAAGCACCTCATGATTGCCCGGAATTTGCTCTCGGAAATCTTCGCCGCTTTGTAGTACCTGTTAACCCTCTTCATTTCAGAAGCATACACCCTTTCTAAAAGGACGTCTGCTTCCTAAGCCCCAAACGAATTGGCGCCATCTAAAGCGCGAAGGAATTGGAGAGGTTATGGTCGAGATCAGCGAGCCCAAGGGATCATGGCATGCCGGGATACCTGGCGACGAAATTGGTTCCTGGTCTGAAGTCAAGCTGGAGATCATCAGGAGGTATGCCACTGAATACTCCAAGATACTCAGCGCATGGACAGCCCCCCCGTTGAAGCACTTGTACATCGATGCCTTCGCGGGCAGCGGGGTACATTTTTCCAGGACCAGCCGTGAATTTGTACCCGGCAGTCCGCTCAATGCCCTTTTGGTGGATCCGCCGTTTCGGGAGTACCATTTCATTGAGTTGCTTCCGCAAAAGGTCGAACTCCTGCACGAAATCGCCGGCGAGAGAAAGGATGTTTTCGTCCATCCCGGCGATTGCAACCGTGTCCTACTGGAAGAGGTGTTCCCACGAGCGCGTTATGAGGACTATGCGCGGGCCCTATGTTTACTCGATCCTTACAAACTACAACTCGACTGGGAGATTATCCAAACTGCCGGGAAAATGAAGAGCATAGAGATCTTTCTGAACTTCCCCATCATGGACATCAATCGCAATGTTCTCTGGAAGAAAAGGGACGATGTCAATCCGGAGTCTCGGTCACGGATGACGGCGTTTTGGGGAGATGAATCATGGGGCGATATCGCATATAAGAAAAGCCCTTCGCTTTTCGGCCCCATTGATGAAAAGGTAACCAACGAGGAACTTGCAGAAGGCTTTCGGCAAAGACTTCGGAAGGTCGCGGGCTTCAAGGACGTGCCTAGGCCATGCCCCATGAAGAACAGCCGGGGGGCAGTCGTGTATTACCTCTTCTTCGCCTCTCAAAACAGTGTTGGAGGAGGTATAATCAATTACATATTCAAGAAGTTCGGGGGTGTGCCCTAGATGGCCACGAAGAGTTCCATCGAATGGACCGAATCGACGTGGAACCCCGTGACGGGATGTACGAAGATCAGCTCGGGTTGCAAGCACTGCTATGCGGAGCGAATGGCTAAGAGGCTCCAGGCAATGGGCCAGCCCAATTACGCCGGCGGTTTTCGCGTGGCGCTTCACGAGCATGCGCTTGAACTGCCTCTAAAGTGGAAAAGACCGCAGACGATTTTTGTGAACTCCATGAGCGATCTCTTTCAAAAGAATGTGCCGGATGAGTTCATCCTGAAGGTATTCGACGTGATGAACCGTTCATCCTGGCACTGCTTCCAGATTCTGACGAAGCGTGGAGGAAGGCTTCGCTCGTTGAGCGGCCGGCTGCCGTGGGCTTCGAACATCTGGATGGGGGTCAGCGTCGAGCATCCCGACTACTATGACCGCATTTCAGACCTAAGCCAGACAGGCGCTGCCGTGAAGTTCCTCTCTTGTGAACCGCTCCTCGGCCCCTTGCCGGATCTCCCGCTTTCAGGGATCGACTGGGTCATCGTGGGCGGCGAGTCGGGACCGAAAGCGCGGCCAATGGAGTCGTCCTGGGTGGAAGGCATCCGCGATCAGTGCCTTCGAAACGACGTGCCCTTCTTCTTCAAACAATGGGGCGGGACCAACAAGAAGAAGGCCGGCAGGATTCTTGGCGGGCGAACATGGGACGAGATGCCTGCTCTTGCGTCTGCGTCAAGCCGTTAGCTGGGCCATCTGATTCAGTTCCATGTACATTGAGCGGTTGCTTTCCGGACGCTATCAAGCGGCTGAGATGGTTGCGTTCGCGACGCAGGCCGCGGGGGCGCGGCCTTTCAAGAAGGGGCTCTGCCGCCCCTCCTCGACGCTCGCTCCACTCGCTGCTTCTCTCCGCCCTCACGTCAGAGGCCCTCTGAGCGGGGGAACCTCCCCATTCCCCCGCGCCCCTTCGACCCGTCGGCGCTCCCTGTAAAGGGGTGGGACTGCAAAGGCGAAAGTCAAAAGGCGAAAGGCGGAAGTGTCGAAGGCCCAGCAGCCGTTTCGCGTCGCGCCAGTGGCGCGATCGGGGGGCGCGATGACCCGGCTGGGAGAGCTTGCTCTTCCAGATCGGGGCATGCGCACCCCGGCCATGGGCGGAGCCCACGCGCGCGGAATGGCTGCCCCCCGAAGGCATCATCTAGATACCACGTGCTTCACCCTGAGACTGCCGCGGCCCTCCGGGCCTCGCAGTGACTGCTTTCTGCAGGCTTCTCACCGTCTCACCGGCTCACTGTGAAACCGAGATTCTCTGTGCGCTCTGTGTGCTCTGTGGTTGAATCCGTCTTTCGGGCCTCGCAGTGACTGCTTTCTGGGCAGCTCCACAATCCGTCCACGGGCTCCGATGTATACTATGAGGCCTGAAGTTATCGATCGAAAAATATCGGAAAGGAGTTCATCATGCACAGGCGCTTCAAGAACGGGGACACGAGGGACCAGCGGCCACGCTTCCGCCGCACCCTCCTGCCCGTCCTGGCCCTCCTCGCCGCCGGCCTCATCCTGCCCGCGACGGCCCGGGCCTCCGAAAACATCCTCACGCGCTACCCCACGCTGCACGGCAACACCATCGTCTTCGAGGCGGCCGGCAACCTGTGGCGCGTCAACCGCGACGGCGGCACCGCCCAGCGGCTCACCACCGACGGCGGCTTCGACATCATGCCGCGCTTCTCGCCCGACGGTAAATCCATCGCGTTCACGGGCCAATACGCGGGCAACACCGACGTGTACGTGATCCCCGCCGACGGCGGCAAGGCCAGGCGGCTCACCTACCACTCGGACGTGGTCAAGGGCGCCCCGCTCCGCTGGGGTCCGGACAACATGGTCGTGACCTGGACCCCCGACGGCAAGGACGTCCTCTTCCTGTCGCGGCGCGACACCTTCAACTCGTGGTTCGGCCGGCTGTTCCTCGTCCCGGCGGCCGGCGGCCTGCCCACGCGGCTCATGGTGCCCAAGGGCGGCATGACGTCCTACAGCCCGGACGGGACGAAGATCGCGTACAACCGCATCTTCCGAAACTTCCGCACGTGGAAGAAATACCACGGCGGCCTGGCGCAGGACATCTGGATCTACGACTTCAACGCGCACACGTCCGAGCGGATCACCACCTGGAAGGGCACGGACACGGACCCCATGTGGTACGGCGACACGATCTACTTCGCGTCGGACCGCGGCCCGGCGAAACGCATGAACATCTGGGCCTACGACCTCAAGACGAAGCAGTTCCGCCAGGTCACGCACTTCGAGGACTACGACGTGGACTGGCCGAGCCTGGGCGACTCGGGCATCGTCTTCCAGGACGGCGGCTCGCTCTACGTGATCGACCTGCCCTCCGAGACCCTGCACAAGGTGGACGTAACGGTGCCGGCGGACGGCGTGCGCACGCGCGACCGGTGGGTCGACGCGGCGAAGACCATCCACTCCATGGGCATCGCGCCCAACGGCAAGCGGGCCCTCTTCGGCGCCCGCGGCGACGTCTTCACGGTCCCGGCCGAGCACGGCAACACGCGCGACCTGACCCAGACCTCGGACGCCCGCGAGATGTACCCGGCGTGGTCGCCCGACGGCAAGTGGGTGGCCTACGTGACGGACAAGACCGGCGAGGACCAGATCGCCGTCCGCCCGGCCGACGGCACCGGAAAGGAAACGCTGCTCACCGACCGGAAGCTCGGCTACCTCTACGGGCCGAAGTGGTCGCCGGACAGCGCAAGGCTGGCCTTCTCGGACAGCGACCACGCGCTGTGGATCCTCACCATCAAGGACCGCACCGTGGTCCGGGTGGACCAGGACAAGCGCGAGGAGATGCACCACTTCAGCTGGTCGCCCGACGGCCTCTGGCTGGCGTATTCGAAGGCCGGCCCGCAGGACATGGGCTCGGACGACGACGCCTCCACGTACATGGGGCGGATCTACCTCTACAGCCTCAAGGACGGTAAATCGACGCAGGTCAGCGACGGCATGACGAACGACTACGACCCCGTCTTCAGCCCCGGCGGGAAATACCTCTGCTTCGCGTCGGACCGCCACCCGAACCCCGTCTGGAGCCAGACCGAGTTCAACGTGGCGACCCTCAAGATGGCCGGCGTCTACGTGGCCACGCTCAGGAAAGACGAGCCGTCGCCCTTCGCGCCGCGCTCGGACGAGGGCACGCCCGAGGCCAAGAAGAAGGGCGAGGCTTCGACCTGGAAGCCCGGCGCCATCGCGCCCATGCGCATCGACCTCGACGGACTGATGCAGCGCGCGGTGGCCGTTCCGGTCCCGTGCGGAAACATCAAACACATCGCCGCTGCCGAAGGCCGGATCTACTACATGACCGAGCCCATCAGCACCATGACCAAGCCCCTGCCGGGCGAGGAGCCACAGCTCCACGTCTTCGAGATGGCGGACCGCAAGGACCACGTCCTGGCAGGGCCGGCGGACGCCTACGCGCTGAGCGCCGACGGCTCCACCGTCCTCTATCAGCACAAGAAGACCTACACCCTGGCGAGCGCCCTGCCGGAAGAAGCTTCCGGCAAGGACGGGGCCGAACCGAAGAAGCTGGACCTGTCGGGCATGCAGGCGCACGTCGACCCCGTCCAGGAGTGGAACGAGATGTTCCACGAGGCCTGGCGGCTGGACCGCGACTTCTTCTACAGCACGAAGATGAACGGCGTGGACTGGAACGCCGTCCGCGTCAAGTACGAGAAGCTCCTGCCCGAGATGGGGTGCCGCGAGGACCTGAACTACATCATCGGCGAAATGATCGGCGAGCTGTGCAACTCCCACACCTACGTGGGCGGCGGCGACAGGTTCGAGACGCACTACGTGCCGACGGGCCTTCTGGGCGTGGACTTCGCCCTCGACAAGGCGTCCGGCCGGTACTACTTCCAGAAGATCTACCAGGGCGACAACTCCCGCGAGGACCTGCGCTCGCCCCTGACCGAGCCGGGCGTGGACGTGAAGCAGGGCGACTTCCTCCTGGCCGTGGACGGCCGCGAGCTGAAGGCCCCGGCCAACCCCTACAGCCTCTTCGTGAACACGCTGCACAAGACCGTCACGCTGACGGTGGCGAACGACGCGAAGGGCACGGACAGCCGCGAAGTGACCGTCAAGCCCATCGCGGACGAGCTGAACCTGAGGCTGAAGGCCTGGATCGCCCACAACCGCGAGATGATCGACAAGGCCTCCGGCGGGAAGATCGGCTACGTTTACCTGTCGGACATGGAAGACGTGGGCATGGACCAGTTCATCAACCAGTTCTATCCCCAGACGCCCAAGCAGGGCCTCATCGTGGACGTGCGCTGGAACGGCGGCGGCGAGATCGACCAGGTCATCCTGGAGCGCCTGCGCCGGGTGCTGATCGGCATGAGCACCAACCGCGAGCGCCAGCGCTTCACCATCCCCAACCAGGTCCTGCACGGCTACATGGTGTGCCTGGAAAACCACTTCTCGGCGTCGGACGGGGACATCTTCCCGTACTTCTTCAAGCACTATAAGCTCGGGCCGGTGATCGGCACGCGCACCTGGGGCGGCGTCCGCGGCATCCGCGGATACTGGCCGCTGCTGGACGGCGGCTACATCACGATCCCCGAGGACGCGCTGTATGGGCTGCACTCGCAGTGGATCATCGAGAACCACGGCGTGGACCCGGACATCCGCGTGGACAACCTGCCTCAGGACGTGATGGCCGGGAAGGACGCGCAGATCGACGCGGGCGTCACATACATCATGGACAAGCTCAAGGCGCACCCGATGAACCTGCCCGCGCCGCCTCCGTTGCTGCCGGCGTACGAACCGGCCGGCCAACCATGAAGTAGGACGGAGACGAACCGCAACGAAGGAGGAGCGCGCAAGCGCTCCTCCTTTTTTATGTGGGGCTCACAGTGAGGTGGTGAGGCGGTGAGGAAAGAAATTTGGGAATTGGGATTTTGGATTTGGGATTTGAACTGCGGCAGACAGAGGGACGATGTAGCGACCGGCGGAAGCCGGCCGAGCGGCCGATTCCCATCGGCCGCTACGAAGGACCGACAGGCGGGAGGCCTTCGAAGGCCAGGGGATTGCCGCTTTTTCTCTAACCTGGAACCTTCAACCTTCTAACCCGCAACCCGCAGCTTTTCCTCACGGTCTGCCGTCCGCAAAGGCCTGCCTGCACCCGGACTCTCCCCATCACCTACTCACCTCCTCACGCCGCCGAACGGACATTTCACGCCGTCCGGCGGGGGTACTTGACATGTGTGATGCTGTGCATTAATATATACACAGTAGCACAGTGGCGCGAAGGAGGCGCCGGAGATGAACGAGTTGAGGATGGAATTGAACGGCGCATCGGGGGTTCCCTTCCACCGGCAGATCGTGGAGGAGGTGGCCCGCCGGGTGCGCACGGGCGCGCTTCGCCCCGACGTCAAACTACCGGACACGCGGGACCTGGCGGCGAGCCTGATCGTGTCGCTGGCCACCGTCCGGCAGGCCTATTCGGTGCTCGAGGCGCTCGGCATCGCCGCGAGGGGACCGGGCGGCGTGCTGGTCGTCGCGGACCACGCGGACCGGGCCTCGCGCGAGAAGGCGATGGATGAGACGTGCGCCGTGCTCGCCGAGGCCGTGGCGAGGGCGCGGAGCCTCAGCGCGACCGAGGCTCTGCTGGAGGGACCGGACGCGGAGCACCTCGTGGAATCGGCCGACCTGGAGCGGCTGGCGCGCGAGGTGGAACTGGCGTCCGGCGTACAGGGGCGCCTTCTTCCCGACCGGGACCCGAAGCTGCCCGGCTGGGACGTGTCCGGCCTGACCATCCCGTGCCGGGAAATCGGCGGCGACCTCTACGACTACATTCAGTGCCCCGACGGGCGGATCGCCCTGGCCATCGCCGACGTGACGGGCAAGGGCGTCCCCGCGGCGCTGCTCGTCTCCACGTTGCACACGGCGCTCCACCTGCTGCTGTGCGAGGACCTGCCCCTGAACGAGGTGGTGGGGCGAACCAACCGGCAGTTCCACCTGTCCACGCCCGAAAACCGCTTTGCGGGGCTCTTCGTGGCGCGCCTCGACCCGGCGTCCGGGACCGTCGAATCGGTCAACGCGGGGCAGGACCCGCCGGTGATCGTGCGCGGCAACGGGGACGTTCGCGTGCTGAGGAAGGGCGGGGTGCTCGTCGGCCTCTTCCCGGACTTCGATTACGAGGTCGAAGTGAGCCATCTCGCCTCGGGCGACATGTTCGCGGCCTTCACGGACGGCATCACGGAGACCAGGAGCCCGTGGGGCGAGGAGTTCGGGACGGGCAGGCTGGTGAAACACCTCGCGTCGCGCAGGGACGCGCCGGCGCGGGAGGTTGCGCGGTCGCTGGTCGAGGCGGCGGAGACCTTCTCTGGCGGCGCCCACGCGTCGGACGACAGGACCGTACTGATTTGCAGGAGGGAGGTGGCGGGCGTATGACACCGGAGAGACTCCCGCTCAGTCTGAGCGACGCGACGGGAGTACCTTACTACAGGCAGATCGTGGACCAGGTCGCCCAGTTGATCCGGTCCGGCCAGTTGAAGCCCGACGCCATGCTCCCGTCCGTGCGGGATTTGGCCAAGGACCTCCTCGTGTCGCTGATCACGGTGAGGCGGTCCTACGCGGACCTGGAGGGCGCGGGACTGATCGTCCGGCGCCAGGGCTCGGGCACGTTCGTCGCCAAGGAGGTCACGATGGCATCGAAGGACAAGGCGGCCGCCGAAATCATGGAAGGGTTCGAGCGGATCATACTCCAGAGCAGGCAGATGGGACTGGACGGCAAGAAGATTCGGGCCATCTTCGAACAGGCCCTGGCGGGAGAGGAGCAGAACGATGGCAGGCAGTGAACTGGTCCGGATCCGCGACCTGAAGATAAAACGCGACGGCTTCACGCTGGACGTGCCGGAATGGTCCGTGGCCCCCGGCGAAGTCGTCGGGCTGGTGGGGCCCAACGGGGCCGGCAAGACGACCCTGCTCGAGGCGGTCGCCGGGCTCCGGCGGGCCCAAAGGGGAACGATTGAGGTTTTTGGCATGGATCCGTGGCGCGACCCGGTGAAGGTGCGGTCGTCCCTCGGTTTCATGAGCGACGACATGCCCCTCCTGGACATGCGGATCGGCAATCTCCTCCAAACGCTCTCTGGCTACTACAAAAGCTGGGATCCCGCTCTGGTCGAGACGCTTCTCGAGCGGTTCAAGCTGGACCCGAAGCAGAAGGTGCACACGCTCTCGAAGGGGCAGGGGACGAGAATACGGCTGGTGACGGCCATGGCATTTCGTCCCAGGGTGCTCCTGCTCGACGAGCCAGCGACCGGGCTGGACGTGGCCGGCCGCCGATCCCTTCTGGAGAGCGTGCTGGACGTGGTGCGGGATCCCTCCCGAAGCGTGATCGTCAGCTCGCACATGCTGGCCGACATCGAGCGCATCGCCGACCGGCTGCTCGTATTGAACGGGGGCGACGTGGTCAAGGAGGGGGCGACCGACGAACTGGTGGGCGAAAGCCGGACGCTCGAAGAGGCCCTCGTGGCATGGGGGGCAGCGGGATGATGTCGGACCTGAGAGCAATCCTGACACACGCCCGGGTTCGGACTTTGACTCTCTGCAGACGGCCGGTGTCTCTCTTGATGATGCTGTTTGTGGCGGGAATGTCCGTTCTCCTCTGGCCCGGGCTGGCGGGGCCCTCCGGGCCCTGGTTCGGATTCAAGGGGCTCTCGAGTGCCGATACGCCCCTCATGGCCCTCATGATTGCCCTGATGTACCTCTACCTCTGGCCCATGATCGCCACCCTGCGAGCGGCCGGACGGGCGACCGGCTTCTTCTCGTCGGGCGACGACAAAGTGACGCTCACTCTGCCCGCACTCCCCATCGGCCCGAAAGCCCGCATGGCCGGAGAAGTGACGGTCGTCCTCGCTTTCGTTCTCGCGGCGCGTGTGTCCGTGCTTCCTCTTCTTGCAGCGGCTGATCGCGCGCCTTTCATCAGCGCGACGTTCTCCGGTGCGCTGATCATGCTGCCCGCTCTTCTGTGCTGGGCCAAGAGGACGGGCTCCTTCGAGTTGCAGTCGGCCATGGGACTGGTGGTGGCGCTGCTCGAACTCGGCGCGCACAAGCTCGGCCTGCTGGCCGGCTTTACCTCGCTGGTGCCGGTGGCCATTGTGCTCTCGGCCGCCGTCCTGTTGTTCGACGGCAGGTATGTGCTCGGATTGCGCCGTACGTCGACCCGGATGGTGAAAGCGTCGTCCCGAGTGCGCCCGGCCCTTCCGCCGGAAGCCCGCTATCGCAGAGACCTCGTGTTTCTTCCCATGCGCCGTTACGGCTTGGTCTATCTCTTCCTGTTGTGCCTCGGCGCCGCGATCATGCTGCTGAGAATTTTGTCAGACGTGGCATTTCTCGCAGGAGTCGCTCTGGCATTTCTGGCGGTGTTAATTTTGCTCAAGCCGTTGGGCAGCAACCTGCTCGGGTGGGGTCTGAAGGGGCGCCGGGGCGTGCGGCCGGGCGACTTGTACCGGGCGCTCTCGGTTCTTCCCCTGAAAAGAGAGACGATACTGCGCGGCATCTATTTCTACACTCTGGTATCGGTGGCGGCCATCTGGGTCGCGGCTGCATCTTTCATCGCCCTCCGGGTCTATCTGAGGACGGGGGAACCTCTGTGGCGCATGTCGCAGAGAGGGGATCTCAATCTCTTTCTGTGGCCGTCGCTACTCCTGATCCCCGCCGTGGCGGGCTTCATCGTGTCGGCCGCGGCCGGGAACCGGGCGCTCTACTACACGAACGGCTTGGCCCTGTTCGCCATGATGAACCTGCCGATGCTGGCCCTCGCGACTCTCACGGCGTCGTTCGGAAAAGAATCAAACGCCCCCGTCATTATCGCCATCGTGCTCCTTGGCCGGATCGACCCTACTGGCGTGGATCCCGCCGCTGTTTCTCCTGAGGAGGGCTTCGTGACGGGCGCGAAGGGATTTCTGCCGCGGGCAGTTTCAGGCCGGCTGAAAGGCCATCTTCTCTTGAAGGGAATCTGACGAATGCGGATCACAATGATCGGACACAGCACGGTTCTTGTCGAGACGGACGGGCAGAAAATACTCACGGATCCGTACTTCGGAACGCTGGGCAATCCGGCCTTCAAGCGGCTCGCGCCCCCCGCGATGAAGCGGGAGGACGTGGGCGACGTGACGCTGGTGCTCGTCTCGCACAACCACTGGGACCACACAGACGGACCGTTCCTGCGCGGGCTGGGAAAAGACGTACGGGTTCTGGCGCCGGCGCGGGCCGCCTGGCTGACCCGGCTGCGGGGGGCGAGGCACGCCGAGGGGGTGAGGCCGTGGGAGGCACGACGCTTCGGGGACGTTACCATCACAGCGGTGCCTGCCGTTCACGTCGCCGCCACCGTGGGCTACGTGATCGAGGCCGAGGGGAAGAGGGTCTATTTTGCGGGGGATACGTACCACCGGCCCTTCATGAAGGAAATCGGGCGGCGCTTTTCGCTGGACGCGGCGCTGATGCCGGTGACGACCTTCCGGGCCCCCATGACCATGGGAGAGAAGGGGGCCGTCCAAGCCGTGCGCGCCTTGGGACCGTCGGTAGTGATCCCCATCCACCTGGGCATTGCGCCCCGACTGCCTCCGCTCCGGACGGGCCAGAGCGTGGAAAGTTTCATGCGGCGTCTGGCCGAGGCCGGGCTGGAGGCGAAAGTCGTTCCCCTGGCCGAAGGGGAGAGCTGCGAGGTGTGATCCCCCCGGGCCGCCTGTCCAGAGCGAGACGGCCTGGGACGGGTCCCTATCCCTTCTTCTTGATCTCTTCTTCGACCTCTTCGGCGCCTTCCTTGTAGTACTTGGCTTCATCGGGCGCCAGCTCGTGGAGCAGGCGGAGGAATTCGCCCGCGTGGACGCGCTCCTCGTCGGCGATGTCCTTGAGGACCTCGACGGCGAGCTTGTTGTCCGTGGACTCGGCGAGCTGCATGTACATCTGGATGGCTTCGTACTCGGCGGCCACCATGAAGCGGATGGCGCGGACGAGTTCCTTGTCGGTGAGCTTGCGGTCGTGGGCCAGGCCCGAAAATGGGGATCCGAATTCCGGCATGATCGTCCTCCTTTCCTTTATGTAAGGATTCTATGTGCCCGTTCCCGGTGGGTACAAGAGACGATTCGGCCTGTTCTGCGCAGCGGGGTGAATGGCCCATCCCCGCGGGATGTCACCAACGCTTCTCGGTCGCCGGGGAGCAGCTTACAAGACGGGCCTGTTCGCCTTCGACCTGCTCGAACGCCGACATGACCGCAACCCGGCCCGGGCCCTGAAGCCTCAGCCATGTATAGCGCTGACCGTAACCGCCGAAGAGGCTGAAGGTCTGGTTCGGGTGCTCGAAGTGGAGTTGCATCTGGACGCCCGGGTCCTTGAAGAGCAGGGCGGTCGGCTTGATCAGGATGGTCTGGCCCGGCTGCAAGGTGCGGACGAAGACGTTGCCCGAGGCGTGCACGAGCAGCAGCCCTGGGCCCTGGGAGGCCGTGAACCGGTCCATGAACATACCCAGGGGATAGATGGTCTCCGTCTCGGTCTTGTCGCCCTTCTGAACCCGGATCTTGTACCACACCTTGGTGCCGAACCAGTCGTAGGCCACGGCGTGGGTGGCGGCGACGAAGAGGTGCTCCCGCACGTCCACCGTTTCGCCCTTCTGGAGGGGCAGGGCCAGCAGTTCGCCGGGCGCATCGCGGGAGAATGCGATGCGGCCTGGCCCCCTGGCCTCGGTCATAACGACGGGCATGCCCGCCAGCACGCGCTTGAAGGCGCCCTTCAAGGACATGGCGCCCACCTGGACGGTCGGCTCCATCCAGAGCAGAACGTGGTGGGCGAAATAGACGCCGTCCGTCGGGGACAGCCGGAAGTCGGCCACTGGTACGTAGGTGCC
The DNA here is from genome assembly GCA_963724125.1 of uncultured Acidobacteriota bacterium. Taxonomy (GTDB): domain Bacteria; phylum Acidobacteriota; class UBA4820; order UBA4820; family DSQY01; genus CAVRTJ01. The sequence continues at coordinate 32,840 of CAVRTJ010000010.1, forward strand.
CTCGATCTGACAGTCGGAGCCGCCGAACTGGAGCCTCGCCATGTCTTTCTGGCCCGGCACTTCGGTCCAGCGCGCCGGGGAGACGATGGCGCGGACGTCTATCGGCGCGCCGCAGCGCGTGCAGGCTCCCTGTGTGCCGTCGCTTTCCGCGCCGCAATAGGGGCACGTGTAACGCCGGCGGTCGACACTGGAGGCATCGTGAGACTTGTCTTCCATGACGCCCTCCTCACTTCGTGTCGTGGTGGACGTACATGGACTGGATGCCCACGCGTCCGGGACCGGTCATCTTGGCCAGACTCATGCCGAACCCCCCGAAGAGCCCCGACGTGAGTTTCTGCCGCTGCACCTCCATGGTGACGGAGGAGTCCTTATACAGGAAGGCGCCCGGTTCCACGATGATGCTCTCGCCGGCTTTCAGGATTCGCTCGAAGACGTTGCCGTAGCCGTGAAGGACGAGCAGCCCCGGCGCGTTCCCCGTCACGAAACGGTCCATGAACATGCCCTGGCCGCCGAAGAGGATGTTGGTGAGGCCCTTGATACGAACGTAGGAATATTGGATGTGATGGGAGGCCAGAAGAAAGGCGTGCTCCCGGACGTCCAGCTCCATACCGGGGTGTAGCGGGAGGACCACTAGCTCTCCGGTGGCGTCGCGGGAGAAGGCGATGCGGCCCGCGCCCTGGGCCACGCTGATGACGAAGGGCATGCCCGCCAGCACACGCTTGAAGCCGCCGGGAAGCTGCAGCGTGGTGAGGGGCACCGCCTCCTCCTTCCAAAGCATGACGTGGTGCTCGAAGTAGACGGAATCGCCTTGCCCCAGGTGTATTTCGGCAACGGGCACGATCTCGCCCTCGACCTGGCAGGTGCTCTCGCCGAAGTGAATCTCGGTCATGTCCCTGAGGCGGGGCGCTTCCCGCCAGCCCGACTCGCTCACGAGGTTCCGCACGTCCAGGGGCGCGCCGCAGAAGCGGCAGCTCGTGGCCGCCTTCTCGTTCTGCCCCTGGCACCACTGGCACTCAATGCGTTCGACGGGGTCCTGCCCGCCGTCCGGTTCTGGGGGAGTCACCACACCTTCAGTCATCCTTCACCTCCACGTGTGAACAGATACCCTTCGAGACGCGCACCCCCGCGCATCTCCGACGACCGTGAATCCAGATCCCCCTTGTTCCTCTGGAAAGATGACGCAAAGCCTTACCAGACAAACGTAGCACCGGTGTGAGCGTCCGTCAACGGGGCGGGCGGGACGCCTTCGGTGAATTTGCCCTCGTCATGTGTCATACTAAAAAAACACCGAGGTCATAAACCGCGCGGATTAATGCAATCACGATGGCGGCGCATTGTCGTCTCGAAGTTTGTGCGACCGGACGCGCGCGGCGCGGACATTCGTGTGCGCACGGGCCGGTTTCAGGAGGGGACCATGGGCAAGCGAGGAGGCGGATGGCCGTTGCGGGCGGCCCTGATCGTGCTGGCGGCGGCCCTGTGGGTCGTGCCGGCGTGCTCGGCGGAATTCACGGCGGACATGGTAGAGGTGCGGGGCAAGACGACGCGGACGTCGAAGCTCAGCGTCATGGGCCACAACTACGCCATCGAGTTCGAAGAAGAAGGACAACGCGGGAAGGTCACCGTGGATCAGGCCAAGGGTGTGACGCGCGTCTTCATGCCGTCCGAGAAGAAGTTCGTCAAGATGGCCTCGGACAGCATGCAGAGCCTGCTGAACGACCCGGTCCAGGCGTTCAAGGAAGCCACGCGGCGTTACACTGTCGCAAAACAGGGAACCGAAACGATCGGAGGATACCTGTGCGACAAGCTGGTCCTGAGCTCTCAGGGGCAGAAGCTCATGACCGAATGGGTGGCGAAGGATCTCAGTTTTCCCGTCAGGATCGTGACCCACGGCAAGACGCCCTGGACGATGGAGCTGAAGAACATCCAGACCGGGGCCGTTTCTCCCGATCTCTTCAAGGTTCCGGCGGACTATACGAAGGTCGACAAGGCGAGCGCTGGCAGCAAGAAGGCCGCCGCCCCGCAGTCCGCGCTGACGTCGCCGGTCAAGGGCACGGTGCCGATGGGCAGGCGCCTCGGCGCGGGCGGCGAGATGAGGGTGACCGTGGCCGGCGACCGCGCGATGAAGGTCTCCCTGAAGAACCTCGCGAAGGGTGAATCCGTCGTCCGGGTTCTGCCGTTCAGGGACGGTAAGCAGGTGGAGTCCATAGGCGTCAACCCCACCACCCTCAAGAACCTCTATGCCACCTGGGACCGGGACTTCAACAGTCCGTCCACCCTGGAGATGTCCGCGTCCTTCCGGGTCGACGAGGTGGTGGTCCGGGCCGAGAAGGGCCTGGTTCTCGCCCGGGTGGAACAGAAGGGCAAGGAAACCCGGGACCTGTTCAACGCCGGTGGATACACGACCTGGGTTAAGGCCAGGCCAGGCAAACCGCTGGCCATGACCATCACGGGCGCCGACCAGGACGGCGGCGACTCTACCGGCCGGATTCTGCTCAAAAGAGAGGGCGGCGGCAAGGCCGAAAAGGTGGCATTTGCGGTCAAGAACGGCGAGAGTAAGTCCTGGACCTACTCAGCCTCCGAGGAGATCAACAACGTTCAGATCACGGTCGGCGAGGGCGAGGGCATGATCGAGATACACATGGACCAGACCGGGGCCCGTCCCCCGAAGCCCACCGTTCGCCCCTGAACGCCGAGGGAACCACGCGCGGGGAAGCTCGACAAGGCGTTCGGACAAGATGGCGGCATGAAAGCCCCGAGGCGTTTCTATGCAGGGTCACCCTCCGCCATTCCGGCGAGCAGCGCGCGGAAGTCGCGCCTCGCGCGCGCGGTGACGCGGGTGAAAGCGCAGTGAAAATCGGGCACGCGATCCGGGTCCCCGTTGCCCGGGGCGTGCGCGACGGCTGCGGGGCAGAGGGAGCACTCGTCGAGGAATTCGCAGTCCCTGCAGGCGCCGTAGGACGAGTACTTGTCGGGCCTGTTCGTCATCGCCCTCAACGGTCCGGTTCTTTTCCGCGTGGTCGACAACCGCTTCCAGAGGTCGCCCGAGCGGACGTCCCCCAGGTCCACGGCAGCCGAGATCTGCAGCGCCAGCGGAGATAGGTCCTGGAGGGAGGAGGCGAAGAGCGGGCACGTCCACGTCCGTCCGTCGCTGTCCACGCAGAGACCCTTGCCCACGCCCGCCCCGCAGATGAAGCCGCCGCCAGGCCCGCGTCCGGCCTCGGGTCCGGGCCCGCGGAGGAATGCCACCGGAACGGCCCTGTGGGCCGCCCAGTGACGCGCGGCTTCCGCGACGATTTCCCCGACCTGTTCCTCGAGAACGCGGAACGCTGCCTCGTTCCACTCCCCGTTCCGGCCGATGACCGGCTGAAAGGCGATGTCCGCGACCCTCCGGCCCAGGAAGAACCGAACGCCGGCGGCGAGGTGGGGCAGCGTGCCGAGCGTCGACACGGCTTGGATCCGGACCGACCGTCGCAGGTAGTCGGGGTGGTTCGATTCGAGTTCGTCCAGCCTGCCGGCCAACCGCTGGGAAGTGCCGCGCCCCCTGAGCTTCTGGGATGGTGGTGGCCCGTCGCAGCTCAGCTGAAGGAAGACTCCGTGCGCGACCAGGTAGTCCTGTATCGCGGGCGTCAGGAGCGTGCCGTTGGTGGTCAGGATGGCCCGAATCTCGGTGACGCCGGGCCGCCGGTGCGACTCGGCGTATTCCACGCAGCGCGCGAGGAGGTCCGGTTCCAGAAGAGGTTCGCCCCCACTGAATTCAAGCAGGAGCGGGGGCGTACCTCGCTCGAGAAGCAGGTCGAGGGCGGCGCGGGCGGCGTCCCAGGGGAGGGTGTCGCGCACGCGCCGTCCGTTTTGGTAGCAGTAGGCGCAGTTCAAGTTGCAGCGTCCGGACAGTAGTAAGGTGACGCCGCAGAAGGGCGCGGCGGCTGTCTCCTGCGTATCTTTCCGGTGCAACGATCCGTCCGTCGGATTCCCCTAGCAGCCGGTGTACATGATGGGCGGTCCTGACGGTTTCATCGCCTCCAGCTGCGTAGCTAGAACGAGCAATTGAACGTCCAACTCTGCAGCCAGGTCCTGTGCAACGGGATCTTCCTGGTTGCTGTTCCCGGGATTTCCATGTGTGTTTAGCTGGTTCCTCAAGGCATTCCGTTTGGTTTCGACGTTGGAAAGGTACTTCTCCAGATCCTTGTGCTTGTTGTGAATGTCCTTCACTTTCTTGCCCATTTCCTGTTCCTCCCCTTCATAAAACCTCTCTGCCTCGAATACGGCGCGCCACCGCGGCGGCCGTCAGAAAGAGCCTTTGCTGGTCTGAAGCGCCCACACGTCACCCTCCGACTCCCGCTCGACGACTGCGAACAGCCGGCCGTCCCGCGGCGCGTCGATCTCAATCACGTCGGCTCGGGGATCGGAGGGCTCGGTAATTGCTACGGCCCTGGGCGTGCCGCCGTCCGGGGGCACTGCCTTCACGGTCTGGTGAAACCCGCCCCAGAGCGCCGAGAGGAGGATTCTCCCCGTCGTCCTGTCCCAGTATGCAAAGCGGGCGCCCGCCCCGCGCGTCAGGCGCACCACGGGGCTCTTCCCCGAGACGGCAGCGACCCAAAGGTCGCATCCCGCGTGGTCCTCGGTGATGTAGGCGATCCGGTCGCCCCGGGGGGACCACGTCTGGCTGCCCTGGACCTTCAAGCCCTGGGTGATCTGCACGGCCTCCCCCGAGCGGACGCCGTCCTTGAACGGGGCCGCCCACACCTGGTAGGTGCCGCTCCGGTTCGAGATGAAGGAAATGCGGCCGCCGTCCGGAGACCACTCCGGCTGGGCGTTCATGTCTCCGACGGTTGTGAATTTGACCGGGACGCCGCCCGCGGCGGGCATGACCCACACGTCCCTCAGGCCCCTGAGCATGACCTGGTAAGCGATCCACCGGCCGTCCGGAGAGTATGCGGCGTGGGAACACGTCCCCTCCGTTTCCAACAGGCGCTGGGGCCAGCCGGAAGGCTCGCCATTCTTCAGACTCATCCGCCAGAGGTTAATCCGGCCTTCCAGGTTCGAACAGAAGACCACCTTGCTCCCATCCGGCGCGATGGTCGGTTCGCCGAAGTACTGGCTTTTGGGAAGGGGCCACCGGCGCCCCGTGCGCCTGTCCATCACGAAGCCCGACATTTTGTTCGTCTGGGTGTCATACACGAGGCAACGGCCGTTTCTGGAGAGGCTCGGGGACTGCTCGGAGCTGGAGCCGGTGGTGACGCGGTCCAGCCTGCCGGCCGCCACGTCGATTCTCCAGATGGCCGTGGTCCCTTCTCGGAAAGAAGAAAAGTAGACGTGCCGGCCGTCGGGCGACCACGCGGGGTTGGAGTCATTCGGATCGTCGTCCGTGAGCTTCCTGGCCCGTCCTCCTCCAGCCGGCACAAGCCAGAGGTCGTTGTGGCCCTGGTAGCAGAGCGTCTTGCCGTCGGGAGACCACGCGGGGTGGCCCTGGTCCCACACGCCGTCCCTGTCGCCGGTCAGCACCCGCACGTCTTGGGAGAACGCGAGGTCGGCCACGGCGATGTGGCGGAACTGACCGGGGCTGACCCGCGCGAATGCGATCCGGCCGCCGTGGGGCGAGACGGCCGGTTCCCTCGCGTCCGGGACCAGCAGGACCGGCGCGCCGCCGAACCTGGGCACCTTCCAGATGGACTCCCTGCCGCCCTTCTCCGAGGTGAAGGCGATGGCGCTGCCGTCGGGAAACCATGCCGGGTCCCTGTTGGAGCCACCGTCGGACGTCAGCTTCAGCGGTGTGCCGCCGCGGATGTCCTGGATCAGGATGTCGCTGCCTTTCTCGTTTTCGACCGTGAAAGCGACCGCCATGCCGTCTGGCGAAACGGCCGGCTGGCTGGACCATCCGGCCAGGCTCGTGACCTGGTGCGGCTGGAATTGGGGAAGCCCCTTTTCGGCGGGTTTTGCACGCAGCCAGAATACGAGCAGGACGCCGACGACGGCCATGACCGCGAAGAGGCCCGCTGCGGCTGGTGCCAGCAGGTTCCGCCCGGTGGGTCTCGGGGCGGGCGTCGGGTGCTTCGATACGTCGTCCGTGGCCGCGTCGAGGGCCTTCCAGACCTCCCGGCCGGAGGCGTACCTGCGGGCGGGGTCCTTGTCGAGGCATCGACGGACGAGGTCTTCCAGAACGGGCGGGACGTAGGCGTCGGCCTGGTTGATGGAAGGCGGGTCTTCCTTGAGAATGGACGCGAGGACGTCGGCTTCGGAGCGGCCTTGAAACGGCCGGCGCCCGGCCAACATTTCGTAGAGTATGACGCCGAACGAAAAGACGTCCGAGCGCGGGTCGGCCTTCTTTCCTCGGACCTGTTCCGGGGCCATGTAGCCGACGGTGCCGATGATGGTGCCGGGCGTGGTTACGCACTCCGCCGTGACCACTTCCGACTGGTGCTCCCGCGGGAGCTTCTCGCGCTCGCTGAATCGTGCAAGGCCGAAGTCCAGGATTTTGGTGCGCCCATCGCGGGTTATGAACACGTTCGACGGTTTCAGGTCCCTGTGAACGATGCCCTTTTCGTGGGCCGCCGCAAGTCCCTGGGCCACCTGGACGCCGATGCGGACGGCGGCGCGGGGGGACAGGGGGCCGGACGCCAGGTGTTCTTGAAGGGTCATGCCTTCGAGCCTCTCTGTCACCAAGTAGGAAAAGTCCTCGTGCTGCCCGTAGTCGTGGATCGCCAGTATGTTCGGATGGTTCAGAGATGCCAGGGTCTTCGCCTCCCGCTCGAAGCGCGAGGCGTGCCCCGCATCCCCCGCAAATGAACGGGGCAGAATCTTGACGGCGACTTCCCGGTCGAGACGGGTGTCGTGGGCGAGGTAAACCTCCCCCATCCCTCCCGACCCGAGGAGGGCAACAATCCGGTAGGGACCAAGGCTTGCGCCCTGTCCCAGATCTATGCGGACATCCGCCACTGCCGCCCCCTTGCGCCTGGTTCCTTGGAGCACGGGCTCGCCGTCCGGGTGGACCGGTTTCGATGTAGACTCTGCCTCAAGAATTAAGGCTTTTAATCGAAGTTGTCAACCGTATCTATCTCAGAAGTCGACTTCGTTTCCAAAGGAAGCGGAACCGGTGTGTGTTTTTGTCCAGTGTCTCCGTCGAGACCGTTACGGGGCTCCGACGTGGACGATTATCCGAAAGAGTCCGCCGGAGCGGAAAGGGGAAACTATCGAGGCCGCCGCCGCGTATTCTGCACCAAAGGGACTCTTCCCATGGAGCATGGACCCGCAGGAGGATTCGATGGCAGGCAAGCGCGTGCGAACAGAGGAGTTCACGATCAGCGGCGACCAGCTCGTCGCGAAGATCAAGGAGATCATCCACGGGGGCAACGTCCGCCGGATCACCATAAAGAACGCGGAGGGCGATACACTTATCGAGGTGCCGCTTACGCTCGGCGTGGTGGGGGCCGTCCTGTTGCCGGTCTGGGCGGCGCTCGGGGCCATCGCGGCACTGGTGGCGCGGCTGCGGATCGTCGTCGAGAAGCTGGATGATAATCCCGAGGAAGGCCCGCCGCAGCCGGAACAGAACGAAGGTTGACTTCACTGAGGATCCATGAAAGCCCTTCTTCTTTCGCCGAAATGTCGACGGAATCTTCCCGTATCTTGCGACGGCCATAGATCTTGATGGCGCGTCCTGTGGGATGAATGCCGACGGACGGGACTCTTGGAGTGCGTGCCGCGGCCTAGGCGGAGAGAGAAAGAGGGCACGCACACCTGCAGGAACCGGCCCTGACGGAGACTCCGTACGCGCCTTTTCAATCGAAGCGCGGCGCTGATCAGCGCCGCGCGATGAGATTACACGAAGATCGGGACGAAGAGTCTGATGGAGGTCCAAGGTTCGCACTCCTGCACATCAGCGAGCAACTGCAAAAAAAAGCGGGGCCGAAGCCCCGCATCAAATGCAACTGGATTTCACTTTTCCTTGTCGACTATGGTCCTCCGGTGCAGAGCGGCGGGTTGTTGGTCGTGTCCGTGTCGTTTAAGTAACTGTAGATGTATGCGCTGTAGTCGTAGATGTAGCCCCACGCCCTGTGGTTGTTGGGGTCGTAGTACAGGTACACGTAATGGGGCGCGCCCGGCTGGCTCCAGAACATATTCCCGCCGTTGTAGACTCTGGCCGTCCCGCCAGGGTCAATCCCGTGTAAGGTCCGGTCAGGATAGTCCACTTGTAATCGCCCGTGATCTTGTTGACGCACATCACCGCGTTGCCCATGTCGTCGTAGAAATTGGTGTAGTCCACTGTGAAATTGTAGGTTTGCATTCCTGCACAGCCGTTGGCGTCCACCGCCGAGATCTCGATATTGAAGGCGCCCGTCCCGGTGGGGGTGCCGGAGAGCGTGTCCCCGACGAGCGCCAGACCGGCGGCAGAAGACCTGTGACGTAGTAGGTGTAGGGCGGAGTGCCGCCCGTTGCCGAGAAGGTCTGGCTGTAGGGGGTTCCCGCGACGACGGAGGGAATGGTGGCAGGCGAGACGGTAATGGCCGGACAGCAGTCGCCGAGAACGATGAACGGCATGCCCTGGGGCGCGCCGGTTCCCGTGTCCAGGGCGTTCGCCCAACCCGTCGTATACTGCATGGCATTGCCGTGGAGGTCTGGCCGAGGATAGAGACGGCGGTACCCAGGGACCGAGGACCCTCTCCCCCCTAGCGGCCAGTCGAACCATTCAGGTCTTGGCGGCAAGGCTGTTCCCACGTGACGATGAGGTCATGATCGGGCGCACGTGTCCGTGAGATCGTAATCAAGGACCCGGTAATGATTCTGGAAGCCCGAAATGTTCGGCGGGTTTGTAACCGTATCGCCGGATATGACGGTCCCCACGCCGGGGACGCCGTTCGATATGCGGAGGTTCACGTGGTGAATGGTTGAGGCGGTTCCCGAAACCGTCTGGTACGCGAACAGCGCGAGTTGTCCGCGTACATGCCCGCCGGGTCGGTCACCGTGTAGTCGTCGGCGCGTCTGAACCCATTCGCCAGCTGCGCGCCGAAACCATAGGTGCCCATGGAGGGGCCGTCTGAACCGCGCTGGCATCGGCCCCGCCGGCCCCGCCGCCTGGGTGGGCCACCAGGGGACCGTTGTCGAAGACCGGACATACGGGCTCCTCAAGCCTGAACGCGAGGTCGTGCTAAGCTACGCCGAGGGGTCCAGTCCTGCCAGGTCGTGCCGAGGCCGATCGCCGCCCGGGTTGATGGCTTGGCCACGGCGCCGTTCGTCGTATCCGAAGGCTGTCGGCCGAACTGTCCACCTCCGGAGAACGTCATGTTGGGAGCGAAGATGATCCACGACGTCCCGGGAGGGATCACCACGGGGGTGTCCAACGACAGGACGGTGTTGCTCTGGTACCGCCGGGCCTCGGGTTGAGGAGTCACCTGGTGGTCGTAGGGCGCCAGCGTGATCGTCCAGAGGGGGGTGGTGACGCCGTCGTCGGGGTAGCCCGCGGGGACCCGCCCACATGGCGTAGATGGCGAAGGTGAGTCTCGACGCGTTCATCAAGGTGCTTCCGCCGTTCCAAAAAACGCCTGGCACGTAAATTCGACCGACCCTCCACGGGACTGCATTTCAGAAGTCGTCCTCGATAGAGGTGATGTAGGTGGGGCATATCGGCGAAGTTCTGGTCCACGTCTGCGTCCTGATTTGCCGCGCTGAAGGCTGGTCGAAGAAGATGTCGCAGGTAGCCGGGCGGCAAGGCCGCCAGGCCACCGATGCCGATCGGGGGTCTGAACGTTTCAACCCCAAGCTCGACGAACATCTTGGGTGTAGCGCAAAGGCCTGTGTCGGTGGTCCCGGGCAGGGTAACAGCACACTCCCCAATTTCCGCCGCCGGCGGGTTTTCAGCCGGAGCGGCGCCAGGAATGGGCAGGCGAGAGCCACCCCAGAAGCGCTCCCGAGCACAGTAGATTTCGACCTTCTCTTCATCTTAGCCCCTCCCCGGCCCTCCCCCGGGCCGAAAGTAAAACAAAACCACCCTGCGCAAAAGAAACCACGATCCTCCGACGTCACCTCCAATGCGGGGTCGGGAGTCTCCCTCGCGCCAACGCCTGCCGAATCTCGGGAGATTGTCCGTTGCGGCGGGGACACGGGGTACATCTATCTTCCGGCACACATGGAAGATCTGCCCCTCTGGGCCGCTGGCTGTTACTGGTTGAAATCGCCTCGACCGTTATTCTTTGAAACAGCACAAGGGTCTGGCGCATGAAAATGGAGTTTGCGACTATATATGCGTGGAAACGAGGTACGTATGGACACTACGTTTTGCTCCCTCCAGCTGGGGCGTGAAGAAGCGGGGGCGAAAAAACGTTTCGATGTGCCTGGATCTGCATCGGGCTGTGATCCATGGCCCTCCTGTGCAGAGAGGCGGATTGTTGGTGGTGTTCGTGTCGAACAGGCTGGTGTAAACGTAGGTCGTGTAGTCGTACAGGTAGCCCCAGGCCCTGTGGTTGTTGGGGTCGTAGTAGAGGTAGACGTATTGCAAAGAGCCGGGCTGGCTCCAGAACATGGTGCCTCCGTTGTACACATTGAGTGTGCCGGTAAAGATCATCCCTGTGTACGGGCCTGCGAGGATGGTCCACGTGTAATCGCCAGTGACCTTGTTGACGCACATCACGGCGTTCCCCATGTCGTCGTAGAAGTTGGAGTAGTCCACGGTAAAGCTGTAGGTCCTGCTCCCCCAGCACCCGTTCGCGTCGGTCGCCGTGATGGTGAAGGGGAAGGCTCCCGTCACCGTGGGTGTTCCAGAAAGGGTGTCGCCGGAAAAGGTCAACCCCGCGGGCAGGGCTCCTGCAAGGGTGAAGGTGTAAGGCCCGGTGCCGCCCGAGGCGGAGAAGGTCTGGTTGTAAGGCGAGCCCGCGACCACGGCTGGCACCGTGGCCGGCGAGACGGTGATGGTCGGGTAGAAAGCGCCGATGGCGGACATGAAGGTCGCGACGCCCGTCGGATAGCTCGTGCCGGTCGATACGGTAGAGACCAAGAAATCGGTTGATCTGATCGTAGTTACGGCCTGCGACGTGCCCCCGTTCGGGTTGCTCGCTACTATGGTGCGCCCATCGGGACTGACGGCCAGCTGGTCCACGCCGAAATAGGCGTTGTCGGCCGCGGGGAGGAGGGAAGCAACGCCGATCCCGCCGAGAGATGCCGATCCCGGGCCCGTGATGCCGAGCCAGGAGAGTAGACTCGTGGGCGAGGCGTAGGATGCGACGAAGGCGCGGGAGCCTCCGGGCGAGAACGCGACGGTGGCAGAGAACGGAGGCAGACCGGCCACGGTGCCTCCCGCCGAGAGAGTCCCGGGCCCCGTGATCTGGTAGACGCTGACGGAGGAATCATAGACGTTAACCACGAGCACGGTGTGGCCGTCGGGAGATATCGCCAGGTTCAGAGGTCCGGCGCCCGTGGGCATTGTGGTCTCGGAGACGAAGCCCGAGGCCGGATTGTAAATGCCGTAGATGATCCTGTTGTTGTAAAAATCGGCTACCACGGCCGTTTGGCTGTCCGCGGCGATGGCGATCGCCTGTGCACTTCCGTTCGAGGTCGTGAGCGTGTAGGTCGACTGGAGGGTGAACGTGGACAGGTCGATGGCCGTGATCTGATTTCCCGCGCTTCCGTCAGTGATCAGCGCGAAGGCGCCGTTGGGAGCGATGGCCACATCCTCCGCGGCGAACGGTATGACGATGCTGCCGGCAAACACGGGAGCCGTTGGGTCCGCGAGGTCCACGCGGTAAACGGTTTGCTGGCTGAAATTGGTTACCAAGGCGTAGCGCCCGTCGGGCGTGACCGCGACATCCAGCAGTTCGGAGCCGCTACCGAGCTGGCCGGCGAGAAACGGCCCGTAGACCGTGGGCGTGCAACTGCTCAGGTCGATGGTGCTGATGGTGTCATCGTAGACGTTCGTGGTGATCGCCCAGTTCGCGCCTCCTATCCCGAACTCCCCGATTGCGAACCCCCCGGCGGCGGGATCTGCGGAAATGGTGACCGTCGCGATTCGGTCCGCGCCGTCCGTGTAAAACGCGAATCCCGTCGCCCCTGAACTGCCCGACACGGAAACGGTGCCCGACGTGGCTCCGCTGTCCGTAGTCGCCGTAATACTGAAGGTCCCGAAAACATTTGGTTCTACGTAGGTGTAGAAGGCGGTGGAGCCCGGCGGAAGCGTCAGCGTCACGTCATTTGTCGTGTTGAAGTAGACGGGTCCGGTATAGCCATGGCTCCAGGTAGACCATCCTGAACCGATGGTCCGTTTGCTCAGCGCGTTGGACGACAGCAGACCTCCCGGCATGGGCGCGCCGGGTATGTTCGAGACGCTTGCAAAGTCGGGAATGGCGGCTTGAACGGCCTGGTTGAAGGCAGTGAGTGGAACTCCACCGACAGTGTTCGGCGGAGCGGCCGTGCCGAGGTTCTGGAAGTGAATGGCGGCTCGAGCGGGCAGAAAAAGCCCCAACCCCAGAACCGCTCCCAGCACCAAGTGATAATACAGCCCTCTTCTCATTTAGAACCCTCCCTGGCCCTCTGGTGGCCGAAAAAACGCGTGGGTGTGGCTTCACTGGACAGACTTCACCCTTGCTGGCGCTACGTCGTAACTGGACGGCGTCTCTTCCCCCGTCGGCCTCCTGCCTGTTCCTGGGGGCGTTACCGGTGCGACCCTCGAACGGGTGAAACCATCCTCCCTCTCCCGGGGCACGTTCACTCCCCACCCCGAAGGATCGCGGATCGTTGAATCGCCTCTTACCTATTGAAATATATAAGGAACTGCCGCTCGAAAAGCAAGGCGCGTTCCGGGGTGAAGGTGCCCGTGGAAGAGCGGAGGTACCTCCTCAGATTCAGGCGATTGGAGCAAAAAAAGCGCGGGGTGAGACCCCCGCGCTCTATGGTTCAGGATTTCAAACAGCCGTCACACAGGCGGCAGACTCGCGCCGCACGTGGCCGGATCGTTCAGCGTATTGAAGTCGTACAGGCTCGAGTAGACGTAGGTCGAATAGTCGTAGAGATAGCCCCAGGCCCTGTGGTTATTGGGATCGTAGTACAGGTAGACGTACTGTGACGAACCCGGCATGCTCCAGAACATGGTGCCTCCGTTGTAAACCCTGAGTGTGCCGGTGAAGGTCATCCCTGTGTACGGGCCGCTCATGACGGTCCACTGGAAGGCGCCGGTCTTGGAGCTGACGCACAACTGGGAGGCGAGGCCGTCGTCCTGGAAGACCGTATCGAAGGATGAGGCCGTTATGGCCACGCCCAGAGGGACGTCCGTGTCGGTCGCAATCGTGGTTACCAGGTACGTGCCCGTGTCGACCTTGGCGACATTCCTGGTGCCGTTGTTGCCCACGATGATGGACACGCCGTCCGGCGTGACCGCAAGGCAGTCGACACCGAAGTAGGTATCGCCGCCTCCCACGTAAGCTGCAGTTGCGTCGGCCAGGGCGGCATGGCCCGGGCTCGTAATGTCGAGTGCCGCCACGTAGCCGCTGTAGACGTCGAGAACGTATGCATGGAGGCCGTCGGGGGCGAAGGCCGCGGATTGGGCGAATTGGAGTCCGGTAATCGTACCGGTCGAAACGATGCTCCCCGGTGACGTGATGTCGTATACGCCCACGGAAGATCCCCTATTTGGAACGAGGACGGTTTGCCCGTCCGGAGAGATGGCGACGCTGTTGGGGCTGCCGCCGGCCGGCAGAGAGCCCATGAACGTGAAGCCGGAAGCCAGGCTGTACGTCCCGAAAAAGACCTGCCCCGAGGACTCATCTGCGGCCACCCAGGTCTGATTGTCCGGTGCGATGGCGATGCCGGTGATATAGGTCGCGCCCGGAACGACTGGGGCCGTCTTGAGCGTGAATGTGCTCATGTCTATCACCGCTATGGAGCTAAAGGCCGACCCGTCTGTCACCATGGCGAACGCGCCGTCCGACGCTATCGCCATCTGCTCGGGATAGAGGGAGACGTTTACGCTGCCTGCGAGGACGGGGGCCGAGGGATCGGAAATATCCACGCGGTAGACTGTCTGGGCGTTGAAGTTGCCGACAAGGGCGTAGTGTCCGTCGGGCGTCGTCTTGACGGGCGCGAGCATTCCGCTGCCCAGCTGGCCCGCCAGGAACGGACCGTAGACCGTCGCCGGCGACGTGTTGAGGTCAATAGTGCTGATGGTTCGGTCGTTCACGTTGGTTACGACGGCTACGTTGGGCCCCGCCGCAGCGATGGCGATCGAGAAGCCCAGGACCAACAATGAAACCAGAATGACGGCTCGGATGAAACCCCTCTTCCCCATTTCTTCTCCTTTGTCCATGCTCTTTTTGTTCTTCCCTTGAAGGCGCTGTATTTCCTCACCCGCCGCCTCCATGACCACGAAACTCCTCTGAAAGGCTCGGACCGTCCCCGGCCCTTGGGCCAGCAACTGGTGCACGGATTGCCTTATTGAAAGGCCGTATGCAGATCCGCTTTATTCCAAACAGCCCTACTCTTAAAAAGCTCCGGGGGGTTCCTCATGCACAATTCCCCCTATCTTCTCCTTGTGTTTCTGCCGTCGATCTCCTTGCTTGTCGGTATTATACCCAATGAGGGTCAAAAGGCAATCTCCATGTCCAATTGTTCATTGAAGCGTTTTCCTTCGTGCAGGCAGTTCTGTCCCGACGCTCAATTGTGTGGCGTTCGAGAATTGTGTGTGTTCTGTCTTATTGGGCACGGGAAGGCCCTACTACAAAAAAACACAGGGCCGAAGCCCGACGTCAAAGATTCCATTGGTGTGAAGAAAAGTCACACGGGCGGCAGGCTCGCGCCCACGTGGCCGGATCGTTCAGCTTGTTGCTGTCGTACATGCTGGGGTAAACGCCGGTGGTGTAATCGTAGAGGTAGCCCAGGCCGCGTGGTTGTCGGGGTCGCAGTAGAAGCAGACGTACTGCGACGCGCCAAGCTGGCTCCAGAACATGGTTCCGCCGTTGCAGGCGGTGAGCGTGCCGGCGAAGGTCGCCATCTTGCCGCCGGCGTAGTATAAGAGGGGGAAGACGGGAACGTCCTCCGGATGGCCGGAGCCCTCACATAAAAGAGCGTACGAGGAGAAGACGATGAGCGACCTTTCCCCAGCCGTTAATTCGCGCGTCCGAACAGCCGGCGCTTTCTGGACGAACTGCTCGACATGCTCCGCATACCCAGCATCTCGACGCTGCCCGAACACAAGGCCGACATCGAGCGCGCGGCCCGGTTCGTGGCCGAAGACCTGAAGCGCACGGGCCTTGAGAACGTGGAAATCATCCCCACGGATGGCCACCCGATGGTCTACGCCGACTGGCTTCACGCCGAAGGCAAGCCGACGGTTTTGTGCTACGGCCACTACGACGTACAGCCCGTCGATCCGGTTGACGAGTGGGAGACACCGCCCTTCGAGCCCCATATCCGTAACGAGAATATCTACGCGCGGGGCTCTTCGGACGACAAGGGGCAGGTCTTCATGCACATGAAGGCCCTCGAGGCGCTGATGAAGACTGGCGGCGGAGGGCTCCCCGTGAACGTCCGGGTCATCGTGGAGGGCGAGGAGGAAATCGGCGGCGAGGGCATCGAGAAGTTCCTCAAGGCGAACTCCCATCGCCTGGCGTGCGACGCGGCGCTTGTTTCCGACACGCACATGTTCGCGCCGGAAACGCCCAGCCTGACGATCGGCCTGCGGGGCATCCTCTATGCCGAGCTGGAAGCCCGCGGCCCCCGTGTCGACAGGCACTCCGGCAGCTACGGCGGCGCTTCGCCCAACCCCATCTTCGCGCTCTGCCAGGTGATCGCCCGGCTCAAGAACGAGGAGGGCAGGGTCATGATCCCGGGCTTCTACGACAGCGTGAAGGCGCCCTCCGACGCCGAACTGGCATCGTGGAAGACCCTTCCCTTCGACGAAGAGGAATACAGAAAGATGGAGGTCGGCTCCGTCGAACTCACGGGTGAACCCGGCTACTCCGTTCTCTACCGGACGTGGGCCAGGCCGACGTTGAAGTGCACGGCATGCCCGGGGGCTTCACGGGCGACGGTGCCAAGACGGTCATTCCGGCGCGGGGCAGGGCGAAGATCTCCATGCGCCTCGTGCCCGACCAGGACCCCGACGAGATCTTCCGGTTCTTCAAAAACTACGTCCTGTCCATCGTGCCGAAAGGCATCCAGATGGAAGTGCGGAAAATTCACGCAGCCCCGCCGGTTGTCGTGGGGACGGACAACCGTTTCGTGAGGGCCGCCGCGGACGCCATGCGCGGCGTGTACGGCATGGACACGGTGATGATCCGCGCGGGTGGCTCCATCCCGATCGTGGCCGCCTTCGGGACACACCTCAAGGCGCCGAGCATCCTGATGGGCTTCGGGTTGCCCGACGACGGCGCCCACGGTCCCAACGAGAAGTACAACATTCCGAATTTTCACAAGGGGATCGAGTCGGTCATCGGCTTCCTCGAGAACCTCGGGCGGTAAGCCGGCATGTCGGACGAACGGGTCTACAGGGCCCTCAAGTCGTTGCTGGATGAGAACGGAATGGACTACCGGGAGGTCCGCCACGACCCCACGCGCACGTCCGAAGAGTCGGCGAAAGCCAGGGGCGAAGATATCGCCATCGGCGGCAAGGCCCTCGTCATTCTTGTTGACGGGGCCTTTCGCCTCTTCGTCATGAGTGCGGCGCGCAAGCTCGATTCGAGGCGCTTAAAGGATCGCTTTCACGTCAACTACTCGCGGTTCGCCACACCCGAGGAACTCATGGAACTGACCGGCCTCGTGCCGGGCTGCGTGCCGCCCTTCGGCCGGCCCATCCTCCCCTTCGACCTCTACCTCGACGAATCCATCTTCGAGAACGACCGCATCGCCTTCAACGCCGGACTGCTGACCGTTTCCATCGTCATGGAGCGGGAGGATTACACGAAGCTGATCGAGCCGGAGATCTTCAGGTTTTCGCGGTAAGATCCCCGGCGCGGCGGATCGTGTCCCGGATGACAGTTGCTCTGTCTGGATAAAAGGCTGAGAAAAAAGCGCGGGGCCTAGGCCCCGCGCTCTTTGTCATGCAGACTGAATGCAACAGCGGACTAATTGTCTCCGCCGCCTTGGAAGAACTCGCAGACCGGTGGGTCGTCCAGGGTGTTAGAGTCGTAGAGGCTCGAGTAGAGTCCCGTGGTGTAGTCGTACAGGTAACCCCAGGCCGTGTGGTTGTTGGGGTCGTAGTAGATGTACACGTACTGCGGGGCGCCGGGCTGGCTCCAGAACATGGTTCCACCGTTGTAGACGTTGAGGGTCCCGAAGTACGTTGCGCCCTCGTAGGGGCCGCCGATGACTATCCACCCGAAAGTTCCGGTCGTCGTTCCGACGCACACCATCGAATTCGCGTAGTCGTCGAACAGGCTCATGAAAACCTCGGACTCCGTGGCCCCGATGTCCACGTGGCTTCCTATTTTGCGCGGGAAGCCGGGGCCGCGCTGGTCGTACACCAGGCTGAGCGGTGGCCCGAGGACCGAGTCGTCGCCCGCGTCGATGAGGGGGCTGCCCGGTCCTGCGATCTCGTTCAGCGTGGGCCCGCCGTTGAGGGCGGGCGGGTAGGAGAGCATAGCCTCGACGTTGTAGATGTCGCCCGTCGCCGGACCGTCGATGTAGTCGATGTCGTCTGTGTAGTCGATCAGGTTGTGGCCGTAGGAATAAAAGCCGCCGCACCAGTCCTGACCGCCTTCCGCCTCGTTGTAGGCGACGACCGTGTTGAGGAGTTCCGCTTCGTAACTGTCGCCCCAGCAGCCGCCGCCGCATCCTCCGCTGGAGTTGTCCGAGATGGTCACGTTGGTCATGCTGACCACGTATCCGTCCAGGGACATGGCGCCGCCGTCGCTCCACGCGTTGTTGTTAAGGAGGCTGGTGTTGACGAGGACCATGGAATAAAGCTCTTCCTGAGAAACACCCACCGGGGCGCTTTCGCCACCGAGATAGCTGGCGTCCTCGATGCCGCCGGCGTAGTTTTCCGATTCGTTGTTGGTGACGCTGCAGTTATTAACCGTTAGCTGATAGAGGTTCAAGATCCCACCGCCGTAGCCCTCGGTGTAGCAGTCCACGACCTGGCTGTTGGTGAGCGTGAGAATGCCCCAGTTCTCGATACCGCCGCCGCCGGACCAGTCCGCTTCCTCGTCATAGCTCGAGTAGCCGTTCGCGATGGTGAGACCGCTGATGGAGACGATCGCTTCTCCGATCTCGAAGATGCGGTTTTCCCCGTCGCCGTCAATCGTGAGCTTGCCGGCGCCCGGGCCGGTGATGGTCATGTTGCTCTCGATGTCGAGCTGTCCGCTGGTCAATGTGATCGTGGTGGGGTAGGCCAGGCTGAACGTGATCGTCGAGCCGGGGTTCGCGTTCGCCTGGTCGATGGCGTCCCTCAGGGATCCCGGCCCGCTGTCGTTTGTGCTGGTCACGACGAGAGAGAGCGCAGCGGCCTGGACCATCGCGTTCTTGGATGACTTCTTCCAGACGTGTGTCCAGGAACCTGGCGCGGGGTGGCCCAGCGAGGAGGCCATCGAGGCCGGGTGCGCAGTGTTGCGCACCCCGTGGCGCGATTCCAAAACCTGCTTCCGCTGCTGGAGAGTCATCGTTCCCCAGGAACTTGCCGCGGGGGGCGTCCCCGCCCACGCTGCCACGGAGAGAAACGCCAGTGCGACCAGTACCGTCACAATTCCGATCCGTCTCATGCCTCTACCTCCTTGAGCCGCCCCGTTGCAGCTCTGAAATCTCGATGCATGTTCTATCTCGATTCACTGTTCCGACGTACCGTGTCCTCAAATGGACGGACCGATCGCCAACCTTGAACCGGGGACAAAACAAACAGATTGAAAAAGACTACCCTCAGTAAACCCCGTGCACGCCCATGATGCTTTACTCTATCTTATCCTACGTTGATCCTAACCGGAGGGCAAGGGCACCTATTCCCACCACCCGGCCGCAAAAAAAAGCGCGGGGCCCAAGCCCACTCTTTGTCCATCCACGCTCTCAGCTCTTCCCATAGTTGTTGAGCGGAAGCACAGGCGGAGTCTGGACGTCCTCTTCTCCACAACGACTCCCGCGGCGCCGTCCGGTGGCGCCTCCTTTGAAGCCGGTTTGCGCATTCTTCTTATGCTACAATCCTGCGCAAGCATCACTGGAAGAGAAGAGGCGAGTTTCATCGCCGAGGGGAAGAGTATGCAGGACGAGGGAATCCGCACGGGCGCGGATGGGCTTCCGGAGAATGCCCGGCGCCCGCTCAAGAATAATGAGGCTTACCTACCCGTGGTACCGGAGGAGACAGGCGTGCCGGAAGTGACGGGACGCTCGGTCATCATGGGGCTGGCCTTCTGCGCCGTCTTCGCCATGGCCGCGGCCTACCTGGCCCTGAAGGTGGGGCAGGGGATCGAAGCCGCGATCCCCATTTCGATTCTGGCCATCGGCATGTCGCGCTTCTTCAGCCGGCGGAGCACCCTGCTGGAGAACGTCATCGTGCAGTCCATCGGTGCAAACTCGTCCCACGTGGTCTCGGGCGCGGTTTTCACGATTCCGGCGCTCTACATGCTGGCTGCCACCCCGGGTTCGGGCGTCGCCCAGCCCACCGTGCTCCAGGTGATCATCGTCTCTTTCCTGGGAGGGTGCCTCGGCATTCTCTTTCTGATCCCGCTCCGCTACCACTTCATGATCGAAATGCACGGGAAGTTCCCGTGGCCGGAGGGTACGGCCACCAGCGAGATCCTACTGTCAGGGGAGCGCGTGGGCGGGCAGGCCAAGATTCTGGCGTTTTCCGCGGGTCTCGGCGCGCTCTACGACGGCACGGTCACCACACTGCACGGCATGGCCGAGAACATAAGCCTGAGGACAGTCTACGTCGGAAGACTCCTCTCGGAGCATTTCCTGACGTTCCGGATGTTCAACAACGCAGCGGTGCTGGGGATCGGCTACATCGTAGGCCTCAGGTACGCGTCCTACATCTGCGCCGGGTCTTTCCTGTCCTACTTCGTTCTGGTGCCCATGGTGCACGCCGTCGGGAGCCACGTCACGGTCGTCGTTCCGCCTGGGGATATCTTGATCGGCGCCATGACCCCGGACCAGGTCTTCAAGTTCTACGTCAAGATCATCGGGGTGGGCGGCATAGCCGGAGCGGGTATCATGGGCATCCTCTCCTCCATGCCCTCCATGGTTCGGTCCATAGGGGCCAACCTCAAGGGGCTCAAGAGCCAGGACAGGCGCGAAAAGGCGGCGATCCCCCGCGTCGACCGGTCCCTGTCCGGATCCTTCGTCGCGGTCGGCCTCGCGATCTTCGCCGTGAGCGCATTCCTGTTCTTCTCATTCGGGTTGGGAATCAGGGACGCGCTGATTCCGGCGATCGTCGGGACCGCTCTCGTGATGGCCATCGCCTTTCTCTTCGCGCCCGTCGCGGCGCGCGCCATCGCCATCATCGGTACGAATCCCGTTTCCGGCATGACCATGCTGACCCTGATCGTGACGGGGGTGGTTTTGCTCAAATTGGGCTTCTCCGGGGGCCGTGGGATGTTCGTCACCATGATGGTCGGCGGGGTGGTCTGCACGGCCCTGGCGGCGTCGGGCGCCCTGGCGTCGGACCTCAAGGTCGGATACTGGCTCGGCGCCACGCCGGCCAACCAGCTCAAGCTCAAGTTTCTCGGGACGCTGGTGGCGGCGATCTTCTGCGGGCTGGCCATGTGGGTCATGGCCCAGGCCGACCCCAGCCAGGGCTTCGGCACGAGGGCCATTCCGGCCCCGCAGGCGTCGGCCATGAAGGAGATCCTGGTGGGCATCTTCGGTGCCACGGCTGCGCCTCTCCAATGGTATCTTTTTGGCCTGGGAGTCATCCTCGCGCTGATACTCAGAATGGTCGGCGTTCCGGCCCTGGCTTTCGCCCTGGGCATGTATCTGCCCATAGAGCTGAACACCCCGGTTCTCCTCGGCGGTATCATGGCTTACCTCGTCGGCAGGCAGCGGAAGGGCGAGGGCGAAGCGGTCGCCAAGGCCAGGAGCGACCGCGGCGTTCTCATCGCGAGCGGCCTCATGGCCGGCGGCGCGATCATGGGGGTCATCGACGCCGTGATCAACGCGGCCATCAAGATGTCGACCGGGGGCATCGAAGCCAAGAACGTCGTGCACGTGCTTTCGCAGCACGCTTTCGAAGGCAGGCTGGGGGAAGTTCTTGCCATCCTCGGCATGGCGGGGCTGTGCTGCATGCTCGTTTTCGTCTCCCGCAGGGCCAGGCCGGTGGAATGAAATTATGTGCGAAGGTGACGCCTTGAAGAGAATATGGTTCATCGTGTTCCTTGTTTATTACGGCCGCGATGGCGCCGCGGCCCGGTGGTGAGATGCGGGTGACGATGGGCAGGGACTTCGTCCTGAAGGTGGGGCAGTCGGCGGTCGTCGAGCGGGCCGGCGCGAGCGTTCGCTTCGACGGCGTGATCGAGGATTCACGGTGCCCCAGGGGGGCCATGTGCATCCGGGCGGGCAACGCCCGCGTAGCGGTCACGATCGAGTTTGCGGACGGGCGGAGCGATCGTGCCGAACTGAATACGGCGGAAGGCCCAAAAGAGGTCGTCAGCGGCGGACTGAAAATCGAACTCGTGTCGGTCGATCCCTATCCCGTGGTTCACCGGCCCATCGACCGGAAGGCCTACACGGCGACGTTAGTCGCGCATGCGGAGAAACGGTGACGGGGACGGGATGAGTGATCGGGCAACGCCGGGCGCGGAGACCATAAGAGCGAAGCTGAGGGAGATGGCCGACGAGGACCGGGCGAAGATACTCCGGCGCTTTTTCAAGACCGGCCCGGGCGAGTACGGTGAAGGGGACGTCTTCCTCGGAATTGCGGTGCCGGAACTCCGCAAACTGGCCAAATCCATCGGCGACGTACCGCACGAAACGGCGGCGGAACTCCTGCGGTCGGACGTTCACGAAGACCGTGCGCTCGCACTGATGCTTCTGGTGCGCGCCTTCGAACGGGCAAACAAGGCGGGCCGCCGGCGCATTTACAGGGCGTACCTCGACAACGTTCGATACGTGAACAACTGGGACCTCGTGGACGGTTCGGCGGAGCACATCGTGGGCGCCTACCTGGCCGACCGCGACAAGGCGCCCCTCGTCAAGCTTGCCGGGTCCCGCAATCTCTGGGAGCGCCGCATCGCGATCGTGTCGACCTTCCATTACATCAAGCGCGGCGAGTACGACGAGACCCTGAAGATCGCCGCAATGCTCCTCGATGACGACGAGGACCTCATCCACAAGGCAACCGGGTGGATGCTGCGAGAAGTGGGCAAGCGCCACAGGCCCGCGGAGGAGGCCTTCCTGCTGGAATGCTACCACCGGATGCCCCGGACCATGCTCCGCTACGCCATCGAGAGGTTCCCGGAACCCAGGCGGCAGGCGTACTTGAAAGGGACGGCGTAGCGGCAGGCGACCGGGCCGATGTTCAAGCCGCGGAACGGGTACATTCAGGCGATGCTATAATTATCGGATCGACGTGGGAGCCCGACGATGAAAGAGATGATCCTCTTCGCCTCGACCGTTGTCATGGGGTTCTTCGCCATCATGAACCCCATCGGGAACACGCCCATTTACCTGGGGCTGGTCATGGGTCTCGACGAGAAGGCCAAGCGGCGCGTCGCCCGCAAAGCCGTGGTGCTGGCGTTCTTTATCGTGGCCGTTTTTACCATAGGCGGCGGTATCATTTTCAAGCTCTTCGGCATCACGCTGCCGGCTTTCCAGATCGCCGGCGGCATCCTGGTCTTCCTGGTGGGGTATGAGCTCCTTCACGGCCGGGAGTCGGCCATGCACCACCCGCCGGCCGGGGAATCGGGCGAGAGCGAAGGGGCCGCGGAGGACGTGGCCATCACGCCCCTCGCGTTGCCCATTCTGGCCGGCCCGGGCACCATCTCCACGGCCATGAACTTCGCCGGCGCCCACTCCGGCTACCTCTACAACGGCGTCGTCGTCGCGGTATTCGCGCTCATGTGCGCGGTCACCTACGTCTGCTTCATTTCCGGCGAGAAGCTGGTCGCACGCATGGGCCGGGGCGTCATCAAGGTGGTGACCCGCCTCATGGGCCTGATCCTCACCGTCATTTCCGTCCAGATGGTCATTGCCGGCGTGGTCAACATCGTCAAGATGTACGGGTAGAAGTGATCGAGTGATCGAGTGATTGCGCCTGTCGGCGCAGGAAAAGGGGAGAGGGAAAAGGGTGGAGGTGAAGACGGCGATCGTCTGGCCTTCGAAGGTTTTTCCCCTGCCGTTTCTGATCTTTCCTCAATTTATTGGCGTCTTTCAAATCCCGAATCCCAGTTCCGCATTCCCAATAGCGCTTTTTTCACTGCCTCACCGTCTCACTGCGGGAATCAGAGGCCGACTCTCTGGTTATGGAAGTCCCAGTGGGGTCTGCCCGAAGGGGCCCGGGCTTGGATGGCGCCGTTTTCAGGTTAATCTTTGACTTCCGCGTTGGGTGTTGAAGGGGAGGCAGCATGAGCGAGAAGAAGGGGATGGCGGACAGCGAGCGGGAGGTCGAGGCCCGGGACAGGGAGTGGCTGGCAAATACCTACATGGGTGGGAAGGAACAGGAAGTCACCGTCCGCACGCTCATCCTGGGGCTCTTCATCGGCGCCATTCTCTCCCTGTCGAACCTCTACGTGGGATTCAAGACGGGCTGGGGGCTCGGCGTGACCATCACCGCCGCGATCATGGCCTTCGCGGTTTTCAAGGCGGTGCGCACGATCCTGCCCTTCCTGTTCAAGAGAGACCTCACAATTCTCGAAAACAACAGCCTCCAGACCATGGCGGCGGCCTGCGCGGACACCTCCTCCGCGGGTCTCGTCTCGGCCATACCCGCCCTCATGATGGTGTCGGGCATAACCCTCGCGCCGTGGAAGCTCATGCTCTGGATCATGACCATCCTCCTGCTCGGAATCTTCATGGCCATCCCCATGAAGCGGCAGATGATCAACGTGGAGAACCTGCGCTTTCCGACGGGCACTGCCACGGCCGAGGTCTTGAAGGGGATCCACGAAACGGGCGGGGAGGCCATCAAGAAGGCGCGCGCTCTTTTCGGAGCCATGGGCCTGGGCCTCGCCGTGGCCTGGTGCCGCGACGGTGTCATAGGCTTTCCGGAGTTCCTGCACGGTCACGTCGTCAAGAGCTGGGGGACGTGGCAATGGAAGAAGCTGATGCCGAGCATACCCGCCACGTTCATCCCCTCCTCGTGGTCCATCCTGAGCATGCCCCTGTCCCGGCTCACCCTTTCCTTCGAGGGAAGTCTCATCATGGTGGGTGCCGGCGCCATCATGGGGATCCGGGTGGGCATCAGCCTGCTCTTTGCCGCGTTCTTGGGATACGGCGTCCTGGGACCGGTGCTGATCCAGCGGGGGGACATCGAGCACCCGGCGCCGCTGATCAGGGCCGCCGAGGGATTCGGCCCGTCGGCCGAACTCTATTCACGGCAGGAACTCTACTTCCCCGTCACGGTCAAGGCCGGGCAGACGCTGGCCTTCCAGGTCGAGGAGGAAGGGCAGTCACCTCGCCTCCTGGCCCGTACATGGCAGGAAACGACGACTTATGCGAACAGGTCGGACCTCGAGAACACGCTCAATGCCGCCACGCTCGGGGACGGCACGCCCAACCCCTTCGCCGGCGTCGTGACCTTCGAGGTGGATACGGCGAAGAACCACCTCCTGGTGAAGACCGCCGGAAGCCTCTCGGGCACGACCACGCTGTCGTCTTCCCCGGCGACGGTCCATCCGGCGCTGGGTTTCGCGCCGGGGTCGGCGGGGCGCGCCCTGCGCTTTCCTTTCAGCGTGCCGGCTGGAACCTCGCTGGCGTTCACCACGGGCCGGGCGGATGGCCCCAGGGGGCAGATCGTTCCGCGTACGATTTCGCTGACCTTCGAGAACGAGGCGCGCTTCGAAGATGAAAGGGCCCTCCTCCAGGCCCTCAACGGCCCGACGACGCCCGACGGCTGGCGCCAACCCGCTGCACGGCGTCGTTCGCTTCGCCATGGTAAGGGGACACCTGACGGCGGAGCTGGAGCACGCGAGGCAGTGGGACGCGAGCCTGGCTGTGACCCCGGGGAGCGGCGACGCGCTGTTCGGGTTCGATTCCGGCCAGTCGCGGCGGCAGAACTACGGCGGCTACCGGAACATGGTCCACTGGTTGATGTGGCCCGGCGTGGCCATGATGGTCACCGCCGGACTCCTGTCGTTCTTCTATCAGTGGAGGACCATCCTGAGGGCTCTCTCGGGCCTGACGGGGATGTTCGTGCGGAAGAAGGAAGAGGACCAGGAGAGCGGCGATCCTCTGGCGCACGTGGAAGTCCCCGGCTCGTGGTTCGGCCTGGGGGTTCTGCTGGTGGGGGCGGGTGCCGTCGTCCTTCAGATTTCCTTTTTCGGGATCCACTGGTGGATGGCGATTCTCGCCGTCATCATGTCCTTCTTCCTCGCCATCGTGTCCTGCCGGGCCACGGGCGAGACGGACATCACGCCCGTGGGCGCCATGGGCAAGATCACGCAGCTCATGTACGGCGCCGTCGCGCCAGGGAACATGGTCACCAACCTCATGACGGCCAACGTGACGGGAGGCGCGGCGACCTCCTCGGGCGACCTCCTGCAGGCCCTTCGGTGCGGCTACAACGTGGGCGCCAGCCCTCGCAAGCAGTTCGCGGTCATGATCGTCGGCGCCGTGTTCGGCTGCGCTCATCTGCGTGCCCGTCTACAACATTCTCATACCCAACCCCAGCGTGATCGGTACGGCCCGCCTTCCCGCGCCCGCGGCGCAGGTCTGGGCCGGCGTGGCCATGCTGCTGTCCCACGGCATCACGGCCCTGCCCGTCTCGGCGCGATGGGCGCTTCTGGTGGGCGGCATCATCGGGCTGGTCATCACAATCGCCGAGAAGAAATGGCCCCGAAGCCGGACCTTCCTGCCTTCACCGACGGGCATGGGTATTGCGCTGGTCATCCCCGCCTTCAACTCGGTCAGCATGTTTCTGGGCGCGCTCATCGCGTGGGTTGTCGAGAAGAGGTCGCCGAAGACCGCCGAGGACTACACGATCCCGGTGGCGTCGGGCATCATTGCCGGCGAGAGCCTCATGGGGATCGCCGTCGCCATCCTGGTCGCCTTCCAGTTTCTGTGATCGAACGACAGCGGCTGCCGAACATGAAGGGACTCTAACCGCGGAGGCACGGAGACGCGGAGGTGGAGACTCTTTGGTTCCCACACTGAGACGGTGAGGCAGTGAGAAAAAGGTAATTTGGGAATTGGGACTTGGGATTTCGGATTTGTAAAACGGCGCGGGACGGGCCTTCGAAGATCTCCTCCCGACTTAATCACTTGATCACTCGATCACTTGATATCAGACATTCTTCTCACCGCCTCACCGTCTCACCGTGAAATCAGGTTGCTTTCTCCGCGACTTCACGTCTCCGCGGTTGGATACTGCCTGGTTTCTAAGCCACGCCGTTGCGGACGGAGAGGCCCCGCTTGACGAGTTCCTTGATGACGACGCCGTAGGCCGTACCGACGTCCTCGGGACGGTGGGCGTCGGATGAGAGGACCACCTCGCTGCCTCCGAGCATCCTGTATTTGTCAAGAATGGCCCAGCCTGGGAAGGGTTCGTTGAAGCCCACCCGGAAGGAGCCCGTGTTGACTTCCAGAAAGACGCCGAAATCCAGGCAGGCGGCAAGGACGTCCATGATGCAGGGGCCGTAGTGTTCGAGCCAGAATTCGCCCGTGAGGTCGGGGCCGCGCTTTGAGAACCGCTTGGGATAGTCCAGATGCCCGAGGCAATCGTACAGGTTGCTTTCCACCACTTTCAGACAGTTCGAGAAATAATCGTTCAGGCAGTCTTCGAGAGGTTCGTTTTCGGCTTCCATCCTGGCGAGGTAGGAAGAGATTTCTTCTCTCCCCACGTAGTGCGTTGAGCCGATGACCCAGTGGTAGCGCCTGAGATGGAGAAAGGCGGCAATTTCCGAGAGAAATCGTTCCTGGTGGGTTACTTCGGCGCCGAATCGTATCTTGAGGTCGGGCGTTATGGCCTGGATGTCTTCCCATGCGTCGCGCGCCGAGTCGTAATCGTAGGCACCGAAGCCGGGATCCGACGGATCGAACTCGACGTGGTCGGCCAGCACGAAGCCGCCCACCCCCACTTTTCTCGCGGACGCCACGAGATCTTCGAGGGAAGACTCGCTGTCCCACGAGAAGGCGCTGTGGACGTGGTGGTCGTAAAAGGCCTCGTACATAGAATCAGTATAGCCCAAGCCGGGTCAAAAGCGAGGCCGTTCAACCGGGTGGCCTTCTCCCCGCTCGATTACGAAATGCAGAGCGACCGACCGCTCGCTGAGTCTCCAAGGAAGGTCATGGCGCCCGCTATCTCGTCTACCTCGGGGATTAGCGCCTCCCGGTTGAGCCCCATGAGTTCGATGGTCGTCGAACAGGCGATGATCCTGACGTTCAGCTCGTGAGCGGCTGTGAGGCTCTCGTGGAACGAGGCCATGCCTTTCCGCCGCATCACCCGGAGAAGGGCCCTGCGCCCAAGGCCCCACATATTGAATCGGCCGAGCCTCTGGCGGTCGACGTCGTCCCGGTTGAGGCGTCCGAGAACCCTCGTCAGGAGGGGGCCCCTGATGGCCGCATTTCTGCGCTTCAGAAGATTCAGCCCCCAGAAACTGAAAAAGAGGGTGACCCGGCCGCCGGATGCGGCTCCCGCGAGAGCAAGGTTGCACGCGGCGAGACCCTTCTCCATCTCTCCTGAAAGCACAAGGATGGTCAGGTTCTCTTCGGGCGGTTTCTTCCCGGTCTGGTCCATGGTTGCCCATCCTCTCCGAGCCTGCGGCCGCCGCCGGCCTATCCGGTCAGGCCCCATGGTACCCGCTCGCAGGACAAGGGGCAACGGGATGGGGACTCCCCCGGAGCAGAACACCTTCAGGGGTGTGAACGCAGTATTCGATCCGGGTGTGAATCATCTTCTCTGTCAAAAATAGCCAGGCTTTGCAGCGGGTTGAGTGGGGGGGTGCCGAAGCGGCACCGCCAGCTGTGTACGGAGTTCTCGGTGGGACGTCTTCGCTGACCCGGTGAATCCCCATATTTATCAAGGATATATGCCCCGGGTGCGGCTATGGCACAGCACTTGCTTTAAATCACCCTCGGGGAGTCTTGTCATTTTTTGGAAGAGTCAGAATTCACACAAGGGGAGGATGCAAGGTGAAGCAGAGAAGCATAAGTGTATTCATCGCGGTGGTCGCCTGTGCGCTGCTGCTGGCCGTGTGTACGCCGGCCCAGGTGGCAAAACGGGCTCGTAACACGCTCGATGATCTGGCGACGGCTTCAGGCAATCTCCAGGTTCACGCATCGATCGTGGATGGAAACGCGCTGCGCCAGCACATGAGCGTGGCGGACGATCCGGCCATGAGGCAGGTCTATGAGGGCTGGGACCGATTCCTTACAGAAAACGGAACGAAATGGCGTTGTGAAATAGACCGGCGCACGGGCGTTCCCGCCGTGATAGAAGGCCGGGGCATACCCTGGATTCCGGGCCGGGGGAACAACCTGCACACCGTCGATCTTCGCGCCGAGACTGGGGCGAACGGCCGGGTGAACAAGCACGTCGTCGTCCGGCTGGCGAAGGACTTCATGCGCAGATATCCCGAATTGTTCGGCGTCGACATTGCGGATCTGAAGGTCGCGCAGGGCGGGACCGGCGAGTACGGCGGGTATCTCTGGTTCGTCCAGTTCCGCCGCACCTTCCACGGCCTGCCCGTGGAAAACGCCTATGTCATCTTCAGAGTTAACAACGGGAACCTCATTCAGTTCGGCGGCGAGTTCCTCGGCACGATCGACATCGATCCGATTCCCACCATCGATGCCGAAACGGCCCGCCAGATTCTCGCGGGTTACATCGGCGGTCTCGATCGCGGAGACGTCTGGGTGAACCCCGGGTCCCTGAGCATCCTTCCCACCGCGCCACAGGGCGACTCCGGCATCTACGTCGCCGCACCCGGTCACGGTGTGGACTACAAGCTCGTTTACACCGTTGCGTTCCGGCGCCCGCGTGTTCTGGGGACGTGGACCGCGAAGATCGACGCGCACACGGGCGAAATCCTCGCCTTCCGAGACGCCAATGAATACGGCTCGGTAACGGGCGGCGTCTACCAGAATTCCAATGCGGACCCGGAAGTGGTGCGTCCCTTTCACTTCATCAACGTTTCGAACAGTGGGACCAAGACCGCCGACGCCGGCGGCAACTATACCTACAGCGGAGGAACGGCGACCGCGAGCCTGACGGGCAAGTACGTCAAAGTTTCCGATTCGTGCGGATCGTCGTCCCTGAGCACGTCGACTTCTCCCGGGAGACCTGGCGTTCTCGACCTCGTCCGGAACGGACTGCACGACACCGGGCGTGGGCGGATCGGGAAACACCCATGCAGCCCGCACGACCTACTACCACCTGACGGCCTGGAAAGAAAAGGCACTCGGCTGGCTTCCCTCCAACAACTGGCTCAAGGGGCAGCTCACGGACAAGGTGAACCTCAACCAGACATGTAATGCTTACTGGGACGGGTCTGCCGTCAACTTCTTCAAGTCGGGCGGAGGCTGCTCCAACACGGGTGAACTGCCCACGGTATTCCTTCACGAAGTGGGCCACGGCCTCGATTCGAACGATGGGAGCCCTTCTTCCACGGTGGGATCGAGCGAATCCTACGCGGACATCAATGCGATACTCACGACCCACGAGTCCTGCATCGGCGTGAACTTCATCCCGGGCCAGCAGTGCTCCGGCTACGGCAACCCCTGCACCAACTGTACGGGCATCCGCGACGCCGACTACACCAAGCACTCCTACTCTACGACGCCCGCCAAGCCCTCGCAGCTCTCCGGCTACACCGGATACCACTGTTCCACAAGCAGCAGCTACCCCGGTCCCTGCGGATACGAGGGCCACTGCGAGTCTTACATCATGTCCGAGGTGGGCTGGGATCTGGCCGCCAGGGACCTCCCTGCCGAGGGATACGACCAGGCCACGTCCTGGATGATCGCCGACCGGCTCTTCTTCCTGTCCCGCTCGACGTCGGGCGACGCCTACAGCTGCCCGTCCCTTTCGGGCGCCAACGGCTGCGGGACCAGCAACTGGTTCACGACCTTCCGCGCCGTGGACGATGACGACGGCAACCTGAGCAACGGCACGCCCCACGCCGCAGCAATCTACGCCGCATTCAACCGCCACGGCATCGCCTGCACGAGCGTGACCAACACGAGCTACTCCGCGTGCCCGAGCATCGGACAACCGACCCTCACCGCCACGGCGGGATCGGGCAGCGTCGCCCTCTCGTGGACGGGCGTGACCAACGCTTCTGCCTACAAGGTGCTTCGCAACGAATTCAGCGTCAACGCCGGCATGACGATCGTGGCCACGGTGAGCGGCACCAGCTACACCGACGCTGCGGTAGCGCCCGGTCTGACCTATTACTACTCCGTCCAGGCCGTGGGCTCGAACGACGCGTGCTTCGGCCCGCTGGCGTCGGTCAAGTCGGCCGTCCCGGGTGGAGGGACGCCCCCTGCGACCTACTCCATCTCCGGGGCCGTAAGCGGAGACGTGGCGAGCAACGTGACGATGACGCTGTCCGGCGCGGGCACGGGCACCACGACGACGAACTCGTCCGGAAACTACAGCTTCAGCGGCTTGACCAACGGCACGTACACGGTGACGCCGAGCCTGAGCGGCTACACCTTCTCGCCCTCCAGCCAGTCCGTGACCATCAACGGAGCGAACAGGACGGGGATCAACTTCACGGCCACGGCATCGAGCGGCGGCAACTGCAACGCGCTGACGGCCAGCTACAACTCGACCTACCACTGTCCTGCGGTCACGGCGGCCGGCAAGTCGGTGACGGCGCCGTCCAGTCTGCTGCAGTGCCGCGGTACGACCGGCGAGAGCAACGCCCCGAACACCATCAACGGGTGCGCCGACGGCAACAGCGGGTCCTGCCACAGCGACGAATCGATCGAGGCGATCACCATCGCGACCTCGGACGGCACGAGCTGCCTGGCGCCCGGCCAGCAGGTGACGGTCTCGGTTGACACCTACTGCTACAGCACGGCGGACTACGTGACGTTCTTTTACGCGACGAACGCGTCCAGCCCCTCCTGGACCAAGGTGGGCTCCACGCAACAGGCGCCGGGAAGCGGGTACAAGACATTCACCTGGACCTTCACCCTGTCGGGTACTGCAGGTACGATGCAGGCGGTCCGCGCGCAGATGACCTATAACGCGGACCCCGGTTCGAACGCCTGCACCAGCGGAAACTACAACGACCGCGACGACCTCGCCTTCATGACCGCGAGCACGACGCCGACCACCTACACCATCTCCGGGACCGTAAGCGGGGACGTGGCGAACGGCGTGACGATGACGCTGTCCGGCGCGGACACGGGCACCGCGACGACGAACTCATCCGGAAACTACAGCTTCAGCGGCCTTGCAAACGGCACGTACACGGTGACGCCGAGCCTGAGCGGGTACACCTTCTCGCCCTCCAGCCAGTCCGTGACCATCAACGGAGCAAACAGGACGGGGATCAACTTCACGGCCACGGCCATTCCGCCCGCGACCTACTCCATCTCCGGGACCGTAAGCGGGGACGTGGCGAACGGCGTGACGATGACGCTGTCCGGCGCGGACACGGGCACCGCGACGACGAACTCATCCGGAAACTACAGCTTCAGCGGCCTTGCAAACGGCACGTACACGGTGACGCCGAGCCTGAGCGGGTACACCTTCTCGCCCTCCAGCCAGTCCGTGACGATCAACGGAGCGAACAGGACGGGGATCAACTTCACGGCCACGGCCATTCCGCCCGCGACCTACACCATCTCCGGGACCGTAAGCGGGGACGTGGCGAACGGCGTGGCGATGACGCTGTCCGGCGCGGGCACGGGCACCATGACGACGAACTCGTCCGGGAACTACAGCTTCAGCGGCCTGGCGAACGGCACGTACACGGTGACGCCGAGCCTGAGCGGGTACACCTTCACGCCCTCCAGCCAGTCCGTGACGATCAGCGGAGCGAACAGGACGGGGATCAACTTCACGTCCACAGCCTCTGGGGGCAGCTGTAGTGCGCTGACGGCCAGCTACAACTCGACGTATCATTGCCCGGCTGTCACGACGGCCGGCAAGTCGGTAACGGCGCCCTCGAGCCTTCTGCAGTGCGTGGGCTCCGGCAAGGAAGCGAACGCACCCAACACGATCAACGGGTGCGCTGACGGGACCTCCGGAACGTGCCACAGCGACGAGTCGATAGAGGCGATCACCATCGCCACGTCGGACGGCACGAGCTGCCTGGCACCCGGCCAGCAGGTGACTGTTACGGTGAGTACCTACTGTTACAGCACGGCGGACTACGTGACGTTCTTCTATTCGACAAACGCGTCCAGCCCCTCCTGGACCAAGGTGGGATCCACGCAACAGGCGCCGGGAAGCGGATACAAGACCTTCACCTGGGCCCTTACGCTGTCGGGGACGGCGGGCACCATGCAGGCGGTCCGTGCGCAGATGACCTACAACAAGGACCCCGGCACAAACGCCTGCTACAGCGGCAACTACAACGATCGCGACGACCTGGCGTTCATGACCGCGACTACGGCACCGCCTGCGACCTACTCCATCTCCGGGACCGTAAGCGGGGACGTGGCGAACGGCGTAACGATGACGCTGTCCGGCGCGGGCACGGGCACCGCGACGACGAACTCGTCCGGGACCTACAGCTTCAGCGGCCTGGCGAACGGCACGTACACGGTGACGCCGAGCCTGAGCGGGTACACCTTCACGCCGTCCAGCCAGTCCGTGACGATCAGCGGAGCGAACAGGACGGGGATCAACTTCACGTCCACAGCCTCTGGGGGCAACTGCAATGCGCTGACGGCCAGCTACAACTCGACGTATCACTGCCCGGCTGTCACGACGGCCGGCAAGTCGGTGACGGCGCCGTCCAGCCTGCTGCAGTGCCGCGGTACGACCGGTGAGAGCAACGCCCCGAACACCATCAACGGGTGCGCCGACGGCAACAGCGGGTCCTGCCACAGCGACGAATCGATCGAGGCGATCACCATCGCGACCTCGGACGGCACGAGCTGCCTGGCGCCAGGCCAGCAGGTGACTGTTACGGTGAGCGCCTACTGCTGGGGCACGGCGGACTACGTGACGTTCTTCTACGCGACGAACGCGTCCAGCCCCTCCTGGACCAAGGTGGGTTCCACGCAACAGGCGACGGGAAGCGGGTATAAGACCTTCACCTGGACGTTCACCCTGTCGGGGACGGCGGGCACCATGCAGGCGGTCCGCGCGCAGATGACTTATAACGCGGACCCCGGCACGAACGCCTGCTCCAGCGGAAGCTACAACGACCGCGACGACCTGGCGTTCAGGACGGGGACGACGGCTCTCGGGCTCACCGCCAACGGAGATATCGTGCCGGCGGGAATCAAGAGGGACAGAAAATAAAGTCTGCAATCCTCATCGGACTATGGGGGGCGCCCTCGGGCGCCCCCTTTTTTTTCCTCCGCTTGAAAGCGCAAGAATCTCACCCCCCTCATGCATGAGAGCGGTGGCGTTTCGTTCGCGCCCGGTTAAAATAGGGTCGCATGGAGAAGAATGATCTCGTGCAGTCCGTGCTCGACCGGATCAGGGGCGCAGGGTTTGTGGCAGCCGGCACGAGCCCGGCACGGCTGGAGAATGGCTTTCGAGAGCGTTACCGCCGGTGGGTCGAAGACGGACACCATGGTCCTCTCGGCTACATGTCGGATTCGGGGGGGCGGCGCTGCGATCCCCGTGCGCTGTTTCCATGGGCGAACGGAGTTTTTTGCGCGGCCATGCCCTACAACACGTCGCGGGCCATGTCGGCCGGATTCGTGCACGAGGGGCGGAGCTGGGTCTCCAGGTACGCCTGGGGACGAGACTACCACAAGGTCCTCAGGCAGAAGCTGAAGGCGGCGGCCGCGCTGCTCGAGGAGGCGGGCCACAGAGCCCGGATCTGTGTCGACAGCGTGCCCCTCCTCGAAAGGGCGCTGGCGGTCCAGGCGGGCCTCGGGTTTCCTGGAAAAAACGGGATGCTCATCGTTCCCGGATGGGGTTCGTACGTGTTTCTGGGTGAACTCGTCACCGACCTTGAGCTTCCTGCGGAGGCGCCCGTTCCGGACGGGTGCGGCGAATGTGAGATCTGTTTCCGGGGATGTCCGACCGGCGCCTTGAGGGGGCCGGGTACGGTCGACGCGGGCCTGTGCCTGTCGACGTGGACGATTGAGTACCGCGGCGACTTTCCGCCGGACGTCCCTCCCCTCCATGGCCACCTCTTCGGCTGCGATCGATGCCAGGAGGTGTGTCCGCACAACAGGCGGGCCCCTCTTTGCTCCGACGCGGATTTCGAACCGAGAAACGGCTGGTTCTCGCCCGACCCGCGCGAGATCGCCGACATGCCCGAGGCCCGGTGGGACCGCGCCACCCGCGGATCGGCTATCCGGAGGGCGCGCTTCGACGGCCTTCGCCGCAACGCCCGGAGGATACTTGAAGAGAGTGATCGAGGGACCAAGTGATTGAGGCGCGGGCAGACCTTCGAAGGTTGATGGCCGACTGCGGACCGCAGACGGCAGACCATAAACAGTGATCGAGCGACCGAGTAGCCGGGGGCCGACCCTCGGAGGGACAGTGAGCAGGTGAGTACGGAAGTGGGGGGCGGGCGCTGGTTTCCCTTTGGGAACCCGTCCCCCGCCGTTGTTCACTTCCGTCTGCCCTAGGTTATTCGGTGTCAGCCCTCGGGAGACGCAGATCCCCTCCCGTTCCTCCCGTCCTCCCTGCGAAAACGTCGGCGGGCACTCCGTCAGACGAAAAGCGAGGAAACCGAACTTTCGTCGTGGATCCTCTGGATGGCCTCGCCCAGAAGCGGCGCTACCGACAGGACCTCGATCTTCGGGCAGAGTTTCTGCTTTTCGCCAATGGGAATGGTGTCGGTCACGAGGACCTTCGAGATGCCGGATGCGTTCAGTCTGTCCACGGCGGGACCCGAAAAGACCGGGTGGGTGCAGGCTGCGTAGACCGCTTTTGCCCCCTTTTCGAGCAGAGCCTTGACCGTTTCGCACAGGGTTCCCGAAGTATCTATGATGTCGTCCACGATAAAGCAGGAGCGGTTCTTTACGTCTCCGATGACGTTCATCACCTCCGCCACGTTGGCCACTTCGCGGCGTTTGTCCACGATGGCAAGCTGGGTGCCCAGCCGCTTGGCGTAGGCCCTCGCCCTCTCCACGCCCCCTGCATCGGGTGAGACTACGGTGAGGTTGGGGAGACCCATCTTTGCAATGTGATTGATGAGAACGGGTGCGGCGAAAAGGTGATCCACCGGCACGTTGAAGAAGCCCTGGATCTGTGCGGCATGAACATCCACGCAGATGAGCCTGTCGGTCCCGACGGCCTCGAGCAGATCGGCCACGAGCCTCGAAGTAATGGGGACCCTCGGCTTGTCCTTGCGGTCCTGGCGAGCGTACCCGTAGTAGGGGATGACCGCATTCACCCGCTGGGCTGACGCCCTCTTGAGCGCATCCATGATGATCAGAAGCTCCATGAGGTTGTCGTTCACCGGATGGCAGGTGGGCTGAATGACGAATACGTCCCTCCCCCGCACGTTTTCCAGTACCTGACAGTAATTTTCCCCGTCCGAGAAGTTGAAAAGCTTGATCTCCCCCAAACGGATGCCCAGGTAGGCGGCGATCTTATCCGCCAGCTCCGGGTTCCCCCTTCCCGAAAAGACAACCGTTTTCTCGTCCATTCTCTCCACCTGACTCCTTGGGTCGAAAAAAAATATGGATGCGTGGCTGGGGAGGGTGGATTCGAACCACCGATCTCCGGTTCCAAAGACCGGTGCCTTACCGCTTGGCTACTCCCCAGTGCGATGTAACGGCGAGGCACAATCGAGATTACAGAATAGCAATACTGAAAGATCTAGGCAAGCGTGCACGGCCGGTTCATGGCCGCTTCTCGGGATGAGGAAAGCCCTGTGCATAGCAGGTTTTGGACAGCATCCTCCGGAATGGGCGCGCCTCGGGGAATCGGCGCGTGAGAAAAAAAGGACCGGGATGCATCCCGGTCCTTTTTGACGCAATCGTTTTTCGAGTGAATCACATGGGTTCGCCCATAACCCCTTCAGGTGACGCCCCTTCAGGTGCGGCCCCTTCAAAGGCCGCCTCCGGAGCCTCTTCCGGCGGGTCGTCCATCATGTTCGCTCCCGCTGCCGAGGTCTCTTCCGCCCCCTTCTCCTTCATGGCATCGTGGTAAGCGGCGATTACGGCATCTTCCATCATCTTCCGCGTTTCGCTGTTGAGGGGATGGGCAATGTCCTTGAAAGTCCCGTCTCTCCTCTTCTTGCTGGGCATCGAGAGGAAAAGACCATTGTTGCCCTCGATGATCTTGATGTCGCTGATGATGAAGCACTGGTCAAAGATGATGGAAACGAAAGCTTTGAGCTTGGGCTCATCCACCGGGAAGATCCGGATGTCGGTGATCTTCATTGTCGATTCTCCTTCTCCACTGAAGGTACGGTGAGATCCCAGTAGTCCTTGCGCGTCAGAGTCTGCGTCAATATGCCTTTGCTGCCGGCGAGTGCCAAGCTCCTCCTTGCTTCCCGGGCTTCTTCCCGGCTCGTGAAAATACCGAGCCATGCCGAACCCGAGCCCGCAAGCAGCAGACGCCCCGTACCATTCTTGAGCAGAATCCGACGCAAAACCGCCACCTCTCCCTCTATTTGCCCATACACCTCCTCGAAATGATTGAAAAGCACTCCCTCGCTCAGCTTCCCTTCCACTACGCCTTGAACTGTCGTAAATATTTTAGGGACCGCCGGGCACTCTGTCAACCTCTTGTCAATGAGGGAGTAAGCCCTTTTGGTGGACATTCCCGACGCGGTGGGTACGATGAGCACATGGAGCGGCGGTGCGTCGGGAAGGGGGTATACCTCTTCGCCGCGTCCCACCGCCAGAACCGTTCCTCCGACAAGGAAATACGGGACGTCCGATCCAAGCCCCAGAGCAAGTTCCAAAAGGTCTTCCCTGCTGGCCTCTAGTTTCCACAGTTTTGCAAGGGCGAGGAGCGTCACGGCCGCATCGGAACTCCCCCCACCCAGGCCCGCCTCCATGGGGATTATTTTGTTGAGGTGAATCCTGGCGCCTCTTTCGCAGTTGAAGGCACCGAGAAGGGCTTTGGCGGCCCTTATCACGAGGTTGTCCTCTCCGGTCCCCAGGCTCGGGTCCGAGCACGTCACACGGATGCCCTCTTCCGCCGGGCTGAAGTCGAGGATGTCGCACAGAGCGATGGATTGAAGCACCGACCGCATTTCGTGGTAGCCGTCCGGTCTGAGCCCGCCGACTTCGAGACCGAGGTTGATCTTTGCGTGCGCGCGATATCGACAGGGCTGCTTCATTGGCTCAGATTCCGCAGAATTTCCGCCGGGAGGGAGGGCCTCGTGTCGAGATCAGCGGGAGGTGCGAAGATGCTCTGTTGGAACGCGTTGGTCTTTGCCCCCGAGAACGAGATGCTGAGGGACGCTGAACGCGGACCTGACAGGCGCGCCTCGGCAAAGGGGCAAGGCCCCTCATGCGAAGCCTTGAACGTTGCGTGGATTCGGCCGTCGGCGTTTCGCCACCTGGCAGATACGAGCACTCCATCGGCCGAGAGCTTCAGCCGGTGTGCATTGCCTGGTAGATGTCCCGAAAGGACGGCCCACAGATCGGAGGCGCTCCAGGGCATGTTCCCGGACGCGCCGGACCAGGTGTAGAAACCGCCGCTGTCGATGGAGATGAGCGTGGCCTTGCGGGGCGTGACGAGCAGGAGCAACCTGGCGGCACCAAACGGGTCTCTCAGTTCGATGCGGGCGCCGACGCCCGGATCTAGAGCACACCCTCCGGAAGCCGTTACATTCGTCTTTCCGTATGCGACCGTGCAGCGGACAAGGGCCGAGTAGGACTCCCCCGGGACATTCGCTTGCGGTTGACCGACTCGCGGACGCCTCTGGGCGCACGCCGCCAGGAGCAGAAGAAAAAATAAGACGAGCGCCTTTCTAGCCGCCCCACTCAAAGTGAATCTCCTTGTTGAACCGGGTCATTACTATCTTCAGGCGGCGGTCTTTGCCGGACTGGAAAGTCTGTTTTTCCTTGTAGATTTCCGAGATGTTCTGGATCTCTGTTTTGACCTGAAAAGAAATTTCATGCGTTCCGGGTGGGACCGGGAAGGTGCCGCTGTAAACCGCGTCTCTGAAGGAGAATCTTCGGTGGATGATTTTTTTCACCGCAGGCGTGCCGTCCACGAGGATCTGGAACTCCCCTCTGAGGATTTTGCTGGAAAAGAGATAGGAGACCTTTGCCGGTTCGAGCGTGCCGCCGACGGCATGATTGGCGGAGAGGTCGCTCCTGGCGGCGGGCGGCGGGACTTTCTCGCTTGAGGCGCCGGGCTTGGCAGAAACGACGCGTTCCCTGTTGCGCCGGGCCATGGGCGCCGCGATACGGGGTGCGGGGGGAGGAGAAATCGGTTCGTTGATGATCGCTTCTGCCCGGGCGGTCACGTCCGGAGGAATGACCGGTTCGATCTGGACCTGGTCCACCGGCGGAGCGGTGAGGGCCGTCTCTCCGGAGTTCCTGACCATGAGCAACGCGCCTGCGCCGGCAACGACAACGACGAAGAGGCCCGCCAGGCCCAGGACGACGAGACCGGGTCTGAGCAAGGGATGGCGCCGCGGCGGCGTGGGACGGGAAGCCTGTTTGCCGGACGCGGTCGGTCGGATTCGTGCACCCTCGTCCGAGGGCGGATCGGTGATGAGCGTTGAGTCGTCCATCGGCGTCGCTGTCGGTACAGGCGCCGTGCCGGCGTGCGGAAGGCCCGCACCGGCCATGTAGGCATCGATGTCCTGGACGAGCTCGACTGCCGTGGCATATCGATCATCGGGGGATTTCTCAAGCAGGTGGCGGAGGATCTGGCGTACCTCCGGCGGAATGTCCGGGTTTATTTCCTCTGCGGGGCGGGGTTGCTCTTTGCAGATTCGGAATCCGACGGAGGTCATCTCCTCGCCCGGGAAAGGCTTCTGGCAGGTCAGGAGTTCGTAGAGGACCGTTCCCAGCGAAAACAGGTCGGAACGACCGTCCACGGGCTTGCCCATGACCTGCTCTGGGGACATGTAAGCGGGTGTGCCCAGGAACTGGCCTTCCCGGGTCAACTCCGACGTCGGCACTTTGGCGATGCCGAAGTCCATGAGTTTGACGTGCCCGTCCGGAGTCTGGACGATATTTGCTGGCTTGATGTCCCTGTGAACGACTCCGGACTGGTGGGCGTAGGCCAGGGCAGAAGCCACATGGCGGATGAGGGGAAGGACCGCATCGGGATCCTGTTTCGCCCCCCTGCGGATCTTGTAATTCCAGGGAAGCCCTTCAACGTACTCCATGGCGATGAAGGGAATGCCGGACCGGGCGCCGTCGTCCGCCTCGTAAACGGTGACGATGGAAGGGTGGCTCAGACGGCCGGCCGCCCGCGCTTCCATAAGGAATCTGGCCCTGAATTCTTTCACCTTCTGGTCATCCAGCCCTTCAGGAAGAACGATGGTCTTCAACGCCACCGGCCGGTCTATGGTCTGGTCGCGGGCCAGATAGACCACTCCCATGGCACCCTTTCCCAGAACCTTCTCGATCCTGTACTTGCCGATGTATTCGGGTGCGGGGGGGGAGGTGTCGGACGTCATCAGTGCACAACCTCTCGCAGGGGGATGAAACGCACGCCCTTCGCCGTCCAGTCTGGGATCTTCCTGGAGAGGACTTCGATCGTCCTCGGACGCAGGTGGCCGATTGCCACAAGCGGTCCCTCTCTTTCGGCGCGGGTAACCAGGCTGTCCAACTGCTTAATGATAGCATCTTCTTTGTCGACATCGTCAAGAAACACGGTCCTGTGCGCCGAACGGAGCCCCATATCCTGGGCTGTATCGTAAGCCACGGTCTGGGCCGTCGTCCTGCTGTCCAGAAAGTAGAAGCCCCTGGCCTTGAGAAACGCCATCACGTCCCGCATGAGGACGGGGTCTGAAGTAGCCATGGAGCCCATGTGGTTGTTTGCGCCCTCCGCGTGAGGGACGGCCTTGAAGTCTTCGGCCAGGATCTTGTCCACCTCGGTGCGGGGCATCCCGACCATGAGTTCGCCGGGCGTGTGTTTCCACCTTCCGTTATTTTCCGGTTCCATGGGTGCGTGCAGGATCACCGGAAAGCTGTGGGCGTGGAGGTAGTCGGCCGACTGTTCGGAATAAGGGAGAAAGGGGATGATGGCGAAGGTGACCGATTTGGGCAGTTTCTCGACGGCTTCCTCGACGAGGTCCATGCGGTAGCCCACGTCATCGATGACGATGGACACGGTGGGCGGTCCTTCACCCGGCCTGTTGTTCTGTCGCGCGGATTCAGGCGTCTTCTCCTTGGCGTAGGGGGACCGCTCACCGGAGGGAATTTTTCCGGCCGTTTCCTTCGCGCTGACCCTAGTTTTCCGGGGCGGCCTGCGGTGAGACCTGTGCGGTCCCAGCTTCAGACGAACGATCACCACCCCGGCAAGGGCCACCAGCAATAGTGCGAAAAGCCACAGGGGCAGCTGGTTTCTCCTTCTAGCGGCGGGTTTTCGCTTAGGCCCCATTCGATCGGTCCCCGGCCAAGGCGGGCGGCGCGGCTTTCAGGACTCGCTCGTAGGTCTTAACCACGCTTTCCCCGGCAGGAGTTGTCAGTGATATTTCCGGCTGGATGGGGTGGTCGTTCATGGCCTTGCCGTCCGGTGCGACATAGTACGCGGTGATGATCCTCAGGATCCCGCCGTTTTGCAGTGTGTAGTCTTCGAACCTTGGAGCCCAACCGAATGTCGGTCCGCCGCATACGATCGCTCCGGCGGCCGCGAGCGTGGATGCGAGCACCTCTCCCGCCCGGGCTGTGGTTTTGTTCACGAGGACGCGCATGTGCTTTCCCCTGAGATATCCGGGGCCGGACAGCGGATCGCTCGATTGTCCCTCTCTTGCTCTCGAAGAGCGCGCTTCTGCCGGGGCCGATGAGGTCGCCCGCCCACCTGATGGCATCTGCGACGCTTCCAGAGGCGGAGTTTCTGAGATCCACAACCACCGTTCCCCTGCAGGCTCTTATGGCGTTGGCGGCGTGGCTGCTGAGCTTTGCCTCGAGGCACGGGATGGAGAGGGCGCCGTCGGCTCCCGGGAGCGGCGTCCAGGTCGGGGCCGCGGGAAGCGTCCTCGTCAGGGTCACGCTCGTCGATTGCCACGACTCCTGGTTGAGGAAGGTACACTTTATCCCCTTGTCGTCCTGGCCGCGAAGCGCGATGAGCACCTCCGGATAGGTCAGGTCGTAAGTGGATTCATCCCCAATAAAACGCAGCGCGTCACCGGGCCTGATGTCGGCATTCTGTCCGGGAAAGACGGCCAGCACGCGGGCGAAGTCCTTGTCCTTGGTGACGTACATGGGCAACTGCGGTCCGGCCTTGGCGAGGGCTTTGTAGGCCGCCACTTTCTCGGGCGGAATATAGGCGCACTCGGGGCCGACGCTTGATGCTGCTCCCTGAAGCGCTCCCTTGATGACATCTTGCGGCGTTTTTGGGTCGACATAGTCTCTGAGCACCATGCCGAAGACCTTCTTGAAGAGGTCCCACGATTCGCCGTCCATGGGTTGCTGGGCATTGGGGCGGGCGGCGGACGCCGGAAAGACCAGCGCAACCATGAACAGCACGACCACCAGCACGGCAGCCCGCTCGCGAGGCGAGCACCTATTTCCCATGTGATACTCCTTTCAACCATGGAAGGGGATTGATGGCTTTTCCTCCCTCTCTCAATTCAAAGTAGAGGCCCGTCGAAGAGGTCGTGGCGTTCTCTCCGACCGTACCGACCTCCTGCCCCTGACTGACGGCTTCGCCCTTGCGGGCCGCCACCCTGTCCAGGTGGGCATAGATCGTAAAATAGCCTCCCGGATGCCTCAGGATAACGGTGTACCCATAACCCGACAGCCAGTCTGCATATTCGACCATACCATCGAAGACGGCATCAACGGGAGTACCTAGAGGCGCGCTGATGTCGAGGCCGGGATGGGGGACCCGCGTGAGGAAGCGAGGGTTCACGTAGTCACCGAATCCCCGGGTGATTCGTCCCCTGCACGGAAAAGGCAGGCTCCCTTCCGAGTCTGACATGTTCTTGGTGTAGAGGTCCACGCGGGATCGGAAAGCCAGGTCGGAAACGTAGCGGTCCATCTTCTTTGCCGCTTCGATGGTCTCGTCGAGCGCCTGCTGGGCGGTGTGCCTCTTCTTCTCGAGGTCCGACAGCATGCCTGCAAACCGCCGCTGCTCCTGGAGTAGGTTGTCCTTCTCTTTTGCGGCCTCCGTCGATTGATTGTCCAGTTGCTCCTTGAGGCCGTTCAACCTCTCCGCGGTCTTCTGCTTGTCCACCCTCAGTGCGTGAAGCTCCTTGAGGCTAGCCGCGTCTTTCCTGGCCAGCGCCTGGAGGTACATGCCGGCAGTCCTCAGATCCTGCGTGGAGCTGACGGAGAAGTAGATCCGATACTCCTGGAGGACGCCGAGCGCGTACTGTTGGCGCATGCGCTGCTTGAGGTAAACGCTCACGCCGGCCTCTTTGTCGGAAAGGGTCTTTAGTTCTTCGTTGGTTGCGGCCAGTGCCTTCTGGGTCTGGGATTGCCGGTCATGGAGGCGCGCAAGGACCGCTTCGTCCAGCCGGACCTGTCGTTTCAGGAGTTCCATCTGGTCGAGCAGCCCCCGTTGCTTACCCGCGATTTCCGCGACCTGCCGGGCAAGCAGCCGGATCTCACCCTCCACGTCCTTTGGCTTCGAGGCGGCCGGAAGGGCCAGCAAGAAGAGCGACAGAGAGAGTGCGGCCAGGCAGCGGTTCGTCTTCATCTGGCCGCGGCCCCGATGATCGGGCGGCCCTCCAGGCCCGAAGGTATCTTGACGCCCAGACAATGTAGGACCGTCGGCGCCATGTCGAGCATATTCGGTGCGGCCGTCACGGGGCGGTTCGAGAAGAACATGCCCGGAACGAAGGAGGGGTCGTTGGAGCAGTGGTCGCCGCTCCAGGGTTTCGTGTTGATGCTGATGAGTTCAGGAGGCGCACCTCCGAGGGAGGTCTGCCAGGAAACACGGTATCCAGGGATATTGGTCGCCCTGAGGTCCGGTGTCAGGTCGGGATCGTAATCCTTGTACATCTCGTCCCGCGTGTAGACCGCGTAAAC
Organism: uncultured Acidobacteriota bacterium; assembly: GCA_963724125.1. Lineage (GTDB taxonomy): Bacteria > Acidobacteriota > UBA4820 > UBA4820 > DSQY01 > CAVRTJ01. Next base: position 76,097 of record CAVRTJ010000010.1, read on the forward strand.
GGGATGTGCGCCCGTCTGGGGATCGACCATCCGCGGCATGTCGCGTTTCAACTCGGCGCACAGAGCGTCGTATTCCGCGCCGGGATGCACGATGCCGTGCGCTTCCCGGCCCTCGACGTTGATGTAGATGCTCCCGAGGCCGAGGGCGTAAGCCCGCGTCTTTGACCAGTCCACATTTTTGAAGAGAAGTCTGTCGTCGTCGAAGAGGTCCTGCAGGGTCAAGACCCCGGTGTCCGCCTTCAAGACCATGTAGCCGTGGTCGATGAGCCAGCGGTTGTAGTTGACCCCCCTCCGGAAAGCCGTGAAGCCGTGATCCGACAGAACTACGAGAGTTGCGCCCTTGGGCATTTCGGCCTCGGCTTCCCCCACGATTCGGTCCATCCGCATGTAGGCGCGGCGCACGGCCTCCCGGTAGACGGCGGCCCTGGGCGAGTCGTACATAGGATTCTTCGGATCCATGTAGCGCCAGAGGATGTGGGCGATTCGGTCCGTATAGTTGTAGACCTGGACGTAGAGGTCCCAGTCGCCGTCCTTCAGCAGGCCGTTCATCATTTTCTCGTAGGCGTCCACGGTCTGGTTCATGTCCGAGAGGAACTGGTCCTCGTCGCACAGTCCGGACGAGATGGTCCATGTGTCGATGGCCCACCCCATCGTTTTGTAATAGCCGAAACGTTCGAGCAGCTTTTCGGCGTAGTCCCGTGGATACGAAATCGGGATGCCGTGGTCCTCGGGGTGGAAGTGAATCGGGGACATGTAGAGCCGGAGGTAGGGCGACGTCCCGAGGAGGTAGAACCTCACCATCCCCTTGAGGTGGAGGAGCCGGTTGAAGGCGAAGTCCAGTACCACCCACTGCGACCACTGCCCCTTTTGGAGTGAAGCCCTCTGTCCCTGGACGTCGTACGTGCAAGAGGCCCTGGCGGCGTCCCAGGACAGCTTCATCGGGACGTCTATGGTGGGCCTCACGCCCTCTCTTTTGAGCTTGGCCTCGTATCGCCTCTTCAGCTCGGCCCGCACGGTTGGGTCGTTGGATCCCGCTCCCGCGTCCTGCAGGACGTAGTCGTAGAAGGGCTTGTTGAACGGCCCCTTGATAGTGGTCGCTACGGGCTGGGGCGATCCGGGCTTGATGGAGACCACCTCTACGGAGAACTCGTTGTCGCCCGCGGTGAGTCTGGGGTCCGTGGTGAAGATGTACGGCGTGCCTACCCGGCCGCGCATGTCGGGAACGCCGAGGCCGGACAAGAGGCGCCCCTGCACGAACGGTCTGGCGGGAAACGTGTCGGGCACGCGGAAAACCAGGCACTTCAGACCGTCGTCCGCGGCCGTCTTCCAGAAGGGCGTGCCTTTCAGGTGGTTCTTCGGCGCGGGGAGGCGATTCGGCAGATAGGCCGAGATGAACAGAAAGAGGCCGCCGGCGACGGCCGCCCCTGCAACGATAATAAGGCCCGAGACCCCGCGAGAAGGCGGGCGCGACCGGGCGATGCGGGCAACCAGCAGGACACCCAGGGCCAGGACCAGGACCAGGCCAGGAAAGACCCATCGATTCCAGCGCCCGAGCAGGAACGGTTTGCTGATCTCCTCCATGAGCGCGAATCTGGGCTTGTAGGTCTTGACGTCCCTGCTCAGAAAATCGAACACCTGATCGCGGCCGGGGTTCCAACCCGTTATGAAGGAGCCCCAGGAGACCGGGGTCTGTGGGGGATTGGTGACTGTTAAGGTCACGGAAAGTACCCTTCTGCGCTAGCGCCGCAAGGTGAGGCAGGTCCCCCTCGCCCATGTATTTCCGGATGAGGCCCGGATCGGCGCCGTCGAAACCGAGGACCACCACCTTCTGACGCGGGGTTCGGGCGGTCAGGGCGGTACTTGCCAGGACGATGGCACCGACGCCGAGAAGGAGGCGGAATCTCATTGTTTCAGCAGGCTCCTGAGGAACGGATCGCGGACGATCGTGTGCGCCCGGTCCGGGCCGGTCGACAGGATGACCACCGGTACCCCGAGGATCTGCTCCAACCTCTCGACGTAGGCCTTCGCATTCCCAGGCAACTTATCCCACATGGTCGTACCGAAAATGTCGGTTTTCCATCCGGGAAGAACTTCGTAAGAGGGGACGGCCCCATCGAGCGCCCACGGCGCCGCAGGAAAGCTGTCAAAACGCCTGCCGCCGTATTCGTAGGCCGTGCAGACCTTCACTTCATCGAAGGCGTCCAGAACGTCGAGGAGCGTCAGGGCAATGCCGTCCAAGCCGTTGATGCGCACCGAGTGCCTCGCCGCCACGGCATCGAACCACCCGCACCGTCGGGGACGTCCGGTCGTCGTTCCGTATTCCTTGCCGCGCTCCCTGATGAGGTCGCCCTGGGCGTCCTTCAGTTCAGTCACGAACTGACCTTCTCCGACCCTTGTGCAGTAGGCCTTGTAGACGCCGATAATGCTCCGGATCCTGGTGGGGGAGACGCCCAGGCCGGTGCATGCGCCGCCGGCGGTACTGTTGCTGGACGTTACGAAGGGGTAGGTGCCATGGTCGACGTCGAGCATGGTACCCTGAGCCCCTTCGCATAGGACTTTCTTTCCCTCGTCGATGTATCGGTTCACCAGGATGGAGGTATCCGTGATAAGCGGCGCGATTTCGGGCGCGAGTTCCAGAAACCGGGCCACCACCTCCTCTGAAGGAATGCCCTCGTTGTCGTACACGGCCTTGAGGTGGGCGTTCTTGGCTTCCGAAAGGCGGGTGACTTCGGTCTTGAGCCTCTCCGTATCGGTGAAGAAGATAGACCTGACGCCTTCGCGGTGGAACTTGCTCTCGTAACAAGGACCTATGCCCCGTCCGGTGGTTCCTATCTTGCCGCTGCCCCGACGTTCTTCCCTGAGCTTGTCGAGAAGGACGTGGTGTGGCAGGATCATGTGCGCCCGATCCGAAATCCGGAGGTCGTGGACGTCTATACCCAGGTCCTTCAGCGACCGGATCTCCATGACCAGCGCCTCGGGGTCTATGACGATTCCGTTTCCGATGACACACAGCTTGCCCGCCGCCAAAATGCCCGACGGAACGAGGTGCAGGGCGTACCGGTTTTTACCGATTATGACCGTGTGGCCCGCGTTGTGGCCCCCCTGGTAACGCGCCACGAGGTCCGCTCCGTCGGATAGCAGATTCACGATCTTGCCCTTGCCCTCATCTCCCCATTGTCCACCCACGATGACCATCGGCATTTGCATGATTCACCTCTTCCTGAAGCGTAATTATAGCACTAAAAACCCTCGCAGATCGCGTTGCATGGGCCGCGGGCGCCCGAGCCGCCTGCCGGTTCGACCGGTGCGGGCGCGCCGCCGGGGTCGCTACCGAATACCGGCCCACAGGATGTCCGAAAAAGTGTCCGGCGAGAGGCTGGCGCCCCCCACGAGAAGGCCGCCTACCTCGGGGGCGTCGAGGAGGGATGCGGCGTTATCGGGCTTGACCGAGCCTCCGTAGAGGATCCTCGCCCCGCCGTCGACGCCGTGTTCGGCCAGCCAACGCCGGATCTATGCATGTGCACCACACCGGCGTCCTCCGGACTGGCCACCTTACCGGTCCCAATGGCCCACACGGGTTCGTAGGCCAGATCGAAACCGGCGGCCGGAGGCTTCTCTCCAAGACCCTTCGAAAGTTGCGATTCGATCACGGCCCAGGTATCGCCCGACTCTCGCTGTCCCAGGGTCTCTCCCACGCAAAAGATGGGCCTCAGGCCATGCCTGAGCGAAGCCTTGAACTTCGCCGACAGGCGCGCATCCTCCTCGCCGAATATGTGCCTCCTCTCCGAGTGCCCGATCAGGACGTACCGGCACCCCAGGCTGTTCAAAAGCGCACAGGAGACTTCGCCCGTGAATGCCCCTTCGTCCTCTTCGTGGCAGAGTTGGGCACCCAGTTGCTGACCTTCGGGGAGGAGAGACTGGACGAGGTGAATCAAGGGGCAGGCCGGAAGGAAGAGGACCTCCCGACCGGTGGGAAAAGGACCGGGAGCGCCACGCTTCAAAATACTCTTTGGTTTGCTGGATGTCCTTGTACATCTTCCAGTTAGCCGCGATAAGAACGGGTGCCATGAAGCCCTCCTGGTATGAAGTTCCTACGTCCAATGGTGCCGGAAAAAGGACATTCTAGCACCTTATGTTCTTGAAAATTTTTGTGTTTTGTGTTATCTTTACCCTTAAGTGGGCCACAAGCCCACTTTTTTCTTTGTATGGAGATCGAGATCATGGACGCTCCCTGGCTGGAGAAATCTCAGAACGCTTGCCGAGTCGACGGCCCGGTCCTACGGCCTGGTGCTGTTCGACCTGGAGTACAGGTTGTCGGGGCGCCGCTGGTGGATAAGAATCACCCTCGACAGGGAGGACGGACACGTAGGCATAACCGATTGCGAGAGCGTGTCGAGGCACCTGTCCGTTCAGATTGATGTGGAGGATTTGATTCCACACGCGTATGATCTAGAAGTATCGTCGCCCGGCATTGAACGCCCCTTGAGGCAAATAAGCCACTTTGAGAGGTTCAAAGGTAATCCGGCCCGCGTCGTGCTCGGACCTGGCGGCGAGGATGCGGGACAAGTTCTTGAGGGCGACCTGCTGGGAACAGAGGGTGACAAGGTATTGATCCGTGTGGGTGAGGACACGCGTAGCGTGGCCCTGGAGCGCATCAAGGAAGCCCACCTGGTCTTTAAGTTTCCATGAATTGGATGTAAGGAGAATCTGAATGTCCAGCGAGCTTTTACAGGCCATTGAAGCTCTCGGCCGCGAGAAGGGCATCGACAGGGAGATAGTCATCTCGGCTCTGGAAGACGCCATGGCTGCTGCCGCCAAGAGGGTGCTGCATTCCCAGGAGGCCTTCATCGGCCACTTCGACCGGGAAACCGGCGAGATGAGACTTGCCAAGATCAAGAAGGTGGTGGAAGGTTCGGAAGTAGAGAACCCGCTGACCGAGATCATCTTGAAAGAGGCGAAGAAGACCAAGAAGGACGCCCAGGTGGACGACATCGTGGAATTCCCCCTGGAGGCGACCCCCTACATGGGGCGCATAGCCGCCCAGCAGGCGAAGCAGGTACTCACGCAGAAGATTCGCGAGGCTGAGCGTGAGATCATCTTTGAAGAATACAAGGACCGTATCGGGACGATCATAAACGGCGTGGTCAAGAGGATCGAGAAGCGCAACATCATGGTGGATATCGGGCGCACCGAAGCCCTGCTGCCCGTTTCCGAACAGTGCCGCGGCGAGCGCTTCCTCCAGTCGGACCGAATTCGCGCCCTCATCATAGACGTGAGAGAAAACACGAAAGGGAGTCAGATCGTCCTGAGCCGCGCGAGCAAGGATTTTGTTTCCAGGCTCTTCGAGGCCGAGGTTCCGGAGATTTACGACGGGACGGTGGTCATCAAGGCGGTGGCGAGGGAAGCCGGAGAGAGGACCAAGATCGCGGTGATGAGCAAGGACCGCGATGTCGACCCCATCGGTGCGTGCATCGGCATGCGGGGCATGCGGGTCCAGGCCGTGACGAGGGAGCTCCGGGGTGAGAAGATCGACATCATACCCTTCAAGGACGAGCTCTCGGATTACGTCAAGGCATCCCTCGCCCCGGCCACGGTTACCAGGGTCCAGATTACGGATTCCGACGCAAAGCACATGGAAGTGGTCGTGCCCGAGGACCAGATTTCCCTGACCATCGGAAAACGCGGCCAGAACATCCGGTTGGCCGGTATTCTGGTCGGGTGGGAACTGGACGTGAAGAGCGAGGAGGCCAAGAAGCAGGAAATCCTCGCGGCCATGAGTAGCATGATGGGCGAGGCCGAGGGCGTCGAAGAACCGGAAGAGGAAGACGCAGAACAAATCTCCGCCGAGGCGGCCGATGATACGGCCGATATCGACCAGGACGGCGCCTACGACGCGGATACCGAGGAAGTGAGCCAGATTCCCGAGGAGGTTATGACGGCGCTGGCGGAAAGGGGTCTGGAAACCCCTGAAGCGGTGGCCGCGGCATCGGATGAGGAACTGAACGACGTCCCGGGCATGAACCCCGAAATCCTAGCCGGCTTGAGAGCATGGGCAGAAGGGGAACCGGATGAGGGGGAGGAATAAGCTATGGCGAAGATCAGGGTATACGAACTCGCTAAGAAGATGGGCATCCCGTCCAACCAGCTTCTTGAAGAACTCAAGGCGCTCGGCGTGGAGGTGAAGTCCAACTTTTCGACGCTGGATGAAACCGCCATGGCCCAGCTCGGCGGCGCCAAGAAAACCTCTGCCAGGGGTCCCGAGGCCAAACAGGAAAGGGCTCAAGACGCGAGCACGAAACAACCCGCCGTGAAGCAGAAGCCGGCTCCCGTACCCTCCAAGCGGGCGGCCGCCGCGGCGAAACAGGCTGGACCGACCGCGCGGGATCGGCCGCGAAGGTCTACCGATAAGGGGCGGGCGGCAGCGGTACGAGGCAAGCAGGGTGCAAATGCCGAGCCCGGGCCTTCGGGACGCCCCCAGCGCGGAGCGGGCAAGCCGGGGGTAGCTCCTGAGCGCGGCCAGGCGAGGCCGGCCGGGGCTCATCACGGCCGGGTTCAGCCCCAGAGGGGGAAGGAGGCACAGCCGTCCGGGCGGCCGGTGCCCGGCGGACAGGCACGACCCGCTCCGAGGCCGGCTGTCCAGCCCGAGGCGCGCCGGAAGACAAAACGCGAACGCCGGATGGAGAAACTGCAGGCCAAGGTCGACAGACGCGAGCGCCTCCAACAGGAACTCGTCGAGGCCCAGACAAAAGCCGAAAAGGGCGAGGCGATCTTCATACGGGAAGGCATCTCCGTCAAAGAATTGGCCGAGAAGCTGAACGTCAAGGTCAAGGACATCATCGGGAAACTCATGATGCGGGGCATTCTCGCCACCATCAACCAGCCGCTCGACGGCCAGGTGGCCATCCAGGTCTCGTCGATGTTCGGTTTTGCGGCCGAGATCATCTCCTTCGAGGATGAGATGATCCTCACGCAAGAGGAGGCACCGGACAGTGAAAAAGCTCCTCGTGCCCCCGTAGTCACGGTGATGGGGCACGTCGACCACGGGAAATCATCCCTCCTGGAAGCCATCCACGACGTGGACATCACGGGCAAGGAGCACGGAGGTATCACCCAGCACATCGGTGCTTACAAGGTGATAACCCACAATCGGGAGTACGTCTTTCTGGACACGCCCGGCCACGAAGCGTTTACTTTGATGCGCGCGCGCGGTGCCCAGGTCACGGACATCGTCATCCTGGTCGTTGCCGCGGACGACGGTGTCATGCCGCAGACCATCGAAGCCATCAATCACTGCAAGGCGGCCAACGTGCCGATGGTTGTCGCCATCAATAAGATCGACAAGCCCGGGGCCGACCCCGAGAAGGTCAAGAAGCAACTGACCCAGCACGGGGTGCAGGCCGAAGACTGGGGCGGTGACGTGGTAACCGTGCCGGTTTCGGCCAAGACGGGGAAGGGCGTGGGAGACATGCTGGACATGGTGGGGCTGGTGGCCGATATGCTCAACCTGGATGCCTATCCGGACCAGAACGCCATGGGCACGGTCCTGGAATCCAGGCTTGACAGGGCTCGGGGATCGGTGGCGACGGTGCTCGTCCAGGACGGAACGCTTAAGGTTGGGGATCTCTTCCTCTGCGGTGCGACGTTCGGTCACGTCCGCAGCATGTTCGACGACAAGGGCGAACGCACGGAGCACGCGGGTCCCAGCACCCCCGTCGAAGTCCTCGGTTTCTCTGAAGTTCCGGCGGTCGGTTCCGTGTTCCAGGGGATGGATGATGAGGCCAAGGCAAGGCAGGTGGCATCCTTCCGCAAGGAACAGAACAAGGCCAAGTCCCTCCGGACCAGCAAGGTCCGGCTGGACAATGTTCTTGGGGCAATCCAGCAGGGGGAGATCCAGGAGCTGTCCCTCATCATTAAGGCCGACGTTCACGGCTCTCTGGAGGCCATCGCGCAGCAGGTCGAAGAGCTCTCCACGGACGAGGTCAAGGTCGCGGTCGTGCATAAGGGGGTGGGGGCCGTGTCGGAGAGCGACGTGTTGCTTGCATCCGCGAGTAACGCCCTGATCATCGGGTTCAACGTCCGGCCGGAGCGCAAGGCGGCCGACGTGGCCAAGTCCGAAGACGTCGAGATAGATCTCTTCACCGTCATATACGACCTCGTCGACAGGCTTAAGCAGGCCTTGAGCGGTATGCTCAAGCCCATCGAGAAGGAAGTGGTCCTGGGGCACGCAGAGGTAAAGGAGATCTTCCGGATTCCAAAGGTCGGCACCGTGGCCGGCTGCATGGTCGAAGACGGTCGGATCGTCCGCTCGAGCTTGATCCGCGTGCTCAGGGACAATGTGGTGATCCATTCCGGGAAGCTGAGTTCGCTCAAGCGCTTCAAGGACGATGCGGCGGAAGTCAAGGAAGGGCTCGAATGCGGCATGAGCCTTGAGAACTTCAACGACGTGAAGCCGGGCGATGTCCTGGAAGCTTACGAGGTCAAGTACCAGGAGCGTACGCTCTAATCCGCCGCGCAAGCGCCCGCCGGCCTTCATGAGGGAGAATCGTCGGGGGGGCTGCCCGTCTTCTGCGGGTGCCATCCGGCCCCTTCCCAGGCAGGCCCGCTACATGGAGGAGTGCTTATCAGACGCTTCGCAAAGAAGGACAAGGTCTCGGACCTTCTCCGTCACGCCATATCCAACGCCTTCCTTACGGAGCTGCAGGATCCCGACCTGAAGTGGATCAACCTGACCGAGGTCAAGATAAACAGGGACCTCTCGGTGGCGAGGATCTTCTACACGGTCCTCGAACAGAATCTGAGTCGGGAAAAGGCGGGAAAGGCCATCTCGGCCAATATGGGTGTGCTCCGCTCCTATCTCGCGAGCAAGCTTCGCCTGAAACACCTGCCCGAACTGAGGTTCGCCTTCGATGACACCTACGAAAATGCCATGCACATCGAGGAACTGATCCAGGCCATTCACAAGGACGACGATGGCGACACTCCCTGAACCGCGCGACGGAATGATTCTTCTCGATAAGCCAGCCGGTCTCACATCGCACGATTGTGTGGCGGAGGTCAGGAAGCTGTGTCCCAGGAAGTTCAAGGTGGGGCACGGGGGGACGCTGGATCCCTTCTGCACAGGCCTGCTCATCCTGCTCACCGGCAAATGCACACGCCTCGCCAGCTATTTCCAGGGCATGGACAAGGCGTACGAAGGAGTCATGCGCTTCGGTGAGAGCACCGACACCTTCGATCGCGACGGCAAGGTCACCGCGACCGGGGAACCCCCCGATTTAGCATCAGAGGACATTCAGGCCCTCGCGAACCGGTTCGTCGGGCAGAGCATGCAGACCCCGCCGGCATTTTCGGCGAAGAGAATCGGGCACGTCCGCGCCTACGAGCTGGCCCGGCGCGGGGAAACGCCCGAGCTCGCGCCCGTTCCCATCACGGTCTACGAGTTCGCCGTTTCCCCGGTCAACGAGAGAGACATCCACTTCCGCCTCAAGTGTTCGTCCGGCACTTACGTCAGGGCCCTTGCCAGGGACCTTGGCGAGGCCGCGGGCTGTCCCGCGCACTGCTACCAGTTGTGCAGGACCGAAGTGGGCCCATTCACGGTGCATTCGGCCAACCGGCTCGATGCGGCGTTTGACCAGAAAGGCTTCACATCTTTCGATCAGGTCAATCCGGGCTTTCCGGTTCATCAGGCGAACCATCGCGAAGAGAAGCTCCTGATGTTCGGGCAGAAGATCCCGGCTCCCAAGGCCTTGGTGGGCCATGAAGCGCCTGTTAAGATCCTCGCCCCGTCGGGACGATTCATCGCGCTGGCGCGGCTGGACGGCCGGCAACTGCAGCCCTCCGTCGTCTTCCCGGAGTAGGAAGCCTCGACCTTTCTCTCCAGAACGCGCAAGACCGCTCCAGAAAAAAGGGTCCCGAGGGACCCTTTTTTCGGATACGAGGACTATGTGGATTCGGATTTACTTCGACTTGTCAAGGATGAAAGAGTTTTCCAGCACGAGGCCGCCCTTCTTGCCGACGACGCGCCAGTAGAAAATAACTTGTGTGGCCGGATTCAGCGAGGCGGCGGTGAGGACTTTCTTGCGCCACTTCTTGAGGGACGGTTGCCACGATGTGCCCTTGACCCAGTGCTTGCGCTGCCTCTTGCTGGTCAGGACGTAGGAAGAAAAAGAGGGATCCGTGGAAATCTGAACCCGGTACTTGTTGTCGATCCCGTTCGAGAGCCAGGTGAACACGGGCGGCCCGCTGCTGAGTGCGTAGACGGGCGTCGGGTTGGAGAACTGCAGGGAAACGGAGCGGGTCCCCTGGTTTCCGCCCGAGTCATAGGCGACTGCAGTGATCGTGTAGTTGCCGTTCTGGAAAACCGCGGAATTGGCCGTCCAGCTCAGGTAGCTCGTCTTGGAGCTGGCGACCGCCGTATCGTTCACGTATAACTCGACCTTGCTGAGGGAGAAGTCGTCGCTGGCGTTCAGCGTGACGTTGAATGTCCCGGTCACCGTAGAACCGTCCGGGGGAGCGGCCATATCTATGTATGGGGCGTCGTCCCGCCTCTGGAGGTGCCTGGCGCTCATGCCGGCCTGTGACCACGGCCCCGGAGCCGGTCCCGCCGGAACCTTGTAACTTACGAGCTCCTTGGCGTTCGTGCCCGATCGGATGACGATGAATCCGGTGGATCCATCACCGACGAGGTTCGTGTCGCGGCCGTTCCCTACGCTGGGCATGTAGCCGTAAAAGGCGCCCGTGACGCCGTCGAACCAGGCTATGACGCCCGTGCTGTCGCAGTAGGACACCGTCCCGTACCTGTCGATCGCCATGGAATTGGTCGCCGACGGGGTCCAGTCGTTGTTGACGTCGTTGAACTGCCAGAGGATTGTTCCGGTGGATACGTCGAAGGCGTAGATTTCGCCACCGCCCTGGGCGGCCGCAATGAGCATGTCGCCGTAAATTACGGGGGCCACTTCCTGAATGAGGATAAGCGCTCCCTGATCGTCTCTGGCTTCCCACAGGAAATTGCCGTTCATGTCGTAGACGTCGAGGATGCCCTTCCTGTTGTAGAAAAGGTCGTCGTACTGGTCCATGACGATGGGGACGGTCGAGAAATTGAAGAAATTCCTCCGCCAGATCACGTGTCCGTTGGCCGGGTTCACCGCGTTGACGAAGTTCTCAGAGGCCACGTAGACCGTCCCGTCGTGGCCGATGGTGGGTGGTCCTATCACGAATCCCAGCTGAAAGTGCCACTTGACCTGCGCGGTTCTTCCGTCCACGCAGTAGAGGTCACCGTCCGCGGTGCCGAAAAAGATCTGCAAATCCTGGGAGACGGCGAGGGGCGTGGCGGCATTGATGCCCACCTTGGCCTTCCAGATCAGCTTCCCAGCCACGGAATAGGCCCGGATCTGCTGGGACGAATTGGCGAAATAAAGCACGCCGTTCTGAAGGGCGATCGGCGTGATGATCTGACCGCCCGGATCAACCTTCCAAACCTGGATGCCCTTGGCGTTGAGGGCACGCAGTTTTGCGTCCGCGGTAGCAAAATACACGGAGCCGTCATTTCCTAACGTCGGTTCGAAAACGATGGAAGACGTGGCGTTATATTGCCAGGAAGGTTGGTAAGTCGTTTGTGCGGCGACCGCTGTCGCCAGGAATAACAATACACAACAAAGACCACGGCGCATGTTATCCTCCTCCCTGCAGCCTCTGTGTGAATATAACATGCGAAGAATTGGAATGCAACAACCTGGAATGAAAAGAAAACTCGGCTCTCGTCCCGCAACGCGGGCTCGTCGCGCGAAACCTGGTTTGCAGGGGAAAGCGGAGGGGCGCATTGTACGCCCGTCCGCTCCCGGACCGGCTTCAGGCCGGCTTTGTGCCGATCATGACTGCGTCGCCGTCGGACGTTTCCTCGCGCCGTATCGAGGCTAGGCCGGCGTCCTTCATCCACGCCCTGTATTCCTCTTCGGTGTAGGTATCTCCCCCTGCCGTGTTGACCAGCATGTTTAGAGCAAAAAGCGCGCCTCGGAGGGGAGCGGTCCTGTCGGGTCCCATTATGAAGTCGCGGATTACGACGCGGCCTCCCGGGTTGAGCCCGAAGCCGCTCTCGCAAGGAGGGCGCAGTTCTGGGCGGGGCTGTTGCTATGGAGGACCGCGGATATGAGCACGAGGTCGTAGCCGGAACCGAGGTCATCCGTGTGGAAATCCCCGGCCAGGGCCTGAACGGTTTCGGAGCACCCCGCCTCGTCCAGAAACCCGCGCGTGAGAGGAACGACTTCCGGGAGGTCGAACACCGTTGCCGTGATGCCGGAGCCTGCCCGGACGACGGCGGCCGCGTAGGCGCCGGATCCGCCTCCCAGGTCAAGGACCCTCCGGACGCCCCCGAGGTCCAGAAGGGAGATCAGGGATTCCGCTCGCAGGCGGGCCCTGTCGTGCATGGCGGAAATGAAGGCGCGAATCCACTCTTCGCCGCGATCGGCCATGCCCGGCGGACGGACCGATCCCCCCGCGCGCACGGCATCGGTCAGGGTGGACCACTTGTGCCACAGGTTGGCGCTGTGCATCAGGCCCGCCAGGTAGTCGGGCGATCCGCGCACGAGAAATCGCAGGCCGTCCGGCACGTTGGCGAAGCGCCCCCCCGATTTCCGCAGAAGGCCCATGGCGACCAGGGCGTTCATCAACCGGTCCGTGGCTCTCGGATCACAGCCGATGGCCCCGGCGACTTCCGAGGACGGCCTCGAAGCCGGTCCGAGCGCCGTGAAGAGGTCGAGTTCGACGGCCGTGAGGAAGGTCCTGCTTCGCCTGAAGGCCGAAGCCATCTCCCACACCGTGTCCGGAAACGATCCGCCGTCCGGGTGATTGTCGCCCTTCATGTTCCGCTCCCGGCCACCGGGGGCCGTCTTCAGTCGTCCCGTCGCTCGCCGGCCCCGCCGTTTCCCACGGCCACGCGAGCGGGCCGGAGCAGTGTCTCGCCCTGCTCGTAGCCGGCCTGCAGCACTTTGACGACCGTGTTTTCGGGACCAGGCTGGACGGTCACGGCCTCCATCGTATTCGGATCGAAGACCTCGCCCTGCGGTTCGGCCTTCCTGCACCCATGACCGTCCAGAAAGCGCTGAATTCTCGAGGCGATGAGCGAAAGGCCCTCGGATACCGCAGGTGCTTCCGAGGTCATGGAACACGCGCGGTCCACGTCGTCCAGGATGTCCAACACTTCCGTGAGGAGCGCGCGCTCTTTCTCCTCGTAGCGCTTCTCAAGGTCCATGAGCAGTCGTTCCCTGGACCTCCGGGTCTCTTCTTCCAGTTCGGCGATGCGGGCCTTGAGCTTCTCTTCCGCGAGCTGTACCCGTTTCTCCAGTTCTTCGACGTAGCTGGGTTTCAGGTTGGGTTTCGTGGAAGCCGTACCTGCGGCGTTGTCCCGGCCTACCCTGCGCTTGTCCACCACTGAAACGGGTACGCTGTGATCGTCCGAATCGTGGCTCATGGTGCCTCTGATGGGAAGTTCCTCGCTCGCTGAGTTCGCTGACATACTTTTTCCTTCCTTCCTAGGCATGGCCGTACCTCAATAACTTAAGGCGTGAGCAGGTTCAGAGTTACGTAATAGGTCCAGCCGCCGCGCCCCACGCTGATGAGAAGGCCCGTGGCGCTGAGGGCCGTCCGGGCCCTGCTGTAAAAAGCCCTGGGTGTGGCAACGCTGTGGTCGTCCACGGCAAGGATGTAGTCGCCCGGCCTGAGGCCGGTGGCGTCGGCCGGCGAATCGGGCCTGACGTCGGCTACGGCCAGACCGCCCCGGGCCGGCGCGACCTTGAGCCCGAGCAGGGCCCACGTCATGCCCGGTGTCAGTTCATCGGGCATCAGCCTCGCCTTGAGTGTCGCCCTGAAGGGCTTGCCGTGCCTCATGCCCGAAAGTGTCACGGGCTGACCGACAGGCAGTAGGGGCAGCTTGGCGTTCAGGTCGCCGGCGTCGTCGATAGGCTTTCCGTTCATCCTGGTCAGGTAGTCGCCCGGGTGGATATCGTCCTGCGGATAGGCGTAGGGGTAGGTCTTGGCGACCACCACGCCCTTCCTGTCTCCGAGTCTGCGCTTGTAGGTTTCGCTGGGATCGAGCGCGAGGAATCCGAGCCAGGTGGGCTTCATGTGCCCGTACACCCTCAGCTGGTCCATGACCCGGTGAGCCCGGTTGATGGGTATGGCAAAGCCGATGCCCTGGGCGTTCTTGATGATGGCCGTGTTGATGCCTATGACTTGTCCCAGGATGTTCAGCAGGGGGCCGCCGGAGTTGCCGGGGTTGATGGCGGCGTCCGTTTGCAGGAAATCCGAATATTCGCGTTTGCCGGACTTGAAGGTCCGGCCCACCGCGGAAAGCACGCCCACCGTGACGGTGTTGGACAGGCCGTAGGGGTTGCCCACGGCGATGACCGGCTCACCTATCATCAGGTCGTCCGAGCGTCCTAGTTCGGCAACGGGAAAGGGGCTCGTGCCATCGATTTTCAGCAGAGCGAGGTCCATCTCGGGCGCCGCGCCCACCACCTTGGCCGGATAACGCTTGCCGCTCGTCAGCGTGACGCGGATGTCGGAACCGCCCATGATCACGTGTTCGTTGGTGAGGATATAACCTTTGGGGTCCACGATGACGCCGGATCCGAGCGAGTATTCTTCTTCGGTCTGCTGTTGCCCGAACACGTCGCCGCCGAACATGTCCCAGATCGATCCCGCGAACGGGTTCTGGACGCGGTGCCTGCAGGAGATGTAGACCACGCACGGGCTGACCTTCCGGACGACCTTGACCACCTGCGTGTCCCGCATGGCGTACTGTTCCTGGGCGGAAAGGCCGGCGCGCAGCACCGTCGGAACGGCGCCCAGCATGAGCGCCACAGCCACGATGATCCGCAGGGGAATGACTCTTCATGAATGCACTCCTTCAAAGTTGTCCTCGGCGGGGCGGGCTTCGAACGCCGCCGGGAGTGATCAGCCGCGGCGGCCGATGAGTCTCTCGATCCGCTTTTCGACGGGGGGATGGGTCGAGAAGAGATCCATGAGTCCCTTGGCGGCGTGCGGTTTCACGATGAACATGTGCGCCGTTGCAGGCGTGGCCTGCAACGGAATTTTCAGGGACATGGCCTGGAGCTTCTTCAATGCGTTGGCCAGTCCGTAAGGGTTGCCGGCGTAGTGGGCGCCCGCCTCGTCGGCACCGAACTCGCGCTGCCTGGAGATGGCCATCTGGATCAGCAAGGCGGCGATCGGGGCCACAAGCGCCGCGATCAGGAGGGCAATCGGATTGCCGCCCCGGTCCCTGTTTCCACCTCCGTAGCCGCCGAAGATGAGGCCCCACCTGGCGATGGAAGCGATGAACATGATGGCCGACGCCACGGCGGCGGCCATGGTCCCGATAAGGATGTCCCGATGCTTGACGTGGGCCAGCTCGTGTCCGAGAACGCCCTTGAGTTCCTCCTCGTCGAGCAGTTCCAGTATGCCGTCCGTGACGGCCACGACGGCGTGACCGGGGTTCCGGCCGGTGGCGAATGCGTTCGGTGAATCGCTCGGAATCCGGTAGATCTTCGGCATGGGAATACCGGCGGTCTGGCTGAGCTGTGCCACGACGGCGTGGACCCGCGGGGCTTCGGCTTCGGTGAGTTCCTTCGCCTTGTAGGAGGCCAGCACGAGTTTGTCGGAAAACCAGTAGGAAAAGAAATTGATACCCATGGCGATCACGAAGGCGATGATCAATCCGCCGCGGCCTGCCACCGCACCGCCGATGAGCATGAGAAGGGCCGCGAGGGCCACGAAGAGTACCATTGTTTTAAACCAGTTACCCATCGATCGTTCTCCGCTTGAAATGGGAGGCCCGTCTCCGTGGCGGGTCCCCGCCATTATAACAACTTGAACGTCCCGGAAGATGCCCGGAGGGGCGGGCGGGAGCGGCCAAGCGCGGCGTCACCCCTTTCCCGGATCTGTCCCCGGACCGGGGCCGTCGGCCGCTTCAGGCTCGAAAGCCAGGCCGTCCCCGCCTCTTACGACCCTGATCGTCCGGCCCGGCGTGATGCGCCCCGACAGTATCTCCCTGGAAAGAGGGTTCTCGAGGTGGCGCTGGATGGCGCGCTTGAGCGGCCTGGCACCGAAGTCCGGGTCGTATCCGACCTCTGCGAGGTAGTCCTCGGCCCCGGCGGTCACGTCGAGCGAATAGCCCTGTTCGGAGAGGCGCTTCCGGAGGATTGCGATCTGGATGCGTACGATGCCTTCTAGGTCTTCCCTTGAAAGCGAGCGGAAGAGAACGGTCTCGTCGATCCGGTTCAGGAATTCGGGCCGGAAGGTGGCCTTGAGTTCCTGGAACACCCTCTCGCGCATACCCTGGGGGTCGGTGGCCGCCAGCTCCTGGATCCAGCGGGAACCGATGTTGCTGGTCATCACGAGAATGGTCTGGCTGAAGTTGACGGTACGGCCCTTGGCGTCCGTGAGGCGACCGTCGTCCATGACCTGAAGGAGGACGTTGAAGACGTCGGAATGGGCCTTTTCGATCTCGTCGAGAAGAATAACGCTGTAGGGGCGCCTGTGGACGGCCTCGGTGAGCTGTCCGCCCTCCTCGTAGCCGACGTAACCGGGGGGCGCTCCGATGAGCTTGGCCACGGCGTGCTTCTCCATGTACTCGCTCATGTCGAGCCTGACGATGGCCCTCTCGTCGTCGAAAAGGAACTCGGCGAGGGCCTTGCACAGTTCGGTTTTGCCGACACCGGTGGGGCCCATGAAGAGGAACGATCCGATGGGCCTGTGCGGGTCGGCGAGGCCGGAACGCGACCGGCGGACCGCGTCGGAGACCACCCGGAGGGCCTCGTCCTGGCCGACGACCCTCAGCCGGAGACGGTCCTCCATCTCGAGCAGCTTGCTGCGTTCGCCCTCGAGCATCTTCGCGACCGGTATACCCGTCCAGGCAGAGACGACCTGCGCGATATCCTCTTCGTCCACCTCCTCCTTGAGGAGAGGCTGGTCCTTCTGGATCGCGGACAACTTTTCCTGGACCTGCGCCAGTTCTTCCTGGAGCTCGGGCAGGCGTCCGTACTTGATCTGGGCCGCCTCGTCGTAGTTGCCGAGCCTCTCCGCGCGCTCCGACTCGCCGCGCATGGCTTCCATATCGCGCTTCACGGACTGGATCTTCTTGATGGCATCCCTCTCCGAAAGCCAGCGCGCCCGCATGACCTTGGCGTCGCTTTGCAGGTCGGCGAGGTCGCCGTCCAGCTCTTTGAGCCGCTTGCGGGAGGCGGCGTCGTTCTCCCTCAGCAGGGCCTGTTTCTCGATCTGCAGCGAGGCGATCTGCCTTTCCAGGGTGTCCAGTTCGTAGGGACGGGAATCGACCTGGATCCTCAGGCGCGCCGCGGCTTCGTCCACGAGGTCGATGGCCTTGTCGGGCAGGCGGCGGTCGTGGAGGTACCGGTGGGAGAGTGTTACGGCCGCGACGATGGCCGCGTCGCGGATGCGGACGCCGTGGTGCACCTCGAAACGTTCCCTGAGGCCCCTGAGGATGGCGATGGAATCCTCCACGGCGGGTTCGCCCACGTACACGGGCTGGAAGCGCCTCTCGAGGGCGGGGTCCTTTTCGATGTATTTCCTGTACTCGTTGACGGTCGTTGCGCCGATGGCGTGCAGTTCGCCCCGGGCGAGGGAAGGCTTCAGGATGTTGGAGGCGTCCATGGAACCCTCCGCCGCGCCGGCGCCCACCAGCGTGTGGAGCTCGTCTATGAAGAGAATGACGTCGCCCTCGGAGGCTACGACCTCCTTGACGACCGCTTTCAGCCTGTCCTCGAACTCGCCCCTGAACTTGGTGCCCGCGATGAGGCTGGCCAGGTCGAGCTGGACGAGACGCTTGTCCTTTAGCGATTCGGGCACGTCCCCGTTGGCGATCCGGCCGGCCAGGCCCTCCACGATGGCCGTCTTGCCGACGCCGGGATCCCCGACCAGCACGGGATTGTTCTTGGTCCGCCGGGCGAGAATCTGGGCAAGGCGCCTGATTTCGTGGTCCCGTCCGATGACCGGGTCGAGCTTGTTGAGCCTGGCCATCTCCGTAAGATCGCGGCCGTACTGCTTGAGGGCCTGAAACTTGCCTTCCGGGTTGGGGTCCGTGACCCTCTGGGCCCCCCGCACTTCCTGCAGGGCGGCAAGCAGGCGTTCGCGGTCGATGCCGGCGTCTTTCAAGACACCGGCCACGGGGGAACCCGTGGCCTCGAGCATGGCGGCCAACAGGTGCTCAGTCGATACGAAATCATCCTTGAAGAACCGTGCCTGGCCCGCTGCCGCCTCGAGGATTTGCACGGTCTGCCGCGCGAGCGTCGGTTCCGTGGCCTGCTGGATGACGGGCAGTTTCGCGATGAGGTCTTTGAGCCTGTTTGTGAGGGGAAGGAGGTCGATGCCGAGACGTTCCAGAATCGCGGGCACGATTCCGCCCTCCTGGCTCACCAGCGCGTAAGCCAAATGCTCCGGCGCCGCTTCCGAGTTGCGGTGCCGCGTTGCCAGTTCCAGCGCTGTGGATACTGATTCACGGGCTTTTTCAGTGAATTGTTCCCATTTCATCATCGTTCGTCTCCTCCGCCCGGCTTTCGCCTAAACCTGAGCGTGATGACAATATAATATTTTAGTGTTTCAATGTCAAGTTTCTTCGGCGGCCGTCCCTTCGTATTGCACTGCGGAATGCCCCAACCCGTCGCCTTTATGTCGATCCCCACTTTGTGGGAAGCCGTATCTGTGAGAAACTTAAGTCGGAGCCAGAAACGATGGACGAATCTATCCAGGTCGGTCGCTACCAGGTCGAAAAGGTCATCGGGAGGGGGGCCATGGGCGTGGTCTATCTCGCCTACGATCCCCAGATCGACCGTCGCGTAGCACTGAAGACCATCCGACCGCTCGAAGGGGCGCGGGACGAGGAGATCGCCGAGACGCGCGAACGCTTCCTGAGGGAGGCGAAAGCCGCGGGAAGGCTCCTTCATCCCAACATCGTGACCATATTCGACGTCTTCGAGGACCGGGGCATCTTCTACATCGCCATGGAATACGTGGAGGGGGAGCTGCTGGACGCCCACTGCAGCAAGAAGTCCCTTCTGCCCATGGAGCAGGTGCTCGGACTCGTTACGCAGGGGCTGTCCGCCGTGCACTACGCGCACCGGCACGGAGTGGTCCACAGGGACATAAAGCCAGCCAATCTCATGATGGTCGAAGACGGCAACACGCTCAAGATAATGGATTTCGGGGTGGCACGACAGGCGGGGGCCCACCTCACCCAGACGGGCATGGTCGTCGGAACGCCTCACTACATGTCACCGGAGCAGATTGAAGGGGAGGCCCTCGACGGCCGGTCCGACGTGTTTTCCATGGGCGTGGTCCTTTACGAGCTTCTCACGGGAGAGAGGCCCTTCCCGGGTGACAGCATCTCCACGGTGATATACAGGATCATCCACGACGTTCCCCTGCCCGTCCACAAGGTCAACGGAAAGATCCCGGAAGCCCTGGCGGCGATCCTCCAGAAGGCGCTTGCGAAGGACCGCGAATCTCGCTATTCGTCCGCGCTGGCGTTCCAGCAGGCGCTTGAGGGCTTTCTCGCGAGCCGGCCGATCGCAGTACCGGGAGGCGGGCCCGGCCTACGAGGAGCCGAAGCCGGGGGACGCGCCGGACTCTTTTCTGCCGCCGCCTCCCTCGACCGGCGTGCGGCGCAGAAAGAAAAAGAGGCGCACATCCGGGCCGCGCCCTGCTGCTGGCCGGCCTGGCTGCGCTACTGGCCGCAGCGGTGTTCATAGGACTCGACTATTACTGGTCGGAACAGGGTGGCGCCAAGATCCCGATCATCCGCCCGCCGGCTTCCCAGGAAAAGCTGCCGGTACTCATAAACGTGGTGACCGATCCTCCGGGCGCGGACCTCTTCCTCGACGGATCCCCGGTTAAGGTCGTGACCATCCCGCCCGGGGATCACGGGCTCCATCTCATAGAGGCCCGCCTCGGGTGTCTGAGCGCCAAGAAATCCATAAGCAACGTTCGCGGAC
The DNA here is from genome assembly GCA_963724125.1 of uncultured Acidobacteriota bacterium. Lineage (GTDB taxonomy): Bacteria > Acidobacteriota > UBA4820 > UBA4820 > DSQY01 > CAVRTJ01. The sequence continues at coordinate 96,094 of CAVRTJ010000010.1, forward strand.
CGGAGACGATCAAGCTGGCCCTGCAGCCCGGCTATTACACCTTCACGGCCGAGACCGACCCGCCCGGCGCCGAGGTGTTTCTGGATGGTCAGGACACGGGCAAATCGACGCCGCTCAAACTGGACCGGGAGGGATGCGAACCGTTCACGCTGGCATTCGTCCGCAAGGGATGGGTACGAAAAGAGGTCAGGGTCGAACCCGCGGGAGTCCACGAGCCTGAAGGTATCGCTCGCAAAAGAGCCGGACAAGGGGACATTGCGGGCAGTGAGCGCCTCTGGTACAATTTAAATCTACGAAGACAACCGCCTGCTGGGGCGTTCGGGACAGTCCATCGAACTCCCGGCGGGAGAACACACTGTACGTTTTGTGGATGAGACCCTTCGTGGAACGCGGGAGCAGCAGGTTACCATCAAGCCCGATGCCACGAATACGTTAAACGTCCCTGCTTTCAAGACGGCGAGGGTTTTCCTTTACGGAAAGCCGGCCGATGAAGGAAAGGTGATAGTGGATGGGACGTACCTGGAAGACCTTCCTCTCAACGGGACGACGCCGCTGGCGGTGGGGCTTCCACCGTTTCACGGTCGTGGGCTCCGACGGGAAGAGAGTCAGCTTCGCATGGACCCTCAAGCCGGGGGACCAGACCCGTGTGGTGGACTACGATACCGGCAAGGTTTCTGTGCCTTAGCGTTCTGCTCGTGTTGACCGCGAGGCCCCTGGCGGTATGCGCGGAAGGCCCGGTGCAGACATTCCCGCCGCGGCAGGACAGCGTGGTGCCGGTCAAGGACCTCGCGGGAGCCGCGAACGCCGCCCTTTATTCGGGGCGTCCCGACCAGGCCTACCGCCTGCTCATGACGGCGGCGCCGCAAATGGACGATCAGGGTCCGTTCCTGGACCTGTGTGCCCGTGTCTACCTGGCCCTTCAACGCCCCATGAGGGCGGCGGAGTGCTACGCGAAGCTCCACAGCGGCGACTCCGAGGCGCCACAGAAGGTTCGCGCCCTGCTCCAGCGCCAGGGGCCGATGCACCCCGGCAGCTACTTCATATTCAGCGAGAAGCCGTTTCCCACCCACGACAAGGGCAGCCTCAAGCAAATCGAGGCCGCCGTCCCGGGGCCCGACGGTTCGGCCTATCTTCTGACAAAAAGCGCCCTCGTGAGGATGGGGCCGGACGGGAAGCTCCTGTCCAGCAAGCCACTCCCCGGCGCCCGGGATCTGAGCCTCGACGAGGAGGGGCGCCCACTTGCGCTTGGGGACAGCCAGATCCTCTGGGGGGACAGGGTGATACCCCTACCCAGCGGCCTGGACGAACCCGCGTCGGTGGCCGCTTCGCCGGACGGGAGCCTCATACTGCTGGACGCGGGGAAGCGACGCCTCTTCAGGCTTGATGCAAAGGGCGTCCCGGGCGGAAGCGCCGCCCTGACGATCCGAAAACCCACCATCGTGCGCACGGACCTGGCCGGCCGGATCTACGTCGCCGACCGCGACGGGAACAAGGTCTTCGTATTCGGCGCGGACATGAGCCCCCTGCGAGTACTGGACCCAGAAGCCACGGGTCATCGGGTCCGCAAGCTCGAGGGGCTCTTCGTGGATTTCGCGGGCGACACCCTTCTCTTCGACGGCCGTGCTCACGAGCTTCTCCTGTTTTCGTCCGACGGGCGCTTTCTCGGCAACACGAGAGAAGACGTGGCGCGCATCTACGTGGCGGGCTGGGACGGTCTGAACAGGATCATCTACGTGGACAAGCGGGGGGCCGTACTGGGGAGGATCGGGACATGAGGCGCGCAGCCGCCATCCTCGCAGTGGTTGCCGTCCTCTTCACGTGTCCTGTCTTCGGCCAGGTCGTCATGGAGGAGATTGGTTCGCTCCAGGAGTCCTTCCAGAAGGCCGACCAAGCCTTCCAGAGTTACCAGTTTCCGGAAGCCCTGCAGGCCCTGAACCCCCTTCTGGATACGCTCACGCAGTGGGAGTCGAGCGGCCGGCTCCAACCCCAGGACGAAGCGCTGCTGGAGAAGGCGCTCGAGCTGAGGGGGATCTGCGAGTTCAATCTCGGTAAGCTCGATGACGCGAGGAAGGACTTCGCACGACTCATCAACCTTCGTCCCGATTATCCCTTTGCACGGATCAGGACGCCCAAGATCCGGAAGTTCTTCGAAGATATCAGAAAGCAGCTTACGGGTAAGCTCGAACTGTCGATTACCCCGCCGGACAGCCAGGTGTTTCTCGACGGGCGCTCGCTGGGAACGAGCATACCGGCCTCTATCCCGGTATTGAAAGGCCTCCACGTCGTTAAGGTGGTCCACCGCGGGTACGACTCGGCGGAAAAGGAACTGAACGTCGAGGTCGGCGCCTCGGTGCCCTTCAACGTGAAGCTCGTGCCCAACGCGCGCAGCATCTACTTCTTCGTGCAGCCCGAAGGCACAAGACTCTACGTGGACGGGAGCCTTGTAGGGACGGCGGGGAAGCTCGCCTCCGCCAGGGACGAATGGGCGCGCTTCGCCCAGAACAACGGCGCAAATCCATCCTCGATCTACGTGATTCCCGCGCTCTATCTCCCGCCGGGCGGCCACAAGGTGAGCCTGGAAAGGGGGTGTTATGCGCGGCGGGAGTTTCTGCTGAACGTGGCGCTCGACAAGGAGAACAACAGTCCCGGGTTTATCAAGCCCATCGCGCTCGAAAGGAAGACGGTCGAGCTTAGGCTGATGTCGCGCCCGACGGGTGCGGAGGTCAGCATCGACGGCAGGGACTACGGAAAGACGCCCCTCCAGGTGGCCGACTTCTGCATCGGCGAACACGACTTTCTCGTGCAGAAGCAGGGGGTGGGCGAATACAAGGCAAAGGTAGACGTGACCGGATTCCAGCCCATTTGTCGTGCGGGCCACGCTTCGCCCCACGCTCCTTTGGGTCGGGCTGACGAGGGAGCAGGACGTTACCCAGGCAGAACTCAAGGACGCAGGTGCCGTGCTGAAGGATTCCGTGCCGGGCATGCCTCTGTTCAACGGCACAATAGCTGAAGAGAGGGACCCTCTTCTCCCGGACACCTTCTTTACGCATGGCGTGGGCTTTGACGTGAGGGCGTCCACCGCGGAGAGCCTGTGCAGGAAGTACAAGTGCCAGGGACTGCTTGTCGGGCTTCTGAGGTCCGCCCCCGGAAAAAAACTCGAGGTGACGCTGCGGCTTTTTGTGCCGGGGTTACCCGGATACGACGAATACAGCGATTTCGTGAGCGTCCCCGAAAAGGCCGGCGACGCGCTGGCTCTCCTGAGCGGCGACCCTTTCAGGGTGACGCCTGGGAAGGTAATGGCCCTGGCCGACCTTGCCGGCGAACCCGGGCCGGTTTTCGTGCGGGGGGTGCGCGTGCCGGGCGGCCCAGAGGCGGGGGACGTCCTCCTCGGGGTAGATACGACCATAACGGCGAACACGGTGTCGGCGCTGAAGGCGATGGATGGAAAGAGCGATCCCGTCTTCCGCTTTCTTCACTCGGGAAGCGAGCAAACCTGGACATTCAAGGCAGAGGACTTTCACGAAGTCATTCCATACGCCGGGCCCAACGCCGGGTACAGGAGACTCTGGCTGCTCGGTCACCAGGCGCTTCTCGGTGCCGAGAGTCGCGCCGAGGCTTTCGCCGCACGCATGAACGTCGCATTCGCCGAACTGAACCTGGGCCGCCCGGCCGTGGCGCTGGACGGTTTGAAGGACGCCTCGGCGCCCGACTCCAGATTCTTTAGCCCGGCGAGTCTCGACTACGTCCGGGCCGTCGCTCTCATACAACTGGGACGTCCGCAGGAGGCGAGACCTCTTCTGCTGGGTACCGCGGGCGATGCATCGGCCACGCTCGACGGAGTAGGTGACATTCTGGCCCAGCCGCTTGCCATGAACCTGCTTCGGCAGCTCCCGATGTCGCCACCCGATCACCAGACAGGGAATAAAGCCGCGACGAACGGCGGTTGATCAAGCGTATTAAGGAGAAGGCCATGACCGAGAAGCCGCCCATCGGGCGACTGACGGCACTCAGCCACGGCGCGGGCTGAGCGTGCAAGATCAGTCCGATGGACCTGGCGGAGGTGCTCCGCCAGCTGCCCCCGATGACGGATGAGAGGCTCCTCACGGCCCCGGGGCACGTGGAGGACGCCGCCGCGTACCTGCTGGACGCGGAGAGGGTCCTCGTGTTCACGACGGATTACTTCACACCCGTCGTCGACGACCCCTATACTTTCGGCCAGATCGCCGCGGCCAACGCGTTCTCGGATGTCTACGCCATGGGCGGAACGCCCAAACTCGCGCTCAACCTCATGAATTTCCCCACGCGGAAACACAGGTCGCAGGAGATGATCGAAATCCTGAAAGGCGGGGCCGACAAGGCGATCGAGGCCGGCTGCCTGGTGGTGGGCGGCCACACGGTGGACGATCCCGAACCAAAGTACGGCATGGCCGTTATTGGCGAAGCCCGGGTGCAGAGCCTGCTCCGGAAGGGCGCCGCGTCGTCCGGCGACTTGATCTACCTGACGAAACCCCTCGGCACGGGCATTCTTGCCACGGCCTTCAAGAACGACGAACTGGACGAGGCCGGGTACCGGGACGCCGTCGGCTCCATGCTGACTCTCAGCCGCAAGGCCTCCGAGGCCGCTGTCGAAGCCGGGCTGGAAGCCGCCACAGACGTGACGGGCTTCGGGCTCCTGGGTCACCTGCTCGAGATGTGCACCGAGGGCGGCCTTGGCGCTTTCGTCGACCTATCGGCCGTCCCTTTCTTCGACGGCGTGGAAGCCTTCGCGGAAAGGGAGATGGTTCCGAGCGGCACCTACGCGAACCGCGACCTCGTCCTGCCTTCGCTGGAAATCGGCGAACGCGTCGCACCCCATCGGATCGTCATGGCGGCGGACGCCCAGACCTCGGGCGGGCTCCTGCTTGCCGTGCCCGCGGATCGCAGGGATTCGCTGGAATCGGCGCTGTCCTCGCGCGGCCAGCGGTGGTGGGTGGTTGGTCGGTTCGAACAAGGCCCTGCCAGGATCCGCGTCAAACCCTGAGAATACTTAGTACAACAGCGACATGTCGGGAGGGGGCGTATCCGGAGAGGCATGTCGCCCGCCCCGGTGGGGCGGGCGACAATGTGTTTTTAAATTTTCGGGGCCTTGTTGATCAACTTGAATGCCAGGACCATGAATGCCAGACAGATCACGGACAGGCTGCTCATGACCCAGAAGTAGTTCGTCGGGTGGAGCTGGATGGGGAAGTGGTTCTGAATGTGGGGCGTGATCCACATCTGCCCCAGGAATCCCGCGAAGAAGCTCCCCACCCCGCTAGCCGCGAACCACATGCCCATCATGAGGGACTGGTATTTGGGCGGCGCCACCTTCGTGACGTAGGACAGGCCCATGGGACTCAGGCACAGCTCCGAGAGCGTCATGACGGCGTAGAACCCCACGAGCCACCAGGGGCTTACAGCCGAGTGAGAATGCGCAAAGACGGTCGCTGCGCCCACCATGACCAGGAACGAGAGGATGCTCAGAATAAAGCCCCACTGCATCTTGCCGGAGGTGGAGGGTTCCTTCTTCCGGCGGTTCAGGTAACCCCAGAACCAGACCAGCATGGGGGTAAAGAGAAGGATGAAGATGGGGTTGACGGCCTGGTACCACTCGATGGGCATGGTGAGCCCGAAGGCCTTGACCGGCTGGGTGTAATCGCGGGCCCACAGGTTCATGACGTCGCCGTACTGCATGTAGACGGCCCACCAGATGGCGATAATGCCAAACACGGCGTAGAGCGCCCACATCCTGAGCCAGAAGGCGTGGCGGTCCTTGGGTTCGCGCGCGCTGACGAATCCGCTCGTGCCGGTCGCGGTTGTGTCGGCGTGGGCGACGTACTTGTTGAAGGCGATGAGGATGACGGTGGAGAAGACCATGCCCAGGCCCGCCGCGAAGAAAGCCCAGCCGAAGCCATAGGCAACCTGGAGCCATCCCGCCACGAGGGGCGCGGCGAAGGCGCCGATGTTGATGCCCATGTAGAAGATGTTGAAGGCCGAGTCCCTGAGCGGACTGTCGTGTTCGTACAGGTTGCCCACCATGGTCGAGATGTTGGGCTTGAAGAAGCCCCCGCCCATGATCAGAAAGACGAGGCCGGGATAGAAGAGCGAGACGGCGGTCGTGGACAGAAGGAACTGGCCGATGGCCATGAGGAGTGCGCCGATGTAGACGGTCTTCCGGCAGCCCAGGTAGCGGTCGGCGATCCACCCGCCCAGCAGGGGCGTGATGTAGATGAGCCCCGAGTACCAGGCGTACATCATGTGTGGGCTGAAGAAGGGCAGTACTTTCAGCCTGGCGTAGTGCTCCGGAGAGGTCATGTAGAGCACGAACACCGCGAACATGGTGTAGTAGCTGAACCGCTCCCACATCTCGGTGAAGAAGAGTACGTACAGTCCCGGGGGATGCCGGCGTTTGGCCATTCCAGTTCTCCTCGTAGAGTGCGCGCCCGGCGGATTCGTCCGTCTGCGGGCCTCGAACAATTGTTAGCTAAACGGTCGGGGCGGGGAACCGGAAACGCCCACCCTCCAACACTGCAGGACAGGGCGCCCTGTAACTTATGGGCGGAGGCGCCCTGCCACTTTCCGCCTATTGTGCCATAACTGAGGTCTCCGCGTGTAGCCAAAGCTTCGGGAACCGTAAGAGGTGCCCCATCGCTTAGCGACTGCGGCGAAGTACATTCCCCCCGACCACCAGGCTATCGTTGCGATGGATGACCGGGACGTCATCGAATTGGCCCTGGAAGAACTGGACCTGAGGCCCGTCGTGGAACTCGACAAGGACGGGGTCCCCGTTTCTTGATCGCCGGGCCCGGTCCGCGCGGGCTTTTCGCCTTTTGTTTGCAGGTTTGCTTCAGCTGCGCATCCAGCGACGGATGCGGAGGGCGTCACCAATGCGGGAGTATTTGCCTTGCGAGTCGAGCAGGATGAAGATGACGGGCCTGCGGTCGATGGCCGCTTCCATGACGAGGCAGTGGCCCGCCTCCAGGATGTATCCCGTCTTGCTCAGCCCGATCTTCCAATGGTGGTTGTGGATGAGGCGGTTCGAATTGCCGAAGATCCTCTCCCGCCCGGATACGCTGGATCGAACGCGGTAGCGCCCGGTGGTGGTCATTTCCCTTATGGTCGGGTATTTTAGGGCGGCGTCCACGAGCTTCACGAGGTCCTGGGCCGTGGAGACGTTGCGCCCGTCCAACCCCGTCGGGCCGGCGAAGTAGGTGTGATCCAAGCCGAGGTACCAGGCCTTGCGATTCATGGCGTCTATGAAGGCCTCGCGTCCGCCCGGGTAGGCCCGCGAAAGGGCATAGGCGGCACGGTTTTCAGACGCCATGAGGGCAAGCTGCAGGAGATCGTGCCGGCTCAGCGTCCAGCCCACGGGCAACCGGGACGTCGACCAGCGGATGCGGTCCACGTCGTCCTCCGTGACCTTGATCTTCTGGTTCATGGGGAGGTGCGCGTCCAGGACGACCATGGCGGTCATGAGCTTGGTGATGGAAGCGATGGGACGGATCTCATCCGGATTCTTCGTGTAGAGAATCTGCGACGTTTCGCGGTCCACCACCATCGCCGACTGGGACCGGAGGCGCAACCTCGCCGGGTCGGGCGCCGGGAGGGCCATCACCTTTTGCGGAGGCGGGAGTTCGAATCGTGGAGGGGAGGAGAATTTGGTGCGGGTGGAAAAGCCCGCGAAGACAGGGACAAGCAGGAGTAGAGCCACGATGGGGTAATGCTTGTAGTTCACTATTCGGGCCTTACCTCGTATTTGGAATCTGGAAGGGACACACAAAATCACCCCGACCCCTCCAGTTCTCGGGGAGAATATCATCAGTCCGGCCCCTCTGCAAGCGGAAAAGAGAAAAAGGTGACGGGCGCTACATGCGCGGAGCCACAGAATCCGTAATCATGTCCCTCGTATCCTAGGGTCCTTCTTCCGGCCCACTGTCCTAATTCCTGGTGCCGCAGGGCTCGGTGGTTCGGGATGGCGGCCTCATGCGAAGCTCTCCAGGAAGGCCCGGCGGTATACGGCGGCGTCCGAGGCGACTGAAGCACACAAATATGACGCGGTCGGGCAGGGGATTGCCGGCAAGAAATCGGCCGGTTTCTTCCATGGCGACCCGACATGCCTTTGCGACGGGGTAGCCGTAGGCCCCCGTGCTGATCGAAGGAAAGGCGACGGACTTGAACCCCCTGTCCCTTGCGATGCCGAGGCTGTTTCTGTAGCACGCTGCGAGGAGGGCGGCTTCCCGCCTGTCTCCGCCGTGCCAGATGGGACCGACCGTGTGAATCACCCAGCGCGCGGTAAGATCGTAGCCGTGGGTCAACCTCGCGGCACCCGTGGGGCAGCCGCCCAGCGTCCGGCATTCGGCGAGCAAGCGAGGGCCGGCCGCCCGGTGAATCGCGCCGTCCACCCCTCCGCCGCCCAGGAGGGTCGAATTCGCCGCGTTGACGATGGCGTCCACGTCCTGTCGCGTGATATCGCCCTGGATGATCTCGATCCTCGCTTTGAGGAACTCTGCATCCATCCTGGCCTCCTGGGGAATGACAACTGTGCGGGCGAGCCTGCGCTTAGGCTCATCCGATCTTCTTCAAGAGATCTGTCGGCTCTGGTATCTGCGGTTCGAATCCTTCCAGTGCCACCACTTGAGCTTGTTCGGATCTGGCGCGGAAGTCGAGGCGAAATAGACCGCACAGCGGAACACGTAGAGCACGCACCGGTCCTGATGGCATCCCCTGAGCGTGCAGAGCCGCTCGTAAAGGTCCTGGGGATTCAGCCCCTGGAGGTCCCGGACGGAGCGCAGACCCAGGTCGAAAAGATCGCCGGCCAGGCTCTTGCCGACGCCCGGGATAGTCTCTAGATCCTTCAGAGCCAGAGACTTTGCCTCAGAGAATGGCACGGTACTCTCCCAATCGCCTCCTGATGGGGCGTATCGGTCACCTTTCGCCCTATTTCTTGAGCAGGGCCATGGCGTGGGCGACCACGTTCTCCGCGGTGAAGCCCAGTTTCGCCATGACCTCCTTTCCTGGGGCAGAGGCGCCGAAGCGATCGAGCGCGACGACGTCGCCGCTTCTGCCGACCATGTCGCGCCAGCCGAGGCGGCAGCCGGCTTCGACGGCCAGCTTGGGAACGCCGACCGGGAGAACGCCGTCCCGGTACTCGGGAGACTGTTCATTGAAGAGTCTCCAGCAGGGTGCGGAAACGACGCGGGCCTTCACGCCCGACTGGGACAGCGCGTCACGGGCTTCCAGCGCGAGGTGGACCTCGGACCCGGTCGCCACGATCACGATGTCCGGCGAGCCGCCTTCGGCTTCGGCCAGGACGTAGGCGCCCCTGACGAAACCTTCGCGGACAGGATAAATCTTCGTGTCCATGACGGGAAGTTTCTGGCGCGTGAGGGCCATGGCTACCGGCCTGTCTGCCATGAGGGCTGCGCGCCAGGCTTCGGCCGTCTCGTTCGCATCCGCCGGTCTGAAAACGAGCAGATCGGGTATGGTCCTGAGGCTCATGACCTGCGAGATCGGTTGGTGAGTGGGACCGTCTTCGCCCACGCCGATGCTGTCGTGGGTGAAGACGTAAATGCTGTGCACGCCCATGAGCGCGCCCAGGCGGATGGCCGGGCGGGCGTAATCCGAGAAGATGAGGAACGTGGCCCCGTAGGGGATCAGGCCGCCGTGCAGAGCCATGCCGTTGACGGCAGCCGTCATGGCCAGCTCGCGCACGCCGAAATGCATGTTGCGCCCCTCCCGGTGTTCCCTGCTGAAGCCCTCGGAACCTTTGATGAGGGTCTTGGTGGAGGGCGCGAGGTCCGCGGACCCGCCCATCAGCATGGTGACTTTCGGGGCGAGGGCGTTGAGGACGCTACCGGAGGAATTCCGGGTGGCCTGCGGGCCGTCGGCCGGCGTGAAAACCGGCACCGCACTCTCCCAGCCTTCGGGCAGGCGTCCGGCGATGGCATCCTTCAGCGCGGCCGCATCGTCCGCGAACTCCGCGGCGTAGGCCTCAAGACCCTTGTTCCATTCCTCTTCGAGCTTCGCGCCTCGCTCCCCCGCCTTGGCCATGTGGGTACGCGCTTCCTCGGGGACGTGGAACGTCGGCTCGATCGGCCACCCGAGCGCCTGCTTGGTGGCGCGGGTCGCGTCGGGGCCCAGGGGTTCGCCGTGGGCGCTCGCGCTGTCCTGCTTGGGACTGCCGTATCCGATGTGGGTTCTCACGATGATCAGCGAAGGACGCGCCGTCTCCCGCCTGGCTTCCTCGATGGCCTCCTCGATGGCCTGCAGGTCGTTGCCGTCGTCCACGTGGAGAACCTGCCATCCGTAGGCCTTGAATCGCGTGCCCACGTCCTCGGTGAAGGCGATCTTTGTGTCGCCTTCGATGGAGATGTGGTTGTCGTCGTAGAGGTAGACGAGCTTGCCGAGGCCCAACGTGCCCGCCAGAGAGGCGGCCTCGTGGGAGATCCCTTCCATGAGGTCCCCGTCCGAAACGATGGCGTAGGTGTGATGGGCCACGACGCCGTGTCCCGGCCGGTTGTATACCGCGGCGAGGTGCGCCTCGGCGACGGCCATGCCGACGCCCATGGCGAAACCCTGACCCAACGGCCCCGTTGTAGCTTCGACACCGGGCGTCACCCCGTGTTCTGGATGGCCGGGCGTCTTGGAACCCCACTGCCTGAAGCGTTTGAGTTCATCGAGACCCAGGTCGTAGCCGGTCATGTGGAGAAGTGCGTAGAGCAGGGCCGAGCCGTGTCCCGCCGAGAGGATGAACCGGTCCCTGTTGAACCACTTCGGGTTGTCCGGATTGTGGCGCAGAAAGCGGTCCCACAGGACGTAAGCCATGGGGGCCGCGCCCAGCGGAAGCCCGGGGTGGCCCGACTTGGCCTGTTCCACCTGGTCCACGGCCAGGAAACGCAACGTGTTGACACAAAGCTCGTCCAAGGTATCCATGCTCATCCTCCGAATTCGTGGAGTCCTTCGCGAAGCGCAGGTTGCTCTCTTATTCAGTGCTCGGAACGATGCATCCAGTAGGATCGGTCGGACCTTCGGCGGCCTTGAGCCCGCCCGCGCTGAGCCTGTCCAGGACTTCCCGACACGCGCCCGTGGCGCAGGTCACGACGCCGATGCCGCTGTTTCTCAGAATCTGGAACGACTCCCGGCCGATCTCGCCGGTCGCAATCCACCTCACGTCCAGCCGCGCGAGCATCTCCGCCGTCTTTGCACCGGCGCCCAGCCCGAGGGCCGCAAAGGCGGCGTTGTCGATGATCTTCACCACCCGCGTTTCCGTGTCGGCGACGAAGACGTAAAGCGACCGCCCGAATCGTTTGGAAACCGGGGCCTCCAGTGATTTGTCCATGGATGTGACGGCGATCCTCATGGCCGATTTCTCCCGTCTTTCTGCGGCGATGCCGCACCACCTTCATTTAACAACACCAGCCCCCCTTTGTAAAAATCCTCCGACGGGATGCCGTACTACGGACCTGCCGGCTCGTCGTGCGCCCCGTCAGGCGGCGGAGATCGCAGGACCTCCCCGTTATCCTCGCCGGTACCCAGCTCCTTGGCCCTTTCCAGGTGGTCCGAGAACCTCTGGAGCGAACGGGTCGTCTCGTCGTACTTGGCGTGCGCGTTCGTGATGTGCCTGCCGAGCACCTCGTGCCCCGCCTTCAATCCCCCGAGGTCTCGTTCGAGCGTCGACAGGAGTTCGAGGACCTGCCTGGCGTTTCGCTCCACGGCCGCCGCCTTCAGGCCCATGGCGACCGTCTTAAGATACGCGGACATGGTGCCCGGTGATAGCGGAAGCACCGACTTCTCGAAGGCAAAACGCCACAGGTCTTCGTCGCCTTTGCCTCTGGCCACAAAGGCCTCGTAATAGAGGGATTCGGCCGGGAGGTACATGAGCGCAAGGGGCAGGGTCCCCTCGCCGGGCCGGACGTAGAGCTTGGAGATCTCCTCGATCTTCCGCTTGACGTTCTTCACGAATTCCCGTCGCGCCTTGTCCTTGTCGTCCTCGGAGGCGTCCAGAAATCTCTGATAGTCCTCGACCGGAAACTTCGCATCCACGGGCAGGAGGCCCCTGTCCAGGCGTATCATGGCGTCAACCTTGCGCCCGTCGCTGTACGAGTATTGGTAGACGACCCTGTCCCTCGGGAGGATGTCGCCGAGAAGGGTCTCGAGGCCCAGTTCGCCGAGTTCGCCCCTCGTCTTGGGGGCTTTCAGGAGGCGCTGGAGGGACTCGATGTCCTTCCCGAGTTCGACCATGCGCAGGGAAGCCTGGTGGACCATGCCGATCTTCTCCGTGACCTGACTGAGGGTGGTCTGCGTCCCTTCCATGTGCTTCTGGAGGATGCTCGTCTGTCCCTGCATGGAGGTGGTTTGCCGGGCGAGCTGTTCCCTGAGGGCGGATTCCTGCGCCGTGAGCCGTTCCTGTATAAGCCTGTGCGTGTCGGCGAGCTGCTGGTTGACGAGCGCCTGCGCCTCCGCACTCCTGCCGGCGAGCTGCTCCACGCGATAGGATAGCTCCTCCTTCAGGCGGTCGGCCTCCGCCCGGGACTGGCCGGCGCGGCCCATCCTCACGAGCAGGAAAACGAGCGCGACGGCGAGGAGGGCGAGGGCGACGGCCAGGATGAGCAGAACGTCCGGCTGGTTCATGCGACGTCTCCCCTCGAAGCCGGCGCCGGGCGCGGGCCGGCCGGCGGCGGCGCGGGTCCCGGCACGGACGGGCTGCGCGCGTGATCCGGCAGGAGCACCCGCAGGCCGAAGGCCCAGCCCGACATGAGCCGGACGACCGGGCCGCGGGAGACCGATTCATGGAGGCCGGGCGACAATGTCGCCGACATGCGCACCAGGCCGCCCGCAAGGTAGAGCGAGAACAGGAACCCGAGTACGGCGCCCAGCACGCGGTTGAGGCAGCCCAGGCCGGCTCCCTTGACGAGTTTGTGGACCACGATTCCGAGAAGCACGGCCGCCGCGAGAATGAGTATGAACCCCGCTATCACTGCAACGGGCCCACGCGCACCGCGCGGAATGAAGGTCAGCAATTCGCCGAGCCGCGAACCCACGTACCCGGCGTAAAGGTAGCCCAGTAAACAGGCCCGCGAGACCAAAAGCCAGGCGAACCGCACCTTTGAAAAGCCCTTCCAGAACCAGGGCCGCGGTGACGGCGAGAAGAAGGTAATCCCAGATGGTCATGCGGCCACGCCTCCCCCTGCTCTACCGGCTGATTCTTCGCCACGGGTCTTCACTTTGAAAGGGTATCACGGCAGGTCCCGTGCGTGACAGCGCTGATGCGTTCGAGGCACAGCGCCTGCGAGAGTGAACGGCATGTCAACCCGCGCATTTCTTTGATCATCGAAAGATCCAGCGGCGCCGAATTCCTGGCGCGCGTCCGGGCTCGTCTGAGAGGATCCGGCGCGATCTCCTCGATCCATCCGGCCTCGAAGGCGGCCGCCGCGTTCAGCGTCGAGCCCGCGAGAAGCGCGCCCTTGCCCCTGCCGCTTCGTGCGGGGAGCGCAGCCGTTCCACCCCAGCCCGTGAAGAAGCCAAGCCTGGGGCCGGGATGCCCGAAGGCGGCCCCGGGCGAAGCGATGCGGTAGTCGCAGGCCAGGATAAAGTCCAATCCGCCGCCCATGCAGGCGCCTTCGACGCAGGCCACGAGCCAGAGGGGGCTGTGCCGCATGGCCTTGTAGAGTTCCTGTCCCAGGCGGGCGAAGTCCAGGGCACGCCACGGCGTCATGCCTGCGAGTTCGCGAAAGTCTGCGCCTGCCAGGAAGGTAGTGGGCGAAGCGGCGGTGAAGGCAATCCAGCGGAGGCGGGGGCGGCTTTCCCACGAAGCCAGGGCCCCGCGAAGAGCGCTCAGGGCCTTTCTCTTGAGCGTAAACGGCCTGCGGCCGCCGCCGAGCCGGACCAGGAGGCCGCCGGCGGGCAGGTGCCCTTCTTCCCTGATGATGACAGTTTCGTTCATGGTCATAAGGCGTCATTATACCAGCTATAAAGGCGGAAGGCGGTGGAGAACCTGGAAATTGGGATTCGGGATTTTATGACGGCGTCCGGCATGCCGTCGCGTCGGCCGGCGCCTTTACCGGAGGCTCTTCACGAGATCGCCGGATCACTCGATCACGACCGCGGGTTCGATAACCTGGAACCTGGAACCTGCAACCTGCAACCTGGAACTTGGAACTTTCAACCTGCAACAGCCCTCGGCGCCCCCCGTAACCCTGCCAACGGGGTATCCGGGCGAATCCCCCATGGACCGCCAAGGCCTCTCCGCGCCCTTGACAAGCGGGAAGCGATCCGCTATATTTATATATCTGAGCATATGCTCACATACTGGGGGTAGACGTGGTAAACTCCGACGAGAAAGAAGAGAAGCTCCAGCAGAGTGTTGGATTCCAGCCCTTCAGCGACAGGACCTATCACGCCATGGCAGAGACCTTCAGGGCGCTTGGAGATCCGACTCGCGCGCGTATCATACATATGCTCTCTTTCGGCGAGAGCCCCGTGAACCATCTCGCCGAGCATCTTTCCGTGACGCCGTCCGCGGTCTCTCACCAACTTAGGATGCTCAGACAGTTGGGGCTCGTCCGCTTCCGCAGGGAGGGGCAGTCCGCTATTTACGCTCTCGATGATCCGCACATCGCCATCCTTTTTCAGGAAGCCTACGAACACGTAGAGGATTTTCTCCAGGAAGGGAAAAAGAGACGGGAATGGCTATAAGGAACACTCAGTCGTGCCACGGCGGCGACGCCGCTCCGAGCGTGTCCTCAGCGAAAAAGACGATCTTCCTCGTGGGGAGCCCAAACGTGGGGAAGAGTGTGCTGTTCAATGCGCTGACGGGCACCTATGCCGTGGTTTCAAACTACCCGGGTACAACCGTTGAGGTCGCCCGGGGGTACGTCGAACTGTCTTCGGGATCCTGCGAGGTCGTGGATACGCCCGGCATGTATTCGCTTCGCCCCATAACCGACGAGGAGCGTGTTTCACGAGATATCCTTCTCAGGGACGAAGGCCCCATCGTGCACGTCGTGGACGCGAAAAACCTCCCGCGCATGCTCCCGCTCACGCTGGAACTCACAATGCTGGGGCGCCCGTTGATTCTGGTGCTCAACCTCATGGACGAAGCCAGGCAATCGGGGGTCAACGTGGACACCGGCAGGCTTTCCGAGACCCTCGGCATCCCGGTGGTCGAAATGGTGGCCACGAAGAAGCAGGGACTCCCCGAGCTGAAAAAAATCCTGGCGGGCGAAGTGGCCCCGGCGCGGCAGGCCCGGGTGACATTTCCCCTGAAGATCGAAGAGGCGATGGAAACGCTCCGCCCAAACCTGCCGCCGCAGGCCTGGCGTTTCTGGGCTCTCCATCACCTCGAGAAGGATCCGACGGCGGCAGAACGTGCTCCGGTCAACCCGGAATCGGTCGACTACGCCCTGCGCCGGTTGGGCGGTTCGTCCGGAACGAGAGCGGTGACGGCCCAGGTGGCGCGGGCTTTTCACATCGCCGCAAAGGATCTCCTGACCACCTGCTACGGAGACAACGCGAAACGGAAGACCAACTGGCGCGAACGAGCCGATCAACTTCTTTTGAATCCATGGACGGGATTCCCCATTCTCGGGGTGATCATCTATTTGGGACTCTATGAATTCGTGGGCGTCTTCGGTGGCGGCACGATGGTGAACTTCCTGGAGAACACTGTCTTCGGCAACTATATCGATCCCGTTGTGGAGCACATTTTCGCGAAGCTCCTGCCGTGGCTGTGGATCAGAACCCTGTTCGTCGGGGACTACGGGGTCATAACGCTGGGCGTCCGGTACGCCGTCGCCATCGTCCTGCCTATCGTGGGGACCTTCTTTCTAGCGTTCTCTTTGCTGGAGGACTCGGGGTATCTTCCGCGTCTTGCCATGATGCTCGACCGGGTGTTCAAGCGCATAGGCCTGAACGGCCGGGCCGTCATTCCGCTGGTCCTGGGTTTCGGGTGCGACACCATGGCCACCATGGTCACGCGCATCCTGGAAACGAAGCGGGAACGGGTCATAGCCACTTTTCTGCTTGCTCTGAGCATTCCCTGTTCCGCGCAGATAGGTTTGTTGCTGGCGCTTCTCGCCGGTCATCCGAAGGCGCTGGTCCTGTGGGCGCTCATTCTCCTGGGAGTCTTCCTTCTTGCGGGAACGTTGATGGCCAGGCTGTTGCCAGGGCAGAAACCCACGTTTTTCATGGAACTCCCTCCCCTCCGGATGCCCTCGTTCAAAAACGTGTGGAGCAAAACCGTCAGCCGGATGGGGTGGTATTTTCTGGAGGTTTTCCCGCTCTTCATCATCGCGTCCGTCCTCATCTGGGTGGGGCAGATCACGAGGCTCTTTCCAAAGATCGTGGAGGCCATAGTGCCCCTCGTCGAGGCGCTGGGCCTGCCCGCAAAGACGGCTGTAGTCTTCCTGTTTGGATTTTTCCGGCGGGACTACGGCGCGGCCGGCCTGTACGACCTGCAGCGCGCCCACGCGATGACCGGCGTGCAACTGCTCGTGGCGACCGTCACGTTGACGCTGTTTTTGCCGTGCATCGCGCAGTTCCTCATCATGCGCAAGGAGCGCGGTTGGAAAGTGACGATACTCATGTCCGTAGTCATCATGGTCATCGCTTTCACGGTGGGTTGGTGCTTGAATTGGGTACTCGTGGCAACGGGAGTTTCGCTGTGATCACCTGCGCCATGTGCAATAGGAATTACGACGAAGACCAGACCGGAGGAGCCTGCGCGAGCTGCACTCTCCTGACGCACGGGTGCGGAAAGGTCAAATGTCCGTACTGCGGGTATGAGAACCAGCGTCCTTTGAAGGACGCCGTCAGTCAGATGAGATCACGGTGGAAGGAGCTAATTCATGGTTCACGGCGCTGACATTTCCGAAGCCGAACAGGAAGTGATGGAACTGCTGTGGCAGCACCAGGCCGAGGATCTTGGGCTGCCGGAAGGGGCGGTGGAGGAGGTGGCTCGACTCGGTTTGACGGCAAAGGGGTGGGTGGAAGCGGACGGGCGGACCTTGTCTCCCGAAGGCCTGGATGTGGCGAGGCGGGCGATCCGCCGTCATCGCCTCGCCGAACGCCTGCTCGCCGACCTGATGGGAACAGAGCACGAAAACATGGAGGCCCAGGCGTGCGTCCTGGAACACTCGCTGATAGAAGGCCTCGCCGAGAGGGTCTGCACCTTTCTCGGTCATCCGAAGGTCTGCCCGCACGGACAACCCATCCCGGAGGGAGCCTGCTGCAAGCGCGCCAGCCGCACCGTCGACCCGGTGATCGCCCGGCTCAGCGACCTGAGCAACGGCGAGAGCGGCACCATTGCCTACCTCTCCGCGCCGCACGGGGCAGACATGCAGAAGTTCCTCTCCATGGGTATCCATCCGGGAGACGGCATCAGCCTGGTGCGCAAGACCCCGACGATCGTGTTCCGCTGCGGGCATTCGCAATTCGCCGTCGACAGGGACCTGGCGTCGCAGGTTTACGT
>CAVRTJ010000011.1:0-194981 GCA_963724125.1 uncultured Acidobacteriota bacterium
CATGGAAAGGGTGGGCTCGTCCACCCGGATCCGCGGCAGGGGCGCGGCGTCTGGCAGATCCGCCAGCGTGTCGCCGATGCCCACGTCCGGAAAACCAGCTACCGCGCAGATGTCGCCCGCCTGGACACTGGCCGCTTCAACGCGCTCCAGTCCCATGAAGGTGAAAAGGGCGGTGACCTTGCCCCGCACCTTTCGTCCGTCCTGCTGGAGGGTGTATTCCTTGTTCGCTTCCAGCTCGCCCTGCACGACCCGGCACAGCCCCATGCGGCCCACGTAATCGTTGTAGTCAACGTTTGTGACCCAGCCCTGGTTGGCGCCGCCCTCGCCGATTTCCGGCGGGGGAATGGATTTCACGATGGTCTGGAAGAGCGGGAGGAGGTTCTCGCCGGGCGTGGCGGGATCGAGCGTCGCCGTCCCCTTCTTGGCGTTCGTGTAGATCACGGGGAAGTCGATCTGGTCGTCGCCGGCATCCAGGTCGATGAAGAGGTCGTAGATCTCGTTGAGGACCTCCTCGGGCCTGGCGTCGCTCCGGTCGATCTTGTTGATGACGACGACCGCGGGGAGCTTTCTCTCGAGCGACTTCTTCAGGACGAAGCGGCTCTGGGGCAGCGGGCCTTCGGCCGCGTCCACGAGCAGCAGGACGCCGTCCGCCATGGTCAGGGCGCGCTCCACCTCGCCGCCGAAAATCAGCGTGGCCGGGCGTGTCCATGATGTTTATCTTGATGCCGTCGAAGGTGACGGAGGTGTTTTTTGCCAGAATGGTGATGCCCTTCTCGCGTTCGAGGTCGTTGCTGTCCATGACGCGCTCGGCCACTTCCTGGTTCACGCGGAAGATGCCGGACTGCCAGAGCATGGCATCGACCAGTGTGGTCTTGCCGTGGTCGACGTGGGCGATTATTGCTATGTTCCTTATATCCTCGCGGCGCACTCGAGCCTCCCTTGAGCGGTCCCGTTTGCGACGCGCGCGGGGAACCAACTTTCATGCTCGGTGATGTGGTGGTTTAAAGACGAGTTAAGCGGCCTTCCTTCTGAACGAACAGGCGCACCGGGCGCCGAACTCGAATCATACTCCTAAATGCCTATTTTAGCAAGAAATAGGGGGGATTTATAATTTGGGAATTCCCAAATTTCCCCTTTAGCCTTACTGTCTCTCTCGCCGTCTCACTGTTCAATTCCGAGGTTCCGGGCGCTCTCAGCCTTTCGGTTCAATTCTTTCGTCGCCGTACAGCGCGACGGACAGGTGCCCTTGCGGTGTCGATGCAGCCTCGGAACATGCCGGTGGTGTTGAACTGGCAGGTGATGCGGCCGTGGCGGTCCATGGCGATGATGCCGCCGGAGTCGGGGCCGGCCATGGTCATGAGGCGCGTGTGGACCTCGTACTTCGCGGCCTGCTCCACGGTCATGCCCTTGAAGCGCATCTGCTCGGTGACGTCGTAGGCCACGAGGAAGCGCTGGAAGAACTCGCCGATGCCCGTGCACGACAGGCCGCACGTGGCGTCGTCGGCGTAGGTGCCGGCGCCGATGATGGGCGAGTCGCCGACCCGGCCGTCCAGCTTGTTCGTCAGGCCCCCGGTGGAGGTGCCGGCGGCCAGGTGGCCGTCGCGGTCGAGGGCCACGCAGCCCACGGTGCCGTGTTCGGGCGGGAGTGTGACGAACGGCGCGTTCCACGGCGCGCCCTTCTTCTCCCAGACCTTTTCGAGCTGCTCGAAGCGGCGTTTGGTCTTGAAGTAGGACTGGGGGACGAGCTTCATGCCCTGCCCCATGGCGAAGTCCTCGGCGCCGCGGCCCACGAGGAGCACGTGCGGGGAGTCGTCCATGACGAGCCGGGCGAGGGAGATGGGGTTTTTGACGTGCTCGACGGCGCCCACGGCGCCGGCCTTGCGGGTGTTTCCGTCCATGATGGACGCGTCGAGCTGGATGCGGCCCGAGTGGGTGAAGACGGCCCCGCGGCCCGCGTTGAAGAGGGGCGAGTTCTCCATGACGTTGATGGCGGCCACCACGGCGTCCACGCTTTTGCCGCCCTCTTGGAGAACGGCGTACCCGGCGTGCAGTGCGCGGGTGAGCGCCTCGCGGTAGGCCTTGTCCTGGGCGGGCGTGAAGTCCTTGCGCAGGATGCCGCCCGCCCCGCCGTGGATCACGATGGCGATGGGGCTTGGGGGCCCGGCCTTCGGTTCTCTTGCCTTGGTTGCCTGGGGTGCGGGGCCCGCAGCCGCGACGGACGCGGCGACGAGCAGTGCGGCTGTCATGGTGGCGATCGCTCTCCTTTTCATTGCTTTCCCTCCGTTTGGCTACGTTAGTATACCGCCGGGAGTAGGTGAGTAGGGGATGAGGGGATCAGGACGCATGGAGGCCTTCGAGAGTGTGGATTCCCGCCTGCGCGGGAATGACGGAATGGATCATTTGGGAATTGGGGTTTGCAGGAAAGTGAGAAGGACGACGCACAAGGCTAGAGGAAAGTCGCAGAAATACGCGGCGAATTTCACTGCACGGCCGAGGGGTGCCTTCGGCACCCTGCGATCGGCCACGCCGTGGCAGGTCGTGAAGCGCGCTGGGGGCATGCCGCTGAAGGTGCTTCCCGCCTGCCCCGGTCATGGCCGATCGGCGCTGCGCGCACTTCGGCCTTGAGCCAATGGCGCAATGGGCTAGGAAGCACTCCCCCCAACCTTCTGGGGAAGCGCCGACGGGAGCGGACCATCCGCTTTGTCGGCCTGCGGCGGCCGCATCCTCGACGTACACAAGTACGACTGCGGTGCGGCCGCCTTGTCCTTCGCGCGGGCTGGCCCCCTCGCGTCGGGACGCAGCTTCCGATGCTTCGCATCGAAAGCCACCGCTGATGCTCCTTTGTGCCATCTGAATTTTCTAAGCAATGACTGTCTTTAATATGTGATCCAGTGAGCGAGTGATCAAGTGATTGAGTGATCGAGTGACCGATGCGCGGGAAGGTCTCCCGCGCCGTGAGCAGGTGAGGGGAGAGAGGTTATTTGGGATTTGGGATTTGGGATTGAAAGACGGCGGGGGGCTGCCGCTGGGGAAGGCGGCGCTTCACGTTGGGACTGCCTCGGCCCTGCGGGCCTCGCAGTGACTACTTTCCTGGAGTGATCAAGGGATCAAGTGATGAGTGCGCCTTCGGCGCGGTGAAGTCGGCGGAAGAAACTGCTTCGAAGATCCGTCCCGAGCCGGTGCTTCCTTTCGCCTTCCGATTTCCGCCTTTCGCCTTTAGCCTTTCGGCCTTAGCCCTTGGCCCTTGGGAAAAGATTTCTGCCTTGGTTCCATGTTGTCTTTGCAAATTCGCAATTCCCAAATCCCCATTCCCAAATGCCCAAGTTCCTTCCTTTTCTCCCTGCACGGTTCCTGTTAAGATGCGAGGCAGAACGGACCGGCAGGCGGGGGCGCTGCGGGGCTTGCGGGTCCGGTTCCAGCCCGCGGTGGAGGGCCTGCGGCGGCCCCCTGGTTTTAAGGATTGGAAAACCATGCGCATCGGCGTCATACCGCCAATTCCCATCGAGGTGTTCACGGCGTCGCCCCACGAGGTTATCAACCTGTGGAGCGCGTTCTTCCTGGAGACGGACCGCGGCCCGCTTCTGGAGACGGCTCGCATGGCGGGTTTTCCGGACAACTTCTCGCACTGCGCCCGCAGCATCTACGGGCTGGTGTGCGACCTGGACATCAAGTCCGTTTTCTATCCCCACCCGGGCATCCCCAAGGAACTCACCCATGCGCTCCAGCAGCTCGGCGAGCACGACGTGGAGGTGGTGCCCTTCGCGTTCCCGCTGCTGAGGAACGAGGAGCGCCTGCGCGGGGAGATCGACGGGCTCTGCATCAGGCTGGGCGTGGACCCGGGCGTGCTCTCGATGGTGATGGAGCAGTGGCAGCAGGTGCGGACGGTGCTCAGGCGCTTCGACGGCCTTCAGCAGAGGACCGGGGCGTTCTCGTCGCAGGACTACGTGACGATGCTGGCGAAGTCGATGGACCCTCGCGGCGACCTCGAGGAACTCAGAAAGACCATCGAACGCGGCATCCTGGACTACAAGGACCTCGGGCGCGACCGCTGGACGCGCATCGGCATCCTGGGGCTGCCGCCGTGGCGGGAAGGGTTCTACGAGACCCTCGAACGAAACCGCGCGGTGGTGGTCTACGACGAGTGGGGCGTGGAGAACAATCCCATGAGCGCCTCCTCGGACCTGGCCCACGTCTACCACATGAGCAGCCTCCCCTACGGGCTCAAGCGACGCCAGGAGAGAATCATGAGAGAGACGGCGACCAGGAAGATCCGGGGTTTCGTCCTCGGCGTGGAGTACATCCGCGACAGCCTGAGGGACGAGGGCTTCTTCAGGAATGCGCTGGGCCTGCCGGTGTTCACCATAGAGAACAGGGGAGCCGGTGGCCTGTCGAGCGCCGAGGAAGCCGGACTGGAACGTTTTCTGGCACAGCTCGGGAGTTGACCATGGCGGCGTGGCGCTTCATCGATTCGAATCCCCCCGCGCGGGGCGCGTGGAACATGGCCGTGGACGAGGTGCTCTTCCGGGCGGCCGAGGAAGGGCGGGCCGAGGGTCCGGTGTCTGCGCCTCTATGCGTGGGAGCCGGCGTGCCTCTCGATCGGTTACCACCAGGACATGGCGAAAGCCTGCGACACGGCCTACTGCGAAGCCAGGGCCTACGACGTGGTCAGGCGCCCCACGGGCGGCAAGGCCGTCCTCCACGCGGACGAGGTGACCTACTCGGTGAGTTGCGCCCTTCGACGCGCCGCCCTTCGCGGGCCTGGGCCTGGTGGAGACGTACGGTCTCATCGCGGAGGCGCTCGCCCGCGGCCTGGAGATTTTGGGCTTGGACGTGCGCCTCAACCAGCGGCCCATACACTCGAGCCCGAAGGTCACCGCCCCGTGCTTCGTGGTGCCGTCCGAAAAGGAGATCCTCGTGGACGGGCGCAAGGTGGTCGGGAGCGCCCAGCGGCGAGGAGAACGGGCCTTCCTCCAGCACGGGGCCGTCCCACTGACCATCGATTACGAGGAGCTGGGCCGAGCCACGGGCCAGGCAGTCTTCGATCCCGAAGCCTACCGTTCCGCCTTCGCGGGCGTCGCCGATTTTAAGGCGGGGCTGACGGCGGACGCGGTCAGGCCGGCCTGCGCCACGGCTTCGAAGCGGTCTTCGAGGGACCATGGTCCGAAGCCGGCCTCACGGCGCACGAAACGGGCGAGGCGCGCCGGCTGGTCGCCGAGTCGCTACGGCAGCAGGGCGTGGAACTTCAGGCGGGGCGGGGAAGAACGCGTCAGCTTGCACGCGGACTCGGCGGGATGAATGTTATGGAAGCCCGCGCCGGGTGTTTCGGTGTGACGGCTTGATAAGCCGGTCCGCCATTGCGGTAGAATCAGTATCGTAGCCATAAGGAGATTGCCATGTTGAAACTCACCTATCACGGACACTCGTGTTTCGAACTCGAGGCCGAAGGCAAGCGGATCATCGTGGACCCCTTCATCACGGGCAATCAGCACGCGAAGATCAAGCCGTCCGACGTGAAGGTGGACGCGGTGCTCGTCAGCCACGGCCACGGTGACCACATCGGCGATGCCGAAGAAATAGCGAAAAACAACGGTTGCCAGATCGTTGCCAACTTCGAGATCAGCAACTACCTGGCGGACAGGGGGCTCGAGACGCACGCCATGCACATCGGCGGGGCGCACACCTTCGAGTGGGGCAGGGTCAAGCTCGTTCCCGCGCTCCACGGTTCGTCCATGCCCGACGGCTCGTACGGCGGCCAGCCGGCGGGCTTCCTCATATGGATGGGCGGCAAGGCGGTGTACTACGCCGGCGACACGGCCATCCATTCGGACATGGCGCTCTACGGACGGCTCAACCCCATCGACCTGGCTCTCCTGCCCATCGGCGACAACTTCACCATGGGGATCGACGATGCCGTCGAGGCGGCGGTCATGTGCAAGACCAAAGCGGCCATGCCGATCCACTACGACACATTCCCCGTCATTCCGGCCGACCCACGCGAGTTTGCGAAGAAAGCGGAAGCCCGCGGTGTGCCCACGAGGGTCGTCGGATTCGGAGAAACCATCACGGTCTGATCGTCATCCGTTCAGTGAGGAATGCCCGGTATGGCACCAGGCGGCTTGCCGGGTATCCCCCCGGCCGACAAGAACAGCTTTCACTACCGGTCCCGGTCGAGGCGCCCGGCGCCTCCGCGGTGGATAGGCCCCGTTCAGTGGGCCGTGTTCGCGCTGTGGCTGGCCTTCAGCTGGTGGCTCCTCCTGGGGCCTGGAATCGGGTACGTTGTCTCCGCGATGGCCGTGCTCCACGGTGTCTTTGCTTTCCAGACGGCCCTGGACGTGGTGGTCCTTCCCAACTGGGGGCTGGTGACCCTGGCGGTCCTGGCCCTGCTCTCGTGGCTGCAGGTCCTGTGGGTCCGTTACGGGGAGAGCGTCCGCCTGGCGGAGGGACGGTGGCTGTGGACGGGCCGGCGCGGCCCGGCGTCCGTGGAGAAGGCGGCCCGCACGATCGGCGGCGCCTGGTGCCGCGGCGGCGGCCGCTGGCACTACGTGCCCGGCGGCCTCATAAACGGCGGCGGCGCATCGTGGTGCTCGGAGGCGTGCAGGGACGCCGCGGTTCGCCTCCACCCCCTCAGGCTTGCCAGCCCCGCTCTCGTCTTCCTGATCGTGTTGGGCCTTGGCGCCTACGGGCTCCAGCGCCCAGCCGCAGCCTACAAGTCGCACCTGCGCGCGGTCAGGAGGGGCGTATTCCGGTCGAGTCCGGCGGCGCTGGCGAAACTGCTAGAGAAACATCCCGAGTTCAGGCCCTTCGCCCTCTACCTGTCCACGCTGCCCGCCTGCACGAAAGCGGACTGCATGAAGGCCCAGATCGCGGCCCGCCTCGAAATGGCAAGCATCGGGCCCGACTACCGCGCCGACGGCGCTACGCTGATAAGCCTGCTGGTCCTGAACGGAAAGGGCTCTCTGGCTATGAAACTAATCGGCCCCGGGCATGTCCGGTCGTTCGACATTGCCGTGCGACAGGGAGATCTCGGTTTGGCCAGAAGAATCCTGGCCGCCAACCCGCACATGGACCTCGAGAGGAATCCGGGCATGTACGCGCTTCTGCTCCTCCAGGAGGGGCGTTTCGGGGCGGCCTTCGACGTCCTCGATGGCTTGCGGATGGGTCTTTCGCACAACACGGTGACGGAATATGCCGTGGCGGCCTACATGAGCGGCCACTGCCGGACGGCTACGGAAGTCAACGGATGGCTTCTCTATCCCGACCGGCAGGCCGGCGTCAACCTGTACGGCGATGCCCCGCCGACGGGCCTGGGCGCCCTGCAGCGGGTGGCGAGGGACATCAAGCGAAGGGCGTCGTACGCGCTCGGCCTCGCCATGGAAGGCGACATCGAGGGCTCGGCGAGGGAGTGGCGCGAGACCGAGCGCGAAGCGCGCGAATCGGGGATACCGGGTCTGGTGGACAGGGACCGCGTCCTCATGGGGCTGGTCAACCCTTCGGCGCTTCCCGGCTGAGGATCGAGAGGCGCCACGGGGTTTCGTTCCGCGGCCGGCTGGGGTATATACTAGGAGTCAGGAGGTTTTGCATGCGTCGCATCCTATGTCTACTGCTCGTCCTTGCCTTCGCAACACCGCTTTTCGCCGCCAGGAAGGAAAAGGGCAAGTTCGATCTCTTTCTGAACGGCATCAACAAGGGCTACGAGAAGTACAAGGTCCAGGAGAAAAAGGGAGAGAAGATCTATTCTTCCGAAGTCAAGTTCCAGATGCCCATGCCCAAGGCGAAACGGGGCTATGTCGAACTGTACCTGTACCCGATTCTCAAGTTCAGTGGCGATTCGGGTAAATTCGAGGGTTATAGCTACAGGATCAGTTACAACGACTTCAGCAAGATGGAGATAGCTGAGGCGCAGAACTCGGCCAACGAGGTCATCGACCAGGATTTCGGGTATTACCCCACCGAGAACCAGGGAGCGCCGGGAAACCAAGACACGCCGTCAAGCGGCAATCCCTATGGACTCGACTATCGCCAAAGGCAGCAACAGGATTACGAGTTCCGTAACCACATCGACCTGGGTGTCAACGCGGGCAAGGTCGAGCCGGTAGGCCAGACCCTGCACTTCAAGCAGATGAGGTTTTCGAATTCGAGGGTGAAAGACGAACCGCTGCCGAAAAAGGTCACCGTCCTCGATGCCTATACTTTCGTTCCGTACCTGGTGCTGGCGGAGCGGGCCAGGACGATGAAGGGCGACAGCGAACCGCTCAATATCGTTTTTCCCCAGGCCATGGGGCTCAAGGATGGCAAGCTCGAGTACATGGGTACGGACAGGACGCCTGTGGGTAGCAAACAATATATTTTAAAGCATTACAGCGTGACCGTGGGTGGGGACATGGTCTCGTCTTTCTGGGTGGACACTGCCGATAAGGTTGTTCAAATCGTCGTGCCTTCGCAAGGGCTTATCGCCATCCTCTCCGGGTACACCCCAAAGCCCTTCGAGCGCGAGATGCCCAGGATCTTCAAGCAGACCGTTGAAGTGGGGGGCGGTTTCCAGGAGAAGCGGGTCCACATTCCGTCCGGCAACATAACCATCGGCGCGACGCTGACCCTGCCGTCCGGTTCCGGCCCCTTCCCCACCATTCTAATGGTTCAGGACCTGGAGCCCCTCGATCGGGACGGCAACGATCCGAGCAATCCCTACAGCCGGGCGGGCACCTGGAAGCAGCTTGCCTACTACCTGGCCAGCGAGGGATTCGCCTCGCTGCGCTACGACTCGACAGGCGTCGGCGAGACGGGCGGTGATTCGGCGAAGCTAGAGCTCGGCGACGTGACGCGGGACGCCGTCAATATGGTCAAATGGCTGGAAGACCAGCCGTCCACCAAAGGCAAGGCTGTGGTTCTGCTTTCACAGGGGCTGGGCGGCTGGGCCGCGGCGCAGGCGGCCGTAAAGGTTCCCGTGAAGGGGCTCGTGGCCATCGGCTATCCGGCGAAGGACATCACGAGGCTGTGGCGCGAACAGGCCAGCGGGATGATGGATCCCCAGGCCCGCCAGCAGGCCTATCTGGACCTCGACAACCTGGATGCCGCACTTCGCTCCAAGGGCCAGGAGTGGATCAAGTTTCGCGGGCGCAAGGTCTTCGTCCCCGGGGTCCGGGCGATGCACGACGTGGATCCCCTGGCGCTCGCGGCCTCCCTCAAGGTTCCGTGTCTCTTCGCGTACCCGGACAAGGACCGCATCGTCATGCCCTTCCACAAAGACGTGCTGGCGGATTCGCTGCACGAGGGACAGGAAGAGATCGTGCTGAAGGGGCTGGGACACCATCTGACTGAGATGTCCGAGGACAACCGGCCAACGGGGATCGTCGACGGAAAAAGGCTCCAGCCGGTCACCGATTGGCTGAAGAAACTATTCACCGAGTCGTCGCCCGCTTCGCCATGAAGGTGGGCGGCCGCGCCGGCGCATTCGCCGCCGCCTCCATATTGCTGGTATGCCTGGGTGTGCAGGCGGCCGCTCCGGAGGTGCCGCCCCGGGGGGCGAAACGCCCGAACGTCCTGCTCATCACGCTCGACACGACCCGGGCCGATCACCTGGGCTGCTACGGGGACACGAGGGCGAAGACGCCGGTACTGGACGGGCTGGCGGCAGGCGGCGCGATCTTCCTGGAGGCGCACAGCCACGTTCCCCTCACGCTGCCATCCCACGCGGTCATTCTCACGGGAGACCTGCCTTCCACGCTGAACCTCCGCGTCAACGGGCTGAAGCTCGGAGGCGGCTTTCCGACCCTCGCGACCATTCTCAAGGCCAGGGGCTACTGGACGGGTGCCTTCGTCAGCTCCGTGATCCTCGAACGTGGCAGGGGGCTCGCGCGGGGATTCGACGTGTACGACGACCACATGACGCTGGAGCCGAGGGGCGGAGGCCCCCCCGAGGAGAGGCGGGCGGCCGATGTAACGAAGGCCGCGTTGCACGCCATGGCCGGCGTCGGTTCGCCCTATTTCCTTTGGGTGCATTATTACGACCCGCACTACGAGTACCGCGCCCCGGAGCCTTACGGCAGGGAGTTTGCGAGTCGCCCCTACGACGGGGAAATCGCCTACATGGACGCGAACGTCGGCACCCTCCTGGAAGGACTCAGGCGGAAGGGGCTTCTGGAAAACACGCTGGTAGTCGTTGCCGCCGACCATGGGGAAGGCCTCATGGAACACGGCGAGCGGCAGCACGGCATCTTCCTCTACGAATACGCCCTGCACGTACCCCTCCTCGTGGACTGGAAGGGCCACATCAAGGCCGGACAACGAATCGGGAACCTCTGCGGACTCGACGACGTCGCGCCGACAATCCTCGACCTGCTCGGGATCGACCGGAAGGGCGGGGACGGCGTGAGCCTCAAACCCCTGCTGACTGGCGGCAAACTAGCGCCCCAGTCGGTCTACATAGAATCCTACCAGGGCTTCTTCACCTACGGCTGGGCGCCTCTGAGAGGGATGATGGACGCCACGTGGAAATTCATCGAGGCCCCCAGGCCCGAACTCTACAGGTGGAAGGCATCGGAGAACGACAACCTCGTGAACGCCAATGCGTCCGAAGCCGTGCGCTTGAAGAATAAACTGCAGCGTTACCCGCAGGCCGACCAGGGCGAGCAGTCGGAGATGGAGAGGCTCCTGAAGGACCCTTCCAACGCCGAAACCCTCCGCCAGCTGGCTTCTCTCGGCTACCTTTCGGGCGCGGGCATGCGTCCGTCGAATCCCGGCCTGCTCGACCCGAAGGACGCCATCGGCATCGAGGAAGATCTCAAGAGGGCCGACGAGGCCCTGAACTCAGGCGATCCGCAGGGGGGTGTCAGGATGCTCTTGGCGATTCTCAAGAGGAATCCGCAGAACGTTCCCGCGCTGTCTATGCTCGGTATCGAGTACCTGAAGGAGAGGCGGTACGAGAGGGCCAGGGTCTGCTTCGCCGAAGAGGTGCGGCTCAAACCCCAGATGGATACGGGGCACCTCAACCTGGGGACGGCCTACAAGCATCTCGGCGATGCGGGTTCGGCGGAAAAGGAATACCGGGCCGCGCTGGCCCTGTCCCCGCGCATGCCCGAAGCGGTTTCGAGCCTCGCGCAGATTCTCATCGCGCACGAGAGGTTCGACGAGGCGGAAAAAGTTTTGAAGCCCGCTCTGGAAGCGGGTGTCGAAAGTGCGGACGTCTACTTCGAGATGGGCGTGCTCGACGCGATCGCGTTCGAGCTGGGAGAAGGCGCGGTTCGATTTCGCGAAGGTCCTGTCGTTGGATCCGGCCCGAGACGAGGCCGCAGCCAACCTCGGGCGGATCGCCTTCCAGCAGAAGAAGGTCGACCAGGCCATCGCCTACTACCAGCGCGCGGCCCGCCTGGCCCCCAGGAACGCGTCCTATCTCGCCACGCTGGGTTCGCTTTACCTCAACGGAAAGAACGATCCGGAAAGGGCCCTCGGTTTCTTCCGGAAGGCCCTGGCGATCGACCCTTACGGGCCTCAGTCGAAAGATTTGAGGGAGATCGTGCAGCACCTTGAAGCTCTGTCGCCGGGTCGCTGAAACCCGGGTGATCCGTGCCGGACGGTCCGTCACGGGCACTCCGTACGCCATGCGGTCCTCATGCGGAGACGGGAAGGGCCGCACCTTCGCGCTCCTGCCGCTATATTGTCGAGTATGGCACTGTCCGGGAGGATGACGATGATCACCGTTCGAGCAGCCGCAAGGGTCGACCTGGCCGGTGGGAGCCTCGATCTCTGGCCCGTCGGCCAGATCATTCCCGGCGCCCTCACGATCAACGTCGCCATCAGTCTGGCCGCCACCGTGGAATGCAGTCCCGATGGCGAAGAAGGCGTGGGTCTGGCTTCCAGGGACCTGATGGCGAGCTACAGGTGGCATCCGGGCGATCCGCCGGGTCCTCTGGCCCTCATGGAGAGGCTCTGTGCGATCTTCGGTGTCACCAGGGGATGGCGCATACGCTCGTCGAGCGGGGTGCCACCAGGCAGCGGCCTGGGTGGTTCGTCCGCGCTGTCGGCGTCGCTGGCTCTCGCGCTTCGCGAGGCCACGGGGAAGGTGGTCGGAGACGCCGAACTGGTTGCCACGTGCAGAGACGCCGAGGCCGGACACCTGCGCATCCCTACGGGTGTGCAAGATTTCTGGCCCGCAGTGATGGGCGGCGTGCTCGCGATTCATCACGAGCCGGGCGGGGAACGCGTCGAACCCTTGTCGGTATCGCTCAGAGCTCTCGCCGCACGGCTGGTGGTGGTCTATTCGGGGCATAGCCGGCTGTCGGCCGATACGAATTGGAGCCTCATGAAGCGTTTTCTCGACGGGGACGAGGAGGTCGCGCGGCGACTCGAGGGCATAGCCGGCGTGGCCCGGGAGATGCGGGCCGCCCTGCTGGCCGGCGATTTTGACGGCGTGGGTCTCCTCATGCGGCGCGAGTGGGACCTGCGGCGGGGCCTCGCCGAGGGCATAGAAACGCCGGCGGTCGGCGCCATGATCGAGTGCGGACGGAAGGCGGGTGCCATAGGCGGCAAGGTGTGCGGTGCGGGCGGTGGCGGGTGCCTTGCATTCATGACCCCGGAGGGTGCACGATTGGAGGTGGAAGAGGCTCTCGAAAGGGAAGGCGCGAGACTACTCACCGCCTATCCCGTCGAAAAGGGCCATACGGTGGAGGTGGACGCATGAAGAAGCTCATTGTTCTTGGCGTGCTCGCCTTTTGTTCCATCTCCCTCCTTGCCCAGGAACTCGTGATCTTTCGGGATCACCGTTCGCTCGAGGTGAGGAACCACAGGGAGGAGAAGAGCTGGACGTATCTCTCAATCGGGTCCGGGGAAATGGCCGTTCGAACCGCTGATATCCTGAAGATCGTCCGGGAAAACGTTACGGCGACGCCCGCGCCCATCCAGGAGCATGCGGCGCCTGCTCCTGGGCCGCCTGTTCCTCCCCACCCCGCCCCGACGCCTTCCATGCAGCACCCTCGCCCGTTTGTGCCCTCCATGTATCCGACGTTTAGAAAACCGCCGCGGATGTTTCGACCGCCCCCGGCTGAACAGAAAGAGCAGATGAAGAACGAGGAGAACGCCGAGGAGGAGGACATGGACGAGGGCGCGGAGGACGGCGAGGAGGCGGAACCGCCCCAGGCGCCTCAGGTGACCCCCTCGACGGCGCCGCGGACCGTGACGATCCCCTTGCGGACCTTGCCGAAGAAGCGTGGAAAGTAAGGAGCGGAGCCTCCGCGGATCGGAGCTGCCGAACAGCCTGCCTCCAGCCGGCGTGGTCCTGTCGGTCGACGTCGAGGAGTGGTTCCACGCCCCCGAACACCCCCTCGGCCGAAGCCCCGAAAAATGGGGAACGCTCGCGCCCACGTTGCCCATGGCCCTCCACAGGGTGTTTGATCTTCTGGATGAGTTGAAAACGAAGGCTACCTTCTTCGTTCTCGGGTGGGTTGCGGACCGGTATCCGGAACTTGTGAGAGAGATCGTCGCTCTCGGGCACGAAGCCGCATCGCACGGGTGCAACCACGTGCCGCTGGCCGCCATGGCGCCCGAGGCTTTGAGGGATGACCTCAGGCGCTCCAAGGAGCGTATCCAGGACCTTGCGGGGACTCGGGTGGCAGGTTTCCGGGCGCCGTGCTGGTCCATGCCGCGCTGCGCCTGGCCCTATGACATTCTCTCGGAACTCGGCTACGAGTACTCTTCAAGCCGTCTTGCGGTGCCGGGTAAGGGATGGGGTTTATGCCGGCCGCGGATGATTTCAGGAGTTCTCGAACTGCCCGCATTGACCTCCGGCAGTCCGCTCTTTCCCGTTCCCGCCGGCGGCACGATCGCTTTCAGAATGCTTCCGGCACCCCTGCTCAGGCGCATCCGTCGCGGTGCCGTGAGGGAGGGCAGGCCCGCCGTCTACTGGTTCCATCCCTGGGAACTTGTCCCCGGAGCTCCCCGCCTGGCAGGCGGCAGGATGTTCATGTTCGCCCGCTATCACGCGCTCGAGCGGCTACCGGAAAGACTGGGGGTGCTCGTGCCGCCGGGGGATAGGACCTTCAGGGCGCTGCTCGGCGGGTGAGATCGCGGCTTCCTGGAAGGCCGCCGATTCTGTGGCGAGAGCGGCCGCGCGCAGCACATTCTAACCTTCTTCCGTGGATGGTGGGGCAATGGTGGGGCAAATAGCTGAGTGAATCCGGCGGACTATAAAGCAGTTAGGCTTGCGTGTAGGAAAAATAGACACCGCAAAACACCGCCGAGGGGTATATGCCCCATCCATTCAGGCGTGCCGCATCAGGGATTGCCCGCCGGCCGCCATCGCCTTTACCTTGTAACCTTTTGAGCACTCATGGGCCCAAGAAGGGGGTTAAAGTAATGCAACGTTCACTTCTAGGAATAGCGACTGCCGGCCTGATGGGCCTGTGTTTTACCGGGATACCGGCCCGCGCGGCCCAGCCTGACATCGGCAACGAAACCTGCCTCATGTGCCATTCGGATTCGGACATGGCCAAACAGAAGGCCGTCTTCCCAGGTATCACCGGCCTGGGAACGATTTCCAAGGAAGACCTCACCCTCCAGGTGACGGACAAGAGCTTGTCGGGGTCGGTTCACGACGGGTTTTCCTGTACTGATTGTCACGGTGGCATCTCTTCCATCCCGCATCCGGAAAAACTGGCTCCGGTGGATTGTGCAAAGTGCCATTCCGACGTGGCCCGGAAGATGGCGGCGGGAATCCACGCCCGCAAGAAGGGCGGGGTCACATATACGCCCACGTGCGTCAACTGTCACGGCGCCCACCAGATCCGGCCGAAGACGGACCCCAAGTCCTCCATCTACCCCGTGAACGTGCCCGAAACGTGCGGCGCGTGCCACGGCGACGCCAAGCTGATGAAGGCCGCGGGCGTGGTCATCCAGGATCCCCTGAAGGACTACATGAAGAGCGACCACTGGCGGATGCTCGAGTCGGGCAAGGTGCTCGTGGCGGCCACCTGCGCCGACTGCCACGGCGCCCACGAGATCCTGCCGGCGACCAATCCCAAGTCGCCGATCTTCAAGCTGAACATTCCCAAGACGTGCGGGAAGTGTCACTCTGGCATAGAGTCGAAGTACATGAGGAGCATACACGGAAAGTCCCTCGAGGAAGGAAACATGGAAGCGCCCTCGTGCAACAACTGCCACGGGGAACACGACATCGAGGGGCCGAAAAGGCCGACCAGCACGGTTTATCCGCCCACGGTGGCCCAGACCACCTGCCCGCAGTGCCACGCCTCCGTACGCTTGTCCCGGCGCTTCAACGTGCCCGTGGGCATGGTCCAGTCGTACAAGGCGTCCTTCCACGGGCTGGCGAACAGCTATGGCGATATCGATGTGGCGAACTGCGCGTCGTGCCACGGCGCCCACGACATCCTTCCGGCAAATAACCCGGCATCGTCCATCAACCCGGCCAACCTGCAGAAGACGTGCGGAAAATGCCACCCGAACGCCACCAAGGCCTTTGCGAACATCAATATTCACAGTAAGGTATCGGAAGCTTCTTCCCCGGTGCTCTACTGGATCAAGACCTTCTACATCTGGCTCATTGTCCTGGTAGTGGGCGGCCTCGCTCTACACAACCTCCTGGACTACCTCCGGCGTTACAGGCTGACCATCAAGATGCTCAATCCCGTGGCCATTTACGTCAGGATGACGCTGGCGGAGCGCATACAACACGTGCTCCTCCTGACATCGTTTTTCACGCTGGTCTTCACTGGCTTTGCGCTGAAGTACCCGCATTCTCTATGGGCCGTTCCCTTCAAATGGGGCACGGCTGGATTTGACCTGCGGGGCTGGCTGCACCGCGCCGCGGCCGTGGTCATGATCGGCGATGCGCTCTACCACCTCGTTTACCTTGCAAGTACCAAGCGTGGTCGGAGCTTCGTCCGGGAGATCATGCCGACCTTCGACGACGTGAGGGAGTTCTTCCATCAGATCGGCTACTACCTGGGCATCAAACGGCACGAGGCGGGTTTCGGACGGTTCTCATACGCGGAAAAACTCGAGTACCTGGCTCTTGTGTGGGGGACCATCATCATGGTCGCCACCGGATTCGTGCTCTGGTTCAAGCAGTTCTTCACGGCATTCCTTCCCGGATGGGGCTTCAAGGCCGCTGAGATGGTCCACTTCTACGAGGCCGTTCTGGCCTTCACCACGATCATCATCTGGCATCTCTACATGGTGTTCGTCCACACGGACAAGCCGCCCTTCAATCCCACCTGGATCACGGGGCGCATGACTAGGAAAACTCTCGAGCACCACCACCCGAGGGCATTGGCAGACATGGAGGGGGAGAAAAGGCAGGATGAGGATGGGGAGAGGGATGCTGAATAACAAGATTGCACCGGTGCTTGTGGCGCTTTGCCTTACGGTGGGCGTCTACGCGGCTGAACCCAGCTCATCGGACTGCCTGACGTGCCATGCTCAGATGAAACCCAGGGTGGCGGCGGACGTCCTGGCCGGTTCTGCGCACGAAAGTCTCGCCTGCACGGACTGTCACGCCGACATTGCGAAACTCCCGCACGGCAAAACCAAGGCGGTGGACTGCGGGATATGTCACGAGAAAGAATCCGCGGCCTGGCGCGATGGACCTCACGCCAAGCAGGGGGGGCCATCCTGCAAAGACTGCCACGGCACCCACAAGATACCCCCGTCCGGCAGCAGCGGAAGCCTGACCTCGCACGAGAGGCAGATGGAGCTGTGCGGCGGCTGCCACGAACATCTGGCCGGAGACGGCGCGTGGATCAAGGCCTTCACCAAGAGCGTGCACGGGCAGGGGATCACGAAGCGGGGACTCAACCTTGCGCCGGCCTGCGCCACGTGCCACGGCGCCCACGACGTGCGGTCGCTCAAAACGGGCGACAATGCCGCGACCAAACGCGAGGTCGCTCGCCTGTGCGGAACATGCCACGAACCAGCTTTCCAGGCGTTTGAGAAGAGTATCCATGCGACCGCCCTTTCAAAGGGAGTAGGGGCGGCCCCGACCTGCACAGACTGCCACGGCGAGCACGGCATCCAGGCGAGCGCCGACCAGGGTTCTTCGGTGGCCCCGGAATCCGTGCCCGCTACGTGCGGTCGCTGTCATGCCGACAAACGGCTCATGGCCAATTTCGGCCTGCCGTCCGACAGGCTTTCGACGTTCCTGAAGAGCTATCACGGAATTGACCTCGAGATGGGTGATCTCCGTGCGGCTGATTGTGCTTCCTGCCACGGGGCGCACGACATACTTCCTTCCAGCGATCCTGCTTCCCGGACCAATCCGGCCAACCTGCAAAAGACCTGCGGCAAGTGCCATCCCGGCGCCGGGAAGAATTTCTCGAACGTCCGGTTCCACGAAAGCGTGAGTCCCAGGGGCGCCCGGGGCGCGTGGTTCGTTAGAGTCTTTTACATCTTTTTCATAAGCATACTCGTGGCCGGTTTCGTGCTGCACATCAGCGCCCGGCTCATCGGGCGGCTGAGGATGAAACGGCCGCCGGAGAGCCGCGTTGAAGAGGGGACGGGAGAAGAAGGAGGAGAGGGCCATGACCGATAATCGACAGGATGGCACGGTTCAGAGGATGTCGCTGCTGCAGCGGCTGGATCACGCTCTGCTGGCACTCTGCCTGCTCCTCCTCATCGCTTCCGGCCTTGCCCTCGTGTACCACGACCAGGCCTGGGCCAAGGTTCTCATCAGGCTCATGGGCGGAATGGAAGGCCGGGGTATTCTCCACCGCGTCGCGGCAATCGGGCTGGTGGCGGCCGGCCTTGTCCACTTCGGCGGACTCCTGTTCTCCCGGCGGTACCAGGACGATTTCCGCGCGGTCCGTTTCGGCCGGGCGGATTTCTCGGAGGGCTGGAAGGGCTGGGTCTACGGCCTGACGGGAAAAGGCGCTCCCCCCTACTACGGCCGCTTCACGCCCATGCAGAAGTTCCAGTACTGGGGAATTTTCGTGGGGTGCATCATCATGACGCTCTCGGGCTTCGTGCTGTGGTCCCCGCAGGCCTCCCTGGCCGTCTTTCCGAAGTCCGTGTACGACCTCATGCTGGTCGTACACTCGGAGCAGGCCCAGCTCATTTTCGTTGTCCTCATCCTCTGGCACCTCTACGACGTGCACATAGCCGGCGGCAGTTTTCCCATGAACCCGGCCTGGCTGACGGGACGGATGAAGAAGGCGCGGTTCCAAAGCCAGCATCCGGCCGAATGGGACCGCATGACGGAAGGGGAGAAGAAATGAGAACGGCAGCCAGGGAAAACTCCGGCGGCTCCCCGTCCGCGGCGTGGATGAAGTTCGTTGTCGCGGCGCTGGCGATCACCCTCGCGGGTACGGTCGCGATTCGCTCCCAGGACGACCTGCGGTGCCTCGCCTGTCACGGGAAGCCGGGCTTTAAGAAAACCCTGCCCTCAGGCCAGGTACTGGGCCTCTTTGTGGATCCTACGCCGTTGCGCCTTTCCGTCCATAAGAAGCTGAACTGCGTGCAATGTCATGCGGACGTGAACGAAGTGCCGCACAAAGAAAGGCCCCAGAGAGTCAACTGCAGGCGCTGCCACTACCAGGGCAACACCATGGGAGCGCCCCAAACATCGAAGTACATCGAATTTGAAAACAGCGTTCACGGGCTTGCACTCAAGGCAGGCAACCCGAAGGCGCCTCTCTGTCAGGACTGCCACGGCGGACACTTCATCCTTCCCGGCTCCGATCCCCGATCGAGGGTCGGTCACGACAACGTTCCCCAGACCTGCGGAACGTGCCACATCAAAATATACGGGCAGTACAGGGAGTCCATACACGGGAAGGCGCTCGCCCTGGGCAACAAGGATGCGCCCGTCTGTACGGACTGTCACGGAGAACATACAATCCAGCGTCCAAGCGTGCCGTCCTCCTCGGTGAACCCGGCGAACGTGGCCAATACGTGCGGCAAGTGCCACGCAAAGATCGTCATCATGAAGAAGTACGGCATCAATGCCGAACAGGTCAGCACGTACAAGAACTCCTTTCACGGCATTGCGAACGAGTTCGGCGTCTTGAAGGCTGCGAACTGCGCGTCCTGTCACACGGCGCACGATATCCTGCCGCCGGACGATCCTCGCTCCAGCGTCAATCCAAAGAACATTCCCAAGACCTGCGGACGATGCCATCACGGGGCCAACGCGAATTTCGCAAAGGGCCGGATTCACGTCGATCCCGATGACCGGTCCGCCGGAATCGTCTATTGGGTCGCGCTGGGTTTCAAGATCCTGACCCTCAGCACCCTGGCCGGACTTTTCATCCACATCGGCCTGGACCTGTTCCGCCAGGTCAAGGCCCGGAAGCCCAGGGAAGTTCAACTCCCCGAGGCCCCCACCGAGGAGAATGAACCATGAGCGACAAGGGCGCGAGAGGGTGGCGTCGGTCCGACACCGATTTCGTCGTCCAGGGCGTGGCACGGGAACTCGCCGATGCGCTGGGCAAAGAGATACGCGAAGACCTAACGGAAGATCAACTGGAGAGCCTGAGAGACAGTCTGGCCGACTCCCTGGGTCGTGACGCCGCCGCGAGCGCCCGGCGCGCCCACAGGGCGTACGAGGAGCGCCAGCGGCGGAGGCAGAAAGCGGTCGAGCGAAGGAAGAAGAAGGCGCTGTCCGCCGGCAGCGTGGAGCGGTTGAGCCTCCACCTGCGCATCCAGCACATGATCCTCTTTGCGAGTACGATAACGCTCATCGTCACGGGGCTGCCGATCAAGTTCCACGACGCGGCCATTTCGGTGTTTCTCATACACCTCATGGGCGGGCCGGGGGTGACCAGGATCATTCACCGGATCGGCGCCGTCGGTCTCACCTTCATCGGCGTCTATCACATCTTCTACACCATGGCCTTCGAATCGGGGCGGCGCGACTTCGGCCTTTTGATACCCAAACTACAGGACGCCAAGGACTTCTTCCATCAGATGGGCTATTTTCTCGGCGTCAAGAAAAACAAGCCGCTCTTCGGGCGGTTCTCGTACATCGAGAAGTTCGACTACTGGGCCGTCTACTGGGGTCTGGTGGTGATGATAACCTCGGGCTACGTCCTCTGGTTCAAGGTCCTCGCCATAAACCAGTTCGGCAAGTCCATCTACGACATCGCGATGGAGGCGCACTCGGACGAGGCCCTGCTCGCGACGTTGGCCATCGTCATCTGGCACTTCTACAACGTTCACTTCAATCCGAAACGGTTCCCGGGAAGCTTGACCTGGTGGAACGGAAGGATGGACGTGGAGGAGTTCAAGGAAGAGCACCCGCTGGAATACGAGGAGATGCTGCGCTCGGAAGACATCGCGAAATCCCCGAAGGAAGGGTCCGCCGGAGAAGCCATGTCCTCGAAGGCTCGGGGGGATTTGCCATGAATGCATCAGGAGCCGCCGAAGGCAAGGAAGCGCCTCGCAGGAGTAGACCATGAAGCGCATGAAGAGAATAGGATTCATCGCCGCCGCCGCTCTGGTCGTCCTGTGCGGTGCGACGTGGCTGTTCGTGGACGTGACGGCCAGGCACTCGTCCTTCTGCGACAACTGTCACTACATGAAACCCTACGTCGATCAGTGGAAAAGCTCTTCCCACAGCGGCGTGGAGTGCGTGAAGTGCCATCCCACCCAGAAGAGCGCGATGTTCGGCCAGTTCGTGAAGTACGTCACCCACACCTACTCCACCCGTCCGAGGGCGTTCGTCCCTGATTCGGCGTGCCTGGCCTCCGGATGCCATCCCGGGATGGAAAAGAGCCAGAGCGTGAAGTTCATGGGCGTGTCGTTTCCGCACAAGCCTCACCTCGGGAAGGACCGGAGAGGCATCCGCCTGCGTTGCGCGTCCTGCCACGGTTCCAGCCAGGAGGCGGGCCACGTCTCCGTGGATAAGGGCGTTTGTTTCTTGTGCCACTTCAAAGGGCAGGGCCCGGCGGGAACACTCGCGGGGTGTGGTTCCTGCCACGGAGCCCCGTCGGGACTGACGAAGCACGGAGGTTTCCTGTTCGACATGAAGGCGTACGTGGATTCGGGGGTACAGTGCAGCCGGTGCCACCTCACCGTTCACGAAGGCGAGGGCAGGGTCAGCAAGAGCAAGTGTTTCCTCTGTCACGTGTCGCACGCGGACAGAATTACCGATGTCGCCTTCGTTCATGCCAAACACGTTACCCAGAAGGAAATCCGCTGTCTCGAATGCCACGAACCCATCCGCCACGGCAACATCAAGGTCCTGTCCGTTCTGGACGTGAGCTGCGAATCCTGCCACTCCAACCTGCATTCCGGCTCCAAGGAGATGTACCTCGGGGTCGGCGCGAGGGGGACCGAGGACCTGCCGAGCCGGATGTTCGCCGCACAGATCAACTGCACCGGTTGCCATACGGAAGTCCTGAGCGAGGGCGGCACGGCCTTTCTGGGGCAGGGGACCAAAAAGGCCAATCCCAAGGCGTGCGCCGCATGCCACGACGCCCGTTTCATTCCCATGGTGACGCGTTGGAAGGACCAGGGGAGAATCCTCGCGGCCGAGGCCGAGCGAATGGCGGCCAGAGGACGGGCCATCGCTTCGGCGGCCGGGGGCAACGAGAAGGTCGGGAAGCTGGCCTCGGACCTGGCCTTCAACGCACGCTTCCTCATGCAGGGGCACCCGGTTCACAACATCGAGTACGCCATAAAGGTCGTCCAGGCCAACGGGCGCCTCCTCGGGCAACTGGAGGAAGCCGCCGGACGGAAGAACGACGTGCAGATACGGCCCGCGTTCGCACGGGGCGATTTCTCCTACTGCACGGCCACCTGCCACGGCTTCATCCCGCGAAAGGAGCCCTACAGCTGGAAGGATGTAGATTTCCCGCACACCTATCACGTAAAGACCGTGGGCCTGTCCTGCGACACCTGCCATGAAGCCGGAAAACACAAAGTCATGGCGCTCAGCGGTCCCCAAGACTGCGCTCCGTGCCATCATACCGACGCGAAAGCCGATTGCGCCCGTTGCCATCCACGCCAGGCGGAACTCTACCGGGGCAGGGTCCCCGCCTCCCTCGGCATGAACGTGTCTCCGAACATTATGGCGGACGGGGTGGGCTGCGCGGACTGCCACGACCCGACGGATTCCGACGCTCTGAAGAACGTGGGGCAGGCTTGCGCAAAATGCCACGAGGACCAGGGACCCAAAGACCTCGCGTCGTGGCGCGCGGATTTGAAGAAGGGCCGCGACAAGGTCGACGCGCTTTCGCAGCAGGTTCGGCTGACCATCGAAATGCTGAACCGGCGCCATGAGGATACGTCCGCCTTCAACAGGCGCTTCGCCGAGGTCAGGGCGCGATTGGATTTCATCGAAAGAGCGAGGGGTGTCCACAACATGGCCGCCGCGCTCGATCAATACGACCGTTCCGCCAAAGACCTGTCGGCTCTCATCACCGATATGGAAAGCGTTCGAGACGGCAAGGCCGGCTGAGCTTTCATCCGGGCGGGCGACCCCATCGTCCTCCGCCGCGTCCTTGCGGGGGACGGCGGGGCCGCGCCCGGGCGGTCTCCAGGGCTCCGGCGGGCTGGACTCCGCACCATGAAACAGCCATAATGCACATGTGAGGTGAAGAGGGGTATGGCCAAGACCGTTTGGCGCACGTTCAAACAGAAGGTTCTCCTGGCTCTGGGCCCCCTCCCGCTGGCCGTCTTTCTCCGGGGGCTCTACGCCACCCTCCGGGTGAGAACCGTCGGCCGGGAGGGGTTGGAATCCTACAAGGCGGAGGCCGGCCAGTACATCATGGCTTTCTGGCACGGGGACCTTCTCCTCATGGTCTTCGCATACATCGGCAGCCGCCTCACTTTTCTGGTTTCTTGGCACCGCGACGGCGAACTCGTGACGCGTGTCATGAAGTACTTCGGGATGAATCCTACCCGCGGTTCCAGCACCAGGGGCGGGATCAGGGCGCTACACGCGCTCCTGAGGAAGGTCCGGGAGGGTTACGACGTGGCCTTTACGCCCGACGGCCCCAAGGGTCCGGCCCGTAAGGCACAGATCGGCGTCGTCCAGACCGCGAGGCTCTCCGGGCTCCCCATCGTCCCTTTCGGAGTGGCGGCCCTTAAAAAAAAAACCTGCGTTCTTGGGACGATTTCATGATCCCCGTGCCCTTTTCGAGGGTGGTTTTCTGTTACGGTGAGCCCATCCGTGTGCCGAGGGACGTGGACGACGCGGAGCTGGAACGCTACCGGGTGATGGTGGAGGATGCCCTGGCGCTGGCTTCCCGGCGGGCGCACGAGGCACTGACCGAGGACGCCATATGGAAAGCATGACGGGTTACGGACGCGCCGAAATCCAGGCGGAAGGGATCAAGATTCTCGTCGAAATCAGGGGGTTGAACAACAAGGGGCTGGACATACCCCTGCACCTCCCCTCCGCCCTCCTGAGGCACGACCTCGCCTGCCGCGAGAAGGTCCGGGCCTGCGTCTCCCGCGGCCGCGTCGAGGTGCGGGTCACTCTCGAACTGGTCGGTGAGCAGGCGGTGCGCATCAGCTACTCGTCCGGGGCCGCGAGGGCGCTCGGTCGACTGGCCTCGCAGCTGCAAGAGGCGGGCACGTTGGCTCGGGGGATGACTCTGGGCGACCTCCTTTCCCTGCCGGACGCCGTGCGCGTAGGCCTCGCCGAGGACGTGGAGGCCCGTTCGGGAGAGACGCTGCTCGAGGCGCTGACAGCGGCCCTCGAAGCTTTTCGGAGCACCCGCCGAGCGGAGGGAACGCGCCTGGAGAAACAGTTCGGGGACGGTGCTTCGGCCCTCGAGAGTCATGCGGAGAGAGCCGCCTCCCTCATCGACAAACAGGTCGAAGCCATCCGGCAGCGCCTCGGCCAGAAGATTCAGCACCTCGGCGTGACGATGGACCCTGCCCGCCTCGAGCAGGAGGTGGTCGTGGCAGCCGAGAAGGCCGACGTGGCCGAAGAAGTCGTGCGGCTTCAGACCCACTGTAAAGCCTTGAATCATCTATTGTTGGACGACCCGGGGAGCCAGGGAAAACGCCTGGATCACCTTCTCCAGGAAATGCAGAGGGAAGTCTCGACGTTACTAGCTAAGGCCGACTTGTACGAGTTGACCCAGATCGGGTCTGGAAATGCGCCTGCTGGTCGAGCAACTCAGGGAGCAAGCACAGAATGTCGCATGACGTGCCTCGCCGGACGATCCTGGTGCTTTCAGCCCCGACGGGCGCCGGGAAGACGACCATCGCCCACCGTCTGGTGGGGGCGGACGAAAGCCTGAGGTTCTCCGTCTCGCATACGACGCGCCTTCCGAGGCCGGGTGAGAAGGACGGCGTGGATTATCACTTCGTCTCCCGCGAGGAATTCCGGGACATGACCGGCAAAGGCGAGTTTCTCGAGTGGGCGCAGGTTCACGATCATTACTACGGAACGCATCGCTCTGAAGCGGAAAGAGCCTTCGTGGCCGGGGAGGATCTCCTCCTTGACATTGACGTGCAGGGCGGCCTCCAGGTCAGAACGGCCGATCCCCAGGCGGTGTTGGTCTTCATCCTTCCGCCGTCCCTCGAGACGCTGCTCCGTCGTCTCGGAGGACGGGAGGGCGAAGAGGACTTCGATCTCGACCGGCGCCTGCGGACAGCCCTGAAGGAACTTGAACTGGCTGATTCTTATGATTATAATATTGTAAATGAGGACCTGGACAAAGCTGTTTCGCAGGTCCGTTGCCTTCTGGACGTTGCCCGCGTGCGTCTGAACCCCCAGGCTGACGTGAAGGGGCGATTGTGCCGGCAAATAGCGACATGGTTAAAGGAGCAATAATGTTCATTGTCGATGAGAAAATAGGGAGCAAGTATCGGTTTGTGGTCTTGTGCGCGCAGAGAACCAGGCAGTTGCTGGAAGGAGCCGATCCGCGCGTGGAGTCCACCATCAGGAAACCGGCATATGTCGCTATCCAGGAGGTAACCTCCGGAAAAATAGAGTGGCGTGTTAGCAAGCCCCAGCCTCCATCCCAGCCCGGTACGGACGACGTACTGCAGGTAGAGGTGGGGCCTTGACGTCGGCGGTTGTCTTTTTTTCGTCCAAACTGAAAGGGGGACCAATAATGAAGACGGGATTGAAACTGGCAGCGGTAGGTATGCTGCTGACCTTGACCGTGGCGTGCTGCCGCAAGGCTCCCAAGGAGGTCGGTGACGCCGCCGCGGCGCTCAATGAGGCACAGAAGACCTGCACCCCCACCTATGCCGCTAGCACCTTCCAGGAAGCGGAATCCATGATGAGCAGGGCCAACGACCTGGTAGCCAACAAGAAATGCAAGGACGCCAAGAAAGAGGCCCTCGCCACGCTCCAGAAGGTGAAGGACGCCAACACGCAGGCTGCCACCGAGGAAACCCGGGCGAAGCAGGAGGCCGAAAGCGCCGTTTCGGCTGCCAAGGCGGCCGTGAATGGCGCCGAGCAGAGCGTTGAGGCGCAGAACAGCTCCGTCACGACTGCGAACCAGGAAATCTCAATGCTGGTCAATAAGCCCGAGGGCTCGTGCGACAAGGCCGAACTCGAGAGGATCGGCAGCGAGATCACGGTGTCCGACACGGCGTCGTCTGCTCTCGGCCAGGCCAAGAGCAAGCTGAACGAGGCCGAAAGCCTCATGCAGGCAAGTGCCTGTAATTATTACAAGGTCAAGGAAGCGGCGGACCAGGCCGTCCAGATGGCCAACAAGGCCAAGTCCGAGGCCGACAGCGAGATGTCGCGCGTGAAGACTGAGGAATCGCAGAAGAGCACAGCCATCAACGAAGCCATGGACGCAAAGCCTTGCAGCTACGTCGTACAGAAGGGGGATTCTCTGTGGAGAATCGCCGCCATGGACAAGATCTACGGCAACCCCTTCATGTGGCCGCTCATCTGGGACGCCAACAAGGGTCTGATCAAGAACCACCCCGATCTGATTTATCCCGACTGGACATTCCAGATCAACCGTACGTACACGGCTGAGGATGCCAAGAACGCGGAGCACACGGCCCGCTATCACAAGTGGGAACCGCCGGCTCCGGCAGCGCCTGAGAACGTGACGACGAAGACGGAAGAGGCCCCCGCGCCCGCGACAACCGGCGAGCCGGCTCCGGCTCCGGCCCCGTCGCCTGCGCCCGCGACCGGAAACTAGGACGACCATCATGAGGGCCGAGGCGGAGACCGTGGGTCTCTGCCTCGGCCGCTTTGTCTCATCGGAGATGCAGTGAGCCCCGACCTCACCCTTCGCCCGCCCCCGTACGAAATCGCCGCTGAGGATGGCGGGAGACCCCATCCAGTTCTCGAGGGAAGGGGTTCTTCCGTGTGTCCTTCGGCTTCTGCGCGCGGAACTGCGGATGGGTCCGGCGGCGATTCCGGCGAAAGGCAGGAAAAACTAGTGTGCAGCGCCCCAATCGAGCCCGAGGACGCCGCGAGTTTTCCATTTCCCGCCGACTTTCTCAACGAGGTCCTCGGTGTCGGGCAGAAGAACGCGGACTACATCGAGAAGTCGCTGGATATCAGGATAGCGGCCCGCGGCGACAGTCTTTTCATACAGGGCGATCCGGATTCGATCCAGGCGTGCAAGGACGTCCTCGATCAGCTGGATACCCTTTACCAGGCAGGCATAAGGATCGGCGCGGGCGATCTGCGGACCGCATTTATGCTGAGGGCCGACGGTTTTCAGGGCGATCTTGCGGAGTTCTACCGCGACGCGAAAATACAGTGCGCCCACGGACGCACCGTCTTCCCCAAGGGCCTGAACCAGGGCCGCTACCTCAAGGCCATCCGCGAGAACGACGTGGTCTTCGGGATAGGACCGGCGGGGACGGGCAAAACCTACCTGGCCGTGGCAATGGCCGTGTCGGCCCTCAGGGAAAAGAGAGTAAAGAGGATCATACTCACCCGGCCGGCCGTCGAAGCGGGCGAGAAACTTGGGTTTTCTCCCCGGAGATATCGCGGAGAAGGTGAATCCCTACCTGCGGCCCCTCTACGACGCCCTGTTCGACCTGATGGAGGCGGAGAGGGTCTACAAGTACATCGAGACGGGGGTGCTGGAGATAGCTCCCATCGCCTTCATGCGCGGGCGGACCCTGAACGATTCATTCGTCATTCTCGACGAGGCGCAGAACACGACCGTGGACCAGATGAAGATGTTCCTGACCCGCCTGGGGTTCAACTCCAGAACCGTCGTGACGGGCGACATCACGCAGATCGATATCGATCCGTCCCGGACCTCCGGCCTCGTCGATGCGGTGGATGTCCTGAAGGGCATCAAGGGGCTGGCCTTCATCCACTTCACGGAGAAAGACGTGGTGAGGCATCCACTGGTTCAGATGATCATCAAAGCGTACGAGAAGGCTTCCAAACGGTGACGCGGCGGAAGGCTTCTGGTAGGATACCAGGTATGCGCAGAGCGAGCTTTAAATGATCCCATCTGACCCGACGGACGCCGAGGCCTCCGCCAAGAGGG
Source organism: uncultured Acidobacteriota bacterium (assembly GCA_963724125.1). Classification (GTDB taxonomy): domain Bacteria; phylum Acidobacteriota; class UBA4820; order UBA4820; family DSQY01; genus CAVRTJ01. Next base: position 27,387 of record CAVRTJ010000011.1, read on the forward strand.
TTAAGTACAGGGGCAAGGTCAAGATCGGGCCTCTGCAGAAGGTGGGGCTTTTCCTGCGAGAAAACGAGTGGCTGTGGGCGGTGACCTTCCTCGTCGTCGTCTTCGCGATCTACGCCAACCACTTTCGAATCCAGCCGCCCCCGGACCTCCCCCTCGGGGCCGTCTCCACCAAGGACATCCGTGCGCCCTTCGATCTGCAGATCGTCGACAAGGTGGCGACCGAGCAGAAGGAGGCGGAAGCCCGCTCCAAGATCAACCCCGTCTACGACTGGGATTCGGGTCTCGCAACGGACCTGAACAACAGGGTGGCGGCGGCTTTCAATGCCGCGCGAACGGACATCGCACAGTATCACCGCGACCTGAAGGCCCGCCGGATGACCAGGCAGGAGCGGCGCGATGCGGAAGACAAACTGCTGAACAGCCTTTCGGACGCCGTGGGCGGCAACCTGTCCCGGTTTGCCCTCCGCCAGTTCAAGATGGAGGGCTTCAGTTCCACCCTGGAAAAGGACATCCAGGCAATTGTCCTGCAGGTCGAAGGCCGGAAGATCGTGCCCACGGGCGACCAGTTCCAGGGCTACGACACCATTCACGTCAGGGACATAAGAAAGAAGGGCTCTGAGTGGGACCAGAAGAACCCGGGGTCGAGCGACATCATGACCCTGGCCGACGCCAAACGTCTGCCCGGTCCTCTCGTGGACAAACTCACGGATGTGCCCGCGCAGCTGAGGGGTGCGGTGGAAGAATACGTCCGGGGACTGCTCCAGCCGAACCTCACCTACAACAGCCAGGAAACGAAGCTCAGAAAGGACCGGGCGGCGGCGCAGGTCGAACCACTCGTGGTCTTTCTGAAGAAAGGACAGGTTCTCGTCAAGGGCGGAGAGAAGATAGACCAGAGCACCGTCCAGAAGATCCAGGCTTACAGGAAGGCCAGCCGAAAGGTCGTGAACATGCCTCTCCTGGCCGCCCTCCTGCTCTTCCTTCTCCTCCTTCTTGCCTTTGCCTTCATGTATCTCAAGTCCTACCGGAAGGAGCACTATCCCGACCTGAACCTCTTCGTCCTGACGCTCCAGATTTCCGCGGGCTTTCTCCTGCTCAGCCAGGGGATGATGACCCTCCTGCGGGTCATCGCGGAGGGGAGCAAGTCGACGCTCCTCGAACAACCTCATCTCACGATGTTTCTCGTCCCGGTAGCGGCGGGCTCCCTGCTCATGACGCTCCTCGTGGACAGGCACATCGGAGTGGTCTACACGCTCCTCTTCTCCGTGCTCTTCGGCATACTCATGGACTTCAATTTCGGCATGTTCCTGTTCTGCATGCTCAGCTGTTTCGCGGGTGTCTACGCGGGAAGCAAAATGGCCCAGCGGACGGCGCAGTGGAAGGCCGCCCTCTTCCTGGGGGCGGTCAACGTCCCCCTGGCGGCGGGCGTTCTCTTTGCGGACCCGTCCTGGACGGACTATTCGATGAAGATGATCGTGCTCCCCATGGCCATGGCTTTCCTGGCCGGATTCCCGCTTACGCTGATGATTGTTTCCCCTTTTCTGCCCCTATTCGAAAGCATTTTCGGCGTCCTGACCGAGGTCAGGCTGCTGGAGTTGTCCAACATGAACCACCCGCTTCTCAGGCAACTCGCCCTGGAGGCGCCGGGGACCTACAACCATTCCTTGATGATGGCCAACCTCTGCGAGGCCGCGGCCAACGCCATCGGCGCCAACGGCCTGTACTGCCGGGTCTCCTGCTACTACCACGATATAGGGAAGATGCTGAACCCGCTCTACTTCGTCGAGAACCAGACACCCGGCCAGAATCCGCACGACAAGCTTGCGCCTCGCATCTCGGCCCTCATCGTCGGCGCCCACATCAAGGAAGGCATCGCCATGGCCCGGCAGTACAAGCTGCCGCAGCCGATCATCGACATCATCCCCCAGCACCACGGGACGCGAAGGATCAGCTATTTTCTGGACAAGGCCCTGACCATGGTGGACCCGGAGAAAGGAACCATCAACGAGGGGGATTTCTCCTATCCGGGTCCGCGACCGAAGAGCCGGGAGGCCGCGATCATCATGATGGCGGACGGGATCGAGGCGGGTTCGCGCGTCTTGAAGGAACCGTCTCACCACCGCCTGAAGGCTCTCGTGAGCGAGATCGTGAGCCGCGTAGTTTCCGAAGGCCAGCTCGAGGAGTGCGAGCTCACTTTCAAGGATCTGGCCAAGGTGCAGGAGGCCTTCCTGATGGTCCTCCAGGGGGTCTTCAGCCGGCGAATCTCTTATCCCGGTTACACGTTCGACAAGGAGCAGAAGAATGAAACGCCGCGAAGTCAGACTTCACAGCAGGCTTCGAACGCTGCAGATTCCTAAGCAGGAACTCGTGGCTTTCGCTTTGGATGTGCTCGGCCGCCTCGATCTCACCGGAGAGGTCGGGATCAGGATCTGCGGCGACAGGACCATGGCGCAGTTCAACCGGCGCTTCCGCGGGAAGTCGGGGCCGACCGATGTCCTCTCTTTTCCCGACGGGACCCAGGCGCCGGACGGCACGGTCTACATCGGGGACATTCTCATCGCCGGTCCCTTTGCGGAGAAAGCGGCCCGGTCCGCGGGCCTGCCTTTCGAGCAGGAACTCAAGCGGCTCCTCCTGCACGGCATCCTTCACCTGATGGGGTACGACCACGAAACGGACGGGGGTACCATGGCGAGAAAGGAAAAGGCGCTGCGGAGGGAATGGGGGCTTCCATGATCCTTGACCTGAGCCTGCTTTTCGCCCTCGCCGTCCTGTTCGTCATGCTGCTCGTCCGCGCCTCCCTCAACGGACTTTCGGCCATGGCCTTGAACCGTCTGGCGGAGGACACCGACAAACCTTCCTCGGCGGCCGTGCGTGCCTACCTCTTCCGCCGGCAGGCCTACCTGCTGACCCTGCAGGTGGCCATTCTGGTCACGAGCCTGGCGCTGGCTATTCTCTTTACGGCGGCCCTCAGGGTGTGGAGCGAGGGCGCTTCCCTCGCATGGGGCTTCGTCCTCAGTCTCGGGGCGGTCGTAATGCTCATCGTCGCCTCGCAGGTCACGGCCTCCGTCAATCCGCAGAAGGTCTTCGTCCTGACCCTTCCGGTCCTGCGTTTCTTCATCGTCGTCTTTGGGCTGCTCACCGTGCCCCTGGGTACCCTCCTTGCCAAGCGCCTGGCCCTGGCCAGAGAGAGGTCGGGGCAGGAGGAGGAGGACAAGGATCCGGAAATCGCGGCGCTCATCAACGTCGGCCGAAGCGAAGGCATACTGGAAGGGGAGGATTCCGTCCTCATCAGGGGCGTCCTGGAGTTCGGCGACACGGTGGCCAGGGAGGTCATGACGCCGAGGACGGACATGGTGTGCGCACCCGCCGTCACGCCGCTGACGACGGCCGCCGAGCTTCTCGCTAAGACCCGGCACACCCGGCTTCCCATCTACGACGGCCAGATCGACAACATAGTCGGCGTCGCCTATCTCAAGGATTTTCTGGCTCCACTCCTGTCCGGCGGGGGGGACAAGGCCATTTCTGAAGTGGCCCGTCCCGTGCCGTTCGTCCCCGAGAACAAACCCATCTCCGAACTGCTCCGGGAGTTCCAGCAGGAGAAGCTGCAGATGGCCATCGTGGTCGACGAGTACGGCGGCGTAGACGGCCTGGTGACGACCGAGGACCTTCTCGAGGAGATCGTCGGAGAAATACAGGAGTACGACGAGGCCGATGACGAACCCTTCCGCGACGTGGAGCCGGGCGTAGTGGAAGCCACGGGCAGGGCCTCCGTTCATGATCTCGCTGATCGTCTCTCGGCGGACATCCCGAACGGCAGCTACGATTCCGTGGCGGGGTGGATCAGCACGGCGCTTGGAGCCATTCCGCAGGCCGGACACAGGCTGCACCTGAACGGTCTCGACGTGGAGGTGATCTCCGCGGACCGCAGGCGCATACACAAGGTTCGCGTTCTGCGTCCATCGTCCCTCGATGAAGATTCCGGCTCGCAGGAAGAATAGAGCCGCCGCTCGGAGAGCGGTGGCGCAGACCGGAGAGCTTCCGGGCGGCGTACGCTCAATGTGGGGAGGAACCGATGGTCATAGTTGAAGTGTCCTACGTCCCCCTGGGAACGGGGTTGTCTCTTTCGCCCTACATCGCGGAGGTCGTCAAGATTATCCGCGCCAGCGGGCTGGAGCACGAATTTCACTCCATGGGAACCAACATCGAGGGCGAATGGGATGACGTCATGGCCCTCGTAAAGCGCTGCCAGAACAAGCTCTTCGAGATGGGGGCGCCGAGGGTCACCACGACGCTGAAGATCAGTGAACGCCGCGACAGGACCCTCAGGATGTCCGACAAAGTGGGCCATGTGGGGGCGATCCTGAGCGGCGAGGCCTTTGACCGCGAATCTTGACGGGAACCGCGTTTCCCCGGGTGGGGGCGCGCCTTTCTCAACCCTGAAGGAAGGGAGGTCGGCATGAAGCACGTTCTGTTTGTCGCGGTTGCGCTGGCGGTGCTGGCGCTGCCCGCGATCGCCAGGGGCGGGGCACCCGGCCCCCGGGCCTTCACCTTTTCCATCGTCGCCCGGGATCCCGCTACGGGCGAAATGGGTGTGGCGGTGCAGTCTCATTGGTTCTCCGTGGGGTCCGTCGTCCCGTGGGCCGAAGCGGGCGTCGGCGCCGTGGCTACCCAGTCCTTCGTGGATCCTTCGTACGGCCCGCTCGGCCTCGACCTCATGCGCGCGGGAAAGACTGCGCCGGAAGCCCTGAAGGCCTTGCTTGCGGGGGACAAGGGCAACGACGTGAGACAGGTGGCCATGATCGACGCCGAGGGACGCGTGGCATCGTACACCGGCAAGTCCTGCATTCCGGCCGCCGGCAACATAACGGGCAAACAGTTCAGCGTGCAGGCCAACCTCATGGAGAACGACAGGGTCTGGCCCGCCATGGCGAAGGCCTTCCGAGAGGCGAAGGGCGATCTGGCCGACAGGATGCTCGCGGCCCTCGACGCGGCGCAGGAGGCCGGCGGAGACATCAGGGGCATGCAGTCCGCGGCCATCATCGTGGTCAAGGGAAGCTCGACAGGCCGTCCGTGGGCCGACACGGTCTTCAACCTGCGGGTCGAAGATGCGCCCCGTCCGCTCCAGGAACTGCGGAGGCTCGTCCGGCTGCAGCGGGCCTACAACCACGCATCGGCCGGGGACGACTTCATGGCCGAGAACAAGGTGGACTCGGCATTGAAGGAGTACGCCGAGGCCGCGCGCCTCGCCCCGGAAGTCATGGAACTGCCGTACTGGGAGGCGGTGACGCTGGCGTCCAACGGACAGGTTGACAAGGCCCTTCCGATCTTCAGGAGAGTATTTGCCCAGGAGCCCAGATGGGCCGAACTTACGCCGCGGCTGCCGGCAGTGGGGCTCCTGCCGAAGGACCCCGAAATCCTGGCGAAGATCCTGGCCGAGGCACCGAAAAAGAAGTAGTTCGGGGAGGCGCCCGGCGGGCATCTGGAATTAACCTCGCGGGAAAAAGTTTGGAATACTAGCCTCCGGGTTCCGCGCCTGTCGCGGGAACGGAGGCGTAACCCGAAGGGTTGACTTGTGCTTGACTCGTGACCGTGGAGTTCGTAGAATGACCGCCCGGTCATTTTTTGCGTGGGCCAATAGCAGTCGGAAAGAGGGGCGAGCGTAAACCGTGAACGGCAAACCGAGAATGTCGAAGCGCCATGAGCGACAGGTCAAGTGGGAGGCGATGACCCGGCAGGCGATCCAGGATGCCGTCGCCCGGATCGTCGCCAAGAGGGGTTCCCACGGCCTGACCATGGAACAGGTGGCGGTGGAGGCCGGAGTGGCTAAGGGAAGCCTCTACCTTCACTTCAAGAGCAAGCAGGCCCTGCTGGAGTCCGTCAAGGAATCGAGCCTCGAGCCCCTCCTCCAGGAAGCGGAAGCGATCCTGGATTCCGCCATGACGCCGCAGGAGAAGATCGAACAGGTCATCGCCAGGCGTTTCAGCTATTTCGATCAACACAGGGAACTGTTCCGGTTTCTCCTGGAGGACCGGCAGGTCGCCCAGCTCCACTCGGAAAGAATGAAGAACAGCCGCTACAGATACTTGCTGGAGAAGATGGCGGGGGTTGTTGAAGCGGGTATCGGGAGCGGAGAGTTCCGCGCCATGGACGCCCGCAAGGTTGCGGCCATGCTCCTCGAGGCCAGCATCGCCGTGATCGGCCAGCGATTGTGGGATGAAGCGCCGGGGCCCTGGGAAGAGGACGCCCGGATCCTGATCGACGTTTTCCTGCGGGGCATCGCCGCGGGACAGTCCAATGAAGAGAGGGACGCATGAAGGACCACAGTGTTGAAAGGGCCCGGGGGAACCCGCGCTTGACGGCGGCAATCCTGCTCTCGTGTACGATGTTGCTTGCAGGGTGCGTTCACAACCCGCCCAAGGTGTACGGCGAACCGGGTACGGCCCCCTCGCCCGACAAGCCCTGGACGCCCCCGGCACGGATCGTCCATGCCGCGAAGGCCGCGAAGACTTCCATCGGCACCATACCCGAAGACCTGCTCGAGAAAAGCAAGGACCTCACGCTTCTGGATATTGTGGACATAGCCCTGAGGAACAGCCCGCAGACCGCCGCGGCATGGTCTCAGGCTCGTTCCGCCGCCGCGGCTTACGGGAGCCAGAAGGGGAACTACTATCCCCAGCTCGACGCGAGCGCCAGCGTGACGCGTACCCAGGGCAACTTTGCCAACGGTCAGATTTCCTATTACCAACGCAGCTACCAGCCTTCGGCCGACCTGACCTGGCTCCTCTACGATTTCGGGGGGCGCAAGGCGGCGGTCAACGAAAAGAGGGACGCGCTGATCGCGGCCGATTTCTCCCACAACGCCATGATCCAGAACGTCGTCCTGACCGTCGAACAGGCGTACTACCAGTACTTGACGGCGAAGGCGTTGTACCAGTCCCAGGAGTCCGCCCTGAAGGAAGCGCATACCAACCTGAGCGCGGCCCAGGACAGGCACAAGGCGGGGCTGGCCACGATCGCAGATGTGCTCCAGGCCAGGACGGCCCTCGCCCAGGCCCAGCTCCAGATGGACAGCTTCGAGGGTCAGATTCAGACCACCCGGGGAGCGTTGGCCACGGCCATGGGGCTTCCGGCCAACGTGCCTTACGACGTAGGCCAACCATCGGGCCAGCCCGACGTCGAGCATACACTCGGCGAAGTGGACAACTATCTCGACAAAGCCCTTGAAAATCGGCCGGACCTGGCCGCGGCCAAGGCGAACGCCCTGAAAGCATCCGCTCATGTGAGCAAGATCAGGGCCGAAGCGTATCCTTCGCTTACGGGTTCGGCTACCGTGGGCAGGACGTACTACGACAGTCATGACCTGTACGGAAACAGCTACACGGCCGGCATCTACCTGAAGGTTCCCCTCTTCACCGGGTTCTCCCACCAGTACGACGTGCTTCAGGCCCGCGCCGACGAGGATACCGCCAGGTCCCAGTTCCAGAGCATGGAACAGGAGGTCACGTACCAGGTCTGGTCGAGCTACTACGCACTCCGTACCGCAAAGCAGCGCGTCATGACCAGCCGGGACCTGCTCAAGAGCGCCACCGAATCCCAGGACGTGGCGCTGGGGCGTTACAAGGCGGGTGTCGGCAGCATCCTTGACCTGCTCGCGGCCCAGAGCGCGCTGCAGAACGCCAGGGCGCAGAGGGTCCAGGCCTACTCCGACTGGTACATGGCCAAGGTACAGCTTGCCCACGACACGGGCACTTTGACCATCGCCGAACAGAAAAAGGAACTGGGTGCTCCCGTTACCGTCGAAAAGGAAGAAAAGCCATGAGACGCCATATAGCGAACGTTTCGACAGCATCGCACGCTTTTCCACGAATGGGGCGTGTCGCCGCCTCCTTTGCAATCCTCGCGGGCGCGCTCGGCCTGCTCACGGCCTGCGGCCACAAGCAGGCGGGCGGTTATCCGCCGGCGCCGGTGATCGCCGCCACGGCCGTCACGAAGGATGTTCCGCTCACCGTCGATGCCATCGGGACGGTCGAGCCGTACAACACGGTATCGATCAAGGCCCAGGTGGGCGGCGAGATAGCCCGCGTCGCCTTCCGCGAGGGCCAGGACGTCAAGAAGGGCGACGTTCTTTTCGTCATAGACCAGAGGCCGTACCAGGCGGCCCTCCAGGCGGCCAATGCGAACCTTGACCGCGACAAGGCCAGGCTGCAGAGCGCGGACCTGCAGGCCGGGCGGTACGCCGGCCTCGTGAAAAAGGACTACGTTACACAGCAGCAGTACGACGACTCCGTGGCGAACGCCGGCGCGCTGAAAGCCACCGTCCAGGCCGACGCAGCGGCCGTGGAACAGGCCCGCCTCAATCTGGAATACTGCACAATTCGCGCGCCTATTGCCGCACGGACGGGCAACCTGATGGTCCAGCTCGGTAACGTCATCAAGGCAAACGACGCGACGCTGGTCGTATTGAACCAGATTTCCCCCGTGTACGTTTCCTTTTCCGTTCCCGAGAAATACTTGTCGGAGATTCGCCGCCAGCAGAATGCCGAGCCGAGGGCCGTGACGGCGTCTTCACCGTCCGGCGGGGGCGTTCACGAGGGCACACTGACGCTCGTGAACAACATGGTGGATCCGGCAACCGGGACGATTCTCCTGAAGGCCACCTTTCCCAACGCAGACAGGGCCCTTTGGCCCGGCACGTTCGTGAACGTGGCGCTGCGACTGTCAACCAGCAAGGGCGCCGTCGTCATACCCTCGCAAGCCGTGCAGCGTGGTCAGCAGGGCGAATACGTCTTCGTTCTCAAACCCGACATGACGGTCGAATCCCGCAACGTGGTGACCGGCCAGGAACTTAACGGCGACATAGTCATAGAGAAAGGCGTTCACGCCGGCGAAAGGGTGGTGACCGACGGGCAGCTGAGGCTCTATCCCGGCGCGAAGGTGACCATCACGACCAGGGCCGCCGAGACAGGTGAGGGCGACTCATGAGGGGCCTTTCGGATCTCTTCATCCGCCGTCCCGTCATGACCACCCTGGTCATGACGGCTATTCTGTTGTTCGGTATCACGGGCTATCGCCTGCTGCCCGTGAACGACCTGCCGAATGTGGACTTTCCGACGATCCAGGTCGGCGCGGACCTTCCGGGCGCGAGCCCGGAGACCATGGCGTCGGCCGTGGCGACGCCTCTGGAAAAGCAGTTCTCGACGATCGCCGGCATCGATTCGATGACGTCCACGAGCACCCTGGGCCACACCAGCATCACCCTGCAGTTCAACCTGAGCCGGAATCTGGACGCCGCCGCCCAGGACGTCCAGGCCGCCATTTCCGTCGCACAGGGCAGGCTGCCCAAGGACATGCCGACGCCGCCTTCCTACCAGAAGGTCAACCCGGCCGACCGACCGATCCTTTACGTGGCGCTCACGTCGCCCACGCTGGAACTGTCCAAGCTGGACGAGTACGGCGAAACCCTTGATGGCCCAGCGCATCTCCATGGTCAACGGCGTGGCCCAGGTCATGGTCTACGGGACCCAGAAGTACGCGGTCCGCATCCAGCTCGATCCCAATACGCTCGCGAACAAGAACATATCTCTGGGCGAGGTGGCCGACGCCGTTCAAGACGCGAACGTGAACCTGCCCACCGGAACGCTCTACGGTCCACATGTTGCCTACACGCTGGAGGCCAGCGGGCAGCTCAACGACGCGCAGGGCTACCGCCCCATCATCGTGGCCTATCGCAACGGCCAGCCCGTGCGGCTGAACGCGCTGGGTCACATTTACAACAGCGTGGAGAACGACAAGACGGCCGCGTGGTACGTGGATCCTGCCCACAACCAGCGATCCGTCGTCCTCGCCATCCAGCGGCAGCCCGGAACCAACACCGTCCAGGTCGCCGAATCCGTGCGGAAGCTTCTGCCCCATTTCAGGGCGCAGCTCCCCGCCTCCGTATCGATGCACGTTCTCTTCGACCGGTCCGACTCCATCAAGGCCTCCGTGAGCGACGTGAAGTTTACGCTGCTGCTCACCCTGTGCCTCGTCATCCTTGTGATATTCCTGTTCCTGAGGAACGTGTCGGCAACCGCCATCCCCAGCCTCGCCCTGCCCATGTCCATCGTCGGCACCTTCGCCGTCATGTACCTCCTGGGCTACAGCCTGGACAACCTGTCGCTGATGGCGCTTACGTTATCGGTCGGATTCGTAGTGGACGATGCCATCGTCATGCTGGAGAACATCGTCCGGCACATGGAACTCGGGGAGGGGGTCTTCGAGGCTTCACTGAACGGGTCGAGGGAGATCGGCTTCACGATTCTGTCCATGACCTTCTCTCTGGTGGCTGTCTTCATCCCCGTCCTCTTTATGGGCGGGATCATCGGCCGGCTGTTCCACGAGTTCGCCGTGACCATCGGCGTGGCCATTCTCATCTCGGGTTTCGTGTCCCTCACCCTTACGCCCATGCTCTCGAGCCGCTTCCTCAAGCCCCAGAGCGAGGTGCACCACGGAAGGATCTACAAGTACTCGGAGCAGGTTTTCCAGGGGATGCTCAAGTGGTACGAGGCCGGCCTCAAATGGGCGCTGAACAACCGGCGCAAGGTGATGATCGCATCGGGGGTGGTGCTGATATTGACGGGCTACCTCTTCGTCGTCATTCCCAAGGGATTCCTGCCCAGCGAGGACACCGGGCAGATCTTCGCCTTCACCCAGGCCGCGGAGGGTATTTCCTACAAGGCCATGCTCAAGCACCAGCAGGCGGCCGCCGCCGTCGTGCAGAAGGACCCGGCCGTGGCCGCGTTCTTTTCGACGGCGGGATCGCGCGGCGGGTTCCTGAGCAGCAACCAGGGCATTCTGTTCATCCGGCTCAAGCCCCGCTCGGAAAGGCCCCACGTGGATCAGATCATGGCCAGGCTCCGGCCCGTCCTGGCGAAGATTCCCGGCATAATGGTCTTCATGCAGAATCCGCCGCCCATCCAGATCGGCGGCCGTCTCTCGAAGAGCCTCTACCAGCTCACCCTCCAAAGTGCGGACACGAAAGAGCTCTACAAGTACGCCCCGGTTCTGGAAGCCAAGATGAAGCAGCTCAAAGGCCTGCGGGACGTCACGAGCGACCTGGAAATCAAGAATCCGCACGTCAACGTGGACATCGACAGAGACAAGGCATCTTCACTGGGCGTAACCGCCCAGGCCATCGAGAACACTCTGTACTACGCTTACGGTGACCGTCAGGTCTCGACCATATACGCCCCCAACAACACCTACGAGGTGATCATGGGGGTGGCGCCCAAGTACCAGCTGAGCCCCGCCGCCCTTTCGCTGCTCTACATCCCTTCGAGTACCGGGGCGCTCGTACCGCTCAAGGCCGTTGCGGATATTACACAGAGCGTCGGGCCGCTGTCGATCAACCACACCGGTCAGATACCCTCCGTCACCCTGTCGTTCAACCTTGCGCCCGGCGTGCCCCTCGGAGACGCGGTGGCGGGCGTGGACCAACTGGCGAGGAAGACCCTTCCGGCCACGATAACGACCAGTTTCCAGGGAACGGCGCAGGCCTTCCAATCGTCGATGAAAGGACTGGGCCTTCTTCTCCTGCTCGCCATACTGGTGATCTACCTGGTGCTGGGCATCCTGTACGAGAGTTTCATCCACCCCATCACGATCCTCTCGGCGCTTCCCTTTGCAGGCTTCGGCGCGCTCGTGACGCTGATGATCTTCCGCGTGGAGTTGAGCATTTACGCCTTCGTGGGGATCATCATGCTCGTCGGTCTCGTCAAGAAGAACGGCATCATGATGATCGACTTCGCCCTGGACGCCCAGAGGAAGGAGGGCAAGGCGGCGAAGGACGCCATCTACGAGGCCTGCGTGATCCGCTTCAGGCCCATCATGATGACCACCATGTCCGCCCTCATGGGGACGCTGCCCATCGCCCTGGGCATCGGCGCGGGCGCCGAATCGAGGCGTCCTCTCGGCCTGGCGGTTGTAGGCGGCCTGCTGTTTTCGCAGTTCCTGACGCTCTTCGTGACGCCCGTCTTCTTCCTCTACATGGAGGGCTTCCGAGAGTGGATCGGCAGGAGGATGCCTCGGCTCAGCAAGGCCGCGGAATCCGGGCCTTTGCCGTAGTGTCCGCCGCTCGGCGGTACCGTCGGTCTAAACTTGGCGCACCGCCCGGAGTATCCCCGGGCGGTGCGAGGCTTTTCCCTTTCCGCGTGCCGGCCGCTGGCATTTCCGGGGTTTTGCGGTAACATAAAGGGAACGAGGGAGGCGATCCGTGCCCGACCATGGCGATCTGGCTGCAGTCCCTTTTCCCCTTCTGCTCGCCCGACACTACAAGATCCAAGTCCACCGGCGCCATCGAAGTGACGGCCGGCCCATTCAAGAAAAGGGTTTTCCTGAAGGCCGAGGCGTGGTCATCTTCGCGGCTTCGAACGATCACAACGACAGGCTGGGTGAATTGCTGCTCAGGCGTGGCGTGATCAGGGTTCCCGATTACGTGGCTTCATCGGCGGCCCTGGTCCGGGGAAAGCGCTACGGGACCATTCTCGTCGAGCGGGAAGTCATCTCGCCGTCGCAATTGGTCTGGGCGGTCAAGGAACAGGTCAAGGAGATCGCCTTTTCCCTCTTTGCACTCCCGGCGGGCGCTTACCGGTTCCTTGAGGAGGCGGATGCGGGCGAGGAACTCATTACGCTGGCCATAAACACCCCCGAGCTTCTGCGCCAGGGCGTCGAACGCATGGACACAATCACCGGGCCTTTGGCGGTCTTCGATTCCCTGTCCATGCGGCTCGAAGCGACCCAGGCGCCGGAAGAGATCATCGAACCGTTCGAACTCACCGCCGCCGAGATGGAACTGGTCAGGGACCTGGGAAAGACGGCGAGGCTCGGCGAACTACTCGACCGGACGAGCCTTCCGCACTTCGCCATGCTCAAGTTCCTGTGGGTCCTGCTGGTCCTCGGCATGATCCGCCCCGTCTCGGACGACGGCGGGCTTGCGGGCCAGGCGGAGAGCCCGGAAGAACTCGGGATCACCGGAGAAGATCTTTCGGATCTGATCTGACCTCAGGCGCCGGCGTGCTCGACGGACGCGCAAAGCCTCTCCCGGACGTCGTTGTCAGCACTCTCTCTATGCTATGCTTTGACCCATGGCCGAGTGGGAAGGATCATCCATACTCGTAATACGGCTCTCGTCCCTCGGGGACATCGCGAGGCTGCTTCCGTCGCTCCGGGCGCTCAAAACCTCGAGTGCGGAAAGGGTGGATCTGACGGTTGAGGACCGGTTCGAGCCCCTGATGCGTCTCTTTCCGATCCCGGACCACGTCGTGGCCTACCCCAGACGGAAGGCGGGAAATCCCCTCCGACGACCCGTACCCTGGGTGTCGGCATATGCGCAGTATTTGCATCGTTGCGTTCTGCGCGGTACGACCTTGCGCTGGACATGCACGGCATTCTCCGATCCGCCATCGTTGGACAGCTTAGCGGCGCCACGCATACGGCCGGGTTTCGGGCCTCGCTACGGCAAGGAAAACAGCCACCTTCTCTACGAGAAGGCGGTCTTCCCCGGACCCACGCCCGTCCTCTCTCGTTACGATCGCTACGCGGGCACTCTGGCCGCGCTCGGGTTTCCCGGCACCCGCCGACGACTACCTGGCGCCCGAAGTCCCACTGGAGGCCCGGCGGGACGTGGAGGACTTCCTGGATGGTTGCGGCCTGCAATTCCAGCCCCTATTTGTTCGCTTTCCTCGGCGACCAGCACAGCGCAGGCGGAAAAACGCTGGCCCGCGTTCAGGTTCGTCGAGACGGCCCATCTTGTCTGGGATGAGCTCGGCCTGGAAACCGTTATCGGCTGGGGACCTGAGGAGTCGGACCTCGTTCGGCGCCTCGGACGGCAGCCGCACGTGCGTTTCATCCCGGACTGGGGGACTCGACCGGCTCCTCGGGGTGATACGGAGGGCGAGGGCCTTCGTGGGAGCGGATACCGGCGCCATGCACCTCGCGGCGCTCATGGGCGTTCCCACCCTGGCGCTGCTCGGCCCCACGGATCCCCTGATCAACCGGCCTTTCGGGAGCAGGTCGAGGATTCTGCACAGGCCGGGGATAGACAGGCCCTGCAAGGGTGCCGATTGTCTGCATGACAGGTGTATGGCGGCCATCGAGCCGGCCATGGTCGTGCGGCAAACTCTCGGAACTGTTGGAGGAAACGTGAACGAAGGCAACGGAGGCGGTGAAGGGCGAATTCCCGAAAGACCTTTCTGGACGGATTCCCACAATCACCTCGCCATGGAGGATTTCGCCGACGAAAGGGACGAGCTGATCCGTCGCGCGAAAGCGGCCGGCGTCCACCGCATGGTCCTCGTGGGAACGAACCCCGAGGATTGGGACGACTGCGCCGAGCTGGCCGGCGGGAATGGCTTCAGGCACAGTGCCGGCCTGCATCCGCACGAAGCCTCACGATGGAACGCGGACGTGCGCTCACGACTGGAGGACGCACTCGCTCGGGGAGCGGCGGCGGTCGGGGAGATCGGACTGGACTACCATTACGATCTATCACCAAGAGAGGTGCAGCGCGCAGCGTTCGCGGACCAGCTCGCCATCGCAGCGGGCAGGAACCTGCCCGTAATCGTACACTCCAGGGAGGCTTTCGAGGACACGGCGGCGGTCATGCGCCCGTTCCTGCCGACGCTCAAGGGGGTGATCCATTGCTTCACCTACGGCCCCGGCGAAGCGGAGGCCTTTTTGGATCTCGGCTTGAACGTGTCTTATTCAGGGATCGCGACTTTCAAGAATGCGCCGCTCATAAGAGAGGCTGCATTGAAAACCCCCACCCACAGAATGCTCGTGGAAACAGACGCGCCATACCTTGCGCCGGTTCCGCACAGGGGCCATCGCTGCGAGCCGGCGCACGTGGCTGTGGTGGGGGCTTTCCTGGCCGAGTTCCTGGAGCTCGAAGAGTGCAGGCTCGCTTCGGTCACGTCGGCCAACGCCGCGGCGCTGTTCGGCTTCTGATGCCGCTACGTTAATTGGTCCGCGCAGTGAGGTGAGGGCGAAGAGGCGAAGGCTTTTCAAGACTGAAGGCCAAGGCCGAAGGGCTAAGGAAGACGGCAGACGGGAAGCCTCTGAAGCCGCCGGAGAAGACCGGTCGACCCCCTGGCTTCCGAATTCCTTCACTTCTTCACTTGATTGCTGGATCACTCGGCCACTTGATCACTTAAAAAAGAAAATGGACGGCCGAAATGGGGGGGTATTCCGGCCGTCCAGGGAAACTCGGCAGTTATCTTGGAGAGAGCCGCCGAGTTTCCATAATATAGCATTTTCTGCCACAAAAATCATCCTTCGGTCGTTTCGGGCGCCCGCACGGTCAATACGGGACATGGCGCTTTGCGTATGGTTCTCTCGGCGGTCGAACCCAGCAGGACGTGTGTCATTCCCGTGTACCCGTGGGTCCCCATCACGATCACGTCCGCCTTTTCCTCGTATGACACGCGGGCGATCTCGGCCGATGCCCTGCCGCGCTCGACCCGGCACGTTATCTTGTTCTCCGGGACGTTCAGCGGGGGTAGCAGCTCCATCAGGGATTGCCGCGATCGCTCTATCAGGCGGTCCTCAACGTCTGCCGACGTCATGGGCCCGAAGGTGAAGTCCGCCGGCGCCACGATCGGCTCGACAACGTGGATCAGAACGAGCCTGCCGTCGAAGGTCTCCCTGAGATCCCGGGCAAGCCCCAATGCGATCATTGAGACGTCCGAAAAGTCAACGGGGCAGATGACCGTATCCCATCGAAGCATAATGACCTCCTTTTTGTTAAAATGTAATACGCTTCCGGCCGGGTGGCCAGTCATGACTGGCCCGCGGAGGCGCTTTCTCGTCTGGCAGGCTGCCGAAGAGCCCGTATGGGCCGCGCGCAAGAGGCTTGCGGGTCAGATGCGAGGCACGGTGAGGAAGATAGGGTGGACGCCCTTTCGACGAGCCGGAACGAAGCAGGTGGCCCGAAAGCCTTTGCGCCCAAAGGGTTGCCGTGGCATGGCCCCGCCTGCTGTGTTGTTGCTCCCAGGCGATGCGAATCGGCATCGACGTCGTCGCGACGCCTTGCATCCGGGGCCGTGGCGCAGGCAACGCGACCTATGAGGGTTTTTCAGCAGTCTGCAAAAGGGAGGGTGAACGTTTGACCGACGCACGATTTCTTCTCGCCTGCCGGCGCCAGCCGGTCGACACTGTTCCCGTCTGGATCATGCGCCAGGCTGGCCGCTACCTTCCCCAGTACAGGGAGACCCGCGCCAGGGCGGGAGACTTTCTGTCGCTCTGCAAGACACCGGACCTGGCCTGCGAGGTAACGTTGCAGCCCATCGATATCCTCAAGGTGGACGCGGCGATCATCTTCTCGGACATCCTGATCCCGGTGGAGGCCATGGGCCTGGCTCTCGCATTCAACGAGGGCGAGGGTCCACGCCTGCAGACCGTCCGTCACCGCGACGACCTGGCGTCCCTCCACATCCCCGATCCGGCCGATGAGACGGGTTTCGTTCTGGAAGCCATCCGGCAGGTCAGAAAGAACCTCCCGCCGAATGTCCCGTTGATAGGCTTCTCCGGCGCTCCTTTCACGCTCGCCTCCTACATCGTGGAGGGGGGGACATCCAGGCGCTTCCGGCACCTTCTGGGATGGCTCTACGAGGACCCCGAGGGTTTCTCTGACCTCCTGAACCTCCTTGCAGACACGGTCATCGTCTACCTGAAGGCCCAGGTGGAGGCCGGGGCGCAGGCCCTGCAGCTTTTCGACACGTGGGCCGGTGTTCTCTCCCGCCGCCTGTACCGGGAGATGGCAATGCCCGCCACGGCGCGTATCGTGAGCGCCCTGAAGGGGACCGGCGTGCCCATCATCCTCTACGTGAACGGCTGCTCGCCTTTCCTTGAGGAGATGGCCGCTACCGGTGTCGATGTGATTTCTGTAGACTGGCGGGTCTCGCTGGCCGAGGCGGAACACCGGACCCGAGGAGCGGTTGCCCTCCAGGGCAACATGGACCCCATGGCCTTGTACGCTCCGACGAAGGCCCTCCGAAAGGAGGCGGTGCGGGTCCTGGAGCAGGCGCCTTCCACGGGGCACATATTTAACCTGGGGCACGGCATACAGCCCGACGCCCCCGTTGAAGCAGTCCAGGCTCTCGTGGAAATGGTCCACAAAGAGGGCAGACGCGAACCCTGAGGGTGGATTCCGCCCAGGAGAGGAAACAGCCATGACCAACCGATGGGACCCCCCGGTCTTCGACAAGGACCTCATCCTCAAGTACGACAAGCCTGGGCCCCGCTACACGTCTTATCCGACCGCGCCCTATTTTCACGAGGGCTTCGACGCCGAGGCCTACGCCCGCGCCATCGAGGAAACCAACGCGGCGCCGGCGCCGCCTCCGCTGTCGCTCTATTTTCATCTTCCTTTCTGCCAGTCCGTCTGCTATTTCTGCGGATGCAACGTCACGTTTACGAAGGACAGGACGCTCGGGGACATCTACGTTGACCACGTGCTCAAGGAAATGGACGCGGTCGTCGGGCGGATGCGCGCCGGCCGGAAGGTGGTCCAGGTCCACTGGGGCGGCGGAACGCCCACCTTCATTCCCGCCCATACCCTCAGACGTCTATGGGACGGCATCTCGGAAAGGTTCGAGCTTGCGGAAAAGGCCGAGGTCGGCGTCGAGATCGACCCGAGGGCGGTGACCGACGAGCACCTGGACATGTTCGCGGAATGCGGTTTCAACCGCATCTCCATGGGCATACAGGATTTCGACCCCGAGGTTCAGAAGGCGGTGCACAGGATCCAGCCGGAGGACATGACCCGCAAGGTGTTCGACCGATGCCGGCAACTCGGTTTCGAGTCCATCAACGTGGACCTCATCTACGGTCTGCCCTACCAGACCACCGAACGCTACCGCGATACGGTGCAGAAAATCGCCGACATTTCGCCGGACCGGATCGCGGTTTTCAATTTCGCATATCTTCCGGAGATGATCCGCCACCAGCGGGCGATCCCGAAGGAGGCCATGCCGTCTCCGCGGGAGAAGCTCTCCATTCTGGAAATGGTCGTGGAGTCCTTCGTCGCGTCGGGTTACATGTTCGTCGGGATGGACCATTTCGCACGGCCGGAGGACGAACTCTGCGTGGCCCTCAAGGACCGGACTCTCTACCGGAATTTTCAAGGGTACACGACAAAGGCCGGATGCGATCTCTACGGTTTCGGGGTCACCTCCATCGGGCAGGTCGGGACCCTGCTACGTCCAGAACGTGAAAGAAGTCGGGGCCTACCAGCAGAAAGTCCGCGATCAGGGCCTTGCGGCTTTCAGGGGCGTTCTGCTCACGCCCGACGACGAGCTGAGGCGCGACGTCATCACCCGGCTCATGTGTCACTTCGTGGTCTACAAGCGTGAGATCGAAGAACAGTACGGGATAGCGTTCGACGAGATCTTCGGCGACGCCGTGAAAGATCTCGAGCCCGATGGAGGCGGACGGCCTCGTATCGCTCCACGACGACCGCATCGAGGTCCATCCTCTCGGACGCCTGCTGGTGCGCAACATCGCCATGCCTTTCGACGCATATCTCCGCTCGGCCGGGGGACAAAAGCGTTTTTCCAGGACCGTCTGAAGGCCCGCCCGGCGCAGCGAGGACGATCGACGCCGCGCCCGGGAACCCGACGGCCCGTGAACGGAGTCGCCCCCGCGAGAGGCTACGAAACGGAGGGAGCAATTCCATGCCCGAGACCCGCGGCGACGATGTTGCGGTCCTTCTCATGAACTACGGGGGCCCCGAAGGGCCGGAAGACTGCGAGCCCTACCTGCGGAACATCTTCCTGGACCCGGACCTCATACCCATCCCCGGCCTTCATAAGACCCGCCGTGGCCCGGTTTGCGGGCAAGCGCAGGGCGCCACAACTACAGCAGAACTACGAAGCCATGGGACGCTACACGCCCACGCTCCAGGAGACGACGGACCAGGGCCGGGCGCTGGAAGCCGCGCTCGGTCCGAGGTACCGCTGCTACGTCGGCATGAGGTACTGGAAACCGTTCATCCGCGAGACGTGCGATGCCATCAAGAGCGAGGGCTTCAGGCGGATCGTCCTTCTCCCCATGTATCCGCACGAATCCAGGACTACGACCGGTTCTTCCATAGCGGAAGCCAGGCGATCTCTCAGGGCCCTGAGATGGTCCGGGGAGGTGGCCGAAATCAGGTCCTTCTGGTCCTCACCCGGCTTCCTGGACGCCATGGCCGACGGACTGTCCCGGGTGGTTCGGGGTGCCCCGGCCGGAACGCGCGTCCTCTTTACGGCGCACGGCTTGCCCGTGAGCGTGGCCCGGAAGGACCCCTATCCCGCCCAGGTGGCGCGGACCGTCCTGGCGGTTTGCGGCAAGGCCGGGTTGGCGTGCGGAGAGATCGTCATCCCGGGGATCGAGGCGGGCGTTTTTCGCGCCGAAGGGCGGACCGACGGGGACGGCGCTTTGCCCGCTTCGCTCGCGTGGCAGAGCAAGGTGGGACCCATGCGATGGCTCGAGCCTTCCGTCGAGACCGTTCTGGAATGCGTGGAAGGACGAGGACGTCAAGCGGATCATAGTGGTACCGGTCGCATTCGTCAACGAACACAGCGAAACGCTCTACGAACTGGACGTTCTCTACGCGGGAATGGCCAGGGAGAAGGGCATGGAATTCGTCCGGGTGCCCACCCTCCAGGTTCATCCCCTCTTCATCGAAGCGCTCGCTGAACTGGTGCGGGAGGCCGCCGGGTGAGCGGGCACGTCGACGTCATCGTCCTGGGCGGCGGCATCAGCGGGCTGACCGCCGGCTTCCTCCTGCGTAAGAGAGGGTTCCGGACCCTGGTCCTGGAGGCCTCCCACAGGCCGGGGGGCTGCATCACCACGTGGTCACACGATGGTTTCCTCTTCGAGCTCGGTCCCAACACGGTTCTCAACAACGCCCTGGAGATAGACGAACTCTGCCGTGCGGCCGGCGTTTTCGAGGAGAGGCTCACGGCCCGTCCGGCCTCGAAGAAGCGGTACATCGTGAAAGGCGGCCGGTTGGTCCCCCTGCCGGCGGGGCCGCTGGGATTCCTGGCCACACGCCTCTTCTCGACCAGGGCAAAGCTGCGGTTGCTCAAGGAGCCTTTCATCGGGCGCGCGCCGGAAGATGTCGAGGAGACCATAGCCCAATTCGTCCGACGGCGGCTGGGAGAGGAATTCCTGCAATACGCCGTCGGCCCCTTCGTCTCTGGAGTTTACGCGGGGGACCCGGAGAAGCTTTCGGTGCGGCATGCGGTGTCTAAAATCTACGCTCTCGAGCGCGACCACGGCGGGCTTATCAGGGGCGCGTTCGCCAAGAAGAAGGGCCCGGCCCCGGCGGGCGGACTGTTCTCGTTCCCGGACGGCCTTCAGGCTCTGCCGGAAAGCCTGGCCCGCGGTCTGGGCGACGGCTTCCGGCCCCGGACGGAGGGGATCGCCGTGCGCAGGGAGGGAGACGGTTTCGCCGTAGAGATGGCGGGTGAGGACGGTGTCCCTGAAACGACGGCCGCTTCCGCCGTGATCTCGGCGGTGCCGGCAGGTGCCGCGGCGAGCGTTCTGGCTCCTCTCGGGGGGGCGTTCCCGTCCATCATCGGCAGGCTGCCCTACGCGGACGTGGCGCTCGTATGCATGGGTTTTCGCAGGGAGTCCGTGAAACACCCGCTGGACGGCTTCGGCTTCCTCGCGCCCGAAGCGGAGAGGCGGCAGGTTCTGGGATGCCTTTTCCCAAGCTCGCTCTTCTCCGGCCGAGCGCCCGACGGCTTCGTAGCCCTTTCGGCCTTCGTGGGTGGGGCTGTTCACCCTGAGAGGGCCGCCGGTTCCCAGGACGCCATCGTCGAGAAAGTGCTGGCGGACCTGCGGCCCCTTCTCGGAATTTCTGGCGATCCCGTCGTCTCCCGCGTGGAAGCCTGGCGCCCCGCCATACCCCAGTATGTGGTCGGGCACGGGGCGTACAAGGAGGCCGCGGCCAGGCTCGAGGGCAGCCATCCCGGGCTCTTCGTTTCGGGCAATCTTCTCTACGGCGTGTCCGTCGGGAACTGTATCCAGAACGCCACGGCCACCGCAGAGAACGTGGCCGGCTTTCTTGACCGGAGGCGCCGGGGATAAAAGTGCACGCGGTCTTCTCCCGGTACGGCGGCTGATAGCGGTCGCTTCGCAAACATGGGGTCTATCTTGTATAATTTTTTCATAGAAGGGGGCACTTATGCCAGTGAAAAAGACCGATTGGATTTGGCTCAACGGTGAATTCGTACGGTGGGAAGACGCCAAGATCCACGTTCTCTCCCACGTGATCCACTACGGCACGAGCGTTTTCGAGGGGATCCGCTGTTACAACACGACCAGGGGCGCCATGGTGCTTCGCCTGAAGGAGCACATCCAGCGCCTGTATAACTCCGCGAAGATCTACCGGATGGAGATCCCGTACTCGCTTGATGACTACATGGACATCTGCCTCGAGGTGATCAGGAAGAACGAGCTCAAGGAGTGTTACATCAGGCCGGTGGTCTACCGGGGATACGGCGAAGTCGGGGTGAACCCGCTCGGCTGTCCCGTGGATACGGCCGTCGCCGTCTGGGAATGGGGTGCCTACCTCGGACCGGAGGCCCTGAAGAACGGCGTCAAGGTCTGCGTGTCCAGCTGGAACCGGATGGCGCCCAACACGTTGCCGGCCATGGCCAAGTGCGCGGCAAACTACATGAACGGACAGCTCATAAAGATGGAAGCGGTCATGAGGGGTTACACCGAGGGCATCGCCCTTGATCCGGCGGGGTACGTGAGCGAGGGATCGGGTGAGAACCTCTTCATCATCTGGAATGGGGTTGTTTATACGCCCACGTTGGGACACTCCGTACTGCCCGGCATCACCAGGGACGGCGTTCTGAAGATTCTCTCGGACGAGTTGAAAATGCCCATCCGCAGGGAAGGCATCCCCCGGGATATGCTCTACGTGGCCGACGAGAGTCTTCTTTACGGGCACCGCTGCGGAGGTCACGCCCATTTCGAGCGTGGACGATATCACCGTGGGCAAGGGCACGATCGGACCGGTGACGGAGGCCGTCCAGAAGCGCTACCTTGAAATCGTCCAGGGGAAGGCCGAAGATATATACAATTGGCTGATACCGGTCTACAAGTAACCGAGGCCCGAGGACTTCGGGGAAGAGCGATGGTTGGTGGGGCGGAATGGAGGCCGGAAGAGCAGAATGGACTACGGCCGGGCTCGATTCCGCTCCGGAAAAGTAGGCGAAAGCCCTGGCGGAATGTGACGGGGCACGGGGACGGCAGGCGGGCGATGCCTGGGCCCTTAGCTGTGTAACCCCCTGGAGGGAGGCCTGATGCATATCAACGACTATCTCAAAACGGCCATCGAAAAGGGGGCAAGTGACCTTCACCTCAAGGTGGGCTCGCATCCTGTCATTCGCATCGATGGTCACCTGCACCCGATGGCGGAACAAAAGAGGCTGATGCAGGAAGACACAATCGCGATGGCTTTCTCCATCATGGACGCCAAGCAGAAGGAAAAGTTCAAGACCAACCTCGAACTGGACATCGCTTATTCGGTGCCCGGTCTCGGACGCTTCCGCGTCAACATCTTTCAGCAGCGCGGGACGGTGGGCATCGTCGCCCGCGTCATTCCCATAGGCATCAAGACCGTCAAGGAACTCATGCTGCCCGCCATTCTGGAGCGAATCGCCGCGGAACCCCGGGGACTCATCCTCTGCACAGGAACCACGGGATCGGGTAAGTCCACGACGCTCGCGGCCATGGTCGACCAGATCAACGCCACGCGGACGGAGCACATCATCACCGTCGAAGATCCCGATCGAGTTCCTGCACAGGGACAAGAAGTCTATCGTCAACCAGCGGGAGGTGGGCGTGGACACCCGGTCCTTCGCCTCGGCCCTCCGGGCAGCTCTCCGTGAGGACCCGGACGTCGTGCTTGTGGGCGAGATGCGCGACTACGAGACCATCGAGACGGCGCTGCTGGCCGCGGAGACCGGACACCTTGTGTTCTCCACTCTCCACACGCTGGATGCCACGGAGACCGTTAACCGCGTCATCTCCGTCTTCCCGCCCCACCAGCAGAAGCAGATCCGTCTCCAACTGGCGGCCGTCCTTCGCGCCGTCATCTCCCTCCGGCTGCTGCCGAGAGCGGACGGGAAGGGGCGCGTCCCGGCGGCGGAGGTCATGATCTGCACCTCCACCATCAGGGACTGCATCGAGAACAAGGAAAAGACCAAGCTCATCAGGGACTACATCGAGCAGGGCTACAGCCAGTACGGCATGCAGACCTTCGACCAATCCCTCTTTTTCCTTTATAAGCAGGGCCTCATCACGCTCGAGGAGGCGCTTAGAAGGGCGACCAACGCGGACGAGTTCAAGCTCAGGATTGCAGGCGTCCAGTCGACGTCCGACGTCGCGAAGGAGCAGATGGAAGCTACCGGCTCCTCTTCTGAAGATCAGCCCATGCCGCCTAGCTTCGTAAAGTATTGATGCATCCGGGAACTTCGCAGAAACGCGCCCTGAGAATGACCGCCGAGAGGATACTCGCGCGCCGCGACCACGGCCGGGAAGAACTGCGCCGCAAGCTCCTTAAGAGGGGTTTCGAGACCGAGCACGTCGAGGCTTTGATCTCCGACTTGGAGGCCGCCGGTTACCTCGACGACACGCGGTACGTGGAATCGCTCAAACGTTTTGAACTGGGGCGCGGACACGGCCTGAACTACATCGGCGCAAAACTCCGGCAACGGGGCCTTCGGGTGACGAGGTCTCCGGAGGACCTGCGGGAGGAGGTTCTCTCACTACGGCGATTCGTGGACAAAAAGGGCTGGTCCGATCGGTTGTTGACACGCGGCCCCGAAGGGGCCAGAATTTTACGTTTTCTGAAGGGCCGCGGATACACGACGGCCGCGATCGGGGCCGTGCTCAGCGGGTCGGGCCCAGAAGACCCGTAAGCGACGGCCTCGGGATCCGGAACACCACAGACACGGGCCGTACGGGCAGCGCTGGCCGGATCGGCGACTACGAAGGGATAGATCAATGAAAGGCAATGATATTCGAACGGCTTTCCTGAAGTATTTTCAGAAAGAACGGCCACAAGATCGTCAGGTCTTCCTCCCTCATTCCGGCGGGCGATCCCACGCTGCTCTTCTCGAACGCCGGGATGAACCAGTTCAAGGACGTCTTCCTCGGCAAGGAAAAGCGGGACTACACGAGGGCGACGTCCAGCCAGAAGTGCGTGCGGGCCGGCGGGAAGCACAACGACCTCGAAAACGTCGGACGGACCGCGCGACATCATACCTTCTTCGAGATGCTCGGCAATTTCTCCTTCGGAGACTATTTCAAGTCGGAGGCCGTCGATTACGCGTGGGAATTCCTGACGCGCGTCGTGGGGCTCCAGCAGGACCGAATGGTCGCCACGATCTTCTGCGGCGAAAACGGCGTGCCCCGGGATGCGGAGGCTTACGGCTACTGGAAGAGGCATCTGCCCGAAGACCGCATCCAGGAACTGGGCATGCACGACAATTTCTGGGCGATGGGGGAGACGGGCCCCTGCGGCCCATGTTCGGAAGTTCACTTCTTCCAGGGCGGCCATATCCCCTGCCTCGAGGAAGAGGCGGGACGGGAATGCCTCGGCGTGGCGTGCGAATGCGACCGCTGGGTGGAAATCTGGAACTTGGTCTTCATGCAGTACGACCGCGACGAGAAAGGCGCTCTGAACCCGCTTCCGGCTCCGTGCGTCGATACGGGCATGGGGCTAGAAGACTTGCGGCGGTCATGCAGGGCAAGGGCTCCACCTACGAAACGGACCTCATTCTTCCGCTCATCGAGGCGATGGCCGGGGTCGCCGGCACCGAATACGGCCGGGCGGAGGCGTCGGACGTGTCTCTCAGGGTCATCGCGGACCACATCCGGGCGGTCACCTTCCTCATTTCCGACGGCGTGATCCCCACCAACGAGGGACGGGGCTACGTACTGAGAAAGATCGTCCGCCGGGCGGCGCGGCACGGAAGACTCCTCGGCGTGGAGAAGCCGTTTCTTCACGAACTGGTGGGAGAGGTCACGGCACTCATGGGTGCGGCCTATCCCGATATCGTGGAGCACGAAGAGCACGTCAAGAAGGTGATATTGCGGGAGGAAGAGGCCTTCAGCGCGACCTTGTCGCTCGGGCTGAGTCACCTGCTGGAATCCGCCGCAGCCCTCTCTCCGCCCGACGATAAGGCCATTCCGGGCGAGGTGCTCTTCAAGCTTTACGATACCTTCGGATTCCCCCTCGACCTGGCGGAGGACATCGCAAGGGACAAGGGCCTGGTGCTGGACATTGAAGGTTTCAACGCGTGCATGGAAAGGCAGAAGGAGCTCGCGAGGCAGTCCTGGAAAGGTGGGATCGACACGCAGAAGGTCCGAGAACTCGCCGAATTCGGTGTGCGCTCGACGTTTCTCGGCTACGATACGCTTGAAGGTCGAAAATGCGCGTTGCGTGCTCATCCTCAAGGACGGAAAACGCGTTCAATCTGCCCTCGCGGGCGACGAGGTCGAAATCGCCTTCGACAAAACGCCTTTCTACGCGGAGAGCGGTGGGCAGGTGGGCGACGTGGGCAGCATCCGGGCGGAGAACGCCGAGCTCAAAGTCGTCGATACGCAGAAACCGGTGGAGGGGCTCATCCTGAGCAGGGCCCGCGTGAAGACCGGGGAACTGCGTGAGAACGAGACGGCGGACCTGCAGGTGAACGCAGACGCACGGGCCTCCACCATGGCCCACCACACGGCCACGCACCTGCTGCACGCCGCCCTGAGGGACATGCTCGGGCCGCACGTCAAGCAGGCGGGTTCCCTCGTCGCACCCTCGCACCTGCGCTTCGACTTCCAGCATTTCGCCCCGCTCGAGACCGATGTCCTGGAGGCCATCGAGGAATGGGTGAACAAGGCCGTTCTGGCGGACAGGCGCCTGGAGACGGACGTGATGCCCATCGAAAAGGCCGTCAATTCGGGCGCCATGGCGCTTTTCGGAGAGAAATACGGTGAGACCGTCCGCGTGGTTACCGTTCCGTCCTTTTCGAAGGAGCTCTGCGGCGGCACGCACGTTTCGAATACGGGCAGGATCGGCCTGTTCAAGATCGTGGGCGAACATTCCGTCTCTGCGGGTGTACGCAGGATCGAGGCCGTTGCGCACATGCCCGCGTACCGATATGTCAGGGAGCAGAGCGAGGTCCTTGAGGCCGCGACCGAACACCTCAACGTGCCCCACGAACGCATCCCGGAAACGGTATCGCGGCTTCAGACCGACCTGAAGAAGATGGAGAAGGAAGCCTCCAGGCTGAAGCTCCAGCTCGCGTCCGGCAGCCGGACCGAGGGTGATGAGGTGGAGGAGGTCGACGGGATCAAGCTGATGGTCCGGAAAGTCCAGGGGCTCTCTCCGGCCGAAGTCAAGAACCTGGCCGATTCCCTGCGGGACAGGATCAAAAGCGGCATCGTAGTCATCGGCAATAACCTCGACGACAAGGCCAGCCTGACCGTGGCCGCTACGAAAGATCTCCTGGACCGGTTCAAGGCCGTTGATCTCGCGAGGCCGCTGGGCAAGATCATAGGCGGCGGAGGGGGCGGCAAGCCCGATATAGCGGAGGCCGGAGGGAAGCTCGTGGAGAAACTCGACGAGGCGCTCCATTCGGCGAAGGCCAAGCTGGAAGAGGTCATTGGGAAGAAGTGATCTTGTGAATAGTGAATCAAGTGATTCCGAGCGATCGAGCTAAAAAGAGAAGGCCGCCCGCGAGGGCGGCCTTCTCTTGTTGTGCCGGTTCCAGGTGCTAGTTGACCATGATGACCATGGTCCTCTCGGCGCGGAACTTGTCCTTGTTGAGGATCTTCACCGTGCCCTGCTGGCCGTCGGCGGAAATGCCGATCGTGTAGTCGGCGTCTTCCTTGAAGGTGACGCCAGGTGCGATCTTGATCTTGCGGATGCTGGCCACGCCGGCGTCCTTCGCCGTAAAGGTGATGGTATCGCCGGAGCGCAGGTCGAGGTGATTCGGGAATGAGGCCTCGTTGAAATCCGTTATGCGCGCACGACCGTACCACGGGTCTTTCACCACGCCGGTGCTGATGAGGGCCTTGCGGTCGCCGACCCTGTAAAACACGGAGTTCAGCCGGGCCTTGAGGTCTTCGGACAGGTTCTGAACGTCCTGAATCTTCTTGAGGAGATCTTCCCGCTCTGCCTGCAGCATGGCCACATCCTGGTTGAGATGATCCCTCTTCTTCTGCAGGTCGGAGACCTGCTCCAGAAGTGTGGTCTTCTGCTTGGCTAGAACGTCGCGCTCGGAAATGGCCGAATTCTTCTCGTTGATGAGCTTCTCGCTTGGCTCGGCGGATCACACCGTAAGGGCTTACGGCGGCGTCGCCCTGGGTGACGAATGTTCCGTAAACGCCGTTGTCATAGAAATTCCACACCTTGAAGCCGGGAACGAGTTCGTCCATGAGATTGACGCGCTGGACGAGCTTTTTTGCTGTATTGGCATCGAGGCCTTTATCCTTGGTGAGATAGTTCATGGCGATCTCGGCGTGCGTTTCGCCGCGTTTCACCACGACGGGGGAAGGAAGTTTCTGCTCGAGGTCCTGTACTTTGACCTTCATGTCCTCGACCTCGTTCTGCTTCTTGAGGATTTCGGAGATGAGGTCCTTGTAGCCGATACCCTGTTCGCTCTTGAGCCGCTGCTCGAGGAGGGTTTTCTGGTCGGGGGTGAGGTTCTGGCCGACGACGCCGCCCAGGTCCTTACCACCCTGCTGGACGTATTTCTGAAGCAGGGCGTTCATCTGGTTCTGCTGGGCGTCGATGTCCTGCTCCATCTTGGCTATTTTCTGGGCCGTCGCCATTTGGGAATCGACTTCCTTCGACTCTTTCTTGCACGCAAGCACGAAGAAGAGCGACAGCACGGTTAGAGCGACGAAAAATTTTTTCATCAAGATTCCTCCCTTGAATTCAGAAGTTCAGGATACCACCAGCGGTCGTTGTACGATAAGTGATGTGACTCACAGTCTATCCCCGTTCCCGGCGAGTAGAGAATTCGTGCATGAGTATGGAACCGGCTACGGCGACGTTCAGCGAGTCCCAGCCCCGGACCATGGGAATGCCGACCTCCCGCGCGCACCTGTCCCGGAATTGGGGAGAAAGCGCCCCGCCCTTCATTGCCGAGCAGGATCGCGAAAGGGTTTTGAAATACCGTCCCGGGCTCTGGGGGGCGGCCGCCTGGAACGGCTGCCAGAAGCAAAACGCCGGATCGATTGGGCCCAGTCGAGAAACGCCTCGCTGGTGCATGCCAGCACAGGGACGTGGAATGCCGCTCCGCCGCTTCGAAACAGGGCGGTCAGACGGAAGGGATCACATGTCCCTTCCCCGGCAAAAACGCAGGAAGCTCCGAAGGCTCTGGCGGAACGGACGAGTATGCCCGTATTCACCGGGTCCTGAACCGCATCGAGGTAGAGGTAAAAATCGCCGGGTTTGGGAGACGGGAAGGTCCCCGCCGGACGAATCCCCAAGGCCATGACGCCTTCCGGCGCCGAAAGAGTACTCAGACGCTCGAGGAGTCGCGGGGGCACGCGGTAGATCCGCCGCGCCGAAGTCGGCGGCGCCAGTTCACCCGACCATTCGTCCCAACGGTCGTCCTGGACGAGGATCTCCTCGAGCTGCCATCCCGCCCTGAGGGCTTCCCGCAGCATGTGCCGGCCTTCTATGAGAATGAGATCCCTGTTTTTGCCTGCCGCGGCCAGGCGGAACTTCTTTGCGACGGGATTTTGGGCGGAGGTGATGCTCACAATGTCCATGGGACGGATTCTAGCAGAACTACTTGCCGCTGGCTGCCTGATCGGCTTCAGCCGGAAGATTGGAACGCCATGGTCTTCAAGGGTGTAGATTCCGGACGCGTAAAGCTCCCTGTTTTTTCGAGCATTGTCCCCCCTGCAAGTCTGCGACACGGCGTTGGGCTAAAATCAAACGGAGAGGGCATGCCCTCTCCGTCTGGCTGTTCATGGTGCCGAAGGGGGGACTCGAACCCCCACGCCCTTTCGGGCACTACCCCCTCAAGATAGCGTGTCTGCCAGTTCCACCACTTCGGCACGAGGGGTCATTTCGTCTTGCCTTCAGGCGCCTTTTCAGGGGGCTTGGGCGCAGGAGTTGCTGGCGACTCAGGTTTGGATTCAGTCGCCGTGGCCGCGCCCTGCTCCTTGGCCGGGGCCGGGGCTTCTTTCGCCGCTCCAGGTTTGGCCGTTGAAGCCGCATTGTTCTGGACGGCCGGCGGGTTCTTTTCCATGATGTTCTTCTGCTTCCAATTCGTGGCGATAACGAGAACAATAGAGAGAACCATGAATAGAACCGCAAGACCGGTGGTCAGCTTCTGCAAAAAGGTGGCCGACCCCCTGGCGCCGAAGGCGGTCTGGGAAGATGCCCCGCCGAAGGCCGCTGCCAGGTCACCCCCCTCGCCAGGCTGGAGGAGAATGATGCCGATAAGCAAAAGGCTGTCCAAGATGTAAATAATCCACAAAATCGTTACCATCGTGCCTCCTCGCGCCTTCCCGAGGGCGCCGAGATAGAATACCCCATCCAGACAATGCGGTCAAGGGTGGTGCGGCGTGTCCTGCATGATGAAAGCGGGGCGCCGGCTGATTTCGGCGGTTTCTCCTCGGGATAGTCTGGGGCATTTAGGCCGACCGCCTGGCGGGTGCCTGGAAGACGGCTATCGGGCCGGCTACCTATGATATGATGCGTCACGGAGGAATGCCTCCGGAAGCTTAGACACCATTGGAACGGCGGAGCGGTTTGGAATCCCAGGTGGATGGTGATAATGTCATGCGAGGTCAAACCATGAAGCGCTTGTCTGTTAGCTTCCTTACCTGTTTTTGCTCGCCGCAGTGGCCTGTGCTCACAAACAGCCTGCCATACCCGGAGCTCCCGATGCGGGTTTCAGCAGAAGAGGCAAAGCCGCGAAGGGAGAACTGCCGGGCGATGAGACGATCAAGAACCCGGAAGTCGCCTACAACATGGCCCTGGAATTCGCCAGCCAGGGCAACATGGAAGGCGCCCACCACTATATCGCCCTCGCGAGCAAGTTGCGGACGGACTCGAAATACTCCTACACCAATGGTCTCTTCTATCTGTCCGGGGGGAAGTACCACGAAGCCCTGGATTATCTCCAGCTCGCCATGAAGCAGGGGCCGGGCACGCAGGAGAACAGGCTGGCCGTTCTCAACGCGATGGGAGCGTGTCACATGGAGTTGGGTGAAAACGAGGAAGCCTTGAAGCTCTTCAGGCAGGTGGTGAACAGCAACGGCCTCTTCAGCCGATACGAGTCCTACTACAACATGGGTGTGATCTACATGAGGGAGAAGAAGTACCTCGACGCGGAAGCCGTCTTTCTCAAGGTCATCGACGAGAACCCCCGTTACTACAAGGCCTACAACAAGATAGGGATCATCAAGTCCACGGAGAACAAGTGGGGGGACGCGGCCACTCAATTTCAAGAAGGCCCTGGATCTCTTGAAAGGCGATTACCAGGCCCAGCAGAGCGATGGGGCCGAAATCTACTATCATTACGGCGAAGCGCTCTACCAGGAAAAGCTTTACCCGCAGGCGCGCTCCGCCCTGCTGGAAGTCCTGAAGATAGCCCCGGAAAGCAGGTTCGGCCAGAGCGCGAAAGCTATTCTCGCCAAGATCGGCGGTGGTGATCTTTGATGTTCGGTAAAATCAGGGCCGGTCTCCAGAAGACGCGTGAGGTCTTCGCCGGAAAAGTGGCCGATGTTTTCGGCAGAGATGCCGTGGACGATGAGTATTCCATCGAGACTCTCGAAGAGGCCTTGCTCGGCGCAGACGTCGGGTTGGCTACCATCGAGAAACTCCTCGACCGTCTTCCGAGGCAGGCCCGCTCCGGTGGGCAGGGGCTGAAGGCGGCCCTCGAGGAGAGAATGATGGCCTTGTGGCCTCCCACTCCGCCCCCGGAGGGCCCCCCGCCCGGGCCGTGGGTGAATCTCGTGGTCGGCGTAAACGGCGTGGGGAAGACCACGACCATAGGCAAACTGGCCGCGGCGCGTACGGCAGGCGGGCAGAGGGGGATTCTCGCTGCGGGGGACACGTTCCGTGCCGCGGCGGCGGAGCAGTTGGAGATATGGTCGCAACGGGCCGGTGCCCAGATTGTCCGGCAGAAGGAAGGCGCGGATCCCGCCGCCGTCGCCTTCGACGCCGTCCAGACCGCCGTATCGCGCGGCCTGGATTTTGTGCTCATCGACACCGCGGGCCGGCTCCACGTCAAGCACAATCTCATGGAGGAGCTTGCAAAAGTCCACAGGGTCGTTGGACGTGCCTGCCCGGGCGCCCCTCACCAAGTGAGTCTCGTTCTGGATGCCACCACGGGGCAGAACGGCCTGAGTCAAGCCGTGACTTTCATGGATAAGGTCCCCGTGACCGACCTGGTTCTCACGAAGCTGGACGGAACCGCGAAGGGGGGAATCGCCCTGTCCATCGCTTCGGAACTCCAGATTCCCATTCGATACGTCGGCGTGGGAGAAAAGGTCGACGATCTCGTCCCCTTCGATGCGAAGGAATACGTGCAGGGCCTGTTGAATTGAGAGGAGTCTTTCGTGGGAACCATGGGGCCTGACCCGCGGTACATGAGGGAAGCCATCGCCCAGGCCCTCAAGGGCAAGGGGCGGACGCACCCCAACCCGTGCGTGGGCGCGGTCGTCGTCCGCGACGGCATGGTGATGGGCAAGGGCTACCATAAGGGCCCGGGCCGCCCGCATGCCGAGGTGGAGGCGCTCAAGGAAGCGGGTGGGGAGGCGCGGGGCGCCGACCTCTACGTGACATTGGAACCCTGCAACGTTTTCGGCCGGACCCCTCCATGTACAAAAGCCATTCTTGCGGCGGGCATAACCCGCGTGTTTGCGGCGGGTTCGGACCCAAACCCCCAGGTGTGCGGCAGAGGATCGGAAGAACTGAGCAAGGCCGGCGTAGAGGTCGTCATGGGTTTCCTCGAGGACGAGGCCCGGGCCGTGGATCTTGCGTACCACGCGTATCACTTGAATCGCAGACCCTACGTACACCTGAAGATCGCCCAATCGCTCGACGGACGCGTGACATCGTCCGCGGGCGGATATCTCACGGGCGTAGAAGCCAGAAAACGGGTGCACGAGGATCGTTTCATGTCGGACGCGATCCTGGTTTCGGCGGGAACCGTGATAGCCGATGATCCCCTGCTCAATGTCCGGCTGGAAAAGCTCAGGAAGAGACTCGTTCGCGTGATTCTGGACAGCCGGTGCGTGATTAAGGGACACGAGGCCATCTTCCGGACGTGTCCCGGAGACGGCCCCGTGTGGCTGGTCAGGCCCGAAGCAGGGCCTCAGCCCGAAGTTGCCGGGATGGAGGGCGTCGAAGTATTGCCGCTGCCGGAGCTGGAGTCCGGCGGCTTCCCGCTGACATCGCTTCTGGCCCTCCTTCACCGGAAAAGGGTCGTGGAGCTTTACGTCGAGGCGGTAGGTCGTCTGTCGGGCGCCTTCCTGTCGGAAAGATACGTGGACAGGATATCAATTCATCTCGCTCCCGTCCTGGTGGGCGGCGAGAGGGCGCCGGGGCCCGTGGACGGCTTTGTCCCGGGCCGTGAGTTGCGGCTGGAGAAGGCGCGCTGGACCCAGGCGGGAGACGACTGGATCGTGACGGCTCCGTTGGAGGGGCGATGTTTACCGGCCTGATTCGGGAGGTAGGGCGCGTCTTGTCGATCGATCGTAAGGGGAGGGACGCTTCCCTGTCCGTCGAATGCGGCGCCGTGATCGAGGACGCGAAACCGGGTGACAGCATCGCCGTCGACGGAGCATGCGTAACGGTCGAATCCCTCGATGCGGTGGGATTCTCCGCCTTTCTCAGCCCGGAGACGCTCGACCGAACGACCCTCGGCCGCCTAAAACCAGGCGACGGCGTGAACCTGGAAGCGGCGCTGCGTCAAGGAGACAGACTCGGCGGGCACATGGTCCAGGGGCACGTCGAGGGCGTGGGGCGGGTGCGCGTTCTCAAGCAGACCGGGCGCGCTGCCGAGCTGGTTGTCGAGATACCTCCCGATCTGCGCCAGTACGTCATTCCGAAAGGGTCCATCGCGCTGGCGGGGATAAGCCTCACGGTCGCCGGACTCGGAGAAGGTACCGTCGAGGCGGCGGTGATTCCTGCGACGCTGGACGGTTCGACCATGAGGAGTTGGCAGCCTGGAAAGATGATCAATGTGGAAACGGACATGATAGGGCGCTATATTGTGGCCTATTTGAAAGGTCTGCGCCCCAAGGGCGAGACCCTGTCCGTCGATAAGTTGAAAGAAATGGGATTTTGACCGTCAAAGAGTCACTTCAAACGCCATCGCCGGGAGACAGGCGCCCCAACCGGGCTCTGATCTCGTCGGGCGGATCCGGAGATAGAACATGCCGTTGATTGCCATCGAACAGGCCCTGGAGGAAATCAAGACAGGGCAGAATGCTGATAATCTGTGACGACGAGGACAGGGAGAACGAGGGTGACCTCTACGTCCCGGCGGACAAGGTGACACCGGAGATCATCACCTTCATGGCGACGCACGGCCGGGGGTTGATCTGCCTGGCCATGACCGGCCGGCGCCTTGACGATCTTCAGATCCCAATGATGGTCCAGGACAACACGAGCCAGTTCCAGACTGCATTCTGTGTTTCCATCGAGGCCAAGTACAAGACGACGACGGGCATATCGGCCCACGACCGCGCCTCCACGATCCTCACCGCAATAGACAGCGAGGCCGGCCCGTCCGACCTTGCCCGCCCCGGACACATCTTTCCCCTCAGGGCAAAGGAGGGGGGCGTGCTCCGCCGCCCCGGCCAGACGGAGGCCTCGGTGGACCTTTCCAGGCTGGCGGGGCTCTACCCGGCAGGCGTGATCTGTGAAGTTATGAAGGACGACGGAACCATGGCCCGCATGCCGGATCTTCTCAAGTTCTCTGAAGAGCACGGCGTCAACATCGTTACCATCGCCGACCTCATCAATTACCGGCTCGGCCGTGAATCCCTTGTCAAACGGGTTGCACAGCCCGAGCTTCCCACCAGGCACGGCCTGTTCCGGGTCATCGCCTACGAAAGCATCCTCACCAAAGGACACACCTGGCCATGACCATGGGCGAGTGGAAGCCGGGGAACGAGGTCCTCGTGCGGATGCACTCCGAGTGTCTCACCGGCGACGCCCTGCATTCCCTGCGTTGCGACTGCGGTGCACAGCTCGATGCAGCCATGGCCGCCATTGCCAGCGAGGGCCGCGGCGTGCTGGTCTACCTCCGGCAGGAAGGGCGCGGAATAGGGCTGCTCAACAAGCTGAAGGCTTACGAGCTCCAGGACCAGGGCATGGACACGGTCGAGGCCAACGAGGCCCTCGGTTTCGCCGCAGACCAGGACTACGGTATCGGCGCCCAGATCCTTAACGACCTGGGCCTCACCAAGATCCGGATCCTCACCAACAATCCCAAGAAGCTGGCCGCCCTCTTCGGGTTTCGGCATAACCATCGTTGACCAGGCCCCGCTCGAGATCGCTCCCAACGAGAACAACCGAAAGTATCTGCGTACGAAAAAAGAGAAACTTGGACACACGCTCAAGCAGGTGTGACGGTGCGTTTCCAGTCCGACGTCGACAAGTGCCTGCCGCACCCCGTGCCACAGGCGTGCATGCTCGGTTGTGTCCGCGCCCTCAGAAGAAAAGTGGGAATGAGGTCTCTTCGGGAACTTGGCCGAACGCCTCCTTCGGTTCCGCATCGGGCGGATAGGCGATATCCCAGAGCGCCAGGCCTCGACCGGCAGCGCCGGAACCTGGCACCCGGGAAGGTGGCCCGAAAGCATCGCCGGGATCTGACAGGGCTCCAGCCTCCCGGCCTCCACGGCCACGAGGGCGCCGCCGATGAGTCGGACCATCCGGTGGAGGAACGAGGGCCCGGAAACGCTTAGCACCAGCAGGGGGCCCCTCTCTTCAACACGGCACTGGGTGATGGTTCTCCCGTGTTGCGTGTGCGACCGTAGGCCGTGTGAAGAGGGCGAAGTCATGTTCTCCGAGAAAGGTGCGGCTCGTCAGGTCCATGATTTCAGAATCCAAAGTTCCCTTCCATCGGGGGACGTACAGCGCCAGGAACGGCGGCACGACGGAATCCCTGTAAATATTGTACCGGTAGGTTTTTCCCGTGCACGAGTAGCGTGCGTGAAAATCGTCGCGAACCCAACCAGCCCTGTAAATGCGGACGGCGGCTGGAAGGTGAGCGTTGAGGCCGAACAGCAGAGGCTGTGAGGGTCGATCCAGGTCCGTGTCCACGTGGGCGGTAAAGGCGCGGGCGTGAACTCCGGCGTCCGTCCTCGAACACCCCACCACCCGGCGCCCGTTATGTCCTATGTTTTTCAGCGCATCGTCCAGAAAATCCTGGAGAGTGGAGCCGTCCTTCTGGGCCTGCCAGCCCCTCACCCCTGTCCCGACAAAGGCGAGGTCCAGCCGCAGGCGCCGTGTGACGTGGGCGGGAATTCCGATTCCCTCCGCTCCTTCGCGGATGGTCCCCGGGCCGTAATCCGTTTTACCCATGGCGCGCCGGCTACTCGTTGGTAGTTGTACTCTGCTTTTCGAGGAGCTCGGTGATCATCTTGATGAGATGGGACGACTGAATCGGCTTGGAGATGTAGGCGTTGGCGCCGAGCGCGAGGCCGCGTTCCCGGTCCTCTTCCGCACCCTCGGTCGTGATGATGATGATCGGGATGTCCTGTCAGTTGGCGTTCTGGCGCACCAGAGAGACGAGCTTCAGCCCGTCCATGACTGGCATGTTGATGTCGGTCAGGATGAGGTCGATCTTCTCGCCCGACAGCTTCTTCAGGGCATCGACCCCATCCACGGCCTCGATGATCTTCGCGTTGCGAAACCGCTTCAATGAGAACGAAATCAACTGCCTCATCGTGGGCGAGTCTTCGACGACGAGAAACGTTGTGGTCTCCATTCGATCGCACCCGATCACTTAGTTCGTCGTGAGCAGGTCGAGGAAGCTTTGAATCGTATTGAGCTTCCGCTCCGACTGCGAGTAGAGCTTCGACGAGAAAATTGCCGTCGCGGCGTGAGCCGCGAGCAACGAGAACAGTTCGTAGTCCACCGCTGAGAACGAGTCCTTCTGCTGGAAGAGGCTGTAGATCACGATAAGGCCGATCACGTGCTCCTTGATCGTGAGTGGGACGGCCGAGAGCGGCTTCTCGGCGAGACCTCCCCGTCTCCTTGTCCTGATTGATGTAGTAGCTCTCGCCGGTCTTCGCGACCTTGCCCAGGACGCCCTCGCCCAGCCCCCGACACGCCTCCGATCCCCGAAACGCTTCGTCGCCCTCCGAGGCGATCGCCCGAAGCTCGTTGGTCTTTTCGTCCAGGAGCAGAATCGCAAAGCACTCCGCGCCGACCAGGTTGATGATGATCTCCTGGACGATCTGAATCACCTCGCGAAAATCGAGCGTCGAATGAAGCTGGTAGCTCGCGACGTAGAGATTCGCGAGATTGTTGTTCTGTTCCTCGATCTCGAGGTAGCGGTTCGCGAAGTCCTTGTTCTCTTCTTCGACCTTCTCGAAGCGGCTCTCAGTTCGCTTCCTCTCGCGTTCGATTTTCGCGAGCCTCTGCCTGAGGCGTCAAGTTCGGCTTCGGCGCTTCAGCATTCCCGCTTCGGGACTCGAGCGAGGCGACCTGAAACCTAGGCGCTCGTTCTCCTTGAGCAGATCCTGGATGAAATCCTTCTGCTTGCCGAGCATCTGGAGGAATTCCTGGCTTTTCTTGAACATGTCGCTGTGTTCTTCGGCCATTGCGGCTCCAAAGGTAGTTTGTACCATACCGTCAGGGTGAATGCAATGAAGCGTCCTGCACGATGGCGTAACGATTGATGAGGTCTGTTATGCCCGCGATGTTCGAGATGTAGTCCGTCGCCCCCGCCTTTATGACTTCCTTCGGCATGCCGAAAATCACGGCCGATTCCTCGGATTCGGCCAGCACCAGCCCGCCGGCCGCATGCAGGGCCACGGCGCCGTCCTTTCCATCATCGCCCATGCCGGTTAGAACGGCAGCGAGGCAGTTTCCGCCGCAGGCCTCTGCCAAGCTCTGGAGCAGGTAATTGCCGGATGGCGCAAACCGGTCCTCCGGCAGCTTTTCAAAAACCTCTAACGCGAGATCTCCACCCAGTCTCCGGATTCTGAGTTGCCGGCCGCCCGGGGCGATATAGGTGTGCCCGGGCAGGACGACCTCGCCGTCCTCGGCCTCCTTGACGACGCGTCCGGTCAGTCCGCTCAATCTTTCGGCAAAGAGGCGGGTGAACACCGCCGGCATGTGCTGGCAGATCAGGACGGGCGAGAGGATCTTTGGGGACAGTCCCATGAGGATCCGCTGCAGGGCGGGAGGGCCACCGGTCGACGAAACGAGAGCCACGATTTCCGCCCTTCGTTTGCCCGTGCCTTTGGGGAGGCTCTTGGGCGGGGTCGGCGCTTCATCGTTGAGCCGTTGCCGGATCCGATCGAGCTGCAGGGTGCGAATAGCCAGGATCTTCGTCAGGAGCTCCTTTTCGATGCTGACGAGCTGCGGAGAGGCCATCCGTGTGGGTTTGACCACGAAGTCCACGGCGCCAAGGTCGAGCGCCTTGAAAACGGAGCGGTCCGATTCCCTGGCTGAAACGACGATCACGGGCAGGGGATTATTCGCCATAATCCAGCGTAGGACTGCGAACCCGTCCATGTTCGGCATCTCAAGGTCCAGGGTCAACGCATCCGGTTGATATTTTATGATCTTCCTGATGGCGTCCTCGCCGTCGAACGCCTTTCCGACGACCTCGACAAACCGCGATCGATGCAGGATCTCAGAGATCACCTTGCGGTTGAAAGACGAATCGTCGACCACCAGAACGCGGATGGGCTTCATTGGGTGGCCTTCGTATAGACGAGGTCACTGGGCAGATGAACGAGCTTGAACTTGTCGGTTATGGAAATGAGGCTCTCGGAGTGTCCCAGCAACAGGTACCCCCCTTCGCGCATCTTTTCCCAAAAACGCTCTATCACCTTGACCTTGGCTTCGATATCGAAATAGATAATGACGTTGCGGCAGAAAATCACGTCGAAGGGGGTGAAGAGGCTGTACCTGTCCAGGTCGAAGAGGTTGAACCTCGAGAACTTCACCTTCCGCCGGATTTCGTCGCTGATTCTGAAACGCCCATCGGGCTCTTTCCTGAACCACCTGTTCTTGAACGCATCGTCGACGGCCCGGAAGGAACTCTCCGTGTAGAGGCCCTCCCTGGCCCTGGCCAGAACGCGGGTGTTGATATCCGTCGCCATGATCTCCACCTCGCCGTCCTTGAACAGCCCGGATTCATGGAGCAGGATCACTATAGAGTAAGGTTCCTCTCCCGTCGAACAGCCGGCGCTCCAGACCCTGATCTTCCTGTCGGGCTTCTGCTTGACCAGCAGGGGGAGGATGTCCTTCTGAAAGCACTTGAGCTGCCGTTCCTCACGCATGAAATACGTTTCATTGGTGGTCAGGAGGTCTATGAGTCTGCCCCATTCCTGCTCCTTCTCCTGGTCGTAGAGAAGAAAGTGAATGTACTCCTCCGGCCGAATGCCTCCTAGCGCTTCGAGTCGGTTTTCCAGCCGCTTCTCCACGAAGAACCTCGAATTGTCCGAGAAGGACAGTCCGGTCCCGTCGTGAACGAGAGCGCAGAACCGCCTGAAGACATCGTCGCTCAGGAGTGCTGTGCCCAGACTGTCGAGGCTATCCCATGCGCCCATGCTCTACCGGCTCTCCAGTTGTTTGAGTATTTCGATGAGGATCAGTTTCGTCTGAAAATCGACGGACTGTGCCTCATTCTCGATCAGCCGGAGATGTTCTCGGCCGAGAGCCAGGAAGAAGGCGTAGGCGGAGTCCTTGAGGACGGGATCCGTGAGGTAGTTCAGCATCCGGGGCACGGCCTCCGCCGCCCTGAGGGCTATGAGGGCCTGCACAACCGTCTGCTTGACCGTCGGATCCGGGTCGCGTTCGAGTTCCTTGAGAAGCAGCGGAATGTAACGGTGGTGGTTGGATCCGCCCATCAGTTCGATGGCTGAGGATCGGACTTCCCACCTGTGGTCGGTCAGGGCCTGCTCCAGGATTCTCATACCGTCTGGGCGGCCCGATCGCGCCAGTGCCGCCAAGGCCGCCCGCCTGACCTCCAACGGATTCTGGTCGTCGTGCGCAAGCTTCATCACGGCGGGAAGAGGATCCCGCAGCCCACTTCCGCAAGGCCGCGCAAGGCGCCAAGCTTGACCGGAAGAACGTCCTGCTCGAGAAGGCCGAGGAGCGCGTCGCCCACCGACGGATCGGTACTCTGCGCAAGCGCGCAGGCCGCTTCGGAGCGGACCCATACATCCTGATCCGCAAGAAGCGTCATGAGCGTTTCGGGCTGCCGGGCAAGTAATTCCCGCCCGAGCACCGAAATGACTACGCGGCGGACCCTCGAACTGTCATCACCGAGGATGGGCAGGAGGGTCTCAAAGGCGGAATCTCCCATTTTGTGGGCGATGAGCCTCACGACGGTCTGGCGCACTGCGGGTGCGTCGTCCTGAGCCCGGGGATGAGGGGGGCCGTGTCCTGCCCCAGGCTCTCCGCGAGCAGCGTGTAGCCTGCCCTCCTCACGCCTTCTTCGGCGTCTTGTCATAGTCCTGCCGAAATAGCCCATGCGGCCCTTGTGCGAGGGATACTTGCGCGCGAGGCGCTTGATGGCTCTCAGCGCCGTCTCATGGAAGGTCGCGTCCTGCTCGCGCAGTACGGAAACGAGTTCCTGGAGGCAGCGCGGGTCATCGAGCTCTCCCAGCGCGGCCAATGCCCCATGCGGATCTGGGCGTCCACTTCTCGCGCCTGGTTGAGGATAGGCACGATGGCGTCGGGACCGTTCGACAGCCCCACGAGCCGAATGAGCGGGATCTTGTGCCCGAGTGACTGGGTCCGGTTGAGATGCCTCACCAGGAAGGGCGTCGCCGCCTTGCCGTAAGCTGCGGCGGCCTCGAAGGCGTCCTTCTGAAGGTAGGGATTTTCCAGTCGGACAGCACCCGGTCCAGAAGAGAGAGGTCCGCAAGAAAGCCGGCGACCAGAATCATCCCCCGGCGCTCTTCCACTTGGCTTCCTCCCATCGTTCGTCCAGGGCCTCCACCAACTCCATGGGAAAGTGTTTCTAAGAGCTGTGCCATCTCCGCCTGGTGCCTTTCGAGCAGGGCGGCGGGGATACCGGCGTAAAGGTGCGCGCGATGGCGTCAAGTAGGTCCATGAGCGGGCTGCCGGGTTCCCCGGCTTTTTCCATCAGGAAGGGGATCACCCGCAGGTCGGCCATGTGGCCCATGGCCTTGAGGACTGCTTTTCGAAATTTCCGGCTGTCGTAGAGTTCGAGCAGTTTGGTCGTGGCCACGGGGCCGCAGATGTTGCTGAGGGCGTCTATAGATGGAACCAGAGCCAGTCGTCCTGCCGCTTGAAAATGTCCAGCAGCACGGGGAGGCCGTATCCCGCAAACGGCCGAGGCTGGTGATCGCCGCAGAACAGATATTTTTGTCCTGATGGCTTAGATAGTAGATGAGATGGGGTGCCGAGTTCCTGCTCGGGACTTCGCCGAGAAGCGTGATCAGTGCAAGCTTGACGTCCACGTCCCCTTCCACCAGATGGTCGTAGATGTGAGGCAGGGCCGCCACCCCCTCCTTGATGAGGGCTTCGACCGCCGAATTCCGCTTTCCCCGCGTCGCGGAGTGGTAGAGTGCCCGGAAGAGCAGCGGCAGTACCGGTTCCGCCGGAAAGATGATGATCGACTCTACGGCGGCTTTTCGAACGCCCAGTTCCCGTCGCCTAAAAGAGCGTCGAGGATGGGCAAAGCCGTGTCGATAGACTCATCGGCCAGGGCGAGCGCCGCCTTGCGTGGGCTCTCGACGTCCTTCGAGACGGCCAGTCTTTCCGCATCATGGCCTGAAGGATTCCCCCTGAATTCAAGACGCCCCAGGTATCGGTCAACCACTTCACGGAGCAGGTCGCCTGCGCCGGCTTCTTATCATCGAGGTAGCGTCTGGCCTCCGTGGTCTCGTCCGAGAACACGAGGAAAAAATCCTCCGCGTTCTTGACCTGGCCATCTTGTTCGGGTGATAGACGATAAGGTCCGGAAGACGCTCCTGGCCATTCTCATGGCGTCGTGTTCGCGTTCCGGGCCAAGGCCTCGGAGGCAAGAGGCTGGCGGAAATGGAATTCCAGTTTCTTGACCATGGAACCTTCGTCGATTCCTTCGTCCAGATAGTCGTCGGCCCCGTAGAGGGAACCGGGCCTGCGGCGGTAGCGCCTGGCGTCGTGAATCGCCCCGAGCAACACAATCGTCTGCGGGGCGTTCTGCTCCGCCCTCAGGCGCGCGATGAGGTCCATGCCCATGAGGCCGGGGAGGTAGGGATTTACTAGGAGCAACTCCGGTTTTGTCGACACGACGATTGTATGCCTTCGCCCGTCTTCAACGACATAGAGGTGAAAATGTTGCCTGGTCAGTGTGTCGATGATCAGGTTCCTGAAGTCCCGCTGTATATCCGCAACCACGGCCGATACCGCTTTCCGTGCCCGCTCTCGTGGCTCATCTCCCGCGAAGGGCTCACCAGGAATTCGTGTCCGCAACTCCGACAGCGGACCCTCAGCAGCTTGTCCTGGTCCGACGGCAGACGGTACTGCTTCAGGCAGCTCGGACATTGAACGTTCATGAGCCTCCCGGGGTCAAAGCTGAATGTCGAGGAAAAGGGGCAGGTTGTGAAAAGCCCTGGCCTGTCCCGTGTGATGAAAAACACCCGCAACGAAGTCCTGCGCGACAGCCTTGAAGCCTTCGGGCGGTGGTTCGAGAGACTGAAGATGACAGCTACGAGCTGGTGGATGGCGTCGACCAGCAGGCCGAAGTGGTCCGCGCCCATGTCCAGCACGATGATCTTCCGTCCATCCGCCGAGGTGTTCCGGCTGGTTTGCAGCCGCGCGGCCACGTCCAGCACGCTCACGACCTTGCCGCGCAGGGATATGATACCCCGGAGGTAGGCCGGGGCGTTCGGCACCGGAGTGATGAGCGGCTCCTCGATGATCAGTGCGATCTCGTGTATCGGAATGGCGTACTTTTCCTTGCCGAGGCTGAAGATGAGCAGCCTCTCGCCGGAATCCCGGGCTTGCGCGTCGGCCTGCACCCCTGTCGGTCCTCGTTCCTCCGGAAGACCCTCATTCAGGATGTCCCGTGACTCGGCGCCGGGCAGGCCTGCAGCCGCGCTGAGCGGGAGTCCCTTTTTCTCCCCCGGGGAATCGGACGAGCTCTTGCGACGGGATTTCACCGCCTTCTCAGGCTGTTTCCCGGATGGCGCCTTTGATGCGCCCGTCCTTCTCTTCTTGGGGCGGGGCTGTTCGGAAGTGGCCGTCTGCCGCGCTTTCTTACGGATTTTGGCAAGATCCACTGACGCCTCCGTTGACCTATCAATTATACGGGAGCGCCCTACGCTCTGCAATCACGCTCGATTCGATACGGACAGGGCGGCCCTCGCAGAGAAACGGCCTGGCGGTTGGAATCCGCGGTACGGCGCGGGTGTTATCTAGCCATATCGGAGGAACGGGAGCCATGGCGGACAGGGAAAGCGATCGATGGGAACCTCTCCCGAGGCCCTACCCCTGGATTGAGATTCTTCTTGATCTGGGCGATCGTTTCGTGCTGGAAGATCAAGAATCGAGGCCAGGATCAACATATGGCGCATGCTGATCGTTTCGATATCTCTTTCATCCCCCTCGCGAACATTTTGGTGTACGGCCCCAGAACCCGCACGTGGCGGGTCTGTGGCGGTCGCACTGATCGTGACGGTGTCCTCGTCTTCCTCTTTCTCCTGAAGTTCCCCAGGCTCCTGCCGGTCATTCGGTACGCTTCGGTGACCCTGGACGTGACGACCGTAACTGTTCTCCTGCTGAACTACATGCTTCAGGGAGACGTGCTCATGGCCACGAACAGCCAGGTCACATTCCTGATTTACTTCCTGGCCCTCGCCCTGATAGCGAGCAGGTACGACGAAAAGCTGGCCATCTACGGGGCCTCCCTGGTGGTCGTGGAATACCTCCTCCTGATCGCCACGGGCTACCTCTTTTTCGGCCTGCCCGCGGTGAAGCCGGACCCGGGCTACGGCGGTTTTGCGTGGACGAGCCAGATAGGACGGCTCA
Source organism: uncultured Acidobacteriota bacterium (assembly GCA_963724125.1). Taxonomy (GTDB): domain Bacteria; phylum Acidobacteriota; class UBA4820; order UBA4820; family DSQY01; genus CAVRTJ01. The sequence continues at coordinate 70,621 of CAVRTJ010000011.1, forward strand.
TCATTCTCGGGGCTGCCTCGGCCATCGCGATCACGGTCGTGAGAAACGCGAGACACCTGCGCGAGAACTCCATCAGGGATTCGCTGACCGGCGTCTACAACAGGGGCTATTTCCAGGACGTCCTTCGGCTGGAAATGGCTTACAGCAAACGGCAGCGTACTCCCCTGTCGGTGGTCATGATGGACATCGACAACTTCAAGTCTTCAACGACAGCTTCGGTCATCTGAAGGGGGACGGCCTCCTGGTGGCCGTCGGGGACTTTCTCAACCGAAACCTCAGGCGGAGTGACGTGCTGGCGCGGTACGGCGGCGACCAATTCGTTCTGCTTCTGCTGGAAACAAAGGCCTGCGACGCCTGCCGGACCCTTCTCCGCCTCCAGGGGATGATGGGCGACTGGCTGCGGGGCCTGATTCCGGAATCCTCGCCCAACATCACATTTTCCCTCGGGGTGGCGTCGATGCACCCGGAGGACGAGGCTCCACCGCCCTCATCGAACGGGCGGATGCCGCCCTCTACAGAGCCAAGCAGGCGGGCGGGAACGCTGTGTGCGGAGAGGAGCAAGGCATCCTGAAACCCGGGGACCCGTCGCCGCGAAGGCAGGAGGGGCCCGTCTAGCGCCCCCGCCTTTGCTCTGCACCCTCAACCGCCGGGGCAGGGCGTCAGGTTCCCAGGTAGGAATGAACGCCTCTTAGCCAGAGACGCGTGCCTTCTTACGGTCGTTTCGCGGATTGAGAGCAGCCCGGCGATTTCGGTGTCGTCGTGCCCGAGAATCTCTCTGAGGATGAAGACAACGCGCTGGCGGGGAGGCAGGACCTTAACCCACGAATACACCTTCTCGAGGCTGACGGGCGAGCCAAGAAGGTCGAGATCCGGGAGTTCGCTCGGGAGGTCCTCGAGGGAAACGTGGTCCCGCCTGCTTCGTCGGATGAACGTGTAGGCCCTTCTTACGGCGATCGTCTTGAGAAAGGGCAGGGGATCTTCTCCAGGGCGCAGTCTGGGCAGCGCCTTGTGAAACCTGAAGAATGTATCCTGGAGAATGTCTTCTACATCCTGGAAGCACGGGACTATCTGAAAGACGAGCCTGAAGACGGCTGGGTAGCAGGCGTTGAGAAGGCGGCTGAAAGCCGCTTGATCGCCGTTCCGGGCGGAGGCCAGATACTCGACGATTGCTGCGTCGTCGTGGGACTTTTCTTCAGGGGTCAAGGTCCCTCCGCTAGCCTTTCTATCCTCTGCAAAAACACGCGACCGTCCGTCCGGTTCCCGCGTCTCCATCGCAAAGTCCCGCCGGACAATCGAAAAGCGTTACGGAAGAACGTGCCAATTCCTGGTTGTTCGGTTGTAGCTCACGGTGACGGATCCTCCGTCACCGTTGACGATTCTGATGGAGACGTCCGTGTCGTGCGGAAATACCGCCTTGAGCGAAGCGCCACTTTTGAGAACGAGCTTGCCCGGGCTCTTGACCTTCACATTCGGCCACGGAGCGCCTCCCACGGTGACCGACGCGTCCTGGCTGAACCCGCTTCCCTTGAGAATGACTCGGAATGGACTCCTGCGCTTCTTGACGATCTGCACCGTGGGAGGAGCGCTTATTGTGATCGTCCCGCCTTTGGAGCACGTGGCGCCGGGCAGAGTGGCGGCCATGGACCAGCTGTAAGTTCCTACCGCCGAGTAGACGTGGGTCGCCGAGCCGCCGCCGGATAGGGGGGACCCGTCACCGAAGTCCCATTCGTACGTGGGTTCTCCGGCGCAGTTCTGGGTGACCGCGGAGGCGGTGAAGGTCACGGTGTTCCCGATGGCAGCCGCCTGCGGTGCCTGGGCCGTGCAGGACAGCGTGCAGGGAAGATCAGTGGGTGTCGCCGAGACGACAGGACCGGGGGCGCCCTCGAAGCCCTCCCCGTCTATGCTCGTCACCACGTAGTCGTAGGTTGTGCCGTTCTGGAGCCCCGCGTCTTCGTAGGTGTCCGCCGAACCGGGAACCGTGGCGATGAACGTCCAGATTCCGCCGCCGTCGTCAGAGCGATAAACGGCATACTGGGACACCAGGTCCGGCGAAGGGGACCAGAAAAGGCCGACGGCTGAGTTCCCCGCCTGGGCCCGGGGCGAGAGGGGCGCCTTGGGCGCGGGCATTCGCAGGCGCATCGAGGGATCGCCGAGCAGCACGTTTCCGTCGACGATTCTGGGGGTGGTCGAAGGGGACGCGAACCGGCCGGCTTCGACCAGGTCGCCCGAGTCTCCGGATTTTTTCAAAGCCGAACGCCTGGCCGAAGACGGCGTCGTTGAACGTTTCTTCTTCGTCGGGGTAGGCGATGGTGGAGAAGCCGCAGGAGCCTATGGAGCCCCTGTCGGGGCGGTTGATCGAGCGTCTTCCATGAGCGCGGGATCCCCGACTTCGTCGAATGCCGAATTGTAACAGCTGCTGTTGACGACGAACGGCAGCGGGACGGACGAGGCCGTGACGGTCGGCAAGCAGGTCTACGTCGGAGTCCTCGCATGTCCCCGATGCGCAGTTTCGCGACTGGAAAGGCCGTGAAAATCGCATAGTCGGTTTCCCCAGAACGAAACGCCGCTGTGCCCGTCGTAGTGGACCAGGACGGCCTGGTTCCAATCCGCCCTGATGTCAGATGCACAGGCGTCGGCGTCCGTTCCGTTATAAGGGGGATCGTGGAAGTAGACGTGAAGGTCCTGCCACGGTGGAAGCGTGTAGGTGGTGCGCAGGTAGTCGTTGTAGGTCTCGAAAACCTGCTCCCACGCACTCGTGTAGGTGTCCGCCACGAATAGTCCCGTCTTGTACCAGTTTCCACTTAACGATTGGTCCTCGTAATCCATGATCTTGGTCAGGACACCCGCCAGTTCATCGTAGGACCGCACGGGTAGCCTGCCGACCGCCATGTCCGGGTACCCGTCGCCATTCACGTCCGCAAACCAGGCGTCCGAGGGGTAGCGCCCCATGTAGGTACTGTCCGACGTGTCCTCGAACATCATGGTGGGCACCCAGTCCTTGAACGTGGAATCCTGCATATAGTTCTTGTAGTCGTACGAGGCGTCGCCTATGAGGAGCACGTACTTCGGGACGGGATTCCAGTTCGCGGCGGCGGCCGTCAGGAAGGACCGGATGGCTGTGGGGTCGAAGATGCCGTAGGAATAATTGTCGTAGATATCCTGGATGTCCACGACCTTCACGGACATTTCGGATGAGCGCCTGGCGAGGTAGGCCTGCCAGACGGCGTCGTTCCCGGCGGGGTGAAAATCCGGGTGGGTGATGATGAGCAAATCGGCTCCCAGCGAAGGGGCCGATAGGTCCGGGGGCGTGACCGTCTGCGCGTCGTCCGGGGAGAAGGGGACTGCTCGATCAGAAAGACACGGCGCGCCGATCACGGACGGATCGGCGGCCATCTGGAACGTGGCCACCCCGTCCGAGAAGTCCGCTCCAATTAACAACGTGGGGATCTTTAGTCCCGTCTCGGCATCGCTCTTGGACAGGTCCAGGATGTAAGGGGCCGAGGCGTAGCCGGCGCTTGAATACTGGGCATTCTGATTCGGGGCGGTAAAAAGGAGCGTTCCCGAATCGGCGTCGAAGGTCCGGGTGTAGGTCACGTTGAAGTAGTCCGGAATCTGGTAATCTCCGCAGATGCCGGTATGGTTAGTGAGAGCGCGTTTCCGGCAGGTGAAGGCGGGCCGTCGAAGGTCCAGTCGAAGGTGGCGAGGGCCTTGCCCGTCCACGTGGCGGGATCGGGACCGGAAGACGGAGATGCGCCGTTCAGCGTGGCCTGCAGGGTGTGTGTGCCGTCTGTAAAACTGGCCATGAGGGCATCGACCGTGCACACCCGTTCCCGGCCGCGGGGTGGGGAAGCACAAGAGTGTATGTCCCTGGCTGAGGTCGAGGCCGAGAGAACGGGTCCCCAGAACCAGAGGTCGCCATCGGGACGCAGGTGGTAGATGCAGTAGAAGAAGTCGTTCTTCTCGAAGTGCACCGTCGCGTCGAAGCTCGTCTTCTCGGGATACCCTGAGACGGGAGCGGCGTCCGCGGATGTCATTCGCAGACCCGGGCTGGAATCTTCGTAGAGCCAGTAGACTGGGTATCGGTGAAAGTCGCCGCCATTGAAGACGGGGCGGTCCTTCACGTCCATCTTCTGGCCGTAGAAGACGATGGCGTTGCCCGGCGCCGAAGGACCCCGTCTGCGGCCCTTCGATGACGATGGGAATCTCGATGCCCCGGCACATCAGGTGCAGGTTCGCGGGATCGATTCCGTCGACGGGGAAATCCGTGATCGACAAGGTAGGCGTAATCGAGGCGGTAGAGGCCGTCCCTTGAGACTTTGATCCGGAGCTTGGGCGCCGCCGGCGCGTAGGCGATCACGGGATTCAGCTGGACTGCGGGGGACGATTGTGGGACGGACGGGCGATGCCGGGGCGATTCCCGCATCTTCGGGATTGAGAAAAAGGTCCGCACCGGCGGGACGGGTGCATCCGCCCGTCGCGCCCGTCTTTCGAACCTTGATCCAGGCCGGGAACTTCGACCCGGACCGTGAGGCTCGTCAACAGAGAGGCCGTGCCGCCCGTATCGCCGGCCTTGAGCGGATAGATGAGGATCTCCTGGAAATCCGTCGCCCGCCACCTGCCTCGCGTGCCGAGGACCACCGCGGATCCGGTCCGGCACGGGAGAGTGCCGGCGATAATCGGCGTCCAGCTCTCGGCGACAACCCGAACCGTAGGCTGTCCCGCCCCGGGGGGAAGCGCCACCTTGAGAGAAACCACGGGCGGGCGGGTGCGATGTTCCTGGACTCTCCGGGGAGGTCCAGGCCGCTATCTGTCCCGCGTCGGGGCTCCAGCGGACGAGAAGGCCGCCATCCGTGCGGACGGCCGTCGAGGCGGCGCATACCGCGTTACCCGCACAAGCCAGGATGACGATGATGATCCATGCAGAGAGACTGCGCCTCATGGCTACATGATAGGAGGAAAGACGGTGAAAAACAACGGCGCGGAATGGCCAATGAAAGACGTCGAAGCAATTGATTGAGGACTGCGTGGGAGACAAAGCGAGACTCGTGGGAGATCCTGTGATGTTGCCTCTATCAGCTGACGTAAGGACCCGAACCGCAACTGGGGCTTCCGCTTCCGGCTTTTGCACAGGATCCCGCCTTGGCCTCGATCTTTTCCTTGTAAACGACTGCGGGCTTCTCGTATTTCTTCTTCTTCATCAATCCCTCTCTCCAGGAGCCAGCATCTAATATACGGGGCGGCCGCTCATGGTGTCAACCATTTCTCCGTATGGGAACTAAGTTCACAGTGCTTCGCCCCGTCAAAGTCTTCTCGTCGTCCGCGACCCGTTTACGGATCTTCGCGATTCGGAGGTACTGCTCGTCGGGCCGCATGGGGTCGCCGTTCCTGAGCTGGGAGAGGCCCGGGCAGGAAAAGCAGAAAGCGTGATCGTCGACCGTCCTCTTGATGGCGGCCGGCAGGTTGCGGTTGACCTCTCGCACCTTCTCGAGGAGAGGGGAGTTCTGCCAGATATCGGCGATCCTGTGGTCGCGCACGTTCCCGATGGACTCCTTCCACTGGGTGCACGGCTGGATGTCGCCGGTAGGGCGTGATGTGGATGGTGCCCGTGCCGACCGTGCAGTTGAATTGGCCCGGCTCACGCTCGAAGGGGGAATTGCCGATATCTAGTCCCGAGGCGCTGTAGAGACTGCCGGATGGTCTCATCGGAGGCCATGAGGTCGAGCGGGTACTCCTGACCGTCGTCCGAAATGGTCAGATACCGGGTCGAAAAAGACGGGAAAGTCGAACCGGTCGCCGATGGCCTTGATCTGTTCGAGCTGGTCTTCCACCAGCCGGGTGACCACGCACTTGAGGTAGACCCTTAGGTGCCGTTCCTTCAAGAGGGCCAGCGCCTTCATCTGGCGTTCGAAAGACCCCTTGGACTGGGTCAGCGCTTCGGCGGTTGCCGCGTCGGCCCCGTGCAGGGAGAGTTCGATGCAGTTGGGCGCCAGCTCTTCCAGCCGGTCGGCCACGCGCTCCGTGATCGATGCGCCGTTCGTGAATATCCTCAGGGCGAAGGATCGGTCCTTGGCGGCGTTTGCGATGTCCCAGAACCTTGGGTGGACAAGGGCCTCTCCGCCGGTCAGCGTGAGGTAGAGGACGCCCATGTCCCTGAGCTGGTCCATCACGTCCACGACCTCCTCGAAGGTCAGGGGAGGCGAGGCCGGTTCGGGCGGGGGGGCGATCCGGGCCTGGTTCTTCCGCTGGACCGGGTTGTAGCAGAAGCGGCAGGCCAGGTTGCAGGCGTAGGTCAGTTCGATGGAGGCGAAGATCGGATGGGCCTTGTGGATCGCCTTCCCGAAAAGTTCAGCCAGAGGTGAATCCATGCTCAGTCCGCATCCTTGAGGAGGGCTCCCGACGCAAGCATTTCGGCCACGAAGGTCCTGGCGTCGGCCAGCGCTTCATCGAAGGTAACCTCGTAGGTCTCCGCGATATTTCCCGCGATGTCTTCGAGCGCTTCTTCGGCGTGTTCCCAGACGAAGGTCCCGATCTCGTTCAGGACCTGCACTTCGCCTTCCCGGTTGAAAATGAGGACGGCCTGGCCTTCGATCGTGCGCCAGGACACGTCCGGGTTCCTCTTGAGCTTCAGGGGCTCATCCATTGCGGTCCTCCCGGTCTACGGCCCCCCAGAAGGAGGCCGCCTTGCGGAAGTATAACGTCTTCGGCGGGACTGAGCGACAGCAGGCCTGGACGAGAGGCGCCAGCCTGTCGGCGCGGGCCGCCGGATCGGCGACAAAGGGGCAACAGGCCAATACCTGCACCATGGCCACGGCAGGCGGCAGGCTCTCTACCCCGTCCTCCATCGCCTGGCTCAGTCTGTAAAGTCCCCTCAAGGGGTAGGTGCCGCGCTCTTTGATTCGCTGCGGAAAGCTTCCTGCAAAGGGCGTCGTGGACGCCAGCCAGCGTCCGGATTCCCGGGTGACGAGCACGAGATCGTCCGACAGGACGGCACAACCCGGGCTGAAGGCCACAACCGTCGATTTGCCCGCTCCGGACGGGCCGAAGAAGAGGAAGGCCCGGCCGTCGCGGACGACGCCCGCGGCGTGCAGGACGAAGCCCCCGTAGTCGAGGGCCAGGTCGGCGATGATCCACCGGAGATAATTCTCCATGGCTCTCAGTGAGACCTTCGTGTCACAGGAGTGGGAGAGGCGGAGAAGGCCCTTCGCACCTTGCCGAAAGGCTGCGAAATCGTGCGAAAGCAGGCGCCTGCCTTCTCCCAAAGGGGTGTCCTCGAGACGTAAGAAATGATCTTCCGCGGGCTGGAGGTAGGAAGGCGCGCCGGCCGTTATGCGGACTGTGTGGAGCGGCGTGGCTTCGGACAGGAAAGGCCCGTATTGCTGGAGGGCGGCGTTGTGAATGGTCTCGTCGAGTCCCGCAAAACAAACGGCCAGGCGGCCTACCTCGACAACGAGGTTCAGGCCGCCCGGCGTGGAAAGGTCTTCCGCAAAGTGGTCGAGCGCGGGACGGTAGTCCACGGGCAATCGGTCTCCTGTGCCTGAGACAGGGCTCGAAGCCGTGTCTCAGAACGCGAGCGGCTACCTCTCCCGGATTCTCGGAGGACGTTGCAGGTCGGAGGTGGGGGGCGTCGCTCCGCCCTCGTGCTCCGATGCCGTCCTGGAATCCCCGGACGAGACCGCCACGAGATCGAGTTCGGGGAAGAAGAAGCCCACTTCCCTCTGCGCGTTCTCAGGGCTGTCGGAACCGTGGATCGCGTTTCGCTGGATGTCCGTCCCGAACAAGCCGCGGACGGTGTCCGCAGGGGCCTTGGTCGAATCCGTGGGTCCCATGACTTCGCGCAAACGGGCCACCGCGTTTTCTCGCTCCAGACACGCGGCGACGATGGGCCCGGAGGTCATGAATGCGACCAACTCGGCGAAAAAGGGCCTCTCCCTGTGAACCGCGTAGAAAGCTTGTGCCTGCTCAACCGTCAGGTGCAGCATCCGCAGGCCTCTCACGACGAAACCCTCGCCGAGCAGGTGTTGGAGCATGTGGCCGTATGCCTTGTTTTCCACGGCGTCGGGTTTGAATAGGGTCAAGGTCCTTTCGATCATGATTCGTCGGTCCTCACTTTCCCAGGAGCGCGGCCCCGTATTCGTGCGCCGCTTCTCGGCCGAGCCGCAGGGCCTTCTTGTTCAGTTCCTCGGTGCCCTTCGGGACCCTGCCCATGACGGCCTTTTCGAGGGCCTCCGGGGAAACCACCGTGGTGAGTTCGCATATCAGGCCCAGGGCGACGATGTTGGCCACGAACTCTCTTCCCACCTCCTCGCGGGCGATGCGGGTGATGGGGGCCTTCACGAAACGCAGGCCTTCGGGCATTTCCGTGGGCACGAGGTCGCTGTCGGCGATCACGAGCGCCGATTTCGGCACGTCCTTGAGATACTTCGCGGCCGCTGCTTCGGTCATCAGAAGCATGAGGTCGATCTTGGTCGCCTTGGGGTAGTCGATCTCTTCGTCCGACAGGATGATCTCGCTCTTGCTCGCGCCGCCGCGGGATTCGGGCCCGTACGACTGGCTCTGCACGGCGTTCTTGCCTTCGAAAATGGCAGCCTCCGCCAGGATGACGCCGCCGAGCACGAGACCCTGTCCGCCGGATCCCGCCAATCTTATTTCATATCGCTTGCCCATGAGTACCACTCCTTAGTCAGCTCCTTACCCTGCGTCGGCATGCGTGACGCCTGGACAGGCAAGTCCGAGGCGTCCACGCGCTTTCCGCACGGTCCCGCTTGAGCGGGATGGCCGGGTTGCTCACACGTTGGCCGCGGCCTTGGTCTCCTGCGGGCGAACGCGCTCGATCAGCTTGTCGTACTCCTCGCAGAACTCGGGGCGCGTAGCCTGGTAGAGAACACCCACGGGATACTTGCCCTCTTTCTCCTCCTCGGAGAGTTTATCGGAAAGCCGCACGTTGTAGGTCATGCCCTTGTAGCGCTGCATCATGTCCGTGGCGTCCCCCCACTTGTTCTGGCGTCCGAAGTACGTCGTGCACTGGGACCAGGCGTCCACGACGGAGAATCCCTTGTTCTTGAGGGAAGCGAGGATGACGCGGTCCATGGCCACGGCGTCCATGTCGAGAGCACGTCCCACGAAGGTGGCGCCGGCGCCCTGGGCGAGCCCGCACACGTCGAAAGGTCGTTCGATCGCGCCGTAAGGTGCAGTCGTTCCGCGGGAGCCCGTGAAGGTCGTGGGCGACGCCTGTCCGCCCGTCATGCCGTAGATGTTGTTGTTGAAGACGATCAGGCTGATCTCGATGTTGCGCCTGCAGGCGTGGATGAAGTGGTTCCCGCCGATGGCCATGGCGTCGCCGTCGCCGGACACGACGATCACGTGGAGCTTCGGGTTGGCGACCTTGACGCCCGTGGCGAAGGGGAGCGCGCGCCCGTGGGTCGTGTGGAGCGTGTTGAAATCCAGGTAACCCGGCGTGCGGCTGGAGCAGCCGATGCCGCTCACGACGACCACGTCGTCCTTGTTCCACTGGAGCTTATCGATGGCGCGCAGGATGGACTTCATGATGGTGCCGTGGCCGCAGCCGGGGCACCAGATGTGCGGCATCTTGTCCTTGCGCAGGTATTCGAAATAATCCATGGACATGGCTCAGTCTCCCATTATGGCGGAGAGGATGAGAGAAGGCTGGATGGGCTCGCCGTTGACCCTGTTCAGGCCTTCGACGGGAATGGCCTTCCCGAGCACCCGTTCCACTTCGAGCTTGTATTGGCCGAGGTTCATTTCCGGCACGATGACCTTCTTGGCGTGCGCCGCCGCCGCCAGGATCTGCTTCTCGGGCAGAGGGAAGAGCGTGATCGGCCTGAAGAGTCCGGCCTTGACGCCTTTTTCCCGCGCTTCTTCGACGGCCCTCTTGGCGGAGCGTGACGTCGAGCCGTAGGCCACGACCAGCACTTCCGCGTCGTCGGTCCGGTGGTTCTCGACGAGTGTCAGTTCGTCGATGTGCTTGTCGACCTTGTCCAGCAGGCGACGGTTTCCCGACTCCAGGAGTTCGGGATTGCCCGTCGGGAAACCGGTCTTGTCGTGGTTGAGGCCCGTGACGTGGAAACGGGCGCCCTCGCCGTAATTCATCATGGGCGGGATGAGATTCTCGGTTGTCTCGTAAGGATAGTAGGTGTCGCCGGGCTTGAAGGAAGGCTTGTGCCTGTTCTCGATCTTGATCTCGGAGGCCGGCGGGATCACCAGCTTCTCGCGCATGTGCGCGACGACCTCGTCGATGGCCAGAACCACGCACGTGCGCATCTTTTCCGCGAAGTTGAAGGCGTGCACCGTCGTGTCGAAGACCTCCCTGATCGTCGCGGGCGACAACACCACGGCCGGATGGTCGCCGTGCGTCCCCCAGCGCGTCTGGAGCACATCAGACTGGGATGGTCCCGTCGGGTTACCCGTGGATGGTCCGCCGCGCATGACGTTGACCACCACGCAAGGCACTTCGGCCATCATGGCGAAACCGATGTTCTCCTGCATGAGGGAGAATCCCGGTCCGGACGTGGCGGTCATGGCCTTCTGTCCCGCCAGGCTGGCGCCGATGATTGCGCCGATGGAGGCCAGTTCGTCCTCCATCTGAATGAACTTGCCGCCCAGTTTCGGAAGGCGCCCGGACATCTTCTCGGCGATTTCAGAAGAGGGAGAGATGGGGTAGCCGGCGAAGAAACGGCAGCCGACTGCAAGCGCGCCCTCTACGCAGGCTTCGTTTCCTGCAAGGAACTTGATATTGGGGGTTGTCATGGTTTTAATCCTCAGTCAACAAATATGGCGAAATCGGGACACCGGATCTCGCAGAGCATGCACTTGGTACAGGCGTCGGCGTCCACCACCTCGGCGTGGCGAAAGCCCATGCCCAGGACCTTTTCGGGGCATAGCGCGACGCAGATATTGCAAAGGCTGCCTTTGCAGTGGCCGGGGATGACTGTAATCTGGAGGTCCTTCTTGACCTTTCGGCCGTGGCCGGATACGGCAATTTTGTCCTTGTGGATATCCTTGAGGCGCGGCGAGCCGACATCGGCCCCCTCCTCCAGGGTGCCGCTGTGGCGTTCGAGAGTGGTTGGCATGGTCTATCTCCTCACTGTGGGCCGCATGCGTCCGGCTGGGCCCCGGAGCCGTTTGGAACGTAAACAGGGTGGGTAACCGCAGCTACCCACCCCAAGGTTCCTAAATATAACTCCCGTCCTTGATTTTTCAAGCTTTCAGGGCCTTCTGCATGGCGTCGCCGATCTCGGTGGGCGATTTGACCACGGTTGCGCCGGCCTCGGCCAGGGCGGCCATCTTTTCGGCGGCCGTGCCCTTGCCGCCGGCGATGATGGCGCCGGCGTGGCCCATGCGGCGTCCCGGAGGCGCCGTCTGCCCGGCGATGAAGGCCACCACCGGTTTCGTCATCGTGTTCTTGATGTAGGCCGCGGCCTCCTCCTCTGACGTACCGCCGATCTCGCCGATGAGGACAACGCCTTCGGTGGCCGGGTCGGCGTTGAAGAGTTCGAGCGCGTCCACGTGGGTCGTTCCCGGGACGGGATCGCCGCCGATTCCGATGCATGTGGTTTCGCCGAGGCCGGACTCGGTCAACTGCCACACGGCCTCGTAGGTGAGGGTGCCGGAGCGGGAGATGACGCCCACGCGCCCGGGCTTGTGGATGTAGCCGGGCATGATGCCCATCTTGCATTCTCCTGGCGTGATGATGCCGGGGCAGTTCGGCCCGATGAGGCGGGTCTTCGTCCCGCACAGGGCTGCTTTCACGCGGGCCTCGTCTTTGGCCGGAATTCCCTCGGTGATGCAGACCACCGTGCCGACGCCGGCCGCGGCCGCCTCCAGGATCGCATCCGCCGCGAAGGGCGGCGGGACGAAAATGAGGGCGGCATCGACGCCCTGCTGTTTGACCGCCTCCGCGACCGTATCGTAAACGGGGACCTTGTCGTCCCAGGACGTTCCGCCCTTTCCGGGCGTGACGCCGGCCACGATCTTGGTTCCATATTCCAGGCACTGGCGGGCGTGGAAGGAGCCTTCCTTGCCTGTGATTCCCTGGACCACAACGCGTGTCTCTTTATTAACAAGTATGCTCATGACGCCCTCACTTTACGGAGGCCACGGCCATCTGAGCCGCTTCCTTCAGGTTGTTGGCCACGGCGAACTCCAAGCCGGAGTCCCTGAGCATGGCCTTTCCTTTGTCCACGTTGGTCCCCTGCAGGCGGACCACGACGGGCAGGCTCACGCCGATTTCCTTTGCGGCGGCGATGACGCCCTCGGCGATTACGTCGCAGCGCACGATGCCGCCGAAGATGTTGATCAGAACCGCCTTGACGTGCTTATCCGAAAGGAGGATCTCGAAGGCGTGCTTCACGCGTTCGGTAGTGGCGCCGCCGCCCACGTCCAGGAAGTTGGCGGGCTCGCCGCCTTCGAGTTTGATGACGTCCATGGTGGCCATCGCAAGACCGGCGCCGTTGACCATGCAACCGATGTTGCCGTCGAGGCGGATGTAGTTGAGGTCGAACTTGCTGGCCTCGGTCTCCAGGGGGTCTTCCTCGGAAAGGTCCCGCATCTCGAGGACGTCGGGATGCCTGTGCATGGCGCTGTCGTCGAAGTTCATCTTTGCGTCGAGCGCCAGGACGTGGCCGTCGTCCGAGAGGATGAGGGGGTTGATTTCCGTGAGGGTGGCGTCCGTTTCCTCGTGGGCTTTGTACAGCGCCATGACCAGCTTGACGCACTCCTTGAAGGCCTGGCCCTTAAAGCCGAGTCCGAAGGCGACCTGCCTGGCGTGGAAAGGTTGGATGCCCAGCAGGGGGTCGACCCACACCTTCAGGATCTTCTCGGGTGTCTCTGCGGCGACCTTCTCGATCTCGACACCGCCCTCGGTGGAAAACATGATCGCGTTGCTCTGTTTCGACCGGTCGAGTACGATCCCCAGGTAGTATTCCTTGGCGATGGTGCTTGCTTCGGTGACGTAGACCTTCTGGACTTCCTTGCCCTCCGGGCCGGTCTGGTGGGTCACGAGGGTGTTGCCGAGCATCTTCTTTGCGAACTCGGCGGCCTCGTCCGCCGTCGGGGCGAGCTTCACACCGCCCTTGAAGCCGTCGGTGAATGTACCCTTGCCCCGGCCTCCGGCGTGGATCTGGGCCTTGATGACCACCGTCCCGCCAAGTTCCTTGGCGATCGCGTAGGCCTGCTCCGCCGAGAAGGCGACCTTCCCCCGCGGCACGGCTACGCCGTAGCGAGTGAGTATTTCCTTGGCCTGATATTCGTGAACTTTCACTGTAAGTCTCCTGAAAAACAGCCAGTTGGAAGTGTTAGTGGGAACCCCCTGTAAAAAGGTCAAAAGTATTTCACAATCACGGGGTTGTGTCAATGAGACGGGATCGGTAATTGCGTGCTTTCTGCGTGCGCCCCACGGCGCTAAAATCTGCTTCGAGAACCGGGGTTCCTCACGCTGCGGCCCACCGGCCGGCATCGCCGGCATCTTCCTGATTGCCGTCTGCGGCCTTCCCAGATCGGCGAGCTCGAACTCCTGTCTCTGAACGGCCCCTACCAGCTTAACAGGGTGGCCGGCTTTCTGGGCGTGAGCGGGCCGGCCGCGACGAAGGCCGTCGACAAGCTGGAAAGGCTCGGCCTCGTGGTTTGTTCGTTTCAGATCGGGGACCGCCGCGTGGTCCTGCTTTCCTTGACCGTCGAAGGGCTGCGGCTCGTGCTCGACAACGAAGAACGCCAGGCGGTGCTCAATATGTACGCGCTCGAGGGATACGACAGCACGGAGATCGAGGCCTTTGCGAACCTGCTGGAGCAGGACCCTTGGCGATCTTTGGCGGCCTGGCGAGAAAAAGCCCCGTCGTTCGGGGAATCGCAGGATTTTAGGAAATACACTACCTACCGAAGTGCAATCCTCCGTTTCACGACCCTTCAGGCCCTCCCGCGAGAATTCTGGCCATCGCAGCGGAAAATATAGGGTCATTCCATGGCGGGTAGGTAGCTGGCTGCCATGGACTCCATGGCTTCCCAGATGTGCGACACGTCGTTGGACATGATGATTAGATCGTGGGGCCGGCCGAATATGTCCTTGACGTGATTCTTGAGCACGGCCTCCTTGTGAAATCCCAGTTTTTCAAAGGCACGCTGGGCGGCGACCTGGTTGTCCACCACCTGGGCGATCATCTTGTCCAGCCCCATGTTTATGGATATTCTCACCAGGCCTCGGGCTAGTTCCGTGCCCAATCCGTTGCGCTGAAATGTCCGCGCCACGACAACTCGGATCTGGGCAACGTGGACGGTCCACCCGTGCCGCGTCCTGTAGAGGGTGGCGTTTCCGACGATCGTGCCGTTGTGCTCGGCGCAAAGGGGCACCATCGTGTCGTAGTCGATCTTCCTGATGAAGCCCTCCATGAACTCGGGCTTGGTCACGTCGTCCCGGAGGAAGAGTCTGTCCTCTTCGGGCAGGCCGCGGAAGAACTCGAGCAGGGCGGGGCCGTCTTCGCGTTTCAAGTACCTGATCGTTACCTTCGCGCCGTCCCGCAAGGTCACTACCTGAGGATAATCCGTCATTTTCATTGTTTTCTCCCCATGAAAGTCTTCGTCGGTACAATTCCGCACGTTCAAGAAAGGCGGCTCGCTTCCGGCGAAAGGAACCCGATCCTCCGCAATCGAGCGGTTGCGGCGCCAAAAGTCAAGTCCACGCACGAGATGTAAAGGTCGAAAAACTATTAACCCTCTGTACAAATCTTATAACGGGGATTCGAAAGTTTCCACCCCACGTCATGCGGGGCAGTACCTTGAGGCGTCCCGGCGACGGTTCGGCGCGGCCTCAGGAGCATTTCGGGGCCGGGCTATTCTTGCCGCCGCCCGGACCGGTGGTATACACTGCGGACTTTCAGGGGGAGCATGGTGGACAAATGCCGTGCCGCGGCGGTTTTCCTTTCCGCCGCGCTTGCAGTTGCTTTGCTGTCGGGGGGATGTTCGCGCGAGTCGGACGGGCGTTTCAATACGGGAGCCCAGGGTCCGGAGCCGGCGTCTTCGCAAGACGGCTCGTCTGATCAGGCCGCGAAGGGACGGCCGGAAGACGGCGGGACGCTTATCCGGGCCATTCCGGCCGATCCGGTCGCCCTGAATCCCGTCATTGCCAGCGACCAGGGCTCCTATGACGTCTACAAGTGGATCTTCGATCCCCTCATCGACATGGACCGGTCCATGCACCCGGTGGGTGTACTGGCCGAATCCTGGGAGACCAGCGCAGACGGCCTGACGACCGTATTCCACCTGCGGCGAAACGTGACCTGGCAGGACGGTGTGCCCTTCACGGCGGATGACGTTCTCTTCACATATCGTGCGGCCATGGATCCGAACGTCGATGCGGTCAGCCAGCGACCTGCCTTCGCGAAGGTGGCGAGCGTTGAGAAGAGCGGGGCATACGCGGTCGTGGTTCACTGGAAGGAGCCGTACGCCCCGGGACTGGCTTCCTGGGTCTTTTACATAATGCCAGAACACCTCTACGACTATCCGCGGGGCAAGGGTGTGCTCTTCAATCGGAATCCCAGAAACGCCGAGCCCGTGGGCACGGGTCCGTACAGACTCTCGGAGTGGGACCGCGGGAGAAAGGTCGTCCTCACGGCCAACGATCATTATTTTGCGGGGAGGCCGCACCTCGACAGGCTGGTTTTCAAGATCATCCCCGAGCGCCAGACGAGGCTGGCGGCTTTCGAGACGCACCAGCTCGACGTGGTGGACCTGTCCGCGGAGCAACTGAAGCGCTTCGGACGGGACCCGCACTTCACGCGTTCCGCACACGTCTACGAGTACAGCGTGAGGCAGTTCCTCTACCTGGGCTGGAACATGGACGGGAGCAACCCCTTCTTCGCCGACCGGAGGGTTCGAAGGGCCATGACCCTGGCCATCAATCGACGGGGAATCGTCGACAAGCTCCTCGACGGCCACGGCATGCTGGGGTCGAGCCCCCTTTATCCGGGCGGTTGGGCGAAGAACCCCGGGGTGAAGCCCCTGCCTTTCGACCCCGCGCGATCCGCCGCCCTGCTGGACCGGGCGGGGTGGAGGGACTCCGACGGCGACGGCGTTCGAGACAAGAACGGACGGCCTTTTTCTTTCGTGTGTCTGGTCCCCGCCGAGGCGCCCCAGTACGTGCGCTTTCTCCAGATCGTTCAGCAGGATCTGGAACGGGTGGGCGTGACCCTGTCCATCCGCAAGCTGGAATGGAGCGTTTTTCTGGACAGGACCGAGCGCCACGAATACCAGGCCTACCTCTCGGGCTGGGGCGTGGGCGACGATCCCGATCCCTACCAGCTTCTCGCTTCCTCGCAGTCCAGGATTCTGCCTTCGGGGGTCGGCGCGGGGCAGAACGACATGTCCTACCGCAGCGGAGAGGCGGATTCGGTGATGGATGCGGAGGAGAGAACCACGGATCCCGAAAAACGGCGGAAGATCTTCTGGAAGCTGGACAGGGTCGTTTCCGCAGACCAGCCGGTGACGGTTCTTTTCTGGGCGAATCAGATCGTGGCCGTGCGCAGCCGGTTCCGGGGCGCACAAGTCAGCCGCTCAGGCTACGGGCTTTTCGGCTGGTACCCCTCTCTTCTGGAATGGTGGATACCCCGGAAAATGCAGCAAATACGCTGAATCGGCAGGGGGGCTGAGTGACCGTGCGGCGGGCGCCGGAAAGTACTCGATGCACGCGTTGGAGCCGGCACCCGGCATCTGTCGGGACCTTGCCGTGCTGAAGTATGCGCTGCGCCGCCTGCTTCTCATGGTGCCCACCCTCTTTCTGATCATGACGGTCGTCTTCGCGGTCGTGAAACTCGCGCCCGGAAATCCCTTTTCCTTCGCGCGTTACGGGGGGGGAAGGGCGGCTGCGCGCCTGAATCCGTCGGACTACGAAGTCCTTCTCCACAGGTACGGACTGGATAAGCCGTGGTACGTGCAATATGGCATCTGGTTGAAAAACCTCGCCACCGGATCCTTCGGCGAATCTTTCGGCCAGAAGCGTCCGGTGATGAACGTGTTTCTGGGCCGGACCTTCGGGCCGGAGCCCGGTTCGGACGGACACACGGCGGCCGGGGAACCGATTTTCGAACGCTTCGTCCAGAGCCCCCTGGGAGCGACGTTTTTCCTGAATGGCATGGCGCTCCTTCTCGTTCTGGCCCTGGCCGTGCCCGCGGGGTTGCGCTCCGCCGCGAGGCCTGGGGGCAGGTTCGACAGGCTGAGCGGAGGTTTTATGTACGTGCTCTACGCCCTGCCTAATTTCTGGCTTGCCGTTCTGCTCATCATGCTCGTCGGCGTTCATTGGAAACTGCTGCCCTTCATCGGGATGCAGTCCGACGGGTATGCCGCCCTCACCCTGCTGGGCAAGGTCGCGGACCTGGTCCGGCACTCCGTTCTGCCCGCCCTGTGCCTGGCTTGCGGAGGTCTGGCCTACATCGCACGGTATACGAGGGGCGCCGTCCTCGACGTCCTCGGCCGTGATTTCATTCGAACCGCGCGGGCCAAAGGTCTGCGGGAGAGAACCGTGCTGGTGCGGCACGGTCTTAGAAACGCGCTGGTTCCGATGTTGACCCTGGCCGGCCTGCTCGTTCCCGCGCTCGTGTCGGGCAGCGTTATCATCGAGCCGATCTTCGCCTGGCCGGGGCTGGGGCAGCTCTATCTGCAATCGATCTACTCGAGAGACTACCCCGTGATACTGGCCGAATCCCTGCTGGGAGCGGTCGTGGTGCTGGTCAGCATGCTGGCCGTGGACCTCGCCTATGCCTGGGCGGACCCGAGGGTGAGGGTGGAGTGAGATTTGGGATTAGGGATTTGGGATTGCGGATTTAGAAACGGCTCGGGACGAGCCGTTGTGGCGGCCGGCGGGAGCCGGCCGGCGCCTTTACCTCCTGACCCTTCACCAGGCGGGCTTCTTCGAAGCTGTTTCTTCCGCCGACTTCACCGCGCCGTCAGGCGCACAGGGTTCCGTGATCCCTTTGGCTAGAACGAGGCTTTCGTGATGAAGCGGAATGTGAGCATGGAAACGGGAGCGGGGCTCGTCTGGCGCAGGCTCCTGAAGAACCGGGCGGCGGCGGCGGGCCTTATCTTCCTGACCAGCATCGCCGTCGTGTCCTGGTGCGCCCCCCTCATTGCCAACAACAAGCCCCTGGTCGTCAGCTATCGGGGCCGCGTGACCTTCCCCGCGTTTCGCGATCTCTTCCCCTTCCGTTCTCTGCGAGCACGGGACCCGGTGGCGCGCAGGCTCCAGGCGGATCCTGACTGGCTGATCGACCGGCATTTCAGGACGGGCGGATCGATCGGCCTGCTGCTCATGCCCCCCGTTCCCTATTCTCCATTCCAGACGCGGCTCGGGGACGCGCACCGCCCGCCCTCGGTATCTGACCGGCACTTCCTGGGGTGCGACGGGGAAGGCAGGGACGTTTTGTCGCGCATGGTCCACGGGGCGAAGGTATCCCTGCTCGTGGGCGTCTGCTCCGTCGGTCTGGCCTCCCTGGTCGGCCTGGTGCTGGGCGGGGCCGCCGGAATGCTGGGCGGGTGGTTCGACACGGTGATTGTTTCCCGGCTCATCGAGGTGATGCTCTGTTTCCCTTCCTTTTTTCTCATTCTCACGGTGGCGGCCGTCATGGACCAGCGCTATCTCAACATATGGACGATCATGCTGGTCATCGGGCTGACATCGTGGCCAGCCCCGGCTCGCTTCGTCAGGGGTGAGTTCATGCGTTTCAAGGAGACCGAGTTCGTTGCCGCGGCGAGGGCCCTCGGAAGCAGCCGCGTCGGCGTGGCCCGGCGGCACCTCGTGCCGAACGCACTGACGCCGCTGATCATCAACGCCGCCTTCGGCATGGCCGGCGCGGTGCTGGTCGAGGCGGCGCTCTCCTTCCTGGGGGTAGGCGTCCAGCCTCCCGATCCGTCCTGGGGCAACGTGATGAGCGAGGTGATGCTCTTCTGGCGGGACTGGTGGCTGGGTGCTTTTCCCGGGGCCGCCATTTTCCTCACCGTTCTGTCGTACAATCTGATGGGCGAGGGGCTG
Organism: uncultured Acidobacteriota bacterium; assembly: GCA_963724125.1. Classification (GTDB taxonomy): domain Bacteria; phylum Acidobacteriota; class UBA4820; order UBA4820; family DSQY01; genus CAVRTJ01. The sequence goes on from CAVRTJ010000011.1 coordinate 89,648, forward strand.
AGAGACGCCCTCGACCCGCAGGTCCGGTTCAAGGCCCGGCAGACCTCAGTGGTGGAAGGTGACCGACATGGCAGATAGAGGTTCCCCCAGAAAAAAAATGCCGCAAAATTGGTTACTCTGGGCCGATGACGCTCGGTACATGGAGGTGCCTTCCGGAGAGTGGAGCCTTCTCTGGGGAGGGGAGGACGGAGTTACGGACGTCAGCGCAGCCGATGCGGACGCAGCCAGATTTACGAATGAGGTACGGAGTCTCCCCATGTGGAGAGACGTGCAGGTCGTCCGTCTGCGCCACGCGAACCAGTCCTCGCCTGAACTGATCCAGGCGATCGCCTCCTATCTGGATTCGCCATCCGAGAAGACCGCCCTGTTGATCGAGTTCGTGGGGAATCTGGGCAGACCGTCCGCGGCCTGGAAGAACGTCCTGAGCAAGGTCCAAAGCCGTGGATGCACGCCCAGGAACGCGAGGGACCTCATCAGGGAGAAGGCCGGCGAAGCCGGGTTCACCATCCGCCCCGACGCCGTGTCCGCCTTGGAGGACTGGGCGAGCGGCGATTTCGGGAAACTTGCCTCGGCCATCGATCTCCTCTTCGTCTACAAGGCGGGAGAGGGCGTCATCGCCGCAGAGGACCTGGCGCGTCTCCTGGGGGCGGGAGGAACGCCGAGGCAGTGGGACGTGCAGGATGCATTCCTGAAAAAGGACAAGAGGACCTTCGTCCGCCTGGTTCACCGGATCCAGCGGGACGGCGACGCCGTGCCCCTGGCCGTTCTCGGGATGATGGCCAAGCAGTTTCGCGCGCTCCTGCTCTTTCACAGCTTCAGGGCACGCGGGATGCCCTCCCAGGGGATAACCGCAAAAATGCTGGGATTGAATTACGACTGGCAGGCACGAAAACTCGGCGATACGGCCGGGATGTGGCCGGAATCCCGGGTGCGCGAAACGATCGGACGGTTCTACGACCTGGATCTTGCCTTGAAAGGTGCGCCGGGCGAGCCCTGGGCCATATTCGAGCGCCACCTTCTGCACGCGATGGCATAAAGCGCCGTCATGCCGGCGGCCGGACCATCACGACGCCGGGTTCACCCCCCTTCAGGGCCTCCCTCAGGGCTCCGTCCGCCAGATCCAGCCAATCCTTGAGGGTCTTGAGGCCCGGGCCCGTCATGGCGGCGCCGGCCGCGAAGGCACCCCTCATCCCCTGACCGCCGTCGCCGACGTGCTCGAGGGTTGAGAATTCTGCCTGCAGTCTGTTTAAGAGTGTGCGGGCGTCTTCTTCCGTCAACTGTTCGAGGACGAGGGCCACCAGGTCGTCGGCAAAGCGTCCCATGACGTCGGTCTGACGAACCCGGCGCTGCAAAAATTTGGCAAGGCCCTGGATGAGCAGGTTCCTGGTTCTCGGGGAGGGGGCGTCCTCCTCGTTCACCGGGTACACCTGGAGGAGAACCAGGGCGTAGGGGATCTGGTGCCTGGAGTAGCGGGACAGGCAGAGCCTCGCCTGCTGGAGGAAGGGCGTGTGGGCGAGCAGGGCGGTCAGCTCGTCGTGGTCCATCATGGCGCGCAGGCTGTGGTACCGGATCAGGCGGGAACGGATGGTGCCCAGAAGTTCGCTGGAGGACACGGGCTTGATAAGGTAGTCGTCCCCGCCCGCCTCGGCGCCCTCTATCTGCGTCTGGCTCCTCGTCTCGGTGGTCAGGTAGACGACCGGAATGGCCGAAAAGCCCTCTTCCTGCCTGAGAAATCGTACAAGATCAAAACCTGAGACCTTCGGAAGCAGTACGTCCATCAGCACGAGGTCGGGCCGGAAGGTGTGGATCTCCGTTTCGAACAGCGCGGGGTCCGTGATGACGTGTGCCTGATAACCCGCTTTGTCGAGTGTGGTCTGGATGAATTGGGCCTGGGCCTTGTCGTCCTCCACCGCTATTATGCGGCCGTTGGACGCCTTCCGACGGCCGAGCAGGCTCTTTAACTTGCGGAGGAGAGTCGCCGGGTCCGGGGGATCGTTGACGAAGCCGTCGGCTCCGCAGCTGATGGCTTCCACCCTGTCCAGGAAACGTTGGTTGGATCCCAGGAGGATGACCGGAATGGACCGTTCCGTTTCCATGTCGCGGATCTTCCTCACCAGGGACTGCCCCGGGCCGTCCGGGAGGTCTGAGGCAATGGCGGCCATATCCGGAAAATTAGCGCTCAGGATCCGATCCGCCTCCTCCAGGCTCCCCGCCGTTTGCACCTGGAGACCTCTCTTGGCGAGGAAATCAGAGAGGCCCGATCGGGCAGCGGAGGGGTGGTCGACGATGAGCGCCAGAGGTACGGCACGAACGTTGGCGGATTCGGGGGTTGCGGATCTGGGAGCCGACTCGGCGAGTGCCTGGAAGGCCAGGCGCAGACTTCGTGCGAGAACGCTGATCTGCTGGAGTTCGCTCCGGGTAGGGGGGCGGTCCGCCATGGTTGCCCCGTAACACAGGAATTCGCCCTCGCCGCCCAGTTCGCTCACCTTGGGTGCGCCGAAGATTTTGCCCGAGCCGGAGAAGTTGTGGAAGATTCGCTCCACGGTCTCGAAGTCGTCCTTCAGGCCCGGGTCCACCATAAGTCCACCGAGAAGTCTCTCCAACTCCGTTAGGTTCTGGCGGCTGTTCCGAAAATAGGTGACCCACGGCGCTTCCCTTTTCTCCTTCCGGTCAGCCATGAAGATCCTCCTTCATCCATATTATCCATATTACGGATAAAAGCCGGGAACATCCAGCCAGCATTGACAGGGCGGGGCGCCGATGGTAGTGTATGCGTCTGCATTGCCCGGGGGGCAATTAGGAGGTATCCGATGCGTCGTTTCTTTTTTCTAGCGATGATTGTGACTCTAGTGGGACTGGTTTCCTTGGGGGCCTTCGCGAGGAGTAGCAAGGACAAGGACAACCAGAAGAAAGCCGCCGAAAGCCTGAAAATAGAAGATTTCATCAAAAAGGGTGAGTACGACAAGGCGATCGATCTGGCCAAGAAGTTCGAGGCCGCCGGCAAGGTCACCGAAGGCCTCTACATAGACCTGGGTGTGGCCTATTACAATAAGAAGGATTACCCGAACGCCATAGCCGCTTTCGAGAAGGCCGTCGAACAAAATCCGTTCGGGACGAAGGCCCTTCTCTACGAGGTGACCTGCTACAACGACATGAAGCAGCCGCAGAAGATCCTGGATACACTGCAGAGGGTTCTGGACATCGACCCGACGAAAACAGACGTACAGTACGACGTGGCCCAGCTCTGCGAGAAGATCGCCCAGAACCAGAACCTCATCGCGACAATCAAAGTCAAGGATTCCGCCACGCCGGACGCCCCAGCCAAAACTCTCACTCAAAAGGAGTGGGTGGACAAGGCGCTTGAAGACTACAAGGCCATCTACGACGAAAACGCCGGCTACAAGGACGTGGCGTTCGCCACCGGTCTCATCTATTTCAACCGCGGCGACTTCGAGAAGGCCCAGCCTTACCTTGAAAAGGCCGTCTCGGTCGATCCCAGCAACGACAATATTGTTCTGGCTCTCGGCCAGGATCAGCTGAAGGGCCAGAAGTACAAGGACGCTGTCACCACCCTCGCCAAATATCTCGAGATAACCAAGAACGACACGCTCAAGCCGGCCGTTATGGACCAGATCGCGGTCGCCTACGAAAAAATCGATGACTACAACAACGCCCTGGTCTATTACGGAAAGATCCTCGAACTCCGTCCCAGTAGCGAGAGGGCGCTCCTCGGCAAGGGCAACGCGCTGCTCCAGCTCAAGAAGTACGACGAAGCGCTTCCCGTCCTCGAGGAGTACATGAAGGTGTCGCACAACGACGCCAAGAAGCAGCAGGTTGAGAAAGTCATCCAGCAGCTCAAGGGGAGCAAGAAGCGTCGCTAGCCTCTTGTTCGAATGCAGTCCCAAAGGGGGGCCCTCCGGGCTCCCCTTTTTGCGTCCCGCGCCTCCCGCACGAGGGCATACGGCAGCGACCCACCTGTCTCCGCGCTCTCCTTCTGCGACATTTCATCATTTGGTATAATATAAAAATTAGACGCACGCTCAATGGGAGGTGACAATGGACTGGACGTGTGAATGTGGAACGCAGAATCCGGACGGGACGAAGTTCTGCAACCAGTGCGGAGCGCCGAGGCCGCCCGTTCACCCCCCCAAGAACACTCCGTCCGTTCCGGCCGCTCCGCCGAAGGAGTCCGCGGCGAAGGCAATCCCCCCGCCGGAACCGCCTCAATCGGGCCCTGGCGGTCCTTCCGCGGGGTCCACCGGTCCGTCCGGGGCGGGAAGCGTTTCCCGGATCCCACCGGCCACCGTTCCTCCGCCGGCGGGACAGGGCGTACCCAAGAAGAAGGGCAAGGGCTGCCTGTTGTGGACCGTCGTGATCCTCGCCGTCCTCCTCGTCTTTTGCCTGATCGCGGCGGCGGTCGGCTATTTCGTCGTATGGCCGAAACTCAAGGGGAGCAACAGGATCAAACAGGCCACCGCAGTGGCCGAAATGACCAAGATTTCGGTCGCTTTGGAAAGGTACAAGACCTCGAGCGGCGCATATCCCTCTCCCGGTCACAACCCAGACAGTTACTACAGTATCGTCGACCTGGGAAAGCTCGCCCCGCAACTGGCCCCGGCTTACCTCAAGACGGTGCCTCTGGATCCCTGGGGCCACCCCTACGAATACGGTACCAGCCCGGACGACGGCTCATACGTGCTGATATGTAGCGGATCGGATGGGGTCAATTCACTGGAACAGATCCCCGCCGAGCCCAAGGACACACATTGTTACGAGGACGAGATAGTCCTGGAAAATGGTGCCTTCATGCAGAAGCCGGGCGGCAGACAGGAGTCTTGTTCCAAAGGCGGTTGAAGGCTCTGGGGTTTGTCGGACCACGCCATGCCCCGGGCAGCGAGGAGGTTTGCGGAATGAAGGCGGCAAGGTTCGTGCTCTGGATGCTCATCGGCACCCTTCTTTTCGGCTTCGCGGCCAGAGCCCAGGCCGTCTATCAGGCCGGGCGGAGCGGTGGAGGGTACGCTCTCGTAGCGGGCGATCACGTGCGTTTCACTCCGGGGAGCAATCCCATCCCCGACTTCCTCTATCTCTATGTCGAATCCGGCGAGGGAAATGTGATCGTGTCCGATGGTGTGGGAGACGTAAGCACCGGGTTATATTTCAGCACTGGCGATCTCATCCTGCTCGGTACGCCCGGGCCGTTCGACCTCTATTTCCAGGGCGGCGCCATCCAGATCGTTTACGGAGGAGCGCAGGTCGGGGCCCTGCCGGCACCGGTATGCGGGACCGGCGTTCAAGGTCCGGTCATTCTGCTTCCGGACAAAAAATACAGTGCGGCGGTCCAGTCGTCGTCCGAGACTTCGATCAAGGTCGGGGTGTACGCTACCCTCCAATCCTTCTACAGCGGGAGCCTGCCCTATCTCCTCGCCAGCGATTACACGCGGACCGGTTCGTATGCGGTTCCCACGTGCACGGGATCGGAGTGCTGCAACCCGACCTCGCTCGTCTTCACGGTGAACAACATCACCGGGTCCAGTTTCGAAGTCGTTCAGTTGGATGCGGACCCCGCCGCGGACTTCGACTACGCCCTGTCCCAGCCGGTCCCTCTGGCCGCCGCGGCACATGCCAGCCCGACGAACGGTGCACCGCCCCTGACCGTCGACTTCCAAGGTAAGGCCTCAGGGGGATCGCCGCCCTACAACTACACCTGGGACTTCGGGGACGGAAGCGCCAAGAAGACGTCCCAGAACCCCAGTCACACGTACGACACCGCCGGGACCTTCAATCCCGTCCTCAAGGTAACCGATTCCGATGGCGGTGTGGCCAAAGACGAGAGCCTGTCCATCGACGTGAACACTCCGATCACCGTGACGGCCAATGTTACGCCGTCTTCGGGCGATATCCCGCTGACCGTGACGTGCACCGCGAGCGCATCGGGCGGCACGCCGCCCTACACCTACGATTGGGACTTCGGAGAGGGCGGCCAGGGATCGGGGGCAAGCACCACGCACATCTACACGAAAGCGGGCGCCTACAGCGTGTCCCTCTCCGTGGAGGACAGCGTGGGAGTCGTGAACCAGGAATTCGGCGTCGTGGTCCGCGCCATCGATCCCAATGCCCTTTACGCCTCGGCACAGGCCGACGTGACAGCCGGTTCCGTTCCGCTCACGGTGCACTTCACCGGTTCGGCCTCGGGGGGGGCACCTCCCTACACCTACGCGTGGAACTTCGGCGACGGCGGACAGTCGACGGAGCAGAACCCCACCCATACCTACACGACCGTCGGGACATACCACCCGGTTTTCACCGCGACCGATTCCACGAGTGCCTACACGACCGACAACCTGACCGTTCAGGCCAACCCGGGCGAGAGCGTCCCAGTTATCTTCCAGGTCAAGAAGAAGGGGAGTCCCTTCCGGCTGAAAATACTCGGGAGCGGTTTCGCTCCGGGGTGCCAGGTGCTGATCGACGGCGTCACGGTGCCGATGGTGAGCTACAAGACGGCCAACAAGGTCGTGGCGAAGAATGGCCGCGCGCTCAAGGACATGGTCCCCAAGGGAACCGCGGTGTGCGTCACCGTCCGTAACCCCCAGGGCTCCGAGTCGCCCTGTTTCAGCTTCACGCGCTAGCAGGCTGCCTGGGCGTTCGGCAGGTCCCCTCTATCTCGATACCCTGATCACCCACCGCTATCGGTATCGGGTCTCGGTATCGCCATCGAAGTCGATTTCCGGATCCCCCGTTCTCCGGCCGGCCTTTGTATGGCTTCTGCGAGGCCCTCTTTGAAAGGCCGGGAGAGTCCGGGCGATCTCGGGCGATGGGCGGTGGCAAGCCCGGGCTAGGGATGCGATCCCGATTCCGATCCCGATTTCAATTGCCGCAACGTAAATTCTGGGGGATCCGGTGTGCCGGTGCAGTTAGATTTTTCGGCAGTTTAGTCTTATAATCTAGGGCTTTAGGAGGCCCGATAGTATGCCCTACGATCCGCACGCCGTCGAGACCCGCGTCCAGAAACTATGGGACGAATCGGGTGTGTCTGCAGTGGAAGAAGACCGGAACCGAAAGAAATTCTATTGCCTCGAGATGTTCATGTACCCTTCGGGCAGGATTCACATGGGCCACGTGCGCAACTACACCATCGGTGACGTGGTGGCGCGCTTCCGTCGGATGCGCGGGGAGAACGTCCTGCACCCCATGGGTTTCGACGCCTTCGGCCTGCCTGCCGAGAACGCCGCCATAAAGGGGAACGTCCACCCGAGCGAGTGGACGGAGGCCAACATCCGTGCAATGAAGGGCCAGCTCAAGCGCATGGGCTTTCTCTACGACTGGAACCGGGAAGTCCGGACTTGCGAGCCCGAGTACTACCGTTGGAACCAGTGGTTCTTCCTGAATATGTTCGAAAAGGGCCTGGCCTACAAGGCGAAGCGGGCCGTGAACTGGTGCCCGGACTGCGCCACCGTTCTGGCCAACGAGCAGGTGGAGAATGGCACCTGCTGGCGGTGCCACAACGAGGTCGCCGTGAGGGAGATGGACCAGTGGTTCTTCCGCATCACGGACTATGCCCAGGAACTGCTGGACGACCTGGACGGTCTCGCCGGCTGGCCGCCCGAGGTCGTGGCCATGCAGCGCAACTGGATCGGACGCTCTGAAGGCGCCCTCGTGGACTTCGCCGTGGACGGGGCGGACGAGAAAATCCGCGTCTTTACCACCCGCATCGATACCATCTATGGTGCCACCTACATGGTGCTCGCGCCCGACCACCCCGAAGTCGACGACCTCACGACCGAAGAACACAGGTCGGAGGTTGAAGCATTCAGGAAGAAGGTTGCCGCCTTGAGCACCCACGAACGGGCCACGTCGAGAGAGAAACTCGGCGTCTTCACCGGCGCGCACGCCGTCAACCCCTTTTCGGGCGAGAAGATCCCCGTGTACATCGCCAACTTCGTGCTCATGGACTACGGCACGGGGGCGGTCATGAGCGTTCCCGCGCACGATCAGCGCGACTTCGAATTCGCCCGGGCCTACGGCCTGCCCATCCGGGTGGTGGTCCGCAGCGAAGACACGGAGAACGGCGAACTGGCCGAGGCCGTCCCGGCCGATGGAACTGTGGTGGAAAGCGGTCCCTACTCGGGCATGCCGAATCGGGAAGCCATGGAGAAGATGGCGGCTTTCGCCGAGTCCGAAGGCTTCGGAAAAAGGACCGTGACCTACCGCATCAAGGACTGGGGCATCTCCCGGCAGCGCTACTGGGGGACACCCATTCCCATCGTTTACTGCGAGCGGTGCGGCACAGTGGCAGTGCCCGAATCGGATCTGCCGGTCGTCCTTCCCCGGGATGTCGTTTTCACCGGAAAAGGCGAGAGCCCACTCGCAAGGGACGAGGGCTTCGTCAATACGATGTGCCCCAAGTGCGGAAAAGCCGCGCGGCGCGAAACGGACACCATGGATACTTTCGTGGACTCGTCGTGGTACTTCCTCCGCTACTGCAATGCCCACAACGACGCAGCCGCGCTGGACAGGAAGGCCGTGGACTACTGGGCGCCCGTGGACTTCTACATCGGCGGCATAGAGCACGCAACCATGCACCTCATCTACTGCCGGTTCTTTACGATGGTCCTCAGGGACCTGGGCCTCGTGCCGTTCGACGAGCCCGTCAAGCGCCTCATGTGCCAGGGCATGGTCATCAAGGACGGCGCCAAGATGAGCAAGAGCCTCGGGAATCTCGTGGAACCGGACGAGATGATCGAGCGCTACGGCGCGGACGCCGTCCGTCTGAACATCGTCTTCCTGTCGCCGCCCTGGGACAGGCTCGACTGGGCCGAAAGCGGCGCAGAGGGCGCCTTCCGCTTCCTGCACCGCGTCTACGGGCTGGTGGAAGAACTAGCCGAAGACCTCAAGGGGCAATGCGCCGAGCCGGCGCCGGACGACGTCCACCCCCTGCGCCGCAAGACCCATCAGACCGTCGGGCGCGTCACGTCCGAACTCCAGGACCGCCTCAAGCTCAACACGGCCGTAGCCGCGCTCATGGAGCTGGTGAACGCCATCCAGGCGTTCCTGCCGTCCTATAACGGCACCCCCGAACAGCGCTTCATCCTCAAGGAGGCGGTGGAAAGCCTCGTTCAGATGCTTTCGCCCTTCAGCCCCCACGCCGCCGACGCCATGTGGCAGATGCTGGGGCGCGACGGATTCCTGGTGGACGGCCCGTGGCCGGTCTTCGACCCGGCCATCGCCAAGGAGGACGAGGTCACGCTGGCCGTGCAGGTCAACGGCAAAGTCCGGGGGCAGATCATCGTTCCGGCCGATGCCGACGCGCGGACCGTCCTCGACGCGGCCCGGGCGAACGGGAAAGTCCTCGCGCACCTCGAGGGCAAGACCGTGGTCAAGGAACTCGTGGTACCCGGCCGGATCGTCAACTTTGTCGTGCGGTGAGTTAGAATGCAGACTTGCGGGTGAGGTGATCATGAAAAAACGGGCCGGAAAAGCGCTCCTCTTTCTTGCCGCCTTCCTGTGTATCCTGGCGACCGCCGCTTGTGGCTACCGCCTCCTCGGATCGGCTGGCGCCCTGCCACCGACGGTCAAGACCATCGCCGTTATGCCCTTTGAGCGGGGGGTCCCGGTCCTCCAGCTAGACCAGCGCGTCACGGAGGCGGTGACCCGCGAGGTGGCCCAGCGTATGAGGGTGAAGGTCCAGTCGACCAAGGCCGGGGCGGACGCGGTCCTCAGCGGGGCCATCACCGCCTACAACGTGGCGCCCCTGTCCTACGACGCCGAGGGGAGGGCGAACCGCTACCAGGTCAACATGGCGGCCAGCGTGAAACTCGTCGACTCATCAGGCAAGGTCCTCTTTCAGTCGCCTTCCTACCGCTTCAGCCAGGTCTACGAGCGCTCGGGAAGCCCGTCCTCCTACATCAATCAAGAAGTCGTTGCCTACGACGTGGTGGCGCGAGATTTCGCCCGGGCCCTGGTGGCCTCCATCCTGGAGGGCGGGTCCGATGGCCGGTGACCAGACGCCGCGTCACGAGGAACACGCGCATCCAGGTTCCTGGGTGGTCTACAGCCTCACGCCCAAGGGCCTTCTCAAGGAAGAGTTCACGTCCGGGGTCAAGACCCACACGGACCTCATCTATTACGACGAAATCTGGGACACCTTCAGGGCCCGCCGCCTCCACCGCCGCGGGACCTGGCTGCTGGCCTGGGTGACGCTTCTTTCCGCCATCGTTCCCGGTCTCCCGAGTGTGTCCTGGGTCATGTTGCTTCCTGTCTGGGGGACGCTCACGGCCGGGTGGGTGCTTTTGGTCCTCGCCCTCCGGAACGTCGTGGTGACGCTCTACGATTTCGATGGACAGGATCTGGCCACGCTCCACGGCCCATCCAACAGCGCCTTTATCGAGTTTCTGGGCGAATTAGACGTGCGGGTCCGGCACGCGAGATATCCGCTGCAGGGTACGCTTGAGGGTCTCGATCTGGGCTCGTGCAGTTGGAAGGGGTTCCGCCGGCGCTGGTCCTGTCGCTATCTCTACGACCGCGTCGTATTCGAAAGCGAGGGACCGTTCGGCTTTGAGGTCAGGGAATTCTACGGTCTGAACACGCTCAACCCGCCGGTGCGCCTGGCCTGGAAGGTCCCCAAAATTGCGCTGGCGGGTTTCCTCTGCGGGGTCCTCTTCGCCGGTCCTCTTTCCTACATGGCGACGGGCGGGGGGGGCACGCCCTGGATCTGGCCTTCGGGGGACTCGCCGTCCTCGCGGCCGCGTGTGCGATCTGGCTCCTGCTTTTCCTGCGCGTCGCCGTGTCGGTGTCCACAGGGACGGGAACCGTCGAATCGGTTGCGCTGCCCTGGTGGCAGACCAGCCAGCGGCGGAGCATCCTCACGTGGTTCGCGCGCATCGTCCGCCTCGCCGACCGCACCGCCTTGATCGACTACGACGACTACTGGGAGTTTCATCGCGCCAAGCTCGAAATCCTCCGCGAAGAAAGTTTCCTCGACACCTGGCCCTACCGCTCCGCCCTCTCCCGCCTCAACAGCCAGGAGCGAGAGGACCTCGGGGGAGAATAAAAAGACAATTTGGGAATTGGGATTTGGGATTGCGGATTTAGACTGCGGTTGGGGACGGGCCTTCGAGGGCCCGCTCAGCTTTACCCCTGACTTTCTCACCCCCCCGGTCTTCGAAGGCCGACCAGGGCACAAAACACTAGACACTAGACACTGCGCCGGGGCGCAAGGGATTTGGGATTTAGAAACGGTTCGGGCCGGCCGTTTCGGCCGATTGCCATCGTCCGCTACGTTAGAATGGTAGCTGGCAACCCTTCGAAGGCCCGCCTTCGCCGTCCCGTATCTCTTTTAGCCTTTAGAATTTAGCCCTTCGCCCTTGCCACCTTCAGAGGCCTACCCCCGCCTCGATCACTCGGTCACTCGATCACCAGATCACTACAAGAGACACGTCGCACAGGCCTGGGCCACGGCCTTGAGGCCGACATCGAACGGGTTTGCCACGAATGGGTCGTCGGGCAGGATCCGGATCGGCTGTCCGCGCCGGGCCATGAGCTGTTTGAATGTCTCGAGGCTGCGCGCCTTGCGCATGGTGACGCCGGCCAGGAAGGACGCCGTGAGCAAGACCCGCGGGTCGAGCCCCGTCTCCGAGGCCGCGGACCTCAGCTCCTTCTGGTGTCCTAGGATGTAGCTGAGTTTCACCTGGGCGTCGGCCAGGGGCAAGTCCCCGCACGGCACGCCGCCCGCTTCCAGCAGGCCCAGTCCCGTTTCGTACTCGGCGTCGTAGGATTCCAGCGGGACCTGAGAGGTCACGGCCACGAAGATGCCCGACTTGACGGCTTCCGACAAAGCCGGCAGGACCGAACGGACCGAATCCGGGAGGATGTTGGCGTTGCCGCCGCCGTAGGCCGCGAAGATGGCGCCCCGCCCGCAGGCCTCGAACTGGGCGGCGTAGTCCCGGGTGGTGAAGAGGGGATTGGCGAAGACGGGTTTGACCGAGTGGTCGAAGCTCGTGTCCGCGTCTGCCACGCCGATCTTTTCGATCTCGCGGGCCAGCTTGGCCCAGTGCTCGAAGGACATGTTGGACGAATCCAGCGCGAACAGGTCGTGCCGGTGCGGGTTTACAAAGAACGACGAGAGCGAGTCGTTCAGGTACTTCCACACGAAATCGCCCGTGGGTTTGAGTCCGCCCATCTCCTCGCCGTTTCGCTGGGACTCGATGGTGCCTCCCGTGCGTATGAGGTGGAGGTCCTCGAGACGCTGGTCCTCGTATGGCAGGAAGGCCCAGTCCTTCCTGAACGACTCCACGCCCTCGGGCGTCGCGCTCGCAGCCACGCGCCCTTCGAAGGCGTCCATGTCCCACTTGCGGTACTTTGTCAGCCTGCCGGAAAAGACCCGCCGGCCGTTGTTGAAGACCGCGAAGAGGTGGGCAGGCCTGAGCCTGTTGATAAGGTACAGGGCGGTCTTGAGGTTCCCAAGGGCGTCGGAGATGGAAAAGTAGCCCTCAAGCGGGACCTGCGAGCCCGTCACCGCAACGTTGGCCTTGAGGTTCTTGAGGGCGTACCGGAGGTAGCACAGGCCCCACGCCATGGTGTCCGTGCCGTGGGTGATGAGGATGCCCGTGTCGTTGGCCACCCGGCCGTGTTTGAACAGAGCCCTGACGATATGCCATTCGAGCACGTCGAAGCGGCCGCTCGTGAGGATTTCCTCCTTGAAGAGAAAGCCCTCCGGGTCCAGCTCCTCCACGGTCATGTCGTCCGTGATGGTCTCCGAGATGAATGCGTCGCGGATGATGCGGGCGTCCTGGATGTCGGTCAGCATGATGACGGGCGTCTGGGGCAGGTGCCGGCGCACGTGGTACAGGAGCCCCATGCCCTCCCGTCCGCCGGGCGTCAGCTCCACGTCGAGGACAACGAGGTCCGGGCGCTCGGACTTCAAGAGGTCCAGAGCGTCCTTTTCCGTGCGGGCGAAGCGGATGGCCCAGTCCGGCTGGGCCGCCGCGAAGTAATCGGCGATCTTCTTCTCGTAACCGTCCAGGTCGTCGTCGACGAAGTGGATCTTGAACGTCCGTCGCCATACCGCCTGTCCTCCTCCGCACGCCCCGTTGGGCGCCGGAAACAACATAGCACCAGCCCGCGCCGTTGGAAAGGCGGGGCGGGGTTGCACAGTGAGGCGGTGAGGCTGTGAGATGTGAGAAAAGATGGGTTTAATCGGTGAGACGCTGAGAACGCAGAGAAAAGATTGCGAAAAAAGCCTCCTTGATTTGATCGAATGCCTTTGCGGGTTGGAAGGAAATTGAACCACAGAGAACACAGAGGGCACAGAGGAGGGGAGTAGATTGAGGATTTCGGTTTTGGACTTCGGCAGACGGGAGGCCCTCGAAGGCCTGCCCGCGACCCGATCACTGGATTACTCGGTCACTTGATCACCTTCTAATAACAGGGAGGACGGGAGGAAGGGAGTAAAGGCGGATTCAACCGCGGAGGCGCGGAGGACGCAGAGAAAAGAAGGAGGAAGACGGATCTGGGGTGGAGAACGGCTCGGGACGAGCCGTTGTAGCGGCCGGCGGAAGCCGGCCGAATTCTTGCGCCGCTATTGTGCAGGCTCCGGCCGTTGCCCGTTCCCCGCGGGCCCTTGGCCCGCGGCGCCTCTTCGCGGGTCGCCATCCGGAAAGCAAGCTTTCCCGGCCGTCGCCCCGCGCGGGGCACCCCGCGTCGTTGACGCGGCGAGGAACGGGCAACTGGGGGGGTGCAAGGATGTCCCCTAAGAGCGTCCCCCACACACCCTATCGGAAGTGCCGACGGGAGTGGACCATCCACTTTGTAGGCCTGCGCCGCCCACATCCTCGACGTACATAGTGAAGTGATCAAGACAAAACACTGCGAATGAACAGCCTGGTCCACATTTGGGACCGCGATGGCGCGGGTCCAAAATGGCGAAGTAGCGCGAGGGAACGGGGAAGTCCCCTCGCGCATGGGCCTTCCCGCGCAAGGGCAGGAAGAAGCAGCGTGGAAAGCGAGCATCGAGGAGGGCCGGTCGAGGCCCTCCTTGAAAGGCATCCCCGTGCGGCCTGCGTCGGAACGCAGCTTTCGATGCTCCGGGTCGAAAGACCTCTATCCGGGCCGGGTCTTCCAAGCAGTCGTCGGCACTGGATTGCTTCAAGCAGAGTGTAGGGTGGGCACTCATGCCTACCGCCACGGGCTTTGCATCTATGACAACAATGAAGGATAATACTTGAGTATTTGACTTCGGGGGACCCAATGATATTGAAGGCACGCTTTCGAAGTGTACTCATCCCTGTTGCACTGTTCCTGGGGTTTGTGGCAACCATGTCAACCCAGGCCCAAAACGTATCCTATGCTCTTACGCCTGTGGGGCCACAGGGACTCGGGAGCGGGTTCCTTTTTCGATATTTCTACACAGCGACCCCCTGCGGCTATCCAACGCATCTGTTTCTAGGCAACTGGTTCGAGTCATCGGACCAAGGAGATACCTGGACTCCGATGCTGTCCCGTTATCAGGGTGTCGCAGGCCAAGTTATCGAAGACAGGAACGACCCCCAGACGGAGTACATGAGCTGCCACCCTGGCCCATTTGCCGTATCGAACGATGGTGGTCAGTCCTGGCAGGTCATCAGCACCCCCTTTGACGGGAACAACCGCGGCTGGAGCCTCGCACAAGATGCGGCGGGGGTCCTTTACTTGCAAGCAAGCCGGGATGGCACAACGTTCTATCTCTACACCTCCTCGGATGGAGGTGCCACCTGGAAGCAGGTCTCCTTGAAGCACGGGCGGAACAAGCTGCGGGACGGCTCAAACATTATCCCCTTTTGGGCTGATCCCGTGACACCAGGTATGCTTTACGCCTTTCATGTTTCCCATAATAATAATGCTTTCCTAGTTACGAAAGACGGAGGCAAGAACTGGAAACGGAGGGAGCGGGGCATGCCGCATCGGCCCAATGGACGGCTGCCCAAGGTCTTCTATCCGACATGTTTCGCCCAGAGTTCCGTTCCTCCGTATTCTATCTATGCCTTGGGCAACCTCAAACAGGGCGCCTACTATAGCGACGATCGGGGTAAGCACTGGCACAACATCAGAACCATGTCCGGCATGATGGGCTATTTCAGAGATGGGAGCTTGCATGTAAAGCCCGGAACCAACGATACGCTCTGGGCCTTGGCGGCCGAGAATGGAACGGGATACTCCCGGCTTGCAGAGAGCCGGGATAAGGGGAAGACCTGGACCATAAGAGGCACTCTCTTGCCCTCGGAGGGATGGACCCAGGATCAGCTTTGCGGATGGGTGTGCCCGGCGCTTGTTCCGGACTATGCCGCCTACAACCTCATGGTCACCCAAAACGGCAACATTCTGCTCAATAAACCTCCACAAGGACTGCTGCTCTCCACCGACGGGGGAACCACATTCCAGGTGCACAATGCGGGGGCCTCCGGCTGGAGTTTCGACCAGCTGTATCGTGCAACTGACGGAACCATCTATGCCTCCAGCCATGATCCCTACTTGTGGAAGAGCAGCGACAACGGCCGATCCTGGACGTTGTGTGATTGGGCTCCCTACATTTCGGTACGGGAGCGGTCGGATGGCGCGATTGTGGGCCCCGACTGGGGAGGCGAACTCTGGAGCTACAACCAGGGCAAGCTGGACATGGTCAGTACGGGACCACAGGGCCGGGGCGGCAATCCCGTGATGGAACTGGTTGGCTCCGGCTCTGCTCAACGGATCATACTGGGTGGTTGCCAAGGTTACGCGTCGTTCTTCCAGTCAGACGACATGGGTTCCACCTGGACAGCCCTGGGGACGGTGCCCGGCTTGACCGGACTTACTGAACTATTCGCCGATCCCCGCAATGCCAACAATCTCATCGTGGCCGGATGGAATGGAAATCCGGGATGCGGACCCTACGACAGCCCTTACGATTCTCTGGCGGGTGGAATCTATTACAGCTCCGACGGCGGCGCCACGTGGACCGCCGCCTTGGATGGCAACACCATCGGGGGTGTGACGTGCCTGTTCCGCGACAAGAACAACCCGGATATCCTCGTCGCCTCGGCCATGGGTTACGCCCAATTCCCTGGCGCGCAAGGGGGCATCTTCGTGTCCATGGACGGGGGAAAGTCCTGGCAGAAGCGGGATGACGGCTTGCCGTCCTTTGTGACCAGCAATGACGATCCGCAAATCTCTGCCGTAGTGTCGCCTCCCGACGGCCAGACGCTCTATGCCGCAGTGCAGCTCAACGGTGGTATCTACCGATCGGACGATCTGGGGCTAACTTGGACCAAGATCGCCGATCTGCCTATGCCCATGCCGGAGGATTACATACAGAACCATCTATGTGACCTTACGATTCGCCGCACGGCCGTGACCCAGATTTTGCCCCTCAACGACGGCACCGGTGATCTGCTCATAGCCACCATGGGCCAGGGACTCTTCATCGGAGAGCCGTCAGCCCCAGATCCCGTTCCTTAGGCAGAGTGAAATGTGAGGTGAAAGACGATGACGAAAGAGAAGTGGAAATACATCCTGATCGGGTTCCTGGCGGCGCTGGCGCTGGTCGTCTCGCTGGGCGCGGTTGGGGCCAGTGCGAAGGGCAAGTACAGCATTGCGTGCACGCGAACCACCGCATTCGTCCTCAACACGCAAACGGGCGAGGTGAAGGTCGCGTGGGCCGAAGCGAACGGCTCTCAGTTGAACAAGCCCTTCACCGAAATGAAAGCGCGGCCCTAGCAGGCGGGTTAGTAAGGAAGAGCGAAAAGGAGAAAGGTGTCGGCCGACGGGGATCGGCTGCTGTAACGGTTCGTCCCAGGCCGCTTCTAAATCCCAAATCCCAATTCCAAAATCGCAAATCTTCCCCCCTCCGCATCCGCCCGCCGTGTGCTTGTGCTAAGCTGGAACCTGAATTCATTGCCGCCGCAGTTTTGTACTTACGGCGGGAGCATGACAAATCGTGCGGCGCGACAGGCGCCCGGTGTTTGATCGACAGGAGTGAAAAACATGTTCAAGTGGATAGCCCTCGGGCTGATAGCGGTTCTTCTTGTTGTGGGCCTCGGGTGCGCGGCGTACGTGGCCAGCACCTACAACCACCTCGTGCGCCTCGACCAGGCCGTGCAGGCCCAGTGGGCGCAGGTGGAAAACGTCTACCAGCGGAGACTCGATCTTATCCCCAATCTCGTCGCGACGGTCAAGGGCGCCGCGAATTTCGAGAAGAGCACCTACACGGCGGTCACCGAAGCGCGATCCCGCGTGGGGCAGATCTCTCCCGAAACCATCCAGAAGGCCGCCAACGACCCGGCCGCGTTCAAGCAGTTCACGCAGGCGCAGGCGAACCTGGGCTCGGCGCTTTCGAGACTGCTCGTGACGGTGGAAAGATACCCGGATTTGAAGGCCACCCAGAATTTTCGGGATCTCCAGGCTCAGCTCGAGGGAACGGAAAACAGAATCGCAGTGGAACGGATGCGTTTCAACCAGGCGGCGCAGGCCTTCAACAGCACGCGGCAGAGTTTTCCCACGAACATGGTCGCGGGCTTCTTCGGCAGCCGATTCAACGAGAAACCCTATTTCAAGGCGGAGGCCGGGGCCGAGAAACCTCCAACGGTGAAGTTCTAGTCGATGAGACGGTTTTCCGGTCTACTGCTAACCATCCTGCTGGCGTGCTTCGCGCTGTCCGTCGCCGCCGCCGAGGTGCCCGTTCCCCCTTCGCCGCACCAGTGGGTCACGGACACCGCCGGCTTTCTTTCCCCCGGTACCGCACAGGCCTTGAATTCCAGGCTCCGCGCCTTTGATAAGGCCACGGGCGACCAGGTCATTGTCTACATAGGCCAATCCACCGGCGACACGCCGCTCGAAGACTGGTGCGTCAAGGCCTTTAAGAAGTGGGCCGTGGGACAGAAGGGCAAGGACAACGGCCTCGTGATCTTCATCATGGCCAGGGACCAGAAGATCCACATCGAAGTCGGCTACGGCCTTGAAGGGACGGTACCGGACGTCATCGCCTTCCGGATTATCCAGGAGATCATGTTGCCCCGCATCCGGGCCGGCGACAGGGACGGGGCCGTGACGGCGGGCGTCGACGCCGTGCTCCAGACCATAAACCCGAAGCTCGCGGCGGCGACGAAGGGTGGCGCGCCCGCCGCGGCGCCGGTCGTGAGGACGAGGCGCAGCATCAGCCTCGGCCAGATCATCCTGTTCGTCATCCTGGGGATAGGATTTCTGATACTCCTTGCCACGAACCCTTCGCTCGCGCTCTTCCTGCTCTTCAGCATCCTGTCCGGCGGGCGGGGCGGGGGCATGGGAGGAGGCGGCGGTTTCAGCGGCGGCGGCGGGAGCTCGGGCGGCGGCGGCGCCTCGGGAGGATGGTGATTTCATGAGGAGCGGACCATGTTCGGAATAAGCAGGCGGAAGCTTCGTCGGCTGATCGATACCGACAAGGTCAAAGAGGCCATCGTCCGGGCCGAGCACATGACCTCGGGCGAGGTCCGCGTGTCCGTGTCGTCCTTCTTCTGGGGCAACGCACACAAGGTGGCGGAGAAGGCCTTCGTGAGGATGGGCATGGCGAATACCGAGCACCGTAACGGCGTGCTGATATTCGTCGTCCCGTCGAGGAAGCGGTTCGTCATACTCGGCGATAAGGGCATCCACGAAAAGGTCGGACAGAGCTTCTGGGACGACGTGCGGGACGCCATGTCGGACAGGTTCCGCGAGGGGGACTTCACCGGTGGACTGGTTCACGGCATCACCGAGGTGGGCCTCAAACTCAAGGATCACTTCCCCTACGAGGGGGAGAAGGACGTCAACGAACTGCCCGACGACGTGGATTTCGGCGGGGACGACTGAGCCGCCGGGGGGCGAGGGGGGACCCGATGTCGCAGAAAAGACTGCTGCTGCTCAGCAATTCGACGAACCCCGGCGAACCGTACCTCACGTGGCCGCTGGGCCACATCGGGGACTTTCTGGGCGGCGGGATCAAGCGGGTCTTCTTCGTGCCCTATGCCGGCGTGAGCATCACCTGGGACGACTACACGGCCAGGGTGCGGGAACGCTTCGAATCGTTGGGGATCGAAGTGACGGCGGCCCACGAGACCGGCCAACCGGCCGAGGCGGCCCGCCGGGCCGAAGCGGTGGTCGTCGGCGGGGGCAATACGTGGAACCTGCTCAAGACCCTCTATGAAACGGAAGTCCTCCACGCCGTCAAGACCCGCGTCGAAGAAGGCGCTCCGTATATCGGATGGAGCGCTGGCTCGAACGTGGCGTGCCCCACGATCAAGACGACCAACGACATGCCCATCGTCGAGCCGCCTTCGATGACGGCCCTCGGCCTCGTACGCTTCCAGATCAATCCCCACTTCACCGCGGGGCGGCTTGAAGGTCAGCCGGGCGAGACGCGCGAGGAACGCATCGCCGAGTTCCTGGAAGCAAACCCCGGCATCCCCGTGATCGGCCTGCAAGAGGGCACGGCGCTGCGCGTCGAGGGCCACGGAATCGAGTTCCTCGGGAGCAAGCCGGCAAAGGTATTCCTCAAAGGTGCCGCACCCCTGGAATGTGGAACGAATGATTCTCTCCAATTTCTTATGACAGTGACAGGCCCCGGGAAGCGGGCACCCCGGCGTCCCTGAGTCCCGCGGTCTGCGGCTTTCGGCGCAGGCCGTTTCGTGACGGCACGCCCCGCGCCGCCTCCGGCGGTCTTCATGGTACAATGCCGCCAGATCGAACCCTGTTGTCGCGTTTGGCACATGGGTGGACGAACTCGGAGGTTGGATGGCCGATTGCCCTTTATTGCACCCCGAAGGCCAGAATGGCAAAATTTCGAAGGACGCCGTAAACGCCTTGCCGCTCGGGCGGTTTCGAAGGCCACGTCCACCTGGTGCGATCGGAGCACCAGCTCGCGAAAGCCCTTCGGGAACTCAAGGGTGAGAGGCTGCTGGGTTTCGATACCGAGACCAAGCCATGCTACAGAAAGGGCGAATTCAACCCCGTCTCCCTGCTCCAGCTCGCCGGGTCCAGGGACGTTTACCTCTTTCAACTCGGGGAGTCCTGGGGCTGCCGGAAGGGACTCCGCGGACTGCTCTCCAATCCCGCCGTCGTGAAGAGTGGCGTGGCGATCGATCAGGACGTCAGACAACTGACCGCCCTCGAGCCTTTCGAGCCGAGGGGGTTCCTGGACCTCGCCGAATGGGCGCGCGAGCTGGGCATCAAGACGGGCGGGCTTCGCGGCCTTGCCGCTCTGCTTCTCGGTTTCCGCATAAGCAAGGGCGCACGAACGAGCAACTGGGCACGCGAGAACCTGACGTCCGCCCAGGTCCGCTACGCGGCGACTGATGCGTGGGTGGGACGGGAGACTGCTAGTCTGAGGCCGCGATCGAACGCCTGCGAGAGCACCCGGCCCCCGCCGCGCCTCACACCTGAATCGTAAGTCTTGCACGCGGCCCATACGAGCGACTGCCAACACCAGCCCAGCACTGCGCTACCGAACATTATCCAAATCGGACTGATCTTGTAGCGGATTAGCAGGAGGGTGGCCAGAGGGATGATGGTCAGTACCTCCCAGCCGTGAATCCCGCCGAACATGAGGTGGACGGCGGCCGACCCCATCAACCCTACCACAGCCGGGCGGACACCGTTCAGAAACGACGCCACGGCCGGGTTGTTCTTCCACCGGTCCAGCGAATAGCCGAACAGAAGGCTCAACACGTAGGATGGCAGAAAGACCGCCGTCGAAGCCACCCACGCGCCCACGAGCCCCGCGACCTTGTAGCCCACGAAGGTCGCGGTGATGACGACGGGCCCGGGCGTGAGCTGCCCCAGGGCCATGCCGTCCGCGAACTGCTTGGCCGTGAGCCAGTGGTAGTGGTTGACGACCTCCTTCTGGATCATGGGGATCATGACGAAGCCGCCGCCGAAGGTGACGAGCCCCACCCGGACGAAGAAGAGCCCCAGAGCCCCCAGCACGGCCAAAGTGCCCGCCGTGCCCAGCAGCGCGGGCCAGGCGGTTTTGAAGCCTCCCACGATGGCCGGGATCCTGCAGGAGGGCCCCGCTTCGTCCTCGTCTTTTCCGTTGCCGTTCCGCCTTTCCGGGCAGAGGACCATGCCCGCGGCCCCGGAGCCCAGGACGATTTCCACGATCCCGATCTGCGGGACCAGCGAGGCCACGAAAGCGAGGAAGGCCATGATCCAGCCGAAGCGGCACCGGATGGACTCGGGCTTGGCCAGCTCCCAGGTCACGGCCAGGATGAGTCCCACGACACCCGCGACCATGCCGTTGAGCATCTGGCTGACCAGCGACAGGTGGCTGATGGAATCGTAGGCCATGGACAGGCCGATCATGAGGATGAAGGACGGCAGCATGAAGCCCCAGCCAGCGAGCGTGGCGCCCCAGAAACCCTCCATCCGGAGGCCCAGGTAGGTCATGGCGTTGAAGGAGATGGCGCCGGGCAGGGACTGGGAGAGCGCGGCCGCGTTGAGAAAGTCGTCTTCCGAGCACGTTTTCTTTCTCTTCACGAACTCGCTGTGGATAAGCGACAGCACGGCCATGCCGCCGCCGAACCCTATGCAGCCGAGCTTCAGCGACGTGAGAAGGAGCCTCAGTTTTCGCTTGAACTCCCCCTTCTCCATGACGAGGATAAGGTACCCGGAACCGCGCTCTGGTGCAAGCCGCCGCGCGGAAGGGCTAAGAGCTAAGGCCAAAGGGCTAAAGGCAGGACGGTAGGCGGGGTGCCTTTGTATCGGCCGATTCCTATCAACCCAAGGTCCAGATGAACACGGCCACGCCGGCCCGACGTTTCGCGCACCGCGGCCTGGTGCCATCACCTCGTGACGCAGCCCCCACCCCTTGAAAGAAGCATCGACGGGAGCGGACCATCCGCTTTGTCGGCCTGTGCCGCCCTCATCCTCGACGTACAAAAGTACGACTGCGGTGTGAGCGGCTTGCCCTTCGCGCGCCTGGCCCACTCGCGTCGAGATGCGGCCTTTCGGTCGATCTTCGATCAGCCGAAAGCCCTCTTGAGGGAAGAACCTTCGAAGGTCAACCACCGACCAGATCCCTTGGTCACTCGATCACTCGATCACTGCGCCAACAGGCGCACAAGACACTAAACCCTGGACACTAAACACTGCCTGCCCGCAGGCAGCCGACTACAACTCTGGTTGGGGGTCAAATGGGTTCGGAGGTATTATATTAGGCGTCTTCAGGAAACTGCAGAGGAGGGAAGAGCGCAAGAAACCAGCCCTGACACTATTTGTGCTTGACACTGTTCTTGCTTGGTGTGAAAGAACGGGAAAGCAAGTCGAGGAGCCAGCGAATTCGAGGAAGAGCAATCATGAGAAAACGCCTGTCATCACTCCCGGTAGTCTTCATCCTATGCGTACTAACCGCACCGTGCTTCGGCGCCGGCCCCGATGTTCGGGATGTCGTGACCAATCCGATCACCGGCGTTGCTCTTGGCGACTTTGGAGGCTGGATCTATAAAAGTTCCAGCGACAAAAAGGAATGGGCCAAGCTCATCCCCGGCATTTGTCCGCAGTGGTATCCTGACGGCAAAAGATTTGTTTTCTTTTTACCCATTGGCTACAGTGTTTCCGCGCAACTGTGGAGCGCTGATGCAACCGGTGAGGCCCGGTATATCCTCAGCAAGTCTGAGTACTTCATTGCGTCTGGAGACAGCCCGGTTGTATCGATGGACTCAAAGGAAATTGCATATCACTATTCTACGTGTCACCAATCCGGATTCTACGAGGATATCGTAGTGATCGACCTCCGTGAGATGCGCTATCCTTCGATGATCTGCGATGCGAAGGTGGTCTATCGGGCCAAGCCGTATTCGTCCATCCGAGGGTTGCGCTGGATCGACAGGTACCGTTTGCAAGTGACCGTGAACGGCAAGACCATCATGATCGATACGCACGTCAAAGGTGAGGAACAACGCTCCTAGTGTGCACGATGGGGTCACGGAGGAAACGGTGCCGGGTCTTGTTTC
Source organism: uncultured Acidobacteriota bacterium (assembly GCA_963724125.1). Taxonomy (GTDB): domain Bacteria; phylum Acidobacteriota; class UBA4820; order UBA4820; family DSQY01; genus CAVRTJ01. Next base: position 112,615 of record CAVRTJ010000011.1, read on the forward strand.
TTGCACTTGAACCGTTGTCCACTCCACCGCCCCTTGGCCTGGGGTAGGCGCTTTGCGCTCACGGGAGGCTCCCGCATTTATGCTGGGGAGAGCACGATTACAAACGTGAATGGCTTGAAAAATTACGCCTATGCATTACGTTTTTTAATACAGGTCATGCTGTGTGTGCGGTGGAAAGTTACAGGGTGGGCGTGGTTGTTTCAACGAGTGGTGGTTACCAGTAGGCTATGAGACCGAAGCGGAAGAATATGCACGTGTTGTTTTCGAATCGTTAGTTGGACAGTGGGTACGGCTCATGACTTAGAGTGCGCCTGAAAAAGCCCTGACCCGACATTCAAGAGGGACGAACTAAAGTGCGCTGCTTAATTCACGCCAGGCCAATGAAGGGGAATTGCGACAATCCGTGTACAAATCGACAGGAAGAAAAGGCTGGAGCAAGAAAGCAGTTGCAATAGGAGAATATAAGCTGTGCGGCTCTACCTGATCAATCCTTCCAACCCGCTTGTCGGCATCGTCAGAGTCCGGGAAAGCCGCTGGAACCGTTACCGGCTGTGGAAGCCGCTCAGCCTGATGGTTCTTGCGGGCCTGACCCCGCCGGAGTGGGAAATCTCGATCATCGACGAGAACTGCGGCGTGCGGGACTATCCGTCGATGCCCCTGCCGGACTTGGTGGGCATCACTGCGTTCACCTCGCAGGCGAGCCGGGCCTATGAAGTGGCCGCTTGCTTCCGGCGGCTTGGGGTGCCCGTCGTCATGGGCGGCATTCACGCAACCATGTGCATGGACGAGGCCATGGCGCGGGTGGATTCGGTGGTCACGGGGGAGGCCGAGAGGGTCTGGCCGCAGGTGCTGGAGGACGTCAGGCACGGTCGTCTGAAGGATCGGTATGACGGAGGACTAGCCGACACCAGCGATATCCCAGCCGCTCGTCATGATTTGTTGCCTACTGAGTATTCCTTTGGATCCATCCAGACCACACGCGGCTGCCCCTTGAACTGCAGCTTCTGCAGTGTGACGGCATTCAACGGGGCCAAGTACCGGATGCGACCCATTGAGGACGTTGTTCGCGAATTCCGGCTGATCCGCGAGAAGCTGGTTCTTGTGGTGGACGACAACCTCGTGGGCACACGCCCTGAACATCTCGCTCGCGCCAAGGATCTGTTTCGCGCCATGGCGCAGGCGAATCTGCGAAAGAGGTGGGTCGCACAAGCCACCATCAACTTTGCCGATGACGAGGAACTCCTGACTTTGGCCGCGAAGGCGGGCTGCGGGGGCGTTTTTATCGGCTTCGAATCCCCGACGCCGGAGGGGCTCAGGGAAGTGAAAAAGAAGTTCAACCTTCTGAAGGCCCGGGACTTCCGGGCCTCTGTGCGGCGCATCCAACGGCACGGAATCATGGTCGTGGGTTCCTTTATGATCGGTTTGGACGTCGATGAACCGGGCATCGGAAAACGCGTCGCCGAGGTAGCCAGCCATTACGGAGTGGACAGTATGAACGCGCTGTTCATGACGCCCTTGCCCGGCACGCACCTGTGGAACCAGATGAAAGCGGAGGGCCGCATCGCTCTCGATACGTTCCCGGAAGACTGGAAATACTATACGCTGACCTTCCCGATAGCCCGATATAAGCATCTGTCCATGGATGCCATCAGCGACGAAATGCTCTCCTGCCACCGAGCTTTCTTCTCCATGCCGCACATTTTACGCAGGGTATGCGGCAACCTGTTGGGTCGCCGCCAGCCGCTGATGAGTCTTGTGGGCAATCTCTCGTATAGGAGAAATTTCCAGTTGAATCATGAAGCATACCAGGCCTTCAGGAGTTATCTGGGCAATAGGCGCGACAGTGAGCCCCGGCAACACAACACGTAACTATTGACTGAAATAGCAGGGCCACATCTTGTAATGTCGCAAGCAATCGCTCGGTGCGCCTTCGAAGGCCCGGTCCCTACCGTCATCTAAATCCGCAATCCCAAATCCCAATTCCCAAATTCCAGCCCTCGCCGCGTCACTGTCCAATCCCGAGTGCTTTTCCGCGCCTCACTCTCATTTCCTAATCGCCCGATCACTGGTTACTATTCACTCATACCGCAGGGCATCGATGGGGTTTAGGTCGGCGGCGCGCAGGGCGGGGTAGAGGCCGGAGAGGACGCCGACGGCGATGGAGACGCCGAAGGCGAGCACGACCGAGAATACCGTGACGACGGTGGGCCAGCCGGCGGAGAGGGCGATGATCTTGGCAATGACCACGCCCATGACGACGCCCGCCGACCCGCCGATGAGGCTGATGGTGGCGGACTCGCTGACGAACTGGAGCGCGACGTCCCGGCGCTTGGCGCCGACGGCAAGGCGGATTCCGATCTCGCGCGTGCGCTCGAGGACGGATGCGAGCATGATGTTCATGATGCCGATGCCGCCCACCAGGAGGGAGATGCCGGCGATACAGCCCATGACGATGCTGAACAGACGCTGGGTTTTCCGGCTCTGCTCGAGCAGGGCCTCGGGCACCGTGATGTCGAAATCTTTCGCGCCGCCGTGGAGGCGGTTCACCAGCGTGCCGATCACTGCGGCGGCGGCCTGGGGACGGACCCCGTTCTTGAGCCGCACAACGATCTCGTCCACGGGCGATTTGAGGGGGTCCCGGTCGAACTTCCGCATCGCCGTCGTGACGGGGATGTCTACGTCCCGGCCTATGGAACTGATCTGCACGCCCTGGAAGGAGCCGCCGCCCGCTTCGGGAGCGGCGAGCACGCCGACCACCGTCAGCCAGACGTCGTCGACCTTGAGGTCCTTTCCGACCGCGGGGCCGTAGCCGAAGAGGTCCCTCCGGACATCCGGACCGATGACGCAGACCTGCGCGTTGTCCTTTTCGTCCAGCTCGTCGAGAAAGCGTCCCTCGGAAAGCTCCAGGCCGAAAAGCTCCGGCTGGCGCCAGGAGACGCCGAAAACGCTGGCGTCCGTGCTCGTCCCGGCGGCCATGACGCCGTAGGTGTGCACGCGGACGATCGGTGTGACGAAGGCGACGCCCGGAACGGCCTCCTTCACGGCCTCCCCGTCCCGCGGCGACACGCCCGGCGACTTTTTGCGGATCTCCTGGAGCTCGTCCTTTTTCAGGTCCAGGTTCCGGATGAGAACGTTCCTGAGACCCAGCCGCTCGATCATGGCCAGCGCCTGTCGCTCGGCGCCCGCGCCTATGGCGAGCATGGCGATCACGGCTCCGACGCCGAAGAGCATGCCAAGCATGGACAGTGCGGAGCGGAGTTTGTGCGAGAAAAGGTTCCGGAAGGCACTGACGAGGGCGTCTCTCGGGTTCATGAGGGGCCTCCCGCGAGGGGTCCGGTGCCGCCTTTCGGCGCCTTCTCCTCCTGTGAACGGGCGGTGGGGTCGAGGAGGGCGATGACGTCCCCATCCCTCAGCCCCTTCGTGACCACGACGCGACCCGGAACGCCTTGTCCCAGCTCGACGGTCACGGGTTGGAACCCTCCGAGAAGGCGCCTTTTGTAGACCACGGGCTTTCCCCCTTTCTGAAAAACGGCCTGCCGGGGCACGACCAGCGCGCTCTTCATGTCGGCCGTGGTGACCACCGCGTGCAGCCTCTGACCGGGGCTCATGTGAAGCGTGTCCGTTTTCCGGAAGGACAGGGTGACGCCGAAGTACTGGACCGGAACACCCGGGTACCTGGGCTGCGCAAGCGTATCGACCCTTTCCACGCGAGCCTTATAGACGGTGCCGCTGTGTGCGTCGATAGTCACCTGCGCGCGCTGCCCCTTGGCAAGCCCGCCCGCGTCGGCTTCGAGAACGAAGACCTTTGCCTGCATGGCGCCCGTCTCCGGGATCTCGGCGAGCTTCTGCCCGGGAAAAACCGTGGAACCGATGCGAAGGGGATTGCCCCTCCAGTCCCTGTGGAGCACGACCACGCCGTCGTGAGGCGCCTTGACCACCATGGACGCGAGGGCCTTTTTGGCTTCGCCGATTTCCACCTGCGCCTTCTGGGCCTCGATGCGAAAGAGATCGACGTCCGTCCTGGAAACAGTGTCCTTCGTTTGTCGCACGGCCTCGGCGTGGTCGAGGCGGCTCCTGGCCAACTTCGTGTCGATCTTGGAATTGACGATGTCGAACCGGGAGAAGATGTCCGCGTCGGTCGTCTTGAAGGCCTCCGCCTGGGCGAGCCGTTTCTTCGATAGCTTCGCGTCCAGGTCGAGTTCCCGGTTCGAGGCCTTCATCTGCGCCTCGGCCTTGGCGATCTTCGCGCGGGCGGACGCCGCGTCCGCCTCTCCGTCAAGAAGCTTCTGGCTGAAATCGGCAGGATCGAAGCGGGCGACGACGGCGCCGGACTCTATCGGCGCGCCGTCCTGGGCTATCCAGGCCAGGGTCATGCGCGCGTGGACTGAAATCGGGGCCGTGACGGGCGTCGCCTTGACCGCCTTGAGAATTCCGTCGGCGGTGACGGTAAGGTGAAAGGGGCTGGCCTTGACCTTGAACGTCGGAGTGTCCCCGCCGGACATCGCGTGGAAGCCGTAGATTCCGGCGCCCGCGAGCGCCAGCAGGATTCCGGATCCGGCGAGGAGTCTCAGCCTGGAAAGGGTCATGGCCGATCCTTTCCAGGCCAGCGTTCGAGAATCCTGTCCCCCGGGGCCAGGCCCGAGACGATCTGAACGGCCTTTCCGGCCCGGGTCCCGATGACGACCGGGGTCTTCCTCCAGCCGAAGAAGGAACGGCGCATGACCTCCGGACCTGCAGGGCCCACGACGACCGCCGCGGCGGGAACGGTAAGGACGTTCTTCACCACGCCGGTGTCGATGGTTCCCGTGAAACGCATACCGGGCATCATGCGGCGCGTATCGGTCCTGTCGAGGACGATGTCCAGCTTGACCACTTTGAGGGGATTGGCGGGGGACTTTGCCTGAAGGGCCCCCCACACGGACCGGATCCGTCCCGTATAGGTGCTGTCGGGCGCGGCGTCGAGCTTCAGGGTGGCCCGCTGGCCGGGCGCGACCTTTCCCGAGTCGACCTCGTCCACTTCGCCTTCGGCCTTCATGTGTTGCAGGTCGGCCACTTCCAGCACCTTCTCACCGACCCAGCACTGGTCTCCGACCGCCTTCTTATTGCCGTTCCAATCGACCTGGTAGATGACCGTCCCGGGTCTCGGCGCCTTCACGTCCATCCGCCGGATGGCGTCTTCTAACTCACGAACGCGCTCGTCAGCTCGCTTTTTCTTCTCCGCGAGAGAGGCGAGTTCCTCCCGGCCGGCCCGGAGCGACGCGGCAAGCGAGGTCCTAAGGCTCGCGACCCGGGCTTCGGCGGCGCGCAGGTCGAGCTTCGTCTTCTTGAGGTCGTTGGCGGCCTTGAGTTCCGGGGGCACGTCGAGAAGCATCCGGATCTTCCTGAGGTCGGCCTGGGCTTCCGCCTGCTTGAGCGTGCTGTCCTCCTTCTGGACCTGGAGTTCGGCCTTCTTCTTCTCCATCTGCTTGGACGCCTCGGCGCTTTCGGCCTGTTTCTCCTTCAGCTCGCGGAGAAGGTTGCTCGTGTCGAAGACGAGAACCGTTGCGCCTTTCTTGACCACCGAACCTTCGGGGGCCATCCTGGCTATGTTGAAATTCCACATGCGGGCCACGGCGGGCGGCCCAAGCAGATCTGCGTTCACGGCTTTCAAGGTTCCGGTGACGGCGACCGTGGTGACGAGATCGGCCCTCTTGACCCTGGCGGTTGTGGCTGCCGAACCGGAGGCACCCGCGGCGACCGCGCCGAGCAGTACGAGAATGACCGCCGCCGCGCCCCAAAAGAGGGGGCCGCGCGTTGCGGCCGCGTACATCGCGTCCCGAACCCTCCGGGCCGATCGGTCAACGGCGTCAGCCATGATGTGCCTCAGGAGCCTCCAGCCGCTGGCCCGCCTTCAGCCCTGCGAATACGACGCATTGGAGAGGGGAGCAGGGGCCGATCCTGATTTTCACCGTGCGGCCGCCGGGCAGCCGGGCAACGGGCGGATTCACCGACAGGTCGAGACCGGTACGCGGCGCGATGAGGACATCCTTCATGCGGCGGGTCAGGACGGACACCCTGACGGACATGCCGGACCGCATCTTGTCCGGATAGCTTCGATCGAGCGCTATCCTCACATCAAACGCCCTTCGCGCGGGGCTCTTCGGGATCTCTTTGGCCACCGAAGATACGACCGCGACGTAGCCGTGGATCGCAAGATCGGGAAACGCGTCGAGCGTGCAGAGCGCCTTCATGCCCGGCTGGATCCTGCCCTGGTCCACGTCCGAGAGCCGGGCGTCCACCAGCATCGTGGAAAGGTCCGGGATACTCATCACGGTCCAGCCGACGAAGACGGTGTCTCCGACCTGGAGCTTCCGGCCTTCCCAGGGATGTTCGGCGATTTCCACGATGCCGTCCCTCGGGGCGTAAGCCACCATCTTCTTCAAGGCGTCCTCGGCGGACGCCGCCTCTCTCCGGGCCTTATCGAGGGCCAGTCTCTTGATCTCGAGGTCCGCTCTGCCTGACACTTCAAACGCCTTGACGTCCTCCCGGGCCTTGTCGTATTCGGTCCGCGTGGCGTCGACAGCGAGCTGCCGGTCCTCGTAGTCCTTTCGCGAAAAGAGTTGCCTGGGAATCGAGGCGTCGATCCGCGCCTTCTCGTAGGCCGAGCGAGCCTGCTCAAGCGCGAGCTTCAGCTCGTCGCTTCGGGCGGCGTTCAGCGCCTTCTGCTGGGCGAGGTCGCCGGCGGCCTCGGTGGCTGCGAGTTTCTTCTCTTCGAGGTTGCTCGCCAGCGACGTGTAGTCCAGCTCGAGAATCTTTTCTCCCTTATGGACGCGTGACCCGTCTCTTATCATCCACGTGATCTGGGTGCGCCACTGTGGCAAAGAGGGAACGATGATGTCTTCCGACTTTTCGGCCTCGAGCCGTCCGGTGAGCAGAAACCTGTCGGTGAAAGTCCCCCGGTGGACGGTCAGCGCCTGGTGACCTCCGCGGGCGCATCCGGCGGCGCACAGCAGAACCGCCGCGCTCATGAGCAAGCGGGAACTGGCTGACAATGGACTCCTGCGGGACGGGCCGGTGGCGGTTTTTCTCATTCTCAACATGAGCGCGTGCGCGGTGATCACCCCTCCTTCAATTGTAAGACGTCTGAACCGCCTGTTTGTCTACGATGATACCACACCGCGGCGGGGGGAATCCGATGCGGGGCACCGGACATCGCTAAATGGTTCCGCACGGGATCCGGTGGTGTGAAGTCGAGACCGTGTCCTGGAGGAGCTGGGCGACCACGGCCGCTGGATCCGTTGTGCCTCAAGCAGCGCGGAAGCGGAGCCTTCACGGTCCGGGGGCGGCCCGTCGTCCTGGCAATTCAGGGAGGGTGTCAGCGGACTGTGACCGCGGTTCCCGTCAGGCCTCTCCGCCTTCGGTGTCCGCTGGCGCCATCCCGTTCAAGCCGCTGTTCCAGAAGCCGTACGTGAAGTAGATGACCAGGCCGATGGCGAGCCAGATGACGAACCTGGCCCAGGTTACCCAAGGCAGGCTGAACATGAGGTAGCCGCAAAGGGCGATGCCGATGGCCGGGACCACCGGCGCGAAGGGCACCTTGAAGGGCCGTATCAGGTCGCGTACGAGTATACCTCAGATACGATGACGCCCGCGCACACGATGATGAAGGCGAAAAGCGTCCCGATAGAGCAGAGTTCGGCCACGACTATTGATCGGCGTGAGCGCCGCGGCCGTGGCCACGATGCAGCCCGTTACCCACGTCGTGACGTAGGGCGTCTGGAATTTCGAATGGACTTTCGACAGGAGCCCGGGCAGCAGTCCGTCTCTCGACATGGCGAACAGGATCCGCGGCTGGCCCATGAGCAGGACCAGGAGCACGCTGGTGATCCCCGCCAGCGCGCCGACGCTGATCAATGCACTGGCCCATCGCATGTGCAGGACGTTGAGCACCAGGGCTATGGGGTCGGCCACGCCGAGCTGCGCATAGGGGACCACGCCGGTCATGATGGCCGCCACGGCCATGTAGAGAACGGTGGCGATCACCAGGGATGCCATGATGCCGATGGGCAAGTCGCGCTGGGGATTACGGGCTTCTTCGGCGGTGGTCGAGACGGCGTCGAAGCCTATGTAGGCGAGGAATACGATTGCGGCTGCCGTCATGACGCCCTTCCAGCCGAAGGGCGCAAAGGGCACCCAGTTCTCGGGCTTGATGTACCAGGCGGTGAGGAAGATGAATATCAAGATCACCGAGACCTTGACTATCACGACGGCCAGGTTGAAACGGCTGCTTTCCTTGATGCCCCGAACGAGAAGGAACGTTATGGCCAGCACGATGAAGGCGGCGGGCAGGTCGAGGTAGCCCGGGTCGGGGCCGAATGGCGCGGTGATGAACTCGTGAGGCAGATGCAGTCCCATGCCCTTCAGCAAGTTCACGAGGTAGGCGGACCAGCCTATGGCTACCAGAGAGGCCCCTACCATGTATTCGAGCACCAGGTCCCATCCGATGATCCAGGCGAGGATTTCGCCCAGCGTTGCGTACCCGTAGGTGTAGGCGCTCCCCGAAACGGGGATCATGGCCGCGAGTTCGGCGTAGCACAGCGCCGAGCAGGCGCAAGCCACCGCCGCCACGGCGAAGGACAGGATGATGGCCGGGCCCGCATGCTCTGCGGCCTCCACGCCGGGCAGGACGAAGATGCCCACGCCGATGATGCACCCGATGCCGATGGCGGTCAGATCCCACGCGGTCAGGACTTTCTTCAGGCGCCGCCCCTCCTGCTGTGTTTCGGCGATCAGGCGACCAAGGGACTTGGTTCTGAATACTCCGTGAGCCATAGCCTCCCCCGTTTCGATAAGCGATACCGTCTCCATTGGCCGTTCAGAAGATGACCATTATCCCTCAAATGGCCTTCAAAGCCAAGCTCCGCCTGAGGGGCGGAGCGACGCGCTTCCGCAGGCCCGACGCACCTGCCTGTGCGCAGAGGGGCCTGGGACGAGCGGCGTTTCCATCCTTCGTCCCGGGTTCGCGCCTCAGACTATTTCGGTGGATCACTTCGGGCGGGGGCCCGGCCTTCGGTATTACTTGACGCCGTTCTGTGCCTGGAGGTAGTCGGCCAGGGCCTCGATCTGCTTGTTCGAGAGGCGTCCGTCGAAGCTGGGCATGGTCAAACCACGTCCCTGGTGGATGGTCGTGATGAGCAGGTCCCGATTGTTCTTATAGGGCCAGTTGGGTCTCTTGAGGGCCGGAACCGTGCCGCTGCCCTGCATGTTGTCGCCATGGCACTTGGCGCAGTTCTGGCGGTAGATAACCTCCGGATTCAGGGCGGCGGAACCGCTGACGGGCATGCGTCCGTTCTTCGCGTAGTCGGCGGGCGCGGCCTCTTTTGCCGGCGCGCCCAAGTCTGCCCAGCCGCCGACGGCGGGGGTCGTGCGCCAGAAGATGACGGCCAGAGTGCACGGAACCACGATGGCTATGATAACGGCGATGATCCGCCGGTTTTTCTTCGTCTCTTCGTTTTTCTCTTCAGGCATTCATTGCTCCTCGGTCAAATGAGTATAACCCCGATTCCGTAAAAGTATGCCCGATTGGGCGGATTAATGAAAGGGAAGGACAATTTGGAAGTCGGGATTGGGATTTCGGATTTAAAGGACCGCCGCGACCGCGCACTCTCGAAGCCGCGCACTTCGAAGGCCTACTCCCGCACTCGATCACTGTCTAAATCAGATAGGCGATCGCCAGCCCCACCTGGGCGGCCATCATCATGGCGTACATGTGGGTCCAGGCGGGGTGGTTTCGGCTCGAGGCGAGGTCTTCGGGCCTCCTCAGCAGGAGAATCACGGTGTAGGCGCCCCACAGGACCAGGATCGCGCCGAGGGCGTCCAGGAGGACGGGATTGCCGGTGAGCAGGCGGCCACCGGAGGGAAGCCGGATCAGCGTCCCCAGCGGCAGCATCAGCCAGGGCAGGACGAAGAAGGGCGCGATCATCCAGGCGGCGGTTCTTGGTCCGTAGACCACGGGTAGCGTTCGGCACCCGTCGAGCGCGTCGCCCCGTATGTCGGAAAAGTCCTTGGTGGACGTGGCGCCGAGCAGGAAGAGGAAGAAGACGGCGCCGAGATACCACGGCTCGAACATGGCCGTGGAGGCCACCATGGACCAGCCGGCGACCTTGAGCAGTTCGCCGCGGGCCGTAGCGACGGTCGCGTTGGCCCATATCCCGAAGCGCTTGGTGCGCCCCAGGAAGGGGGCCGAGTAGATGAAGGTGCAGAGGAGCCCCGCCAGGAACACCCAGAAGCAGGCATGGGCGTACCAGGGTGCGAAGGTCCTCGACGCGAAAGCGTTGTCGTAGGGAGGCGGCACGATCCACCACGTCGGTGCCAGGGAGACGGCGTACAGAACGAACGAGACGCGGACGGCGGACCGGACACCGATCTGTCCCGTGCAGAGCGGGCGGCCCGGTTTATTGATGCGATCTATGGAGAGGTCGAATACCTGGTTGATCATGTTGGACGCCGCATTCATCAGCGACGCGCAGACGGAACCCGCAAGGAGTGTCCAGAAGAGTCCGGGGGTCGGGCCGGGGTGGAGATTGTGCGCGGAACCGAAGGCGCAGGCGGAGCCGGCGAGAATCCCCAGCAACGGAGGCACGAGCGTAAAGGGGCGGGCAAGCGCGATCCAGGACCTCATGCTCATTTCATCAGCCACACGGGAGGCAGAAAATGAGGCGCACCGATAACCGCGGCGAGAAGGAAGGGGAGCCCACCCGCCAATGCGCCGATGAACAGGTGCACCACGATCTTGGGAAACCAGGCTTTCGCGACGACCGTTTCATTGAGTACGGATTCCAGGAAGAAGCACGCCAGCACCGAGAGGAACAGGCCGAGAACAACGAGCGGCATCCACCCCCCCAGAACGCCCGAGCCGGTGGGGACGCCGAGCCGCTCCAGATCGCTCCGGAGAAAAGCCACGTGAAAACGCGTGAGGGCCTTGCCGGCGAGATTTTCCTGGACCAGGAAGCTGGCGTAGAAGGCGCCGCAAAAAAGGAGAAGTGTAGCCCCTCCCGCCAGACTGCCCAGAAAGCTCACTCCGCCGGGTTCCCCGGCCCGCGCTTTCCTGCGGCCCCACAGCAGCCACGTCCCGGCATCGGAGAGCTTGCCGATCTCGGAGGCGACCGTGTCGGCCGCGTAGGCCGCCAGGGCGGCCACGAAGGCAAGAGGAGAGACGAGGGCGAAAAGCGCGGGGAAGAGTCCCTTCGAGAAGACCGATGTCATGCCTCTTCGCCCCCCATCCTCTTCGGCTATCTTGCGGGCCCGCTTTCGGTCGCGGCCCACGTAGGTGCTCCCGTTTGCAGCGAGGTAGAAGAGCAGGAGGAAGCCATAACCCTCCCAGCCGAGGCCCGCGGCCACGAGAGTGCCCCAGAGTATTCCCAGCAGGGCCGAAGGGCCCGTGACCCATCGGAAGCGCCACGCCGCCGTGCCGAGCGCGGCGTTCAGCACCAGCAGGGCGACGAGCGAAACGCCCAGGCTGCCGCCGAAAGTGCGCAGGGCGGGTTCGAGGTCGTAATGAAAGAAGTCCAGCCAAGGAAAGACGGCCGAAGAAGATCAGCACGAGACCGGAGGCCAGCGGGACGGTCAGGTTGTCGTCAATCTGGCCGGGGAGGCTCTCGACGACCGCGCCGACGAGGGTGGCGAGAAGGCAGGTCGGCCCGAGGTGCCAGAAGCCCGGCGCCGAGAACCGCAGGTCTCCGAACGCGACGAAATGGGCGAACAAAGTCGAAAACAGGGTGCCGAACACGATGAAACCCGCGAGGCCGGTCCATCTCTTTTCCCGGTTCCACGGGAGGGTGGGGCCTCTAAAGGCAAGTCCGCAGAGGGCGGCGAAGGCGTCGCCGAAGGCGAGAATGGCCCAGGCTCCCGCCACCGCCCACAGGACGTGCGGCTGAGCCCCTCCGGCCGCCCGTCTGACGGGATCCAGGCCGGGCGTGACGGCGGGAAAAAGCAGGCAGAGCAGAAGGACGACGGCGGGGTATCCGATCATGCCCGAGTATCCACGGGCCTTCTCCTCCGGACGTTCGAGCTTCTTCATCCCGTAACGGGGAAACAGCCAGAGGTTGTGGGCGAGGGCGATGAAGGCGCACAGGGCGCCCTCGAGGGGCGTCAGCCAGTACAGGACCAGTGCGAACAGGCCCATGGCCATGTGAAGGAGTTTTCGAATGACCTCGCGCTTCGTGTCCGCCTTCATTCAGGCTCTGCGCCTGACGGCGCGGTGAAGTCGGCGGGAGAAAGAGCTTCGAAGAAGCCCGCCTGGTGAAGGGTTAAGAGGTGAAGGCGCCGGCCGGCATCGGCCGGCCGCTGCAACGGCCCATCCCGAGCCGTTTCTAAATCCCAAATCCCAATTCCCAAATCCCAAATTCCCCCCGTCTGCCGCTTCATAAATCCCAAATCCCGAATCCCAATTCCCAAATCCCCAATAACCGCTTTACTAATAGTTCCCCGTCGCTCCGTAGAGGTCGACGACGGTTCCGGCGCCCTTGAGGCTCACGAGAAAGCGGTACTCCGAATCGCGAAACCCGCCGATCGTGCGTCGCCCGGCTTCGAACCCGACCGAGTAGCACGAGCCGCGGTACCAGAAAATGAGACGCTGGTTGCGCCAGTCGCCCTTCAGGAGGTCCCTTTCGAGGTAGGGGGTTACGGTGACGTGTCCGTCGGCGAGGGTGAACGACGCTGCGAAACGCAATTCCCTGGCCGCCGGGTTGACGACCTGCGAAGCGTTCAGGCTGGTGCTTAGGTTCTGGGTCTTGAGATAGGAGAGCGTGATGAAGTCGTCCCTCTTTGAGCTCTTCGGGCGGTAGGTCAGGGACAGAAACTGAGAGTCGACGGCGTGGTTCAAAACGTCGTAGCGAAGCCGGAAATCGGCGCTCCAATCCACGCTGGGCCATGCACGGACGAGCAGCGAGACCGGAGAGAAGCGGCTCGAGCTGTCGCCGGTGACGGAGAGGCCGCGGCCGAAACTGTGTTCCTGGTACAGTGAGCTGTCGAAAACGAGCCTGCCCTTCTGCCCGTAGATACGGTTGCGGACGCCGTAGCGGACGAGGTCCTGGTCCAGGCCGACCTGGTCCACCTCGTCGAAGACCGGCGCGTGCAAGGCGTTGGCGTCGCGCGAGACGTACGTGTAGGTGAAGAAGGGCTCGATGACGTGCTTGAGCCCGCTCGAGTATTTGCGAAAGAGGCGCGGACCGCTCACGTCCACGGAGGCGTGGGCGTAGTTCCTCCAGAGCGATCCGCCGTCGTATTTGCCCGTGTACGGATCCAGGCTGCTGGTGTACCCGGTTGACCTGAGTTCCAGGCGCGGCGTCACATCCATCCACAGGGTGGGGTGGAGAGGCCACTCGAAAAACGGGTGGAGATCGAGGCGCTGGTAGGTGAGGGAGTGCTTGACGGGTTGGGGCAGGTAGTCGGCATAGTCCTTCTGAAACGCGTCCGCGGAGGTTTCAAATCCAAAGTACAACCCGTGGCCGATGGACTTGAGGCTCGAGCGCAGCTCGATCCCCGGGAGCGTCTTCTGGGTGAGGTCCCTGTCCTCCGTGAAGTACTGGAGCCGCCTTTCGAGCTTGGCCGTAAAGGCGTAGGGCCCCCAATTCCTGATCAGGAAGATGCGGGAATCGGTGCCGGACACGGTTCCCTTGTAATAATCGCGCTGGTAGTCGCGGGGAAAGTTGATGTCGGAAAGCAGGTTTACGTCCGCCACGAAATACCAGCCCTTCCTGAAATTCTGTATGTGCGTCCACGTGAAGTCCCACCGCTTCTTGTGGTTGGTTTTCTGGCGGATGTAGTACCCGTGAAACCACCCGTAGGTGGCGGTGGAAGGAACGTAGCGAAACTCCTCGCCCACGCCCACGCCCATCGTGCTGAAGGTGTCCAGGTACACGGTGTCGTCCCACCAGTCCTGCGGGGCGATGAACAGGGCGTTGTTCAGGGTGAATCCCTTGCTCGTGGAGTTGCCTATTTCCGGGATCAACAGGCCTGTCGAGCGCTCGGGTTTAATGGGCCAGATGAGATAGGGAAGGTAGATGATCGGCGCTTGCCGGATATGGAAGCGGGGATTCGTGAGGAAGGCGTAGTGGTCCACGTGGAACTTCGCTGTGCTCACCTTCATGCTCCATGGCGGCACAGCCGCGGCGCAGGAAGTGAACGTTCCGTCGATTACCTGAAACCACCCGTCGCCTATCTTCTTGATGGCCTTTCCGTAGACCGTGAAATCCCCGTTCTTCTGCACTCCGTAAGCATCCATCAACGTGCCCGTGCCCTTCTTGAGGTCGTAATGGAGTTCGGAGCCGGAGGCCGTGAAGTCCTCGAAGTCGACGGCCACCTGTCCGGTCGCCCAGAGCGTTCCTTTGTTCGTGTCGTAGGTGACGGAATCGGCCGTGAGAAACATGCCCTGGTTGGAAAAGCGCACGTTGCCTTCGGCGACGTAAACGCCGGGGGTGAGGGTCGTGATTTTGTCGAACGTCATGTGGAACTTGGAGGGCGCGGTTTTTTGAATCTTTCCTTCGCCCTTCCCGCCCTTAAGAGCTTTTGGAGACGGTGCAGGCATCTGGGGATGCCAGGGGATCGGCGTTATCTGGCCGTGGACGGCAAGCGTCGCCATGAGAAGGCACAGGACGCCCAGGATGCGCCTCACACGGTCTCCTTGTAGATGCGTACGCCTGCGTAGGACACGACTTCCCTGTCGTCGCCCGTGACCATGCCCGAGTGGGTATAGTCCACGAGCTCCGATCGGTCGGCGCCCAGCTCTTTCGCGGCAAACAGGGCCGCGACGGCGGGCGCGAACCCGCACATGGTGATACGGTTCTTCATGACGACGCGGTGGAGTTCTTCGGGTGCGAGGCGCTGGAGCGCGTCCAGTGCAATATCGTCCTTCCTTCGGTTGGTTTCGGCGTCCTCGTAGTGGTTCATGTCGCTCGAAACGACGATGCCCACCGGTTCCCCGGAAGCCGCTATGACGGCTGCCATGCCGCATCCCGAGGGCTTCCAGGAGTTTCATGTCCTGGGTTCCCACGCAGACGGGAACGATACTGAAGCTTTCGAGCATGACCTGGAGGAAGGGGAGTTGAACCTCGATGGCGTGCTCGCGCATGTGGGCGATCTCGTCGGCTTCGATTACAGGCGTCGAGGCCATGAGCGCGTCGCTCAATGCCTCGTTCACGGGAACCGTCCCCAGGGGAGTTTCCCAGGCACCCTTCGCCCAGCAGGAGATCGGGGTGCCGAGACCCGTGTGATTGGGGCACAGGATGATGAGCTTATCCGGCAGTGTCGCGGCGGCGAAGGTCTTTCCCGCAGTGGCGCCGCTGTAGATGTAACCCGCGTGAGGCACGAGGACGGCGATGGACGCGACGGGCTCCATCATGCGGACCAGCAGGCGTTCGACCGATGTCTTCAACTGGAGGGGGTGGTCCGGGTAGAACATCCCGGCGACGGCGGGCTTCCTTACCGGGTTTCGTCCGAAAACCATGGGACACCTCCTCGTCCGGATCGGGCGGCTGCGTGCCGGTGAGGCGCATCGTGCCGGGCATCCCGGCGCCCGCCCATAAGATAACACCGGACCGGTGACGCTTCAACGCCGACGGAAAAGGCGGATAGCCGCCCGGCGGTGTCAGATGAGGAAGAGAGGGAGAAGCCCCGCGGCCGTCAGGATGGCGAGCGCGGCAAGACTCATGACGCCGGTCTTCCTGTCGGCGAAGGCGAAAGCGTAGAGGCCTTTGACGAAATTGTTGCTGGCCGAGGCGATGACAATGCCTGCGGCGGCCGTGTGGAAGGCCGTGGCGGCACCGGCCGTCTGGGTCAGGCTGAGGATGAACGGGTCGACGTCGGTGACACCCATGAGTGCAGACAGCGCGTACAAGGCGCCGATGCCGAGGTGCTTGACGGTGAGGTCGGTCAGGATGAGGACGGCCACGAAGATGATTGCAAAGAGGAAGGCGGCGCTAAGTTCGAGAGGGTTCTTGGACTCGTACGGCTTGTCCACCCTGATGCCGTGTCTTTCCGCCTCGTGGGACCACAGCCAGCCCGCCAGAAGCGCCACCGCCGAAAGGAGGAGAAAGGGCAGGGTCAGGAGATGTCCGAGGCGCGGATTGAAAATGTCGACGAGGATCGTGAGCCTCAGGTACATGACGCCCGAGGCCATCAGAATCGCACCGGAGAACAGGTGCGAATGGTTAGCCTCGCGGGCTTTCTTGGCGAGAACCACCGTCGTGGCGGTCGATGAGTACGCGCCGCCCAGCATGGCGGACAGGATGACGCCGCCCCGCCCCCGGGTGACCTTCTGCAGGACGTAGCTGAGGTAAGAGATGCTGCTCACGGCGACGACGATTAGCCACGTCTGGAAGGGATTGAGATGGAACTCCGTGAAGGCTTCGTTGGGCACCACCGGCAGTATCACCGCCGTGATGAGCAGGAACTTCGTGAATGTGGAGATGTCTTCTGCTGGAATCTTCTGGGCGAGGCTCTCGAGGCCCGTCTTCAACTCCAGGAGGAGCATGCTGAGGACGACGATGGTCGTGGCTATCCAGAACCGGTCGTGTTGGACCAGCACGCCCAGCACGAAAGTGCCCAGTCCCGAGATCTCCGTTGTGACGCCCGCGTCCTGGGTCGTGCGGAGCTTGTGCAGGTACGAGACCAGGAGAAACGCCCCCACCACGGCGAACCCGACCGCCAGGGGAACGAGCTGGTTGCCCGAGATTAGGGCCATGGCGTACCCGAGGAGGCCTATGAGCGGGAAGGTCCTGACACCGCCGAAGTAGTAGTGGCCCGACCCCGCTTTCTTCTCTTCTCTCTCCAGGCCGATGAGAAAAGAGAGGAAGAGAACGAGCAGGATCTTGATGCCTTCGGGCGGAAAATGCGCGAGTACGTCCTTCAGCACGATTCACTCCGACGATATCAGAAGATTACCGCGCGGAAGGGATCCGGGGCAAGGAAAGGGTGGATTCCGGATTTGGGAATTGGGATTTGGGATTTCGGGCAAGACGGCTGTCAACGGAAGACGCGGACGTTTCGGGGAACGCGGAAGGCGGAAGGGCAAATGGAAGATGGACGAAGAACGGAGTGGGGCCAATTCCTCCGTCTTCAAGCGTTCTGCGCCGCGAGGGCTAAGGCCGAAGGGCTAAAAGGAATACGGCGGGGGACGGGCCTTCGAAGGACTGCCCCCCGCCGTTATTGCTTCCTCACCTACTCACTTGCTCACTCCCGGCCAGTTCACGGCTTTTCGCGGTAGACCTGGGCGCCCGCCTGCACGAATTCGCGGGACTTTTCCTCCATGCCGGCGCGGACGGCTTCTTCCGTCGTCAGACCCTTCTTCTCGGCGTATTCGCGAACGTCCTGCGTGATCTTCATAGAGCAGAACCTGGGGCCGCACATGGAGCAGAAGTGAGCGGTTTTCGCCGGCTCGGCGGGGAGCGTCTCGTCGTGAAAAGCCCTCGCCATTTCCGGGTCCATGGAAAGGTTGAACTGGTCCTCCCACCGGAACTCGAAGCGCGCTTTCGAAAGCGCGTCGTCCCATGCCTGTGCGCCGGGGTGCCCCTTCGCGAGGTCCGCGGCGTGAGCGGCGATCCTGTAGGCGATAACGCCCGCCCTGACATCGTCCTTGTCGGGCAGGCCCAAGTGTTCCTTGGGCGTGACGTAGCAGAGCATCGCCGTGCCCATCCAGCCGATCATCGCGGCGCCGATGGCCGACGTGATGTGGTCGTAGCCCGGCGCGACGTCCGTGGTCAACGGGCCCAGCGTGTAGAAGGGCGCCTCGTGGCAGACGGCCAGCTGGCGGTCCATGTTTTCCTTGATCCTGTGCATGGGCACGTGACCGGGGCCTTCGATCATGACCTGGACGTCGTGTTTCCACGCCACCTCGGTGAGTTCGCCCAGGGTGTCGAGCTCGGCGAACTGCGCCTCGTCGTTGGCGTCCGCAATGGAACCCGGGCGGAGCCCGTCGCCGAGCGAGAAGGCCACGTCGTACGCCTTCATGATCTCGCAGATTTCTTCAAAATGGGTGTAGATGAAATTCTCCTGGTGGTGAGCCAGGCACCAGGCCGCCAGAATGGAGCCGCCCCGGCTGACGATACCGGTAACGCGCTTCGCGGTCAGCGGAATGAAACGGAGCAGAACGCCCGCGTGGATGGTGAAGTAATCGACTCCCTGCTCGGCCTGTTCCACGAGCGTATCCCTGAAAAGTTCCCAGGTCAGGGCCTCGGGCCGGCCCGCGACTTTTTCGAGGGCCTGGTATATGGGAACCGTACCGATGGGCACGGGCGCGTTCCTGAGGATCCACTCCCGGGTCGTGTGAATGTCGTCTCCCGTGGAGAGGTCCATGACCGTGTCGGCGCCCCACCGGATGGCCCAGACCATCTTCTCGACCTCTTCATCGATGGAGGATGCCACGGCGGAGTTCCCTATGTTGGCATTGATCTTCACGAGCCCGTTGCGGCCGATGATCATGGGCTCGCATTCGGGGTGATTCACGTTCGCCGGGAGGATCGCCCTGCCCTCCGCGATTTCCTTGCGCACGTATTCGGGATCGAGGCCCTCGCGGATCGCTGCAAATTCCATCTCCGCCGTGACGATACCTTTCCTGGCGTAGTGCATCTGGGTCACGTTGCGTCCGGCCCGTGCCCTGTAAGGCCGGGGGCGGGGGTGCGGAAAGACCTGCACGGGGGGCTTGTCTTCGGCGCGGCCGTCGTCGATCGGCCTGATCTCGCGACCATCGTAGGCCTCGACGTCGGCGCGTTCGGCGAGCCAGGGCGTTCGAAGGGGGGGGAGACCCTCGCGAATGTCGATGGTGATTTCCGGGTCCGTGTAGGGACCCGAAGTGTCGTAGAGCCGGACCGGTTGGTTAGGGGTGTTTCCGAAGCGGCCCGAGGTGGGCGTCAGTGCAATCTCGCGAAAAGGTACTCGAATGTCGGCGCGGGAACCGGTCGTGTATATCTTCATGCTGCCCGGAATAGCCCGGCCGGGGCGGCTTCCGGACGACAGTTCATTATCGGACATGGCGTCGTACCTCCAAAGCCGGACAGCGTTCTCTCCCGGCAGAGTCGAGAGGATCATCTGGTATGGGGGACAGGCGACGTTGCAATCCCTCCGCCAGCATGACCTGGATCAGGTTCTGAGGGACTGTGCGGATGCCTTCGAGAGAGCGGCACGCACATCTCAGCGGTTTGCTTGACCGCGCCCCTTGCAACACTCCGAAGGTATAATGCCGCATTCTCTGTGTCAAGGCGGCGGGTCGCGCGTTCACAAATAGTGCATCACCGACTTGAAACTCCCTTGCAAATCATGCTTTACCAGCAATCAGGAAAATTATGTGCTGTGCTTGTGTAATGCTTGTGTGTAAAAGGTTTGAGCGCAGTGCAATTTCCACGGAACCTGTGGAAAAGTCTCTGGAAAACCCTGTGCAATTTTCGTTAACCCCAAGAAATATGAGGAGATTGTGCAGGTTGCACAGTGATTGGGCAGCGGTCTTAAACAGCATTTAATAATAATGCTAAAAAGGCTATTGGTAGGCGCCTTATAGCTGGAACGGAGGGATCGAGAATGCCGTCACGCGATGCGGCGAAGGTGAAAGGACCACCAATCCCCGTTGGTGCGGCGTTCCACCATGGCGAAGCCGAGACGTGCGGGCGGCGGTGAGAACCCGATCGCCCTTCTCGCACAGGATCCCGCCGCAGATAAGACGCCCCCCCTTTTCGACGCGTTCGGCAAGATCGGGCATGATCTCGATCAGGATTTCGGCGAGGATGTTGGCGATGACCAGTTCGAAACGCCCGCGGACGGCCGAGGCGCTTCCCCTTACTATCCGATACGGCGCGCCGTTCATGGCGGCCGTCTCGGCCGAGACCCTGCATGCGTCGGCGTCGACGTCGCATGCGGCCACGCTCACGGCGCCCAGCATCGCGGCGGCGGCGGACAGGATTCCCGTGCCGCAGCCGACGTCCAGGACCTTTGCGGGGAAAGGATTCAAGGCCTCGAGCAGGCGGAGACAGGAGGCGGTCGTATAGTGCTCTCCCGTTCCGAACGCCATGCCGGGAAAGAGCTTGAGGGAAAGGCGGCCTGGCCATGGGTTGGTCTGGTCCGGCGAGGGGAGAACGGTAAAGCGCCTGCCAAGAGCAATGGGCCTCAGGGACTCCTGGTAACGTGCGGCCCAGTCGAATCCGTCATCGGTCGCCCATGATATGTCCAGGGTGATCCCGCACAGCGTGAGGGCGTCTTCCAGTCCTGGAGGCCGTTCCGTGAAGTAGGCGCGCCATTCGTGGGGGCTGATTTCCCAGATGCCGGTAGTGCCGAATTCCCGAAGGATACGGGCGAAGGATTCGGAGAGGGGACACACCGTCTTCAGCGTGAGAACGCTCCGGGCCACGTCAGTCCTCGAGGTACAGAATGGAAAGCCTGGGGAGGGCCCAGTGGGCAAGCGCCTTCTGGCGCGCGAGACGGTCGACGGTCTGGTCCAGCGTCTGTGCGTCCATGTTGGCGACCAGGGCGCCGAGGCGCTCGCGGGCCTCCAATTTCCAGAATTCCACGAGATCCGGGGCGCTTTCGAGCAGGGCGATGCGGGTGAGCTCCCCGTCCAGCGGCGCCAGGACGGTTTCGATCCGGGCCATGGATTCGCCGGCGCGGGCGAGCAACCGTTCGAGTTCGACCGCCGCCTGGCCTGTAAAGCGGGCCAGGAGAGGCATGGCCAGCCTCTTCTCGTCGTCTTCGGAGAAGGCCCTGAGAGCGGATGCCCTGTCGCGCAGGTAGTCGGCGATTCTCTCGGCGGCCGGTTTCTGCTCATCGAGTCCGGCGCCCCGGCCGATGGCCGCCGTCCGCCTGGCCTCGCGGGCTTTGAGGATTTCATCCTCAGCGAATGAAAGACAGATGGCCCTGCGCATGGGGACCCTTCTTGCTGCGAGACGCTGAAAATAGGCGACGATACCCTCTTCCACGACTTCGGCGGGGATGGAGGCGGCGTACCATTCAACGGCCTTCTCGAAGTCGAGCGGGGAAAGAAGAAGCGGGGCCCCCCTCTGCGTGCAGAAGACCGCCTCGATACGTTCGAAGTAGGCGCGAAGTCCTGTGTCCATGTCCTCTTCCCCGCATGCAGGCCTGCGTCAGCGCAGCCGGAGAATCCCTTCAGGCCTTGTTGCGCTCGTAGAGAATCCGAAGGCCGCTGAGGGTCAGATTCTCGTCCACGACATCGATGGAGGGGCAATCCTTGACGAGTACCCCGGCAAGTCCTCCCGTGGCTATCACGGTCTTGACGGTGCCGAACTCGGCCTTCATCTTCTTAATGATCCCTTCCGTCAGAGAGGCGTAGCCCCAATAGAGGCCTGACTGCATCGAACCGACGGTACTCTTGCCGATGACCTTGCGGGGACGGGCGATCTCTACCTTCGGGAGCTTGGCGGCCTTTTCGAAGAGCGCCTCCGCGGAGATTCCTATCCCAGGGGCTATCACGCCCCCCAGGTAGTCCCCGTTTTCTCCCAGCATGTCGAAGGTCGTCGCCGTGCCGAAATCAACGACTATGGCCGGTGTCTCATGGACGCTGTAGACGGCCGCCGCGTTGACGATTCGGTCCGCCCCGACGTCGGCGGGCGTATCGTAGAGAACGTGGATGCCCGTTTTGGTTCCGGGGACGATGAAGAGAGGATCGTGTCCGAAATACGTTCTGCACATCAGGCGCAGCGGGGCATCCGCAGGCGGGACAACCGAGCATATGGAAATCCCGGAGACGTCCTGCATGTCGTAGCCGTGCAGGCTGAACAGGCTCTGGAGCAAGGCGCCCCATTCATCTTGAGTCCTGTGGCGCGCCGTCGTAAGCCGCCACGACTGGACCATGTCTGCGCCCCTGAAAAGGGCCGCGGTCGTTTGCGTATTACCAACGTCCATGACGAAGATCATGAAATTCTCCGTAGTTTTCGAGCGTCGCCGTAGCGCACGGCGAGCCGCCCGGCTTCCGTGTCCAATAACAGGGCGCCGGTTTCCTCGACGCCGGCGAACCGCCCCCGCAGAGTGCGATGCCCATCGAGGACCTCGAGTCCGTCGCCCGGCTTGTGTTCCCACAGTGCACTCACGAGAGGGACCACCGTGCGCGGCCGTGGAAGCGCATTCTCGAGATTCCCCTCCAGCGCTTCCAGCAGCGCGGCCCCCACAGCCTCGGCCTGGACCGCCCGCCCCGTCTCTTCGCGTACCGACGTGGCCGTAGAAGAGATGTCGCCGGGCCAGTCGTCGTGTGTCTGGTTCAGGTTGATGCCGATACCGAGGACCATACCCGCCGGGTTTTCGCCCTTCCATCGCGCCTCGGCCATGGTGCCCGAAATCTTTCTGCCCCTGCAGAGGACGTCATTGGGCCACTTGAGGCGGCACGTCAGCCCCGCAGAGCGTTCCAGCGCCTGGAGCACGGACAGCGCGCAGGCCAGGGGCAGGAGAGCGAGATCTTCGGACTTCGTGTCCATGGGCCACAGGGCGACGCTTGCGGCGAGGGCCATGCCGGCCGGCGCGTACCACGTGCGGCCGAATCGTCCCCTGCCCGCCGTCTGGCCGTCGGCAAATATGACCGCGCCGTGGGCCGATCGGCCGCGACGTGCCAGGAGGGCCATGGCGGCGTCGTTCGTGGAGGTGACTTCATCGCGGCATTCGAGATGAAGACCGAGCCAGCGGGGCCGGTAGTAGGTAAGAAGCAGTTCCCTGTCCATTCCCGCACTCCCAATGACGCCGGGATCAATGGCTTTCTATTTCGAAGGAGATGTCCACGGCACGCGCCGAATGCGTCAAGGCACCCACGGAGATGAAGTCCACGCCCGTTTGGGCAACCGCGCGGAGGGCTGCCGGGCTTCATGCCTCCGGACGCCTCGAGGAGAACGCCGGGGGGCCTCTCCGAGGATGCGCGGGCCATGTCTTCATTGGACATATTGTCGAGGAGGATGAGGTCGGCGCCCGCCGCCAACGCCTCGCGGAATTCGTTCAGGCTCCCGACTTCCACCTCGACGCGCCAGAGATGCCCGGCGTTGGCCTTTGCGCGCGTGACGGCTTCGGTCAGCGAACCCACCGCGGCGATGTGGTTGTCCTTGATGAGGATCCCGTCTGAAAGCCCCATCCGGTGGTTGAATGCACCCCCCGTTCTGACGGCGTATTTCTCCAGGAGGCGCAAGCCCGGCGTCGTCTTTCGCGTATCGAGGATCCTGGCGGTCGTCCCGTCTACCTCCTCGGCGGCCCGTCGGGCCGTCGTTGCTATGCCCGAGAGGCGCTGGAGGAGATTCAACGCGGGGCGTTCCGCCTTGAGAATGGTGCCCAGGTCGCCGGCCACCCGGCCGATGCGTTCGCCGGCCCTGATCGTTCTTCCGTCTTCAAAGAAGGGCACGAAGGCGCTGGAGGCGTCGATGAGTTCGAAGACCCTGAAGGCGGCCTGAAGTCCGCACAGGACAAAGTCCTCTTTCGCCAGGAAAACGCCCGAGACCGTTCCGCCGAGAGCGAGGGCTTCCACGGTCCTGTCTCCATAGGGACTGTCTTCGGCGATGGCCTGGAGCAGGATCGAATCCAACGCGTGTGTGTTCATTCCGCAGACCATGCCACCCTCCTGATGTCTTCGTGCCCGTTGCGATGGAGCCAGCCGAGGATTTCGCCCTCCATCCCGGTTAGGGCAAAACGCACCGAACGATCCTCGGTGGAAAGAAGGAGAACATCGTTCTTCCGCCGCGCCTTGAGGTCGTCTTCGTGAAGATGAAACGCCGCGTGGATGCCGCCCACCGCGTCCCCGGCCGCGCAGTGCTTTCGGCACCGTTCTGCGACTTCGGCGAGCGGTTTCAATCCTTGTGTTCTACTCACCCTCGTTCCCCTGCATGCGGTCCATTATGCAGGCGGGGAGGACGGTTATCAAGTGATTCGCGCGCCTGGCGGCGCGGTGTCAAGGGATCTGGTAATCGAGTATCCGGTAATCGCGTGAAGAGTGGCGAAGTCGAAGGTTCCGCGCCGTCTTCATTCCGCCAAGGCCCTCCCCCCATCGTCCCTTACCTTAAATCCGAAATCTCAAATCCCAAATCCGGAATGGTCCTACCCTTCCCCGTCCGAGAAGGAGTTCCATTCTTTGCAGTTGGGGCACCGGTAGAGAATCTCAAGCGTCTTGTAGCCGCAGAAGATGCACGTGAAGGGGTCCATCATCTGTTCGCTCTTGGCGAGCGTCTCGGCCAGTCCGTTGACGAGATCCGAGCCTATGACCTGCTTCCGGTAGAGGTCCCACAGCGTTCGCTGAACGAGCCGGGATCGTCCATAATGGCGGACGAGCTCCTGGACGATCGCCGGTATCTGATCGGTGCGCTTGAGGTCCGAGAACTCTCTGACTTCCTGCAAGAGCGCCCTCTTCTGGTGGTTCACGTGTCCGAGGACCCGGAGGTTCTCGAGGTAGCCGGCCGGGTCCTGTTTCTGGACGTATATGTCCTTAATCAGGTCCATGACCATGAAGGCTTTGTGCGGCATATGCTTGAGCGCCCTGTCCACAGTCCTTCTGGCGCGGTCCGGCTTGTTCACGTCCAGGTAGAGGCGGGCAAGAAAGATGTAAGCGGGCATGTTCTCTCTGAAGAGGCGTATGGCCCTGTGGAGCTGCCACGCGGCGCGGACGTGCATTCCATTTTCCGAAAGGCCGTGGGCCTTCTGAGCAAGGAGATAGGAGAGCATCCTCGGATCCTTGTGGCGCCTGATCTTCTGGAGCCGCACAGCGTAGTCGTACGCGTCGCCCCATTCTCCCAGGTCTTCGGACAGCTTCACCAGATGCATCAGTGCGTCGGGGTCCTTCGGACTGAGCCCCAGGGATTCCCTGAAGGTCTTCAACGCGCGGTCCATGAGACCGCCGGTCTTGAAGTCCATCCCCAGTGCGTTGAGCGCCAGGACCCGTTCCTCCTCGGAGAGGTTCGAACGCGTGAGCAGGGATTGGTGCACGCGAATGGCCCGGTCTATCTGTCCGCGTTGCCTGTAAAGGTTGCCTAGCGCAAGGTAGACCTCTATGGGCTCGGTCGAGAGTTCGACGACCTTGGACAGGTGGTCGATGGCGTTCTCCACGTCGCCGGTAAGCATCGCGTACATGCCGCGTATGTAATGGGGGGACTGGCGGGGTTCTTTTCTCGCGGCGCTGCCGGTCCGCCCGAAAGGCAGGCGGGCTCCGAGGAAGAGGCCGAAAAGAAAGACGAGGATCAGCGCAACCGTGATCCACTGACCGCCGAGGTTTTGGATCACGAGATGTTCTCCTCATCCACCGCTTTTTGTGAAATGGTGCCTTCCCTGATGGGCAGGTTTCTCAGCTGGTCGACTTCTTCTTCGAGTTCGCGGATGCGTTTCCGGAATTCCCTCGCCTGGAGGTAGTGGTCGACCTGGTCCAGGATGCCGACGATCCAGAAGGTGACGAAGGCCATGACCAGTGGAAAGATGAGGATGACGGACATGGGGACGCTGTGAAACTCGACATAGCCCGGGAAGAGAATGAAGGGGCTCGTTATGTTGAGGTTCACGAGGCACAGAACCATCCAGGCGGCGATCACCAAGATGATGAGTAGCCATTTAACGGTACTGAAAAGGTTATGCATCTTGGGCGTCCTCCCAGTATTCCTTTTCGATCGAGTTCCATGACGCCGCAGGCGTGGAAATAAAGGTCTATGAACTCGCGGACGGCGCCGAAACCGCCGCTCCCGCGAGCACACGTAGTCGGCGCGGCGCCTGACCAGCTCGTGGGCGTCCGCAGGACAGGCCGTGAAGCCCACGCGTCGAAAGACCGGAAGATCGAGTACGTCGTCGCCCATAAAGGCGACCTGCTCGGGGCCGTATTTTCCGTCGGCCAGGATGTCCGACAGCGCATTCTCCCTTGTTCATGGCGCCTTGGAAGACCCGTTGAAGACCGAACTCTTCCGCTCTCCGCGCGACCATCTCCGAGGTCTTGGCTGTCAGAATGCCTACCTCCAGGCCGTTCTTCATGGCCAGGTAGATGCCGGCTCCGTCCTTCACGTCAAAACGCTTGAACTCTCCGCCGGGCTCGGCGTAATAGAGACCGCCATCGGTCATGACCCCGTCCACGTCCAGAAGAAGGAGCCGGACACGCCGAAGGCGCTCGCCGCGTTCCGAATCCAGGCTTCCTGCAACCCCTTCGTTCATGGGCCCTCGATCTCCGAAAACTAGTACTTATCGTACCATGAAAGAGCCGGGAAATAAAGGGTTTTGGACAGTCGACGGCACGGGGGACGTCCTTTGTGCGGAGATCGGTTTCGGGCGGGAAGATCCGATTCGGTGAAAATGGGTTGAGATCTTGATGCAGTGTTCCGAAGGGTCAGATCATCTGGAGACCCCAGAGATCGTGCAGGTGGAGGACGCCTTCGACGCGCGATTCTTCGTCTACGACGACGAGCGAGGTTATCTTCCGGTTCTCCATGATGCCAAGGGCCTGCACGGCCATAGCCTCCGGCCTGATCGTGAGGGGTTTCAGGGAGGCGCAGTCGGCGGCAGGCCAATCTAGGACGTTGCCTCCGTGATCCTGGAAAAGGCGGCGCATGTCGCCGTCCGTGATGACGCCTTCGAGTCTGCCTTCTCCGTCGGTGACGACGGTCATGCCGAGCTTCTTGGACGAGATCTCGTAGATGGCGTCCTTGAGGAGTGTGTCCGGCGCCACGCGCGGAATCTCACGGCCCTTGTGCATGAGTTCGTTCACGCGCATGAGGCGCTTGCCCAGCTTCCCTCCAGGGTGGAGACGGGCGAAGTCATCGGCTTTGAATCCCCTCCGCTCGATGAGAGCGGCGGCGAGGGCGTCGCCGAGGGCGAGCTGGGCCGTCGTGGACGCCATGGGTGCAAGCCCGAGCGGGCAGGCTTCCTGGTCGATGGACACGGTAATGTGAAGGTCGGATACCCTTGCCAGCGTTGACTTGCGGCTCCCCGTGGCCGAGGCCAGAAAAGCGCCGATACGCTTGATGAAGGGAGCCAGGCGAACGAGTTCCTCCGTCTCTCCGCTGTTGCTCAGCGCGAAGACAACGTCGTCCGCCGTGACCATTCCGAGGTCGCCGTGAAGGGCCTCAGAGGGGTGGAGGAATAAGGCTGGCGTCCCCGTGCTGGCCAGCGTGGCGGCGATCTTGTGGGCGATCAGGCCGCTCTTGCCCATGCCCGAAACCACGACCCGGCCCTTACAGACCAGGATTTTCTCAAGGAGATCCACGAAGCCGTTGTCCAGGCTGTCCTTGAGTCTCAGAAGTGCCTCGGCCTCGATGGCCAGCACTTTCTTGGCGCCGTCGAGGGTCATGCCTTTTTCCTCGCCAGACGATAGAAGGCGTCCAGTTCTTCGGCCAGCCGGGGGAAGTCCTCCAGCGGCAGGGCGTTGGGACCGTCCGACAGGGCCTGTTCCGGCGCGTCGTGGACCTCGAAAAAGAAGCCGTCGGCGCCGGCCGCCGCGGCCGCGCGCGCCAGCGTGGGAATGAACTCCCTCTGGCCCGATGATTTGCCGTGTCCCCCGCCGGGCAACTGTACGGAGTGCGTTGCGTCAAAGACCACCGGGAAGCCGAAGGACCTCATGACGGGCACGCTCCTCATATCCACGACGAGGTTGTTGTAACCGAAACTGGCGCCTCTCTCCGTCAGGATGATCTTCTCCGTGCCGCTCGTGACGAGCTTCTCCACGACGTGGGCCATGTCGTAGGGGGAGAGAAACTGCCCCTTCTTCACGTTGACCGCGCGACCGGTCGCCGCGGCGGCGAGCAGCAGATCCGTCTGTCGGCAGAGGAATGCGGGAATCTGCAGAATATCGACGACCTCCGCGGCCTTCTCGGCCTGCTGCGGCTCGTGAATGTCAGTGAGGACCGGCAGTCCCGATTCCTTGCGCACCAGGCCGAGGATCCGCAGCCCCTCTTCGAGGCCCGGTCCACGATAGGAAGAAATGGAGGTGCGGTTGGCCTTGTCGAAGGATGCCTTGAACACGACCGGGAGTCTCCGTTTCCGGCTCCAGGCAGCGATGTCGAGGGCGAGATCCAGGGCGTGTGCCTCCGACTCGATCACGCACGGTCCCGCTATGAATAGAGGTGCGGCGCCTCCGATGGAAACTCCGTCGTGTATGAGAACTTCGCGGACAGAAACCTCGCTCATCGGAGGCTAACGCTCCTTCTGCGGGGCGTCTGAGCCCTCGGATCTGACCTTGTTCTGGTGGCTGGCCTTGACGAATGCCCTGAAAAGGGGATGCGGGTTCAGCGGCCTGGACTTGAATTCCGGGTGGAACTGGCAGCCCAAGAACCAGGGGTGGTCCCGGAGTTCCACGACCTCCACGAATTTCCCATCGGGTGAAAGGCCGGTGAATAGAAGGCCCGCCGCCGCAAGGGGCTCGAGATACGTCTTGTTGAACTCGTAACGGTGCCTGTGGCGTTCTTCCACGTGCAGGTCGCCGTACGCCTTGTTCGCCAGGCTGTCGGGTTCGAAGTTGCATGGGCATTTTCCGAGGCGCATGTTGCCCCCGTACGTATCGTCGCCAAGAAGGTCTCTCAACTTGTAGAAGACGGGCGCCGATGTATTCGGGTCGAATTCCGTCGAATTGGCCTTCTCCATCTTCGCCACGTTGCGGGCGAATTCGATGGTGGCCAGCTGCATGCCGAGGCATATGCCGAAATAGGGGATCTTCTCGTTCCGGGCGAAGGTGGCCGCCTTGATCTTGCCCTCGACGCCCCTCTCGCCGAATCCGCCGGGAACCAGGATGCCGTGCACGCCGGACAGTGGGCCTGCCGGACCCTCGCGCTCGATGTCCTCGGCCTCGATCCACTTGATACGGATGCCCAGCCCGTTGGCCACGGCCCCGTGAACGAGCGCCTCCCCCAGGCTCTTGTAAGAGTCCTCGTACTGAGTGTATTTGCCGACAATTCCTATGGTCACGAGGTCGTCCGGGTGTTTGAGGGTGTCGAGGAATCCCTCCCATTTTTCCATGTGGCGTTCGTGGAGGGGGAGGCCCAGGTATTTAAGGAGGATGTAGTCCAAACCTTCCTGGGCCAGGAAGAGGGGCACCTCGTAGATATGCTCCACGTCCTTTGCAGTGATGACGGCCTCTTCGGTGACGTTGCAGAAGAGGGCGATCTTGGCCTTCATGTCCCTGGGAATGGAATACTCCGTCCGGCATAGCAGGATATCGGGCTGAATACCGATGGAGCGCAGTTCCTTGACGCTGTGCTGGGTGGGCTTCGTCTTGAGCTCGTGGCTCGCCTTGATGAAGGGTATGAGCGTCAGATGGATGAAAACGGCGTTGGCCTTGCCCACCTCCAGCTGGAGCTGGCGGATGGCTTCCAGGAAGGGCAGCGATTCAATGTCACCCACCGTTCCCCCGATCTCCACGATGCAGACGTCCACGCCCTTTCCCTGGTTCTTGACGGCTTCCTTGATCTGGTTCGTGATGTGGGGGACCACCTGGACCGTACCGCCCAGATAATCGCCCTTGCGCTCCCTCTCGATGACCTCCATGTAGATGCGCCCGGCCGTGTAGTTATTGCCGCGGCCCGAAACCTGCGACGTGAATCGCTCGTAGTGGCCAAGGTCCAGGTCCGTCTCGGCGCCGTCGTCGGTTACAAAGACTTCGCCGTGTTGGAAGGGCGACATCGTGCCCGGGTCCACGTTGATGTAGGGATCGAGTTTCTGAATGGTGACCTTGAATCCACGGGATTCGAGCAGGCAGCCGATGGAAGCCGCCGCAATCCCTTTGCCGAGCGAGGATACAACCCCGCCCGTGATAAAAATGTATTTAGCCATAGACAGCTCCCCTAGTCCGTTCCATACGGGTCTTCAGTTTAGCATATTTCCCTTCCGTTGCCGACGCCAATCCGGTGCGCCGTGGCGCAGGAGGGGTAGGAGATGCGGACGGGTATGAACACAAGGGAGATTCGGGAATCTGGATTCGGGATTTCGGGACGGAACCGGGGTCTGCGGGCAGCCTCCGAAGCGGGAAAAAACGGCCGACTGCGGCTGCGCTGGCATCGCCGGGGGTTTTGTTCTATCTTTGGGCTCAGCGGGGAGCGGGCGCCGGGTGTCCCTTCCCGGCAGAAATTTTTCGCATTGACCGATGTTCCTGAATGATAGCAGCCCTGCGGGAACGGACCTGTGAGGGGCTGGATCTGGTCGGTTCAAACCGGCCGCTAGGAAGGCTCTTCAAGCATGTTCGATGATATTAAGGCCATATATAAGAACGATCCCGCCTGCAAGAACGTCGAGTTCCTGCTGTACCCCTGCCTGCACGCCATCGTCGTGCACCGGTACGTCACGCATCCGCTGTACAGGGCCGGTGTGCCCTTCGTGCCCCGGCTGATTTCCCAGGCGATGCGGTTCGCCACCGGCATGGAGATTCACCCAGGGGCGCACATCGGCAGGGCCTTCTTCTGCGATCACGGCTCCGGCGTGGTTATCGGCGAAACGGTGGAGATAGGCGAGAACTGCGTCATGTTCCACGGCGTCACCCTGGGCGGAACGGGAAAGCAGCAGGGCAAGAGGCACCCCACCATCGGGAACAACGTCTTTCTGGGAACCCATGCGACCATACTGGGCCCCGTCACCATCGGCGACAACGCCATGATCGGCGCCGAATCGGTCATCATCAACCGCGATGTCCCTCCTGAATGCACGGTGGTCGGCGCGCCGGCCGTCATCGTCAAGAGAAGCGGCCGCAGGGTCCACGAATCCCTCCCCGTTCCCCGCTATCACCAGGAGGCACTGAAACTGGAGAACGGTTCCTCGAGGGATAAGGACGCCGAGGCGGACGGCGACGGCAAACAGGGCCGCGGCGGATCGGCCAGAGAGGCTAGGGCGTGCTAGAGAAGGGCCAGGGCCAAGTTTGATTTTGGAATTGGGATTTCGGATTTAATAAACGGCAAAGAAGGGACAGGACCCGAAGGCTAAAGCGAAAAACGGCAGTTTGGCGAAGTCTTCGAAGACCTGCCTTTGTCCTACTCCCTTACTCACCTACTTACGGACTCACGACTTGTGGCTTGAATGAAGAAGCGGGAGGGCTGTGCCCTCCCGCTTTTGCATGAATGCCGAAAACGCTGGAAATTCAGTCCTGGGGATACGCCTCCATTTCCTCTTCGGCGACGCGGCGCGTCAAGGCGTGGAAGGAGTCCTTCACCGCGGCAAAGGTCTCCTTCGCCAGGGCGCGGGAGGCGGGCGTGTGCCCGAGCGCCTTGTATAGCGGTCGGATGTACTTCATGCGCCCCACGCTGGAGAGGACTTCGCGGATCTTGCCGAAGGCCGGCTGATAGCCGGACGCCGCCGCTATGCAGAGCCACTCCACCAGGATCTCGTAATTGCCCTGCCCCATCAGGCCGAAGGTGTCGTCGAGCCATTTGCACTCGTCCAGCGTCATGTCGCGCGGCAGACCCTGGAGATAGATCAGCACTTCGTCTGGGCTCCATTTCCCGGCCTCGCCGCTCTCGGGGCGGCGGCCTTCGGACCAGCCTGAGGAGAGGAACTCAAGACGGTCGAGGCTTGCAGACTCGAAGGTAGGCGCGTTGGACGGCAAACCGGTCCCGTAAATCCACGCCTCGGCGCCGACCTTGTCGGCCACTCCAGGGAGCTTCTCACGGAGGAACTCGAGGAATTCCTCGGTCGTAATGGATGTGAACTTACATTCCTTGATATATGTGGCGATGAAGCGGTCGAACTGCTCCCTGCCCACGGTCTTTTCGAGGAGTGCCACAAACCGGGCGCCCTTTTCGTAGGGAACCTCGGAGTACATGGAGTCCGGATCAATGCCTGCCAGGTCGGTGCGCAGCTTGGTGTAAGGCGAGTCCTCACCGAAGCGCTCGAAGGCTTCGTCGAGGCCCCTGCGGCCGATGGCCCAGGCCATCGCCGTGTACTCCCGGCCCTTGATGGCCTCCAGGATGCGGCGCTCGGCCCAGACGGTGAAACCCTCGTTCAACCAGAAATCGTTCATCGTGGCGTTGGTAACCAGGTTTCCCGTCCAGGAGTGTGCCAAGCTCGTGTGCAACGACGGCCACCAGCGATCTGTCGCCCGCCAGAAGCGTGGGTGTGAGGAACGTGATCCTGGGATTCTCCATACCGCCGTACGGGAAGGATGGCGGCAGAACCAGCACGTCGTACTGGTCCCACTCATAGGGGCCGAACAGACCCTCCGCCTTCTGGATCATCTCTTCCATCCCCATGAATTCCCAGTGGGCCTTGTCCACGACTTCGGGCTCAGCCCATACGCCCGACCTGCTGCTCACGGCCTTGTAGGCCAGATTTCCTACGGCCAGGGCCAGCAGGTAAGTGGGGATCGGTTGGGGCATGTCGAACAGGAAGGTTCGCGTGCCGGGACGGGGACCGTCCTTTTCTCCGGCGTTGCCGGCGGACATCACCGCCCGCAGGCTCTCTGGCACGGTCACCTCGGCGTGATAGGGGATTCGGACTCGCGGGCTGTCCTGCACGGGGATCATGGTGCGTGCGTGATGGGGCTGGCACTGGCTGAAAAGGTAAGGATGCTTCTTGCCCGCCGTCTGAGCCGGGGACAGCCATTGGAGAGCCGTGGCCTCGGGCGAGGTTTCGTACTCGACCGCAACCTGCTTCGTCCCCTTTGGCAGCAAAAGGCGGAGGCGCGTGCCGAGGACCTCGTCAGGGTCGCCGAGTTCGTATTCGACGAGCCGGCCCTCGCCCGTCTTGACGGAGCGGATGCTCAGGCCGCGGGTATCCAGATCCAGGGCACCCTCCGCGGGCGCATCGAAGAAGAGTCTGGCGACGGCTTCAATCCGGCTGCCTTCGAAATCGACGGAAAGCCGCCAATCGAGGCGGTTGGTTAGAGGCTGATCGGAATCAAAGTATGAGTGCGGGTCGACTCGGGACATTTCATCTCCTCAATTTGGTTTCGGTCTGGATCCCGCTGGAACCGGGATTGCCGATATGCGCTATGCCCTTCAGGTCGTTCAGCATACCTGACGCGGGACGAACCGGCAAGCATCGGGGACACGGATCTGTTAATCTCATAATCGAGTGACCAGATAATCAAATCGCGGGAAGATCTTCGAAGAAATGTCGACGCCCGGGCGCCGACAGCCAGCGTTGGAGCATCGACCATAGACGGCTTCTCGCTCCCAGGGCATCCCGTCTTCTGTTCTCCAAAGCCGAAATCCCGATTCCCAAATCGGAAATCCCACATTCCCCCTAAGTACTTGTCAGCAGGGCTCATATTTGCTAAAGTACCTCGGTCGTCAAGGGGGTACTCCCCTCAGGTGCAATAGGAGCGTACGATGCCCGAACAGTTTATCGAAATCGAGGTGGAACCCCGTCCCACCACAGGAAAGAAGAGCCGCAGAGACGCTGCGGAGAAAGGCCTGATCCCCGGTGTCGTTTACGGCGGCGGCAAGGATCCCGTGCCCATCGCGGTGGACCCCAAGACAAATCATTCAGATCCTCCGGTCGGAGAGGGGGCAGAACTCCATTCTGCTGTTCTCTCTCAAGGGGACGAAGGCCCAGAGACACGTCATGGTCAAGGATTTCCAGGTCAATCCGGTGAGTAACGAACTTATCCACGCGGATTTTACCCGGATCATGATGGACCAGAAGGTCCGGGTCGACGTGCCGCTTGTCTTCGAAGGCATGGCGCTGGGCGTGAAGACCCAGGGCGGGCTCATGGACGTGATCATGAGGGAAGTGGCGGTTGAGAGTCTTCCCGCCGACATCCCCGACAGGATTCACGTCGATCTGTCACCTCTGAAGATCGGCGACAGCGTGAAGATCTCGGACCTCCAGGTGAGCGACAAGGTCAAGATCATGGAGGAAGATCTCAGCCAGCCGATCGTGATCATCGCGGCGCCGAGGATCGAAGCGGCGGCCGAAGGTGAAGAAGAAGAGGCCAAGGAAGAGGGTCAGGAGCCCGAAGCTTATCGCCAAGGGCAAGAAGACCGAAGAAGAGGGCGAGACCGGCACGGAGGGCTGAGGCCCCGGCCGTACTTAAATGGCGCTGGAATTCATCGTCGTCGGATTGGGAAACCCGGGAAGCGAATTCCACCGGAGCCCTCACAACGCGGGCTTCGAAATGGCGGAGAAGGCGCGGGCCCGTTGCAAAGGCCCGCGTTTTTCGCGAAAGGGGGATGCGGACGTGTCCCTCTGCCGCTGGCGTGGGCACTCGTTTCTTCTGCTGAAGCCCCTCACATACATGAACAGAAGCGGGATAGAGGTTGCTCGCTGGTTGCGGAAAGAGGGACTGCCGCTGGACCGCATGATCGTCTGCTACGATGACCTGGATCTCCCCTTCGGACACATACGGCTGCGGCATTCGGGAGGCGCCGGCGGGCATCACGGCATGGAGTCCATAATCTCGGACCTCGGGGTCAGGGAGTTCCCCAGGATTCGGCTGGGGATAAGCCCGGACGACGTGACACGGGACGAGCACGTCGACTACCTGTTGACGCCGCTTGCCGGAGAGAAGGCTGACTCTTTTCGAGGAGGCCGCCGAGCTGGGAGGAGAAGCCGTATTGGACGCGGTGGCGATGGGCTTCGCACGCGCCATGAACAGCTACAACCGCCTTGCGCGAGAAAAAGCGAGGAGCGGACAGGGACCGCGACTGAGGAGCTTGGTTCCGGCCATGTCTCCGCCGGGTGGGGCCTTGAAGGAAGAAGAGCTCGCTGGACATGAGCCGGCACCTATGGTAAGGTTTGCGTGCCTTCTTCCTCCTCCCATTCGGGGAGGGGGCTAGGCCGTGAGGAGGTAAGTGAATGAAACACTACGAGACTACCATTATCGCTCCGCCCAATCTGTCGGAGGCCGATCTCGAATCGCTCGTGCTCGGTGTCGAGAAGGACCTCAATGAGCGCTTCGACGGCCGGGAAGTCGTCGTCAACCGCTGGGGAAAGCGTCCGCTCGCATACCCGATCCGAAGATTCAATGAAGGGTACTACGTTCTCTACGAGTTCGACTCGGAAGCGGAAACCTGCATCTCGGGCCTCGAGGGCCGGCTCAGGCTGAACGAAAACGTCATGCGATTTCTGACCGTCCGCCGCGACGAGGAGCTCAAGACGGAGGCCAAAATGAAGGCCCGCGCCGCCAAGAAGAAGAAACAGGCGGAAGAAGAGGACTCGGAACGTAGCAATTCGTACTCCGACGATGATGATGAGTGAGGATTCAGATGGCTTACGGAAAATCCGGCGGTAAAGGCGGCAAAGGCAAGAAGAAGGGGTTCTATAAAAAGGACTACCTCTTCAAGCGCAAGAAATACTGCAAGTTCTGCGATACGGGCGTGGCCTTTATCGACTACAAGGACGTCAAGCTTCTTTCCGGGTACCTGAGGGAGCGCGCCAAAATAGTTCCCCGGCGTATCTCCGGGAACCTGCGCAATCCATCAGCGGCAACTTACCACCGCCATCAAGCGGGCACGGCACCTCGCTCTGTTGCCCTTCACTCAGGATTGACGGGGGAGGGCCGCATGAAAATCATACTGAAAGAGAACGTGGAAGGCCTCGGCGCTCGCGGAGCCATCGTAAACGTAAAGGACGGCTACGCGCGCAACTACCTGCTCCCCAAGGGCATCGCCATGCGGTATACGCCCGGCGCCCAGAAGGTTCTGCAGCAGGAGCGCAGGATGTACGAGACCAAACAGCTCCAGGCCAAAGAAGAGGCGCAGGAGCTGGCCGAGAAGATCTCCAGTCTCGACCTTTCCGTCGCAAAACGCGCCGGCGATCAGGATGTGCTCTACGGTTCGGTCACCGTGACCGACCTCGCCGAAATGATCAAACGGCAAGGCATCATCCTCGACAAGCGCAAAATCATCCTGAACGAGCCGATCAAGAAGCTCGGCGACTACGAGATTGGCGTGAAACTGCACCAGGAGGTTGATACCCTTGGTGCACCTGCACGTAATCAAAGAAGAGTAGGATGCCGGCCAGACCATCGATCTGGAAAGCCGCTGCCTTTTCATTGCCCACCCTGCTGGTTCCGGGACTCTCGCACTGGGTCCTGGGCCGCAGGCGGCGGGCCGCGGCATTTTTCTGCATCGTCGGTCTGACCTTTGCGTTCGGCCTCCTCCTGGACGGCGCCCTGTTTCCCTTCTCGGCTCCGAACTGGCTCTACAGGCTGGCCGCCGTGGCGCAGGTGGGGCTCGGCGCCCCCTACTTCATAGGACGCCTGGTGGGGCTTGGGACACCTCAACCCCATTGAGGTCGCGAACGTCATGTTCGGCTACGGCAACACTTTTCTCGTGACCGCAGGGCTCATGAATATGCTCCTGATAATGGATGCTTTCGATATAGTAGTGGGCAGGAAGGAATGATATTTCGCGATCATTTCCTTACGCTTGTAATTTTCTCCGTGCTCGTGGCCCTTTTCTTCGGGGTCTTGAACCACAGAGAGAGACGCAGCTTCGTCATCTCGGTCTGCAAGACGCTGGCCTGGATGGTGCTGGGTTCGCTGGCCTTCGCCTACCTGATGTTCTGGACCGGGCATTGAAACCTGGCCCCACCTCTCGCCTCTGGCTTCCTCCCGCTCTCTACTGCCTCCTCATCTTCTTTCTGTCGCACATGTCCCATCCCCCTATACCTCCCGGACTGTCAGGCGATATACTTCACTATCCTGAGTATGGCGTGCTGGCATGGCTGCTTGCGAGAGCTATGCAGGGAGGCAGGGGCGGCCGTGCCTCGTTGCCCATCCTGCTGGGGGCTTTTGCACTGGCGGTCGTTATCGGTGCCCTGGACGAGGTCCACCAGGCCTTTGTGCCGGAGCGCCTGCCGGACATCTTAGACTGGTACCATGATGCAATTGGCGCAGCAGCAGGCGCTGCAGCATGGGGTGCATGGAGATGGTTTCGCCGCTGACGGCGGTATTGGTCGCCCTGTTTTTCATTGTCATCGCCGTGTGCGTAACGCTCGCTATCGCGCGGCGCAGATACAGGTGCGGCCGGAGCACCTCCGGCGGCAACCGGATGGCGGCCCGACCAGCGAACTGGTCGACGGTCACAGGCCTCCCGATTGGGAAGCCCTCTCCAGCCAGTTGCTCGGATTTACGCGGCAGGTGACGGCGGCGGAGGGCACGGTCATGCTCATGCCGGAGGAGGAAGGCTGGCGCGTCTGCCTGGCCAGCCCTGGGCTCAAAGTCTCGTCGAGGGTGGGGAAGAGAGAAGGGCTCCTCGCCCTCGCCTTCGAAGGCGAGAAGGAAATTACGGCGGAGTCCGTGCACCCTGAAGCACTGGGCTACCTGTCGGGGCGCTCCGGAAACGTGAGCATCGCTCTCATGCCCGCGTTACACCGCGGGAGAATCCGGGGGATTCTGGCGTGCCACAAGGCGGCGGGCCGGCCCTTCGAGGACAGGGAGATGGCGGTGTTGCGACGCTGCTCAAAGATCCTCGACGGGTGGGAGACCTATGCGGCCCACGCCATCGCGGTCGAAAAGCAGAGGGACCAGGATGAACGGCTGGCCCGCGGCCTGGAACTCCTTGCGGCGGAGAGACGGCCGGATGAAATTTGCGACCTTGCGCTCGACGCCCTCTTCGACATACTCCCGGCGCTGTACGGGTTCGCCGTCATCCAGGCGCCAAGGTTCGACTACGCGTATCTCGGCACCAAGCGGTTCACCAGCCCCGATGATCTGCGCTACCTCGACAAGCAGACGTGGGCCTACTGGGTGATGACAAAGGGGCGTGAACCACTGTACCTGGAGGGTGCGACGAGCCGCGAGACGGCCATGCCCATTCTCTTCAAGGGCGAACCCTTCGCGCCGGGCAACCTGGCCTACCTGCATCCGGTCTTTTCGGGCGACGATGTGCTGGGAGTTGTCGGCCTCATCGGTCGGGAGGATCTTCCCTTCACGCAGGAGAGCCGGAAAGCGGCGAGCCGGTTCGTGAGCCAGGTGTCCGCCCTCGTAACGCTTTCCCTCCTGGACAGGCAGACCCAGGAAAATGCCATCAAGGACGGGCTGACCGGACTATACAACCGCCGGTTTTTTGACGAACGCTTCGTAGAGGAACTCAGCCGGAGCCAGAGGGGCGGCATGCCCGTGGCGATCCTCCTCATGGACATCGATCATTTCAAACGCGTCAACGACACCTACGGCCATCCGGTGGGGGACCTCGTTCTCAAGGAGGTATCCCGCGGTATTCGCACCTCCCTCAGGGACATAGACGTGATCTGCCGGTACGGCGGAGAGGAATTTGTGGCCATTCTTCCGGGGTGTTCCATCAAGGAGGCCGCTGTGGCCGGCGAGCGGGTGCGGACGACCGTGGAAGCCATGCAGAGGAACGGCGTCACCCTGCCGGCACCGGTGACGATCAGTATCGGCGTGGCGTCCTTCCCGCATCCATTCTCGACTCCCTCCGGCCTCATCAAGGGCGCCGACGAGGCGCTGTACGGCGCCAAGCAGAAGGGCCGCAACCGGGTCGTGACGGCCCGTTGAGTCAATATCCCCGCACTGCCGCTTTTTCCTCATAAATTGTTGACCCAAAAGACCTCAGACCGTACAATTGAGCTTCGAGTCTGCAGAGGAGGGACAATGCACGTTCTGCTCGTCGGCGGCGGAGGCCGCGAACACGCCATTGCTTGGAAACTCGGGCAGTCGACCATGGTGGACCGTATCAGCTGGGCCCCGGGCAACGGAGGCTGCGAGGGCCTGGCGGACCGGGTTCCCATCAAAGCGGAGGACGTGAACGAACTCGTCCGGTTTGCGACCGAGGAGCGGGTCGATCTCGTGTTTGTGGGGCCGGAGGTGCCTCTGGCGGACGGCCTTTCCGACGAGCTCGCGAGACGCGGAACGGCGTGCTTCGGCCCCTCCAGGGCCGCGGCGAGGATCGAGTCATCGAAGGTCTTCTCCAAGGAATTCTGCGTGAGACATGGAATTCCGACGGCCCCCTTCACCGTGTGGGATTCGGCCGAGGCGGCGATCGCCTATCTGAGGGAATACGAGGGACCATTCCCTCTCGTCGTCAAGGCGGACGGGTTGGCCGCCGGCAAGGGCGTTCTCATATGCGGCGACAGGGAGGAAGCGCTGGATGCCGCGGTCACCGTAATGGTCAGGAAGGCATTCGGCAGCGCCGGCGATCTCATGCTCGTCGAGAGTTTTCTTCAAGGAGAGGAAGCGTCGCTCATGGTCTTCTGCGACGGAGACGCGATCGTGCCGATGCCGCCGGCCCGAGACTTCAAGCGGGTCGGTGACGGAGACTCCGGCCCGAACACGGGCGGCATGGGCGCCTACTGCCCGTCGGCCCGCATGACGCAGGATCAGGTAGAAGAAGCGCTGGAGGTGGTCGTTCGCCCGGCCGTGGCGGGGATGGCGGCCGACGGTCATCCGTACAAGGGCGTGCTTTACGCCGGGCTCATGCTCACCGACCAGGGACCTCAGGTCCTCGAGTTCAACTGCAGGTTCGGGGATCCGGAGACGCAGGTGGTTCTTCCACTTCTCGACGGAGACCTGTGCGAGATCGCGATGGCGTGCGTGCGCGGTGATCTCCCGGGTTGCGCGGTAGGATGGAAGGACGATGCCGCCGCGACGGTCGTTCTCTGTTCCGAGGGGTACCCCGGTGCCTACGACAAAGGAAAGGTCATTTCGGGGTTGGAGACAGCGTCCGGTACGGATGGAGTGGTCATCTTCCATGCGGGTACGACCATCGGGGCAGAGGGAACCGTCACGTCCGGCGGACGGGTTCTGAACGTCACGGCCGTCGGCAGGACCGTCGGTGAGGCGCGCAATTCGGCTTATGCGGCGGCCGGACGCATCCATTTCGACGGGTGTTTCTCCAGAAAGGACATTGCCGGCGGCGTTTAGCCGCCTGCCAGGTATGATTGCGGGCGGCCGTTCCTTTCGGGAAAGGACCGCGAAAAAGAACAGAAGAAAGTGAGGCATGCAGATGAGCGAATTTCCCCGGTTGCCGAAAATAGTGACCGAACTGCCCGGGCCGAAAGCCAAGGCCGTCATCCAGAAGGACGGCCAGTACGTATCCACTTCATACACAAGGGGTTACCCGCTGGTGGCGGACGAGGCCAGGGGGGCCGTGGTCAAGGATCCAGATGGCAATTGCTTTCTCGACTTCGCAGCGGGGATAGCCGTCGTATCAACGGGCCATTGTCATCCGAAGGTGGTGGAAGCCATCAGACACCAGGCCGGAAAGCTGATACACATGAGCGGGACGGACTTCTATTACCAGGGGCAGGCAAACACCGCGGAACGCATCTCCAAACTCGTACCGGGCAAGGGCACCAAGCGCGTCTTTTTCGGCAACTCGGGAGCCGAGGCGATCGAATGCGCCATAAAGCTGGCCAAGTACCACACGAAGCGCAAGAGGTTCATCGCCTTCCACGGCGCTTTCCACGGCCGCACCACGGGGGCGTTGTCGCTGACCGCCAGCAAGGCGACACAGAAGAACGGTTTTTTCCCGCTTATGGACGGCGTCGCCCACGTGCCCTACGGGTACTGCTATCGATGCCCCTTCGGCCGGACCTACGGCAAGTGCGGCATGGAGTGCCTGAGCTACATCGAGGATACGGTTTTCAAGACAATTGCGCCTCCGGACGAAGTGGCGGCGATCGTGGTGGAGGCCATACAGGGCGAGGGCGGATACGTCGTGCCCCCCGTCGACTTCATCCGCGGATTGCGGAAACTCTGCGACAAGTACGAGATTCTCCTCATCGACGACGAAGTACAGGCCGGTGTGGGCCGGACGGGCAAGTTCACCGCCCTGGAGCATTTCGGCGTGACGGCGGATATCACGACGCTGGCAAAGGGTATCGCTTCCGGCCTTCCGCTCTCCGCCTGCGTGGCGTCCGATCGGATTATGGATTGGCCGCCCGGAAGCCACGCGTCAACGTTCGGAGGCAATCCCGTCGCCTGCGCCGCCTCCCTCGCAACTCTCGACTTGCTCGAGGGGGAGGGCTGATGCAGAATGCCGCCGAACAGGGCGAGTACATCATGTCCAGGCTCAAGGAACTGATGCCCAAGTACGAGGTCATAGGCGATGTGCGCGGAAAGGGGCTGATGATCGGCATCGAGTTCGTCAGGGAGCGCGTAAAGAAGGAACGCTACCCCGAACTGAGGGACGCCGTGGTAGAGGGGTGCTTCAACCAGGGGCTTCTGGTCCTCGGATGCGGTCCGAATACGCTGCGCCTCTGCCCCCCTCTCGTCATCGACCGGGAACAGTCCGCCGCGTGCCTCCAGATTTTCGAAACGGCGCTCAAGGACGCCTTGATAAAGGTCGATTACAAGGGCTTCCCGTTTTGACAAGAGCGAACGCACCTGCGGCCCGTCCGTCGGGCGGGCCGCAGGCTTCACGTGTTGACCCGAATTCGACTTTTGTGTTACCCCTTTCCTATGGCTGAAACCGTGAAGGTCACCTTCTGGGGCACGAGGGGAAGCGTGCCATGCTCATCCGGAGAGAAAGTCCGGTTCGGCACCAATACATCGAGTCTTGAAATTTGCCTGCCTTCGCACAGGCGCATTCTCCTCGATGCGGGGACCGGTATCATAGGTCTGGGGAACCGCCTGTCGAAGGACGGACTCCTTTCGACGGCGCCGCTGCACCTTTTCCTCTCGCACTTCCACTGGGACCATATTCACGGGCTTCCCTTCTTCAAGCCCGCCTATTACGATGAGACCAGGCTCTGCATCTACGGCCGGAAGGGCGTCAAATCGGTCTTCAGCGGCCAGCTACTGGATCCTTTCAGCCCCATACCTCACGACGCGCTCACGGCCCGGATAGACTATGTTCAGCTCGAGAGCGGAGTCGACATGGACGGTGTGCACGTGGAGCCGTTCGAAGTCAACCACCCGCAGGGCTGCTTCGGTTACGTCGTGTCGACCGGGCACAGCAAGATCGTTTATGCCACCGATACGGAGCCGGACGGAGGTCCCCTGGATGACCTTCTGGTTGAGAAAGCCTCGGGAGCGGACTGCCTCATCATGGATTCGAACAATGCCGTCGACGAGGCTCCGAGCAGGAGGGGCTGGGGGCATTCCACCTGGCGGGACTGCACGAAGACCGCCAGGCTGGCCGCGGTCGGGCGGCTGGTGCTCTTCCACAACGACCCGTTCCACTCCGATGAAGTCCTCGATCGGAAGGAAAGAGACGCAAAGGCCGAGTTCAGGGATTCGATCGTGGCCTACGACGGCCTCGTCCTCAATATCTGACGCCTCCCGTCGGGAGACGGAGAGCAACATGAACGAGACGCGATCAACCCACCGAATACTTGCGGCGCTCCAGTTCGGGAGCAACCTCGGGGACAGGGCGAGAACCCTCGAAGCGGCCGCAGAGTACATCCAGGCGCAAGGCTGTGGTGACCATACTCCAACGCTCCGCGGTCTATGAAACGGAACCCGTGGAATGCGGCCCCCAGCCGTGGTACCTCAACCAGGTCTGTCTCGTCACGACGCGGCTTCTTCCGGAAGCGCTACTCGTTCACTGCCAGCGTGTCGAGCACGCTCTCGGCAGGCTCCGCCGGATGCCGCGCGGGCCGAGGACGCTCGATGTGGACCTCCTGTTTTACGGAGGCCTTCG
The DNA here is from genome assembly GCA_963724125.1 of uncultured Acidobacteriota bacterium. Classification (GTDB taxonomy): domain Bacteria; phylum Acidobacteriota; class UBA4820; order UBA4820; family DSQY01; genus CAVRTJ01. The sequence continues at coordinate 155,046 of CAVRTJ010000011.1, forward strand.
TCTCCGGACCTCCCGCCTGACCCTGCCGCATCCGGGACTCGAGCGGCGCCGCAGCATGCTCGAGCCGCTTTCGGAACTCGAAACGACCTGGGTTCACCCCTTCCTGCGCAAGACGCCGACGGAACTGCTCTCCGAGTGCAGGGACGCCTCCAGCGTGAGACTATTCCTTTCGATATTTCAGAATTAGCGGCGATCCCTCCAGGTCATGGATTTCCCGCATCCTGTTCTTCAGGTACCGCGTGTAGGCGTCGGGAGGAGGGAACCGCGAGTTTGTGAACAGCGTCAGGATCGGGGGGGCCTTGCCGGTCTGCGTCGCATAGCGGATCTTGAACTCCTTGCCCTGGACACTCGGTGGCGAAACGCGGGCTACGAGATCACCGAGGGTCTTGTTCAGGGCCGCTGTCGGGAAGGTCTGGGCGTAGCGTTCGTAGACTCTCTGCACGTGGGGAAGAATGCGCTCGACGTGGCGTTTCGTCTTCGCGGAGGTCCTGACGATGGGGAGCCAGTCGATGAACGTGAGCTTGTCCCGAAATGCCTCGACGACACGCTTGCCGTTTTCCTCTCCGCCGATGAGGTCCCACTTGTTCAGAACCAGGATGGCGCCCCGCCTCGCCCCTTCTATGAGGCCTGCGATGTGGGCGTCCTGGTGCGAGGGCGGCTGGGAAGCGTCGACGACGAGCAGGGCCACGTGGCATTGCTCCAGGCTTCGCCGGGCGAGTATGACGGAGAGTATCTCCGCGCCCCGGCCGGTCTTGCTTTTTCTTCGTATGCCCGCCGTGTCGACCAGGATGAAATCCCGGTCGGGCGTTCTAATGTACGAGTCCACCGGGTCGCGCGTCGTCCCGGGAATGTCTGAGACGAGGGACCTGTCCTCACCGAGCAGCCGGTTCATGATGGAGGACTTCCCCACGTTCGGCCGCCCCACTATGGCCACCTTGATCGGATCGATGCGTGCGCCGGAGGCCGGCGAGGGAGGCTCAACTCCCAGCGCCCTGATCTCGCCGTCGATGTAATCCCAGAGCTCTTCCATCCCGATACCGTGTTCGGCGGAAAGGGGGAATACGGGCTCGATGCCCAGGGCGTGGAACTCCGCGGACCGGGGAATGTGCGCTGGAACGTCGACCTTGTTCACCACGAGCGAACACTGCTTCCCGGACTGGATCAGACGGCGGGCCAGCTCGCGGTCGAGGGGCAGCATGCCGTCCTTGGCGTCAACCACATGCAGGATGAAATCCCCTCCGGCGATGGCTATGTTGACCTGCTCCTCGACGAGGCCCGAGAGCATGTCCTCGGTTTCGCCCAGAACGCCTCCCGTGTCCACGATCTGGACGACGGCATCGCCCCGCTCGAGGACCGCCACGTTGCGGTCTCTTGTTACGCCCGGAAGATCGTGCACCAGGGCTTTCCGGCGGCCGAGCAGCCTGTTGAAGAGTGTCGATTTCCCAACGTTCGGACGGCCCACGATGACGATGGAGTAGGTTCTGGACAAAGTCACCTCCGGATGCCATGTTAGCAGAGGGCGAAGAACCCTCCAAGCGGGGAATGCAGGCCTCCCTCACTTGTTTGCATAAACTGGAAGAATCGGAGGTAACGATGAGCGATAACGGAAGCAAGGGCGCTGGCGACAAGGAACTGGAAGCCGCGTGCTATGAGGCGCTTGAACGGGTCGTGGACCCGGAACTCGGCATGGATGTGGTCAGCCTGGGGCTGATCTACCGCCTCGAAGTGAAGGAGGGGATCGTCGAGGTGGACATGACGATGACCTCGGTCGGCTGTCCCGTGGCCGAACAGCTTCTCATGGAGGCGAACAACCAGATCCTCAAGGTCCCGGGGGTCCAGAGCGGCCGCGTCAACCTCGTGTGGTCTCCGCCTTGGAGCCCGGAGATGATGAGCCTCGAAGCCAAAATGGCCCTGGGTTTCGCCTGACGCCGAACGCTGGATAAGCCTGCTTCGCCCCGGGGCCCGTCCGCCCTTAGCGGGCCCCCCTGAGGGGCACGGCCATGTATTCCAGGATCATGGCGGCCGCGATGCAGACACCGACGACGACGGCGACGGTTTTGAATCCGACGATGTCCATGATGAAACCGCCGGCCAGGGGAGCCAGCACGCCGGCTGGCGTCAGAAGGAAACCTGTGAGCGCCAGAAAGGTCTGGCGCTTTCTCTTGTCCGAAAGGTCCATCAGCCAGTTGGTCTGGCTCGTGTATTCGGTGGACAAGAAAATACCCGTGAGAGCCGCGATTGCAAAATAGGCCCCGGTGGGGAGCGGTAGCAGGAGAAGGCAGGTCGCGGCCAGGAGGGCCCCCTGGCCCAGCAGGGTGGGCGCTCTGTGCCCCAGCCGGTCGCCGAGGAAGCCCGCGGCGAGGCCTCCCAGGGCCTGCCCGGTTAGGGCCGAGGCGCCGAAGAGCGCCGCAGTGGCCGCCGATACGCCCCTTGAACTCACCGCGTAGACCGCGTAGAAATTCAAAATGAGCGGATAGGTTCCCCTGACCAGCCATCGCGCCGGCATGTAGGCCTTCATCCACGGCGTGGTCCTGTATGTCACGTAAGCCGAGGAGATGTGCCGGGGCAAAGTGGCGTGCGTCTCCGGCGACGGCTCCCCCTCCGGTTCGCGCGTTCCGAGAAAAAACAGCGCCCCGGCGGTCAGCGCCGCCCATGCGAGTGCGAAAAGGAGCGCATAGGTGCTCGTGCGGGCGTTCCTGCTCAACATCCACGAAGCGGCGGACACGCCCCCGACTCCGGCCAACGTCTGAATGAAGAAAATGGTCCCGAACGCGCGTCCCCTCCTGAAGGGGTCGAGGATAGCGGCCATGTAATCGAGCCAGAGGGGAAAAAGCAGTCCCAGGAGCGCATAGAACAACGCCCAGCCGACGAGCGTCAGCGGGAGAGGGTCAAAGAGGCCGAGAGCGAGGCACAACGCTATTAGGGCAAGGGGCAGGGGGGCAACCAGGTGCAGGACGAGCACCCATCCTTTGCGACGGGGGCTCTTGCGCGCGAGGAAACCGCTCAGGAGCTGGGGGGCTCCTATTCCCAGGGCGCTCAGGGCGGGGAGCAGGGCGATCACGCCGAAGCTTGCGCCGAGCTTCTCCAGAAATACCGGGAGAACCGTCCCCATGGAAACGAGATTCATGCCGAGGCCCCAGAATCCCTCGACGGAACTCAGGAAAGTCGTGTTTCTCAGATGATGGACCACCGGAGACGATGCCCCCCCCGGGCGGGAAGACGGCACGGAGGCCTGCGGACGCTCTGGGCCGGATTCCCGGCGGGAAGGAGGCGGGTCACTCATCAGGGAAGGACGCTTCATGGACCATGGTGCTCAGGGCCTTGCGCTGGTTCGGCGCCTCGTTTTTCTGCATCCTTTCCGGCAGGACGTTCTTTTCGCCTCGGTGACCCAACGCCACGAAGCACATGACGTCGTAGCCCTCCGGCACGTTCAGGAGGTTTCTGGCGCGCTCCCCGTCGAATCCAGCCATGCCGTGAGCGGAAAGTCCCCTGCGGGTGGCTTCCAGGGCGAGCAACGCCCAGGCTGCACCTGTATCGAACGCGAAGTGTCGGTTTTCCTCGCCGCTGGACGTGAATCGCCTCCTGGCGCAGACGGCGACCAGAACGGGGGCCCTGTTCGCCCAGAGCCTGTTGAATTCGACCAGGCACGACCTGAACCTGACGAGGTCTGCCTCCTTTCGGGCAAAGATGAACCGCCAGGGTTGTTCGCTGTAGGACGAGGGGGCCCACCTGGCGGCTTCGAAGCAGGCCATGAGATCTTCCTCCGCTACGGATTCCGACGTGAAGGAGCGGGGAGACCAGCGGTTCAGAAACAGGGGCATGATGCTGTGGCTTGACCGTCGGTGCTCCGCCGCCTCAGGGGTCAGCGTCAATTCGTGCATGGTTCCCTCCCTTGCCGAATGGTACTCTGATCGCATCTTATGAAAACCGGCGCGGCGTCGTCAACGCTTCTCCGGATCGACGCCGCATGGCTGGGCGGCCAAACTGGCGCACGCGATGAGAAGGAAGACAGGCAGACGCGTCATTCTGACAATTGAAGGGGCGGCGCCGCGCGTGTTCCTGAGAGCGCGGACGGTAGGTGGCGAAGCTCTTTTGGCCCTTAAGTACTTCCTGATGCAATGAATAGGACAATCCCCCGTTCAATGCGATCGGCATTGGCATGAAGGTCGCATACCCGACCAGGCTGGTTGGTTCATTAACGAAACAAGCGACTTTGACCCGAATTGTGAGGAGGAACGAATGAAAAGAGCGATCCTGGTTCTGTGCATGATGATCTTCGGTAGCACGGCCCTGCTCGCGCAGACGCCTTCCAATCCCTGGACGTGGCAGATCCAGGCGGGTTACAACAACAGCACGGGCTGGATGAAGAGCGGCTGGAACGGCACGACGAGCCTCGGCTATCAGTTCACGGACAATTTCAAGCTGAATCTGGATCTGGGCTACTTCGAGGGCAAGATCAAGGACACGCATATAAAGAGCCATATCTGGACCTTCATGCTGGCTCCCACGTACGTCTACGACGTCTCGAACAGCGATCAGGTTTACGCCTTCGTCGGAGCGGGGATGGCTGACCGGCGTTCCGGGGAATACGAGATCGCAGGCATCATGCCCGTACGCTTCTCAAACGCCACCAAGTGGGCGGCAGAAGCCGGTGTCGGCTACAACCATTTCTTCAATCAAAACGTGGGCCTGAACCTCCAGGCGAGCTACACGCACATGGCCTTCGCTCAGAAGCTCAACCCGGTCGACGCACGTGTGGGGCTCGTCATCCGGTTCTGAAATGACAACCTCCACGGCACGGCGCAAGGAAAGGGGGCGCAAGCCCCCTTTCTTTGCGCCCGGGAAAGACGCAGGAAGCGGAGGAACACCGCAACGAGAGGGGGAGGGAATCTGTAGTGTGGGGCTTGGGAGTTGGGATTTTGGGGTATAATGAAAATATGTCTTCGAAGTGCGAGATCACATCGGTCGGTGGTCGGGCTGTCCGCGGTCCGCGCTTTTCGGCCGTCCCCGCTTGTGCATTTCAACCAGTGCCGCCACCCGGGACGTTTGAGGGTGGACGCCTCAGATTTATTGACTTATTTTTAAACCTCAATGTTTGGCCTCCAACCGCCCGCGGAATTTCCCGACGGCCGCGACGCGCGGAGGCATCTTTGGAAAGGGGTGGATCATGAGATTCGGGGTCCCTAAGGAATGTTCGATCCAGACGAGCTGTGAAGAAAAGAGAATCGGCCTGTCGCCGGCCGGCGCGCGAGAACTAGTGGAGGCCGGCGCGGAAGTCATAATCGAGAGCGAGGCGGGGGCATCTTCTGGCTTCATGGATGACGTGTACCGGAAGGTCGGCGCACAGATCGTATACTCGCACGACGAAGTCTTCGGACGGTCGGATATGGTCGTGAAGATCTCGCGTCCGACGCCCGAGGACGTGAGCCTCATGCAGAAGTCCTCCGGTGTGCTGGCCTTCATGCACCTGGCCGTGGCCGGCGATGAGTACTGTGAACTGCTGGCCGGCAGGAAAATCACTGCCCTTGGCTACGAGGTGATTCAGGAGGCTGATGGCACGCTCCCGCTGTTGAAAATATCATCGGAGATAGCGGGCAAGATGGCGCCTCAGATTGCCGGAAGGCTGCTCGAAACCACCTCGGGCGGCATCGGAATCTTGCTCGGGGGCGCGCCCGGCATTCCGCCGGCGGATGTTGTGATTCTCGGAGGCGGAGTTCTCGGCTACCATGCGGCGAGGGCATTTCTCGGGCTCGGTTGCAGCGTCTACGTACTGGATATCTCGCAGAACAAACTCGAGTCCATCGACCGCCATTTCAGCGGCAGGGTGGTCACGGCCCACGCGACCATGGAGAACCTGGAGAAGTTCTCCGCATTCGCCGAAGTACTGGTGGGCGCCGTCCTCGTACCCGGAGAGATCGCACCCATCGTCGTGACCAAGGAAATGGTCCAGCGGATGCGTCCGGGGAGCGTCATTCTCGATTTCTCATTCGACCAGGGCGGATGCGTAGAGACTACGCGACTGCAGGGACCGGCGGGAGGTGTGTTCGTCCAGGAGGGTATCCTGCACTTCGCCGTGCCGAACTGCCCGTCCTACGTGGCGCGAACGTCTTCCTACGCCCTGACCCACGCGCTGCTTCCCTATCTCCTGAGCATGCAGTCTCGGGGGCTGAAGGAGACCGTCGCCGACAACGTCGCCCTCCAGAGAGGCTGCTACGTTTACGAAGGTGCGATGGTGAGCAGGCACATTTCAAAACAGCCCGCAGATCTGAAGAAACTGCTGGCGGAGGGGTAATCCATGTCATGGGTTGATGATTATAAATCGAAGCTGTGCACGGCCGGCGAAGCCGTTGCCTGCATCCAGTCCGGCGACTGGGTCATGGTGAGCGGAAACGCGGCGGCGCCCTACCCCCTTCTCGAGGCCTTGGCGGCCCGGACCGACGAACTCACCAACGTGACGCTTTCCCACGTTCTACTCATGGGGGACGACCCTCTCAGCAAACCGGGTATGGAGAAGTCCTTCCATCACAATTCCCTCTTCGTGGGACCGGCCGACAGGGCCTCGGTGAACGACGGGCGCTCGGCCTACGTCCCCATCCATCTTCACATGATTCCGAAGGCCATACGCAGCGGGGCATCCAGAGTCGATGCGTGTATGATCCAGTGTTCGCCTCCCGACGAGCACGGATTCATGAGCATCGGCGTGGAAGTGATGTCCACGAAGGCCGCGGTCGAAGTGGCGAAGAAAGTCATCGTACAGGTCAACCACGCCATGCCCAGGGTCCTGGGGGATTCGTTTCTTCACGTGTCCCGAGCGACGCATATCGTGGAAGCCGACCAACCCTTGCTCGAACTCACGGGAAAGCCCGCGACCGAGGTCGAAAAAAAGATCGGAGCCCTGATCGCGGACATGATACCGGACGGCGCTACCCTCCAGCTCGGCATCGGGGGCATCCCGGACGCGGTTCTCTCCCTGTTGAAGGGCAAGAGGGATCTGGGCATTCATACGGAGATGATCTCCGACGGCCTCGTCAGGGCCATGGAAGAGGGGATCATCACCGGCAACAGGAAGACCCTCCATCCGGGGAAGGTCGTTGCGACCTTCATTCTGGGTACGCGGAACCTGTACGATTTCGTCCACGACAACCCGCTTTTCGAAGTCCACCCGGTGGATCACACGAACAACCCCTTCATCATCGCCCAGAACGACAACATGATCGCCATCAACTCGGCCCTGGAGGTCGACCTCACTGGGCAGGTCTGTTCGGACTCCATCGGGACCTATATTTACAGCGGCTTTGGGGGCCAGCTCGACTTCATTCGTGGGTCCGCCGCCAGCAAGGGGGGCAAGCCCATCATAGCGCTGCCGGCGACGTGCAAGAGCGGAACCTTGTCGCGAATCGTCCCCAAGCTCAAGGAGGGATCGGGTGTGGTGACGACCCGGGCCGACGTCCAGTACGTGGTGACGGAGTACGGCGTGGCCAACCTGTGGGGGAAGAACCTCCAGGAAAGGGCCAGGTCATTGATCGGTATAGCGCATCCCGATTTTAGAGAGATGCTGGAAAAGGAAGCGAAAGAGCGCCATCTTATTAACTGAGGTATGCACATCGTCATGTCGCGGGAGGCTTCATGCACGTAACGATCGAATACTGCGGAGTTTGAAATTATGAACCCAAGGCCGCCAGTTTGGCGGCACGAATAAAGTCGGACCTCGACGCCAAGGTGGATATGATACGCTCGTCGGGCGGTGTCTTCGAGGTTGTCGCCGACGGCGAACTGGTCTACTCAAAGAAAACGACGGGGATGTTTCCCGACGAAGCCAGGCTGGTGGCTGAATTGGCCTCCAAGGCCCAGAAATAGCCCTTTCTTTATCGGGGGGCCTCCCGATGGATCTGAACAGCGTCATCCGTATCGTGGAGAGCCGCGCGGACAAGATTTCCGAGCGGTGGATCGAACGGTTGCGGAGGGAAGGGGATATGGAGGAGTATCTCCGTATCCCGGAGTCCCAGCTCCTCGATCACGTCCGAAAAGCATACGAAGAGATCGGGACCTATCTCGACCAACCGAGGAATGAAATAATCGCCGGGCATTTTACGGATACCGGTATGCGGCGGCGCAGGGCAGGCGTCCCCTTGCGGCAGGTCATCAGGGCCATACAACTGGCTCGCTCGGTCCTATGGCAGTACGTGGTGGAACAGGGTATTTTCGACTCGACAGCCAATCTTTACCAGGCGCTCAACCTGTACCGGCAGATCGTCAATTTCTTCGACGACGCCGTACTTCTTGCCGTCGAGGGATACGGTGAGGAAAGGCCGAAAGATAAAGGTTGAGCCAATCGTGGGTTGTTTACGACCTTCGTGGACTGTCGACGGTCGTCCATCGACGGCGTAAGGGGGACGGGAGGCGATTCCTTTCTTCCGCCTTGATCGCTGCCCGCCATCCGGCTCGGGCTTCGGTGCCCCTACTTCACTGTTTTCATTGCCTCGCCAGGATTGCGCACCCTCTGGATGAATGTACGCAGGGCTTCGAACGCCAGGACGAGCGCGAGAACCAGCAGGAAGGCCGCGACCCATCGCACGATCTCTGAAGTTGTCGGCTGGGTCACGAGTATGAGCAGGGACCAGGCCGTCATCACGAGCATGAAAATCATGGGGATGACGACGAACCAGACCCGCTTGCCCAGCGCCTGCAGCCATACGGTGACGACCATGAGAGCGAGAGCGGCCAGTAGCTGGTTCGTCGCTCCGAAAACGGGCCATACGGCCTTCCAGGCGGGAATGACCTGCCCGGTCACCGGGTCCTTGAATGTCATGAAGACCAGTGCGGCCGGGAAAAGCAGGCTGATGAAAGTCGCCCCGAACCGGCCCGTCTGGTTCTTCATGCTGAAGAATTCCTGGAAGACATACCGGCAAAGCCGGGTGCACGTATCCAGGGTTGTCAGCAGAAACGTGGAAATGGCGAGAAGCCCGAACTGAACGCCGAGGGTTGCCGGCATGTGCAGCACCTCGAAGAAACGCCCGATGCCCTGGGCGAACACCTGGGTCGGGGCGCCCTTTGCCTGTCCGAAGGGAACGATCAGGACGGTAATGACGGCGATGACCGCCACGACCCCCTCCAACAGCATGCCGCCGTACCCTATGGTCAGCGCATCCTTTTCGCTATCGAGCTGCTTGGCGGTCGTGCCCGAGCCGACGATGCTGTGAAATCCGGAGACGGCTCCGCAGGCCACGGTGATAAAGAGGATGGGAAACATGGGACCCAGGTGCGGGGCGTTCCACGTCACGAAGCCCGGGTACTGACCAGGCAGTCCCCCTAAGAGAATGCCCAGAACACTTACGAGGACCGCCGCGTAGAGCAGGTAGGAGGCGAGGTAGTCTCTGGGTTGAAGGAGTATCCATACGGGCGTGACGGCGGCAATAAAACAGTAGAGCAACAGGACTATGTCCCAGCCCCTGCCAGCCTCTCCGCCCATAAAGGTCAGCGTCAGGGGAATGTGCTGGCCGAGCCAGATACCGACAAAAACCAGGGGAACGAAGATCAGGCTGCCTGCCAGTATGGGGAGTTTCCACCTGTAAATCGCCAGCCCGAAAGCCAGGGCCAGAAAAATGTACAGCATGGACGATGAGGCGACTCCGCCGGAACTCGTGAACGTTACCGATGTCAGGTCCAGAAAGACGACGAGCACGTACGAGAGGGTGAGCCAGATGAAGACCAGGAAGAGGCGGTAGCTCAGCGGGCTCATGTAGAGCGAGGCTATTTCCGCTATGGACCGGCCCCGGTGTCGCACCGAGGCCATTATCGACGTGAAATCGTGGACGCCGCCGATGAAGATGGAGCCCACGAGAATCCAGATGATCGCGGGAACCCAGCCGAAGGCAGCCGCCGCAATAATGGGGCCCACGATGGGTCCCGCGCCCGCGATGGAACTGAAATGGTGTCCAAGGAGGATGGGGGGCTTCGTCGGGACGTAGTCGATCCCGTCGTACTGTGCGTGGCTCGGCGTGGCCCGGCCTGGATCTACGCCCAGGCTCTTCTGCAGAAACAACCGGCCATAGGTGAAATAAGCCACCGCGAAAACCAAGACGGACGTGAAGAAGAGGACGGTTGTCATGGGAACCCCTCCATGGTCGGACCGGCGCCTTTTAACCCCTGTCTGAGATTCGGCGGAGCGCCCCGGGTCGCATCGGGGTACCGTCCCGGAGGAACACCCTGCTGTGGGGCCTGCCCGCCTTCCCCTGCTGGCCTACTTCGGTACACTCTTAACACTACGAGGCTTCCCATGCAAGGAGGGCGCTCTCATTGAAGCAACCAAACGCCGTGAGGCTACAGTCTCCAAGGACCTATGGAGAGCCTGGTTTTCCGTCCCTTCTGATGCGGTCAAGCATTACGGGAAGACCGGCCAGGGATAATCCGATCGAGGCGGGGCGAGGCGACTTGCCGGTGGGCGAGCCGTGTCCCGGCTTGTGTCGCCGACGCTGCTGATGTATTTTTATAACATGCCTGAACTGCCAGAGAAGATAGGCAGATACGAAGTTCTGGCCATCGCGGGCCGCGGCGCGATGGGGGTGGTCTACAAGGCCAGGGATCCCCTCATCAACAGGATCGTGGCGATCAAGATAGTGTCGCTTTCCGCCCATCTGACTGAAGAGCAGAGGCAGGAATATTCGCTTCGCTTCTCAAGGGAGGCGCAGGCCGCGGGCAACCTCCACCACCCTGGTATCGTGACCATCTTCGACGTGGGTGAGGAAGAGGGCCTTCCGTACATGGCCCAGGAGTACATAGAAGGCCGGAGTCTTTCACAGTACATCAAGGAGAAGCAGGTCCTTCCCGTCGGAGAGGCAATCGAGATAGCCCGCCAGGTTGCCGACACCCTGGCCTATGCGCACCGCGAGGGGGTCGTTCACAGAGACATTAAACCGGACAACATCCTCATCGACAAAGATGGCCGCGCGGTCATCACCGATTTTGGAGTGGCGCGTCTTTCTTCCAGCGAACTGACCCGCACGGGGGAAGTCCTTGGCACTCCCCATTTCATGAGTCCGGAACAGGTCCTTGGAAAAACAGTGGACGGCCGGAGCGACCTCTTTTCCCTGGGGGTCGTTCTGTACGTACTACTGACGGGAAAGAGGCCCTTCTCGGGCGATACGATCTCCTCCATCTGCTATCAAATCGTTCACGAGGAGCCGCAGCCCCTGCCGGCTGCCAAGGGGCTGCCGCCTGAAATAGCCGAGATTCTGCGGAAACTGCTTGCAAAGAACCCTGATGATCGGTTTGCCGACGGAAATGAACTTCTGGCGGCGCTCGACGTGGCCGTCGATCCGACACTTTCGGTCGAGTCCGGGACCCTCGCCATGGAGGGCCCCACTAGGCTGTCCACGCCTCCAGCGAAAGGCACTGCAGGGGGCTCGGCGTCGGCGAAGCCGACGCCCGGAAGGGGGCGCGGGTCGCCCGCTCTTTCAAGGAAGCGCCTCACGTGGATTCTCGCTGCGGCGGGGGCCTTGATCATACTCGCCGCCGTAGTCGGCTTCCTCTCCGCCGGGCGCCTTCGAACCTTGCTCAAACCGGGGGCCGGGGTTTCGGATGTTCCCGGCGGAACCGCGCAGTCCGCATCCAATGAACCAGGAAGCCCGCCTGTCTCCGGTCGGCCGCCGAAAAGGAGAAAACAGAGGCCGCGGGAGAGGTCCCGCGCAAAAGCGAAAAATCGCCTGCACGCAGCTCGACGAAAAAGGGTCGGGCCTCTGCCGGAGCAACCGCCGGCCCTTCGCGCGGCGAAGCCAGGAAAGAGACACAAACGGCGGGGTACGGTGTCGAGAAGGAGACCGCCGCACGCCCGGCGGACGCCCACCTGGGACTCATCGTCGAGGGGGCGATGCCCCAAGGGGTGTTCAGGGTTTACGTGAACGGCAAGCTGAGACTGGATGAACCCTTCGGTGGAATTGCGAACCCGGCCAGGCCGAGGCGCAGCGGTTTCAGGATCGTAAAACACATGAAGGTTCCGCCCGGCGAGTACAAGCTGAGGTTCGAACTCGTGTCTCCCCGGCCCAGGCTCTTTTACGCGAACGGAGCCTACGACCTCAAAGCGGTCGCGGGCGGAGATACGGTGCTTAAGATCGAACCCAGGCGCTTTCCGGCGAGGCTCAAGGTCAAGGAGATACCTGCCGGCGAGAAGAGGCCCGCCGGATAAAGCCGGTCGGACGGTCGCCGAGTTCGCGGAAGCGGGCGTTACCGGCGCTACGGCTGGCGATTTCTCTGTTATGGATGCGCCGGGCACGATGAGTGAGGTCTCTTCGACATGGGGGTGGGTGACCGGCGATATTCCCCAATAATCAGGCACGGTCCGCCGGCGGTTTACCGGCCCGGAAGAGGGAGCCCTTTCCAATTCATGTCGAGCTATGCCGATCAATATCCTGGGAACTGGCGGTGCTGTAAGGCCGGAAGCCGTCGCGCAAAGCGGCCTTCGAATCGCACGGTTCCGGATGACGGCATGGAAGGTAGCACCAAGGAGGAGAGCATGACCGATCAACAGGCGGATTCCTGTACGGGGGAGATTGGGACCATCGGCAGCGGACCTCTCGATGCGATGGCAGGCAAGGACGTTGTCCGCTTCGAATCGCTCACCCGGACTTTCGAAGACTTAACGGCCGTCGACAACGTCGACCTGTCGGTGGGGGAAGGGGAGTTTTTCGGCTTCCTAGGGCCCAACGGGGCCGGAAAGTCCACGACCATCAAGATGGCCATCGGCCTTCTCAGGCCGACGAAGGGAAGAATACGGATATTCGGAATGGATCCCTACGAGCAGCCGCTGGATGTGAAGGCACGGATAGGGGTGGTGCCGGAAGAAGTCCCCCTGTACGACAGACTGACGGGGCGGGAGGCGCTCGAATTCGCGGGCAGAATACACCTCCTGAACGCGGATACGTCCAGGGAGCGGGCCGACGACCTGCTCGAATGGCTCGGACTGGAGGACGCCGCGTCCTCTCTTATCGTGGACTATTCTCAGGGCATGAAGAAAAAGCTCGCCCTGGGATGCGCGCTCATTCACAGGCCAAAACTCCTGTTCCTGGATGAGCCTTTTTCGGGCATCGATCCCATCGCCGTGAAGGGCATCAAGGATGTCCTGACCCGGATGGTCAGGGAAGGGGTGACGATCTTCTTTTCGTCCCACGTCATGGAACTCGTCGAACGTCTTTGTACGCGGGTGGCCATTCTCCACAAGGGATCGGTCCGGGCCGTCGGATCGCTCGACGAACTGCGTGCCGCCTCCGGCCTCGGAGATGACGCGTCCCTCGAGGACGTCTTCGTGAAGGTGGTGGGGATGGATCCGGGAGACGGAGGCGCTCAATGGCTCGTCTCGTGACCGCGTCCGGGGGCGGAGTTCCATCGCGGCTGGGGACCCTGATCAGGCTGCAGCTTATCATCGCGTGGAGGCCCGCCAAGAGAGGCAAAATCCCGGAATATTTCGCCATCGGTTTCGTGGCCGTCCTTCTGGGTGCTCTGGCCGTGGGACTGGCGGCCATCTCTTTCTTTACGCTGCTCAACTTGTCGGACGCCGCGGCCGGCGGCCCCAGGATCATGCTGATCGGCGGGTGCGCGCTTTTCCTGGCCTACCTGTTCATCGGGCTCTTCCAGGAGGGCGTGGGCGGAGGTGTGGACCTGAGCCTTCTGTTTCACATGCCCGTATCTCCGGGCGAGATGACGCGCGCCGACCTGCTCTCGCGTCTCATTAGTCCCTGGGCGCTCCCACCTCTCGGCTTTTTTGCCGGGTGCATCGCCGGGGTCATGGCCAGGGGGCATTTCCTGTTCGGCTGTGCGATTTTTCCGGCGGCCATGCTGTGGTACCTCCAGACTTTTCTGACCCTGATGGTCGGCGACCTTCTTCTCTATCATCTCAGGCGGTCGAGACGGTTCGTGGAAATGGTGGGATTTCTTGCAATGCTCGCCTTTATGAGCTGGGTCGTTCTGCAGAACACGGTGCTGGTGCGTTCCAGCGCAGACGGCGGCGGGCACAGACTGATCAAGATGCTGGCTGATTACTGGGACGGGGCGCGCTATCTCGTTTCACTTCTCCCGGGCGCCTCGGCCCTGTCCTGGACGGCCTGGGGGTGGTACGCCCCGGTGGTGCTCGCCGCCGCCGTGGGCACCGTCGCAGGACTCTACGGCTTGTCGGGCTTTCTCCTGCGACGGCTTATGGAGGAAGGAACGGCCAAGACGGCCCGGCGTCGCGGCGCACCGACCGTGAGAAGGGCGCTCAAGAGGCCGGGATTGATTGAGAGGCTTCCCATGTGGCCCTTCATTCTGAGAGACTTCCGCTACCTCTCAAGGGACCCCTACCTGAAGACCATGGTCCTCGGAATGGTGATGGGGCCCGTGATCATCCTGGCGGTTCTGGCAGGTCCGGGCGGCAGGCTGGGCATGCACTTTCTGCACTACGGGGCGCCTTTCCTCCTGCTCATGTACTGCTCCCAACTTTCCAACAACCACCTGGGCCTTGAGCGTGCCGGCCTGCTCAATACACTCGTCTCGCCGGTTCCAAGGTGGCGGCTGCTTCTCGGGAAGAACATGGTTCTCATGGCTTTCTACCTCCTGCTGATGTGCCTGCCCGTCGGTCTCCTCGTGTGGCGGAAGGCATCGGCTTTCGACATCGCGTCGGATGTGGTGCTCGCGGTCGCTCTCGCCCCCATCTACTTTGGCCTCGGCAATTTCTTGTCGATCCTGATGCCGGTCCCCATGGCGCCCAAAGGGAAGAGGCTTCGCGCGCAGGTTCCCATGGGACGGATGTTCATTCTGGCCATCGCACAGATCGTGCTGTTGGGAGTGGCCGGACTGGCCGCGGCTCCCCTGTTCCTCGGGCGTTTCGCGCTTTCCTATCTGGGCGGTGGGGCCTGGCTGGCGGAGGTCGCCGGCGGTGCCATGATCCTGTACGGGTTATTGATCTATGCGCTGCTCCTCGGGGGTGCGACGAGGCTGATGCCCCGGAGGGAGCCGGACATCTACGAGGCGGTTCTCCGGTCGGAAAGTTGAATGGAATATCGCCCGGGCGGATCGGTTGTAACAACGATGTGCAAAAATCGGGGGCATCGAATGAATGGGGCGCGGCGAGGGAAGTAGGCGTATGCCGAAGAAAGAGCCTACCGACAAACACCTTTCTCTTTCCGAAGTACACGGGTCGGTGATCGTGCCGCGCAGGGGCCACATCCTGAGGCGGATATTCGCCGTCGCCGGCCCCGCCTATCTCGTGAGCGTCGGTTACATGGATCCCGGCAACTGGGCCACGGACCTGGCCGCCGGGGCGCAGTTCAACTACACCCTGATCTGGGTTCTCCTGATGTCCAACCTGATGGCCGTATTGCTCCAGAGCCTGGCGGTGCGGCTTGGCGTGGCGCGAGGGCTGGATTTGGCCCAGGCATGCCGGACGGAATACCCCAAGGTCGTCAACGCGGCACTTTACGTGCTCTGTGAGTTAGCAATTACGGCTACGGACCTGGCTGAGGTCATAGGTTCGGCCATCGCGTTGCAGCTTCTGTTCGGATTGCCCCTGGTATGGGGCGTGCTCGTCACGGGCGCCGACACCTTCGCACTGCTCTTCCTCAGCCAGTTCGGAATCCGCAAAATGGAGGCCCTGATTATAGGCCTGATCAGCGTGATAGGCCTTGGTTTCTTCGTGGAGATAGTGCTGGCCAAGCCTGACTGGTCAGGCGTCGCAAGAGGATTCGTTCCGGCCATTCCGAACTCCACGGCGCTTTTCATCGCGATCGGGATGCTCGGCGCCACCGTCATGCCGCACAACCTGTACCTCCATTCCTCTCTCGTTCAGACCAGGCGGATTGGCAAGGGCATGAGGGAGAAGATGCAGTCTCTTAAGCTGAACACCCTCGATTCGGCCATAGCGCTGAACATGGCCTTCTTCGTGAACGCGGCCATCCTCATCATGGCGGCGGCCGTCTTTTATCGGACCGGGCACAGGGAAGTCGGAGAAATTCAGGACGCCTACCGCCTCCTCGAGCCCATCGTCGGCGCGGCCATCGCGCCGGTGGCTTTTGCAATAGCCTTGCTGGCTTCAGGCCAGAGTTCGACCATCACGGGAACGCTCGCCGGGCAGATCGTCATGGAAGGGTTCCTAAACATCCGTATTCCACCGTGGGTCAGGCGCCTGATCACTCGTCTTCTTGCGATCGTCCCGGCGATCCTGACCATCATATATTTCGGCGAGCGGGGTACCGGAACGCTGCTCGTTCTCTCTCAGGTGATCCTGTCTCTGCAGTTGCCTTTCGCGATCATCCCGCTCATTCACTTCGTTTCGGACCGTGGAAAGATGGACGGGTTTTCCATCGGACCGGCGCTCAAGATCCTTGCATGGGTCACGGCGCTCGTGGTTGTCGTGCTGAACGTCAAGCTGGTAATCGACTGGGTGGTCGGTTGGGCGGGATCGGCCGGAGCCGCCAAGGGTTGGATCTATGCCGGGGCTATCCTGCTCAACCTGGTCATCGCGGTCCTTCTGTTTTATGTTACTTTCAAGCCCTGGCTGGGCACGCTCTTGAGGCTGGGGCGTCCCGCCCGGAGAGTGGGGATTCACGCCCCCGAGGAGGCCCTATCGCTGGGAGACCTGTCCGTGCCGTACAAGAAAATCGCGGTGGCTCTGGATTTTTCGGGCCGGGAGACCGAGATCCTGCGTGAGGCGCTACGCTTTGTGGGCGACCAGCGGCCGCACATCGCGCTCATGCACGTCGTCGAAAGCGCTGGCGCGCGCTTTCTCGGACGCGATTCGGCCGACGTCGAGAGCAAAAAAGACGAAGAACGCCTTGCGGATATCGCCGGGTCCCTCGAAGAGTTGGGTTTTCAGGTCTCTACGCACCTCGGCGCGGGCAAACCAGTGCGCGCACTGACCAGGATGATCGAGGCCGAGGGGGCGGATCTCGTCGTTCTGGGCGCGCACGGACACCGTTTCTTTCAGGACCTGCTCTTCGGATCGACCGCCGACGCCCTGCGCCACCGTGTCAAGGCAAGCGTCCTGGTGGTGGGGAAGAGGGGCTGAACTCCCCATCGACGCACTGAGAGGGGACCACCCTCAATCCACGGGCGCACTGGTAGCCTGCTGGCGGCGCGCCTGCAGCTCCCTACTGTCCGATCTCCTTGAAGGTGCCTTCCTCTACAACGTACATGCTGTACGGCGCCTCGGTGGGATCGCCCTTCTCGTTGAAGCGCATGAGCCCGAAGAACGTTTTGAACGTCATGCGGTGGAGGGCCTCGGAAATGGTCCGGCCGTTGAGCGGCACCCCCGCCTGGGCTATGGCATTGAAGCCCACGTCGGCCGCCTTGTATCCGAAAATGCTGAAGGGGCCGGGCTCGTTGCTGTACTTCTTTCGGTATGCCGCCAGGAAGTCGCGGGTGTTGGTGCCGGGAAGTGTGCTCAGGTCCGGGTAGAAGGTCACGATGGCCCCGGTGGCGTATTCCTGTCCTGCTGCGTCGATGAACCGTTGGCCGAAACAGCCGTCGCCCGACATGAAAGCGCAGGTCGAACCGTTTTCTCGCAGGACCTTGAGAAGAGAGCCACCCTGGTTGGCCAGTCCCCCGAAGTAGATCATGTCCGGGTGCGTGGCCTTGCACTGTTCGACCACGGCACTCATCTGCATGTCGCCGCGCTGGACTTCTTCGTTAAAGAGCGCCTTTCGATTGGTGAGGAACTCGTAGTTTCGAATGAACTCTTCCGCCAGACCCGTCCCGTAATCGCTGTTGTCGTGCACGACGCCCGCCGCCTGTCCGGGCCGGTGTTTGGCGAACCATACGGCTGCGTGCATGGCCTGCAGGTCATCCCGTCCGCAGACGCGGAAGACGTATTTGTATCCGATGTCCGTCAATTTTGGGGTCGTGGACGTGGGAGAGATCATGATTACCTTGTGGTCTTCGTAAATCTTCGCGGCCTGTAGCGAACAGCCGGAATCGACGTCACCGATGACGATGAGCGGGTTCTTCTTGCAGAGGAAATAGGCCATCTCCTTGGCCTTTGCGGGATCGTTCTCGTCGTCGACGGCTATGATGGATATCTTCTTGCCGTTGATGCCGCCATCGGCGTTCCACTTGTCCACGGCGAGCTGGACGCCGTTCAGAACTTCCTGCCCGTAGGCGGCCTGTTCGCCGCTCAAGGGGCCCGCAACGCCGGCTTTTATGTTCTGGATGCCGGAACATGCCAGCAGAAGGCCGAAACAGGCGGCTGCCGTGAAGAACAGAAGAATTAACGTCGTTTTTCTCATGGCCCTCCTCCTCCCTTTTTATGAAATATAGTGCCCGCGCCATCTCGCGTCTAGAACTGGCGGGGGATTCAGGGTGCGCGTGGAACGAAGGCGACGAGGCCGGGGGATCAAGGGCGAAGAACTGAACAGGATCCACGGAAAGGGTGGCCGGCCAAGGGGAACCGTCAGCAGGGACTTCGTGGTGCGGGTCCCGGGGGGGCGGTCACGTTGAAGGCCCGGTGTTTCACCGCCCTGGCTCCCGGTTGTTCCGTTTACATCCCCACGGTTGTCGGGCCAGGTCAGGGACAGTTCGTCCAGGCATGAATCACAGAAAGAAGGTTCCTTCAGATCGACCTGCCCTACCGAGTTGGAGAAGGCCATGGCACAGCTGTAATCCCTGCAATGGATCAGGCCTGCCGCGTGCCCGAGTTCGTGGAGGATCTCCTTTTCCAGGCGCCGGAGCAGAAGGTCCGGATCGTGGGGCAGCCCATAGAAGGGCTGTCGCAGCCTGTGGAGGGAGACGACCGCCGCCTCTCCTCGCAGCAGGGCCTCGCCGAAGACGAAAGTGAGTATCGGAATGCAGAGATCCACCTCGGTTAATCCGAGCCTGATTTCGCCGGGCGGTCCTTCCTGCTTCAGGAGGACCTCGAGCAGGGAGGTGGAATGGTACTGGTTTCGGCTCGGCAGATATGCCTCTCCGGGATCGAGGCGCCGCTGATCGATGCGGCATCGGAGCCCCAGGACCTCGGAGACGGTGAGGGCCGCGTATTGGACGGCGCCGGGATCAACGTCGCCTATGGAGTATAGCCGAAGGGTGGTCATGCCTTTTTCTGTTTTAGACCGTACCGCTTTATCTTGTTGTAGAGGGTGGCTCGGTCGATGCCCAGAAGCCGCGCGCACTGGCTTATGTTCCAGCCGTGCTCGTGCAGCGCACTTTCGATATGGCGTTTCTCGACCTCGGAGAGCGGTATGGTGGAGCGATCGGCCTCCTTGTCGTCCTTGTTCTCGCGGACCTCCAGAGAAAAGTCCGACGCCTGGAGTTCTTCGCCCTTGGTGACGACGAGGGCGCGCTCTATGGCGTTCTGCAGTTCGCGGACGTTGCCCGGCCACGGGTGATTCTGGAGGAGTTCCAGCGCCGGCCGGCGAGATGAGGCGGACGGACTTGCCCACCCTCTGTGCGGCCCTGCCGACGAAATGGTCCGCGAGCACGGGCAGGTCTTCCATGCGCTCCCGCAAAGGCGGCAGGGGGATCTGGAAGACGTTGACCCGGTAGTACAGATCCTCCCGGAAGGACTTGTCCGCTACCATGGCGGACAGGTCTTTGTTCGTGGCCGCGATCACGCGGAAATCAACGGGGATCATCCTGGAGCCGCCCACTCTGCAGATCTGCTTCTCCTCGAGTACTCGGAGCAGGTCGGTCTGCGTTTTCAGCGAGATGTCGGCTATCTCGTCCAGGAACAGGCTCCCGCCGTCGGCCAACTCGAACTTGCCCTTCCGGCGGTATTGAGCCCCCGTGAAAGCCCCGCGTTCGTGGCCGAAGAGTTCGCTTTCGAGCAGGCCCTCGGGCAGCGCCCCGCAGTTTACCGTGACGAGGGGCATGAACCTTCGGAGGGACGCGGCATGGATGGCCTTGGCGACCAATTCCTTCCCCGTGCCGCTCTCGCCCAGGATGAGGACGGTCGCCTCCGTCGGCGCTACCGTCTCGATGAGCTCCTTGACACGGCGCATGGGTATGCTGTCGCCCAGGATGTCCGGGAAGTGCGAGACTTCCTTGAGGCTCGTTCGGAGCGCCTCGTTCTCTCTCTGGAGGCGTTGCCTTTCCACCGCATTGCGCACGAGGTGCTCGAGATCGTCGGGATCGAAGGGCTTCGTGATGTAGTCGTAGGCACCCTGCTTGAGCGCCTGAACGGCCGTCTCGACGGACGCGTAGGCGGTCATGATGATGACCGTTGCATCGGGCTTGACGTGCCTGATTCGCTGCTGGAGCTCCAGGCCGTCCATGCCGGCCATCTTTATATCCACGAGAAATATGTCGAAATCCTGGCGGGCCATTCGTTCGAGGGCCTCCTTCGCGCTGGAGGCGACCTCCACGCCGTAGCCTTCGTCGCGGAACCAGGCCTTCAGCGAGTCCCGCACGATCAGCTCGTCATCGACTATGAGAATCCAGGGGTTACCGGCCATGGCGGGTCCTTTCAAATCGAAGTTCCATTAACGCAAAGAGCGCTCCGGCTTGTCAACGAAAATGCCCCTACGGCAGGTCCTTCTGGCGGTCTTTCCGGATAGGGCACGGCGGCCTGCTCCTCGGGCGGGCTCACGATTGGTTTGAGGGGGAAGTAAAGCGTGAAGATCGTACCCCGGCGCGGTTCGGAGTACACGTCGATCTCGCCTCCATGGCGCTTGACGATACCATAAACCACGGCCAGGCCCAGTCCGACGCCGTATGTTTCCTCTTTCGTGCTGAAGAAGGGCTCGAAGATGTGTTCGAGTGTATCGGCATCTATGCCTGCGCCCGTATCTCTTATTTTGAAGAGAATGCCCGTCTTGCCGGGCGCGAGGCTTGTCGAAACTTCGAGCACGCCTTCCTGGGGCATGGCCTCGCACGCATTGATCATGATGGCGATGAGTGCCTGGACGATCTGCTGTCCGTTGCACGAAAGCTCGGGGAGGTCGGGATCGAGCTGCTTTCTGACGTCGATGTTCTGGAGATCCAGCCTGTGCTGCACGAGACGAAGCGACTCCTCCACGAGGTGGCTGGCGTCACGATTTTCCAGGCGCAGAGGCTGTTTTCTGGAGAATTTTAGGAGGTCGTTCACGATATCCCCGCAGCGCGCCGCCTCGCTCTCCATCAAAGCGAGGTATCGGACGTCCTCCTCGCCGAGCGTGTTGTTCTGCTTGGCCAGGCGCTTCCTCAGCAGCTTCGCGTA
Organism: uncultured Acidobacteriota bacterium; assembly: GCA_963724125.1. GTDB lineage: Bacteria > Acidobacteriota > UBA4820 > UBA4820 > DSQY01 > CAVRTJ01. Next base: position 176,194 of record CAVRTJ010000011.1, read on the forward strand.
GGTCCTTATGCCCGCAAGCGGGTTGTTGATCTCGTGGGCGATGATAGCGGCCAGCCTGCCGAGCGTGGCCATGCGCTCCATGCGAAGGAGGTGGCTCTGTGCGCGCTGGAGTTCCTCCGTCTTGCTGGAGACCTTCTTTTGAAGAGTCTCGTTCCAATGCTGAATGACCTGCATCGCCTCTTTGAGCCTCCGCGTCATGTCGTTGAAGGCGGCGGCCAGAATGCCCATTTCGTCGTGGGAAGATACGCGTATGACGTGGTCGAGGTTACCCGCCGCGACCCTCTGTGTGCCCTCCAGAAGGAGGCGGAAGGGCTTGTGGACGAGAAGGAAGGTGAAGAGCACCGCGAGGATGGCCGCAAGCAGGACGGACAGCGCGACACCCGCAAAAGTCTTACTGACGAAGGTGGTCATGGCCCTGTCCACTTTCTCCAGGGACATATTCACGTCCAGGACTCCGAGTATCTTGTCGGTGGAGCTGTGCGCGTGGCAGGGGGCGTTGTAGCAGGCGGCCTCGTTTTCGATCGGCTGGATTATCCCGACTGTTCTCGCACCGTCCTGTTCGCGGAATATTCGAATCCGATCGCTCTTTTCGGGCTTTACGATCGCCTTGCCCTGAGCGTGGCAGGCCACGCAGGCCTCCGCCTGTTTGTTCACCATCGTTCCGCGTTCCGCCTTTTCGGTGGAGTAGATGATTCGGCCTTCCCTGTTGAAGATGCGCAGACGCACCATGCCGGGTTCGGTCGCGATGGTGTCCATGATCTCGTGGAGCTGCTGCGTATTGTTCTGGAGCATTGACGACCGGGCAGAACGGCGCACGAGGTCCGCGATCCGGTCGGCCGATTGGTAGACGGCTTCCTGCAGACCTGCCCTGTGCCTGTAGGTGGTGTAGATGCCCAGGCCGCCTGTTGTAAGCACCATTGCGGCAACGAGGGTTGCCATGAGCTTGATCGTCAGGCCGTGGAACCACCAGGTCTTCTGCACAATCCCCCCCAGCCTGGACTTCAGGCGGGCGAGCGAGGAATAGCCGGTCCGGTGGTGACGGCCCCGCATCTCAGCTCCCGCTCGCGGCCGGCAACATCGCCGCGCTAACTCTAATATAGGACAAAGGAGGTAAGACGGCGACTATAATTGTAGGAAAGATCGGCACTGCGCAAACTGACCCGGCCTGAGGGGGTGTGGAAAAACGAGACGTTACCAAGAATCCTCTCCACGAGCGTGCGCCGCATACGAACGACTACCGCAACGCGACGAGCGCTCGGTGCGACCCGACGGGATGATTGTCCGGGTGGCGGATGCCGGTGGCCGAACGCGCGATGCCGCTGCACGGACGGCCACTAAATGCCCTCGCGCATGAACTCGCGGCGAAAGCGGTCCCAGGCGTCGCTGCCGAGGCATGGAACGATGCCGCTAATAGGCGTTCCGCCGTCAGCGGCTGTCCTGTAGTCCTCCTGGTAGCTTTCGACGAAACCGCGGAATCTTTCCACCTCCTCGCTGAGGTAGTGTCTAGCCTGGCCGGCCACGCACAGCTTCGGGAGATCATCCTCGATCCGCGTGGGTTTGAGCAGGACGAACCATGCCGCGCCGTAGGGATCGTGAGCGGCCATGCCGGGCTCCGGGGATAGCTCGACGTTGACGTCCTCAACGATGCCACCGGTTGGTGCACACAGGTAGGCGAGGTTCTTGCCCTTGTAAAGCCGGACGAGCGGTTCACCCGCGCGGACGCGCGTTCCAAGCTTCGGCAATTCCAGCGTGTCCGGACTGCCGAGCATCTGCCAGCCGAAGGTGTCCATGCCGACACGAACGCGTCCGGTCCTCTCCAGGGACGCCCATGCATGCCCATCGGACAGGAAGAGGCCCTCGGGAATGGAGACTTTCCACTGCAGGGCTTCAAGGGGGGCGAGCCGCGGTTTCTCAGATGCCGAACTGGAGGTTCGATCTGAGCGCCTTTTCCTGATGACGAGGAAATCCAACAGAAGAAAAGCCACGATTGCGATTGCGACGAGTACGGCGACCATTTGGATCACCTCCTTTTCCTCGAAGGGAAGGTGCGGAATCATGGTCTTTTCTATTCCTCGATCCCTTCGCCTCTATATAAGCAAGAGCGCTGCCAAAGAACGGCAAAACGAATATCCATGTAACTATGTGAACATAAAGGGGATGTGCGTTTGCGCAAAACAGGGAATATGGGGAGCTGTGGAAGAACACCACAACTAGTCGGTGAGAGAGAGGCGCCTGTTGCCTGTAAACATATGAGACATAAGGAGTAACAGGCGATCGCGTGGTGTTGCGGGATATAACGACAAGGTGACGAGAAACGCGGCATCCTTCCTGCCGCTTTCTGCGCCACTTGACAGGCGGGGAAGTAGGTCATAAAATAACCATCTAGTTAGTTTAACAATCTGGTTTATTCGCTGGTGCGGAGTTACGATGCCCCCCAAAAAGAGACCTTCAAGCGACAAGCACGAGGCGGCGGATCCGCGGAGACGCATCCTGAACGCGGCCTCCAAAGTTTTCTCTGAAGACGGTTTTGCAGGTGCCCGCGTCGACCGCATTGCGGAGAGGGCCGGTGTGAACAAGGCCATGCTCTACTACCACGTGGGCGACAAGGAGGCGCTGTACGAGGCCGTCCTCGTGCATAATTTCGCCCTGCTCACCGAGGCCATGGAAGGCGCCAGAATCTCGGGGCAGGGTGCAGAGCAGCAGCTCGCATCAGTGCTGGGCGCGCTCGTCGAAACACTCCGCAAGATTCCGGACCACCCTCGCCTCATGGTCAGGGAACTTGCCGCGGGCGCGGCTAATCTTCCCGCCCCGGTTGTCGAGCAGATGGCGCGCGTGTTTAAGACGGTCCGGACGGTTTTAGAGGACGGCCGGCGCGAAGGCGTCTTTCGGGACGTCAATTCGCTCCTCACGCATCTCGCCATAGTCGGCAGCACCGTGTTTCTCATCGCGAGCGGGCCTATAAGGCAAAGGTTCAACGAAGTTCTGGGCGTCATCGATCAATCCGACCTCGAAGACAAAGCCCTGGCTGGAAGGATCGCGGATCTTATTCTCAACGGCATTCGAAAGAGTGATGAATAGACGGCGCTGAGACCGGGGTGAGGCTTCGGTCTCAGAAGTCGCGTACGATGAAGCGCATATTGCCGGAGGCACAAGCATGAAAGCGAAGCGGGCACTCATAATAATTCCTGTCGTAGTCGCGGTGGCGGCGCTGGTCTACTTCATCGCGTTCCATTCTTCGCAGGCCGACGACCACCAGATAGACGTCTCGGGGAACGTGGAGGCCACTGAGGTGGCCGTCAGCTTCCGAATACCGGGCAGGGTTATCGCCCGACTTGTGGATGAGGGCCAGTCCGTGAAACGCGGGCAGGTCATCGCCCGCCTCGATGATTCGGATTTGACGGAACAACTCGCGGAGCGGGAGGCCGCGTTGGAGGCGGCCAGGGCGAACCTGTCCGAACTGGTCAAGGGCTACAGACCCGAAGAGGTGGCCCAAGGGCGGGCCAATCTCGCCGCCGCCGCCGCCGAATTGGCCAAAGAAAAAGCCGACATCGGACGCGCCCGCACGCTCTATGAGAAGGAAGTGATCTCGGCCCGCGAGTTCGACGCGGCACGGGCCGCCTACCAATCTGCGGTCTCCAGGGAGAAGGACGCAAAGGAGAAGTTGGCCGTGCTCGTAAAAGGCCCGAGGACAGAGCAGATCGAGGCTGCGACGGGCCAGAGCGAAACAGGCTGAAAAGGTCGTGGGCCTGGCGAAACTTCAGCTGGACTACGCGACCCTGTACTCTCCGCTGTCGGGCATGGTGCTGTCAAAAAACGTGGAGCCGGGCGAATACGTCCAACCGGGTACGCCCGTGGTCACCGCGGCGGACCTCGCCACGGTCTATATCCGGGCCTACATCGAGGAATCCGACCTGGGACGCGTGAAGCTTGGAGAACCCGCCACGGTCACGACGGACAGCTACCATGGGAAAGAGCTACGAGGGACGCGTATCCTTCATCGCCTCGGAGGCCGAGTTCACGCCCCGCACCGTTCAGACCAGGGGCGAGCGGGTCAAGCTCGTGTACAGGATAAAGATCGACGTGAACAATCCGAAGCAGGAACTGAAGCCGGGCATGCCCGCGGACGCGGTTCTGCAAGAGAACCGGTAACATGGGAAAACCGTTCTCACCATCGGATGTCCGGCTCGGCATCGCCCCTTCCGCCATGCGGAGGGGCCTGGAGATACCCCCACACGGAGCGGAGTCATGGTGACGATTGAACTCGAACGCCTCACGCGCGTTTTTACAGACCTGACGGCCGTCGATGCGCTTTCGATCGCCGTCGAGGAGGGCGAGATATTCGGCCTGGTGGGGCCGGATGGGGCCGGAAAGACGACGACTATGCGCATGCTCACGGCTATCCTTCCGCCCTCCTCCGGCGAGGCCAGGGTGCTGGGGCGCGACGTCGTGACCCAGGCCGAGGCCGTCAAAGACGAGATCGGCTACATGAGCCAACGCTTCGGCCTCTATCCCGACCTCACGGTCGAAGAGAACATACGGTTCTACGGTGACATATACGGTGTCACGGGGAGCATTGTTCAGAACCAGGATGGACGAGTTGCTGGCATTTTCGAACCTCACGCCCTTCAGAAAGCGCTTTGCGGGAAATCTTTCGGGAGGCATGAAACAGAAGCTCGGCCTGGCCTGTGCTCTCATCCACACGCCGAAGGTTCTCTTCCTGGACGAGCCGACGAACGGCGTGGATCCGGTGTCGCGCAGGGACTTCTGGCGCATCCTCTACAAGTTGCTCCAGGAAGGCGTCACGATCTTCGTGTCCACCGCGTACCTGGACGAGGCTGAACGCTGCACCCGCGTGGGGCTCATGCACAAGGGACGCCTCATGGCCCTGGGTACGCCCGCTGAGGTGAAGTCACTCATGCGGGGTTCTCTCCTGGAGGTGACGTGCGGGGAGGCACGGCGCGCGGCTGATGTGCTGAGGTCTTCGGGGTTCGGGTCGGTGACAGCGTTCGGGGATCGCCTTCATATCGTCGTCGGGGAAACCACCGAAGCGCGCGCGCGCGTTCGTTCGGCGCTGGAAGCCGCCGGCATCAGCTGCGGCGACGCGCGCGTGGTCGAACCGACTCTCGAGGACGTCTTCGTCTCATCCCTTTCGGGAGATGCGCCATGAGCACCAGGCCCGTCCCGAACGGTGACAATGCCGTGACAATCCGCGACCTCGAACGCCGTTTCGGGGACTTCGTCGCCGTCAACAAAATCAGCCTCAGCGTCGGACGGGGAGAGGTCTTCGGTTTCCTGGGTCCCAACGGTGCCGGAAAGTCGACGACCATCCGCATGCTGTGCGGCCTTCTCGCGCCGACGTCGGGAAGCGGGACCGTGGCGGGTTTCGACATCATCAAGGAGCCCGAAGCGATCAAGCGCAACATCGGCTACATGAGCCAGAAGTTCTCGCTCTACGAGGACCTCACGGTGGAGCAGAACATTGATTTCTACAGCGGGATCTACCGCATCCCCCGCGAGAAAAAGGCCGCGCGAAAGGCCTGGGTTCTCGAGATGGCGAACCTGAAAGACCATCGAAAAACGGCCACCGGCCTCCTGCCCGGGGGCTGGAAACAGCGGTTGTCGCTCGGGTGTGCGCTCCTCCACGAGCCGCCGATTCTCTTCCTCGACGAGCCGACATCGGGCGTCGATCCGATCAGCCGGCGCAGCTTCTGGGATCTCATCTACGAGATGGCCGGGCGGGGGGTCACGGTCTTCGTCACGACGCACTACATGGAAGAGGCCGAGTATTGTGACCGTCTGGGGCTCATTTACAGGGGCGAACTCATCGCGACGGGCACCCCCATGGAGCTCAAGACTCTCTACATGCGGGACGAGGTGCTGGAGGTGGCGTGCGACAGACCGTTCCAGGCCATGGCGGCCCTTGAGGCGATTCCCGGCGTCAAGGAGGCCGCGCTGTTCGGAAACAAGATCCACGCGGCCGCCGACAATGCGGAAGAACTGGCCGGGCGGCTGCGGGAGGATCTTCCCCGCGCCGGCTTCAATGTCGTTGAGCTGAGACGGATCACGCCTTCGCTGGAAGACGTGTTCGTGTCCCTCATCGAGGCCCGCGACCGCGCCGAAACGCCTCAGAAGGAGTTCGCGCGATGAGACAAGCCATGGAGTCAGCCGGGCTCCTGAAGGAGGCGGCATCATGAAGGCGCGTCGCACGTGGGCCGTCGCCCGCAAGGAGTTTATCCACATTATTCGCGATCCCAGGGCGCTCGGCATCGCCATCGTTCTGCCCCTGGTCCTTCTGTTCCTGTTCGGATTTGCGCTCACGCTCGATGTGGACAATGTGCCCATAATGGTATGGGACCAGAACAATACACCCGCCAGCCGGGATCTCGTGGAGCGGTTCACGGGTTCACGGTACTTCACGCTCGCGGGCACGGCAGACAATTACCGGTCCATCGTCCGGGCCGTGGACCGCCGCGATGCCCTTATGGCGCTCGTCATCCCGACCGATTTCGAACGCAAGCTGGAATCGGGCCGGGGAACGGACGTTCAGTTGCTCGTGGACGGCAGCGACGCCAACACGGCCTCCCTGGCCATCGGCTATGCGCGGGCAATAGTCCAGACGTACGCAGGCGGGGTGCAGATAAGACTCGCGCGGAGGATGCTCGGGCGGCCCCTTTCCCTCCCCCTGGAGCTGTATCCGAGGGTCTGGTACAACACCGACATGGATTCGACAGACTTCATCGTGCCGGGGCTCATCGCGGTCATCATGATGATCATCGCGGCGCTGCTCACGTCTCTTACGGTGGCGCGCGAGTGGGAAACGGGGACGATGGAACAACTCATATCCACGCCCCTCAGGGGAGCCGAACTCATCATCGGCAAGCTCATTCCCTATTTCGCCATAGGCATGCTGGACATGCTCCTGTCGGTGCTTATGGGACGTTTTGTCTTCGGCGTACCGCTTCGAGGCAGCGTCCTTGCCCTCTTCGGCATGTCTTCCGTGTTTCTGGTGGGAGCGCTGGCGCTCGGGATATTCATCAGCATCACCACGAAGAACCAGCTCATGGCCAGCCAGTTCGCATTCGTTCTGACCTTTCTTCCTGCGTTTCTCCTCTCGGGCTTCATGTTCGATATCGCCAACATGCCGAAGGCCCTCCAGTTCGTGACGTATCTCGTTCCGGCCCGGTACTTCGTGACCATGCTCAGGGGGCTCTACCTGAAGGGCGTGGGACCGGCGGTCCTCTGGTCGGACGGCATCTTTCTGGTGATCTTCGCGGTGCTCATGCTGGCCCTGTCGCTCAAGAAGTTCAAGAAGCAACTGGCCTGAGGTCTGACATGTTCGAACGCCTAAAACACATGCTTATAAAAGAATTCATCCAGATGCTCAAGGACCCGCGCATGCGGGCCGTCATCGTCGTCATCCCCATCTTCCAGGTGATCATCTTCGGGTACGCGGTCACGACGGACGTTCGCAACATCGCAACGGCCGTTCTGGACCTGGACAACAGCGTGCAGAGCAGGCAGCTCCTCGCACGTTTCGAAGGCTCGCAGCATTTCGAATTCGTCGACTATCTCAACAGCGAGAGTGACGTCAGGCCGGTCCTCGATGGAGGGCACGCCAGGGCCGTTCTCCTGATCAACAGGGGATTCGGAGACGACGTGGCCGCGGGGCGAACGGGAAAACTGCAGATCCTTCTGGACGGCACCGACTCCAATACGGCCGGGATCGTTCTCAACTACGCGTCCCAGATCGGGGCTCGATACAACGCGGACGTTCTGGTACGTCGCGTCGAGGCCATGACGGGCCGCGTCATTCCCCCTTCGCCGGTGACCTTGCGTTGGCGCGCCTGGTTCAACCCGAACCTGGAGAGCCGCAACTTCTACGTGCCCGGTGTTATCGCGCTGCTGGTCATGGTCATCTCGGTCATTCTGTCGAGCATGGCCATCGTGCGGGAAAAGGAGATCGGCACCATCGAGCAGATCATGGTGACCCCCATCGGCCGGGTGGAGTTCATCCTCGGCAAGACCCTGCCGTTTGCGCTCATCGGCTTTCTGGATGTCGTCTTGATCAGCCTCATCGCGGTTTTCTGGTTCCGGATCCCCATCGAGGGCGACCCCCTCGTTCTCCTTTTCTCCACCGCGCTCTACCTGATGTGTACGCTGGGTGTGGGACTCCTCATATCCACGATGAGCGGGACGCAGCAGCAGGCCATGATGACCGCCTTCTTCTTCATGCTTCCGGCCGTCCTGCTGTCGGGGTTCATCTACCCCATCGCAAACATGCCCGTGGCGATCCAGTGGCTGACGTTGGTGGATCCCCTCCGCTACTTCATCGTGATCATCCGCGGCGTCTTCCTCAAAGGGATCGGCGTCGCCGTGCTGTGGCCGCAGATGGCCGGCCTGCTGGTGCTGGGCACGATCCTGCTCGCCCTCGCCTCCGCCCGGTTCAAGAAAACCATGGCCTAAGGAGACCGAATCATGTCCGAACGATTGTCCGTTGGATTCGTCCCCGCCCTGATGTTGGTCGCCGCCGTGTTCTGCATTTCGGGTGGCTCTCCTCTCGCATCCGAGCCGACTTCCGGTTCCCACACAGAGCGGAAAGTCACTTCAGGTCCGGTCATGACGCTGGAAGACTGCGTCCGCACGGCCCTTGTTTCCAATCCCGGCCTCGAAGCGTCCAGAAACGGAGCTCGGGCGGCTATGGAGACGGAGGGCGTCGCCCGTTCAGGCTACTTCCCGCGGCTGGATTTTCAAACCGGCTACAGGCGCTGGGAGAGCAGGGCCTTCCTGCCGAATTCGATCCAGGCCCTGCCTTTCGGTCCCATCGACAACGTCATAGGCCCGACAGACCAGTACAGCCTGAGCCTGCAAGGCAGCTACACGCTGTTCGACAGCGGATTGAGAAAGGCCTCGGCGCACAGGGCGGAAGCCATGAGCGCCGAGGCTTCACAGTCCGCGTTGCAGAAGGGGCAGGACACGGTTCTGGGTGTGTACAAGTCTTTTTACGGCCTTCTGGCAGCAGAGGCGGACCTCTCCGTGGCCCGGAAGAGCTTAAAAAGAAGCGAGGACCACCTGCGCCTGGCAGAGGCCAGGAAAGAGGTCGGAGCCGTGCCCCTCGCCGATGTTCTCCGGGCCAGGGTCAGTCTGGCGAATGCTCGCCTTGCCCTCGTCGGCGCCCGGAGCGCGGTGGACGTGGCGCGAGGCAACCTGAATACGACCATGGGCAGGCCGGCCGAGACTCCGCTCAGAATTCGGGAAGTCGGACCGGCCCTCGCGCCCCCCGGCAGTTTCTCGGTGGACGACGCCATGAAAAAGGCCGTTGCCGGCCGTCCGGAGCTCCGGGCGGCCGCGAACAGGGAGGCGGCCGGAAGGGAAAGCGTCAGGGCCGCCAGGAGCGCCTACGGACCGACCGTAACGGCCGAGGCGGCTTACGGCAGGCTTGACAACGCCTTCTTTCCGATGGACAAGAACTGGGCCGTGGGCGTGTCCGTTCGAATCCCCGTTTTCACGGGATTTGAACGCAGGCACACCCTTGCCCGGGCCCGGGCAAAGTTGAGCCAGGCCGAGAACGAGAGCCTGCAGGCGCAGCTTGGCGTGCGACAGGAGATCTGGACCGCGCACGCCGACGTGGTGAAGGCCTACGACTCGGCCGTCGCCGTCGAAGCGCTCAACGCCGACGCCCGGGAAAGCCTCCGGATGGCCGATGAGCGCTACAAAGTGGGCGCCGGAACCATCACGGATCTGCTGGACGCCGAGACGAACCTGGCGGAAGCCGAGGCGGCCAAGGTCCGCACGGAATACGGCTATCGGGTCGCGAAGGCCGAATTGAGGCGCGCGATGGGCGAATTGGGGGAAGGGCAGCCGTGAGAAGGCGCGAGCGCTATGACGCCATAAGAGATATTCTGACCCGGCGGGACTGGGACGCCCTCGAGAAGCTGCCGGCCACCGGAGGCCAGGTATTGAGGGCCCTGATGCTCTTCGTTCAGGACAACGGGGCGCTGGTCCGGTGGCGGGCCGTCGAGGCCCTCGGCGTCAAGGCGAAGGCCCTTTTCCCGGAAGACCGGGCCGTGCGGGAAGTCATTCGATCATTCATCTGGACCATGTGCGACGAGTCGGGCAACCTCTGCAGAATGGCACCCGAAGCCATCGGCGAGATCCTCGCGATGCGGCCGGACCTGAGGCCGGAGTTCGCCCACCTCCTTCCCCAGTACCTGGTGGAAGAGCCTTTCGAATCCGGCGCCATGTGGGCTTTGTGCAGGCTCGCCGAGGCCGGCCACGCCGCCGATCCCGATTCCCTGCGGGAGCTGGAGGCGTCTTTCGGCCATCGGGAGCCCCGCCGGGCCGGCTTGTCTCGCCGCCTTGCGCGGCTTGCAGGCTTGAAACGATCTATTGCGGGGTACCCGCCCGTGTCCTTTGAAGATTACGACCCGTCCACGGGAACCCTGAAGATGGCCACGGAGCCTCCGCCGCCCGGACAGTCGTGAGATCTGCCGGGGAGCGGAGGCCGCAGGCCGTGTTCAATGCGGCGCGCCGGGCGAGAAGGGTTGGCCGGCGAGATTCCGCTGTTCGTCGGAAATACCCGTGTCACCCATTGTCAGGAAGGCCACGACGGATGCGATCATGGCCGGGATCAGCGCCCAGGGACTGCCCGTCGTCTCCGCCACGAAGGCTACCGAGGCGAGCGGCGTCCGGTATCCCGCCCCCACGAAAGCCGCCAATCCGATGATCGGATAGAGAGAGCCGTGGGCGGCCGGCACGAAATGGCTGAACCCGGCACCCATGGCGGTTCCCATTACGGCCATAGGGAAGAACAGCCCGCCCACGCCGCCCCCTGCGCAGGTGAAGGACGTAGCCGCCATCTTGCAGCCCAGGAGCAGCAGGATGAGCAGGAACGGATCGCGCTGGGCCAGAAGGTGCTTGATGAGCATGTACCCCGGGCCGTAGATGAAGGGCTCGCCGAAGATGGTGAAGATCAGGAGGCCGAGAGCCCCGACGATGAGCCCGGCGATCGCGGCTCGATTTATGGACGAGAACCTGTCCATGAATTTCGTCACGATCTTCGTGAGCCACACGAAAATGCGCGCACCGATCCCGCAGGCGATGCCGAGCAGCAGGGCCATGGCGAGATCCATTACCTTGAATCCGAACTGGGCCGACTGGGCGAAGATGGGCTCGCTGCCGGCGAGCAGGACGAAGGTGAGGTAACTGGCCGACGAGGCGACGAGCGCTGGAACCAGAGCCCGCGCCGCCAGGCTGTCCTTGTACGGAGCCTCCATGGCGAACACCACGCCCGTGAGCGGAGCCTTGAAGATGGCGGCCATGCCGGCCGCGCCGCCGGCCACGAGTAGCAGCTTAAGATCCTCGCGCCGGAAGAGCTTCTTGAACCGCTGCTGAAACCAGTCGCCCAGCGATGCGCCCGCATAGATCGACGGGCCTTCCAGCCCCATGCTTCCCCCGAAGGCCAGGGTCAGGAAGGAAGCCACCATCTTGCCGGGCAGGTTGCCCAGGCGCATGTGGCGGCGGGGATCATGGTAGACGAGGATGTAGTCTTCCGTGAGCGAGCTTTCCTTGCTGGGCACGAAATACCTGACCACGAGGGCCGCCAGGATCAGGCCCGCCGCGGGAAGCAGGAGATAAAGGGTGGGGTTGCGAATGTTGTACAGGATAGGGACCACCTGGTCCCTGAGCAGAAAGTCGAAAACGGCGACGAAAGCACCCGTGGCCAAGCCGATCGTCAGAGACAGGACGATCCAGCGGAGAAACAGTTCCTCCCCGGCTCGAAAATCGTGGCGGACTTTGATAGGCGAGCCCATGAGGCCGGTGGCCCTTATCAGCAGTCTTTTCGGACGCAGTTCGTTCGCAATGTGGCCCTTGTGTCCTCTAGGCAATCATTTCCTCCCGCAAGCGCGAAGCGCCGGATCGCATCCCGCGCGCACCGCTGATCATGTAATCGGTTTGATATCGAGGGTCCTCGGGAACCTCTTCATTTCGATCTTCCAGACCGTGTCGCCGCCCTTGACGACCATCACGGTCCATTCCTTGATTTCGTTCTTTCCGTCGGGCATGGCAACCTTGACCTTTACCCGGTGCTGTCCAGGTATCAGGCGCAGCCCCTTGGTAAGGCGGAACCTGTTTTCCGGGGACGCAGTGAAGGCCTTGGCGACGACGACCTTGCCGTCAACGTGGATGATAACCTCTCCTTGATCCAGTTTCGATTCGAAGATGAGTCCGAGCGTACCGCGCGGTTCTTTCCTTCTCTGTTCGGTCACGGCTGTCTGGGGAGCGGCCTCGGCGGGCGCCTGCGGGGCGGCCGCGGTCTCGGGCTGTGGCTGGCTGGCGGGCGCGGGAGCCGGTGAGGGCGCGGGAGCCGGAGCCGCGGCGGACGAAGGCCTGGCCGGTGCCCTCTTCTTTTTCGGTTCACGGGTGGGGACCGGTTTGGCTTCGGCCTCCTGGGTGGTTTCTTCGGCCTCCGGGGAGGCCGCCTCATCCGGCGCCGTCGTTTCCGGGGTCATCCCGGAGTCGGACTGGTCCGGCTCGGCCGGAGCCTCCGCCTGCGGTGCTTCCTGTGGCTGCGCCTGCTCGGGCTGTCCCTGGTCGGACTGCGCCTGCGGCTCGTTTTCTTCCTGGTTCGGAACGGTTTCGGAGAGTTGCTTTTCGACGGTGGTCTTGATCGAGGCTTGGGTCAGCTTGTGCTTCTGGTAGAAGCGCCAGCCGAAAAATCCCCCTACCGCGATGGAAATGAGGCAAAAGAGAACCAGGACCGCGAGGATTATTATGAGCACCGTCTTTTTCATGTCTCACCCTTTCCCTAAAGGTCAGCTTTCTCCATCTCTCTGGCCATCGTAACTGAAAGTCCTTTTTCTCCCTTCCAGCTGGGTTTCCAGGTTGACCGGACGGCGCCAGACGGCATATAGAGAATGGAGCGTCTGGCGGGCTTCATCGACCTTGAGATCCACGCCGCCGTGAATGTGACGGAGGTACAACTCGGAGCGGTTCGCGTAGTTGGCGTCGGTCAGCTCCAGGATTGGTTCTCCACCGTTGGTGAGATGGGTCAGGAGGGTCTGCTTGATCTTGTTGAACTCCCGGCTCTCTATGACGTACGCGCCCTGTCTGGGATGGTGTCGATAGGTGAAATAGCCCGAAGCCTGGGCGAATTCAGGGGTCATGAACTCGTCGACGAATTGTGCGTCGTTATAGGCCGCGCGCACTTCGAACAATTTCTCCATGCCCTTCATCTCCCTGGTGTCCCAGCGATCCCGTGTGAGACGATCCTGGCAGATCTCCCAGTCCGGGCCGTGTCTTCCCTTGTCCCACCGGTCCTTGATGTCTTCAAGAAGATAGTAACCGAGCCTGTACGGATTAATTCGCCCCCTGTAAGCCGCGATGATCTTCGAATGTTCATCTGCGTATTCGACCATGTCCGAAGGGCGCAACCCACGGGCCACCATGATCCTCTTGTGCCAGAAAACCGCCCACCCTTCATTAAGGATCTTGGTGAGCCGCTGCGGGAGGAAGTAATACGCCTCATTGCGGATTATGTCAAGTATGTCCCTTTCCCAGTCCGCGAGGGGGGCGTTATCCACGAGGAAGTCGAGGACCGCCCTGATGGGCTTTTCGGGGAAGGGGAGCATCTCCCGGTACTCGTCGTCTTCGTCCCTCGTTCTGACCGCCTGGGGAGTGCGCATTGTTCCCCTGTAATAGGAAGAGAGGTAGGGGCTGGTGAACCTCGGTTCGACCAGGGAATCCTCCGCCTCCGCACGGGTTTCCCCGGCCCTCGCACGCGCATGTTTTGCTCGCCAGAAAAGGAGGTTCGGGTCTACGAGGTTCTCCAGCGACAGGCACGTGTCCAGAAAACGCTCCACCCTTTCGAACCCGTGGCGGTCTGCGTAGCGCCTTATCCTGGCCGCGTGGTTGGCCATTTCGTTGAGCATGTTCCTGTTCGTGCCCTGGAACCAGGCGTTCCGCCTGAAGAAGTCGCAGTGCCCCAGCACGTGAGCGATGACCATTCGCTGTATGACGGGGGTCGATCCCTCCAGCAGGTAAGCGAAGGCGGGATTATTGTTGATCACCATTTCGTATATGGTCGCCAGGCCCCACTTCTGCTTCTTTTCCATCTGGTCGAAGACCATGCCGTAGTGCCAGTGCGGGTACCGGGCTGGAAATCCGTCGTATGCAGCGGCCTCGCTCACCTGCGACGACGTCAGAAAGTCGAAGATGATCTCGCCCGGATCGAGCCCCTGTTCCCGGGCGTAGGCAAGGAATTCCCGCTTGACCTGCACGAGTTCTTCGGGGAAAGGGATGAAATCAAGGCGCTTCAGCGCTCTCGGATCGGGATGCCTCATGACGCATCCTCCCTGACGGGCTTCGTGCCACGAAGGACCGCGGACCGGCGGCACGCCAGACCGAAGGCGCACGGCGTCCCCCAGACCGCAGCGGGTGCGGGCCGGTGACCGTCTTTCGCGTAGGCGCCCTCCTGATTGGCCGCGAACGGTGCGCTTTGCATGCCTACCGCCCCTTTCCCAGGAACGTCCGGATGGAGTCGAGGATCTGCTCCTTGTCGTCGATCTTGCTCAGCGCGATGTTCTCTTTGTCCTCGAAGGCCCCGTCCAGGACGCTGTAAAACGCGCCGGAGCCGTAGGCGCTCTTGACCTGCCCGTAGGCGAAGAGGTTCGCCTGGGGCAGGAGGCGCTCCGACAGGATATCCAGGCACTGGGCGTTGTCCTCGTCACTCCAGTTGTCGCCGTCCGAAAAATGGAAAAGGTAGAGGTTCCAGTCTTCGGAAGGATAGTCGGCTCTGATCATCTTGGCCGCCTCGGTGTAGGCGGAGGATATCAGCGTGCCGCCGGATTCCCGGCTCTTGAAGAAGGTGTCCCTGTCGACTTCCCGGGCCTCCGCGTCGTGCGTGATGTAGCGGATCTTCAGGTTCTTGTAGTTCGCTCTCAGCCAGAGGTCGATCCAGAAGGCCTCGATTCGGACCATCTCCTTCTGCTCGTCGCCCATGCTGCCCGATACGTCCATCATGTAGATGATGGCGGCCGCGGACTGGGGGAGAAGCACCTCCTTCCGGGCCCGGTACCGTTTGTCTTCGCGGGCGGGGATGACCATGGGATCGCCCGGGGAGTACTCGCCGCTCGCTATTGTCCTCTTGAGGGCGGTCCTGAAGGTCCGCTTGAAGTGGATCAGGGATTCCGGTCCGGACCGCCTGATGCCGGTGAAACGACCGGTCGCGCTCGTCAGGACCTTCTGGCCCCTGGGCTTGATGCGGGGCAGTTCGAGTTCCTCGCCGAGGATCTGCGCGAGCTCCTCGTAGGAGATATCGACCTCGAGAGGATGTTCGCCCGGCTGATCGCCCGCTTCTCCCGCGGAGCCTTCTCCTGGCTGGTCGTCCTGCCCGAGAACGTCGCCTTCCTTGCCCTTGCCCTGGCCGACCTGGGACTGCTCGTCCCACGCATGCCGGATTCTGG
The DNA here is from genome assembly GCA_963724125.1 of uncultured Acidobacteriota bacterium. Taxonomy (GTDB): domain Bacteria; phylum Acidobacteriota; class UBA4820; order UBA4820; family DSQY01; genus CAVRTJ01. Next base: position 191,655 of record CAVRTJ010000011.1, read on the forward strand.
GAAGCCGGATCTCGTTCAGTGGAATGCTGACCTTCCTGGTGCCCTTCTGGGCCACGATGTCGCCCTGCACGATGAATCGCCGGAGGTTGCGCCGTATCCGGCCCTTCACGATGGCTCGAAAACGTGCATGATCGCTGTGTATGCGCAAGGTCATGGGATCGCCTCAAGAGGGCCGTCCCGGCCGGGGCCGCCCTTTCGCGCCGGCAGACAGCCGGTGGAGCAGTCACGACGGGAGGCCGGTGCTACTCCTGTTCCTCCTTTTCGTCACCTCGGGCGAAGACGGAGGAAATGTACTCGAGGATGTCCTTCGAACATATCTCGCAGTAGCCGTAGTTCTTGATCAAGCGTCCGCGGATCACCTCGATCTTCTCCTGGGTGTCCTTGTCGATGACGTTGGACACGAGCGCGGACAGCTTGATGGTGTCCTTCTGGTCTTCGAAAAGCTTCATCTCGAGGGCCCTTCTCAGGCGCTCGTCGGTCCGCCAGTCGAATTTCTTGCCTTCGATGGCAAGGGCGCCGATGTAGTTCATGATTTCACGGCGGAAATCGTCCTTCCGGGTTTCCGGGATGGCGATCTTCTCCTCGATCGAGCGCATGAGCCGTTCGTCCGGCTCTTCCATCTTGCTGGTGAACTTGTTCCGGATCTTCTCGCCCTGCGTGTAGGCCTTGATGTTGTCGATGTAGTTGGAGCAGAGACTGGAGATGGCCGATTCGTCCGCTGAAATGGCGCGCCGGACCTCGTTCTTTATGATGTCTTCGTATTCCTCCTTCACGACGCTCAGGAGTTCCTTGAACTTGGCGCGCTGCTCCTCGCTGGATATCAAGCTGTGGTGGGCGAGGCCCGACTCGAGTTCGTTCAATACCATGAACGGGTTGATGCACTGTTCGTTGATGTCGGTGACGAGGGCGTTGGACATCTTGTCCTGGATGTACCGGGGGGAGATGCCGGACATACCCTCCCGGGAGGCCTCCTGCCGCAGTTCCCGCACCGTGTCCTCGGTGTAACCGGGGAGCGTCCGCCCATCGTAAAGCTTCATCTTCTGGACGAGCGTGAGGTCCTGCTTCTGCGGCTCTTCGAGGCGGGTCATGACGGACCACATGGAGGCGATCTCCAGCGTGTGGGGGGCGATGTGTTTCCCGGTGATCTTCTTCTTGTTGAAGTCCCTTGTGTAGATTCGGATTTCGTCCGCCAGCCGGGTGATGTAGGGAACGTCGATCTTGATGGTGCGGTCCCGCAGCGCCTCCATGTACTCGTTGTTCTGGAGTTTCACGTACTCCGGCTCGTTCGTGTGGCCAAGGATGACCTCGTCGATGTCGGTCTGCGGAAACTTCTTGGGCTTGATCTTGTGCTCCTGGGTTGCGCCCAGGAGATCGTAGAGGAACGCCACGTCGAGCTTGAGAATCTCTATGAACTCGATGATGCCCCGGTTCGCGATGTTGAGCTCTCCGTCGAAGTTGAATGCCCGTGGGTCGCTGTCCGATCCGTAGATGGCTATCTTGCGGTAGTTGACGTCGCCGGTGAGTTCCGTGGAGTCCTGGTTCTTCTCGTCCTTGGGCTGGAAGGTCCCGATGCCGATCCTGTCCTTTTCCGAGAGGAGGAGACGATACACCTGGACGTGGCTCAGGACTTCTTCCAGGTCTCCCTCGTGTTTCTGCATGAGGTCCCAGAATATCTTGCGGCACGCGGGGCACAAGTCGCCTTCCACCTTGAGCCTATAGGGCAGCGTGGACTTGGCGTTGATCTGCTCGAGGATGTCCCCCCTGAACTCGGCGGGAATCAGCTTGAGGGGCTCCTCGTGCATGGGGCAGGCGAACTGGTCGGCCTCGCGCACCCGAGCACGGCCGGACTCCTCCGGCTGGACGCTCCAGCGGAATGAGTATAGGGCGCCCTCGGGCTTTCTGCTGTAATCCTCCAGTCCTCGCTTCAAGTGCCTGACGATGGTGGATTTTGCCGAGCCGACTGGTCCGTGCAGCAGCAGAATACGCCTCTCCGGTCCGTATCCGTACGCGGCGGACTTGAAAATGTTGACCAGCCGGGACAGGGTATTGTCCAGGCCGAAAATGGCGTCCTCCCCCTGTCCTTTGGGGTCGGAAAAGAACGTGTAGCGGTAGGTGGTGGAGCGCCCGTCGCTGATTTCCTCACGTCCGTGAGAAAGAATCATGTCGTACAGGCGCTGATACGCGGTTCTGATTACGTTCGGCTGGTCGTGAGCCAGGCCCATGTAATCCTTGAAGGAGCCTTCCCAGTGCAGGTTCTGGAAATCGATCTTGGTTCGCTCCTTGATCGATTCGATGAAGGAAATATTCCTTTCGGGCATGAGCGCCTCCTAATGCTACTTTAGATCTAGTATAATGTCCTTGGGACTTTAGAGTCCACCGGCACTGTTATCAGAGCCGAGGCGGCCTGTTCGGGCGGAGATGTCGCCTGCGCCGGTCGTGGTCGGCACAATTGTGGATCAAAGAAGGAGGTTTACATGGCCGCTCCAAACGGTGGCCTTGACGCAACTCGCAAGGCCCTCGAACAGGATCTCAAAAAGCTCGATCACGAACTGAGGGTGGATCTGCCCAGGGAAATAGACAGGGCGCGACAGCTTGGAGATCTTTCGGAAAACGCCGAATATCAGATGGCGCTCGAGCGCCAGCAATACGTTAAGGCGCGTGTCAGACAGCTCACGCAACGCATTGCCGCGCTCTCCGTCATCAATCTGTCCTCGATCCCCAGGGACAAGGCCGCCTACGGAAGCCAGCTGAAGCTCTACGATGTGGATAAGGACTCGGAGTTGACCGTCAGGCTGGTCACGCACGAAGAGGCCGATATACAGAACGGTAAATACTCGGTCCAGTCGCCCATCGGCAAGGCCCTGCTGGGCAGACGCGAGGGCGACGAAGTGGAGGTCGAAACGCCCGGGGGCACGCGGACTTTCGAAGTGCTCGAACTCAAGACCATTCACGACCAATAAAATTCCGAAATCCCAAGTGGTTCTCCGCGGTGCTCCTTGCCGGGAGAATGCTTCCCCTTCTATTTCCTGCTACCTCGTGAACATGTAGCACGGGGTGGTGCCTCCGTTCGGATTCACCACCGTCACGCACACCGGTGTTCCTCTCGGGATCATGGCCTTGAGAGCCCGCCCTTTTTTGGCCACGATGAGGTTCGGACTTTTGTACTTCACGATGGGAACGGGCGCACCGTCGATATACACCCAGGCGCCGGGCAGAAAACCCGCGCCGTAAATTTTGAGCCTGAAGGGGCTTCCGACTTTGAAGGCTCTGATCGATGGCAATGGAGGTCGTGTAGAGGGAGATATTGTCGACCCTTGCCCCGAAGCC
>CAVRTJ010000012.1:0-146138 GCA_963724125.1 uncultured Acidobacteriota bacterium
GATTCCCGTGAGCTGGGAGGCGAAGATGCTGCCCATGATCGCAAATTGGCAGAGTTGAGAGGGCTTGCAGTCGCTGTTTGCGCCCACGTCGAGCAGGAGAGTCACGCCCTTCGGGTGGGGGATCCAGGTCGCAAGAGCCGGGCGCTCCACGACATCGATACCGCCTATGACGAGCTTGGCGGCGGCCATGACCGCTCCCGTATTCCCGGCCGAGACGAACCCCTGTGCTTCGCCGGCTCTTACGAGGTCGGCCGCGATTCGGAGGGAACTCTGACGCTTCTTGCGAATCGGGGTCATGGGCGGATCATCCATGGTCACGACCTCGTCGGCATGGACCACGGTTATCCCTTCGCCTGATGCTTTCAGACGGGCGAGTTCCTTTTTAAGCCTGGCTTCGTCCCCGACGAGTATCGTGTTTACGCCGAACCTGCGATAGGCCTCGACGGCACCCACGACCTCGGGCAACGGCGCCCTGTCTCCACCCATCGCGTCGAGGGCGATGCGGATGCTCATGGGCGACTCAGACCTCTTCTACTTCGAGAACCTGCTTGCCATCGTAGTAGCCACAGGATTCGCAGATGGCGTGCGGCTGCTTGGGTTCGTGGCACTGGGGGCATTCAACGACGTTGGGGATCGAAAGAGCGTCGCCCGTGCGGCGTTTGTCCCTGCGGGCTTTTGAGTGGCGGCGTCTTGGGTTAGGCATCGTACGTTCTCCTATTGAGCATGTTTGAACTGCGACAGGGCGCCCCACCTCGGATCGGCGTCGGGGGGACAGGCGCAGGCTCCATCGTTCAGGTTTGCTCCGCACCGTGAGCAGAGCCCTTGACAGTCTTCGCGACAAAGGATTTTCTCCGGCACCTCCAGGTACATCTGCTGGATGATCAGATTCTCCAGCATCAAGGTGTCATCCTCGTAGTATATGATCTCCGTCGACTCGGGCGACACCTCCACGTCAATGTCCACCGGTGCCATGGATTCGGGCTGGTACTCCAGATCGAAGCGAGCCTCCCCGGAAAAGAGCACATCGCGAAGGCATCGCGCGCAGAGGGCCGTGGCCTCGTATTGAAAGTGGCCCTCCAGCCGGTGCCCCGTCTTCAGCGGAGTGACCTGAAGGGTCAACTCCAGGGGCGCTACGCTTGCATCATAGTGATAGCCCAGATCCAATTTTAGAGCGGGGAGGGATTCAATCAACTCAACGGGCCTTACGACCTCCCCAAAACGTATCCACATCGTCTCATCTCCCAACGACGCGTAACCCCATTATGCTAGCAGATTTAGGCCTTTTCGTCAAGCCAAACCCAGGCAGAATGTCTATTTCACGGGTATTTTGCATGCCGCCGGCGGCCTGGTCGAGGAGCCTCTCTGCGAAAGGGGGATACCCTCATTCCTGTCCCGATGAATGGGCTCCCGCCGGATCAGGTTCCGCAACCGGTCTCGAAAATGAGACGAAGAAGGGCGGAGGGAGCCGTGAGCCTGCCTTCGGGCTCCACCGAATCTTTCGTCACCGCACCACTTCCTGTAAACTGAAACGGGAGGTGTTATGCCGATTAGAGAGGAAGCTTTTCCCTTCGCCGGTCCTCTTGCCGTGCTTGCGGTGATTCTGGGGGTCTTCGGATTCTATGCATGGGCCTGCTTTTTCCTGTTCGCGGCCTTGTGCGTATGCGCCTTTTTCAGGGACCCAGAGCGGCGGGCTCCCGATGACCCGAGCCTTCTCGTCTCGCCTGCGGACGGCCGCATCGTAGCTGTCTCCGTGGTTGGGGGTCGCACCAAAATCAGCGTCTTCATGTCGGTTTTTAACGTCCACGTCAACCGCGCCCCGGCGGACGGCTCGGTCGTGAGTACGGTTTATAATCCGGGCAAGTTCATGGCCGCCTGGAGCGAAAAGGCCTCTCTGGACAACGAACAGATCCGCATAGCCTTCAAAACTGGAAAGGGCGCGATGGACGTGGTCATGATCGCCGGTCTCATCGCAAGACGGATCGTCTGCTGGGCGAGTCCGGCCGCGCGGTTTCAGCGAGGAGAGAGGATCGGACTGATCAGGTTCGGATCGAGGGTCGATCTTTATCTGCCCACTGCCCGAATCGAACCTATCGTGAGGATAGGGGACAGGGTGAAAGCCGGCGAGACCGCTATCGCCGCATGGAAGGATCGATAATGCCCCGCAGGACCCTGCGAAGAATAGAGAAGACGGGACGGCGCGTTCCCTTCAGGAAGGGCGTGGCCATTCTTCCCTCCCTGTTCACCGTGGCGAACATGTTCTTCGGCTACTACGCCATCATCCTGAGCACCAAGGGAAGGTTCAAGCTGGCGGTATCCATGGTGATTATGGCGGGCATCCTGGACAGCCTGGATGGGCGCATCGCCCGGATGACCAACACGACGAGCGATTTTGGGAAGGAACTGGATTCTCTCTCCGATTTCCTGTCCTTCGGGCTGGCGCCCGCCCTCATACTCTACAACTGGGGATTCAAAGACCTGGGACGATCAGGATGGCTTCTTGCCTTTCTTCTTCCCGTTGCCGGCGCCATGAGGCTCGCCAGGTTCAACGTCCAGGTGGCGCACGTCGACAAGAAGTACTTCGTGGGGCTACCGATTCCGGCGGCCGCCGCGGCCGCCGTTCTGCCGCTGTACTACCTGCCCGCCGGTTTGCCGCCCGCGCTGAAAGCGGGGGCTCTGGTCTATGTCGTTTCGCTTGCCTGGCTCATGGTCAGCCGCATCAAGTTCCGGTCGTTCAAGGAACTCGATCTGCGTGCCAGGCGGTCGTCCATGCTCATCTTCCTTGTCGCCCTCGTCCTGATTCTGATCGCTTGGAATCCGCCGGCGGTCCTCCTGGGGATAGCGGTCACCTATGCGGCCTCCGGTCCCATAGGATGGGTCTTGTCGCGATACGGCCGCCGCAGGGTCGGTCCGCGGGCGGGGGAAGAGAAGGTCCAACCGGAAGGAAAGCCAGAAAATGATTGAAGCGGGAAGCTCCATCGCAATCCTCGGCTCGGGGACGTTGGACGCCAAGGAACTCCATAAGAAGCTCGTGGAGATGGGCGTGGCGAAGGGCCGGCTGATGTTGTTCGGGAACAAGGTGGGTCCATGGCAGATCGCACTTGAAGACGAAGCGGCGGATGTTTTTCTGCCGCTGGAAAAGAACTATCTCGACCAGGCGAAAGTCGTGTTTTTATGCGATCTTGCGAGGGAATCGCGCGAGACCGTTGTCGAGTGGGTGCGGGACAACGAGGCCCTGCTGATTGATCTGAGCGCGAATATGGATCGGGAATCCGGATGGGCCGACCCGCTTCTGCCTGGCGAGCAGCTGAAAAACTACGGCCTGGAGTACATTCTGCCTGAACCCGAGGCGCTCTATCTTGCTTACCTCCTGAAGGCGATTCCACGGGAAAGCCTGGCCTCCGTGGACTGCCACCTCTTCATTCCGGCCTCCCAATGGGGGGAGGCGGGTATTCAAGAACTCTACAACCAGTCGATCAACCTGATTAACTTCAAGGACATCCCGAAGGATATCTTCGGACGTCAGGTGGCTTTCAACCTCGTCCCCGTCCAGGAAACCGGAGAAGGCGCGTTTTTCGCAAAGCAGGTCAGGCGGTTTTCAGGGATGGATATGCGCGTGACACGCGTGGCGGTTCTGACCCCCGTGTTCCACAGCATGACCCTGTCGGCCATGATCCAGGTGACCGATGCCCTTGAGGCCGAACAGGCCTTGCGAAGGATGATCGAGTCCACCGGAACTTTCCGGCTGGTCGGAGATGAGGCCTGGCCGGCCCCGTCGGAGGCCGTGGCAATGGACACGCCGGTTGTGGGGGTTCGTCCGTTATCGGAGACGGTCCTGTGGCTGTGGTTGACTTACGACAATATCCGTTCGGGCAAGGTGGGCCTTGCCGCAAGGATATTCGAACAGGTGGGAGAATGCGCTTGACGGCTTGCGCCAGCGGCCGCGAAAGCCTGCGTTCCGGGCAGTGACTTAATTGGAAGACGCGGGCGCCCGGACAGGGGGGAACGCCTCAGGATCGAGTATCCTCCAGAAGGTTCAACTCAGGCTCGTATTCTCCGGCGTAGGCCTCTGGATAAAGATTAAAGACGGTGACACACTCTTTGCTGCAGAGGTGCACGGTCTTGCCACCATAGCTGATTTCAAAGTGCTCGGTTTCCGGAGACAGCTGGGTTCCACAAATCGGACATTTCTCACCCATAGCATCATCCATAGTTAGCTACACTCCCGAGGTAATCCATACAATTTGCATGCCAGCATCGCAGGAAGTGTGAAACACAATGGCAACGCAGGCTGAGAGATTGGAAGACCGCGCGGCGGCGCACAAGGGGGGCTCTTGGGGGAAGAAAGGCGTTACCATGCGTAACACGAATTCGACCTGAAAATGTCGAATCGTCGTTGCTCGGAGCTGCGACGCGGCCGTAGGCCTGCGCGCTGCAGGAAGGACCGCCTCCGGCCCATCACGTACCGGAGGCGGTGCCGTCCGCCAGGCGGAGGAATATCAGGGAATGACCGAACGCGGTGGCGCCTCTGCAAGACGCCGGGCACCGGCCGTGGTGAAGCCGGCAGAGCGCGGGCTTTCCGCCTATAAGTTCTTCACTTTTTCTACCGTCAATCCGGTCAGGCCGGACTTCTGGGTGACGGGACCGGTGATCTCGACCTGATCTGCGGCGTAGTTTTTGGCCTCGTTGAAGGGCTTGTAGTCTTGGTGGTCGGCCAGCAGGAGATAGACCTTGCCGTCCTTCGTGATCAGGCCCATGGGCTGACCGCCCTTCAGGCACATGAGGGCGCACTGCTGGTGCTTTTTTCCGCGGGCCCCGTGGTCAAGGTAGCAGGCCAGGTCGAGAACCTCGCCCTGCACGGTTATGACCTTGCCCTTGTCCTGATTTTTGCCGGCGGCGAACGCGGTCATGGCCAGGCCGAGCATGCACACGGCGAGAATAGACACTATCGCGGTTTTGAACGAAACAGACTTCATCGGTTCCTCCTGTTCTCCAAGACAGGTACAACAGGCCGCGAGGCCGCTTATTTCAGACGGACAATCGGCCTGCAGCGCGAGGGGGGTTATCCGCCGGAGCCGGCGCTTGAGAGAATGGGGCCGCGGTTGGACCTCAACCAGTTTACGTAGCCCCACAGATCGTCCACGTCGTTCTTGCTCAGGACCTCCTTGAAGGCCGGCATGTGGAGGGTGGCGCGGTCGAGAAAAAACGAGGCGGCACGGTTTTCGGAGAAGCGCTTCGAGCGGCCGTCGAGCACCCACTGGTCGAATTCCTTCCGGTTCTGGACGAGGTGCGAAAAGGCGGGGCCGGTCCAGCCCGGGACGGATCCGGTGAAGGACCGCGGGTTCGGGAGGCCGCCCGACCCTCCGACGCCATGGCACGATTCGCAACCGAATTTCCGGGACGCAGTAAAGCCGTCGGCGACGGGACCGCTGTCGGGGACCAGATATCCGTCGGCGGCGATGACGAAGAGTGCCAGCTCATGAATCTGCTTGCGGCTGAGGCGACCCTTGAAGGCGGGCATGTGAAAGAGCTGCTTGGCGTGGTAGGGCTCGGCCCCCGATTTCGACGGCGCCTTGGGCCGTCCGTAGGTGATGAAGTTCTCGACCTGATCGGGGGACTTTACGTACATCATCAGGTTCCCGCGGAAGAACGAGGGCACGGATTTCCACTGGTTTCCGGGATTGGCGTGCTGGTCCCTTCCCAGGGGCGCGTGGCACGAGAAGCAACCCTCCTCGGCCGCGAGGCGGGCTCCGCTACGAACCGGGTTCGCGGTCCGTAGAGACCAGTACCATCCCGGCATCCAGCGGACGCCGGCGACCAGGGCGAAGCCGGCGAGCGTGCCGGCGATCCAGAGCCATTTCTTCCTCATGCCCCGATATCCATCTTCATACGTCCGCCTTGCGAAGGCGGAGCGCGTTGCTGATAACCGACACAGAGCTGAAACTCATGGCGGCGCTCGCGATCACGGGGCTGAGAAGGATGCCGAAGAACGGATAGAGGACGCCGGCGGCCACGGGAATGCCGACAGTGTTATAGACGAAGGCGAAGAAGAGGTTCTGTTTGATGTTGGCCATGGTCTTCCGGCTGAGGATGTAGGCCTTTGCGATCCCACGCAGGTCGCCTTTCAATAACGTGATTCCGGCGCTCTCCATGGCGACATCCGTGCCCGAACCCATTGCGATGCCCACCTGGGCCTGCGCGAGAGCGGGCGCGTCGTTCACGCCGTCGCCCGCCATGGCGACAAAGCGGCCTTCGTTTTGGAGACGCTTGATCACGGCGCTCTTCTGGTCCGGCAGGACGTCCGCCTCGACTTCGTCTATGCCGAGCTCTTCTGCGACGGCCTGCGCCGTAACACGGTTGTCGCCCGTCAGCATGACGATGCGGATACCATGCTCGTGGAGGGTCTTGACGGCCTCGGGGGTGGATGTCTTGACCGGGTCCGAGACGGTCAGGAGGCCGGCCAGTTTTGTGTCGAGGGCCACGAACATGACCGTTTTTCCCTGCCGGCGCAAGGCTTGCGCCTGATCGGAAAGCGGTCCTTCTTCGAGAGTCATGGCTTCCAGGAGTCGCGCGTTTCCGAGGGCGACTGCGCGCCCTCCGACGGTCCCCGCGACGCCTTTGCCCGTGAAGGATTTGAAGTCCTCCACGGTGGACAGGGCGGCGCCCCGCTCTTCGGAGCCGGCCACGATGGCGGCGGCGAGGGGATGTTCGCTGGCGCGCTCGAGGCTCGCGGCGAGGCCCAGGAGGTCTTTCCCGTCGATTCCCTCCAGGGGGACGACGTCGGTCAGCCGGGGCTTGCCCTCGGTCAGGGTGCCCGTCTTGTCCACCACGAGCGTGTCCACCTTTTGCAGGATTTCCAGCGATTCCGCGTTTTTGATGAGAATGCCCGCCTGGGCGCCGCGTCCCGTTCCCACCATGATGGATATGGGCGTGGCGAGCCCGAGGGCGCAGGGGCAGGCGATCATGAGGACCGCGACGGCGTTTACAAGCGCATAGGCCAGGGCGGGCTGGGGGCCGACGAGGGCCCAGATGATAAAGGTGATAACCGACGAGAGGATTACCGCGGGAACGAACCAGGAGGCGGCCACGTCGGCGATACGCTGGATGGGCGCGCGGCTGCGCTGGGCCTCGCTCACCATCTGTACGATCTGCGCAAGGAGCGTCTCGCTGCCGACTCGCTCGGCGCGCATGGTGAAGCCGCCGGTGGCGTTGACGGTTCCGCCGGTGATGCGGTCGTCGGAGGTCTTTTCGACCGGTATGGGCTCGCCTGTGATCATGGACTCGTCCACGGAACTGGAGCCCTCGAGGACCACGCCGTCCACGGGTACTTTTTCGCCCGGGCGGACGCGGAGGATGTCGCCGGGTTGGATCTCCTCAAGCGGGACGTCTTTCTCGGTCCCGTCGTCGTCCACCTTCCTGGCGATCTTGGGCGCGAGGCCGAGGAGCGCCTTGATCGCGCTGGACGTGCGGCTGCGGGCTTTGAGCTCCATGACCTGGCCGAGGAGAACCAGGACGGTGATCATGGCCGCAGCGTCGAAATAGGTGGCGATCTGCCCGCTCGCGTCTCGGAAGGTCGGGGGGAAGATCTGCGGAAAGAGAAGGGCGATTACGCTATAGACATAGGACACGCCGACGCCCATGCCGATGAGCGTAAACATGTTCAGGCTGCGGTTGACCAGTGAGTTCCATCCGCGCTTCAGCAGTACCCATCCAGCCCACAGGACGACCGGCGTCGACAGGATGAACTCGATCCACCCGGCCGTGCGGGTGGAGAAGATGTGCATGGCCTTCAGCGCCGGCACCATGTGCGTGAGCGCGACGGCGAAGACGGGGACCGTCAGGGCCAGGGCTACCCAGAAGCGGCGCGTCATGTCCTTGTATTCGGGATTCTCCTCTTCCACCGTGACGGTGGAGGGCTCCAGGGCCATGCCGCACTTGGGGCACGCACCGGGTTCCTCCTGTTTGACCTCGGGGTGCATGGGGCAGGTGTAGACGGTCTTTGTCGAGGGCGCGGACGGTTCCATGGGTTCGAGGGCCATGCCGCACTTGGGGCATGCTCCGGGATGGTCCTGGACGACCTCTGGGTCCATGGGGCACGTGTAGCGCGCGCCCTTCGGGGCCGGTTTCGCGGGGGAAGCGGATTTCTCACGGAGAAAAGCGTCCGGATCGGCCTTGAACTTCGTGAGACAGTGCTCGGAGCAGAAGAAGTAGGTATGTCCGCCGTGTTCGAAGCTCCCCGCGGCACTTTCAGGAGAGACGGCCATTCCGCAGACGGGATCCTTGTGTCCGGCCGCCGGTTTCTCCTCGTGCGGCTCGGGCGCAGTGTGCTTCATCTTCATGGGCATACCCATGGGCTTGTAGCCCGGGGCGAGGTACTTGTCGGGATCGCTCTTGAATTTCTCCATGCAGCCAGAACTGCAAAAATGATACGTCGTGCCTTTATATTCATAGCTCGGCTTTCCCGTGGACGGGTCCACGGTCATGCCGCAGACGGGATCCTTGAATTCGGCGGCGGGTTTCTCCTTGCCGGGCACGAACGCGTGCGGATCGGCCTTGAACTTTTCGAGGCAGTGTTTGGAGCAGAAGAAGTAGGTATGTCCACCGTGTTCGAAGCTCCCCGCGGCACTTTCAGGAGAGACGGGCATTCCGCATACGGGATCCTTCGCTTGTATTTTATCGGTTTTCATTTGCATCTCCCTGTAGGTGTCGGCCTGTCCGGGATTGGAAGGGGCTTACGAAGATGTCAGCACGGATGAAGCCCATTGTACTTTAACAAAACGGAAAGAAAGAATATTTTAACAAACCCGTGCACCTGCAAGAAGATCGTGTGCCTTCGTCGGATAAGGTCCTGCGTGCCTCAGTGCGTCTCGTGGATTTCCGCTTCGGACGTCGGCTCCAGCGAGGGGTCCAGGTGACGCCGTTTGAGGTAGTAGTACAGCACCGGGTAAATGGTCAGCTCCAGCAGTAGCGATGTTATGACGCCGCCTACCATTGGCGCCGCGATCCGCTTCATGACTTCGGAACCCGTCCCGGTACCGTGCATGATCGGGATCAGACCCGCGAGGATGGCGCCGACGGTCATCATCTTCGGTCGGATGCGTTTGACCGCACCGTGGAAGATGGCCTGCTTGAGGTCTCCGCGGGTCTTCATGCGGCCCAGCCTCGTGTACAGTTCGTGGGCCAGCTCCAGGTAGAGGAGCATGACCACGCCCGTCTCGGCATCAAGCCCTGCCAGCGCGATAAGGCCGACCCACACGGCCACCGACAGGTGGTAGTTCAGCAGGTACAGCAGCCAGAAGGAGCCGACGAGCGAGAAGGGGACGGCCAGGATCACGATGGCCACCTTCGCGAACGACTTGGTATTAAAGTACAGGAGCAGGAGGATGATTAAGAGTGTGATGGGCACGGCGATGACCAAGCGCGCCCGGGCCTCCTGCATGTACTGGTACTGTCCGCTCCAGACGAGGTTGTACTTGGGCGGAAGGTGGATTTTTTCGTCCACGATCTTCTTCGCCCTGGCCACGTAGCCGCCGATGTCGGAGCTCTTGAGATCCACGTAGAGCCACGCGGTTTTGCGCGAATTCTCGGTCTTGATGGCCGGCGGCCCCTGGTGGATGACGAAGCGGGCGACTTCCGAAATGGGAATCTGCGCGCCCGTCGGCGTCTGAATAAGCACGCGCTTGAGCGACTGCAGGTCATCCCTGTAGTCACGCATGTACCGGAGGTTGACAGGGTACCTTTCCAGCCCTTCCACGGTCTGGGTGACGTTCATGCCGCCCAGGGCCGATTCGATGACGTTTTCGATGGCCTGCACCGAAAGCCCGTAGCGCGCCGCCGCCGTCCGGTCGATGTCGTAGTCCATGTAGTAGCCGCCCATGACGCGTTCGGCGATGACCGAGCGGGTGCCTGGGATGGTCCTCACGACCGCCTCCACCTCCTTTGCCAGCTTCGAGAGTACGGTGAGGTCAGGGCCGAGCAGCTTGATGCCGACGGGTGTCTTGATGCCCGTGGACAGCATGTCGGTACGCGTCTTGATGGGCATGGTCCAGGCGTTGACGAGCCCCGGGAACTGGATGGCCTGGTTGAGCTTTTCCACGAGTTCTTTCTGGGTGATCGTCTTCTCTTCCGGCCAGATGAGGCGCAGGGGCTTCTTCATCCAGTCGGGCGCCCAGGAGGAATACCAGCGGTGAACGGGGACCTTGCGCCAGTCCTTCTTGTCCTGGTGAAGCTGGATCGTGGTTTCGAGCATGGTCAGCGGTGCAGGGTCCGTGGCGGTGTCGGCCCGTCCCACCTTGCCGAACACCGATTTGACCTCGGGGAAGGACTTGATGATGCGGTCGGTCTGTTCGAGGACCTGCTTTGCCTTTCCGATGGAGATGCCGGGCAGGGTTGTTGGCATGTAAAGCAGGTCGCCCTCGTTGAGCGGCGGCATGAATTCCGAGCCGAGGTGCATCAGCGGGAACGCGGCGCTGACCATGACGAGGAGGGCGGCCACGAGGACGACCCTCCGGTGCTTAAGGACCCAGTCCACGACGGGATGATAGATCCAGACGAGGAAGCGGGTGATGGGGTTCTCCACGTCGGGCCGGATTTTTCCTCGGATGAAGAACCCCATGAGCACGGGGGCGAGAACGACCGCGAGGAATGCGGCCGAGCCGATGGTGTAGGTGGTCGTGAAGGCCAGGGGCTTGAACATCCTCCCCGACTGCTGGTTCAGGGTGAAGATGGGCAGGAGCGAGAACGTCAGCACCAACAGGGACCAGAACAGCGTGGGGCCCACCTCTTTCGCGGCGCTCCCGATGATCTCCCAGTGGCGGCTCTTGTCGTAGCCGCGCTCCATCTTCTTGTGCGCGTTCTCGATCATGATGATCGCCGAGTCCACCATGGCTCCCATGGCGATGGCGATGCCGCCCAGGCTCATGATGTTGCTGTTGAGGCCCTGGAAATACATGATGATGAGCGATGCCATGACGCCCAGGGGCAGGATGATAATGGCCACGAGCGCGCTCCGGAAGTGGAAGAGGAACAGGATGCAGACGAGGGAGATGACGATGATCTCCTCGACGAGCTTGTCTTTGAGGAACTTGATGCTGCGCTCGATGAGACCCGACCGGTCGTAAACCGGCACGATCTCGACGCCCTTGGGCAGGCCCTTCTTAAGTTCGGCCAGTTTCGCCTTGACGCCCTCGATGGTCTTCAGGGCATTCTCGCCGAAGCGCATGACGACCACGCCGCCGGCCACGTCGCCCTTGCCGTTGAGATCCGCGAGGCCCCGCCTCAGCTCCGGGCCGAGGTGGATGTTCGCCACCTGCCCGAGCAGTACGGGGCGCCCGCCTGAATCAAGGCCGATGGGGATCTTTCTGAGATCGTCAAGGCTTTTTATGTAGCCGAGTCCCCGGACCATGTATTCGGTCTCGGCCATCTCCACGACGCGGCCCCCGACATCATTGTTGGAGTTCTGGATCGCGTTCTTCACCTGCTCGAGGCTGATGTGGTAGTCGGCCAGCTTGTTGGGGTCCACCTCGACCTGGTACTGCTTCACGTAACCGCCGATGCTGGCTACTTCGGCCACGCCCGGCACCGTCTGGAGCTGGTAGCGCAGGTACCAGTCCTGGAGCGATCGCAGCTGGTAGAGGTTGTGTGTGCCGGTCTTGTCCACGAGCGCGTATTCGTAGACCCATCCGACCCCCGTGGCGTCGGGCCCCAGTTGCGGGGAGACGCCCCTGGGAAGCTTGGGCGCGACGTAGTTGAGATATTCGAGCACCCGCGTGCGGGCCCAGTAGAGGTTGGTCCCGTCCTTGAAGATGACGTACACCAGAGAGA
This sequence comes from uncultured Acidobacteriota bacterium, assembly GCA_963724125.1. Classification (GTDB taxonomy): domain Bacteria; phylum Acidobacteriota; class UBA4820; order UBA4820; family DSQY01; genus CAVRTJ01. The sequence goes on from CAVRTJ010000012.1 coordinate 11,821, forward strand.
AGTTGAAGAAGGAATACCCTCGCACAACCTCGGCCTTGGGTACGCTGAGCATGGCCGTGGTGAGAGGATAGGTCACCTGGTCTTCGACGACCTGCGGGCTCTGGCCGGCGTACTTCGTGTAGATGATGACTTCGGTGTCCGACAGGTCGGGGATGGCGTCCACCGGCGTGTGATAGATCACCCAGACGCCCGCCACGATGAAGAGGGCCGCGAGCACGAGCACGAGGTAACGATTTCTTAGCGACCAGTCTATGATGCGCGACAACATCAGGAATTCCCCGCCTTCTTGTGCGACAGCATTTCCTGTATGGCCGCCTTGAGCTGACTTTCGGAGTCCAGCAGGAACTGGGCAGAGGTGACGACCTTCTCTCCGGGCTCGAGGCCGGCCTTGACCATGACCATCCCGTCGTCTCCCTCGGGACCGAGGACGACCTTCCGTCCCTTGAAGTGCCCTTCGCCCTCTGCGATGAAGACGACGTTGTCCGTCGAGGAGGCTTGAATGACCGCATTCTGGGGGACGACGACGGCGTCTTTTGAGACGGGCACGCGGAGCTTCACGGTCGCGTACATCTGGGGCAGGATTTCGCGCTTGGTATTCGGCAGCCTGATACGGACCTGTGCCGTCCTGGAGTTGCCTTCGACGTATGGATAGACGTAGTCGACCATGCCCTCGAAGGTTTCGCCCGGGAGGTTATCGAAGGTGACCTGGGCTTTCATAGCCTTCTTGACGAGCGGGATGTCCTGCTCGTAGATGGAACCCATGACCCAGATGGGGTTAAGGGCTGCGATCCGGACGAGGTTCATGCCGGGCTGGACGTGGTCGCCCACGACGACCGCCCTGTGCGTGACGATGCCGCTGATCGGCGCGTACAGGACCATGGTCTTGCGGACCTTACGAGTCTCTTCAAGCCGGTGGATCTGCGTGTCGCTGATGTCCCACAGCCTGAGCCTCCGCCTGGCCGCATCCAGCAGCTGCGAGCCACCGGCTGCCACCGATGGATCCGCGCTCTTCTGGAGCGACCGGGCCGCGTCGAGGGCCGCCAGGTATTCCTCCTGTGTCGCCACGAGCTTTGGGGAGTAGATAGAAACGAGTGGCTGTCCCTTGTGTACGATCTGCCCGGTCTCGTTGACGTCGAGCTTTTCGATCCAGCCGCCGACCTTTGTGTTCATGGCCGCCAGCGTCGTCTCGCTCCACGTCGCCGTCCCGTAGGTCCGGATGGTCTTGAAGAAGGGTTTCCGGACGACTTCCGTGCTGGTCACGCCGATGTTCTGAACCACCGTAGGGCTGATCGCAATGTCACCGGATGAAACCTGGTCCGCGTAGACCGGGACGAGGTCCATGCCCATGGGGGATTTTCCGGGTTTTTTGGAAATATAGGTCGGATCCATGGGGGCCCGCCAGTAAAGAACCTTTCGCTTCCCCGGCCCCGGCGCGGAACTCTTCGACGAATCGACAGCGGCAGGAGTTGCGTCCTTCTTCAGGGGGACGAGTGTCATGCCGCAGATAGGGCAATTCCCGGGATGGTCTTCGATGACCTGCGGGTGCATGCTGCAGGTGTACAGCTGCTTCGTTTCCGCGCTGTGGGAAGGGTGCGATGCGGCGGTAGCCTGCGCGGCCCCGTTCGACTTCGGCGTTCCCCGGGTAAGGCGCCCGGCCGCAAAAGCGAGAAGTACAACTGCAATGAGCGAGACAGCTAGGTAAAGCTTCTTCATTGCGCACTCTCCTTGGTCGTCCCGAGCGCTCGTCCGAGTATGGCGTCGATGCGGGCCAGGGAAACCTGGTAATCGGCCTTGAACATGAGGGCCTGGGATTGGTAACCGTAATAGTTCGTGAGTGCCTTCAGCATGGTCGTGAAGTCGACTTCACCCACGGTGTAGGAAGAGAGGGCCGACTCGTACGCCTTTCTTGACTGAACCAGCAACCCGGTTTCGTAGAGCCCGTAAACATCGTGGTCCTGCACGGCCGTCTGGTAAGCGTCGGTCACCATGTAGCGGGCCTGGTTAAGAACATCCGAGGCCTGCTCCTTAGCACTTTCACGCATGTATGTCGCCTCACGAAGCGCCGGTTCATAGCGGCTTTGCCTGTGGAAGAAAGGGAGAGTAATGCCGACCATGGCCGTGAGATAGTCGTGGCCGCCCATCGTCATGTCCTTATGGCGGTAGCGGCCGCCGACCAGGAAGTCGGGCTTAAAGTCCTTTTTGGCTAGCTCAACCTGCTCCTGCCGCACGGCGATTTCGGCGCGGGCTTCAAGAACCATGGGGGCTTCATCCCGAAGGCCGCGCATCAGTTCGTCCAGGTCCGGCAGCGCGTCCGGTTGCGGAATGGCGACCTGGCCGGCCAGGCCGGGATCGACGGGACCGCCAAGCAGGTCCTCCAGGCGCGCCCGCGCGACTTCCAGCTGTCTCTCGAGGGTTTTTGCGTCGGCCTGGGCCTTCGTGAGGGCAGCCTGGGCGAGAAGGACGTCGGTCTGGCTTCCGTTGCCTGCGCCATAGACCCCCGCCGCGCCGGTGGAAGCCGCTTGCAGCGCATCGCGGACGTTCCGGTTGATCTGGAGAAGACCCTGGTAGAGCACGTACCGGTAGGACGCGGAGATGACTTCTGCGCGAAGGTTACTTTCCATGACCTTGAGGTGTTCTTTGGCCACTGCGATGCGGCGCTGGGCTTTTGCCTTCCGGAGCTTCAGCTTCCCGGGATAGGGAAGGCGCTGTGTAACGCCGATAGAAACGCCCTTGGTGAGGGCGTTGCCGGCCGTCAGACCGCCGTTGACGGGAAGCATCATGAACTGAAGGTCCGCGGTGGGGTCGGGTAGCGCGCCCGCCTGGGAGGGGAGTTCTTCCGCGGCCAGGATATTTTTTCTCTGAGCCGCGAGGCCCGGGTTGTTCTTCAGGGCCTCGGACACGATCTTGTCGAGCGCCGTCGCGGGCCGTGGAGGAGCTTCGGCCCGCATGGCGAGGCCGGGACTCACGAAGGCCTCCATGATGGCGAAGCACGTCAACGCTGTCAGGCACTTTTTCATCAATAGCCTCCGGTGATTGCCGCACAACGCGGTACGAAGCCAAATGCACATCACATGCCATCATCGGGAGGCCACGCGTGCAGGCGGTTACGGATTAATTGGAGAGGCCGTAGATGGCCGAGCGGGCGATTCTGACCCGTGCAGGCGGAGAACTGTAGAATAGTCTTCAGCGTGTCGTAGACTATTAAACAGGGACAAGGCCGGGGGGCCTCTCTGCCATGCGAAGTCTGCAGAAATGCAACGGGCCCCGTGGGGGGGCACGGAATGGGTGACGCTGCGGGCTGTCTCTGGATGAAGACGCCTTCGCGGCAGATTGCCTGTCCTGTCCTTATAAGGTGCATCTTGATGATTCCCTGGCAGGCTACTGGACGGCGTATGAGAAGGTCCCGGCTGAGGTTCCGGGATCTCCCTGTCTGTGCGGTGTATAATATTCTGCATCGTGTAGCCGGAAAGCTGGCGTAAATCTATTGCAAGTGCCGGCCAAACACGGTTCTGACCTGTTGGCGCGACTTTTGCGAAGTAGGTCCCGGGAGGCCGAGAGAATGAAGAAGAATCCTCTCTCCTGGAAAATCCTGCTGATTGCCGTCATCGTGGCGTTCACGCTTTCACTCCACTACATGGTTTTGCCGTATCCGCCGTGGGTTCATTTGATTCACCGGCGACTCTGCTACATTCCCATTCTGCTGGGGGGGCTGTGGTTCGGCTTCAGGGGCGGCATCATCGTATCGGCGATCATCTCGGTGGCTACGCTTCCGCTTGCGCTCATCTATTCGGGGCCTTTCTGGGGTAACCAGGACCTCATCGAGGTCACCTTTTACCTCGGGCTCGGCATTCTCACGGGCGTGTTGGTGGACCGGAAAGAAGCGGAGCGAGGAAGACGTGAAGCCCTTCAGGAGAAACTGCGCGACAGTGAAAGGCTCGCTAGCCTGGGGCGCATGGCTTCCGGGATTGCGCACGAGGTGAGGACGCCCCTCGGATCCATTCAGGGCGTGGCGGAAATACTCGCCGAAGACTACCCCGTCGAGCACCCGCGACGCCCTTTCTTCGATATCCTGAACCAGGAAATAGACAGGTTGAAGAAAGTCGTAAACGACTTCTTGGACCTCAGCCGCCCCATAAAAGTCGAGCCGATCGCCCTGCACCCGCATGACGTCGTAGGCGCGTGTTTCCAGTCGCTTCAAGGGTTGGCTGAGAAGAAGGGCGTGAAGCTCGTACATGCGTCAAAGGGCAACTGCAAGGTCCATGCGGATGGCGCAAGGATGCACCAGGTCCTGACGAACCTCGTGAGGAACGGGATCCAGTTCTCGTCAGAGGGCGGCGTTGTGGAAGTACGGACGGAAGCGCGAAAGGACGGGTGTCTCGTCATCGTGGAGGACGCCGGCCCGGGCCTGCCGGAGGAGAGCGAACGAATCTTCGAACCCTTTTTCACGAGCAGAAAGGACGGTACGGGACTGGGGCTTGCCCTCGTGAGCCAGATCGTCCACGCCCACGGCGGCTGGATCAAGGCGGAAAACCGCGCGGAAAAAGGCGCCCGCTTCACGGTCTGGTTGCCTGGCGGTGCGGGCCGGGCCGGAACAGAGATGAGAGCATGAAGGTGATCATTTAGACTCGACGAAATGTCTGCCTCGGCCCGCGCATCAGGGACTAGGGGCCACCGTTCTGGATGGAAAGAATGATGACACGGATTCTGCTTGTGGAAGACGATGCAAATCTCAGGCGCGTTCTGGCCTATCACCTCGAGCGCGCGGGTCATTCGGTCGTTCAAGCCATGGACGGCGTTTCGGCGCTTGACCGGTTTCGCGAGGATCCGGTGGACCTTGTCCTCACGGATGTGCGCATGCCGGGCATGGATGGAATCGAACTACTGAAGGCCTTCAGGCAGATGAAACCCGAGCTACCGGTGGTCGTGATGACGGCGTACGGCACCATCGGCGACGCCGTGGAGGCCATGCGGCAAGGCGCAGCAGATTACCTGACCAAGCCCGTGGAGAAAGAAACGCTTCTGCTGGCCGTCCAGAAGGCGGGCCGGGTACTGAGCCTGGAGAGGGAGAACCGCCGGCTTAAGGAAGACCTCATGGACAAGAGGCCCGTGGAGACAATGCTCGGGACGAGCGCGGCCATGCAGGATGTTCTCGAAACCATTCGAAGGGTCGCGCCCACAGATGCGACCGTCCTCGTCACGGGCGAAAGCGGAACGGGCAAGGAACTGGCTGCGCGAGCTCTGCACTCTCTCTCGAGCCGCGCGGACGAGCGGTTCGTCCCCATCAACTGCGCCGCCCTGCCGCGGGATCTCCTGGAAAGCGAGCTGTTCGGTCACGTCAAAGGCGCTTTCACCGGAGCCTCCGAAACCAAGCCGGGCAAGTTCCAGCAGGCGAACGGGGGGAGCCTGTTCCTCGACGAGATCGGCGACATGGACGTGGGTCTTCAGGCCAAGATACTCCGGGCGTTGCAGGAGCGCGTCGTGGACCCCGTCGGTTCCAAGAAGCCCGTTTCAGTGGATGTCAGACTCATCGCCGCCACCCATCAGGACTTGTCGGAGTCCGTTCACGAAGGCCGCTTCCGCGAGGACCTCTACTGGCGGCTCAACGTCATTCCCGTCCGAATGCCGCCCCTCAGGGAAAGGCAGGAAGACATCCCGATCCTCCTGGGACACTTCTACCGCCATTACGGGGGAGGCGAACTCCGGTATGAGGGCGGGACCCGGGCCCTGCTGGAGGCTTATAAATGGCCTGGTAACGTACGCCAGCTTCAGAATCTCTGCCAGCGGCTGGCCGTGCTCTACCCCGGCAGGCCGATCTCCGCCGCCATGCTGCCGCCGGAGCTAAGGAATCCGCGCCCGCCTGAAGCCGAAAGCGGCGGGGGTGAGGCGGCCCCCGAACGGGGCGGCCTGTGGGACATGGAGAGGGACGCCATATTGAAAGCGCTCAAGGATAACGGCGGCAACCAGTCCGCGGCGGCGCGGTCTCTCCAGATTCCGCGCCATATTCTGCTCTACCGCATCAAGAAGTACGGCATCGGCGGCGAGTAGCCCGCCGCCCGGCCTTCTTTCGCCGCGGTGAATCTGGTATCTTCTCTCGTAGGGGGAGCGACTTCCAACAGGGGAGGTCTTCATGAGAAAAGCCGCCGCGGTGGTGCTCTTCGCTCTGCTTGCCCTGAGCGGGGCAAGCCGCGCTGCTGCTCCGAAGGATCTCAGGCAGAACAGGCTGAAACTGATCAAGGCCGTCAGAGACGGAGACAGGACGACAGTCCTGGACCTCCTGGGGGCTTCGCCGGGCCTGAGCGCCTGGGATGTCGAGCCGCCCCTGACCATGGTCGCTGCAAAGAGGGGTGACCTCGAGGTCCTCACGGCGCTTGTCAAGTACGGCTTCAATCCACTGCAAAAAGGCATGATCTGGATCAGGTCCGACGCGTTTTACGGTAACGCGCTGTGCGCAGCCGCGGGCGAAGGCCATCTTTCGACGGTCCGGTATCTCGTCGAAATGTGTCGGGAACCCGTGGACGACAGGGAGAGGATGGCCGACGGGACGGATGAAGGCTGGGCGCCACTCATGTGGGCGGCCTTCAATGGAAGGACCGGGGTATGCCGCTTCCTGCTCGATTCCGGCGCAGACGTCTTGGAGACCGGATCGACGGGGCTGACGGCCCTCGAACTGGCGGCCATGAAGGGCCGGCTCGAGATTGCCCGGATGCTGCTCTCCGCGGGGGCCGATCCGGAAGCGGCCGACGCCCTGGGACAGAAGGCCCTGCACATGGCTGCCGCCGGCGGGAACAAGGCCCTGTGCGAAATTCTCCTGCAAAGGTCCCCGTCATCCTTGAACTCGGTCACAAAGGACGGACGAACACCGCTCTACATGGCCGCAGGGGCTGGGAATCTCGAGGTATGCAAGCTCCTGCTCGCCCGCGGTGCGGAGGCCGATGTGCGGGCCGACAAGGGCTGGACGCCGCTCATGGCCGCAGCGGGCCGAGGGAACACGGACGTGGCAGAACTGCTCCTGGGGCACGGGGCAAACCCGAGGGCGAAGACCCTGTTGGGCGAGACGCCCCTCCAGTGGTCGGCCTTCTCTGCTGACGCAGACCTGTGCAAGATCCTCCTGGATGACGGCGCGGACCCGAACGAAAGGAACGAGCAGGGTTACACGGCTCTGACGCTAGCGGCGATGAAGGGCGATACGGCATGCCTCCAGGTCATTCTTACGGCGGGCGCGAAGCTGTCATCCCGCACGGTCGAGGGCTTCACGCCCCTCCATGCGGCCGTTATCGGCGGCAAAAAGGATGCGGTCAGGTTCCTGCTCCAATGGGGAGCGGATCCGAACGCTTCGGACTGGGATGGATGGACTCCGCTGCACTGGGCCGCGCGGATTGCCGATCCGGATCTCGCGCAGGCCCTGATCGCCGCCGGGGCGAACGCGAGGAGCGCGACGATGTCGGGCGACACTCCGCTGCATCTGGCCGCTGCCGTCGGCAACTACGAAGTCGCAAAGCGCCTCCTTGTGGCCGGGGCGGAACCGAACCCCGAGAACGCGCGTGGTGAAACTCCTCTCGACGAGGCCCTGCATGGCGGTGTTTTCGACAACCGGCTGGTGAATCTCCTCGAAGAGGCCGGGGGCATCGCGAAGAGGCCGAGCCAGGACGACGTCAACGAAATGCTCGCCGAGGCCATCCTCTCGGGCGACGATGCGGGCTTCAGCGAAGCCCTGGCGCAGGGGCGCCGATCCGAACTGGTCCGGGCGAAGACGACGACGGAGAGACCATTCTGCACCTCGCCGTGAACGCTCCAGCGACCATCTGGGGCGGAGCCGGCGCCGGAAGGGACGGCCGGCGGGCGCATCGGCCGGCCGGACCAGGGACTTCTTCGCGGAGGAGGGACCCGGATTTCGTGTCGCGGCTCTGCTGGCGGCGGGTGCGAGACCGGATGTCGAGGACGAAATGGGTCGAACCCCTCTCCAGCTTGCCATCGCGAACGGCAACCTGGCGGCCGCCACGGCGCTGCTGAAAGCAGGGGCGGACGTGAAGCACAGAAACCACCATGGCGAGACCGCGCTTCATCTCGCCGCGAAATCGGGCAATCGGGCCGCGTTGAAGCTGCTCCTCGACGACGGTGCCGATGTGGACGCGCGCGACGACCTCGACACCACGCCGCTCTTCGATGCCCTGGCAGCGGGATCCAAGGCGTGTGTCGATCTGCTTATCGAGCGCGGAGCCGAGATCGGCGCAACCACGGCATACGGATGGACGCCGCTGCATCTCGCCGCATTTTTAGGTAACCTCGAAATGATCGATGCGCTGCTGGAAAGGGGGGCGGATCCGGACGCGGAAGGGGATTCCAGCGGAACACCGCTCGATATGGCGCTGGTCTCGGAGAACGAGAACGCGGCCTCCGTGCTGCGGCCGAGGACCAGGACACGTCCGCACCAGGCCGAAATCGACCTCGTAAAGGCCATCCGAAAGGGGGACGAGGTTGCGTTCGAGGACGCGCTGTCTCGAAACCCCGGTTTGAACCGGTTCTTCCTGCCAGGCATTTCCTTCGTCGGGCTCGCCAGTCTGGCCGGGGAGTGGGCATTCGTCGAGAGACTTCTGCAGGAGGGCGCGGATCCCAACGTGCGCGATTATGATGGAGAGACGCTCTTCATGTCGCTTATCGGGCGGAGGATCCCGCGGTCCATAGTCCGAAGTCTCGTGGACGCCGGCGCAGATGTGAACGCCGTATCGACGGATGGATCGACGGCGCTTTTCAAGGCCGTGGCAGTCCGGCCGCAAGGACCTGGTGGCAATCCTGCTTCAGGCGGGAGGGGACGTGCGTGCGCGCGACCGCAAGGGTCGCACCGTCCTCATGGTCGGCGCCTCGCGGGGAGCCTTCAACGCGAACTTCGTCGAATTCCTCATTGAACGTGGCGCGGACGTGGACGCACAGGACGATCAGGGAAGAAGCGCCCTGATGATATGGACGATGAAAGGGCGGCCCGACATTGTCGATACCCTCCTCAAGCATGGCGCAGATCCGGACAGGACGGACGGTGAGTGGAACACGGCGCTTCACGCGGCGGCGCGGCGCGGGGATTCGGTGACCGCCGGCCTGCTGCTGGACGCGGGAGCAAGCACGGATATAAAGAACCGCCGGGGACTCACGGCCCTCGGGGTGGCCTTTAAAACCGGCCACAGGCGCGTGGCGGACCTGATTCGAATCCGACGGCTCGAAGATGCCATGCCGTCATCCGGTCCGGAAGCGGCCTACGGGCACCGCTGAGGGGACCTGTCCGGCGATCCAGCCCGTGAGCTATCAGCCCACGGTCTTCGTGCCTGCTGTGACGCGGTGGGGTGTCAGCCGACCTCGGGCTTGCCAACCGGCGGTCCTGTTGTCTATCGCAACTATCGCGAGCGGGAGCCGCTTCGAGAAGGGAGTTGCGCGCTGGCTGCAAGAGTGCTACTATGTCGCACAAGCATTGACATACATTGTAGTCCATTATGGTTAGGGTATAGGCAGAACGGTTGTTTCATGGGAATGGAACGAGATTCGTCTATGCGCGCTGACCTACCGTGAGATCGGCCCGGGGGAAAAGAATGATTGAGCACTTCAAGAAGATCCTCGTCGTCGAGGATTCGCCGTTTCTCGGTCAGATGTACGACCTCCTCTTCATGGAATCGGTCCACAAGGGATTGGAGGTGATCCATGCCAGAGACGGGATTGAGGCGTTGTCGAAGCTCGATGGCGCTCCGTGATTGCGACCTGATCCTCCTGGACCTCATCATGCCCCGTATGGACGGAATCACCTTCATGCAGCACTTGAAAAAACGCTTGAACCGCCGTCCTATAATCGTGGTTAGTTCCAATAATTCCCAGGAAGAAAAGGAAAGGGCGATGGCGCTAGGGGCGAGCGGCTACCTTGTCAAGCCCATCACCCCTGCCGCGCTCTTCAGTCTCATCGAGAACCTGCCCCTCCCAACTGCACCGTCCGAGGATAGGGGCCGCACTGCGTGCTGAAGGGGATCCTGATCCCCGGCCTTCCCCCCTGGCGGGGGCGGGCTCTCACTGCATAGGGCGGCCCGTAAAAGGTGCGCCCGGCCCGGAAAATGAAGTACGTTCCATTCGAACGCCCGAGCGGCATGCTCTACGTCCATGAGCGATGGCAACACGTCTGGCTGCAGGGATCAAGAAGGCCTTAATTGCATTGGCAGCGACAGGAGTGGTCGGTGCGGTCGCCTTTGCCCTGAGGCAGGGGCTGGAACTGGATACGGTTTCGCTTCAGGATAGGTACGCGCTGTCGGAGATACCGGCCTCTCGGACCTCCTCCGGGGCATCCAGTCAAGGGCACGCTCGGAGTGACGAGCGGAGATTATCCTTCTCATCTCAGGAAAAGGGCGGGGACAAGCCCCGCCCTTTTTTCGTCTGAAGTTTCCGGTCTGCTGCTCAGTTCGTTGGCGCCGGGAAGGGGCGCATGGTGAAGGTGTCGAAGAGGGGCGCCATGCTGAAGAAATTGGGATCGAAGACGGGCTGACCCTGGGGGCCCATGCCGATGAAGCCGGACTCGCCCAGCGGGAAGAAGCTCTCGAGCCTCACGACGCCGGACGGGCCGTATTCAACGCAGTGGCCGTAGGTGGAGCGGTTGGAGTAGGGCATGGTGTGGATGGGGCCGAGCATGTCGTGCGTGAAGGTGATAACGCCGCGAGGTTCGTTGTACGGCGGCAGGCCGATGTCGTTGAGCGTCATGTCGAGGGCCAGGTCGATGAGCTGTTGCGGGTCGGTGGGGAGTCCCAGGCCGGCCCTGTCCTGGAACCAGTCATAGTAGTTGACGACGCCGGAGGACTGGCCTTTGAGCGCGTGCAGCAGGACGTTGAAGAGCTGCATGCTCGGCTTGGCGTCGTCGGGACCGAGCTCGTCGCTGAAGGTCAGCTTGATCATGTTGTCGATCCAGGCTTCCTCGAGGACCCAGGCGTCGGACCGGTCGGTTCCCGTGGCCCACTGACTAGAGCCGCCTGCCACGAAATGGCCGTCCCAGGACTGGATCACGGATAAGGCGGCGAGGCGGGCGGGTCGTCGGATAGGCGTCGACCGCAGCCGTGAAGTAGGAGCCGCACTGGCTCCAGGGGACACCGCCGGTGCCGACGGAGGAGTCCGTCGTCGCGATGTTGACGGCGAGGTCGCTGATCTGGTCGAAGGTCAGGTCGTTGTGGGTCTTGAGGTAATCGTCGATCACGTGGGCGCGGTCGAAGGGCCCGAACGAGTAGCCCAGGTTATTCGGGGCGTTGTCGTAGTTGATGTTGGACTTGTTGTTCCATCCGCAGTAGTATCCCTGGGCGTTGTTCCTGTCCGTGGAAAGCGGCTTCAACTGGCCGGTCCACTCGTGCTTGCCGTCCGGAGGAGGAGGCAGGCGGGGGTCGGTGCCGGGCGCGCGAACGGGATCCCAGCCGGACATCCAGTAGGCGATGTTGCCGTCCTTGTCGGCATAGCAGAAGTGCTGGCTCACGCAGACCTTGTGGATGCCGGCATCGAACTGGTCCATGCTCGTGGCGCGGGCCATCTGCAGGAATCCGTCGAGGGCTTCCCACTCGTGATCCCAGTGGGCGTTATCCCAGCAGACCACCGGTCCGTCCACGTGCTTGGGGTCGAAGGGCATGGGGCTGATGACGGGGCCGTGCCTTTTGGACCTGTAGATCTTGACCGTGACGGTGCCCTCTCCGGCCACCTGGATTTTCTCGACGTGGTCTTTCTTCACGGCCAGGGGGTTGGCGAACCAGTAATCCGTCGTATGCGCGTGGCCGACCTGCATGGACCACGCGTGATGCGGGGTGCGCCCGATGATGATCATGGGGATGCCGGGTACCGTCATGCCGGAAACGTTGAGCGTCGGGCACTTGATGGAACCTTCGCACGTGATGGAGGGGACCGAGAAGCCCATCTGGGGTCCGGAGTAGATGATCGGGATTGCCGTCGGCCGTCTTGCTGCCGGACACCACCCACGCGTAGCTGCCCATGTGAACGTAGGCGTTGATCTTCTTCAGGTTGTCGATCACGTTGTGGATGATGTCGCCGGTCTCTTTTGCCACCCGTGCCGAGCCCGGCGGAAAAGAGCGCGCCTGGGCGACGAGCTCGTTATCCTGTTGGGTACGGGAAGGCTGGGAGGCCGGAGCCGCGCCCGCTGCCGGCGGAATGTATGTAAGGGCCTGCGGGTCGTTTATCCAGCGCAGGTCGTGGAACATCGCGAGATAGTCATCGGGGTAGTACGAATAGAGACCGTAGTACAGTTCGTAGTTATCGAGCTGGCCCGTGTTCAGGGCCTCGGGGTCGAATTCTCTCTGGAGGAGAACGAGCCAGGCCATGACGTCGTAGTTGGTCCAGTGCTGCGGTCTCACGTCCATACCGGTCTGGGCGGAGATGGCCAGGTACTCGAAGGGCATGAGCGAAGGATCGGCGTTCACTTCGTCCACGCGTCGGTTGAACCCGCTGACGAAACCGTCGATCTCGTCCTGAGCGTCCTTGCTGATGGACTTGTAGCCTTTCTTGTATTCTTTCTGGGTGTAGCCGATGGTGCGCATGAACATGTCGGTGCTTAGCTGGCTGGGGCCGAAGATCTCCGCAAGCCGTCCCGTGGCGGACCGCAGGTAGAGTTCCGTTTGCCACAGCCTGTCGGTGGCGACGGCGTAACCCATCGCGTCGAAGGCATCCTTGATGTTGTCCGCCTGGATGGACCAGACGCCCTTGTCGTCTCGCGTGGTCGTCGCTCCCGCAGGAGCGGGATTGGCCGACCGGGCCACCGTGCACAGCAGCATTCCCGTCAGCAGGAATGGCGCGACAATCCACCTTCTCATTCTCATGGCCACCTCCTTTTCTGTATGGACAAACGGTTCCACGTCTTTCTCCCCATCCTGGATCGGATGGCGACGCCCCCGAGTTGACGACCTGGTGAATGACAAGGTGTACGAAACAACCTGTTGAGGACCGGGGCCCTGGTGAAGCTGTTTTTATTTTAATGGAGCAGGAGTACCGAAAGCAAGGAGATGCCCCGGGAGGGGAATGAGCCATCGCCGAGCCAGAGAGTTAGCAGCCTGCTAGAAAGCGTAGCCTATAAAGAAGTAGAGCATGTAAGGGGAGTGATCGAGAGGATAGGTGCGCAGCTTCCAGGCGACGTCGACGCCGATCGGGCCCACGGGCGTTTTGATCCTGGCGCCGATGCCGGCGCCGGACATGATCTTGGCGCCTTTCAAGCTGTAGGCGGCGGGCGTTGCGTTGCCCGCGTCCACGAACACCACCCCGCCCAGTTTCTCGCGAAGAGGAAAGCGCAGTTCGAGGGATGCTTCGGCAAGGCCGTTGCCGCCCAGGAGAACGCCCTTGTCGGACAGGGGGCCCAGGTTGTCGTAGGCGTAGCCGCGTAGGCTGTTTGCACCTCCTGCGTAGAACCTGCGCGTAATGGGAATGTCCGACGCCGCCGCACTCGAGAAGATGCCCCCCATCTTGACCTTGCAGGCGAGGACGAAATCGTGTCCGAAGCCGAAGTAGTGCCGGGCCTCGAGCGTCGTTTTCGTGAAACTGGTGTGGCTCGCCAGGACGTACGAAGGCTCGACGAGAAAGCTGTAGATACCCCCGCGCGTGGGACTGAAGAGCGAACCGGACGCCCCGTACGACAGGCCGGACGCGAGGGAGGCAAATGGGGTGTCGGTATCGTTGTAGGTCATGCTGAGGGGAACGGAAGCGATCGTCGCCACGTCCGTCGCGCCCTCCGAAAGGGCGTTTTTCAGCTGTCTGTCCGGGGTGATCTGGAGAACCCTCTCCAGCGAGGCGAAAACGTAACCGCTCAGGTGGCGAGTGAGGCGATGGTCGAGACCGGCCCGGAATTTAAGGGAACGATAGGTGAAGCCCGTCTGGCTCATGCGACTGTAGGCCACGTCGGAGAGGAAGGTCGTTTTGCTGTCGATGAAGTACGGGCGTTTGAGGTAGCCCGTGGCCGTGGCCTCTATGTCCGACCACTTGATCTCGGTTCCCAGGTTGACGATCCGCTTCCCGGTCCTGAGCGTTTCCCAGCCGGCGAGTCCCCTCGGCCCTTCGTCGCTCGCGTAGCCGACGCTCAGGCGGATGCGATGGATCCGGCCGCTCTTGAGCCTGACGACGATGGGAATGGTCCCCGGCGGACCGTTCCCTTTAGGTACGACGAGCACGCTTTCGAATACGCCCAGCCTGAAGAGGGCCTCCTGGCTCTTGTCCACCAACGACTGCCGGTAGGTCGCCCCCGTCTTAAAAGCCAGCGCACGCTCGAGCGTGACCCTGTCCTGAGGCTGGAAATCCCCCTTGAAATCCACGGCCCCGAAGCGACCGAATGTCCCGGGTTTCAGTTCATAAGAGATCAGAACGGACTTGGCGTGCATGTCGACCACGGCTGAAGACTTGATTGCCGCGAAGGGGTAGCCGGAGTCCTTTAAGTGGTAGACGAGCGTCTTGGCACCCGCCTCGTAAGAATCGACGGTGTAGGGTTCTCCCTTCTTCAACTTCAGCGCTTTCCACAGAAGGCCGCGCGCCGCGTCCTTGCCGCCCTCTTCGGGCCACCCGCCGATCTTTATGTCCGAGATCCTGTACGGTTCGCCTTCCCGGATGCGGATCACGGCTTCGGCCGTGTGGGGCTTTTCGAGCTTGGTGGCGACGTCGAAATAGCCGTGGCGCTGGTAGAAAAGCATGACCTGGCCCATGGCCTGTTCGACTTCGAGACTGCTGATGGCCTCGGTGCGCCGAAAAAGGAGAAATTTCTTCTTCGGCTTCAGCCCCCCGGCATCGCGCAGCGCGGCTTCGTCGAAGGCTTTATTACCGGCGAAGGTCAAAGCGTGGTACTCGGCGGTCTTATGCTCGGGGGGGCGCGCAAAAAGGGCGGAGGCGCCGAGCACAAGAACGAGGGCCGTCAGGGTTGCGAAACGTCGAATCCTCCGCATCAGTACCTCTGCTCCCAGAGGAGATCGATCCCGGCGTTGCCCTTCTCGGTGCTTTCCGTCTGCACGCTCAGCGTGCGGTTGATCCTGTAGCGCAGGTTCAACCGAGTTTCCGGCAGGACGCCGAAGGTCTGTTTGTACTCCAGGACCGTCCGGTCGCCGAGGTACTTGCTGAAACCGACCTGCGTCCCGCCGCCGGCGGCGGGGCCGACCTCAAACGTATCGAACCCGAGCCCTTTCTGCAGGGACTGCATGAGGGGCGACGCCTGGTACTGGACGGCGAGCGCGGCCGCGGCCGCTCCGAAGGCCCTGTTCTCACCCGCGCTAAGGTCGCCCGAGCGCCGGCCGAAGAGCAGTGTGGATAAAATGTCCCCTTCGTCCATGGGGGGCTGGGAAGAGAGGCTGAGGGTAGGGCGGTCGGCCGGTCCGGTCATGTGGATGAAGATATCGGCCCCCGTGGCCCTGTACGAGGCGTTGACGTCGAGGTAGGGCGTGAGGTCCGTGGTCCCTTTGAAATAGATGCGGGAGTTTTCGATTGTGAACTTGAAATTCTGGAAGATGTAGCGGCCGTTCTGCACGTTAAGGCTTCCCCGCACCTCCGGGCCCTTGTCCGTGAACCGTACGTCGAGTGCGCCCGTCAGTTCGGCGAGCAGGTTCTGGTTGCTGACCCACAGGTTGCCTTCGCTCACAAGGTGTGCGTTTCCGCGGAGGCGCCCGATGATCGGCTCGGTCTCGTCTTCGTGGTCGGCAAATGGGGAGCCGCGCGGCGCGTTGACGAAGGTCAGCGAGGCCGGCAGGGGCTGCTGTTGTGCGAGGTCCGGCAGTTGTATCCGACCCTTGAGGACCCGTGCCGCCGCCTCCAATACGGGTTTCTCGGGGGTGCCTTTCAAGGTGGCGGTGAAATCCGCGATCCCCTGCATGTCGCGGCCCACCACGAACGGAAAGGCCTTGCCCTCGGCTTTGAGCTTGAACTCGGCGGGAATGAAGCCATTCATCGTCACGTAGCCTGTTGCGCTGGCCGTTCCCCCGTCGGCCGACGCGGCGCTGGCCTCGGTCAGTACGAGCTTGTTGCCTTCCGCCTTCAGGCGCATGGTGACGGGTGCGATGACGATGTCGCTGTCCGCGAAGGTGTACGATCCTTCTGATAATTCGGCGTTCCCGGTCAGAACGGGAACCGCGAGCGTCCCGCCCCAGGTCAGGTCCGTGGCAAGCAAGCCGGTTATGCGGCCCGCCGTCGGCGGGACGGGCAGAAGACCGAGCGGGAGGTGCCTGGTCACGAGGTGGGCGTTCACCGCCGGGGAAGGGCCATCGCCATCCCAGGCCACGCGGCCTTCAAGGGACAACCGGCTCTTTTTCTTTTCGAGTTCCAGGGCGCGCACCTCGAGACCGGACGGATTCCAGGTGACGAATGCCGGGCGAACCTGCGCGAAGTCCTTGCCGTCGAACAGGATGGCAAGCTTGTCGACCCGGATCTTGCCTGCGCGCGGGCCCCAGTCGCCGCGGGCGCTGCACGAGATATTCCTCCCTTTTCCCATGGCGGCGTTCAGGTCGAGCAGCGCATCTGTTATTGGGCCCTTCATGGAAAGGGTGCCCGCTCCCATGGTGTTGTCGGCGAAGGCGAGACCGTCCCAGTCCGCTTGGACGTCGAGGGCGTTGCGGCTCGCCTCCCAGGCACCCTTGATGTGCACCGTCTTTGCGCTCGCTCCTGAGTATCCGATGTCCGTGCCCGCTGCGTCCGCCTGGAGGTCGATCCGTCCGCCGGAGAGGTGCAGGGAGGCCTCGCCGTCGAGATGGCCGCGGAGGCCATTAACTCCGAACAGGGCGCCGGCTTTCGAGAGATCCGAGATGTGGGCCTTCGCATGTGCTTTGAGCCCGCTGTCCTGACTGAATTCGGCCTCTCCGGTGACCTCTCCCACCGAGGTGTTTATGGTCAGGGGTGTGATGCGAATGCCGATCTCCGGCCCCATCTTGACGACGCCGTGGAACGGATCGAACGCGACACCCGCCCACTGCGAGGCCATGAACCGGCAGTCGAGCGTGCCGATGGTGGCCTTCGGGCCCGAAAAGCCGACGTCCGCTTCTACCATGCCGTGGGGACCGAGTCCCCATGCGCCGGGATCGAGCTTCCTGACGCGGGCGAGCCACACCACGGGGCGGCCTTCTCCCAGGGGCCCGGCGGAGACGTCGAAATCTCCGCCCGCAGGACCCGAGAGCGTGCCCGACAGGCTGATCAGGCCTCGATCGCCTTCCATCTTGAAGGCCTCGACCGCCCAAGTGCCCTCGGGGACCGTGATGAAAGAGGGGAGTGCCGGCATGAGGCCGAGCTTCACGAGCAGGCCGGTCAGCGGTACGGAGGGTCCGGAGGCATGCACTTGCCAGTGATCGGTGTTCCGGTCCCACCCGGCGTCAGCGGTCACCGGGCCGGAGAAGGTGGAATCGAGCCGGCCTTCCACTTCCAGGGTTGCAGCGTCGCCGGTTGCCTTCAGGGAAGCTTTGGTCAGGGGCAGACCCCCAGGCTGTCGAGTCGTGCGCGTCCAGGATGCACCTCCACTTGACGCCTGCCTTGCTGGAAACGGTCACGCCGAAGGTCCCGTCTCCGCTGACGGTAAAGAATCTCCCGGGCGGGGGTTTCCAGAAGGGCGAGACGCTCGTGCCGGCGAGGGTCGCCGTGCCGTTTATGTCGACGTCCCCCGCGCCAAAAGTCACCGTGCCCTTCGAGGCGACCGTTCCGACGGACGGCCCCTTCACTTGGCCGGACCAGTCGAGCCCGTGCAGACCGCCGTCCACGCGGAGAGCGCCGTTCAGGAGAAGGTCGGGCGCATCGCGCCACTTGGATGCGGCTTCCCTCAGGGCCACGGGGTGCAGGGTGAGGTCCGCCTCGTATACGAAGCCGCGCTTCGGATCCTGCGAGAAGGTCCCCTTCGCCCCGACTTTAGAGCGTGTCGAGGCCAACGTCATGTCGTAATGGGCCTTCCCCGAGAACTCGATGGCGATCCGGCCCGCTACGGAAAGGCGCGCCGGCAGCGGGGCGGGCGCCGCGCAGGACAGTCCGGCGTCTTCAACCGTCACCGTGCGGCCGAAGACGAAAGCGTCCAGCGAGCCTGAAATCCTCGAAAAGGTCTTTCCGCCCCCGGCTTCCAGGGGTTCCGGCAGGACGACGGTTCCATCCGTGATACGCACGCCGGGGATGCGGATGTGGACGGGCAGGGGAGGGGAGCGGCGCCGCGCAGCCTGCGCCCCCTTCGACGGTGGCGGTCTCTCAAGGGTCAGGACCGGCTTGTCCACGCGGACGTCGGAAACGGACACCACTCCGGCCACGAGCGGCCACGGCGACAGCTTCAGGTGGACGCGGTCGGCGGTCAGGACGAAGTGCCCGGGCATCGAGAGCCTGACGCCGTCCAGGTCCAGTCCCTTGACGAGCGTCCCGTGTCTTTCCCGTACCGCGAGAGACCCTCCGCTCTTTTTGAGCGCGTCGTTGAGGACTCGCTGGGCGAGCCTGTCGGGAATGGATGTGAACAGGGCGAGCGACAGGACGACCGCCGCGAGCAGCCCGAACAGTCCCGCGATCAGCAGAACGATTTTTGCCGTGCGCCGTTTCCAGGACGCCCGTTCCGTATCCGGCATCTTTACCCGTCACTTTCTTTCGGTCCTTCTGAAAGCGCCGATCAATACGTCATTTTGGACCAAGACCGCCCTCAAATGCTACCCGGGGAGGGAATTTGGGAATTGGGATTTTAATTTGGGACTTGAATAACGGCTGCAGGCGGGCCTTCGAAGATCGGTCTAATCCGCGCCATGAACTCTCATTCATTCTCCCGTATCAGCCTTCCGATTCAACCGGCCATTCCCGCGAAACCCGACGAACAAAAGAACGCCCGGATGGGCCGGGCGCGAAGGAGGAGCGGGGAACGGGAATGGAGGTCATCGGGCGAAGGGGTCGGGGCAGTAGCCTCGTTCGAAGCCGGTGGCGTGCCGGCGGCGCTGCATGGGGCAGGGCATCGGGCGGGGCCTGGGGAGGAGACCCATGGCGATGAGCTGGGGGCGGAACTCGTAGCGGATACCGATGGAGCGCGCGGGTGGTCTTCAAGGTCCATGTAAACATGCGCACGGGATGCCGGCGTTCGCGGCCGATACCGGTGGCGGCGTACTCGTCGGAGAGGCCTAACGCTTCGGCGGATTTGCTCTCGGCCGACGGCGCGCGCTTCATCCGGGAGGAGGAATCGGATTGGGCGCGGGGAACGCCGCCGGCGGAAGGGCACTCCTGGGCGAGTGGGATGGGACCCCATCGCTTCTCGGCGTAGAAGACGGCCTCGATGACGCCGAGGTTCTGCGTCTTGCCCAACCAGGCGCCGTAGGAATGGGTCTCGTCGGTAAAGAAGAAGGCGCGGGCCTTCTTACCCGTGATCTGCCAGCCGGAAATGACGATGGAGCCGTGGGGCTCGATCACCCACTTCCTTGCGGCTGCAGCGGTGGTGCGGGACGCGTCGATGGTGTTCAGTCCGTCGACCGAGAGCGCGACGGCCACGCGGCGCGAGAGGGGATTGGTTATGCGGAGCCGCGTATTCCTTGCCCTTGAGGGCCTCGACGTAGACCCGGCCGTGGCCGGAGTACTCGGGGCGCGGCACGCCGTTGACCAGGACCTCCAGCTTGAAACGGCCGTCGTTGCAGGCGCAAGACGGGAGCGAGGGAACGACGAATAGGGCAGCCAATAGAACGAGTAAGAGTTTGTATCGCATCGGAACCTCCTGCACTGGTGAGTGAGACCGGAATGGGCGGGAAAGGTTCCCAGGGAGTGATCCACTGATCAGGTGATTGAGTAATCGAGTTCGGGGGAAGACCTTCGAAGTGGAGAAGGGCTAAGGGCTAAATTCTAAGGGCTAATGAAGAGAATGAAACGGCCAAGGCTGGCCCTTCGACGACGCGTTCCGAGCCGTTCTAAAATCCCAAATCCCAAATCCGAAATTCCTACGATCCCACCTGCGTGAGCCTGTAGCGTCCGGCGGGTAGGTTCAGCATGGAGACGTAACCGGTGACGGCCGTCGACACGCCGCGGTTAAGAGGTTTGCCCTGCATGTCCGTAAGGGTCATACCGCCGTCGTCGAGGATCGAGACATACCACTTCTCACCGGGCGGTGGCACGGCGTTCGAAGGGAGCTGCAGCGAGGCGAACCTGGCGTGGTCCAGCGTGCTGAGCAGGCAGAGGACCATCGTGGGCCGGGGGTCTCAGCCTTCTCCTTGAGGGCTGACGTCGGGGCTGAATGCGGAGCGCGCACCGCGTTCCGTTTTGCGACGTCGGGCGGCGTGTTGAGGCGCTGGAGACGGCTGAGGAACCGCCTGATCCGGGGCGGCTGACTGGACGATCCGAAGAGGGGCCCCGCTTGCTCCGTCTGGCGTCAGGCTGAGTTTCATTCCTGACGGTTGCCGGGGACTTTCCGGCGCGGGGTGGGGGCGCGTCTGCGTAGAACCGGGTCTCCGGCGCGGAGGCCTTCGGCGTGGTCGCGGCCGGGGGCCGGGAGAGGCGGTCGAGGGGAGGAGGTGTGAGCCCGCCTTCGTCCGCCTTGGCATGCTCGGACGGCGGGGCCTTGCGCGCGGCGAGCCGCCCTTCGGAGGCCTAGACGGCGCCTGCGCCTGCGGCGCGGGCAGGGGGGGCTGCCTGTCGACGGTACGGTTGAAGGAAGTGACCAGGGCAATGCCCCCGATGGCGGCGGCCACGATCATGAGGCCGACGGGAGCGGCCCATCGGCTGCGCATCCACAATGCAAGGGCGGAGCGCCGAGGCTCGGCGCCGGCCTCTTCTCGGACGTGAGCCATGATCCGCGCGTGCAGGAACGGTGGAGGCTCTTCATCCTTCATGGCGCCCAAACCGGCGGCGGCGGCTTCCCACTTCTCGAACGCGGCCCGGCAGGACGGGCAGCCCTTCATGTGCTCGCCGGCTTCGCCTTCCTTGCCGGGGCCACCGTTGTCAAGCAGCCGGAGAAATTCTTCGCATTTCATGGCCAGATGCCCTCCAGCGCTTCCCTGAGCGCCCTCCGTGCCCTGGACAACCTCGACTTCACTGTGCCCGCGCGACAGCGAAGGATGCTCGAAAGTTCGCGGTACTCGAGCCCTTCGATTTCCCGGAGTACCAGGATCTCCCTGTATTCCTCCGAAACGGTAAGCAGCGCCGCATCCAGCGCGCCCCGGATTTCGCCCGCCAAGGCCAAGGACTCCGGATTGCTCGCGGTATCCGGGAGGTCTGTTCCCGGAGTATCGCCGTCCCGACCGGAGGTGTCGGAGAGGCTGTCGGTCTTCCTGTTGCGGAGCACCTCGCCGCTGGACAGCCTGGAGCGGCACACGTTAAGGGCGATCCCGTAGGCCCAGGTGCGGAACGAGGCTTCGCCGCGGAATCGCCGGAGGCCGCGAAAGACACGCAGGAATATTTCCTGAGTCGCGTCCATGGCGTCATCGGGATTGCCCAGCATGCGGCGGGAAAGGCGGAACAACTCGCCTTCGTATTTGGTCACCAGGCTCTCGAACGCCGCAAGGTCCCCGCCTTTGAAGCGCGCTATGTCGGCCATGTCGTCAGCGCGGGCATCCCTGCCGTTCTCG
Source organism: uncultured Acidobacteriota bacterium (assembly GCA_963724125.1). GTDB lineage: Bacteria > Acidobacteriota > UBA4820 > UBA4820 > DSQY01 > CAVRTJ01. The sequence goes on from CAVRTJ010000012.1 coordinate 33,333, forward strand.
AGGACCGCCTCTTCACCATCCATGGAGAAAGGATAAACCACGAGCGTATCCACGGGCAAACGCCTCCTGCGTGGTGAGACCGCGCTCGAAGGAAAAGGTTCCCACGGACTGTCCCTGCGGAGCCGGGGAAACGCGCGTCAATCGAGCTGGACGGGTTTTCCGGCCTTGAGGATCCCCACATTCGGAACACCCAACCCGAGGAGGTGTTGCCGCAGGGCTGACTGGGCGTCGGGCTCTCCGTGAACGAGGTAGACGCCCTTCAGGCGGGAGGCGTCGAGCTTCGTGACATACTCGCCGATTTCTCGGTAATCCGCATGGGCGGAAAAGACGTTGAAGATCTTGACTCGCGCCCTGACCTGGTGTTTCTCCCCGAATATCTTGACCTCCGGCCGCTTGTCGGCCAGGGCGCGGCCAAGGGTGTTGGCGGCCATGAAACCCACGATGAGCACAGCATTTCACGGTCGCCGATGCCGTGGATGAGGTGGTGCCGGATTCGGCCGGCCTCGCACATGCCGGAAGTCGCGATGATGATACAGGGCTCGCGCAGGGTGTTGATGCTCTTGGAGACTTCGGCGTTCGTGACGTACTTGAGCGCGTCGAAGCGGAAAGGGGATTCCCCGTTGTCCAGGAACTGCTCCACCGTTTCCCGGTCGTAGCATTCGGGGTGGGCCCTGAAGATGGCCGTGGCGGAAACCGCCATGGGGCTGTCCACGAAGACCGGCACGGTTGGGATGCGGCCAGCGTCGTGAAGTTTGTGGAGAATGTAGACCAGTTCCTGGGTCCGCTCCACCGCGAAGGCCGGCATGATGACGCGCCCGCCCCGTTTGACAGTGTCGCGGATAATTGTGGCGAGTTCTTCCTCTGCGAAGCCGTATTCGTCGTGAAGGCGGTTGCCGTACGTGCTCTCGCACACGAGGTAGTCCACGGGGGGAATGACCTCGGGGTCGCGCAGGATGGGCATGTTCGAACGGCCGAGGTCGCCCGTGAACCCGACGGTGGTGTTTCCGTTTGTGTTCTGGATCTCGAATCGCACGAGCGAAGAGCCGAGAATATGGCCCGCATCGTGGAACGTTGCCCGCACGTTTTTGGCGATGTCGTGAGGCCGACGGTAATCGGCCGAAACGAACTGCGAGAGCGCCGCTTCTGCGTCGTGCTCGTCGTAAAGGGGTTCGAAGACCTTCCGATCGGCGCGCGGGTGCTTTTTCTGCCGCTTCGCAAGGTGTTGCGCATCGTGGGCCTGTATCCTGGCCGAGTCCATCATGACGAGGCCGGCTATGTCCCGCGTGGCGGGCGTGGAGAAGATGTTCCCGCTGTAGCCCTTCTTTACGAGGAGGGGATAGGCACCGCAGTGGTCGAGGTGCCCGTGGGTGTTGACGCAGACGCTGATGTCCCGAGGCGAGAAGGGAAGGTCCTGGTTCTTCCTTCGCGCTTCCTCGCGGTGGCCCTGGAAGATGCCGCAGTCCACCAGCACGCGCGCGTCTCCGGTATCGAGCATGTGCTTACTTCCCGTAACCTCTTCAGCGGCGCCGTAGGCCGTCAGCGTAATCATGGAGAACCTCCTTGATATGAGAGTAGAACGTGCGAACGTCCTGTGCAAGTAAAGAAAAGGGGCGCCATCGGGCGCCCCGGTAGAAGGTCAGGGAAAAATGGATTGTCGGTTTATTGGCCCACGACGCTCACGTCATCGATGTAGCAGTCATTGCCGTAGGCACTGATGCCGAGAAAGGCGAGGTAGACCGTCTGGCCTTTGTAGGCGCTGAGGTCTACGGTCGCTTGCGCCCAGCCGGCCGTTCCAACGATGGCCCAGGTGGCGCCGTCCGTGGAGCCCCGGACCCGGTCGTTTGAACTGGATTACCCGGTGTCGCGACACATCCGGATTGTCGGGGGAACGCGGCGCAACTGTCGGACAACGGCAGGCCGGCCCAGGCGTACAGGCGCCGGATCGACTGCGAAGTACATTCGTCGATGAAGCCTCTCGGAAGTAAGGCTGGTTCTAAGCGAGAAGAGAGCCATAGAGGGTCCGGATCTCTCGCGCAATCTTGGCCTGCGTACACGATTCGATGGGATTCTCAACCGAGGGGCGTCAGTAACGCGGGGCGTGTATTGGACGTAACACCGGCGGAGCTCTGATGATCGTGCGCGGGCTAGGAGGCCTTCTTGATCGGTTTCGCAAGGGCCTCCCGGTGAATTCGTTTTCCCGTCGTCGGTATCTTGATGTCGGGGGAGGCAATTTCGCGTCTGAGGATGTCCTGGATGCTTGTGCCCCAATCGCGGATATCCCGACCCTGCGTGAATTCGACCAAACCGTCGCCGCCCGAGTACAGGAAGTTCGTGCACGCGACGAGGTAGTCCGCGCGCATGTCCAGGGGCTTGCCGCCGATCAGGACGTTCCGGGCATTTCCCTGGCGGTAAGTGACGGAAATGCCGGACATCTGTAGAAATCCGCCGGGAGGATCCGTCCTGGGCATGGAGGCGCAACGATCCAGGAGCGCCTGAATCTGTTCACCGGTAAGGCGTGTGGTGTGCAGCGAGTCGAAGTAGGGGAGGCAGCCGTAGAGGTCCTTCTGGGTGACGGCGCCAGCGGGCAGGCCCGCACGGACGGTCCCGCCGTTAAGGAAGGCCGCATCGGCCGAAGCCGCCCGCCTCATGCCGTCGGTAATGAGGTCGCCGATGGGGGCTTCCGCGGCGCGGAGGAGGTTTCTGTCTCCGCTGAGTTCGCGAGGAAGGTGTCCGATAACGGTCCCGAGCTCCTCGTGCTCCCTGGCGAGGAAAGGAGCCAGGTACCGGGCCACCTCCCCCGAAGCGGGCGTGCCGTTCTTAACGGGAATGAGTGTTCCGGCCACTGCGGGTCTCTGGCCTTTCTTGAGCGTGACGGTGACCTTGCCGAGGAATCGTCCGCGGTCGCCGGCCTGCACGATGGGCACGCCGCTTTCAATCCATGGGCTTATCAGCTCTTTGTGGTCGTGGCCGCCCACGATGAGCCCGATCTGGGGAAAGGCGTGCGCGATCTTTCTGTCGATGTCGAACCCGCAGTGCGAGAGGACGATCACGAAATCCCACTGCCGTCGCCCGACCGATGCCAGCACGTTGCCTATGGCCTCGACCGGATCGGTGAAGGTGAAGCCCTTCGTGTTTCCCGGCGCGGTGGTCAGGGGCGTGTCGGGGGTGGTTACGCCGATGAGTCCGATCCTGGAGTGCCCAACGAGGAAGGTAACGGAAGTTTTCCAGAAGACGCGGGCGGGATCTTCAGCCTGCAGGTTGGCCACCAGAATCGGAAAAGAGGCCTTCCTGGCCCTCGTTTCGAGGACGGCCGCACCGTAGTCCCATTCGTGGTTGCCCGTCGTCATTGCGGTAAGCCGCATGAGTCCCAGCGCGTGAAATTCGGGCTCGCCGCGAAACAGCGTCGAGAATGCAGTACCCGTGAAAATGTCGCCCGCGTTGAGCAGTAGAGTCGGAACGTCCTTAGCCGCGTCATCCGCGCGGATGGCGTCCGCCAGCCCGGCGAGACGGTCAAGTCCGCCCTGTGCCGTACCATCCTTGTTATTAACGGGTTGGACCTGTCCGTGAAAGTCGTTGAAATGAAGAACGACCAGGCTCTGCGGGGTTGGCGGACACCCCGCGACAAGCGCCGCGGCGAGCAGTAAGGTCAGGCCCAGGGCTACCAGAACTCTCAGGCGCTTCACCGATCACCCCCTCATTCCCGTGGCCCCCCGAAAAGGGAAACCCTTCCCAAACGACAATCCCTTCAAGGAAGGCGCAGTATCACACGGCGGTGCCTCCCACGCCAGCCAGCCTGCTAGCCCTCGAGGTCGGTGAAACCGTTATCGGTAACAAGGTGCCCCTGAAGCACGTTGATCTTCCTGTTGGTCTTGAAGTAGCCGAATCCCCCGAAGCTGACCATGAAAAGACTCCCGAGAATGAGCAGGCCGTCGAATATGCTCCACCAGGAGACGCCGAATATGCGGAGAAAGCCGATGCCCAGAGTCAGAAAGGCGAGGCCCGTCCTTATGAAGGCGAGGAAGGTCCTCTGGCGGGCAAGTTCCGTGCGCTGCCAGGAAAGCCGCGTTCGGGTTTTGGCTCTAATGGTCCTGTTGGAGGCGAGGTCGGTGCGTTGGTCAGCGAGATCCGTTCTGCGCCTGGAGAGCCCGGTGCGCTGGTCCGCCAGATCGGTCCGGTTCTGGGACAGGTCCGTTCTTTGCCTTGCCAGTTCGGTGCGATTCTTGGCGAAGTTGGTGCGGTCCTTCGCGAGGTCGGTTCGTTCTTCGGAAAGGCGCGTTCGCATCTGTGCAAAGTGCGTCCTGCCTTCTGCGAGGGACGTTCGTCTCTTGGCCATGTCGGTGCGCACCACGGCGAGGTCCGTCCTCTGGTTGGAAAGCGCGGTGCGCTCGCGGCCGAGTTCGGTGCGGATGTTGGCGAGTTCGGTGCTTTTTGTGGACAGTCGGGTCTGCTCACGGGTCAGAGCCGTTCTCTCCTGCGCCATGGCGGTCTGTTCGGCCGTGTGCCTTTGCGTCGCGGTGGAGAACTGCAAAAGATTGGAGGACGTTACATTGCCCTGTCGCGTCAGCTCGTTCTCCTTTCGCACAAGGTCGACCTGCTCCTCGCTTGTCTCCAGGGAACGCGCCAGAATTGATGTGATCCTGCTCAGCACGCCACGCGGAAAGGTCCTGCTTTCAGATTTTGTAGCCATTCCCTCTCTCTCCTCTGTTTCGTCTTAAGCCGTCCGGCTGCCTACACGGCCGGCCTGAATCGTGGCTCATGAAGCCCTCAGGGGTCGGTCAGGAATAGGAGTAGGGCGTGAACTCCAGGCTCGAAGGGCAACCCGGTTGATACTCGAGGGCTCTTACGCCAGGAACGCCCAGGGCGATCTGCTTGACCCGTCCGAGGTTCTCCTCTTCCAGGTACGGCCCTTCGATGAGAACGGACCCGTCGTTGGCCCTGGCCCCGACTTCCAGGTCCTTGGTGTCCGGGTGCGTCGCGAGCGTCGCCTCGACATCCGTGGCCAGGTAGGTGTCGTCGATGATCTTCCTGGCTTCGGGGCTGGGCTTCAGCTCGGGCACATCGAGCGAACTGGTGATCATCGAACAGATGGCCTCAATAGAGAGCCGCTGGAGGGAGAAGCACACGTCGTAGAGGTTTGGATCCCGGATGTCCCTCCCGTACATGAACCTGGCCCAGCGAACCCGGTCCTCACCTTCTTTCAGAACCGCTTCTCGGGCTTCTTCCTCGGGAAGTTTCAGCCTTTCCATGGCGTTTTTGACCCGAAGACTCATGGGGCCGTTGATGCGGACCTTCAGGCAGCATGGGATGCTCGGCACGAGCAGGTGCCCCGAATAGCCGTGGTAGACCACGTTGTCCTGGCGAATGAACTCAAGGAGCGCCAGCCGCATAAGAATGAGGTAAGTACGCCTGTTCTGGCTGAACTGGTCGTAGGCCCGCGCCGCTCTGTTGAGACTTTCCATTACTTTTATTGCGTGTTCGCCGTGGGCGTCCACGACTTCGACGAGGTCCTCCCGCGATACGCACTTGAGGCCGAGCCGATCGGCCAGGCAATGGGCCAGAGCCTTTCCGCCCGTCATCGTGCCGCGGGAAATGAGAATTACAGGCATATTGTCCCCCCAAAGACCGGCCGGAACGAAGCCCGGCCTGAGATCAATCTGGAGGCTCATCGGGACCGCTGTCAAGACTTTCGCGGTAAGAGAACGAGAGAAAGAGGTTCATATGAGCCAGCGCGGAATGCGGCACGTCCCTGCAACGCCGGGACCTCCGTCGAAGGTATGAAAGAGAAAACGCTCTCACGCGCAAAGACGAGCCCCCGGTGCTCGACCGGAGGCTCCGGAGATGCGCGACGCAATGTGCCGACCCTATGACCGGACCGCGTGCAGAGGGGCCGCTGGCTCTCCTCTCGGCCGGACTATTCCCCGTACCGTTCCTTGTAGTACGCCTTGATCTTCTCCCTGTCCTGCTTCGACAGCCCCTCGAGCCACCTGTTGGCGTCCATCTTCCTAGCGTCGGCAGTTACGCCGGGCAACAGGGCTTCGGCCTCCGGCAGGAAGTTCGGTGTAGAAGACCTTGGCCTCCTCATAGAAGCCGTGCCACTGAACATAGTCGGGGCCCATCATGGCGGCACCCATGCGCGCCCTGCGTCCTTCATGATGCCAGAGCTCGAAATAGGTCCATTCGATCTTCTCGTCAAAGGGCGTGGGGGTCAGCTTCCCGGCGGCCCTGAGCTTGCCCATGATGGCCTTGGCGGGTTCCGCGAACTTGGTATCGTAGAGGTCGACCACGTCGTCGTACTGGTCGTAGAAGTTGTCGACCCAATCTCTACCGTGACAGTTGAAGCAGACCTTTTTCATCTGGTTCCGCTTCGCCTGCCAGTCGGCGCGCCGGATGGAGACGGCGGGCTTGAGGTTCCAGGACAGCCTCGCGCTCACGTCGTGAGTTTCGGCGAGGGTGGGTGTAGCCCCCATGTGGCACGTTGCGCAGGTCGGGGCCGCATCGTAGTCCCTGCCGAGCACCCAGGAATCGGACTCGAGATTCATGCGGCCGATCTGCGTGCGGTAGGTCACGCCGTGCTTGCTCTCGGCGTAGATCTCCTTCTGCGGGTGGTCGGGGCCGAGGTGGCAATAGCCGCAGCTCTCGGGCTGGCGGGCGATGGACGCGGCGAAAGTGTGCCGGCTGTGGCAGACGGAGCACGAGCCCCTGGAGCCGTCCGGGTTGATGCGGCCGATTCCTTCGTTGGGCCATGTGCGCGGGTCGAGTTTCCCGTCCTTGAGGACCTTGACGCGGCTGCCGTGGCACTTGACGCAGCCGCTCACGGCGGCCGGCGGCCCTTCCACGTCTTCCCCCAAGACGTTGTCCAGCGACCCGAGAATCTCGCCGGCCTGCGCGTGGTGGCTGTGCTCGAACTGGGACGTCTCGTCGGGGTGGCACTGCCCGCAGTCTTTCGGCGTGACGAGCACCGAAATCGTGTAACCGTTGTGCTGGAAGGCGTCCTTGTCCGTTTTGGCCGCCTGATGGCACTCATAGCAGCCGATGCCGTTGCTCGCGTGCTTGCTGTGGGCCCATTGCTGGACCACGACGGGCGCGACGCCCTTGGAGTGGCAGGCGATACAGGCCTGGCTGGCCTTCGAGGTGCCGGCCGAAAGCCTGGCTATTGCCTGGGCGGAAGGGACGGGGCTCTGTGCGGAGAGCGCCGCAGTGGATGCGGCGAGGGTGAGAATCGCAAGGGTGCTTTTGATCTGTTTCATGAATCCCCCCAAAGTTGAAAGATACTCGGTCTGCGACGGCCCGAAGAAAAGGCCTTACCGGATAACTTGGACCCGCTATTTCAGCTTTGCAAGTTCCTGTTGCCGGATCATTGTGAGGAGAAAGACGAAGCGTTCCTTTGCCTTGACGGCGTGATTCAGTCCGGCGGGCATGACGTAGAGCGCGCCAGGTCCAGCGTCGTAGTCCTCCTCTCCGAGTCTTACCGTCCCTTTTCCTTCCAGGACTTGGATGGCCGCCTCGAAGGGGGCCGTGTGTTCGCTGAGCGCCTGTCCGGGTTCAAAGCAGAAGAGGACGATCTTCATGGACGGAGACTGAAAGAGGGTCTTGCTCACAATGCCCCGGTCCGCAAACTGGATGTGGGCCTTGAGGTCGTGAACCGCCGGTTCGATTGTTGGTTCGGTCATTGAGAACCTCCGGAAGAAGGGGAGCGGGAGGAGACGGAAGAACCGTCTCCTCCCGATGCGGTTTCTATTCGACGGCTGGCTTGAGGTCGCGCTTCATGTAAGAACGAACCGCAGCCAGAACAATGGGAACGACTCCGAACAGAAGGAACGTGAGGTCGCCCACGATCCGGATCCATTCCAGCGTATGGAAGGTGCCCGTCATCGTGAAGGCAAGGCTCCTGGCGTGCCAGTAGCCGTTCGTCAGAACATCCCACAACTGGAGAACGCCGGCAGGGAAGAGGTCGAGAATCACCATCAGCGCGAGGCCGATGTTGAGCCCCCAGAAGCCCCATTTGACCAGCTTCTCCGTCTTGGCCCAAACCTCATCGCTCTGCATGGAACGCATGCAGAAGACGAGAACGGCGAGCGCGAGCATGCCGAAGACTCCGAACATGGCGGCGTGGCCGTGATTGGCGGTCAGCGTCGTACCGATTTCGAAGTAGGACACGATGGGCATGTTGATGAGGAACCCGAACACACCCGCGCCGACGAAGTTCCAGACGCCCACAGCAATCAGGAAGTAGATGGCCCACTTCTGTTTCGAGGCCATGTCCGCCCCGTCGGCCAATTGATTTCGTTTCCGCAGTTGTATGAAGCCCGAGGCGTCAAGCGTCAGTAGGGTCAGGGGCACGACCTCGAGGGCCGAGAAGCAGGACGCCAGGCCCATGTTCAGGACGCCCTGTCCTGTGAAGTACCAGTGATGACCCGTGCCGACGATGCCGCCGACCAGGAAGAGAATGGCGTCCAGGTAGACCAGGCGGGTGGCGGAGCGCGTGCTCACGATACCCATGTATCGGAACATGATGGCCACGAGCACGGTGGCGAACAGTTCGAAGAACCCTTCAACCCACAGGTGGATGATCCAGAAACGCCAGTTGTCGATCACGGCGAAGTTGCTGTGCGGTCCGTAGAAGAGAGCTGGAAGGTAGAAGAGCGGGATGGCAACGGCGGCATAGAGGAACAGCGCCGAGAGGGCCGATCTTCCTTCCTTCTTGATGGCGGGGCGGAGAGCCCGGAACATGAGGTAGAGCCAGAAAACGAGGCCGGCCGCGAGAAGAATCTGCCAGAACCGCCCCAGATCGAGGTACTCGGAGCCCTGGTCGCCAAGCCAGAACCACAGCTTGCCGAGTTTGTCGTTGATGCCCAGGTATTCGCCGCCCAGGCTGCCGAGGACGACCACGAGAAGTGCGCCGAAGAGCAGAGTAACGCCAAGCTTCTGCCGCTTCGGCTCCCGTCCGCCGACCCAGGGGGCCAGGAATAGCCCCCCCGCCACCCACGCCGTCGCTATCCAGAAGATGGCGAGCTGCAGGTGGAAGGTCCTCAGGAGGTTGTACGGGAGCCACTTGACGATGAAGCCCATGCCATAGAAGGCGTAAGGTTCCACCCTGTAGTGGGCCAGCGCACCGCCCGCGAGGGTCTGGAGCAGAAAGAGGAGCGCCACGATGAGGAAGTACTTGCCCGTTCCCCACTGGCTGGGCGTGAGCGTCCAGGAGCGCGGTGGAGACGGCAACAGCTTGAAGTCGTTCTCGTCGCCTTCCCAGCCGAGGAAGTGGAACTTGCCGAAGATGAGCAGTACCAGTCCGAGGCCCGCCAGCAGGGTGATGAGGCTGAGGGCGCTCCAGACGTAGGCCTGGCTGGACGGGTGGTTTCCGACGAGCGGCTCGTAAGGCCAGTTGTTGGTGTACGTGTAGTTCTCACCGGGCCGGTTCGCCACCGTGGCCCACGTGGCCCAGGCAAAGTAGGCGGTCAGGTCTTTTATTTCCCGAGGTGTCTTGATGTAGTCGGAAGGAAGCCCCGGCGCGTCGTCCTTCTTCGTGAAGTAATCGGTCCAATAGGGGAGAGTATCGCGGTATGCGGCCGCTTCGCCGGGGGAGAAGGTCAGGATCCCCGAGGCTGAGTCATAACGGTTTTTCTTGAGTTGACTTTTCAATGCCTGTGATACGGCCCCCTGCTGCTCCGGGGAGAGATCCGCATAGCTTGTGCCGAATCTGTTTCCGGCAATGACATCCTGGGTGATGAGGGCTTCCTTGTGGAGGTACTCGGCCGTGTAGTCAGGACCCAGATAGGCGCCGTGTCCCCACAGCGTCCCGTGTTCCATCAGGTCGTACTTGAGAAACACGCCCTGTCCCGACTCGATGTTGTTCTTCGTGAAGAGCACGTTCCCTGCCTCGTCCACGACTTTCTGCGGGATCGGCGGGGCATTGTTGTAGGTGATTACGGTTACGATGCTCAGGATCGTGAAGCCGAAGATCATAACCAGGATGACCGCATGCCGCCACCATGGGGACAGGGGGCGCTCCTGTGTGTCGTCCACCATCTTAGTCTCCTCTCTCAGCAATCGATTCCATCAATTTATCTGTTTTTATGAGCTTGCCGCTCGTGCTGGAACCGCACCGTGGAGGATGGCGGGCGACGGTCCCGGCGAGCTTCCCACCGTTACATGTGCCCCATGCAGCCGACGCAGGCCTCCCCTTCGGCCATTTTCCTCGCGTCGGGCGGATAGGCCGCGACCAGTTCCTCGGCGAGTGCGTGGAATTTCTCGTGCTCGCCGGCGCCCATGATCTCCTTTTCAAAGGTCTCGTAGGATTCCGCAAGCGCGTCCATCTCGGCCGCAGGGATGGCCTGGAGGGCCATGGGGTAGAGAATGTTGTCCTCCTTCTGGATGTGCGCCCGGAGCATGGGGATATACGCCGAGGCGTGCTCGCAGAGGTCGTCTATTTCGGAGGCGCTCAGTGGCTCCGTGCCCGATCCGATGGAGGCCAGGGCTCCCACGTGCCCGCGCCCCTCGGCGTGCTCCGAAAGCATGACGGCGATGGGGCCGAAGTCGCTCGGAAATCCGAAGGCGCCCATCTTGACGAACAGACGGTCTTCTTCCTTCCCGTGGTGGCACTTGTCGGCGAAGTTCTTGAAGAAGTCGGCGTACCTGCGGACTGTGTCGCGGTCGACGCTGGCTCCGTTCCTCGCATTACCGACGAAGGTCTCCAGCGAACCGAGTACCTGCTCGATGACACGATGTTCGTGCATCAGAGTATCAATCGCTTTATGCATCGTTGTGTTCCTTTCTTCGAATCACAAGATCTCAGTGGATGCGCATATCCTATAAGTAGCAAAAAAAAGATCAGTTCTTCCGCCTTGTATGAAGGTCGGAGATGGTGACGGAACTCATCATATCGTTGTAGGATCTCTGGATGGACTCCCAGTAGGGGTGGAGCGAGCACGGGTTCTCGTTGTCGCACTGCCGGAAGCCGAATATGCACTCGCCTTCGACCCTCGTACCTTCGAAGACCTCCAGAACTTCGAGGATCGGGATCGAGGCGGCCCTCTCTTTGAGTTGAAACCCGCCGCCCCATCCTTTCTGGCTGAGGACGAAGTTGCGCTTGCGGAGCTGGTTGAGGATCTTGGACAGGTAGTTATGGGGGATGCCGGTTTCGCGTGCGATCTGGCTGCCCTGGATCCAGTCCCCGCGCCGCTCCGCGAGGTAACCCAGGATGGTCAAAGCGTATTTTCCGGTCTGCGATATCATCTCTATCACCTCAAGACATGAGTATATGCGCTGAGATTCTAAAAGTCAAGTCCCGCTCATGCGGGCTCCCATCGGCAGAACGAGGCGTGTATGGGAATACACCTTCCCGGCGCGTAACCCGGGCAGGTCTTCTCGGTTTGGCGAGGGTGAGAGAAGACCGGGGCGCCGGCGGGAGTTTAGATCCGTGGGCGCCCCGGCGGAGGAATGCGTCAGGAATTCTTCTGGAAGGAGCGGATCTTGTCCTTGAGAGCCGCAACCACGCCAGGCTTGTCTTTGAGGTCCGGGTTCGGCGCCATCAGGGCGCTCCGGCCCACGGAGGCGCCGCCCTGAACGATGGCCTTCTCTATCGTCGCGTCCGTGACGCTCTTCTGCCAGGCTTCACTGGTGTAGTTCTGGGGCTTCGGATTAAGACCCGCGGCTGCGGGACCGTCTCCCTCTCCATTCATGCCGTGGCAGACGGAGCACCGAGTCTTGAAGATATTTGCGGCTTCGGTTCTATCGGCCGCCGTGATGGTGACCGGGGCGGCGGGGCTTTCGGACTTCTCGGCGGCGGGTTTGCTCGGGGCGCTCTGGCTGGGCTGGCCGGCGGTATCCGGCTTTGAAGCTGCCGCCGGGGCGTTGCTCTGTTTGTTGCCGCACCCGACGAGAAGTACGAGGAGCGAAGCCACGAAGACGCCCGACAGGATGGTTCGGAGATGTTTCATTCTGACCTCCATAATAGGAACGCTGTTGAGGAATCGGCTTCACAAGGAGCACGATGGCTCCACGGTTCTCCCTTTCATCAAACAAAGAACCCCGTCGTCTATTCGCGTCGAGCGCGGACCGCGTGCTCAGGCGCGCCGGCGTCGAAACGAGCGATGCGGGACATGGCTGAGGGAGGGCGGGTGAACGCCGACCCCTTGCCTCCAAAGAATTATATGGGCGCGAACCGGCCCGCCGGACAACAACCCCCTTCTTATTATGGCAAATAAATACCCAGTAGCAATAGGCTGTTATACGATAATATATAACCTTTCAGGTTAGAACATGGGACCGGCTTCGCCTCGTGCCGTGGACTGGCAGCCTGAGGACGGCATCAAACGTGGTTCCTGAGCATGAGTTCCTTGGGAGAGGGTTCCAGGTAGGACTGGCCCGCGAGATACGAAACATCACAGCGGCGGACGAAATGCCGTATCAGCGTGATAGGCGCAATGAGGGGGACGAGTCCCTGCCTGTAGTCCTCGATCAGGGCCCCGAGTTCCAACTTGTCTTCGAGCGGGAGCGTCTTCTTGAAGTATCCGGCCATGTGCTGAAGCACGTTCGTGTTCTTCTTGGTGGTCGCGACTCTGGAAAGGGCGCCCATGAACGATTGCGCGTAAATCCCGGAGACCTCGCTTCTCGGGGTGCCCTTGGCCGAAGCCACGAGCCGCCCCAGGTCAGTGTAGGTCTTGGGTTCGTGTGCCATGAGCAGGAGTTTCTCGGCCGTGTGGAACCGGACGAGTTCCCCGACGGTCCAGCGGGAGTGGAAGAGGCGGCGCAGGCGCCGGTAGGCGAAGACCCGGATGAGGAAGTTCCCCCTGAGCCTCGGGTCGTTCAGGCGGCCCTCCTCCTCCACGGGGAGGAGGGGCATGGATTCCATCAGGACCCCGGCAAAGAGGCCTCGTCCGGACTTGGAAGGCGGCCCCTTGCCCCCGTGAATCCGAACCCTCTCCATGCCGCACGAGGGCGAGTCCTTCTTCAGGATGTAACCCGAGAGATCGAGCGCATCCAGCTCTTTAGCCTTATTGAGCGCGTAGCCGAGCATAGTCTCGGTGTGGTCCGATCCGCTCCGCGGGGCAACGAGGCGGATGCGTTCGCCGTCGCGAACCAGTTGGATGCTCTCCCTGGGAGTGCCAAGGCCTATTTCCACTTCCGGGCACACCGGGACGTACTTGACGAAGGGCCCGACGGTATCCGTGAGGAAATGGTCCTGTTTGTGGCCTCCGTCGTAGCGGACCTTTTCGCCCAGGAGGCAGGCCGAGATTCCGATCCGGATTTCATCGTCCGCCGTTCCTGGGGTTCGTGCGATCAACCTGGGCGCCAATCATCGATCTCCTTTCCCGCAGCGGGGCTCGGGTTTTGACGGTAGTATAAGATACTTTGTCGGAGCCTGAGGAGATGAAGAGCGAGAAACGATGAGAGGATTTGAAGGCAAGGAAAAGAAGCGGGAGGAGTTGGCCCGCCGCCGGCGTGTGCCAGCCGGCTTGGATGGAGGGCCTCTCCTCCCTAACCCCACCTCGGTGTAAGTATAATCGGATAGGATGGTAAATGGAAGGGAGTATGCCGGGCGACGGCGAATGGAAAAACAGGCGGGGCAATTCACCCCGTGCGACGTATGGAGCTGAGCCACGGGGCTTGGAAGGAGTAAATGAACCATGAAGGATGATTCAAATCAGTTCGATGGCACAGGGATGCTGGAGATCCTTCTCACGGCTTCGCAACGCGACTTGATACTGGATCAGGCATCACCGGACCCGGCGGCGGCGAAGGTCTTGAGAGGGGCGGCGGGCACCGGGAGCAGGATTGCCGTAAAGCTCCTGGATGAGGACTGGGAGGCCATAGCCGGAGATCTATCGGTGGTGGCGAACCACACGAAAGACAAGTCTCTCCAGAGCAAGCTCGATGCCCTGATAGAAACCATCGAGGATGCCCTCCTCTTTGACGAGGAGGAAGAGGGGGACGACGAATGAGCCGTCGCCGTCTTCATCCCGTTGAAGTGGTCGCCCCGTGAAGAAGCAAGAGTCGGCCGACATGACCCGTTGCTTTTGAAGGGCGATAGTGGAGGCTTTCCGTGGAGATGGACATGCGAGAACGAATCGCGGCCCTCGTGAGAAAGCACCAGGATGTCATTTGTAGGGCCTGCGAGAAGTTGGACGGCGGACGATTCAAGGAGGACACGTGGAAACGCCCGGAAGGAGGCGGCGGCACCAGCCGCATCCTGCAGGACGGACGCGTCTTCGAAAAAGCCGGCGTGAACGTATCCGTTGTTCACGGGACGCTGAGTCGGGAAGCCGCCGCCGCGATGGGGGGAGGCCGGGACCTTGGCGACCAGGATCTCGAATTCTTCGCGGCCGGCCTCAGCCTCGTGCTTCACCCGCGGAATCCCATGGCGCCGACGGTCCACGCCAATTATCGCTACTTCGAGAGGGGACCGGGCGAGAAAGACGGGTCCTGGTGGTTCGGAGGCGGATCGGACCTGACGCCGGCTTATCTTTTTGAAGAAGACGCCGTTCACTTTCACTCCGTTCTGAAAGCTACGTGCGATAAACACGATCCCAGTTTCTATCCGAGGTTCAAGAAGGGGTGCGATGCGTATTTCCACCTGCCCCACAGGGGAGAGGCGCGGGGTCTGGGCGGCATCTTTTTCGACGATCTGCACGAGAAGCAGCGGGATGGCCTGTTCGCCTTCGTGGAGGATTGCCTGTGCGCGTTCCCGCGCTCTTATCTCCCGATCCTGGACCGCCGGACAGGGATGCCCTTTACGGAAGCGCAAAAGCGGTGGCAGGAACTGCGCCGCGGCAGATACGTGGAATTCAACCTGCTCTATGATCGCGGGACGCTTTTCGGGCTGAACACCGGCGGCCGGGTGGAGAGCATCCTCATGTCGCTTCCGCTGCGCGCGAGGTGGGAGTACGACCAGATCCCTCAGGCTGGGAGCGAGGAGGCAAAGCTGCTCGAGGTTCTGAGGAACCCGAGAGACTGGTTGCACATTTCGAGCTGAAGCGCTCCGCCGGACGGGGGAAGGGGAGGACGGTATGGCCGATTTTATGTATCGCAGTTCTTTTCAGGTGCCCGCACAGGAGTTGTTTCGCTGGCACGCCCGCAGGGGGGCCTTCGAGCGGCTGGCACCTCCATGGGAAAAGATAAGGATCGTCTCGAGCGAGGGCGGCATCGAGAACGGGGGCAGGCTCGTCTTCTCGTTTCGCAAGGGTCCGCTGAAGCTGAGGTGGGAGGCTGTTCACGAGGGCTGCGAGGATGGGTAAAGTCTTCACCGACAGGCAGGTAGAAGGCCCTTTCGCGGAATGGGTGCACGAACACCGGTTCATCGAAGATGGGCCCGGAGAAGCTCCGTTCTCGAGGACAGGGTCGGGTACGCGCTGCCCATGGGATTCCTCGGCCGCATGGCGGCCGGAAGGAGGGTGAAGCGAGCGCTTGACCGCACCTTCTCTTTTCGGCACGACAGAACGGCCGCCGACATCGAGCGCCACCGTCGCTTCGCCTCTGCAGGGACTTGGAAGATAGCGGTATCGGGCGCGACCGGTCTCGTCGGGAGTAGCCTGGCGGCCTTTCTCGGGGGCGGAGGACACAGCATCGTACGGCTTTCGAGAAGACGCCCGGCCGAGGCAGAAGACGCGGTCTACTGGAATCCCTCTCTCGGCGAGATAGACGCCAAAGGGCTGGAGGGGACGGATGCGGTTGTCCACCTGGCGGGTGAAAACATATCCGAAGGCAGGTGGAACCCGGCGCGAAAGGCGTCCATCCGCCGAAGCCGGGTGGAAGGCACAAGGCTTCTGGCTTCGGCTCTTGCAGGGCTCGAGTGTCCGCCGAAGGTCCTGGTCTGCGCGTCCGCAATCGGCTTCTACGGGGACAGGGGAGACGAGGTCCTGGAGGAAGACGGCACATCCGGAGGCGATTTCCTGGCCTCGGTGTGCCGGGACTGGGAAGAGGCTACGGTCGAGGCCTCGCGAGGCGGGTATCCGGGTGGTGAACCTCCGCATCGGCGTCGTCCTTGCCGGGCGCGGGGGCGCCCTTCGAAAGATGCTGGCGCCGTTCCGCTTCGGTCTGGGAGGCAGGGTAGGCAGCGGGCGCCAGTACATGAGCTGGATCGGCCTGGACGACCTGATTGGCGTCATACAGTTCTGCCTCTTTGCGGAGGGCATGGCCGGTCCCGTCAACGCGGTTGCCCCTTGTGCGGTTACGAACGCGGCGTTCGTTAAGACGCTGGCGCGGGTGATGCGCCGGCCGGCCGTGTTTCCGCTTCCGGCGGCCGTCGTGAAGACCGTTTTTGGAGAAATGGGACAGGCTCTCCTGCTGTCCAGCACGAGGGTGCGGCCGGCAAAACTCCTTGCCGCTGGCTTTCCCTTCCTCCAGCCCGATCTCGAAGGGGCTCTGCGAGCCGAATTGGGTCTTTGCATGAAATAAGCTCCGACCGAAAGACAGTTATAGATTGCTGATCACAAGGCCGGCGTGTCGTGTCCCAGGTGGTCAGCCGGGTCGCAGGAGGGCTGTCGCCACTTCGAGGAACATTCTCCGGCGGCAGCCCAATGTGCACGTTCTCATACGCACGACGGATCACGGGTTTGGCGGAGGGATGAAGACGCATGACCAAGAAAGAAGAAGTCGGAACGAGCCTGGAATCCCTGCACCACGTGGCCGTTTGGGTGCGTGATGTGGAATCCGCCCTCGAGTGGTACACACGGACATTCAGGTGCGAAGTGGAATACAGGGACCCGACCTGGGCCATGCTGCGCTTTTCGAATGTCAGGCTGGCGCTCATGGCCCCGGGGCACCACCCTCCGCACCTCGGTTTTCTGAGAGAGAACCCGGAGACCTTCGGCCCCACCAAGCCGCACAGGGACGGAACCCGGAGCGTCTATGTCGAGGACCCGTCGGGCAATTCGATTGAATTCCTTGCCCTGGATAGTCTAGAATAGTCTTGTTTAGCAACCTCGAATTAAGGATCCATAGTGGCAAAGAAGCCCAAGGGGCACAGAAGAGCATACAAGACGATCCTGAGAAGGCGCGTGCCGCCGGGTGCGCCGCCGGGGACCCTGGTCGCCGACCCGGGAGCCCCCAAACCCACCATCCGCCTCTTGGCGTATGGTCCAGACGGGCACAAGGAAATCGTTGGCGCCGATACGGAGACGATCGTAGCCTTGAAGGGCAGGTGGCCCGTTCTCTGGGTAAGCGTGGAAGGCTTGGGAGACGTCGGCGTCGTTGAGAAGATAGGCGCCATATTCGGTCTCCACCGGTTGGCCCTCGAGGACGTGCTGAATGTTCATCAGCGGCCGAAGGTAGAGCAATACGGAGATTACATCTTCATCGTGGCGCGTTCCGCCGCTCTCAACGAGCGGGTGGCCACCGAACAGCTCAGCATCTTCCTGGGCAAGGACTTCGTTCTCAGTTTCCATGAGCGGGGCACCGCAGTTTACGACGTGGCGCGCGAGCGAATCAGGACCACCAGCGGGCGCATATCGTCGGCAGGCCCGGACTATCTGGCCTACGCGCTGATCGACACGCTCATCGACGGGTATTTCCCCGTTCTCGAGGACTACGGAGAACGTCTGGAGGGGATCGAGGAAGACGTCGTCGCCCGCCCGAGCGAGGGGCTGATCCGGCGCATTCACGAGGCCAAGCGGGACCTCCTGAACATCAGGCGCTCCATATGGCCGCTCAGGGACGCCCTTTCGGCCCTGGAGCGCGAACCGGGCCAACTCATCTCGGACGACACGCGCGTCTATCTCCGGGACTGCTATGACCACACCATACAGATCATCGATTTCGTGGAGACCTATCGCGAAATTGCCACAGGCATGATGGACGTCTACCTTTCGAGCCTCAGCAACCGGATGAACGAAATCATGAAGGTGCTGACGATCATCGCTACCATATTCATCCCCCTGTCCTTCATCGCCGGGCTCTACGGGATGAACTTCAACCCGGCCAGGTCGCCGTGGAACATGCCCGAACTGGAGTGGCGCTGGGGCTATCCGTTCTCGCTCTTGCTCATGGCGCTCACGGCCGGGATCATGCTCTTCTATTTCAGGCGCAAAGGGTGGTTGGGCGGCAATCGCAAGGACGACGAAGAGGCGGAGGAAGAGGAACCCGGAACGACCGGGCACTCCTGACCCGGCCCCTTCGGGCCACGCGCCTCCTATACCCAGGAACAGACGCAGAGGCAAACGGTCGGCCTCGGTCGAGGCCTCAGTCTTCGAAGGCCTGGCGGCGGATCGCCACGTCGGCCGCGTGGCGTTCGAAGGCTAGCTCGATCAGCCTGTCCAGCAGCCTCGGATAGGGCAGGCCCGTCACCTCCCACAGCTTCGGGTACATACTGATGCGGGTGAATCCTGGGAGGGTGTTCAACTCGTTTACGAACACGCGGCCGTCGGGCTTCAAGAAGAAATCCACGCGCCCCATCCCGGAGCATTCCAGAACCTTGAAGGTCCGGACCGCCAGGGCCCTGATCCGGTCAGACGTCTCCTTGTCGAGGTCGGCTGGAAAGAGGAGCCGCGCCCCGTCCTCGTCGATGTATTTCGCATCGTAAGAGTAGAATTCGTGTCCCCGCGGGACAACCTCTCCGCAGAGGGAAGCGGACGCGTCCTCGTTGCCGAGCACTGCGCACTCGATCTCTCTTCCGGGCACGGCCTCTTCGACGATCGCCTTGCGGTCGAAGCGCAAGGCGGCGGCCAGGGCAGGGAGGACGTCTTCCTCGCGTTTGACCTTCGTGATGCCCACGGAAGACCCCAGGTTGCACGGCTTGATGAAGACGGGCAGGCCACCCACGCTCGAAAGCAGGGGACCGGTGTCCAGTCCGTTCAGCTCGGATGTCTGCACCACGGTGAACCTTGAAACCGGAAGACCGGCCTCGTGCAGGAGTCTTTTCATCACGTCCTTGTCCATGGCGACGGCTGAGCCGAGCACGTCCGCCCCGACGTAGGGCGCGTTGAGCAGGCGGAGAAGTCCCTGCAACGAACCGTCCTCGCCGAGCGTGCCGTGGATGATCGGGAAAAACACGTCCACCTGCTGGAGGACCTGGCCGGATCCTCTGGAAATCATGGCCGGAGCGCCCCTGCTTTCCTCAATCGGGAGAACCGCAGGGGCCTTACTGTTCAGGGCGATAAGCTTGGGATTCCCGGCGTTGAGAATGAAGGAGGCATCGGAACCGAGGTGCCACGTGCCTTCCTTGTCCACGCCGAGCAGTATCGGGTCGTACTTTTCGCGGTCGAGGGCTTCGAAGATGCTCTTTGCGGACTGTATGGAGACTTCGTGCTCGGCGCTTCTGCCGCCGAAGATGATACCCACTTTGATCTTGCTCATCGCGTACCTCACAGACGGCATGCCCGCCGGCCCTGCCTAATCTCTGTGACTTAGCGTGGCCGTGGCCTGGGCCGTGGGCATGACCACCATTTCGGTCACGTCCACGTGCGGAGGCCTGGTGGTAACCCAGAGCACTGCGTCGGCTATGTCTTCGGCGCGCAGTGCTTCCAGCCCCTGATAGACCTTTGCGGCCCTTTCGCGGTCTCCCCTGAAGCGGACGATCGAGAACTCGGTTTCCACCATGCCCGGGTCCACGGTGCTCACACGGACGGGTGTTCCCAGGAGGTCGATCTTCATGGCACGCGTGAGGGCCTTTACGGCGAACTTGCTCGCGCAGTAGATGTTGCCGCCGGGATAAACCTCGCGGCCTGCGACCGAGCCTATGTTGACTACGTGTCCCCGGCCCCGCTCGACCATTCCCGGGATGACGGCGCGGCTCACGTACAGCAAACCCTTCACGTTGGTATCGAGAACTTCGTCCCACTCATCCACGTCGCCCTGGTGCAGTTTGTCCATGCCGCGTCCCAGACCGGCATTGTTAACCAGGATATCCACTTTGCACCATTCTGCCGGAAGGGTGGAGAAGGCCTTTTCGACGGTCGCGCGCTTGCTTACGTCGAGGGGTAGAAGATGGGACGAAGTTCCGTGTTCCTTGGCGAGGTCTGATGCCAGGTCTTTCAGCCGCTCCGCGCGACGCGAGGCAAGTACAAGGCGTGCACCGGACGCCGCGAAGGTCCTGGCGCAGGCTTCGCCTATGCCCGAGCTTGCGCCCGTTATGAGGACCGTTTTCCCTTTCATGTCGATCATCTTGAAACTCCTTAAGCACCTGTGTCTTCATCGTGTGTTCCCGCCCGGCGATGGGCTCCAGGCTGCCAGTATAGCCCGTCGACATTGCCGTGAAAACGACCCTTCTTAGCGGACCGCGGCCGAATGGTCCGCGCTCTTTTGCATAATCTTAGCCCGGGGGCCATATTTCATATGCGGTCAGCAGCGCATTCGTTCCGCCTGGGCGGACGCGTCGTTTGGCCTTCAGCCGTTCGATCGGGGAGGGGGGTCGGAGATGGAACAGAACCGGAAGAAGGCATTTCTCATCGTTACGATAGCGCGCACCATGGGCAGCGGAGGGAGTTATGTGGGCAAACGGCTCGCAAGCAGGCTCGGATGCAGATATCTGGATCGGGAGATCCTCCTTGAAGCGGCGCGGAGACTCGATCGCGATCCGGAGGCGCTGGAGAATCTCGACGAACGCCACCTGAGCTTCTGGGAACGAACGCGCATGGCTTATGCCTTCGGTGTTCCGGAATCCCCATACGCCCCGCCCCCCGTGACCGTGGACGACATGGACCTGTTCGACGCCCAGAAGGAAATCGTGAGGGAGGCGGCCCATAGGGGCCCCGGGGTAATCGTGGGACGAGCGGGCTTTTCTCTGCTGAAAGAAGAGCCGGGGCTGCTTTCCGTGTTCCTTCATGCACCCATGGAGAGCAGGACGAGGAGGATCCAGAAGATCTACAAGCTCGCCACACGCGACCAGGCGATCGAGCTGATCGAGCAGTCCGACAAGGACAGGGAACATTTCGTGAAGGCCGCGGCCGGTGTCTCATGGATGTCGCCCTCCAACTATCATCTGTGCATCGATACGGGGCGCACCGGTACGGCCGCCGCGATCGAACTGATACATAGCGCGGCCTTGGAAGTCGCCAGGGGGCTGGAAAAGCCGGACGAGGGGCCCTGAGTCGCGCGCCGCTGTTTTCTTCTGGGAATGGCTGTGGTAGCTTCTTGAGTCTGGACTTCCTGTTGGGACCCGAACAAACACCAAGCCCTGCAAGGGATCAGCGGAGAGCCAATGGTCGATCTTGAAAAGTACGGACCCTGGGCGCTCATCACCGGCGCTTCGTCGGGATTGGGGGAGCATTTTGCGCGTCAGCTGGCGGCCTTGGGCTTCAACCTCGTTCTCACGGCGAGGCGGAAGGAAAGGCTGGAAGCACTGGCCGGCGAACTCGTTGAAAAACACGGCGTGGAAACCCGCTGCATCCCATTGGACCTGGCGGCGGATGGGTCCGTGGATGAACTCGTGGATTCGGTAGGCGATCTGGACATCGGACTGCTGATCAACAACGCCGGATTCGGCTATTTCGGCTCATTCAGGGACCAGGACAGGGACCGGCTCGTGGAGATGATCCACCTGAACTGCCTGGCGGTCATGCTCCTTGCCCATTACTTCGCAAACCGCTTGGCGAAACGCGGGCGTGGCGGCATCCTCATAGTAGCTTCCCTCGCGGGTTTTCAGGCGACGCCGTACATGTCCGCCTACGGTGCGACGAAGGGCTTCGATCTTCTCTTCGGGGAGGGCATCGGCCGCGAGCTGAAGGGCTCGGGCGTCGACGTCCTCGTTCTCAATCCGGGTGCCACGCACACGGAGTTCGGGGAAGTCGCAGGCTCATCCGGCAGCGGGTTGAGCATGAGGCCTGAGAAAGTGACCGCAGAAGCCCTCAGGGCGCTCGGGCGCAAGCCCTCGGTGATTGCGGGAATCCAGAATCGGGCGGTTGCAATGCTGGGAAGAATCCTTCCGCGAAGGACGATCACGTCGCTGAGCGCGTATACGCTTCGAAAGATGACATCCGAGGAGCGCCGCTGAAAATGCGGTCGGAAGAGCCGCCTCGGCGCTGCGAGCAGAAAGAAGAGGAGAATCCGCAATGGCTGACCCGACCTCCAGGACGGGCGTCCGATACATCACGGAAGATCTCATTGCCTACCTCGACAAAACGCATGCGGCACACGACGAAGCGCTGCAACAGGCGTTCGATGCACCGGGGCAGGAGGGGATCCCCGCCATACAGGTTGGTCCGTCGGAAGGACGCCTGCTCAACCTTCTGCTCGGAATGGCCGGTGCTCGAAAAGTGGTGGAGATAGGCACCCTCGCCGGGTATTCGGCCGTCTGGATGGGACGCGCCCTTCCTGCCGGCGGGCATCTCTGGAGCATCGAGGCCGAGCCCAGGCACGCGGAGGTTGCAAGGCGCAACATCGAAAAGGCCGGCCTCGGGGACAAGGTGTCGGTGCTCGTGGGAAGGGGACTCGAGGTGCTGAGCCTGCTCGAAGGCAATGGGCCCTTCGACGCCGTTTTCATCGACGCGGACAAGGCGAGTTACGACGCCTACGGGCGATGGGCGGCCTCGAACGTCAGGCAAGGCGGCCTCCTCCTGGCCGACAACGCGTTCTTCTTCGGCAGGTTGTTGGAAGAAGGGGAAGAAGCGGCCTGCGTCAGACGCATGCACGAGGAGGCGCGCGCGGCCTTCAACACGGTGTGTATCGGCACGGGCGACGGCCTGCTGCTGGGCATTAGAAAGTAAGGCGGACCAGACGTGTTGAGTGCTTTTCACGGCAAGGAGCTTTCCTGGGGGCTGGCGTGTTGAGGACCATTCGGCGACTGTTGCCGACCTTCTTCCTTGGGAGCGTTCTCGCGCTACTGAACATCGCGGGGTGCGTCCTGTTCGTGGTGTCGAGGCCGGCGCTGGAAGGAAAAACAAATGGAGCGGTTTCTGCGACGGGCGACGTTGAGTACCAGGTCGTGGCGTGTCGGCGACTGGATTTCTGGGCACGAGGCTCCACGGGCGAACCGGCCTGGCTGAAGGCGTTCGTCACGGCGAACATTTTCCCCGTGATTCTGGTGGTATTTTTGCAAATGCTCCTTGGCTACCTGCCGGGTTTCAATGGGGTGTCTCTATGTGCCCGGTCGTGGATAATCGCATTGGCCTTTCTGGCAGCGTCGACGATCCAGTGGTACAGCGTCGGGGCGATCGTCGAGGATCGATTTCGAAGGTTCTTCAATGTTTCCGCATAGCCCGGGGCGACGGATGCAAATCGTTCGGGGGATCTAATGGACATTCTCTACCATCCCATAGGTACGGTGCACAGTCCTTTCAGAGACATTGCCGGCATGCCCATTCAGCCGGCCGCCGCGGAAGGGATCGGAGGCCGAATAGAGCTTCTGCCCGAATATCGTGAGGGCCTGAAGGACGTCGATGGCTTTTCCCACATCATCGTCATCTACCATCTCCACGAGGCTGCTGGCGCCGCTCTCACCGTGACGCCGTTTCTCGACTCGCGGCCCCGCGGCGTCTTTGCGACGAGGGCGCCGACTCGTCCGAATCCCATTGGCGTTTCGGTCCTGAAGTTGCTTCGCGTGGAGGGTCCTATTCTCCACGTCGAGAACCTGGATATTCTCGATGGGACCCCCGTTCTGGACGTGAAACCCTACGTGCCCGAGTTCGACCATCCTGAAAGGATTCGGATCGGTTGGCTCGAAGAGGCACGCGAGAGGGTCCGTTCGAAGCGTTCCGACGACCGGTTCCGGTAACCGGGGCTTGCCCTCCGCCTGCGATCAGTCCTAAAATACGACCAGTCTCAATTAACCGTCGCTGTTGCGGCCTGGAGCGGGCCGATAGCGTATTCGCGTGAGCGGAGCGAAAATGCTGATACACGTTCTCCAGCACGTACCTTTCGAAGGTCCGGCCGCCGTAGCAGAGTGGGCCGCCAGGAGGGGGCACGATCTGGTCGTGTCCTCTCTCTGGAGAGGGGATGCGCTCGCCGACGGGGTCTCGCCGGACTGGCTCCTCATCCTGGGCGGGCCGATGGGCGCAGGCGACGAGGATCGGTTTCCGTGGCTGACGGACGAGAAGCGTCTAATCGAGCGCGCGCTCAGATCAGACAAGGTAATCCTGGGCATCTGCCTCGGCGCACAGTTGATTGCAGACGTGCTGGGGTCGCGCATTGCGGCTAATGAATACAGGGAGATCGGGTGGTTTCCAGTTCAGAGAACCGATGGGTGTGGGTCTCTGGAAATAGCGAGCGCCTTTCCGGAAGCGTTTGGCGCTTTCCACTGGCACGGCGACACATTCTCGATCCCTTCGGGCGCTCGGTGCATTTGCCGCTCGGCGGCCTGCGAAAACCAGGCGTTCGTTTACTCGGACAGAGTTCTGGCGCTTCAGTTCCATCTGGAGGTCACCCTTGCGTCCGCTCTGGAACTCATGGCGCACTCGAGCAGCGACCTCGACGAAGGGGGGCGGTTTGTGCAACGCGCCGGATCGATGGTGTCGGATCCGCGTCGGTTCGAGATAGCAAACGCTCTGCTCTTCAGGGTCTTGGACCGGATGGCAAAGAGATCTGATCCCGAAGATCGAGTGGGCTGTCACGATGCCGCAGACTTGTCGGAAGGGCGCGACCTGCTGAGACAGAACCTCGGTTAGCGGGCCGGTGAAACGTCCGCGCAATTTCCACCGGAACAGCATGGTCCGTTCCCTTGTTTTATTATGGCCGCCCGGCCTTCTCGGCCAGATCCCCAAGTGGAAGAAAGCGAGCGCACGAGCGTTCAAGGAGCTAGGACAGGGAGGGACCATGCGAAGAACTCTCGTTGTCGCCCTGATCGGGTCCATGTTCGCGCTATCCATAAGCGCATCGAGAACCGGTGGCGGAGGACACGAAAGGTCGCCGGCTGGAAGGAGCGGGCACAAAATGCAGGTCATCACGCTGGGGGGAGGGTGTTTCTGGTGCATGGAGGCCGTTTTTGAGGAGGTTAGAGGCGTCGTGAAGGTAGAATCCGGGTATTCAGGCGGACACGTCGCCAATCCAACCTATCAGCAGGTCTGTACGGGAGAAACGGGCCACGCGGAGGCGGTCCAGATCACATTCGACCCGGATATTGTCAGCCTGGGGGACTTGCTCGGCATCTTCTTCACAGTCCACGATCCCACCACCCTCAACCGGCAGGGTGTCGACGTGGGGACGCAGTATCGTTCGGTGATTTTCTACCGCGACGAGGCGCAGAAGAAAGCGGCGGAGTCGGCGATTCGCCTGGTGGAACGGGAAAAGCTCTACGGCTGCCCCGTCGTGACTCAGGTCGTACCTTTCGAGGCTTTCTACGAGGCGGAGGCCTACCACCAGGAATACTACCGGAACAACCCGGCGCAGCCTTATTGCCAGATCGTGATCTCGCCCAAGGTGGCCAAGTTCAGAAGAAAATACGCACACCTGCTCAAGGGTACCAGACCCTAGCAGGCTGCTGAAAAGCTCTCGTAGGTCGCGTTGCCAGCGGCACGGCTCCGAGTGCATGACGTCGCGCCGTCGTCCCTACCTGCAGCCGTCGAGGGGTTGAGGCTCGAGGAGCCCGAGGATATCAGTGCGTTTTGTCACCCGGCGGACGCGAGGCATCGGAGACCTCCTGGGGGTCATCGCCGGATAGGCCGCCGAAGTGGAGGTTGAAGCGCGAACGTTGGACCGGATCCATTTTCAGGATTTCGATCCCCATTTCGTATCGTCCATCGGGCATCGCCCTGTGGTGGACAATTCTCCCTTCGGCCTCCAGCACCTCCGATCGAACCGAAAGGTAGAGCCTGAGGGACGCCCCGGGCTGTAAGAGGGTGGGCGCGATCACCGAGCAGCCCCCACGGCCGACATCTACGGTAATTCCGAAAGCACCGCGACCCTCCTGTTCTATGGCTTCGAGGAGTGCGGGATTCCTTCGACGGACCCTGCCTGACCGGCGTCTTTGCATCTCTCTATCCATGAAACCTCCTCGGAGGCCGTCCGGCCTCTCGAAGAAAGGACGATCCTTGTATAAACAACTTCGTATAAATCTAATGCCCGAAGGCCTCCGCCGCCCTTCATGCGCGCATGGCATCCCAGATAATGCCGGGGAGCTCCAGAGGAGACGGCGAAGCCTCAAAATCGACCAGTCTTTTGCTCATCTTCGAAAGGGTCTTGTGACTGGGGAAAACGAGGGGCTTCGGCCTCTGGCGGAAGGGCCCGCGGATAACGGCCTTTTGAGGGCTCGGAATCATGAGGTAATTGTGGACCGTGCCGTGCCCTGACTGGATGTCGCTCGGCGCATGGCCGGGGAAAGCCCCCCACGAGCCTGCCATTGTAACGAAATTCAAAGTGCCCCAGAGGTTTACACCCACCGTGCCGTAGCGAAGATCGCCCACGGCTCGTTCGACAGCTGCTGCAACCCGCGCGTCCTTAAGCGATTTCGGATGCACAAGGAGTGTGCAGGTGAGTGTTCCCCAGAGAGTGTCGTTTGCAAAACGGACCGCACGGTCGATAAAGTCGGGAACGTCCGGGGCCGCTATGGCCGTTTCGGAGAAGAGGGAACAGAAGGGTTCTTTCCGAAAGCAGATATCGTCCGTTTTTTCGGGATCGAGTCCCGTGATCAGGGTCCAGGGCAGGGCGCCCTCAGGGGGATCGCCGATGCGCTCGGCCTCGGGGTGGGCCTCCATGAACATGTGGTAGACGGCCTCTGCACCGGGGTAGTAGGCGGGGCGCGGCGGCGTCCGCCCCAGCACGTCTCTGAGACCGTCCAGCAGCTGATTTCTAAGGTCCCAGCCGGCATGTTGAATGATGACGCGGGTGGTCAGGCAGTTGAATCCCGCATTAAGGACAAGCATTCCGGCGAGGTGTTCGGCCTGGTAGGCCACGTCTGAGGGGCTCCAGGGGCCGGGGACGACGATCGTCGGCGAAACGTTTCCCAGCTCGCACGTGAACGGCTTCGACAAGAGCGGCCGGTTGGCCTTCTTGTTTTGAATCCCCGCATCGCCGCTGCCGAACACGATGGCATCGTAGGTCCTGTCCGATCCCGTCAGGTGGAGCTCGTCGACGCGGCTTTCCCCGGCCAAAAAACTCCCCTCCTTCGCCCCGCCCCGGATGATCTTCAGGAACCCGCCCTCGATGAGCGCGGCCATGCCTCTTTCAAGCAGGGGCGTGAGGTAGTCGGTTACAGGGTGCGTCTTGTAGATGACAACGCACCCTTCGCAGAACATCTTGTCGAGGATGTCGCACGGACCGAGAATGGAGACGTTCCCGGCACCGAGGACGAGCGCAATTCTTCCCTTCGCGGGTGGGCTCTTGTATAGAACCGCCTGTTCCGAGAGGAGCGATTCTTTCGTAACGCCGGGCTGGATCCAGATCTCGGTGGTCATGGAGGGGTAGAAAATCCTGTCGTAAACCGTCTGCGGAAACACGCGAACGCCCAGCTGGCCGTCGCCCACTCTGAGGACGGGGCCCGGAATGCGCGGCCGCCCCTTGCGAGCGATGTCCCGCAGGCTGTTGCGGAGCATGGCGGCCGCCTTTATCAGGAAGGCGAAGGTCAGCCATTCTTCCCCGGCGGCCGTGGAACCCGGGGGAACACCCTTTGCCTCTGCCGCCGCTTCTGACCATTCAGGCGCCACGCCCTGCAAGTCCGAGATCAACCTGTCCAGAATGTCCACTTTTTTCTCTACCGGAAGCCAGACCCATCTGTCCTTCGAGTATTCGAGTTCCGCGAGTGCCGCCTCCATGGTTTCACGCGATGCGGCAATGGATTGGGTAGCCTTCTGACCGGTCATTCCGCCCCTCCCGGCTAATCGTGCTCAGGCGACTGTATTCACTGTTCTGAAAATAGGTGTTTGCTCGCGCGAAATCAAGAGGAGAATGGAAGATGAAACCGGGAAGCCGCCGGGCGGGAACGGGAAATAGACGCGGCGTAGAGAAGATGCTACTATTTATAAAAAGATGGCACGGAGGGTGCAATGCCGAAACTTGAGAGATTCGGGGTCTCCATGGAGGATGAACTGCTGAGGCGCTTCGACGCACTCATCGAGGAGCGGGGCTATGCGTCCAGGTCAGAGGCCATACGAGATCTCGTCCGGCAAGAGCTCGTGAAGGAAGAGTGGTCGGAGCCTAATACGGACGTGGTGGGAACCGTCAATCTCGTCTACGAGCACCACGTCCACGACCTCTCCGACAAGCTGGCCGAGGTGCAGCACCAGTATCATGACTTGATAATTTGTAACACGCACGTGCATATGGACGCCCACAACTGCCTTGAGGTCATCATCGTGAGGGGCCCGAATCAGCGGGTCAAGACGATCGCCAATACGCTCATCAGCACCCGGGGCGTCAAGCACGGGCAACTCGTGAGCACGACGACAGGCAAAAAGGTGGTCTGAAGACGCGAGTGCCGAAGGAGGGGGGATCATGGATGCTGGTCGCGCGGGCGATTTCGTCCGGATATTTCGCCGGAGGCTCCTTTGCGCAGGGCTCTTCACACTTTTCTTGCTCGTCGGTGCCGAGGGCGATCGCGCCTGCTACAGCGGGCTGTGTCTCATACCGACGACGGACACGGTTGCCAGGAAGTATTTCAGCTTCGAATTCCAGGTCGACGGAACGGTCCGCCGGCTGACCGCCGACACGTACATTTTAAACACGCAGTTCGGCCTGACGGACTGGCTGGAGGCCGGGCTGGACTTTGACCTCAGCGACGATGCCGAACACCGGGCCTACTTCAACGTGAAGTGGGTCGCGCTGAGAGGGCGAAATGGGAACTGGGCCGTTGCGGCGGGCGTTCAGAGCATCGATTCCCGATTTCTCAAGCAGGGCCCCTACCTCGTCGCCACACGAGAGTTCGGACCAGTGAGAGGACACCTCGGCGTCATGCGCATCGACGGGGCCAACAGGATGATCGCCGGTGTGGACGGGGCGGTGACCGAGCGGCTCACGCTGATGGCCGACTACACGGCGGGCCGGGACAATTTCTCGTCGGCGGGAGTGGACTGGCGTATCAGCGACCGCCTTGAAGTCCTGGCGGGCGTGCTGTTTCCAAACAGCGGCGCGGAGGGCACGCGGTACACGGTGCACCTCATCGTCTGCGGGCGGATGCGCAGGGGCTGAAGGCGAAAGGGGGAAGACCATGCACATTCCGGACGGATATCTGGGGCCGGCCACGTACGGGAGCGCCTTCGCAGTCATGGTCCCCATCTGGGCCTGGGCGTCGTCGCGCGTAAAGAAGACGCTCCGGATGCGCCAGGTTCCCGTGTTGGCGCTCGCGGCGGCCTTCAGCTTCCTGGTCATGATGTTCAACGTTCCGATTCCTGGTGGCACGACGGGCCACGCCGTGGGATCGGTGCTCATCGCAATCCTCATGGGGCCGTGGGCCGCGGTGGTCGCAGAGTCGCTTGTGCTCGTGGTCCAGGCCCTCGTGTTCGGCGACGGGGGCATCACCGCCATCGGCGCGAACTGCCTCACGATGGCCGTGATCATGCCGTTTGCGGGCTGGTGGGTTTTTCGCCTGCTCGCGGGAAGGGCCCCCTTCGGTTCGCGAAGGCGTTGGATCGCCGCGTCCCTTGCGGGGTACGTGGGGTTGAACACCGCGGCGCTTGCGGCGGGGATCCTCTTCGGAATCCAGCCCGCCATAGCCCGCGACGCGGCAGGTCATGCCCTGTATGCCCCCTTCAGTCTGGCTATAGCGGTGCCCGCGATGGTCGTAGAGCACCTTCTGATTTTCGGTCTGGTGGAAGCCGCCGTGACGGGATTTGTCGTCGCCTATCTGGATAGAACAGAGCCGCAGGTGTACCGGAGTTACGGGCCCGGTGCCGTGGCTTTGGAGCCGCCGGCGCGCTCCCCGCTTCGAAAAGTCCTCATCGCGTTGGTCGTGCTCATCCTTTTGACGCCACTCGGCCTTCTTCTCCCGGGTTGGTTCGGTGCTGGGCCGGCCTGGGGCGAATGGGGCGGGGGAGAAGTCAAGAGGCTCGTGGGATACGTTCCGGCGGGACTCGCGAAACTGAGCGGCCTGTGGCGGGCTCCCATGCCGGATTACGCGCCGCCTGGAGAGGGTATGACACTGTGGGGGTTGAGTGCCTGGTATATTTTGTCAGGATTGGTCGGTGCGGCCATCCTGGTGGGGCTCTTTATGGTCTTCAGACGGATCATTGCGAGGAGGGAGTCCCGTGGCGGGTCTGCCTGAGTGGCTCATTGAAGACATGGAGTCTGCCGGACACCGAGACTGGGCGCATTTTTCGAATAGCGTGCGCCACGGCCCCGGCAAGGGTGTACGAAAGTCGATTGTGGGATTCGGTCGCACCCTCGGATGGAGCCTATCGGACAGATCCATAGCTGAAAAGGGAGGCTTTCTTCAGGCATTCGACCCCCGCGCAAAGGTCATAGGGATCGTGGCCCTGATCGTCTCGGTCAGCGTTCAACAGTCTGTCGCCGTGCTTAGCCTGGTCTGCGTGGGTTGCCTGGCCCTAGGCGTGGCCTCGCGCGTTCCCCGTGGACGTTTTGCGGGCGTACTGCTGGCAGCGCCTCTCTTTTCGCTACTGATCATCGCGCCTGCCACCCTGAACGTCATTTCCGGCGGACGGCCCCTCTTTGAAATCTGGCCCCCGCCGCTTGACGCGCTGCCGGCGTGGATGTCCGCCGGCCCGCACATCGCCGTGACGGACGTGGGTCTCTTGATCGCCTCCCGTTTCATTCTGAGGACCAGCGCGTGTGTGACTCTCGCCGTTCTTCTTACGGCTACGACAGGAGCGCCGAAACTCTTCAGGGGGCTTAGGGCTGTGGGCGTACCGCGCGTTTTCGTCATGATCCTGACGATGATGGAGCGTTACCTGGAAGTCCTCATGCGAGTGGCGCGGGAAATACACATGGCCAAGATCAGCCGTTCCGTCTCGACGGAGGCTCTGGGCCGGGAACGCGCCTGGGTGGCGGCCGGAATAGGGGCGTTGTACAGGCGGGCCCGATCTCTCGGTGAGACGGTCTATGACGCCATGATCTCGAGGGGCTACACGGGCGAAGCGCATACCTGGGAGCGGCTGCGCTGGAAACCGAAGGACGCGGTTTTCATCCTGTCGTCTGTCGGGCTGGCCGCGCTGCTGGTCATCGTCCGCAAGGGCATCTGAATCGGAGGCGGAGGATGGAGCGTGTTTTCGACGTGGAGAAGGCCACCTTTCGGTACCCGGGGTCGGAGGCCTGTCTCGAAGACATCACATTCAGCGTGAGGAGAGGTGAGCGGGTCGCGCTCGCAGGGGCGAACGGGAGCGGCAAGACGACGCTCCTGCACATTCTCGACGCCCTCCTTTTTCCGGCGTGTGGGCGCGTTCTTTTCATGGGCGAGCCTCTGACGGAGGAAACTCTGGAAAGGGGAGGGCTCGGACCGAAGTTCCGAAAGAGCGTGGGACTCCTCTTTCAGAATTCGGATGCGCAGCTGTTCTGCCCGACCGTCGAGGAAGAGCTTGCCTTCGGGCCCCTGCAGGTTACCATGCCGAGGGCAGACATAGCGCGCCGCATTCGGGACACGGCCGAACTTCTAGGTATAGAAAGGCTCCTGACCCGGTCGCCGCAGCAACTCAGTGCGGGCGAGAAAAAGACCGTGGCGCTTGCATCCCTGCTCACTATGGCTCCCAGCGTACTCCTCCTGGACGAGCCCACGGCGGGGCTGGATCCGAGAAGCCAGTCGCGGCTGGTGGACCTCCTTGGAGGACTGAACGCTGCCGGACTGACTCTCGTCTCTGCGACGCACGACCTCGTGCTTCTGCCGCACCTGGCGGACAGGCTCATCGTTATGGGCGAGGACCATCGAATCGTGGCGGACGGCGACGTCGTCGCCATCCTCCATGATGAGGCTCTCCTGGAATCGGTGAATCTCATACACGAACACAGACACCGCCACGGTTCCCTGGTCCACAGTCATTCCCACCGGCACGCCGCCGGGCACGCACACGAACACGGCGCCGAGGATCCCGGCCATACGCACGAAGGCTAAAATCTGCGCGCACGGTGGCTTGAAAAAAGAAAAGGCGGAATTCATACTGGGGTTGTCTCCGACCCGCCGGGCCTAAGGCGGACCTCGCTAAGGCGCGGCGGGCGGCGGGTGGAGCCGCACGAAGGCTCCAATGCCCCTAGGGTCGCGCGGGAAACGGCGCGGCCTCCCCTGTCGGAAAGGAGATGCCTGTGCCCGAACCGTCAACTTGCTCGATGGCACAAAGAAGAGGCACCCGGCGAACCCGGCGTGTGGAGGTGGGCCTTGTTGGCCGTTGAGCCCGCACGCGGTGCCACCCTGCGCCTGTCGGTGACG
This sequence comes from uncultured Acidobacteriota bacterium, assembly GCA_963724125.1. Taxonomy (GTDB): domain Bacteria; phylum Acidobacteriota; class UBA4820; order UBA4820; family DSQY01; genus CAVRTJ01. The sequence continues at coordinate 65,497 of CAVRTJ010000012.1, forward strand.
GACCGGTGCAACCTGCGTTGCCGCTACTGCATGCCGGCCAGCGGCGTCGCTTTTGTACCACACCGCGACCTGCCGACCCTCGAGGAACTCCGCGACGCGGTGCAGTGGCTGGCCGAGAGGCTGGGCGTCGACCGGGTAAAGATCACAGGGGGCGAGCCGCTCGTCAGACGGGGATTGCCCTGGCTGGTCGATGGGTTGCGCGCGATTCCGGGAGTGGCGGAGGTCTCCATGACGACCAATGCAACGCTTCTCGATAGATGGGCCGGTGTTCTGAAGAAGGCGGGACTGACGCGCGTGAACGTGTCGTTGGATTCGCTGGATTCCGGGCGCTTTTATGATGTCACGCGGGGTGGCAGAGTCGACGATGCCCTCAGGGGGATCGACGCGGCGTTGAACGCCGGTCTTTCTCCCATCAAGATCAACTCCGTGCTGAGGCGCAGTTCCTGGGAGAAAGATATCCCGATACTGCTCGACTTTGCCGCCGAGCGAGGCCTGGAGGTGCGATTCATAGAGCTTATGAGGACCGGAACGGAAACGGCGTGGACGAAGGAGGAGTACGTTTCAGCGGTGGATATCAGGGAGTCTTTGGGCTTTGGTGGCGCCGATTGGAGTACCACGCCGGAAGACCTCGCTCCGGCCCGCACGGGGAGCATTGGCTGGAAAGGGAAGCCTCTGCAGGTGGGGTGGATCACTCCCGTATCCCACGCATTTTGCTCAGCCTGCAACAGGCTCAGGCTCGACGCGCGGGGCAGGATAAGGCGCTGCCTGATGGACCCGGCTCCCATGCCCCTGGTCAGGGCTCTAAAGCAGGGTCCCGAGGATGTCGTGGAAAAGATTCTGCGTGCCTACCTCGCGGGAAAAAGTCCGCCGCAAAGCATGATCACACCTACCTCCATGAACCGCATCGGGGGATAAACATCCGTGAGTGCGCACCTTGCCCTCAGGCGTAATAGCCTCTAAGATGGCCCTTGCGACAAGCACGAATCCGGGCCGCCAAGAACCGCCAGCCGTTAAGGCGGGCGGGGAAATTACTACATGGAGGTTCCATGAGCATGGAATCGTTGAGTTCCACCGGTCGGCACAAGGAGAGTTGCAACCTCCGAAACGGGCTGCTCCAGCCCTGGGCGGTCCGCTGTGAAGGAGCCATCGCGCACGAGTACGAGGCCGTCCATCCGGCGAATCGGACCTACTTCCAGCAGGACAGGGACAGGCTGCTTCACTCGGAGGCCTTCCGGAGACTGGGGTACAAAACGCAGGTCTTTGTCGTTCACGAAGGAGACTTCTACAGGACGCGTCTCACGCACACCATGGAGGTTTCGCAGGTGGCGCGAGGCATTGCCTGCGCGCTGGGGCTCAACGAGGACCTCTGCGAAGCCGTCGCCTACGCACATGATCTGGGGCACCCGCCGTTCGGACACAGGGGAGAAGCAGCGCTGGACCGTTTTTTCGGCGATATTCTCGAGAAGAAACTGGGTGTGGGCAGGCCGCAGGGAGGCAAAGCGTTCGAGCAGAATTACCAGTCCTACAGAATCGTAAGTAACCTGGAGCGCCGATATCCGCGTTTCCCGGGGTTGAACCTCACCCGGGAAACGTTGCACGGCATCCTTAATCACCATACCGCCTTCGACGAACCCGTCCTGCCTTATCCGCTCGTTCTCCAGGACGAAGCGGATACGGAACGCGTCAGGGCTGGGTATTTCGACACGGCCGGGTGCTCGGCCGAGGCGCAGGTCGTCAACGTGGCCGACCAGGTGGCCTGGGTTACGCACGATCTGGAGGACGCTCTGCGCGTAAGGTTCCTGAGCGTGGAGGAACTGCGGGACCTCCCCATCGGATTGCTTCGCACCGCCTGGGAGAGGGCCAGCGAAGGAGCGAGTGGCTGGGAGAAGAACAGGATCCTGTGGGGCAGGCTACTGGTCCGGAACATGATCGACGTGCTGATCAACGACGTCGTCACGGTATCCGAACCGAGGCTGAAGTGCTTTCGAGACGCCGTCGAGGTAAAGGCCACCAGAGACCCCGCCGTGGACTTTTCCACGGAGATGGCGGACTCCGTAAAGGCCTTGCGGGAGTTTCTCTTCAGCAGGGTGTACACGCATCCAGTCGTCGAACGTATGTCCGCAAAGGCGGAGGGAATCCTCGAACGACTTTTCGAAAGCCTGACCAGGGATCTGCTGGACCAGGGAGGAAAGTCCATCAGGCTCCTGCCTCACAACACGCGCGAGCGTGTCGACTCGACGCCGAGTTCAGTCGGCAAACTCCAGGTGGTCGTCGATTTTCTTGCCGGCATGACGGACAGGTTTGCGACCGAATTCTACCGCGTGCTCTACGAACCGGACGAGAAAGGCATAACCAGCCTTTATTGAGCTGCCGCCCGTCGTTTTCGCGGAGCAGCGCATACGTAGCGAACGGTGTTTGATTTCTCCACAGGGCGCCCCGAGGCCGGACACCCTCATTTGCTGTTTGCTCCCGGATCGCCGAGAGTCCGGCTTGACCGCAGCAAGGCTTATGCCCTATACTAACGGTCTGGTGGGGCTATGGCGCAGCTGGGAGCGCGCTTGAATGGCATTCAAGAGGTCGGGGGTTCGATCCCCCCTAGCTCCACCAAAAAAACGAGCCCCCGGCTCCGACCGGCGGGTAAGGAGAGACAAAGCGCCGGAGGAATAAGGTCCCGGCGCTTTTCATTTTATCCAGTATGAACGACACTGGGAGCAGCCGCGTGAAGCAGAATCAATGGATCCCGGCGACAGGATGGGAGGCCGAAAGCCTGTCGATCTCCAGGCGCCATGGCGTGGCGCCCGTGACGGCCATGTTTCTCGCCAACAAGTTCGAAGAACCCGCGGAGATCACAGAGTTTCTGGAGCCCGGCGGAGGCAGATGCCCTCCTCCGTCGCGCCTTCCGAATGTTGCGGCTGCGGCGCGAGCCATCGCCCAGGCGATCAAAGAGGACAAAACCATCCTCGTGCATGGTGATTACGACGTAGACGGCCTCATGGGAGCGGCCGTGCTCATGGGGGGCATAGGTTCCCTGGGAGGGCGGACCGTGGCGCACATTCCGTCGAGGTTCGACGGCGGCTACGGTCTTTCGGAGACGAGCCTGGAGGCCATCGCAAAGAGCGGCGCCGGACTCGTCGTTACGACCGACTGCGGAACCAATGCGAAAGAAATCGTCGAGCAGATAAGGTCGCTGGGCGTAGATGTTGTTATCACGGATCACCACATACCCAGCGAGAACTCCCAGCCTGCAGCCATCATCGTCAACCCACACATCGAGCGCGGCCATCCGGACCGGACCATGTGCGGCGCCTACGTCGCGATGCAGACCGTCAGGCAGGCCGCCGAGGGCCTGAGCCGCCCCCTGCCGCTCGATCCCTTTCTCCGGCTCGTGGCCATTGCGACGGTGGCCGATGTCGTGCCCATGTCGCCGGACAATCGCCGCGTCTGCAAGAGAGGCTTTGAGGCGCTTGCCCGCACACCCAACGTGGCCTTGGCCATGATGCTGAAGAGGGCCAAGATCAACGGGGACCTCCGGAGCCACCACATCGCTTACCACATAGCGCCGCGCTTTAATGCAGCCGGACGCATGAAGGACGGGCGGCTCGTGTTGGACCTCCTCCTCGAAAGGCATCCGGGCAGGGCGTCCGTTCTCATGGGGCGGCTGGAATCGCTGAACAGGAAGCGGAAAGCGCTGCAGGCCACCGCCATGGAAGAAGCCACGGTCATAGCTTGCGATCAGGAATCCTCCCGGGTTGTTTTCGTCTCCTCGGACACCTGGCACAGGGGGGTGATCGGCCCCGTCGCGGCCAGGCTGGCGGAAACCTATCGGAAGAGCGCTTTCGTGGTGGCCATAGAGGGTGAAGAGGGCGTTGGATCGGCGAGGGCGTCGGGGTCGGACAGTGTCATGCGTTTGCTAGAAGGGGCCGCTTCCAACCTCATTCGCTTCGGGGGGCACCAGGGTGCGGCGGGATTCACCGTAAGCAGGGATAGCGTCCCAGACCTCGGCCAGGCCCTGCAGAATGCAGGCCCTCAGAAAGACCGCGATTCCGAGGTGCGCACTTATTACCCGCTTTCGCCGGAGTCCCTTCCCGGCGTCTGGAACGTGTGGGGCATCCTCGACCCATTCGGCCCCGGAAACGAAGAGCCATTCATCGGCGTGGAAGGGTTACACGCGAGGGGATGCCGTGTCGTGGCGGATCGGCACGTCATTTGGGAAGTCGGGCTTCCCAATGGTGACCCGCTCAATGTCATAGCCTGGGACGGCGTTCGGAAAGGCCTCGGGCCCTCGAGTCTCACGCCTTCTGTGCAGGTCATCGCCAAGCCAGCGCCCGAGTTCCGGCCGGGCAAACTCCCGTTCTGCCTGACGGTCGAAGACATTCTCTAGTCTGAGGATACGAATTCGGGACACGTGCGGGCTTCTGTGATGGGGCACCTGACCAGTCGGGACGAGGAAGCGCCGGGACCTCCCTGCCATCGGGGCTCGTTGTGGTAAACTCGACACTTGGTAAATCGGGAACCCTCAATAGCCATAAAGGAAGGTAGAAAAATGCCAAAATGGGTCTATTTCTTCGGTAACGGCAAGGCTGAAGGCAACGGCACCCAGAAAGAGCTGCTCGGGGGCAAAGGGGCTGGCCTGGCCGAAATGACGAACCTGGAAATTCCGGTCCCTCCGGGCTTCACGCTGACCACCGAGGTTTGCACCTACTACTACCAGAATGACCAGTCCTACCCGCAGGACCTCGAGAAACTGGTCATCGAGGCCCTTGCCGGAGTGGAAGGGATCATGGGCAGGAAGTTCGGCGACCCAGGGAATCCACTGCTCTTTTCAGTCCGATCGGGCGCGCGCGCCTCCATGCCGGGCATGATGGACACCGTCCTCAACCTCGGGCTTAATGACCAGACCGTGCAGGGGTTGGCGGCCCTGACGAACAACCCCCGCTTCGCATGGGATTCCTATAGGCGTTTCGTGGCCATGTACGGTGATGTCGTGCTCGATTTGAAGCCGGAAAAGAAGACGGACGACGACCCCTTCGACGTCATCCTGGACCGCGTCAAGGATGAGGCCGGTGTTCGCTACGACACGGATCTCGAGACGGAGCATCTGCAGAAACTCGTCGGGCTCTTCAAAGCCGAAATCAAAAAACGGAAGGGCATCGACTTTCCCGAGAATCCCATGGATCAAATGTGGGGCGCGATCGGTGCGGTTTTCGGCTCGTGGATGAACGACCGTGCCATGGCCTACAGGAAGCTCTACGATATCCCCTCCGACTGGGGGACGGCCGTGAACGTCCAGACGATGGTCTTCGGGAACCTGGGAAACACTTCCGGCACGGGAGTCGGATTCACGCGCGACCCAGCTCTGGGTGAAAACAAGATGTACGGAGAGTTCCTTATGAACGCCCAGGGAGAGGACGTCGTCGCCGGCATCAGGACGCCGCGCCCCATCTCCGAGCTGAAGAACGTTCTTCCCGATGCCTACGGCCAGCTTGTCGAAATCAGGAACAAGCTCGAGTCCCATTACCGGGATATGCAGGATTTCGAATTCACCATCGAGAACGGCACGCTGTGGATGCTCCAGACCCGCACAGGGAAACGGCACCCCTTTGCCGCCGCCCGCATGGCCGTGGACATGGAAGCCGAAGGCCTTATCGACAAGAAGGCAGCCGTTCTCCGGCCGGAAGCCGAAGGCATAGCGGCCTTCCTGTCGCCGGTCTTCGACGGTGAAGCCAAGAAGCGCGCGGTGGCCGAGGGGAGAATTCTGGGAAAGGGTCTGCCGGCCGGACCCGGAGGCGCTAGCGGCCGCGTCGTTTTCACGGCGCAGGATGCCGACGAATGGCGGAATCGAGGCGAGAAAGTCCTCCTCGTCAGAAAATTTACCAGCCCCGAAGATATCCGCGGCATGGATGCGGCGCAGGGCATCCTGACCGCCCAGGGCGGCATGACCTCCCACGCGGCCCTCGTTGCACGCCAGATGGGAAAAGTCTGCATCGTAGGGTGCGGAAACCTCAATATCGACTATGAGAAAGGCATGATGGAGGTCGGCGGCAAGGTGGTCAAGGAAGGCGACTGGCTCTCCATCGACGGCTTCAGCGCGGAGGTCATCATGGGCAAGCTGGAGACTCGGCCTTCGGAAGTCCTACAGGTTCTGAGCGGCGAACTTCCCCCTGAAAAATCGAAGAACTACCAACAGTTCGTGAAGCTCATGGCGTGGGCGGACGAGTTCAAGAAGATGCAGGTCTGGGCGAACGCAGACACGCCCAAGCAGGCGGCGCTGGCTGTGAAGTTGGGCGCGCAGGGGATCGGGCTGTGCAGAACGGAGCACATGTTCTTCGAGGGCGACAGGATACAGTACGTTAGGCGCATGATTCTGTCGGAGAGCGAAGAGCAGAGGCGCGAGGCGCTCATGAAACTCGCCCCCATGCAGAAGGAAGACTTCGCGGGCATCTTCAAGGCGATGGAAGGGCGCCCCGTAACGGTGCGACTGCTCGATCCGCCCCTTCATGAATTTCTTCCGTCCCGAGAGGCTCTTAGGTCTGAAGTGTTTAACAAGAAGGTTAAAGAAGTGGCCGATGCCCTCGGTGTGTCGCCGGAGGAGGTGGAGGAGCGCATCGAGGACCTCCACGAGAACAATCCGATGCTCGGACACAGGGGCTGTAGGCTCGGTATCTCCTACCCGGAGATCTACGAGATGCAGATCCGGGCCATCATCGAAGCGGCGTGCGATGTGGCAAAGCAGGGACTTCCGGTGAAACCCGAAATCATGATCCCGATCGTGGCCACCGAGGGTGAGATGAGGATCATCGGAGAGCAGGCCCGCACCCTTGCCGACGAGATCATCGCGGCCGTGGGAGTCGATCTAAAATACATGGTCGGCACAATGATCGAACTCCCAAGGGCCTGCATGGTCGCGGACCAGATAGCGGGCATCGCGGAGTTCTTTTCCTTCGGCACGAATGACCTCACCCAAACCACCTGCGGTATCTCCCGGGACGACGTGAAGACCTTCATGGGCACCTACGTCGCAAAGGAGATCTATCCGGTCGACCCGTTCCAGCGGCTCGACAGGAGCGGGGTGGGGGAGCTCATGAAGATCGCGGTCGAGAAAGGCAGGACGGCGAGGCCGTCCATGCAGATCGGCATTTGCGGCGAGCACGGAGGCGAGCCGAACTCCGTGGAGTTCTGCCACCAGATAGGACTCGACTACGTGTCCTGTTCGCCGTTCCGCGTTCCCGTTGCCCGGCTTGCGGCGGCGCAGTCGTCGCTCAAGTAAGGCGCTCGAGGACAAACTGTTACGTAAAACAGGGAGCCGTCCGGAGGCGGCTCCCTGTCTTTTTACCTATGGACTCCCCGAGCTGTGGTACCTCTGTGTGCGCTCGCAGCGGGCCGGACGGCTGGTGCCTAATGCCCGTCCTTCTTCTCGGCCGGGATGCTCCTCTTCATGTGAAGGAGTTGGATTTCAAGGAGGGCCTTCTCCATCGCCATACCCGCCTGCGTCATGAAAATTTCCATGCCGGTCAGATCGGGCAACTCCTGCCCCGAAACGGCGTTGTCGCCGTAAAGCATTGCGATTACGCGCCCGCGGCTCATCATGGGCAGGGCCACGGCCGTGGGCGGTATGTAGGCTCCGAGCATGGCCATGGCGTTCTTGTCCTCGGGGCCCAAATCCTGGGCGGCCTTCTGGATGGAGGTGCGCTGTTTCACCGCATTGTCGAGAAAGGAACCCCGACCTGCGGATATCTTGAGGCGGCGGACCTTGGTGGTCATGTTTTCTTCGTCGCCGGTCTCCCCGAATCCTCCAAGGCCGACGAAGGCGTCCTTTCTCACGAGGAAGAGGACGGCGCGCTCGAAGTACTCGGCCGCCAGCCTGAGCACGAGAAGGGAGATCTCACTCGACTCTTTAGGGCTGGCAAGTTCGCCCATGAGTCCTTTCAGCAGGGAAAGCTGGTCGCGGATACGGTCCCCGGAACCCGGGGTTTCTACGCCGAGATCGCTGAGGAACGACGCTACTTCCTCCTCGACGGGCGGAATCATTTTGTCCACTTCGGCGCAGAAGGTGTCGGCGAAAGTCCGGATCGACTCCTCAAATTCATCCACCTTCAGATTTGCCAGGCCCGGCTTGGCAAGAACGGCCAGAGCGCCATGCGCCCTGGCGACGCTCAGAATCTTCTCGTCACTGAGGTCGGTCATGAGTACGATCTTGACCTGCGGAAAGCGCTGGTGCGCGTCCTGAATGAGTTCGAGCCCGCCGAGGTAGCCTTCGCTGTTCTGGGTGGGCATCAGGAGGTCAACGAGCGTAACAAAGGGCGTCCTTTCGGCCAGCAGGCGGGTGCAGGCGAGCCTGTAGTCGTTCAGGCTCGACACGATGCACACGTCGGCGAAGTGCTCGAGGAGGCGCTTTCGCAGGAGCTTCCTGAAAATGGACTCGTCCGAGGCAAGGAGTATCGTGATGCTGTTGCGCGCAGGCTTCATGCGGAATGTTCTGGGTTGAGAAGGCTGGAGGGCGGGTTTCTGCGGCCTTGGCGGTACTCTAGCCAGTTCAGGTTCCGAAGGTTTCCGGTGAGCGGACGCCGGCTCCCGAGTTGGCGGTTCCTCGACGCCGGCGGCGGGCATCGCGCCGTGGGCTTCTTCGGGACGTCTGGGTTCCACCCATTCGACCAGGCTCTCCTCGGTAAGGGTCTGGGTTAGTAGATTCTGCGGAGATACGGACTTTTTCAGCGGAGAGAAGGGCCGGACGGTGTTACTCTCAAGCTCATCGCCCGCTTCCGTAAGGAAGAAGTCGAACTGGCCTTCGGAGATCTGCGTCATGATTCTGAGGCGCCTGGAGACTTCAAGCCTCCTAGCCTGTTCCAGAAGCTGGGTGTTGAGTGCGCCGATTTCGAGCAGGCGGCGCAGAATCGCCCGGGAATCCCGGTTGCCGCGCTCTCGTGCGTCCGAAAGGTCAGTAGCATCGACCAGATCCTGTTCCTCGAAGAAGGCGAGGAAGTCCTCTTCGCTGAAATCGCCGACGATGTCCTCTACGTTGCCCGCAGCGAAGTAGATGAAGGACGTTCCCATGGAGGGAGAGGCAAGACGGAGTACACCCGTCCTTCTGGATACGTTGACGATTTGCAGGATGTCCAGGAGGGACAGATCCTCCAGGCTACCGCCTAAACTCATAGCTCACTCCGACCCTCATTCCCCCTCGGTTCGACTATAGAAGATAAGCCGGCGCTTGTCCATGCCCGTCAGGCGGACGCTTTCCCGCTGTGGAGATCCCCCCGCGGAGACTACCGTGAGTTCGTAGACGCCCGGATCGAGGCCGTTAAAAAAGAAATTCCCTTCCCACAATTTCATCGAGACGACGCCCCCGTTTCCGGCGAGCATCGCCTTGCCCGGGAGCGGGTTGTCCATTTCGTCAAGGAGCTTGCCCGTGATGATCGAGCCCGTGCCATAGACCGTAGACGGGCGCGCCCAGAGGAGGCAGTCCGTGTCGGCCGGCGGTTCATAAAATGTCCTGTCCTTCTGATCCAGGAGGGAGATCTTTCCGCCGGTGTACGCTTTTAGACCGGCCACGCCCAGGCCTCCGCCATCCCTGAGAACGACGTAGTTTTGAGGAACCCAGTTGGTCGACCGGAAGGGATCGCAGAAGACGCGCCCGGCTTTCGGAAAGTCGATCTCGATCCACGCGTGGAGCCGTCCCCCCTCGAGGAAGACAGGCGTCCTCGACGCAGGGACCTTGAGCCCAACGATTTCATGGCATGTGACTCCGAGGGCTTTGAGGATGGTCACGGCTGCGCGCGTCATCCCCACGCAGGAGGCCTCGCCCCTGGCCATCACCGACTTGAACGTCTCGTCGAAATCGGGCTTCTCGTCGTAATGCAGCCTCTCGCGAAGAAAAATCAATACGGCGTCAACGGCCTCGTCTTCGCGCGAGCAGTTCGACAGGCGTGCTTCAAGACTCCTGGCGGCCGATGCCGGCAGGTCCAGGGAGGGCGGCAGCCGTCCCGGACGGAAGGGGGTTCTCACTCGCAGCGGCCCTAGATTCACCTGTACCTTTATGCGCCAGTGTCCACCTGCGCCTTCCACCTCCTGAACGAAACCATTGCATTTGAAGGACGGTGGGACAGGCGCACCAGGGGCGTCCAGGCTATAAACCGCCGAAGCGGACCCCTCGACCCAGCCTATTGCGCGTGGATAACGCGGCCCCCCTTGCACCGCGGGTGCGGCCACAAGAGCTGCGGCGGCCAGGAGAAGGCTAGCCGGACGCGTGAAGAATGGCATCCAGGACCCCGTTGAGAAAGCGCCCGGATTCCTCTCCGCCGAACTTCTTCCCGATTTCCACCGCCTCATTGATGGCCACCTTGGCAGGTACGTCCGGATCGAATTTCATCTCGTAGACCGCCATTCTCAAGAGGCCCCGATCGGTGCGTGTAAGGCGTTCGAGCTTCCAGTGCATCAGGTGGGCGGAGATGAGTTCATCGATCTCTGTCCCGTGGCGCCATACCCCCTGGACGAGGCTTCGCGCGAAGGCCCGGACCCTTCCGGAACCCCTCTTGTCCTGCTCGATAGCCGCAGCCACCGAGGTGATGTCTTCCACGCCGAGGTCAAGCTGGTAGAGGTAAGTAAGGGCCAGTTCCCGGCCTTCGCGCCGCACGCCCATATCACAGCGCCTTGTAGAGATTGGCCATCTCGATGGCCGCTTGGGCGGCGTCGAATCCCTTGTTGCCGCCCTTCGTGCCGGACCGCTCGATGGCCTGCTCGATCGTGTCCGTCGTGATTACGCCGAACAGGACCGGGAGGCCCGTTTCGAGGGCGCTGGCGGCAAGGCCCTTGGCGACCTCTGCGGCTATGTACTCGAAGTGGGGCGTATTTCCGCGGATGAGCGCGCCGAGCGCGATCACGGCGTCAAATTTTCCAGAGACGGCCAGGCGCTTGGCCACGAGCGGGATTTCGAACCCCCCCGGCACCCAGGCCACCGTGATGTTCTTCTCTTCGGCACCGTGCCTATGAAGACAGTCCAGTGCACCGTCCAGCAGCTTGGTCGAAAAGAACTCGTTGAAGCGGCTGACCACGATGCCGAATGTGAGCCCCTTTGCCGTTAATACGCCCTCGAGCGTCTTGACCATCGAAACCTCCTCCCATACTCGGCCCGAACCGTGCGCCGCCGAAATGGCGTGTCTTCGCAGGACCGCGCCCTTCTATCTCTATTATAAGCCGTCGAATTCCGTCAGTCGCCTGAAGGCACTATACCTCGCCTGGATGTCCTCGCGGCTGAGGGAGGCGAGACGGTTCATCGAAAAGTCCTCGACGTTGTAGGACGCCATGACGCTGCCCATGATGGCGGCGCGGCGCATCGTCTCCGGAGCCTGGTTCCGCTTGCTCGAAATGTACCCCATAAAGCCGCCCGCGAAAGAATCCCCTGCGCCGGTCGGATCGAATACCTTTTCCACCGGGAAACTGGGAGCGGCGAAAATGGAGTCCGCCGTTATTTTCAGGACGCCGTATTCGCCCCTTTTGATGACGAGCATCCCAGGCCCCCAAGACAACAGCTTCCTTGCCGCCGAAAAGAGGTTTCCCTCTCCGGAGAGCTGGCGGGCCTCCGCCTCGTTGATGACGAGCACGTCGATGCGGGGCAGGACGCGCATGAGGTCCTCTCGGCTGTTCTCTATCCAGAAGTTCATGGTGTCGGCTGCAACGAGCCTGGGCGAATTGAGCTGATCAAGAACGCTGAGCTGGGCCTTCGGATCTATGTTCGCAAGAAAGAGATAGGGCGTGTTGCGGAATGCCTCGGGCACGCGGGGGTCGAAATCCATAAGCACGTTAAGATCGGTGCGGATGGTCCGGGCGTCGTTCATGTCCTCGCCGTATTCCCCCTGCCAGTGGAAGCTCTTTGCGCCGTTCACGGTCTGCAAGGCCGAGAGGTCGATCTGGTGTGATTCGAGGAGCCTGCGGTCGTCGTCCGCGAAATCTTCGCCAACGACCGCCACCACGGCCACGTCCGTGAAATAGGACGCGGCCATCGCGCAGAATGCGGCCGAACCGCCGAGCACGCCCTTTCTTTCGCCGAAGGGCGTCTTGACGGAATCATAGGCCACGGTGCCGACAACGAGTAATTCCATAGATCACCTTGTTTTATTTTTGCACGAATCGTTGCAGGAGCGGAAGTAGCCTGTGGCAGGTCTCTTCCGGCCATTTGTCGCGTCTCGTGATGACGGCGTTGTCCAAGGCGTGTCTGCAGTGGCAAGAGCCGTCGGGTGGTGGCGTATCTAGGACGGCCTGGACGACGGCCCGCGCGTTTTCCGCGTTCTTGTCGAGGATTCGCAGGACGTCCTCTATACGCACGGAGTCGTGGTCCGGGTGCCAGCAATCGTAGTCCGTGATGAGGGCCATGGTGGCGTAGCAGATCTCGGCCTCTCGCGCGAGCTTGGCCTCCTGCAGGTTGGTCATACCGATGACGTCCATGCCCCACGAGCGATAGAGGTTGCTTTCGGCACGCGTAGAGAAAAGGGGGCCTTCCATGCAGAGGTAGGTGCCGCCGTCGTGAACCTCAAGATCGAGTGTGCGGCAGGCCTTTACAAGGCGCTCCCTGAGATCGGGACATACAGGGTCCGCAAAGCTCACGTGCGCCACGATGCCGTTGCCGAAGAAGGTGTCCGGCCGGTGCCGCGTCCTGTCCACGAACTGGTCCGGAACCAGGATGTCCCCGGGCTTGTACTTCTGCCGGAGGCTCCCGACGGCTGATGCCGACAGTATGGCCTGCGCCCCCAGGATCTTGAAGCCGTAGATGTTGGCCTTGAAGTTGATCTCCGATGGCAGGATACGGTGCCCTTCGCCGTGTCTGGGCAGAAAGGCTACCGAGCGCCCGGAGAGGGTGCCGAGCACATAAGCGTCTGATGGTTCCCCGAAGGGCGTCCTGAGGGTTATCCGTTCGGACTGCTCGAAGCCGGGCATTTCGTAGAGCCCGGAGCCGCCGATGATGCCGTATTCAACGTTTTCCATGCTGGTGCCTCCGAATGCAAGAGAATACCATATCCGTAGCCATTTCGCCGCCCGGGATTGCAGAGCGAAACTTGCCCGGCACTCTGGCGGGGCAATTCCCTTGATCCCTAACTCGCTCGATCACCTGATCACTTCACAGCTTGACAGGCACCCGGCCGGTCCCTACAATAGGCCCTCCCTTCTGGGGACATTCCCGGGATTCCAGACATTTTAGGAGGCCTTCATGGGCGACAATCTCGTACAGAAGATTCTGAAAGAACACCTCGTGGACGGCGATCTGCACTCAGGCGACGAAATCGCCATCAAGGTCGACCAGACCTTGACGCAGGACGCCACCGGCACAATGGCCTACCTGCAGTTCGAGACCATGGGCATTCCCAGGGTCAGAACCGAGAAATCCGTGTCCTACGTGGACCACAACACGCTCCAGGTAGGATTCGAGAACGCCGACGATCATCGTTACCTTCAGACGGTGGCGGCCCATTACGGCGTGTACTACAGCAAGGCCGGCAACGGCATCTGCCACCAGGTGCACGTTGAGAGGTTCGGGGCGCCCGGCAAGACCCTCCTCGGCTCCGACAGCCACACGCCCACAGGCGGCGGTATCGGCATGATAGCCATCGGCGTGGGAGGACTCGATGTTGCCGTGGCCATGGGCGGAGGCGCCTTCTACATGCCCAGACCCAAGGTCGTGAAGGTCAGCCTGAGCGGTAAATTTCAGCCCTTCGTGTCCGCCAAGGACGTGATCCTCAAGCTGCTTTCGATCATGACCACCAAGGGTAACGTCGGCAAAATAGTCGAATACGCGGGCCCTGCTCTGGCGCACCTGTCCGTTCCGGAGCGCGCCACCATCGCCAATATGGGCGCCGAACTGGGCGTCACAACCTCCGTTTTTCCAAGCGACGAGCAGACCTTGAGCTTCCTGAAGGCCCAGAACCGCGAGGCCGACTTCAAGCCTCTCGCCGCGGACGGGGATGCCACCTACGACGAGGTGATAGAAATCGACCTCTCCCAGCTGGAACCCATGGTCGCCCAGCCGCACAGCCCCGACAACGTGGCCACGGTAGCCAGTCTGGAAGGACAGAGGGTCCACCAGGTCTGCATCGGGTCCTGCACCAACTCCTCTCTGCGCGACCTCACGGTGGTCGCCAGGATGCTGGATGGCAGGCACGTCCACCCGGACGTCGAACTCGTCATCGCGCCCGGATCGCGCCAGGTCGAGATGGAGGCTTCGGCCCGCGGACTCATGACGATCTTTCTAAAGGCAGGCGCCCGCGTGGCGGAAACCGCGTGCGGCTTCTGCATAGGCTCCGGCCACGCGCCGGGCTCCGGGGAAGTATCGGTCCGGTCCAACAACCGCAACTTTAAAGGCCGCTCCGGCACGGCCGATGCAAAGATCTTCCTCGCAAGCCCTGAAACGTGCGTCGCCTGCGCCCTCACGGGCACCTTCAAGGATCCCAGGAAGCTGGGTTTCGAGCCCGTGGCGTTCAACCTGCCCGAGTCGTTCATGATCGACGATTCCATGGTCGTCGTCCCGCCCGAAGACGGCTCTGCGGTAGAGGTGATCCGCGGGCCGAACATCGGTGCGCCGCCGAAGACGGATCCCACCCCGGATCGCATCGAGAAGACCGTTCTGCTGAAGGTCGGCGACAAGATCACCACGGACCACATCATGCCGGCCGGGCAGTACCTGAAGTATCGCTCGAACATTCCACGCTACGCCGAGGTGGTTTTCATCGGCGTGGATCCCGAATTCGCCACGAGGGCAAAATCCATGGGCGGTGGCTTCGTGGTCGGCGGCGATTCCTACGGCCAGGGCTCTTCACGCGAACACGCTGCCATCTGTCCCAGTTACCTGGGCGTCAAGGCCGTTTTCGCCAAGGCCATCGAGCGCATTCACAAGGCTAATCTGGTCAATTTCGGCATACTGCCTCTGGTCTTCATAGACCCAGCCGACTACGACAGGATCGACCAGACCGACACGCTGATAATCGACGGCATCCACGCCGCCCTCGACGGTGACAAGGTCCTCACCGTCAAGGACGCGACCAAGGGTTTCGACTTCAAGATGAAGATCGACGTCAGCGACCGTCAGGCTCCCGTCCTCAAGGCCGGAGGCCGCCTGAACACCCTCGGCTAGCCAAGACGGCTACCGGTTTGCTCTTTTGCGCACGAACGGCCGGGCGAATGCCCGGCTGTTTCCTTTTGGGGAATCACCCCCATGGGTCGGCCCGCCAGCCGTCATCAAGTCAGCAGGTGATCGCGTGATCAAGCCAACGAGTGAATACTGACCATGTGACGCAGCATTCAAAACGGTGCACCCGCTTGCGCACACGTCGCTGAGAGTTCTTCGAAGGCTCGTCACAAGGCGTTATTTAGTCAGAAAGCCCCAATCCCAATTCCCAAGTCCGAAATGCCCGTTACCCTTCGACAAATCGCCCGACGTCGGCGAGGGTATCTTGAGAGATATCAGAGAAGCCGAGGCCGTACCCGCGGGGCGGGGCGAGGCGGACGACGAGGGATTGAACCGACACGGTGCGTTCGCCTTCGGGGAGGGGAAGGTCGAATCGCATGTCGAGGCTGTCGCCCAGCTGGAGCTGTTCATAGGTATGCATGAAGACGCCCGAGGTGGATATGTTGGCAACGGTTCCCATGGCCTCACGGTCGCCGATCTTGAAACGGCACGGGCTGTCGACGGGCCTGCGGGAGTCCAACCTGACGTTGAGGGGAACGTGGCGCCTGATAGCGGACAGAAAGGCGCCCTCGTCCACGGGTTTCATGATGAACTCCTGCGCACCGGCGTTCCTTGCCTCCCTCGTCAGGTCCCGGTCTGAGAGAAGGATGACCGGTATGCCCTGGACGGGCGGCTTCGATGCGGCCAGGGTGCGGGCCACTTCGAGGCCGTCCATTCCCGGCATCTCCACGTCGAGCACGATGAGGTCCGGTCGTTGGGTGCGTGCGACCTCGAGAGCCTCGAGTCCCGAGGATGCCGTGATCACATGGCACGGGGCGCGGCGAAGAAAGGTCTTTTCAAGTTCGATGAAGGTCTTCATGTGGTCTGCTATCAGAAACTTCATAGGCGTACCCTCCCCTTAAAGGATATACAATTTCAAAGAGTAGTGGGAAGTCCGGGGAGGCCGCAGGTCAGGAAGTGATGGCCGCCGCGTGCACACGCTTCAGAGCCCTGTTCTCCGCCATCTGCCCCAGGAACATGCCGGCGACGATGAGCCCGCCGCCCGCCAGCCCCCGCCAACCGAGGACTTCACCTCCCACAAGGACAGCAAAGAAGCCCGCGAAGACCGGCTCCATTGTGAAGATAATCGCCGTCTGAATAGCAGACGTATACCGCTGGAAGGCCGTCTGGACAAAGTAGGCGAAGGCGGAGGCGAAGATGGCCGTGATCAGTATGGCCACGACCGCAGGGTAGGGGACGGGCAACAGCTTTCCGGCGCTGGGGATGGAGAAGAGCCACGACAGCAGGGCGACGGTGGCGAGCTGGACCAGGACGAGGGCGGCGGTGTCGTAGCGCCGCGCCATGTGGCCTGTCAGCAGGAGATGAATCGCGTAGACGGCCGCGCATATGAGGCTCAAAACGTCGCCGGGATTAACCCTCGAGAAACCCGATCCGAGCGAAAGAAGACCGAGGCCGACGGTGGCGAGCATGACGGCGAGCCAGACGTCTGCCCTTGGCAGACGTCTGCTTATGAGCCCGTGAAAGACCGGAGTCAGGACCACGAACAGCCCGGTAATAAACCCGCTGTGCGCCGCGCTCGTCCAGAGCAACCCAAAGCTCTGGAAAGCGTACCCGCCGAAAAGGGCCGTTCCCATGAGAAAGCCGCCGAGAACGGTGTGTCTGTCCAACATGTGAAGGCGGTTCAGAAGAAAGGGTGCCACCAGGAGGGTTGCCAGCGTGAAGCGCAGGGCGAGGAACAAGTAGACCGGATAGCACGCCACCGCGTCGTGGACGAGCAGGAAGCTGTATCCCCAGATGCCCGTGGTCAGGGTGAGCGCGGACAGGCTGATCCAGGGCGAGGGCCCCCTGGACCCCGATCCGAGAAACAGAATCCTTACCCTATTCAGGCCGTGATATTCTCCACCCATGACTACCTATTATATTCGGAACGCAGGGCGATCCGAGGCATAATCAGGAGCCGCCCCGAGGCGGCCCCTGATTTGCACGCCATGGCCGGACCGGAACGGCGGCTACGCGAGTACCTTGCCGATGATCTCCACGGCCCAGTCGATCTCTTCTTTCGTTATGACCAGCGCGGGCGCAAATCGGATGACCTGCTCATGCGTTTCCTTGGCCAGGATGCCGAAGGACATCAGCTTTTCGCAGAAAGGCCGTGCGGGGCCGGAGCTTCTCCTGATGACCACGCCTATGAGCAAGCCTTTGCCTCGAATCTCTTCAACGTGAGGACTGTCGAGGGCCCTGAGCTTCTCAACGAAGTATGCGCCCAGGTCGGCCGCCTGTTTGTCCAGCTTCTCGTCCACGAGGACGTCGAGCGCAGCGGAGGCGACGGCCGCGCCGAGAGGATTCCCGCCGAAGGTGGACCCGTGGTCGCCCGGCTTGAAAACCGCCATGACCTCTTCCGAGGCGACAATGGCCGACACGGGGAAGACCCCGCCGCCGAGGGCCTTGCCGAGGATCATCACGTCCGGCTTGACGGCTTCGTAGTCGCACGCAAACCAGCGGCCAGTCCTGCAGAAGCCGGTCTGGACCTCGTCAGCCATGAAGAGGACATTGTTTTTCTTGCAGATATCGGAGGCCTTCCTGAGGAAACCCTGAGGCGGCACGACGACGCCCGCTTCGCCCTGGATTGGTTCGACCAGAAATGCACAGGTGTAGGGCGTGATGGCTTTTTCCAGGGCGTCGGCATCCCCGTACGGAATGGTGATGAACCCGGGCGTGAAGGGGCCGAAACCGTCCTTGTACTGGGCTTCCGACGAAAAGCTGATGATGGTCACGGTACGTCCGTGGAAGTTGTCAGAGCAGACGACGATTTCCTGGCGCCCTTCGGGGATCTCCTTGGCGTATCTGCCCCACTTTCGAGCCGCTTTAAGGGCCGTCTCGACGGCCTCCGCACCCGTGTTCATGAGAAGGGCTTTGGGATAACCGGTGATCTTGCAGAGCTTCTCGACCATGGGGCCGAACTGGTCGTTGTGAAAGGCGCGTGATGTGAGCGTTACGCGGTCGGCCTGCGCCTTCAGCGCGTCGATGATCCTCGGGTGGCGGTGCCCCTGGTTCACTGCCGAGTAGGCGGACAGACAATCCATGTATTTCTTTTCGTCCACGTCCCATACCCACACCCGCTCAGCCTTGCTGATGACCACGGGAAGAGGATGGTAGTTGTTGGCGCTGAACTCCTCGGCCGTTTGAATGTAATCGTGTGTCAGAGATGGCGTCATGACACCCTCCGGTGCTGGATTGTGCCAGACGAGGCCCCAACGCGGAACGCAGGGGAACTTCCCGCCAGCAAAGAAATCAAAGGTAGCAAAAAGAAACGGCCCCGATCAAGAGCCCCGCCGGCTTTTTTCGGGAGGGGGGTGGCCACGCCACACGTCCCGACCGAGGGCGGGCTCAGAAGTCCACCACGTTGCCCACGACGATCTGGTAGTTGTCCACGCCGGGACCTTTGACGAGCGGGACCGCGATGGTGAGCAGGATCACCCGCCCGAAGGCGCTCTTCATGTTCCCGAACCGGAAGCCCGCGCCGACGTCGGCGTAGGTCTTACCCATGGTGCCGGTGCGAAAGTCGCGCAGGCCGCCCACGTCCAGGTACGCTACATACCCAACCTGCAGGAGCCCCCACAGGGATTTGGAAGTCACCAGCCTGTCCTCGAAGGACATCCTCCACCGCCTGTCGCCCGCCTTGAAGTGGTTGGGGTAGCCCCTCCACCCGTCGGAACCGCCGAGATAGAGGTACTCCTCTGGATCGAGGCGGCTTCCAATCGTGAGGTCTGCGTTGAAGGCGAGGGTCTGCCGGCGGAATCGCTGGTTGTAATAGGTGAAGGTGGTCCGCATATAGAGATCACGGAATTCCCCGTTCTCGCGGCGACCGTGCCCGGCGATGCGCCACAGGATGAGGATGTCCTGGCCTGGTGCAAAGCCCTTTGAGACCCTAAACTCAGAATAGGGGGCGTCGGCGGTACTGCCAAAGGAGCGGGAGAAATACCCCATCTTGAGGGTGACGTCCCAGCCCAGGTTATAGTCTTCGGTCCGCCCGATGGCCTCCAGGTTGTCGTAGGTGCCGAACTTGTCCTGGGCCAGTTCCCAATTCACGAAGAGTCCCCTGAAGCGGCGGTCATCAAGATTGGGGGCAGGCAAGAGGCCTTCGCGGTACGTGAAGAGTTTCCCGTAGAGATTCTGCTTTGAGAGAAACTCGATGCCCGCGCGCCGGACCGTCCGCCCGTTCGCGGCGTATTGCCAGGACGCGTAGAGAGAGATTTCATCGCGAATTGCCGGGAAGGCGTATACGGAGTCGCCGTTGTTGTACAGCGTCTCCACGTACTGGTAACGCGTGGCCGAAACGCCCGTCGACCACTTGGTTTCGAGCGCGTAGAAGGGCCGTTCCAGGGAGAACAGCCTAGCCTTGCCGTCGGAGAGCTTCTTGTAGTTCGTTCTCAAGGTCCACCACGTTCCAAACAGGTGAGGGTCCGTGTAGGCGAGTTCGTCCGTCGTCCTCTCGTAATCCTTCTCGTGGCTGACGAGGACCTCCTTGCCATAGCCGAGGAAGTTCACTTCGTCCACGCGGAACCGGTAGGCTGTCTGTCCGCCAACGTGGTTCAGCTTCAGCCCGCCTTTGATGCTCCACGCGTCGCGGACCTTGACGAGCGCGGTCACTCGCCCGTCGGAGGACACTACCGGGTCGATCTCTGCGTCCCGAATGAAGGAGAGGGCGCGAAGCAGGCGTTCACTTTCATGGATGAGGCGCGCATCTACGCGGTCTCCCTTCCGGAAAAGAAGGGTCGCCCGGACCACTCTCGGGCGGGACCTTATGTGGATAAAATTGGCCGCTCGGCCTATGAAATTGTTTTCCTCGGGCTTGCTGAGGTCGAAGACGTTTCCGACTCGAATCTCGATGCCAGATATGATGGCGTGCTTCGCCTCAAGTTGCGCCCACGAAGCGGATGCGGCGGCGGCAGTCGGTGTGCAGAGGACGGCGCCCAGCAGGACGGCAAGGATCCCGGCGAGCAGTTCGGCTGACTTGATTCGCGCGAGCGACCTAACTGAAGGCTGCGTCAGAGCCTACACCTCGAAAAGCTGCATAGATACCATGCTTGCCCGTCCGTCCACCATGCCGTAGCTCATGGTGAAGGGCGCGAGTGGAGGATCGGCGGAAAGCCGTTCGGCCATGAGTTCGCGAAGGGGCATGACGCGCATGCCCGCGGCCCTCGATTCGACCAGAAACGTCGCAAGGTCTTCCGCGTAGGGTCCGCCTTCAAGCTCGGCGTGAATGGTCAACACGGGCCAATGGGACTCGCGCGCCATCTGGAGGACCCTCCCGAAGAAAGAGGATGCGTCCGAGTCTGTTTCTCCTAAACACTCGTCCAGTGTAGGCAGCGTCGCCGGCACCTGAGGCGTCTTCAGGGGGCGGCCTTCTATGAAGGGCAGAAAGGGCTCCAGACCGCGGCAGTCGGAGCCGTAGTCCAGTCCGAGCGACTCCTGGTAGTCCAGGCTGTCGTTGGAGCAGAACCAGGCAGGGGATGCGTAAGTCTTCGGTTCCTCGCCGAATATGGAGACGAACGCGTCTCGCCCCTTCTCGAGCTCCATGGCCGTGCGCTCATAGGAGAACTTGTGAAGCCGGTCCTGCCAGGTCCGGTGGTCCCACGCATGGACCCCCGCTTCGTGGCCCTCGGCCACTATGCGACGGGCGATGTCTGGAAACGCCGTGGCTATAGGGCGTGACGGAAGCAGCGTTCCCGAGAGAACGGTTCTCAACCCGTAGACCTTTGCGGCCTTCGTACGCAGCATTTTTTTGAGAAAGGCCGGATTCTTGAGCGCGTTCACTATCGCTTTGCCCGAGCGGTCCGGGCCGAAAGAGAGATAGAAGGTTCCCTTGACCTCGGCGGCCTTGAGCACCTGAAGGAGCCTCGGAACGCCGTCTCTCATCCCTTCGTGGGTGTCCACGTCGATCCGCAGGCCCAGGAGCGGGCCGCCTTTCGGTGCCGCTTCTGTCGGCGGTTTAAGCAGGTCGGCCTTTGTGGTTGACTTTCCAGGTATCACCCGGTCTTTCCCCCTCATGGCTTGCCTCGCTTCAGGCGGTATGTCATAGATGTTTCTACGATCCTTTTGGGAAGGTTGAAGTCCGAAAAGCCTTGAAAATAAAGACATAAATTCAGTCTCCCCGGCCCGCACGAGGAAGATGCCGGAAGCATCTCCACCGAATCGGGAACCGCCCCTCAGCTCACTTGTTGACTACAGTATAGCAAAGGCGTTCTTGAGGCGCACGATTCAAAGACACTTCGGCACACTCAGGATCTACCGGCAAGGTGCTGGTCCCACTCTTCGAGGAAGGCGTCGAGCGTGTGGGCGATTGCCTCTTCGAGGCCGGTCGTGGGCTCCCACTGGAGAAGCCTTCTGGCCTTCTCAATACTAGGCTTTCGCGTGAGGATATCCTGGTAACCTTCTCCGTAATATGTGCCTGCATCGATGCCTTCTATTTGGGGCTTCTTGAAGGCGGGGATTGTAGCCTTCCTGTCCTCGAACATCCGGCCCAGGATCTCCGCGAGCTCCCGCACGGAGCATTCGTTGTCGGGATTTCCGAGGTTGAAGATCTGGCCGTTGCAGACCGCGTCCTTGTCCTCGATGATCTTCATGAGGCCGTCGATGCCGTCGTCGACGAATGTGAAGCATCGCTTCTGGGCGCCGCCGTCCACCAACTTGATGGGATTACCCTGCACGAGGTCGACGATGAACTGCGTGAGAACCCGCGAGGAGCCCTCCTTTGCCACGTCGATGCTGTCAAGCTTGGGGCCGATCCAGTTAAAGGGCCTGAAAAGGGTGTACGAAAGGCCATGCTGCTGGCCGTATGCCGAGATGACCCGGTCCATGAGCTGCTTGGCGCAAGAATAGATCCAGCGGGGCTTGTTGATGGGGCCGAGCACGAGCGTACTCTCGTCTTCCTTGAACTCGGGGTCCGGGCACATGCCGTAGACCTCCGACGTGGACGGGAAGACGACCCGCTTCCCGTAGCGGACGCAGTACCTGATGACGCGGAGGTTCTCCTCGAAATCCAGCTCGAAGACCTGGAGCGGTGTCTTGACGTATGTCGCGGGCGTTGCAATGGCGACGAGGGGCAATACGACGTCGCACTTCTTGACGTGGTACTCGATCCACTCCTTGTTGATCATTATGTCGCCTTCGAGGAAGTGGAACCTCGGATCGCCCAGGGAGTGCTCGAGCTTGTTATCGGACAGGTCCATGCCGAAGACTTCCCAGTCCGTGTTATTGAGAATGCGCCTGGTTAGGGCATTGCCGATGAATCCATTGACGCCCAGAATGAGAATTTTCATATCTCCTCGCTTTCCCCAGTCTATTTGGAGGGTCGATCAGCCGTATCCCGTTCGACACCCCGGTCATTGCGCCGGAAGGACGGGCGGTCCGGCCGCCGTCCGGTATCATCCATCATCAGTTCTCACCGAGCAGGGCGCCCGGCTCCAGTCCGTAACGGCTGCAGAAGGCAGGGGCGTCCAGTTCGGGTCCGTCTTCGAGCTGGCACGTCAGGACGCGAAGCCTTCCCTTGCCCGTGCTCACGTCAAAGCCGTTCTCATCCACGTTCAGAACCATTCCGGGACGCGTCTCCTTTTCGGATTCTACAGGCCATGCCCACCACACGAAGAGCCGCCCGCCCATGAAGTAGGTAAAAGCGCCGGGATAGGGATGGGTGACCCCGCGGATGAGGTAGAAGATGTCCGTAGCCGGCCTTGCCCACTGAATCAATCCGTCCTGGGGCTTGCGCCCACCGTAGTAGGAACCCTTCGAAAGGTCCATCTTGATCCTCGGGGCGTGCCCTTCCCTGAGAAGGGGCAGGGTTCTGGCCAAAACCACCTCCGCCGCCACAAGGAGTTTGTCGTACAAGACCCGAGGCGTATCGTCGAAATCGATGGCGACCCTCTCCTGGTCCACGAGGTCGCCCGCGTCGGGCTTGGCCACCATGTAGTGCAGGCTGACACCCGTCTCCTTTTCCCCGTTCACCAGAACCCAGTTCACTGGCGCCCGTCCCCTGTACCTTGGGAGCAGGGAACCGTGGAGATTCAGCGCGCCGCCGGAGGCCAGGCCCAGGATGTCCGGGGGAATCATGAATCTGAAGTAGAAGGAGAATAGAAAATCGGGGTGGAGCCGCGCGAGGAGGCTCTGCACACCCGGGTCTTTCATGGTTTCGGGGTAGTGAACGGGAATGCCTGCGTCACGGGCCTTCCCGGCCAGCGACGGCCACCAGATCTCCTCGTTCGGGTTGTCCCTGTGCGTCAGCACGGCCGGTACCTCGAAACCGCATCTCAAGAGAGCGTCCAGACCCACACAACCCATGGCGTGATAGCCCAGCACGACTGCCCTCATGGCTTTTTCCCCGCGTCCGCACGGACAACATGGCGAATCACAAACCGAGGACGGCGCCTCACTTCCATGTAGATGCGGCCCACGTATTCGCCGAGGAGTCCCAGGGCGAAAAGAAGCACCCCAATGAAGAGAAAGAGGAAGGCAAAGAGGGTAAATACCCCGCTCACGGCCCATTCCTGTCCCATGATGATCCGGCCGGCGATGAGTACAACGGCGGCCAGCATGGAGAGGATGGCCGTTCCCACCCCGATGACCATGGTGGCCCTGAGCGGGAGCAGCGAAAAACTCGTGATCAGATCGAACTGCAGCCGGATGAGCTTGAAAAAACTGTACTTACTCTCGCCCCTGGCCCTCTCTGCGTGCGCCACGGGAACCTCGGTGATCCGTCCCGCAAAGAGATCTGCCAGGACCGGGATGAATGTCGATATTTCCCTTGAGGAGCAGAGGGTTTTGACCACTTCCTTCCTGTAAGCCCTCAACATACATCCGTAGTCGTGAAGCTGTACGCCGGTGACCCAGGACGTGACTCTGTTGATGATCCTAGAGGCGATCTTCCTGAACAGAGAGTCCTGCCTCTTCTGGCGGACGGAGCCCACGACGTCGTAGCCTTCTTCCATCTTCTCGACGAGTTTGTGGATCTCCTCGGGAGGGTTCTGGAGGTCCGCGTCGAGCGTCACGATGATGTCCCCGCGGGAGGCTTCGAACCCAGCGAAGACTGCGGCATGCTGCCCGTAGTTGCGGTTGAAGTCAATGACGACGAGGTGCGGATCGTCGGCAGCGGCTTCTTTCAGGATGGGGTAAGACCGGTCGGCGCTTCCGTCGTTCACGAAGATGATTTCGTAGGTCCTGCCCAGTCCCTCCAGCGCAGTGCCCAGGCGCTCCATCAGTTCGGGGAGGTTCTCCTCCTCGTTGTAAACAGGGATGACGACGGAAAGGTAAGGTTCGCCCATCTTCTCGCGCTCCGTCTAAGCCGCCGGTCCGGCGTGGGCCAGCACGTCCTTGACCGCGGCAACCACGTAGTCGACATCGTCATCGGTCATGTCAGGGAAGAGCGGCAGCGAACAGATCCGGTCCGAGACCCAGGAGGCCTCGGGCAGCGTCGATTGGAATTCGGGGTACTTGTCCTTGTAATAGGGGTGTTGGTGAACTGCCCTGAAATGGTAGCCGGTCCCGACATTGCGCGCTGCAAGTTCTTGCATGAACCCGTCCCGTGAGAGTCCCGCGGAGTCGAGCACCTTGACTACATACAGGTGCCAGGTGGCCGTGTGCGGGTAGGGCGGCGGTACGACCGGCTGGATTTCGGGAATGTCTGCGAAAGCCCGGTTGTACAGGGAGGCGAGATGTGTTCTCTGTGCGTTGAAATCGTCCACCGACGCGAGCTGGTGGATGCCGAGCGCGGCCTGCAGGTCCGTGAAGTTGTACTTGAAACCGGGGGAGATCACCTCAACGTGCGGAGAACCGCCTTCGGCATAGCGGTTCCAGGCTGACTTCTCCAGACCGTGAAACCGGAGCGCCCGGAGCCTGTGCGCGAGGTCCTCGTCCTCGAGAACGAGGAGGCCTCCTTCGGCCGTGGTCATGTTCTTGATCGGGTGAAAGGAAAACACGCCCAGCCTGTCGAAGCAGCCGACGTGTTTTCCGTCGTAGCGCGTTCCGACGCCGTGTGCGGCGTCCTCGAAAATCCAGAGGTCGTGCTCGGCGGCCGTCTTGAGCAGAGGTCCGATGTGGCAGGGAGCCCCGCCGAAGTGGACGGGAAGGATGCCCACGGTTCTCGGGGTGAGCGCTTCTTCGACCCGGCGCTCGTCGATCTGGAGAGTATCCCTGTGGATATCGACGAGGACGGGTTTTGCACCGAGCAGTTCGATCATGTTGACCGTGGCGACCCACGTCATGGGTGTCGTGATGACCTCGTCGCCGGGCTTCAGCCCCAGGGCCATGAGGCCTATGTGGAGGCCCGCCGTCGCCGAGGAGACCGCCAGCGCGTGAGAAAAACCGGTATAGGCGGCGAAATTCTCTTCGAACCGCTGGGCCTTCGGACCGGTCGTGATCCAGCCCGACCGCAGCGAATCCACGACCTCGTCTATTTCAATCTGCCGGATCGTCGGCCTGGAAAACGGAAGGAAGGTATCCCTCTTCGTGAACTCGTTGCGTATGCTCATCGTCGCTCCCATTTTGTCTACCGGGACGCTCGGCCTCCTGCTCCGGAGGGCTGCAGGCCAACCGGTTCTCGGAGCAGCGGTGGAGCGTAGGTGCTCTTTCGACCTATGTAACGCCAAAGCCGGATCGTCCTGTGTCCGCCGAATCGGCCTTCACGCATCAGGACGTAGTGGGCCGCGGCGAGGGTCCCCTGCGGCACCGCGTTGTCCTGGTCAACCAGGAAAAGAGGCTGGTCGGAGGCCTTTATTCTCTCGGTAAGTTGGCCCTCTGAAAGGGCCACAACCCGCCTCCCGGTGACGAAAGGAATGATACCACAAAGGGTCTCGTCGGCCCCAACGGCTTCTACCGCCCGCCCGGTCGGTAGCTGGGCATTCAGCCACCCGACGAAGGGGGCCATGTCCTTCTGCGCGTCTATGATGGGCATGGCGAGGCCGATGACCGCCAGGCAGAAGATGGCGGCGCTCAGGCGGTGCGCTTCCCAGGTCTTTAACAGGTTGCCCTTCGCACCTGACACAATACCTGCCCAACCCGCCGCTCCCGCCACGCACAGAACGGCGATATAAAGCGCCCAGTAGGAATGAGTATAGACGATGACGGCGACCGGAACGAAGAGCCCCCAGATTGCCAGGACGTAGGGCTGCGCCCTGTCGTAGAGAACGTAGCTCCAGCGGGACACCCCCGTCGGCCGGGCCTGTATCGCCCCCAGGAACGCCAGGGCCATGAGGATAGTCACGGCAGGAAGTATGGGCAATAGGTAGGTTTCGCGTTTCGTGGACGGCAGGCTCAGTAATACAAAGCCCCCCGCGGCGACGCATCCCAGGTACAAGCGGAGGCGCGGGTGCTCGGTTTCGAGGCTCTCCTTCCAGAATCGTTTGCGAAAGAGCCCCAGGAACGGGACTATCCAGGGAAGAACGGCCATCGGGAGCGCCTGTACGTAGTAGTAGAAGGGCTGGCTGTGGCCGGTGTGGACGGGATGGATGAACCTGTCCACGTGATTGACCCATGCCAGTTGATAGACTGCCTCGCCTCCTCCTGACAGGTA
This sequence comes from uncultured Acidobacteriota bacterium, assembly GCA_963724125.1. GTDB lineage: Bacteria > Acidobacteriota > UBA4820 > UBA4820 > DSQY01 > CAVRTJ01. The sequence goes on from CAVRTJ010000012.1 coordinate 92,229, forward strand.
GAAACCGAAGAGACACAGGCCCGCCGCGACGGCCAGCACCGCGGCACCCACAAAAGGCGCGTAGACGCGGATGGACCGTTCGCGCCTTGTCAGTAAGGCAAATGTCGCGATGCCGGCGAGCGGGAGGACGACGCCTATGAGCCCCTTCGTCCATAGGGCAAGAATGAGGCTTCCATAGAGGAGCAGGAGCCATCGCGTCCTACGAGTGCCGGCGACGGACTCGAAAGCCGCCCATAGCGCCATGGTTGCGAACAACATGAGGAGGGGATCGAGAAGTACCCAGTGGGTGTCGCGGAAAAACTCCACGCTCGTGACCAGCATGAAGACCGCGATGTAGGCCACTTTACGCGACGCGTGCCTGCGCGCCCAGAAGAAAACGATCAGCAGGGTGGCGAATCCGGCCGCGGCGCTCACGCATCGCGCTGCGGTGGAAGACGGTTCTCCGGCAAGCGCGTAGGCTCCGGCCAGCGTCCAGTAGTAGACCGGTGGCTTTTCGTAAAAGGGATGTCCGTTCAACTGCGGAATGAAGGTCGGCGCGAGATACATTTCGCGCCCCATCTCGGCTTCACGGGGTTCGTCAGGCGTCCAGAGCCCCCTGGACATTCCGAGAAAGCACAATCCCAGGATCGCGAGCCAGAAGGCGATGACGGGCAACCTGGCGTACAAGCGGCCTCCGGATGCCGTCATGGGGCTTCCGCGGGCGGATGGTTCGTCAAAAGATACCGCCCCTTATCGTGCATGATTGTGTAGACCGGTTCTATGCCGTCGGGTTCGAGGTGCTTCAGCGAGGACCTGTCCGTGACGCAGTAAATGCGCACGGGCGATTTCCAAATGGCGCTGAACTGGCGGGCGTCTGGGAAACGGCGACTGCGTACATCTGGAGGCAGACTGGATGCGCCGAAAGTCTGCTCGCCTTCGAATGCGGCAACCCCGATGGTCCGCCGGGTATAAACGGGAATGGTCTGCGGGTAGTACCGGTAGCTGAACAGGCGTTCGCCGGGGGTGAGGTGTGCGTCGAGGTAGACGGCGAACCTCTTGAAGACCGCGCCTCTCTCCACGTGAAGCGCGGCCGTCCAGATACCAGCAAATAGCGATGAGGCGCACAGCGTCATGACCAGAACCCACGCCTTCCATTTTCGTATACCGGCCAGGAAAATGCCGGCGATCGCCGACATCACAACGGAGAATCCAGCCAGGGCGAGCCACGGGAATAACCCTCCCTTCGAGAATTGCGCGATCAACCCGAAGGCCGCCGCGAGCAGGGCCCCGCCCGAGAGGGCCGTCCCCGCCAGCGCGAGCACGACGAAAACCAGAAAAGAACGGCGCATGTAGGACGGTTCGTCGAACACGCGGTCGATGAAGAGGGCCGCAATGATGGCGAATGCTGGAAGTGCGGGCAGGATGTAGGGGATGAGCTTGGAGTCCGACCTCGAGAAAAAGAGAAAAATGACGCCACCCCACAACCACAGGTAAAGGAGGGGATTGGAGAGCCTGAATGGGACCCTGCCGGGCCGGTGCTTCTTCACGAATTCCCAGGCCGCGTTGGGGAGGGTGGCGGTCCACGGAAGGAGGCCCCAGATCAGAACGGGAACGAAGAACCAGAAGGGTTCATACCTATCTGCGACCTTTGTCAGGTAGCGGAGAAAGTGTTCCCTGACGAAGTAGAACCAGAGAAAGTCCTTGTTGCGGAGGGCAGCCAGGACGTGCCAGGGCGCCGCGATGGCAAGAAAGAGGAGAACGCCCGTAAGCCAGGGTACGCGCCTGAGCAGGAACCACCTGTTGGTCAGCAGGATATATAGGCCGATGATGGCACCCGGCAGAACGATGCCTATCAACCCTTTGCTCATGACCGTGAGGGCTGCACCCGCGAACATGCCGTACCAGAAGACGCGCTCGTGCCGCAAGTCCCCGTCTCTTGCGTCCTGGGCGAAATAGAAACAGACCATGGTCATGGTGAAGAAGAAGGTGAGTGTCATGTCGATGGTGGCGATGTGCGCCATGGCGAGATAGAGCGGTGATGTGCCGAGTACGAGGACGGCCAGCCATGCGGGACGGTGCCCTCCGACGCGGCGCGCGAGGCCGAAGACCAGCCAAAGGCCCAGAAGACCGAGCGCCGCGCTCCAGAATCGGGCGGCGAACTCGTTGAGACCGAAAAGCTTTATGGACAGCGCGTTGAGCCAATAATACAGGGGGGGCTTCTCAAAGTACAGAACGCCGTTGAGATGGGGCAGAACATACTGTCCAGTGGCGAGCATCTCCCTTGGGATCTCCGTGTATCGGCCCTCATCAGGCTCCATCAGGGCCATGCGGCCGATGCCGGCGAAAAACAGCATCACGAGGAGGCCGAAAAGAAGAAGGGACGCCGGAATCAGGCGTCTCTTGGGAGTGACCGCGGGCGGGCCCCCTTTGTTCATGTCTTCTCCAGCGGGAATCGTGTGGTGAAAACGGTGCCTTCTTCACTGGACGAGGACAGGGGCCGATCGCCGCCGTCAATGGCGGCGTCGGCGCGCGCAATGAGAAAGCCGAGCCAGAAACCGGCGGCCCTTTGAACCTGAGCTTCCTCTCCCCTGCGAAGACGGTCAAAAATCAAGGCTCTGTCCCCTTCGGAGATGACATGGCCCGTGTCCCGTACTGGTGCCGGTGCACCCTGTTCGCCCATACAGTTTATAAGTATGACACGGCTGCCTTCGCCGGCATAGTCCAGGGCCAAAATGGACAGAAGATGAATGAACGACGGCCGCTCATCTTGCGTTAAGATATTGGAGTTCCTTGATTGGGCCACAAAAGAGGAGGGGATTATGCGGTGGTTCGTTCGCGGTGACATCGACGGCTTCTTCGGCCTGGCGCTGGACAACCTCGTCCAGCTGCTTCTCATAGACGTCCTGTGCCGTTTTGTGCTGGGCTTTCCGAACGGTCTGCTTTACGGGAGGGTTCTTCCCGGCGTCGCCGTGTCTCTCCTTCTGGGAAACGCCTTCTACGCCTGGCAGGCCATGCGGCTAGCGCGCAGGACGGGCAGGAAGGACGTCTGCGCGCTGCCTTACGGCATCAACACGGTTTCGCTCTTTGCTTATGTCTTTCTCGTCATGCTTCCGGCCAAGCTGGCGGCCGAATCGGCAGGAGCCTCCGATCCCGCGCGCGTGGCGTGGGAGGCCGGACTCGTCGCATGTCTAGGTTCAGGACTCATCGAGCTTCTCGGGTCCTTCGTGGCGGAGCGGGTGCGCAGGGCGACGCCTCGGGCCGCGCTCCTGTCGACCCTCAGCGGCATCGCTATCGGTTTCATTTCTCTCGGCTTCCTGCTGAGGACATTCGCCCGGCCGGTCGTCGGTTTGACCACGCTCGGAATCATCATGCTCACTTATTTCGGAAAGGTCCGATTCAAGGGCGGTCTCCCCGGCGGCCTCGTGGCCGTGGCGCTCGGCACGCTGCTGGCCTGGATCACGGGAATCGCTCCGGCCGCAGCGAACCCTCACGGAGCCGGGATCTTCCTTCCTGTCCCGGTAATAGGCGATATCCTCCATGCCCTTGTGAGCGGCTACGGTCTGACCTATATGGCCGTCATCTTACCCATGGGACTTCTCAACGTCGTCGGGTCGCTGCAGAACATAGAATCAGCCGAAGCTGCCGGGGACGCCTACAAGACCATGCCCTCTCTCGCCGTCAACGGGATGGGGTCAATGGCCGCCGCGCTCTTCGGTTCGTGCTTCCCGACCACCATTTACATCGGCCACCCTGGCTGGAAGGCGCTGGGGGCCCGCGCGGGGTATTCGGTTCTGAATGGGTTCTTCATGACCGCCGTATGCCTCACAGGAACCCTCGCATATATTGCGTGGGCCGTTCCCATCGACGCGGGCATGGCCATTGTGCTGTGGATAGGCATTGTCATTGCCGCCCAGGCGTTCGAGGCGACGCCGCGCCACCACGCCCCCGCCGTGGTCCTGGGCCTTTTGCCGGCTCTCGCCGCGTGGGGGGCCATGATGGCAAAGAATGGCCTGCGCGCGGCAGGCATGGGCGTCCCTGGGGGCCCGCCCTTCACGGAGGCTCTCATTCAGGCCTTCGGCAAGTCGGACACGTGGATCCACGGCGCTTTCGCGCTCGAACAGGGATTCATATTCACGTCCATGATCCTTGCGGCGGCCACCGTTGCGGTCATAGAACGGCGTTTCGTCACCGCATCGCTGTGGTGTTGGGTCGCCGCCGCGCTTTCGGCTGCGGGACTCATCCATTCGTACCACTGGACGCCCACCGACACCGTCATGTCGCTGACGCCCGCATGGCCGTGGGCTGCGGGCTATGCGGTCATGGGCCTGACATTTCTTGCGGCGCGTTGGATAACGACGGACATGGCGCCTGGAAGTAGAGAATCCGGGCTGTCGAGTCCATGAAGAGGTCGAGGCGGCCCACCCCGCCGTGGATAGCGCGGCCAGGACGGCCCTTCGCCGAACTCAGAACAATCCCTTGCCCATAGGGCTCGGCTTCTCCCGCCTGGATTTCTAGTTCTTCTTCACTATCCAGGATGGAAAGCAGCCGTGCGGTTCGGGCAATCTTCCGGTCGTGCACGGCATTTTTCCCGGCGACAACGCGTGGTCGGTCAGGCCGCTCCTCTGGCGGAGAGGACCGCTGGAACGGTCTTGATGAGAATGATGAAGTCCAGCGCGAGCGACCAGTGATCGATGTACTGAAGGTCCAGCTTCATCCACGTGTCGAAGTCCAACTCGCTCCTCCCCGATATCTGCCACAGGCAGGTGATTCCCGGACGCATGGACAGGCGTCGCCTCTGCCAGCGTTCGTATTTTTCGACCTCGCTCGGGATTGGGGGACGCGGGCCCACAAGTGACATCTCGCCGAGGAATACGTTCCACAACTGGGGAAGCTCATCCAACGAGAGTTTGCGCAGAAGGCGCCCAAACGGAGTGACTCGTGGATCGTTCCTGATCTTGAAAACGGGCCCGCTCACTTCGTTGAGGTGTTCGAGATCGCCCTTCAGCTCTTCCGCGTTCCGGACCATGGTTCTGAACTTCAGACACAGGAATCTTCTGCCGTTGAGACCGACCCTTTCCTGCTTGAACAGGACTGGCCCGGGACTCGTCGTCTTTACGAGCAGGGCAATCAAGGCCAGGAGCGGAGAGAGAAGGGCGAGGGCAACAAAAGAGACGGAGAGATCGAACGCACGCTTGAGGAACAGGGCGATCTGATCGTGAGGTACGGTCGTAAAACGCAGCAGGGGGAGTTCTTCGAGGCGTTCCAGATGGACCTGCGCTATCAGGTGGGGAAAGAGGTTTGCGGCCATCAGCGTATCGATGCCCAGGTCTTCGCACATGAGGAAAAGCTCCTCCATGCTGGCCAGCTTGCCCGCTCCCACGCAGAATATCACGCCGTCGACCACTTCGCGCTCCAGAAGCGCGTAAAGGGAGGACAGGTTTCCCAGATGCTCCATCCCGAGCTCTTCCATCGCCCGGATGCTCGAGTCCGCATCCTCCGTCGGGTGACTGAGGAAACCACGAATCCTGATGCCGAGTTCGGGTCTGTGCAGCAACCTGCCCGCCAGGGCCCGTGCCTGGTTGCTTGCTCCGACGAGGAACACCACCTTCAGGTACTTGCCCCTGGCCATGCCCTTGCGGAACCAGACCGTCACTCCGTGCTTGAGTAGGGTCGAGAGCGCCAGAAAGGACGTCACGAAGAGAATCAGGAACAGCCTGCTCAAGAAGGTCATTTTCAATAGATAGGCAAGTGCCAGCGTGACCAGGAGAGCGAAAAAAACGGCCCGCACGTTTAGGAAGAACATCGAACTCAGAGGCACGGCCGGGCTCTGCTTGTAGGCCTTGAGCGCAATGAGAACGCCCAGCGTGACGAGAGAGCACAGCAGGAAAACGGGAAAATAATCCTGCAGCGGGAACATGGGACGACTCGCAAGTGCAGAGAAGACGATCGGAACGATGTCCCGCCGCATCCAGAAGGCCAGGAGGAATGCCGATGCAAGGGCAAGGACGTCCGCGAGGGCACATACAAAGTTGAACTGCCTCCGGTAGTATTTCAACATATGTAATCCTCATCGAACGGTACAATCATAGCATAGCGCCGAGCCCTTAAGCCCGATTTTCATTGAGGTACGAGGCGCCGCAACCGGTCCTGCGTTCGCGCCGGGCCATATCGCACCCCTTCCACCCGATCGCTTGCCGCTCTTGCGCCATAGACAGGCCGCTTATATAATTAAATAAATTGAAAGAGGTCGACAATATCCCGCACAACGGCTGTTCCCGACGCGGGGTGGAGGGGCGACTTAAATGGAACGGCGCGCGCGAGATTCCAAACAGTCCTACCAGGTCACCTGCTACCACTGCGGTCACGATTTCGACGCGATGGACAGCACCTGGTGCTCGTGTCTAGTGTCGCCCAGGTCTCTTGTCTGCCCCCACTGCCTGATCTGCTTCTGCAAAGCGCCCCACGACTATAAGAACAACTTCTGGTCGTCGGCGCCCCAGAGCCTCTGGAAGGAGAAGCTGAATTCTTATCCGGAGGACGCGGATTTCAGGCCTACGGCGGTTCCCAGGGCCGAGGAACTCGGCCATCCGCTCATACTTGTGGTGGAGGACGAACCTGGAGTTCGAAAAATGGCGGCCATTGCGATCCAGAACCTCGGCTACAATGTCATCACGGCAGCAAACGGCCTTCAGGGCCTGGAGTTGGCCAGGCACTGCCTTCCCGACCTTGTGATAACGGATGCCCTGCTCCCCAAGCTCGATGGACGGGAGATGGCAAGGAGGCTGAAAGACGCCGACGAGACCAGGCACATCAAGATAGTGGTCATGACTTCCATCTATAAATCCGCAAAGTACCGCATGGAGGCCATGAAGGTCTTCCATGTGGACGAATACCTTCTCAAACCGCTGGAATTTAAGCAGCTCCAGTCTGTTCTGATGAAGTACATTGAGTGACTCTTTCCCCGGCCACGCCCCTGGACTTGCCCAGGTATCAACAGCGCGCAACGGGCGATCGTACCCTTCACCCCATCATCCTTCACACCTGCAGGCGGACCAGAGCCCCACAGCTTGAATTGGGCGCGTGCATTCATTAACATTACAGGTTGCAATTGGGAGATCGTATGCAAGAAACCTCCGAAGAGCTCGACCTGTTGCGAGCGCACCGAAAATTTGTGCTGACCACACACATATCGTCCGACGGAGACGGCGTCGGAAGCCAGCTGGCCCTGGCGAGAGGGCTAAAATCCATCGGATGCGAGGTCTCGGTCATCAATTCGACGCCCGTTCCGCAAAACCTCCTCTTCCTTCTCCACGGTTCCGGCGAGATCCTCACGCCTGCGGATGCGAAAAATCTGGAAGACCATTTTTCGAACGCGCTGACCGTCGTCCTCGACATGGGTGCTTTCGAGAGGCTTGGATCCGTAATCGACCTCGCCAGGCAGAACTCGGATGGAATTCTCGTTATCGACCACCACCGGATGGAAAAGGTCCCCGGCGTCCACTATCTCCTTGACGTAGAAGCCTGTGCGACCGGTGAGGTCACGGCGAGGATCCTGGATGCGCTCGATATCCCCATTACCCCGGAAATCGCCGAGCCCTTGTATGTGGCCGTTTATACTGACACTGGAGGGTTCCGGTATCCAGGCACCACCCCGGAAACGCACAACCTCGCAGCGCGCCTCCTTGGGACCGGTGTCGATCCGCAGAGGGTTTACACCGAACTCCACGAGCGCCTTTCGCTCATCCGTCTTCGGTTGACCGGTGCGATACTCTCCACCGTCAAGACCTCCCAGGGCGGGAAGGTCGCATGGATCGAGGTCAGGCAACATATGCTGGACTCTCTCGACGCCTGCATGGAAGACGCGGACGACATGGTCAACTTCACCCTCCAGCTGGACGGTGTCGTGGCCGGCTTCTATTTCAAGGAACTTGACCGCACCCTGACCAAGGTATCCTGCCGGTCACGCGGCGATTTCGCAATCGATCAGTTCGTAAGCCGGTGGGGCGGAGGAGGTCACCAGCATGCCGCGGGCGTACGCCTCAAAGTCGGTATCGACGAAGCGAAAACGCTCATCCTTGGCGAGGCCGAACGCTCCCTCGGGGAAGGGCAATGAACCTATGAAACGCCGAATCGGCCTTCTTCTTTCCGGATGCGGCGCCTACGACGGATCCGATCCACAAGAAGCCATCCTCGCCATGCTCGAGATCCAACGCGCCGGCCACACAGTCGTACCGCTCGCTATGGATGCGCCGCAGATGCACTGCGTCGACCACATGACTGGTGAGGAGCTCTCCGATGAGGACCGCAATCAGATGCAGGAATCCGCCCGCGTGATTCGCGGCAAACTTTTTTTACTTCAGGAATTATCACCCAAGCTACTCGAAGGACTTATCATTCCAGGCGGCCAAGGCGCGGTGAAAAACCTCATCACCGACTTCGGTTCGGTGCGGAAAAAATCCCTTTCACAAGACCTTGCGGCCTTCATCGCCGACTTCCATGCGGCGGGCGGAATCGTCGGCGCAATTTCCCTGGCCGAGTTTGTCGTATCTCTCGCCCTCGGCCCTTGGCCCGATGGTAAAGGTTGCTTCGATCTCGGTCCGGATGAAGTACTCGTCGACGAGGCCGAGCGCCGGCTGCTCACACCCGGGAATACGCAAGCCCAGTCTCTCCCAGACCTGCAGCGTGGGATACACGCCCTCTGCGCCGAGCTGTTCCGACTGATTGACCTCAGGGACGAAAAATAGCGACCGATGCAGGTAAAAGTCCTTCATTTCGCTCAAATACGAGAAATATGTGGTGTTACGGATGAATACATCCAGTTCACCATTAGTATATCAGTTATAGAAGTCTGGGATATAATAACTAATAGGCATGCTGGATTGCAACGTCTGCCTTATCGCCCCCTCCCGGCATTGAACGGACAATACGCCTTGTGGGACACTCCCGTGAGCGATGGGGACGAGTTGGTTTTTCTTGCGCCTATGAGCGGTGGGTGACCATGGAAGCAGATAGCAGTATTTATATACGAATTGTATCAGAGCCTATTAGAGATAATTACCTAATGAATTACGTGAAGACTAACTCCTCGGGTGCGATGGTCCTTTTCCACGGCAGCGTTCGCGATCACAGCAACGGCAGGGCCGTCATCTCACTGGAGTACGAGGCCTACGAATCCATGGCTCTCGGCATGATGCGGCAGCTTGCCCTTGATGCGGTCGCCAAATGGGATCTGCAGCGTGTCGCCATCGTTCATCGCACAGGTCGGGTCCCCATCGGAGATGCGGCCGTAGTGGTGGCAGTTTCCGCCTCTCATAGAGCCGAAGCATTTTCCGCTTGCGCACACCTTATAGACAGGCTGAAAGACGTCGTTCCGATCTGGAAAAAGGAGCTCACGGAGGAGGGGAGCCTCTGGATCGGCGAGAGCCGATCCTTCAAGGACGCGGAAGACAGGAGCAAGACAGGCCGCTAATCAGGAAGTCCTCGGCTGCGCCCCCAGGAAAATGAATCGTCATTTTCACCCCGTCGTCACGGCAGTCAACGGTCAGCCGTGAAATTTCGCGGGGACCCGCCCATCCTTCAAACGCTCTGGCGGCATTCTTCGCGCCTGGTGCGTCCAGGCCATGTATTAGAAGAAAGTCCTCGACAACAACCGCCGATATGGCGACCCTGCTGTCCATGTTATATCGCTTGAATTTGATATCCAGGCAGAACATGTTCAGCGACCTCGTGCAAGGTTGGTCTCTTTCAAGCCAGCAGGCTTGAACAGAGTGCAAAAGAAGAAACGATAGCCGTAGAGTGAAAGTTTACCATGCGAGGCCGATTTTCAGGATTGGATTGGTCTCGGATGGGGCTGGAGGGGAGGAGCATGGGCAGATCGGCGCTTTGCGGCAGAATCAGATATAGCGAGTTGACATAAGATATCTTATCAGACGCACTAGTGACCACGGAAATGCGTGCACAACTGCATGCGCGGCCTCACTGCCTCTCCAGCCCTATCCCACCTGGATTCCTGTGAGACTATTACCGTCGTGTCGGTATCTTCAGTGGAACGTCGCCGGCGGCCTGTTCGAGTTCATCGGTGGCGATCTCCGGCTTTGCCGCCTTCAACTGTTTTCGCCCTGGCTCTCTTGCTGGCTCATCGCCGATAGCCTGCTCAAGACTCTCGTCGAGAACTTCGGGCTCGAACTCCAGGTCCTTCATGTCCTGCCAGTCGTCGGTGCTCCTTGGGATAGGTACGCGTTCGACCTTCCGTTCCAATGGCATTTTCAACCGATCGTCCATCTCGGCACCTCCTAGAAACTGAGTGCAGCACGCCGGCGACGCGAGCGCGATCTAGTCCATGGTGACGGGCTTGGAGAATTGTTGTTGGCACAGTCCGTTTCTTAAAGAAATATAGGTGCTTTACGAAGCGTCGACAAGGAAGGTTGGTGAAAAGGCCTGCGCGTATGGATACACGAAGAGAAAGGGTATGCAGGCTATTTCGTCCGATTATCTACACCACATGGTTAGATATAGGCAGCTAATCCGCTATTCTTCAAGGAAGCTTGATGGAAGGGTATGGTCTTATGCTTGCACAAATAGAAAGGGTCCTCAGACCCTTTCTATCTATTAGCTACACCATCGGTTTAGATAGTGGCACCTAACATGCTGTTAAGCTAAATACCGCGGCGCTACACGGCGCCTATTGTTATCAGCCTGCTCAGCCGAAACCTGACCCACATGACGGCGAACCCCCTGAAAAGCTTGAAGAACCGGAGGATGAGGACGCGCCGCACGCACCGGGAGCGGAAATGAGCTTCTCGACCTTCTCGGAGCCGCACTTTGGGCAGGGCGGAGGTGGGGCTTCCCGGTTAAAGACGATCTTCTCGTACTTTGCATCGCATTTTTTGCAGCGGTACTCGAAAATGGGCATCTTCAGTAATCCTTAGCAGTTATCGAAACGAGCGGCTTCCCCCGCTCTGTGTTAAAGTACCTTGTCCAGAAGTCCCTTCAATGCGGATTTTGAGAGGGCGCCGACGTGTTGCTGGGCGACTTCCCCACCCTTGAATATCAGCAGCGAAGGGATAGCCATGATGCCATATTGGGCTGCGGTGGCCTGGTTATCGTCGACATTCAGCTTGGTGAATTTCACCGTGCCGTTCATTTCTTCCGAAAGTTCTTCGACGACAGGGCCCACCATGCGGCATGGGCCGCACCAAGGAGCCCAGAAATCAACGAGGACGGGTTTGTCCGAATTGAGGACTTCGTCCTGAAATGTGCCGTCACTCACTTCCATTACGTTTTTCGCCATCGGTGTTCCTCCTGGTCAAACTGGTATTCGTGGGGTCGGACCCGACCCCGCAAGATTGCGACATTCAAGTGCTCACCCCCGCCTTCGGCAACAGGTACCTGTTGAGTATGTACCAGAAGCCGATAACCAAGCGCGAAGATGAGAAGGTCTTTTCCGGTCATGCTGCAGGCCCGCCTTTCTGAGAATCCACATCATCGGGCACCAGTTGGTGAAGGACGACTGTAGTAGATTGAGGCCAACGAAGGCCGTAAAAAGGTACCACAGGGGGTTTACCCAATAGCCGAGCGCCAGGGAAACGAGCTATGAAAAAGCCTGCAATACCTCTCAAAGTGCGGTCTACACTCATCAGCACCTCCTGTCCAAGGTACTATAGATGCGCAGACGCCGCAACGGTAACAACGTTGACTCGCTTGGCAGTGCCCGCGCAAAAGACGAGCACCCGCTCTCTCACACACCCCTCAGGAACAGCTTCTTAACCTCGTGCAACGCGTCGACAAGAGCATCGACCTCTTGCTTTGTATTATATAGATAAAAAGAGGCGCGGAGGGTGTTGTCCATTCCCAGGGCGGTCATGAGAGGTTGGGCACAGTGGTGGCCTGACCGGACGGCGATGCCGTACCGGTCGAGCAGATTCGCCGCGTCGTGCGGATGGACGTCCTCGATGTTGAAGGAGTAGACGGCCAGGGATTGCCCGCTCTCGTGCCCGTAGAGTTTCAGACCCTCAACCGATCTCAGGGCTTCGAGGGCATAGCCGGCAAGTTCCTTCTCGTAGGCGAAGACGTTTCCCATGCCAACGTCGGCCAGGTAATCCACGGCGGCGCCGAGCCCGATCCCTTCGGCTATCGCGCTCGTACCGGCTTCGAATTTCCACGGCAGTTCGTTCCACGTCGCGCCCTCAGTGGTTACGGTCGAAATCATGTCCCCGCCTGTGAGAAAGGGGGGCATCTCATTCAAAAGGTCCTTACGCCCGTAAAGAAAGCCGACGCCGGTCGGGCCGAGCATCTTGTGGCCGGAAGCCACTAGGAAATCGCAATCCAGGGCCTGAACATCTATCGGCATGTGAGGAACAGACTGCGCCGCGTCCAGGAGGACGGTCGCACCGACCGAGCGCGCCATGCCGATCAGATCTTCGACGGGGTTGATGATCCCCAGGACGTTGCTGGCATGGACAACGCCGACCAGCCTCGTTCTGGACGTAATGAGCCTCCTGGCCGCCGCGAGGTCCAGATTCCCCCCCTGAGTAATCGGAATGAACTTGAGGACGATGCCCAAGCGGTCCCTGAGCATCTGCCATGGAACGATGTTGCTATGGTGCTCCATGAGCGAGACGACGACCTCGTCCCCTGCCCTCAGGTTCGCCTGTCCCCAGGTCATGGCAACCAGGTTCAGGGCCTCCGTGGCGTTCCTGACAAAGACGATCTCGCGCCAGGACCGCGCGTTTATGAAGCGCGCGACCTTCTTGTGCGCGTCTTCGTACGCGACGGTGGATTCGTAGCCGAGGGTATGGATGGCGCGATGAATGTTCGCGTTGTATTCGGAGAAGTAGCGCGTCACCGCGTCGATCACCTGGCGAGGGCGCTGCGTCGTGGCGGCATTGTCGAGGTAGACCAGGGGCCTGCCGTGGACGCGCCGGCCGAAGATGGGAAAATCTCCGCGTATGAGTTCTACGTCGTATTTATTGCTGGTCTCTCTCACGGCTGTTTCTGTCATGGAACGGGCTCCTTGACGAACACCTTTCCGCCGTCCACTTTCACTTCATAGGTCGGGACACCTTCAAATGCCGGCATGGCAAGGGCCTCCCCCGTTTCGAGCGCGAAGCGGGCGCCGTGATGCGGGCACGTCCAGCCCCCGTCTTCCACGTGTCCGCCCTCCAGCTCCATGTCCTGGTGGCTGCAGAGGTAGCCGAGCGCGTACACCTTGTCCTCATGGCGGATCAACAGCACTTCTTCATCGCCCACAATGGCGTGTCTGCCTTCCGGTCCGATCTCGTCGATCGAGGCGACTTCTACGAAACCATCGGTGTTCATTCGTCCTCCTCCCCAGGCCATTGGGCCTGTCCGTAGACGCCGGCCTTGAGGACCTTCATCGCCAGAAGAGCGCATTTCAGCCGCATGGGTCCGATGGGGATGCCAATGTTCTCCAGCATCTCATCCTTCGTCAGGTCCTTGACCTTGTCGAGGGTTTCCCCCTTCATCATGTCGGTGAGGATGGATGCCGCCGACTGGCTGACGATGCACCCTTTGCCGCTGAACTTGATGTCCTCGATTACGTCCCCATTGAGTTTTATGGCGATCTCGATCTGATCGCCGCACGACGGATTCCCCTCCGCGTGCAGGATGTCGGCTCCCTCGATTTTACCGAAATTGTGCGGGTGCCTGTAGTGGTCCAGCAGGACGTCCATCATCAAGGGATCCACATCCAGCAGTTCATTTGGATTTGTTGGATTCATCAGGCCTTCACCTTGTTTTCGAGTATTGGGTCTACGATTTCAGGTATGAACGGGAAGGGTGCGCGGTTGAAGAGGCTCTCCTGAAAACCGACGACGATGAGCCTCTTGGCGCTCACGGGGTCCAGTCCCCTGCTCTGCAGGTAGAACATCTGCTCGTCATCAACCTGTCCGACGCTGGCGGCGTGGGATGCCTTGACGTCCAGGGCCTTGATCTCAAGGCCGGGGATCGAGTCGGCGTGGGCCCTGGGAGACAGGAGAAGGACGTGGTCGGCCAGGTAGGCCTCGGAGAGATTCGCATCCTTCTCCATGAGGATGTTGCCGGTGAAGACGGCCCGCCCCGCATCCTCGACCACGGTCCTCACCTGTACGTCGCTGTGGGTGTGATCCGCCAACTGGGCGATCCGGCTGTCGAGGTCGATGTGTTCTCTGCCGGTGCACATCACCATGTGGCTCTCTTTCCAAGACGCACCGGGGCTCGCCATTTCCGCAAAGAGCCTGGCAACGGCCCACTTTCCGCCCATCCAGGCCGAGTAGACCTCGACCGAGGCATCTCTTCCCAGCTCGAAAGAGGTGGAAATGTGGTGGTGCATTTCTTCACCCTGATGCAGAAGAAACACCTTGAGACTGGCCCCGTCTGCGATTCTGCCCGCGAGAAGGCTCATGTGCATCGAGGGATCCGTCCCGCCCTTCCAGTGGATGAACACAGAGGCCTGGGCGCCGCGGTCGACGTCCAGCACGACAGGCTCCAGAACCAGACCGCCGGGATCGCCTAGAGAAAGGTAGGCGACCTTGGCGTCCCGCGCCTGGTCCGCGTGCCAGTGGACGACAAGGCCTTCGCGCCAGCCGGCCAGCACGAGTTCGTCCCATTCCGAACGGGGCGTCAGGCGCTCCGACAAGTAGGCCTCGCTCGAGCGCGCCGCTTCGGAGAGAAGCTCGTACGGACGGGTTTCCGTTCCCGGGTGCGACGGGTTCGAGCCCTTTTGCCTGGAGAAACGGCTCTGCGATGAGAGGGTCCTTGAGGGGCAGGGCCCGCCAGTTGAGCAGCACGCGTGAATATCGGCCGAAACGCGGAGATGTTTCCGCGAACCGCATCAGGTGATTCCTGCGCCTGGCCGCGAGCCACTCCGGTTCCCCAGCCTTCCTGGAAGCCTCCTCCACCTGCTCGACAGTGAAAGGAAGCTCCCGCTTCGACAGAGGTGACGTCATTTCTTCGGCCGCACTCATCCTACCGACCCTTCCATTTCCATCTCGATCAGCCTGTTGAGTTCGATGGCGTACTCCATCGGCAGTTCCTTTGCAAACGGCGCGATGAAGCCCTGCACGATCATTGCGGTTGCATCGGATTCTGAAAGTCCCCTGGACATGAGGTAGTAGATCTGCTCGTCGCTGATCTTCCCGACCGTTGCTTCGTGGGCGATGGCGACGTTGTCCTCCCCTATCTCCATGGTGGGATAGGTGTCCGAGCGGCTTTCCTTATCGAGCATGAGAGCATCGCATTTAACCGTGGCCTTGACCCCGGTCGCGCCCTTGGCGACCTTCAGCAGGCCCCGGTAACTCGACCGACCGCTTCCCCGACTGATGGACTTGCTGGTAATGGTGGAGGTCGTGTTCTTCGCCTTGTGGATGATCTTCGCGCCAGCATCCTGGTGTTGACCGTCGGAGGCGAAGGCAATAGAGAGGATGGTGCCCTTCGCGCGCTCGCCTGCAAGGTAGATGGAGGGGTATTTCATGGTCAGCCTGGAACCCATGTTGCCGTCGACCCACTCCATGGTGGCGTCCTCGTATGCTATGGCGCGCTGTGTGACGAGGTTGTATATGTTGTGGGACCAGTTCTGAATCGTGGTGTACCTGACCTGCGCTCCCTTGTGCGCGAAAATCTCGATGACGCCCGTGTGGAGTGACTTTGTGGAGTACTGCGGCGCGGTACAGCCCTCGATGTAGTGGAGCCTGGCGCCCTCGTCCGCAATGATGATCGTCCTTTCGAACTGGCCCATGTTCTCGGAATTGATGCGGAAGTAGGCCTGTAGAGGGATGTCCAGGACGACGCCCTTGGGCACGTAGATGAAACTCCCGCCGGACCAGCACGCCGTGTTCAGCGCGGCGAACTTGTTATCCTCGGGCGGCACCAGCGAGGTGAAGTATTTCCGGAAGAGCTCGGGATATTCCTTGAGACCAGTATCGGTGTCGAGGAAGATGACCCCCTTCTTGGCGAGGTCCTCGTGGATGGAGTGGTACACCATCTCCGATTCGTACTGGGCGCCTACACCGGCAAGGAATTTGCGCTCGGCCTCCGGGACGCCCAGGCGTTCGAAGGTCTTGCGGATGTCGTCGGGAACGTCCTCCCATGAATCTTCTCGTTTGTCCGTGGGCTTGATGTAGTAGTTGTAGGCGGCGAAGTCCATTTCGCTCAAGTCGCCACCCCACGTGGGTAAGGGTTTCGACAAGAAGACGTCGTATGCGTAAAGACGGATGTCCCGCATCCAGTCCGGCTCATTTTTATGGGCCGAAATGTCCAGAATGGTCTGCTTGGTAAGCCCCGTGACCGACCGGTATACGGAGACCTCCGGGTCCCTGAAATCGTATTTATTTATATCGAGATCCAGAGCGCTAGTATGTTTGGCGTTCATGGCTATCTCCTTTCCTCAATCCGGGCCCGCCCCGCGGAACGCGGAACGGACCGTGCAACGCGGCCGCAGACGGGCAGACGGTCAGATCGCATCATATTCCTTCAAGATCCAGTCGTATCCTTTCTTCTCCAGCTCCCGGGCCAGTTCCATGCCCCGCGAACACAACACCCTGCCTTGAGCCATGACGTGGACCCGGTCGGGATTGAGGTAGTCGAGAATCCTCGGGTAGTGGGTGATGATCAGGGCGGAGAAGTCCCCGCCTTTCATGTCGTTGATGGCGTGGGCCACGACTTTGGTGGAGTCTATGTCGAGGCCGGAATCTATCTCATCCATAACCACGAGCCTCGGCTCGAGGAGCTGCATCTGGCTGATTTCTATGCGCTTCTTCTCGCCGCCCGAGGCGCCGACGTTCAGGTGGCGGGTGGCGAATTCCGTGGCCAGCTTCAGTTCGTCCAGAGAGGCGTTCATGCGCTTGCGGAAGGCAAGAACCGCCTTCGGGTTCTTCTTTCCCGATTCGGCCTTACTCTGTTGCCTGGACTGGTAGGCGTTCCAGAGAAAATGGGCGAAGCTCACCCCGGGCACTTCGACGGGATACTGGAAAGCCAGAAAGAGGCCGTTGCGAGCCCTCTCGTGGACCTTCATGGCGAGGAGGTCCTTGCCGAAGAGCTTGGCCTCTCCGCCCGTGACGGTGTACTTAGGATGGCCCATGAGAGTGTGGGCCAGGGTACTCTTACCGCTCCCGTTGGGGCCCATGATCACGTGGATCTCTCCCCGCGGGACGGTAAGGTTGATGCCTGTCAGTATTTCCTTGTCCTCGATCGAGGCGTGCAAGTTGAGGATTTCAAGCGCCGGCTCGGGCATAATTCTTCTCCTTCAGGTTCCTCGATGATCTATCATCCTTGCTCAGTTGCGCTGGGGCGGGCATGAGATCCTGCAACGAGGTTTCGACGAAGATGTGTTCCACGGTTTCCCGCAGACGTCTCCATACGGGGGCCTGGGTGCATCCCCCGAAGAAGACGCAACTGTTTTCATCGTCCATACACTCGACCAGCTTCATCTCGCCTTCCATGATCTCGTAGACCTGCATCAGCGTGATTTCGTCCGGTGGTTTTCTCAACGCGTACCCCCCGTCTCTTCCGAGGGTCGAACTCACGAGACCGCCCCTTACCAGATTCCTCATGACCTTTGCGAGGTAAGATATCGGGACAACCTGCGATTCAGAAATGCTTCTGAGTTCGGCGGACGTCCCTTTTGGAAGCAGAGCGAGGTAAACCAGGCTCCTGATGGCGTAATCGAAACCCTTGCTGAGCTGCATGGGGAACTCCCTTCTCTAAATATGGATATAATGACTCCATATTTAAGATATTAATTTAGCACTCGGTATTTTTGCTGTCAAGGTCTCTCTCCACGCTCTTTCAGCGAGGTTGGTCTTAACCCCAAATGTGCTTTCGTGCTAGCCTTCAGGCACGCGGGGAGACAGCGGACATGGCCATGAGGGCGATGGGTTTCACCTTTACGAACCAGCTTCTTAGGTCCATAAAGAGAAGGGTGCGCGAGGAGCGCGGCTCCTCCGACGGGGACGTTCAGGCTTATTACCGCCCCTATGCCGAAGAACTTGAAAGAGCGCGCACCCGGCCCGTGGACATGATCGACTTTCTGAACGAAGCCTCGCGCAGACGCGTAACGCTGGTGGGTGATTTCCACACTTTGGGCGATGCACAGAAGAACTACGTGCAGATACTGGAACGGCTTGTCGAAAGGAAAGTGAGGCCCATTGTCGTTCTCGAAATGGTTCACGCCGCTTACGACTTGCCGGTCCACCAATTCGTCCGCGATTCACATTCGGAAGTCGATTTTCTGGATCGCATTAACTATTTCAAAAACTGGGGGTTTGACTTCACCAACTACAGGCCGATCTTCGAGTACGCACGGAAGCACAAGCTGGCCGTTCACGGTCTGGACAAAAACGGCGTGCTCGATTCCCGGGACCGTTTCATGGCGTGGCGGATAAAACACATCGACGCCCGATATCCGGACCAGCCCATTCTCGTCCTCGTGGGAGACCTCCACCTGGCATCGAAGCACCTGCCTCTCGAGCTGCTTCACCTGGGAATCGAGCCCCTGCGGCTCTTTCAAAACAGCGAGAGCATTTACATGAGAAAACTCAAGAGGGGGCTACAGCCGCGGGGATGGTGGTGGCTCGGCAGAGACCGCTTTGTCTGGAACACCACTTCTCCGGTGGTTAAAATGCAGACCTACCTGTCCTGGCTCCAGCACGGTGGCGAAGCCATATACGCCATGTACGGCTATTGCCCGCGGGGTAATGACGGAGACGAGGAAATCGAACTTTCGGATACGGTCCAGCAGTACATAAGGGCCCTTCATGATCTTTTCGGCCTCAGGCACAGGCCGGACGACGATTTCCAGGTCTTCACGTTTCACTCTCTGCAGTTCCTGGACGATCCTTACTTCAAAAGCGGCCAAGGCGCCCGGTATGCAGGATTGGTCAGGGACGGCCGCTCGCTCTTCACGCGCTGGAATAAGACCATCTACGTACCTCTTCTCGATATCAATCAAACCGTCGAGGAGTCCATGCACTACCTGATGGACCGGGAGCTTCCGGTGGAAAAGGACCTCAAGGCCTTCATGGAGAGAGCCCACTACTTTTCGAGCGGCTACATTGCTTCAAAACTGATCAATCCCACCAGAACGTCCCCATCGGCCCGCGACATGGAGGAACTCGTTCAAAGACACCCGGGGATCCATCGCGAAAAGGACAGAAAAAAACTCGAGCGTCAGGCGAGGGTTTTCAGAAACACGCTGGCCTTTCTGCGCCTCCTGTCCACCGACCGCCCCTGGCTCAGTAGGACATAGATCCCATTCTCGTCACCGACCGCGAAACTCTCTATTCGGTTTCGCGGCAGGCGGGATATTGGCTGGGGGAGAGACTCTTCAGGGCATACGACGAAGGCCGGATCTCCGGTGCGAACCTCCGCCGGTACGCTTTCCAGCAGAGTGACCCCATATACCTTTTGGAAGGCGCGGACCTGGAGCTGGCGTCGTGAAGGATTTCGTTACCAGCCTTCGGGCTGTCATACCCGCCCTCGCGGCATGGTATCGAGAAGGTCACCGAGAACTTCCCTGGCGTTCGACAAGGGATCCCTATACGATTCTATTGAGCGAGATCATGCTACAGCAGACGCAGGTTGACAAGGTCATCCCCTACTTCGAGCGCTTTCTCGTCCGCTTCCCGGATGTCCAATCGCTTGCAGGCGCTGGCGAAGAAGAGGTGCTCAAGCTGTGGGAAGGTCTGGGGTACTACAGACGCGCCAGGCACCTGCTCGAATCGGCACGCATCATCGCGGCCATGGGAGGATGGCCGAAAGACGTCGAAGGCCTCTCTTCCCTTCCGGGTGTCGGCAGATCGACGGCAGGCGCCGTCGCTTCGATCGCTTTCGGCAAACGCGCTCCCATACTCGATGGAAATGTAAAGCGCGTGTGGTGCAGGCTTGCCGCCTACGACGCGATTCCGCAGGGGCGCGCCCTCAAGCCCCTCTGGGGCCTTTCCGAGGCGGCCGTCGAGGTGGAGGAACCGGATGTCGTCAACCAGGCGCTCATGGAACTGGGCGCAACGATCTGCCGGCGGACCGCCCCGGTCTGCGCCGTCTGTCCCGTTAACGAGGTGGTGCCGGGCCTTTGCGGAAGGCCGGGTTGAGGAACTCCCGCTATCCGTGCGCCGCGCTCCCCGTCCCGTATACGACGTGTCCGTCGCCATTCTCCTGCGCGGCGACAGGTTTCTCGTCACCCGAAGAAAGAGCGACGGGTTCCTCGGAGGCCTCTGGGAACTGCCCGGAGGAAAATGGGAAGACGGGGAAGACGGAGGCAGCGCCCTTCACAGGGAGCTCGGAGAGGAACTGGGGGTCCAAGCGCGTATCTTGAAAGAGTATCCCCCGGTACGCCACGCCTACACGCATTTTGAAGTGGTCCTGCATCCTTACGTCTGTGAACTCCTGGAAGATGCCTCGCCGGCCACGGCGCTGCCCATGAAGTGGATCCGCCGGCAAGACATCGCTTCGCTCGCCTTTCCTTCGGGCACCTTGAAGGTGTTCGCAGGCGTCTTCAAGGAGGACCTCAAGAGGGTCGCGGACGGCGAGGGCGAGTGGAACGGCATACGCAGAGCTGATCCGAAGTGAGTGGTCGAACAAAAAGCAACCCGCCGTGCTTCGCGTTTTTCTTGACGCGGTGATCGAACCTCTGGTCTTATGACCCGGGAGGTTGGCGCAATTGAAGAAGACGGACAAGGTTCTCCTTTACGGAATCATCTCCATGCTGGCGGCAGGCGGGCTCTGCGTCGGCTGCCTGGTGGCCGTCATCTTCCTCCCCTTCTCGTGGTTCAGCCACGGCGGAGCGGCAGAAACCGCACGGCATTTCCTCAAGAACGATCCCGTGGTTCAGGCCAGAATCGGCGATATCAAAGATTTCGGCTGGCTTCCCAGTGGCTCGGTTCGGGAGGTTAACGGCGCCGGAAGGGCGCACCTGGTCTTCTCGCTCAAGGGAAGCAGGGCCGAAGGCCGGGCAACGGTGGACCTGGCAAAGAAAGCCGGCAAAGACTGGGAGGTGACCGCAGCCACGCTTGCGGTGGGCGGTAAGGACTTCATCCTGAAGGGCAATGGCACACGGACGATGCCGCCCGCGCCGGTTTCACCCCGGGAGCCGGGTCCGGAGAGCGGTTACCCGAAAGACGAGGACGGCGGGCTCGCCGCCTGACCGCGAGGCCTCTTCTCGTCCCGGTCTATTCCTCGGGCATCGGTTCCAAAGAAATCCTGAGCTTAAATTTCGTCCCCATGATGTCCAGCACGGCTTCCATCGGCTGGCCGGGCACCAGGTGGAGAGACGGCGGCTCCTCTGATGTGGGGGCCTCCGAGGGGGACGAAGGCTGTGTTTCCGGCTCTCCGGCCGGATGCTCAAGCGGGGCCGCCGGCTCCCGGCTCTTCCTGGGACTCCGCGAACGGTTCTCCCGCGGCCGCAGGCTCGACGAAGAGCAGCTCCGCCGAATCGTCAGCCTCGAACTCACCGGGCAGGACGTCGAATACGGCGCTTTCCTGGGCCGAGTCCAGCATCTCATCGCTGCTGGCGAAGATCTCTTCCGCCTCGTCCAGGAGCTGCAGGCGGCAGGTTGTTGAACCTTGCGGCGGCATAGCTTTCAAGGGGCCGTGAAAACAGATCTCTCAGCACGAGGGCGGATATGGCCCTGAGGGTGTCTTCAACCCCCACCCCTTCGCTCGCGATCGCCTCGAAAAAAGGCGTGCTTCCTGGGTTCAACTGTTCGTCGATCTCTTCCAGATCGAGGATGCTTTGAAGGTCCCGTTTGTTGTATTGCAGAACGAGCGGAATGGCGTCGCCCCCGAGATCGTTGGCCTCGAGGTGTTGGTGCAACTGCTGCAGTGAATGCACGTTGGCCTCGGCCATCTTTTTCTGGCTGTCGGCCACGAAAACCACTCCGTCCGCCCCTTTCAGGACTTTCTTCCGGGTCTCTTCGTAGAACACCTGGCCGGGCACGGTGTAAAGCTGGATGCGTACTTTGGCATCCTTCGTATCCCCCATTTCGAGTGGCAAAAAGTCGAAGAGGATGGTCCGGTCCGCTCCGGAGGTCAAGGACAGCATCCTGCCCCGCACCTCCTCGTCCATGTGTTCGTAGATGTACTTCAGGTTGGAGGTCTTCCCGCTCAGCCCCGGACCGTAGTAGACGATTTTGGCGGTCAATTCTCGAGAGGACGGGTTGAATAATGCCATGGTCCCCCCTTGAGCAATTAGCTGAACATGTCCTCGAGGGCCTCTTCTTCCGAGCCGTAGACTCTTATGATCTCGTTGAGGCGGGTAAGTTCCATCAGCTTGGTGATGGTCTTGTTCGGCTTGACGAGCTTTAGGCGCTTCCCGTTGTCTCTGTATCGGTTGAGGTGGCCGACGACTTCACCTAGTCCGGTCGAATCCATGTAGTTGATATGTTCCAGGTTTAGGATAACACCTTCCACCTGGGGATCGTCGAGAAGCTTGGACAATTCGCCGCTGAGATGGGTGGCCGACTCCCCGATGCTTACCTGTCCGGTGATATCCAGTATGGTGATGCTGTTATCCAGAGCTTTCTTTACTATTTTCATGGGGAGGTGCTTCCCTCTGCAACACGATCGAGCGAAAAGGGACCTGTCAAGGGCTGCCCCGAGGCGAAATCATAGCTGTACCAGGATCCCTTGACGGACTGTCCGCCTTTGGCCAGCGAGCCCTCGAATCTACCCATCTTTCCGTATTTCTGGTCGATTCTCTCCATCACGAGTATGTTGTTGACGAAAGTCCCCTGGAGGCTCCCGGCCTGCCCGTTGTCCAGCTTGTAGTCGCCCGTCACGAGGGTCCCGTTCTGGCTGAGGTAGACATCTCCCTTCGTCCCCGAGGGCATGAGCGTGATCTGCCAGCGACCGTCAAGGACCTGATGGGATTCCTGCATTTCGGCTCGTACCTTGCTCACCTCTCCCTTCAGGTCGCTTTCCTCCGCGTAGAGGTCGATGATGGTCCGCACTAGGCGCGCCCTTTCCTCTTCCATTTCTTTCCGCGCTTCCGCGTTGCTCTGGAGCGCCCTCGCCTGATCGGACGTCCTCCTGTCCGATTCGCCCAGCACTTCGTCATCTGCAGCGATCGAATCTTTTATGCGCGAGTCGAGGCGGGCAAGCGCGGACCATTTGGCCTTGATCATGGCCTGCTTGGTCGAGAGGAGGGTCTCGAGCGACACGAGCCTCATGCGCTGATAGTCGCGGGTTCCGTCCGCCGCATGCACGAGCAGACCGGCCATGCTCGCTATGAGAAGCAGGCTCAATAAGGGATTGATCAATCGTTTTCCCATGCGAGAACAATAGCACAGGGCCCGGGGGGGTAGCAATATCCCCCTCCGTCCGGGGCGGGTCCGCGCGCGCTCACGTTTTTGCATCGAAGGACTCGGCAGGAACGAGGGTCTGCTTCTCGTCTCCCGTCCGGGCTTGGAGCTTCGCCGGGCGGCAGGCCCCCGCGGGGACTTTTTCTCCATGCCGCCCCATGGTTTAACCCGTTCGCTGTGATATCGTTGTTTTGAAAGGGCGACAGGACGATGAGCCGCGAACGCGTCATCCTGGTCGGTGTCGCACTGCCACACCGGCCCCAACACCACATAGACGAGGACCTGGACGAACTGGCGGATCTCGTAGACACGGCGGGAGGCGCCGTCGTCCAGAGAATCGTTCAGGTACGCCAGCGGATTCACGCGGCGACCTACATAGGACGAGGCAAGGCCGAGGAAATAGCCGCGATCTGCCGGCAAGAGGACGCGCGATTGGTTGTCTTCGACGACGACCTCTCACCCGCACAGGCCAAGAATCTTGAAACCGTTTTCGGGTGCCGGGTTTCGGACAGGACCGGCGTGATCCTCGACATCTTCGCGCGAAGAGCGAGGACCCGGGAAGCCAGGACTCAGGTCGAACTCGCCCAGTACAATTATCTGCTTCCGAGGTTAACCCGGGCGTGGAGTCACCTGTCCCGCCAGGCCGGCGGCATCGGTACCCGGGGCGTTGGGGAGACGCAGCTGGAGACGGACCGCCGCGCGATCCGCAAGAGGATCGCCTTTCTCAAGCGGGAACTTGGGCAGATAGCCTCGCACAGGGAAGTCCAGCGGCGGAGGAGAGCACAAACCTACGAAATAGCCCTCGTGGGCTATACGAACGTCGGCAAGTCCTCGCTGATGAACCGGATGACCTCCGCCGAAGTCTCTGTAGAGAACCGCCTCTTCTCCACCCTGGACACAACGTTCAGGCGTCTTCATCTGGACGGCTTCGCTGAGGACGTCCTCCTCATCGATACCGTCGGACTGGTGCGAAAACTGCCGCACCACCTGATCGCATCATTCCGCTCCACAATGGAACAGATCCGGGAGGCCAGCCTCATTCTCCACGTCATCGACGTGTCCGAACACAATTTTGAGGAGAAGGGGCAGACGGCGATGGGCGTCATGAGCGAACTCAAGCTCGACAGCGTTCCGGTGATCCGGGTATTCAACAAAATCGACAAGGCGCCCCCGCCATTTCTTGAGAGGGCGCGCAACCTCTACCCGGAGGCGTTGTTCGCTTCGGCGGGTACGGGAGCGGGCATTGCAGAGCTGAAGGCGGCGCTTACGGACGCGGTCCGTAAATCCCTGACGGGGGATTCTTTCTTCGTGCCTTACGGTCTCTGGCCCGGTTTCTCGGCCTTCAGAAGCCGCTTCACCGTTCTCAGGATGTCCTACGACACGGACGGTGTCCACCTGGCGCTCAGGGGCAGAGCTGCAGACATCCACGACCTCAAAGAGTTTCTCGATAGTGAAAAGTGACGCCGGCCGGCAACGCATCCGTTGGGCGTCCGAAAGCAAGGAGAGCGCCGGATTTCAGGCCGCGGGCGTGTCTTCTCCGATGGGAACGGGGCCCACGTGGCTGCGACCTTTGGCCCGTCCCAGGTAAAGGGCGCTGTTGATCAGCCCTATATGGCTGAATGCCTGCGGGTAGTTCCCAAGGTACTCTCCACTTCCGGGGGCGATCTGCTCGGAGAGGAGTCCCAGCCTCCCGATTTTCCCTATCACGGCCAGAAAGAGCTCCTCGGCTTCTTCTAACCGTCCGGAGAGGGTAAGCGCATTGACGAGCCAGAATGTGCATAGCAAAAAGGCTCCCTCCTGGCCCGGCAGTCCGTCGTCACCCTCGTAACGGTAAACCATGCCGTGGCTCACCAGCCTTTCCATCGTGGCCTTGATGGTCCCCTGGACGCGCCTGTCCCTGAACGGCAGGAGGCCCATCTTGGGGATCAGCAGGCCCGTGGCATCAAGCGAATCTCCGTTGAAGGACTGAACGAAGGTTCCCGTCCGGTCGTCGAAACCGCGTTCGAGGATGGCGGTCTTGATGCGGTCGCGCGTTTCTGCCCACTGCCGAACCGGAGCTTCAAAACCGGTGTTTCGCGCCATCTTGACGGCCCTGTCCAGGGCGACCCAGCACATGAGTTTGGAGTACGTAAAGTGCTGCAGGCCTCCCCGCACTTCCCAGATACCCGAGTCCCGGGACCTCCCAGTTGGTAACTACTTCGGCGGCCACACCTTCAATGAACGTCCAGTCGTCCCGGCTTATCTTCTTTCCCATAGCGCGAGGTCTCATAGAAGGCCAGCAGGAGTTCGCCGTAGATATCCATTTGACGCTGTTTGTGGGCGCCGTTCCCGATTCTCACCGGGCGCGATCCTCTGTAGCCATCAAGGTAGGTCAGTTCCATTTCCTCCAGTTTCAACTCGCCGTGCAGACCGTACATGATCTGGAACTCCAGCGGTTGTCCCTCCCCTTTTCCCCTGGGTCTGATGCCCTTGACCCACCGAAAATAATCCATGGCCTCGTCTGTGTGCCCGAGGCTGTGCAGGGCCTGTGCGGTGAAGGAGGCATCCCTGATCCAGGCGAACCTGTAATCCCAGTTTCGAACCCCTCCCAGGCTCTCGGGGAGAGAGGTCGTAGCCGCCGCGGCGATGGCGCCGCTGTCGTGGTGCGTCAGGAGCTTGAGCGCAAGTTCGGAACGGACCACGTGCTCGTGTTGCGGGCCTCTAAAGACACACTCCGACTCATCGCATGAATGAGACCAGGTCCTCCAGTAGGCAAGCGTCTTTTCCAGAAAAGCCTCGCAATGTGCGGGATACCGCGTGATGCGGTGGCCGTATTGAAGCACCACCCAGAGAGAGTCACCCGCCTCGACCGTTACGGTCCCCCTGGCTCCGCTCTCCGACGGCGCCAGGAGGAAAGGCGCCTGCAGATACACCTCCTTGTCGCCCCACCGCGCCGTGACACCGCCCGGCGCCGGCTCAACGAGCGGCAACGCGCGTGCGTAATCGAAGCGGGGCTGGAAGTCCAGGGTCATCGGAACGCGCCCGGAAAGCCCGCGGATTCTTCGGATGATGGTCTGGTGGCTGGGATCCTGCTGCTTGAGGGGGTCCTTCACCGGCATGAAGTCCGTCAGCGTCGAAACGCCGTCCCCGGTCGTGAACGTGATTTCTAGAACATTGGTTTCCGGGATGTAGGCGCTTCCGGATTTGAAATCGCAGGCGGGCGCGATCTGGAACCATCCCCCGATCCGGTCGTCCAGGATTGCCGCAAAAACGCTGGGAGATTCGAGATGCGGGAAGCAGCACCAGTCTATGGACCCGTCACTCCCCACCAGTGCGCACGTCTCAAGATTTCCTATGAGACCGTAATCGCTGATGGGTTTGTAGCCTCGTCGTGTCGCTCCCGTGTCATCCTCCTGCAGCGTGATCAATGTACCACACCTTGTTTCCTGCAGGTCTGACCATGGCAACGGGAAAGCGAGATCCAGCGGGCTCAACGCCTTTGAGGACCTTCCGGAGCACGGCCTTTTTCTCCCCACCCGAAACGAGGACGAAGACGTCGCCTGCGGAGTTGATCGCGGGAAGCGTCAGGGTTATCCGCACGGGTGGAAAGATGCCTTCGGGCGCCTTCACCGCCGTCACCCACCGCTCTTTTTCGTCCAGCGCGGAGGAGTCGGGAAAAAGAGATGCCGTGTGTCCTTCGGCGCCCATGCCCAGCAGGATGAGATCGAATCCCCTTCCCGGCGCACCCGCGCGCCCGGTTCTGAAATGATCGAAGAGCGTCTCCTCGTAGGCTTCCGCCGCGGCTCCGGGGAGTCCTTTATCGGCCGGGATCCTGTGGATGTTCGTCTCCGGGATGGGGACGCGGGACAACATGGCCTCCCACGCCATCCTGAAATTGCTGTCTGGGTCTTTCGGCGGCACGCATCGCTCATCGCCCCAGAAGATGTGCACGGCGTGCCAGGGCATCCTGTCCTCATACTCGCCCGCAAGGAGTTCGTAAAGCCTCCTCGGTGTATGGCCTCCCGCCAGGGCCAGTGAAAACCGGCCCGACTCGGAGGCGCACTTCTGAGCGAGCGTGGTCAGGTCCCCCGCGGCCGCCCTGCTCAATTCACCGATATCGCTGAAGGAATTGACGCGCTCGTTCATTTTGTTATCCACCCGTTTTGCGTTCCGGAAAGAAGCCGGTCGGCCTCCTCCGGCCCCCACGTCCCGGCGGCGTACTGAAACGGTTCGGCCGGTCGTTCGAGAACGGGCGTGTACAGCCGCCAGGCCGCCTCAACCTCGTCCGCGTGGACAAATAGTGTCTGGTCCCCCAGCACGACGTCTTCGAGGAGGGTTTCGTAGGCATCTGGAAGGGGTTGAAAGGCCTCGGCGTACCTGAAATGCAGCGCTTCGGTCTGCATGCCGATGGCCTGTCCCGGTGTCTTGACCTCGAAATGTATGTCGAATCCCTCGTCGGGCTGAAGTGTCACGAGAAGGACGTTCGAATGAATGGTGCACTGGTCGTGAGGCTGGAATATGGACACCGGAGGACACCGGAAGCTCACGGCTATCTGCGAGACGCGTCTGGGGAGCCGCTTTCCCGTCCTGATGATGAAAGGAACGCCGTGCCAACGCCAATTGGCGATCCGGAGGCGAAGGGCGACGAAGGTCGCGGTCCTGGAGTCGTTCGGGATTCCCTTTTCCTCCAGGTACCCGGGCACCTTCTTTCCGTCTGTCATCCCGGCGCCATACCTGCCGAAGACAACGTCTTCGGCGCCTATCGGTTCTACGGCCCGCAGGAGTTTGGCCTTTTCCTGCCGGATTGCGTTCGCCTCGAAGGCAGCCGGAACTTCCATGAACGCCAGCGCCAGGAGCTGGGTAATGTGGTTCTGGACCATGTCCCTGAGAACTCCTGCGGAGTCGTAATACCCGGCACGGCTGCCGATGCCGAGGCTCTCCGCGACCGTGATCTGAACGCTCTCCACCCTGTCGCGGTTCCAGAGCGGTTCGAAGAGCGAGTTTGCAAAACGGAATACCAGGAGATTCTGGACCGTCTCCTTTCCCAGATAATGATCGATCCTGTAGATCTGGGATTCCTGAAAGTACTCGTGGATGAAGTCGTTGAGTTGGAGCGCGGATTTCAGATCGCGTCCGAAGGGCTTTTCGATGACCAGCCTGGTCCAGCCCTTCGCGTCGTTGAGCCCTGCCTTCCCCAGGCCCCCTATGACGCCCTTGAACGCCTGGGGCGGGAGGGCCAGATAGAAGACCCTGTTTCCGGGTAGGTCGAACTCCGATTCGAGCGCCTCGATCCTTGTGCGCAGATCTTTGTAGCTTTCCCGGCTTCCATCGGGAACGGCCTGGTAGTAGAGGTTCTCCTTCCAGAAGGCCCCGGTCTCGCCCCCGACCTCCAGACCCGCCGCTGCCAGAGCCTCCAGCATCGAATTCCGCAGGCTCTCGTCGGACAGGCCCGATTTCCTTCCGACGCCGAGGACGATTGTCCTCGGGTGAATCCTCTTCTTCTCGAGCCCGTTCGACAGGGCGGGCACCAGTTTCCGCCTGGCGAGGTCCCCGGTCGCACCGTGGATGACGAAAATACATGGTTCTGCCGTTGCGAGGTCCATGGTTCAGTCCTCCCGCTTGATGGCGTGGCCGCCGAACTTGTTGCGCGTCATGGCAAGGAGTTTGTCGGCGAACGAGTCATCATCCCTCGATCGGAAACGTTCCATGAGGGCCATCGTCATCACCGGAGCAGATACGGCCTGGTCTATGGCCTCTTCTATGGTCCAGCGTCCTTCGCCCGAATCAACAACGTAGGGAGCGACCCCCTTTAGCGTCGGATTTTCGGCCAAGGCCTCCGACATGAGATCGAGCAGCCATGATCTGACGACGCTTCCGTAACGCCAGATTTCGGCCACTTTGTGGAGATCCACGTCGAACGATTCCTTGTTCCCGATGAGGGCGAACCCTTCGGCGTAGGCCTGCATGAGGCCGTATTCGATGCCGTTGTGCACCATCTTGACGAAGTGTCCGGAGCCCGTCGGTCCCACGTGGCCCCACCCCTTGTCAGCCGCAGGTGCGAGCGATTCGAAGATCGGACGGAGATGATCTACCACATCCTTTTCTCCACCGACCATCATGCTGTAGCCCTCCTTGAGGCCCCAGATGCCGCCGCTCGTTCCGCAGTCGACGTACTTGATATTGCGCTTCTCAAGCATCTTTCCCCGTCTCAGGGTGTCCTTGTAGTGAGAGTTGCCTCCATCGATGAAGACGTCACCCTCTTCCGCGTGCTCGAGCAGGGACTCGATGGTTTCATCCACGGGCTTTCCTGCGGGAACCATGATCCAATATACCCTGGGTTTGGCCAGGAGGCTTGCAAGGCCGCCGAGCTCATCCGCCCCGCCGGCCCCCTTTTCCACGAGGGCGCGAACGGCGTCGGGATTCTTGTCGTAGCCGTAGACCGAATGGCCATGGCGGAGAAGTCTCTCAGCCATGTTTGCACCCATCCGACCCAGTCCTATCATTGCCAATTCCATTGCATATTCTCCTCTTGATCGGCAGACGGACACCGACATCCTCGGATCAGGAGCCGCATGGCCGTCTCATTTTGTGTCGCCCGAGGGCGGGAACCCTCAGGATCCCAGCAGCTGAAGGAGCGCTTTCAGGCCCTTGACGGGCTCGGTTCCCAGGCTTATTCGGACGATCCGGCGCTCCCGCTGGTCGAGCGCTCGGTAATCTCCAACGGACTGGGCATGGATGAGATCCCTGAAATTGAAGTCCGTCTCGGGTACGGGCAGGCTTTCGACGGGATCATCCACGATTTGAATAGAACAGGCCCGTATTTGGACCGCCCTTGTGGAGTTGTCCCGTGGAGTGCAGAAACCTCGGACCGTAACCAACCGTCGTCGCCAGCCTGCAGACATTCCTCAGTTGTTGTCGAACGGCCTGGAGGTCCCTCGAGATGGGGCCGCTTGGGGGCAGGTAGGCCTGGATGGCGAATGTAGTCGCCGTCGCGTCCGGAATCAAGCAATCCCTTGATCGCAGGTGATAGTTTTTCGCTATTGTCTATCTGATAGGTGAGCACTTCTCGTTCGTTCCCTGTGTCTCCCGTTTCTGCCATCGCCTTCTTTGCAAGATCCTTGGCCAGCTGAACGTCGGGCTGATTAAAGGGCTGGATTCCGAGTATGGCGCCGGCCGCGGAGACGGCCATTTCCCATCGAAGAAACTCGGCGCCAAGGTCGTAAATATCCCTGAACCTTATGCGCGTGACGGGATGGCCCGCGGCCTCCAATTTTCTCAGCGCCGCCTCGGTTCCCGATGGCGTTTCCCCGTGGAGCGCGAAGTGCACGAAAAGGCGATCCGCCCCATACGTCTCCGGCGGGGCCACCGGTTCGTCGGCGACAGGCACGATACCCTTGCCGGATTTCCCCGTGCTTTCCGCTATGAGCTGTTCCATCCACAGCGGCAGTGAAGCCAGGGATTGTTCCGCGAGAAAGGTTACCTTATCCCGACCGGACAGCGCGCACTCTCCCAGCAAAGCACCGAGCGCGAGGCCGGGATTTTCGGCCGTCCCGACGTCCGGCCCGCACGCCGAGGCCATGGTCTTCGCCCTCGCTAGCAACTTGTCGGTGTCGACCCCAACGATAGCCGCCGGAACCAGCCCGAAGTGCGTCAGCGCCGAATAGCGCCCTCCCACCTCGGAATCGGCGTTGAATACCTTCCTGAAGCCGCGCTCTTCGGCCATTTTTTCAAGGGGGGTCCCCGGATCAGTGATGGCCACGAAACGCCTTCCGGGTGTCTGCGAGATCGTGCTGACGCGCTCCCAGAAGAACCTGAACAGGGAGAGCGTCTCGAGGGTGGTGCCCGATTTGCTCGATACAATGAACGCGGTCTTTCCGAGTTCGACGGCCGACTCCACGGTCCTGACGGCGGCCGGGTGCGTGCTGTCCAGGACGAGAAGCGATGGAAACCCGGCCGGGGGCGTGAAGGTGCGGCCGAATACCTCCGGCGCAAGGCTCGAGCCTCCCATGCCCAGCAGGACCACGTGCCGCACGCCTTCCTTCTTCAACTCCTGCGCCAGGGCGGACATTTCGGCCGTCTTTGCGCGCATAGTTGTCGGAAGATCGAGCCACCCGAGCCTGTCCGTTATTTCCGGCACGCGCTCCCGGGACCAGAGGGTGTAGTCCTTTTCCCAGACACGGGCGCCGAAATGTTCTGTTTCCCATGACTTCATCCGCGCCGTGCACTTATCCTCGAAGGCATTCGCGGAGTAGTAGGCGGGAGCAGTCATGCCGGCCTCCATATCGGTCCTCTTTGCATCTATCGTCATCAGCAGCTCGTCGTACGACCCGGCAAAGGCCCGTACTCCATCTTCCTGTAGTCTCTCCGTTATCTCCCTCAGGCTTATCCCCAGGCTCTCGATGGACTCGATTACCCGTTCCGCCTCATCTACGTCTTCCGTGATGGTCGTCCTCGGTCTGCCGTGGTCTCTGAAAGCCTCGATGGTATTCGGCGGCATCGTGTTCACGGTATCTGGGCCTATAAGGTCGTCCACATAAAGCACGTCCGAATAGGCCGGGTTTTTCGTGCTCGTACTGGCCCACAACGGTCGCTGTACATTGACTCCAGACGCTCGGAGCTTCTGGAAAGCTGCGCCGTAAAAGATTTCTGTGAACCGCTTGTAGGCCAGCTTCGCGTTGGAGACGGCCGCCTTGCCCCTGAGCGCCATTGCTTCAGGGGTCCCTATGGCTTCGAGGGCTTTGTCCACCTGCGTATCCACGCGACTTACGAAAAACGAGGCGACGGAGGCGGACCTCGTGGGGTCCCGAGCACTGGACACGCCGTTAATATAAGCCCGCGCCACGGCTTCGTAGTGGTCGAGCGAGAACATCAATGTGACGTTCACGTTGATGCCTTCGGCCAGCAGGGCCTCTATTGCTGGGATGCCGGCGGGCGTGGCAGGCACCTTAATCAGCAGGTTCGGACGGTCGACCTCTTTCCAGAGTCGTCTGGCTTCCTGAATGGTGCCCTCCGTATCCTCTGCCAGTCTGGGGGATACTTCGAGGCTCACGAAGCCATCCCCGCCCCCGCTCTCACTGAAGACGACGTCGAGGACATCACACGCCCGTTGGATGTCTTCCACGGCCAGTTTCTCGAAAAGCTCCTCGTTTTCCAGAAAGGGCTCTTCCATGAGGAGCTTCTTTATTCTCGCGTCGTACTCTTCGCCCCCGGCAATGGCCTTCTGAAATATGGTTGGGTTGCTGGTCACGCCCCTGACGCCGTCTTCCTTGACCATGCGTTCCAGCTTGCCGCTCTCGAGCAGGTCCGCCCTGATGTAGTCCAGCCAGACGGACTGCCCCTTCTCGTGCAGTTCTTTTAATGGATTCATTTTTCAGGCCTCCTTGACCGGAATGGTCTTTATCATTCATTCAACTTGGTTTTCCCGGCATCGTCGTCGTCGTCGGTCGAACCGACGACGCGTCGTCCATGACGGGGCGTCCGGGTCACTTCCCCCTTGGATTGAACAATGCCAGACGCTCGGGAAACGCCGGTTCCACGCATCGGCCCCTGGAGCTACTCTGATGGCGCACCTCCGGTCCTGTGTCGCGCAAGTGCGGCTGCTCCCACCACCCCGGCGTCGTTGCCCAGTAATGCCTTGACGAACGTGAGCCCGTTCACGGCGGCTGACAGCGCCCGCTTTCGGGCCGCCTTCTCCACCTGTTCTACGATTTCCGGATTGCCCTCGATGACGCCTCCGCCGAATATGATCGTCTCCGGATTGAAGGCGTTGATGAGGCCGGCGATTCCGGCCGAAAGATACTCGGCCGTGTCCGCCATGAGGCGCATGGCCAGAGGGTCTCCCTTTCGAGCGAGGGCTCCGACGTCCGACGCGGTGATCTTCTCGAGTCCGCCGGCCTCCTTCAACAGGGCCCGAGCTCCGACTTCATCGCCCCTTGCGGCGTCTCGTGCCCTTTCCGCGATGGCCCACCCGCCGGCGTATGCCTCAAGGCATCCGCTGCCGGGGCAGGTGCACTTTCTGCCGCCGAATACCAGGGGCGTGTGCCCTATCTCACCCGCCGTATTCGTATGGCCTTCGATCATTTTGCCCCCGATGATCACGCCTCCTCCGATACCGGTGCCGACAAAGACGCACACGATATCG
The DNA here is from genome assembly GCA_963724125.1 of uncultured Acidobacteriota bacterium. Lineage (GTDB taxonomy): Bacteria > Acidobacteriota > UBA4820 > UBA4820 > DSQY01 > CAVRTJ01. The sequence continues at coordinate 125,616 of CAVRTJ010000012.1, forward strand.
CGCATCGCCTTACCCGCGCCGTGGCGCCATTCTCCCCAGGTCGCGGCCCGGACATCGTTCGTCACGTGCACCGGAGTTTCCAGCTCCGCTGACAGCTTCGCCCCCATGGGCACGTCGTGCCAACCGAGGTTCGGCGCGGCGCGAACGATGCCGCTGGCCGAGTCGACCTGCCCCGCCACGCCTATTCCCACGGACAGGACGCGGGCTGCGGGTGCCCGCGTGATCTCCCGCACGGCTTCGATTACGGCTTGAAGGATCGAGTCCGGGCCGCTTTCGGCGTTCGTCGCTCTTCGTCTTGAATTCAGAATCTTGCCTTCCGCATCCACCAGCGCGGTCTCGATCTTCGTTCCGCCGAGGTCGACGCCGACGGCGCATCGGCGCAGGTCTATCTCGCTCATTATCCAGCTCGCATTCTAATGGCGCGATCCACTGCTTGTGAGGATCGCACCGCGCTTGTCGTTCTTGTTCTTCTCCGTGTATAAAATATATCAAACTCCCTGCGCACAATCAAAATTTCTATGCGTCACAGCAACAACCGGCCCTCTCGATCCCCCTGCCATGCGCAGGGATCGAGCTTCCGGTCCGGCGTTTTCAGATTGCCTTGGATACGAATCTCAGATCTTTGCAACAGCGGCATTGTGGTATTATTCTCTGCAGGTCCCGCGGTCTGAGCGCGGGGCTTCAGCGGGTTTGGAGGTTCGAGTGAAAAAGATAGCCATCCTGATTTCCGGCCGTGGTTCCAACATGGTTGCCCTTCTGGATGCCCTCGAAGCAGGCGAGGTTCCCGCCGAGTGCGCCCTGGTCATCTCGAACGTGCCCGACGCCCCCGGCCTTAAAACGGCGGCCGCACAAGGGCGTCAGGACCCTCGTCATCGACCACAGAAAATCTGCCTCGCGAGAGGAGCACGACGGCAAGATCCTTGCGGCCCTCCTGGACGCCCAGGTGGACATCGTCTGCCTAGCGGGGTACATGCGTCTCATTTCGCCGGTTCTGATCCACGCCTTCAGAAACCGTATCCTGAACATTCACCCGGCCCTGCTCCCCGCCTTTCCGGGGTTGCACGTTCAGCGCCAGGCCCTTGAATACGGCGTCCGCTTCTCCGGGTGCACCGTTCACTTTGTGGATGAGGAGGTCGACCACGGTTCCATCATTTTGCAGGCGGTAGTGCCGATCATGCCGGGCGACGATGAAGGCACCCTGAGCCACCGCATACTCGCTTTCGAACACAAGCTCTACCCCAAAGCCCTCAGCCTTGTCTGCGAGGACAGGGTGCGCCTGGAAGGGAGACGGGCGGACCTGCTCCTGAGTAACATGGAGTACAAAGCGATCGTGGCGGATCTGGTGGACATGGGGGGCGCCTGATGGATTTCTCCCTGGATGAAGCCCTCGTCTATCTCACAAAGGGAGCGGTCGATCTCATTACAGAGGACCTGCTCAGGAAGAAACTGCAACGTTCGAAAAAGACCGGCCGTCCCCTCGTCATCAAGGCGGGCTTCGATCCCTCTGCGCCCGATCTGCATCTGGGCCACACGGTCGTCCTGCGGAAAATGAAGCATTTTCAGGATCTGGGTCACACGGTCGTCTTCGTCATCGGCGACTTTACCGGCATGATCGGGGATCCGACGGGCAAGAAGAACACGCGCCCACAATTGACCCGGGAAGAGGTCGCGGAGAACGCGCAGACCTACCGACGGCAGGTCTTCAAGATCCTCGACAGAGAGACAACGTCCATCCGATTCAACTCGGAATGGTTGTCCGAACTGGGGGCCGAAGGACTGATCCGTCTGGCCGGCAAGTACACGGTTGCCAGGATGCTGGAAAGGGATGACTTCAAGAAACGATTCCACAACCAGCAGCCGGTCCACATCCACGAGTTCCTCTACCCGCTGGCCCAGGCCTACGACTCGGTCGCACTGAAGGCGGACGTCGAGCTCGGGGGCACGGACCAGCTCTTCAACCTGCTTGTTGGGCGGGACATCCAGCGCGAATACGGACAGGAGGAGCAGGTGGTATTGACCGTGCCCCTTCTCGAAGGGACGGACGGCGTTGAGAAGATGTCGAAGTCCCTCGGCAACTACATCGGCATCAATGAAACGCCCGAGAACATTTACGGCAAAGTCATGAGCGTTTCGGACCAGATGATGTGGCGCTACTATCTTCTCTGCACGGACCTGACTTCCGAGGCCGTGGACGAGCTGAAGTCCGCCGTCGCCTCCGGGAAGCTCCATCCCATGCAGGCCAAGAGAGACCTTGCCGCAACGCTCGTCGGCTACTACCACGGCGCCAGGGCGGCGGAGAATGCCGCCGATCACTTCACGCGCGTCTTCAGCGAGCGGGAAGATCCCGAAGCCCTCGAGGAATCTGTAATCAAAACCGAGGCGACTCCCCTGCCCTTCTACAAGCTTCTCCTCCAATTGGATCTCGTTTCATCGGGCAGCGAGGCCAAGCGACTGATGCAGCAGGGTGGGGTGACCCTGGATGGCGAGAAGATCACGGACATCGCCGCATCCTTCGACCGGAGCACCAAAGCGTGTTATGTTTTGAGGGTGGGGAAGCTGAAACACCGCCGACTCGTTGTCGAAGACTAAGGAGCGACAATGAACCTGATTCCCGCTTTAGGCCTTTTCGGGACCCTGGGCACCCCTGAGCTGATCATCATTCTTGTCATCCTCCTCCTGCTGTTCGGAGGAAGCAAGCTACCGCAGCTCGCCAAGTCCATGGGCAAGAGCATCCGCGAGTTCAAGTCCGAAATGAAAGAAGCGCAGGCCGAGGACGCAGCCAGAAATTCAAACGGAAATGGAACCGCGGAGAAAAAGGTCGCCGAGAATCCGGCCTCCTCTTTCTGCAGCAAATGCGGCGCCCAGGTGACGGACCCCGAGGCCAGATTCTGCCCCAAGTGCGGACAGTCCCTGTAGGACCGTTTCCGCAATTTCTTGTGACTCCCTCAGGCCCGGGGCGAAACGCGCCTCCGCTGTTTCCACCCGTATTGCGGATTTCGAACACGGCGAGCGGCCATGCCTTCACCTCCTGTCTCCCTAAGACGTTCTCGAATGTGAGTGTTTTTCGGCCCGGAAGAACGATTGTGGACACTTTCTTCATACGCATCTATATTCATCTCTGCGGCAACCCCTCATAGGCTCATGGAGTTCATCAGGCTGAGAAAGTGAGGAAACGCCATGCTGGTCAGAGACATCATGAACAGGCAGGTCAGGACCATCCCCCCGGACACGAGTCTTTCTTTCGCCTACGGAATCATGCAGAGTCACTCAATCAGGCATCTGCCGGTAGTCGATGAGGGGCGACTCCTCGGAGTCGTCACGGACCGGGACCTCCGGTTGGCCACCAGCGCTCTCTCACCGGTGCCCTTTCCGGCCGACGCCCGGGTTCAGGACGTGATGGCGGCCCCGCCCCGGACCGCCGATCCCATGGACCCGGTGGAAGAGGCCGCACGCACGATGCGGGAGCTGAAAATAGGGTGCCTGCCGGTTCTCGACGACGATGGCGGGCTCGTCGGAATTGTGACCGGCATAGATCTCCTCGATGCGCTCGTCCGCCTCACCGGGGTAGACAAACCTTCCGGCAGGATCGAGGTCCGTCTCCCGGATCGTCCCGGAGAACTGGCCCGCCTTACGAGCTTTCTGAGCCACAGGAACGTCAACATCCACTCCATCCTCTCCTATCCCGAGGGGCCGGACACGGTGACGTCCGTTCTGCGCGTGGGCACGATCGAAATCCGGCCCGTCGCCGACGCTCTCCGCAAGGCGGACTTCGAAGTCCTGTGGCCCCCGCTGAAGCCATGGGCAAGGTAGTTTACAGTCCCCGTTATCGATCCTACGATTTCGGCCCCGACCATCCCTTCAGCCCTATCCGGATAGATATGCTCCTGGACCTCATGGAGAGCCTCGGGCGTCCGCTCAGCTTCACCGAGCCGTCTCCTGCCGACAAGCAGGACCTGCTGTCCGTTCACGACGAAGGCTACGTCGCCCTTGTCGCTGCCTTGAGCGATGGGCTGGAGCCGCCGGAGGCCGCCCGCTTCGGGCTGGGTACGGCGGACAATCCAACTTTTTCGGGCATGGACCTGGCGGCGCGGTGGCTCGTCGGAGGGACGCTCCACGCCGCGCGGCTCATTTCCGCCGGAAGCGAGACCAAGGTTCTCCAGCTCGGTGGCGGACTTCACCACGCGCAGAGGGCAAGGGCTTCGGGGTTCTGCCTTTACAACGATATCGCCGTTGCCGTCCGCCACCTGACGGAGGCCGGTCTGTGGGTCGCCTACCTCGATATCGACGTCCATCACGGCGACGGCGTCCAGCAGATTTTCTACGAGGACGAGCACGTCCTTACTCTGAGCCTCCACGAATCCGGAAGGTATCTCTTTCCGGGCACGGGGGAGACGAGGGAACTGGGAAACGGCATGGGCAGAGGGCTCAAAATGAACCTTCCTCTCGAGCCGTTCACGGACGGGAAAGTTATCTCGAAGTCTTCGACAAGGTCGTGCCGAGGGCCCTGGACTGGTTCAAGCCCGATGTCCTGGTCGTACAGGCAGGCGCGGACGCGCACTACGAAGATCCCCTGGCCGACCTCATGCTGACCACCCACACTTACGAAAAGCTCTACAGGCGGATCGTGGAACTGGCTGACCGTTTCGCGGGAGGCAGGCTCCTGGTCACTCTGGGAGGAGGCTACTCGCTGATCAGCGCACCGCGAGTGTGGGCCATTCTCTGTCACGTCTTCCTGGGCCTCCCGGATATCCCCCGCGAGCTTCCCGCTGCATGGCTCGATCGCTGGGCGGACAAGCTGGGTGAGGATCCCCTGAGAACGCTCCACGATGCCAGCGCCGCATTCGAGCCAGTTCCCGCCAGCCTGCAGGCCGCCCTGCGCAACCGGCACCTAGCCGACAGGTTCCTGGACGTCATGAGTCCCTTCTGGTTCTGAGCGGAATTGTGCAGCTCCGCACTTGTTCCTTCTATGAAAGGAAGGTGGTGACATGCAGATTGTGAATCCCGTCGTCAACAGGTGGATCAGGCGCGCAAACGAGGACGTGGAGGCATTCTGGGCGGACGCTGCTGAAGAAGTGCCCTGGTTCAGGAAGTGGGACCGGGTCCTGGACTGGCAGCCGCCGACCTTCCGGTGGTTCGTAGGCGCACGGACGAATCTCGCTCACAACGCCCTGGATCACCACGTCGCCGAGGGACGGGGGGGCCACGCCGCGCTCATCTACATTAACGAACGGGGAGACCGGCGCATCTTCACCTACGCGCAGGTTCTTCACGAGGTTAAAAGGACCGCTGCGGCCCTCAGGGCGCTCGGGATAAATAAAGGCGATACGCTCACGATCTACATGCCGAACTGTCCGGAGGCCATTTTCGCCATGCTGGCGACGGTTCGCATCGGCGCCATTCACTGCGTCGTCTTTGCCGGCTTTGCGGCAAACGCCCTCTGTGAAAGGGTCGAAGCAAGCGGATCCAGGCTGATACTCACGGCTGACGTCGTCTACCGAAAAGGCCAGGCCATTCCTCTGAAGGGGATCGTGGACGAGGCCGCGTCCAAGCTCGGCAAGGCCGTGGAAAAAATCGTGGTTCTGAACCGAACCGGCGACGAAGTGCCCATGAACGCCGGAAGGGACATCACCTGGCAGGACTTCCTAGCCGGCGGTCAGGGCGGCGACTCCTCGTACGAATCCATGGAGTCCAACGACCCCGCCTATATCCTCGCCACGTCCGGCACCACGGCCCGGCCGAAGCTGGTCGTCCATACGCACGGGGACTACGCGGTCGGCATCGTTACTTCGGGTAAGTGGTGCTTCGGTCTCAACAAGAACGACGTCTGGTGGTCCACCTCGGACATCGGCTGGGTGGTCGGACACAGCTACATCGTCTATGCGCCCCTTCTCGTCGGGTGCACGAGCATCGTGTACGAAGGCGCACTCGACTACCCGAAACCGGACGTTATATGGAAGATCGTGGAAGAGTTCGGCGTTACGGGCATTTTTACCGCCCCAACAGGCGTCAGACTGCTTATGAGATACGGTGTGGAGCTTGCGACCAGGCACGATTTCTCATCGCTGCAAAGGGTCTTCTGCGCGGGGGAAACGCTGAACGGCCCGGCATGGGAGTGGCTTCAGAAACGCGTCTTCGACGACCGCATACCTGTTATCGACCACTACTGGCAGACGGAGACCGGCGGGCCCGTTCTGGGCAACCCTTACGGACTGGGCATGCTTCCCATAAAGGCGGGCTCGGCGTCCATTCCCCTGCCGGGCAAGGACGTGGCGGTCATGACGCTCGACGGGAAAGTGTGCAAACCCAACGAAAAGGGCATCCTGGTCATCCGGAGACCCTTTCCAGGCCTGACGGCCCGTCTCTGGAAGGAACCGGAGCGCTACGGCCGTGATTACTGGGATCGGATCAAGGGCGTCTACTTCACCGGGGATTCGGCCCACATCGACGAGGACGGTTACGTGTGGGTGGCAGGCCGTGCGGACGAGGTCATGAACATCGCGGGCCACCGGGTCGGAACGATAGAAGTGGAATCGGCGTTCCTCAAGCACGACGCGGTTGCCGAAGTGGGGGTCACGGGCCGTCCCGACGAACTGAGAGCCGAGGTCATTTCGGCCTTCGTGGTTCTGAAAGGCGGGCACGAACCGACCGAGGAACTGCGCTCGGAGCTTATCAAGACCGTCAGAGCAGAACTCGGCGCTATCGCCGTCATAGGCGAAATCAATTTTGTGGCCATGCTGCCCAAGACGCGAAGCGGCAAGATCATGAGGCGCGTCCTCAAGGCTGTCGTCCTCAACCAGGCGCCGGGAGACATTTCGACCATCGAGGAGGAAGGCTCCGTGGAAGACGTCCGCAAGGCCTGGGAGGACATGCGGCAGTCGATAGGAAGAAAACAGTAGCTTCCCGGGACCGGGCGGTGTCGATCGTTCGAACTTCTCGCCTCGGGAAGGAGTCCTCCCGCTGAACAGGAGATACCACATGACAGGCACTACAGACGCCCGGAACAGAGTGCGGGTCCTGGACCTTCACTTCAAAGCGCCGGGCACCATCGCGAGTTTTCTACTACCGACTTCCGAGGGGCCCATACTCATCGAGACCGGGCCGGAATCCACCTACGATTCCCTCGTTCGCGGTCTCAAACGAGAAGGCCTGAACCCCGGCGACATCACGCGGGTCCTCGTGACCCACATCCACCTGGACCACTCCGGGGCGGCCTGGCGACTGGCACGTGAAGGTGCGGAAATCTGTGTCCATCCAGTCGGCGCGCCCCACATGGCGGACCCGTCCAAGCTCATGGCCTCGGCGAAGAAAATTTACGGTGAGAAGATGGACGAACTCTGGGGCCGCGTCGAAGGCATTCCGGAGGACCGCATTCACGTTCTTCGGGACGGGGAAGTTCTCCGCTTCGGTGACATCGAGATCGAAGCCCTGTTTACGCCGGGTCACGCAACCCACCACGTCGCCTACAGGCTCGACGACGCCGTCTTCACCGGAGACGTGGCCGGTGTCCGCCTGGAGGGAGGCCCCGTTATCCCGCCGTGCCCACCTCCCGACATCAATATCGAGGACTGGCTCACCTCCATCGAGAAGATACGGCGCGTGCAACCCCGCGTACTCTTCCTGACCCACTTCGGTCCCTATACGGACGCGGAAGGACATCTCGGCCGACTGGCCAGAAACCTCCAATTGTTCTCCGGGTGGATCCGCAATCGCCTGCGCGAGGATCCGGAAGATATTTCCCTCGTGCGCCAGTTCGAAGCCTACACGCGGGGATTCCTGGACGGAAACGGCCTTGCCGAGGGCAGGACCCGTGAATATGAAATAGCGAACCCGGCGTACATGAGCGTGGCCGGTCTCACCCGGTACTGGCGCAAGGTCCATCCCGAAACTCTGGCGGGTAGCTGCCGGTTGAAGAGTTGCCACATCGTGCACCGGTCCGCCCTTACGCTTCGTGCTTGAGAGTGGTATCCTTTTTCCATAGCGGGGAGGACCGCTCAGCCAATGTTTCATATTATCACCGAAAGCGAAAGCTACCGCGAGTACGTGCTCATGCGTGACGGACAGGGAATTCTCCTGCGCATGGCAACGCCTGAGGACGTGCCCATCGTAGAAGGACTCATGCAGAGGGCCTCGAGGCAGAGCCTCCAGATGCGCTTCATGGGAGGGGTGGCGCAGGTTCCCAGAAGCTTCGTGGAGAGCCTCTGCGATGTCAACCCCAGGGAGCGGGCCTGCCTCCTTGCCATCCTTGGTGAAGGGACGGACCAGCAGGTCGTGGGCGTCGGGAACTACGTCGGGCTCGGGGTTCGCAACACGGCCGAGGTCGCCTTCCTCGTCGACGACTCCTTTCAAGGACGCGGCATCAGTACGCTCATTCTGGAGCGGTTGGCAGGCATCGCCGCCGGACAGAGTTTTGTAGGTTTCGAGGCCGAAGTTCTCTTCGAGAACCAGGCAATGATCAATGTCTTCCGCAACTCCGGCTTCGAGACGCGGCAGGCCTTTGACGGCGGGAGCATCCACGTCGAGTTTCCGCTTGGCGGCGCCGCAGCGCTCAGAGAGAGGACCGAAGTCAGGGACAGGATCGCCGCCGCCAATTCCGTCACTCCCCTGCTCAAGCCGAAGTCAGTTGCCGTCGTGGGTGCATCGCGCGACCCGGCGGCCGTCGGGAGCATGATTTTCAGACATCTCCTGGTAAACAACTTCGCGGGAACCGTCTATCCGGTCAACAACCAGGCGGTTTCTGTAAATGGCGTGCGCGCCTACCCTTCGGTCGGAGAACTTCCGGAGGCCCCTGAACTCGTCGTCGTCGCCGTCCCCGCCGAGAAGGTCCTGAGCGTGGCCGAGGCGTCGATCGAAGCCGGCGCAAAAGGCCTGGTGGTAGTGGCATCGGGATTCTCGGAAGCCGGTTCTGAAGGTACGGTGCTGCAGGGGAAACTGCTGGATATCGTCCGGGCCCACGGCGCGCGGCTGGTCGGTCCCAACTGCCTGGGCATAATGAACACGAATCCCGAAGTCAGATTGAATGCGAGCCTTGCATCCTCGCTCCCCCCGGTGGGCCGCGTGGGGTTCTTTTCGCACTCCGCGGCGCTGGGATTGGTCATTCTGGATTACGCCGGAGAGCGGGGTCTCGGTTTTTCGACCTTCCTTTCGGCCGGTAACAGGGCGGATGTTTCCGGCAACGACCTTCTTCAGTACTGGGAAGAAGACCCGCAGACCGACATCGCTCTCCTCTACCTGGAGACATTCGGCAACCCGCGCCGTTTCGCGCGCATCGCCCGGCGCATCACCTGCAGGAAGCCTATTCTCTGCGTAAAAAGTGCGCGAAGCCGAGCCGGCCAGAGTGCCGCCCTCGCCCACATCGGCGCCGCGAGGCAGAGCGACGTCGAAGTGGATCTTCTCTTCAGGCAGGCCGGCGTCATCAGGGCGAACACCCTCGAGGAGATGTTCGACATAGCCATCCTGGTTGCCAATCAGCCCCTGCCCGCCGGCAACCGGGTCGCCATCATCAGCAATTCGGGCGGCGTCGTCACCATTTGCGCCGATACCTGCGAGGCGAACGGACTCGAGGTCGCCGCCTCCGGCGGGATCGATCTCGGTCCCATGGCCACGGCGGACGCCTACGAAAAGACAGTTTACGAAATCATGGCCCGCGAAGACGTAGACGCGCTCATCGCGATTTTCGCCTGCGTAGGAGACTGCGACCCTGAGCCCGTCGGACGCGCCATCAGGCGGGGGGCCATTCGGGCCGAGCGCGAAACGAAGACCTCCAAGCCTGTCCTCCTGTGCCTGATGGGGGCATCGGGCGCCGTAGAGCTCGCCGCGCCCCGAAGTTCTGCGGTGGCGCGAGGGAGACGCGTCTTTCCTTCCTACCGTTTTCCCGAGTCGGCTGCCCTTGCCCTTTCTCGCGTCGTCCAGTATGCGGAATATCGCCGCCGGCCGTCTGGGTCGCGTGACCTGGTACGAAGACGCGGACGCGGCCACTGCCCGACGCGAGGTAGCCGAGCTCCTCGCCGAAGGCGATCCCGGTAGTGACATGGTATCGGTAGAGGGCGAGGTCGCCCTCAGGCTCCTCGCCTTCTTCGGCATCCGGAACGCTCCGCCGCCCGAGGAGGTGGACCTTCCCTCGATCCAGATCGAGGTCCAATCGAATCCCCACTTTGGCCCTCTTGTGAAACTGACCCGGTCCGGTCGCGATCCCGTCGTGAGAATTACGCCCCTGACCGACAACGACGTCGAAGAGATGGTGCAGGCCATCGGGCTCACGCCGGACTGCGGCGTTGGGGAAGTGCTGGGACGCATATCCATCATGATCGAGGAACTTCCCTGGCTGTGCGGCATGCGGATCGAAGTTCTCCCAAGCCGGAAGAACGAAGGGCCCTGCGCCTTGCTTCTGAGCCACGCCGCGCGGCTCGGCTTCTGCCCTCATAAATTCAGCGTGCAGCCGTAGCCCTCGCCCGGCATGGCGCCGCCCAATCTCATCGGTCTGCCCAACACCTGGAGGTGCATTATGGGAGTTTATGACAGCATGGGCCGGGAGCAGCTGCTCAAGGCCCTGCAGATGTTCGCCAAGAACTGGCTGGCCCACGACGGATGCTGGTTTCTTGCCGCCGAAGAAAAGGACGGCATGGAAGCCGCCATCGAGCTCGACGCTGCCTCCTGGAAGCGTTTCGCCGCCGCCGAGGCCAGGCGAATCATGGAGACCTTCGACATCCCCGCAGGGGGCGGCCTCGAATCCCTGGCGAAGGCCCTCGACCTGAGAATGTACGCGATGGTCAACGATCAGCACGCCGAGTGGTCGCGAGGACGGCTCACGACTGCGGTTCGTCATGGATTCCTGCAGAGTCCAGGCGACGCGCCGCCGGAAGGGGCTTCCCGATTTCCCCTGCAAATCCGTGGGTATCGTCGAGTTCACGACCTTTGCGAAGACCGTCGACCCCCGCATTCGAACCATCTGTATCGAGTGTCCACCGGACGCCTCCGAAGGGAGGTACTGCGCCTGGGAGTTTTACCAGGAAGAATGACACGTCCCTTCGAGTCCGTCCATAGACCGTCCCGGAACCCCAGAGACAACATGGAGGTGAAAGATGAGCAAAGAGAGAATTCATCGAACCGAGGACGAGACAGGGACGTTCCCGCAGGACGACGCCGGAACCGGCGCCATCTACGAGGGCAAGCCTCTCATCCCCCCCACCGAGCAGCTTACGGCCCAGGCACCCATGAGCCTCTTCGACGCAGGCTGCTACCTGGAGGAGGCGCGAAGAGATCCTCAGGCCTACTGGGCGGAAATCGCGGGAGAACTCGAGTGGTTCTCCGCGTGGGACAAGACCATGGAGGGCGGCTTTCCCCATTTCCGCTTCTTCGTGGGCGGCCTTTCGAACGTGGCCTACAACTGTATCGACCGCCACATTCTGACGCGTCCCGAACCAGGTGGCTTTCTTTTGGGAACGCGAAGACGGTGCCCGCGAAACGTGGACCTATCGCAGGCTTTACGACGCCGTCGGCAAGATTTTCGAATGCCCTGCGCCGCCTCGGCGTCAGCCAGGGGCGACCGCGTAGCCATCTACATGTCGAATATCCCGGAAGCCTTCGTGGCGTGCCATGCCTGCTACCGGATCGGTGCCATCTATTCGGTCATCTTTGCAGGTTTTTCGTCGCAGGCCGTGCACGAACGACTCGCCGATTCCCAACCCAAGGTCGTGGTGGCGGCCAATGCCAGCACCCGCCGCGGCAAGATAGTGCCCCTAAAGGAGACCCTTGAAGAGGCGCTCAAGGGCGTGGACTCGGTCGAGCACGTCGTCGTGGTGCCCGCGCATGCCGGTGGAGGTCGAGATGAAAGCAGGGACGGGACCTCTTCTATCCCGAACTGGTTGCGGGCGAACCCGTGGAGTCGCCGGTCGAGCCCATGGAGGCCAACGACCCGGGGTTCATCATCTATACGTCCGGCACATCGGCCAAACCCAAGGGACTGATCCATGCCGGCGTATCGGTTTTCTGGTGGGCGTATACGCCGACGTGAAGTGGTCCATGAACATCCAGCCAACGGACGTCATGTGGTGCACCGCAGACGTCGGCTGGTTGACCTTCCCCATCTGGTCGCTGGTGGGGGGCCTGGCGAACGGTGCGACCATGGTCGCCTACGAAGGGTCCATGGACTTCCCGGAGCCCGGGAGATTCTACGACGTCATGGAAAGATACGGCGTCACGAAGATTTTCACCGCCCCTACCGTCCTCCGCATGCTCCGGCGGGCCGGCGACGAGCACGTGAAGAAACGCGACCTCTCCAGGCTCAGCCTCGTTTCCCTCGTGGGCGAACCGCTCGACCCCGAGACCTGGTATTGGACACGGGACGTCCTAGGCGGCGGCCGCATCTTCGTCAACAACACCTATGGACAAACGGAGACAGGAACCGGCTGGACCTCCAGCATGGTGGGCCTGAGCCCAACCAAACCCGGCTCCTGCGGGCACGCTCTGCCCGGCTACACCGCAGAGGTGGTAGACGAAGCCGGCAAGCCGGTCCCCGCCGGTGAACTCGGCTACCTGACTATCGCAGAGCCTTTCCCTTGCCTGGCTCGAACCGTTTGGGGCGATCCGAAACGATACGTCGATGCATATTTCTCCCGTTATCCTGGACGATACATGTCCAACGACGCGGCGATCATCGACCCGGAGGGACAGATCTGGGTAACGGGGCGCGTCGATGACGTGATAAACGTGGCCGCGCACCGTATCGGAACAATGGAGATCGAAGCCGCTCTGATCGGTCATCCCGCAGTAAGCGAAGCCGCCGTCGTGGGCGTGCCCGATCCCGTCAAGGGCGAAGTGCCGTTCGCCTTCGTGATCCTCCGCGGGGGCGAACAGGCCGGAGCGGAGCTGGAAGAAGAGCTGAGCGACTCGATCGTCAAAAACTTAGGGAGTTACGCAAGGCCCATGCGCGTGCTTCTCACGCCTACGCTCCCGCGTACGCGCAGCGGCAAGATCATGCGCAGGCTGCTGAGAGATCTCGCCCGGGACGGAAAGGTCAAAGGCGATGTGAGCGCGCTCGAAAACCCGGACGCCGTGGACAAGGTCCGGGCGCAGATTGCAGAGGCTATGCCGCGATCGTGAAGTCAGGGCAGGTCCAGCAGAGCGCCTTTCAGGGCCTGCAGCGCGAACCTCTCGGCTTCCACGAGGCGTTCCGCCTCGCGCGCGCAGGCTTTGAACAGTGATCGATCGTCCGTTAAGAACACTTTCTTGAAGAGGCCGGCCAGCCTTTCCCATCGTTGGCCGGCTTCTTCGTACAGGATGGAAGCCCCTGAACTTGCGAGCGAAGGGAGGAGCGCTGCCGCCTCTTTCAGAAAGGCCGCATACAGGAAGCGGAACGAGGCGCCGTCCGTGCCGCGCTTCCTGATGCTCTGGTAGGCAAATCGCGCGCACCACTCGGCGTCCTCCAGGTCGGCCCAATTCTCGAGATCTCTCATAAAACGCTCCATGGCGGGAAGCCCCTGAAGTCCTTCAGGATCTCCGCTCATGACGCTCACAGACCTCCACAGCGCAGCTTTGACCGCGGGCGATCGCTCAAAGGCCTCCTTCGCAACCCGCGGCGCCGGGGCCCAATGGTACCGTCCGGTGAGAAGAGGCGGGGCGGTCTCTTCCATGGCCCGACGGAGGTTCTCAAGGCCCGTGATTTGCCGCTCGGCGAATCCCTGGTCTGCGATAGTCGCCTCATTCGCGTTCAGATCAACGCCCACGATGACTATCCCGTGTCCGGGAAAATGCACAGGCGGTTGGTAGTAGGGCAGGTGGAAGAGGTCGGTCTGGGCCAGTATGGGCCTCCCCTTCTCGAGGCATGCGGCCATCGCGCCAAGGTCCCACACGCCCGCCCACTCCAGAGGCGCACCGGCGTGGTCGTAGAAGGAACCTTCTAGGTCCGGCGCCCGGCCGTTGAGAACGCGCGCCAGCGAACAATCATCATTTTCCAGGTAATAAAAGCCGAGGCCGCTGCCCAGGCCGAAGGCCAGTGCTTCGCTTATCTGCACGCCGTCGTACTGAAGGACCCTCCGCACAGACGTGGAAGAGCAGTGAAGGCCCTCGGCCGCGGGAAATCCTTCGAGGATTACGCGGTTACGAGAAGGCACGCTGTTACCTCACGAACAGGCAGGACCGGGCGGAATACAAGGCAGGAGGCTGCCCCTCCCGACGGTCTCCTATGGCATTGTACCCCGCCCGGAATCGGTCGGCAGACTCCTGGAAAGACCTTTCCGCGGCACGCATCCGAAACACCAGCCATTTGTGCGCGGCCTGTGCGGCCCTTTCTGCAGTCTGCTAGCGATCCGTTGCCCTCCCTCTCTCGCGAAGCCTGAACTTCTGAATATTGCCCGTGGACGTCTTCGGCAGCGGCCCGAACTCCACGAGCCTGGGACACTTGAAGTGCGCGATCTGTTCCTCCCTCATTTACGAGGTCCTTTCATCGGCCTGCTGCTTCAACTCCGGAAACTCCTCTTCCCGGAATTCGCTTTCTTTCCGGCCCTGGGCCGCCATCCGCCTGAGGTCCACGCGTCTGATCTTTCCCGAAATCGTCTTGGGAAGCTCGGAGAACTCTATACGGCGGATTCTCTTGTAAGGCGAGAGTCTCTCCCTCACGAACCTGAACAACGCCAACGCCGCTCCGCGTCCGGGCTCGTAACCCGACCGGAGAACGATGTAGGCCTTTGGAACGGCCAGCCTGACAGGATCAGGGCTTGGAACGACCGCCGCCTCTGCAACGGACTCGTGCTCGATGAGAAAGGACTCCAGTTCGAAGGGGCTGATTCGGTAGTCGGAGCTCTTGAAGACGTCGTCGGCCCGGCCGATATACCAGAGATATCCGTCTTCGTCGCGGCTTGCCACGTCGCCCGTTCTGTAATAGCCTCCGGCGATGGCCTTGTGCATGCGATCGGGATCGTCCAGGTACCCTTCCATGAGCCCCAGCGGACGAGGCGAAAGGGCCAGGGCGATCTCCCCCTCGTCCGCCTCAGTGCCGTCTGGATCCAGCAGAACGACCTTGTAACCCGGCATGGGACGTCCCATGGAACCGGCTTTCACCTTCTGGCCGGGCGAATTGCCGACCTGCGCGGTGGTCTCGGTCTGGCCGTATCCGTCCCTTATGGTCAGCCCCCATGCTCTTTCCACGCGGCTGATGACCTCCGGGTTCAGGGGTTCACCCGCCCCGACAAGTTCCCTCAGCTTTACTTTATAAGCGGACAGGTCTTCCTGGATAAAGAGACGCCAGACCGTGGGTGGTGCGCAGAGGGTCGTAACCCCCTTGTCGGCTATGGCCTGCAAGGTGCTCTTGGCGTTGAAGCGAGGAGCGCGGAAAATGAATATCCCCGCCCCCGCGTTCCACGGCGCGAAGAAGCTGCTCCACGCGTGCTTGGCCCAACCCGGCGAGCTGATGTTGTAATGAAGATCGCCTTCCTTGAGGCCCACCCAGTACATGGTTGAGAGGTGCCCGACGGGATAGGTGTAGTGGGTGTGAAGAACCAGTTTCGGCTTGGCGGTCGTTCCTGACGTAAAGTAAAGAAGGAAGGGATCGCTCGACATTGTAGGCCCGTCAGCCTGGAATGCAGCATCACAGGAATAGGCCTCCTCAATTGCCTTCCATCCTTCCTTCTTTTCCGCGGCGCCTACCGTGATCCGGTTGAGGCCCTTGTCCTGAGAATCGAACTTACCGCAGTGTTCTCCCGCAATGACGAGATGCTTGACGTTGCCTCGTTCCAGCCTGTCCTGCAGGTCCGCCCCCGTAAGCAGCGTGGTTGCGGGAATAACCACAGATCCCAGCTTCATGGAAGCCAGCATGACCTCCCACAGGGGCCGAACGTTGTCCAACATGACCAGAATCCGGTCGCCGCGACGGACGCCCGTGGCGCGTAGAAAATTCGCCACGCGGTTGGAATTCTCCGACATTTCGGCGAAGGTCACAGACTCTTCGCCCCCGCCTTCATCCACAAGCATCAAGGCGGTGCGTGTATTGCCGCGCGCCGTGACGTCGAAGTAGTCGAGCGCCCAGTTGAATTGTTCCAGGGCCGGAGGCTGAAAGCCCTCGAAGGCACCTTCATAGTCCTCGCGTCGTTCGATCAAGAAATCCCGGGCCTTGAGAAACTCTTCTGCGCCTTTCATTTCTTCTGTCTCCTTCGTTGCTCCCTCATAGAATCCCGCTGTTCAGTACGACTCCGTCAAGGGCTTCGATACAGGCCAACAAGAAAGATGGGTGGGGGACGGCGGGCGCCGCCGTCCCCTCCCGTCGTCACGAACACAAGCGTCCGAAAGGCCATTCGACAGACGCCCCGGCCTTCGGCGCCGCAAGGGGTGGGTCCCCGCCTTTAGAACAGATACGCGAACATCACGTAGACGGCTTTCGTCTTTACGGTGTTCTTTCCTGACACGCTCTCCTCGTACCAGACGTTCGTGAGGGGGAACTTCGGGAACGTAAACCGGAGACCTGCGCCGACGGCGCCGTCATGACTGTCGCTCTGAGGCACGTAACTTGCGTCCTCCAGATTCCATGTCCCGTTCTGCTTGTTGTAGTCGTACCGGACGAATGGTTGCACCTTCGCGCTGGCCATCCACGTGAAAATCATGTCCCCGAAGAAGGAATTCCCAACCTTCAGGTCCGGAACGCCGGTCTGGTGCCTGGTCGTGTTCCACGTGTACGCGAACGTTCCGGTGATGGCGAGTTTGTTGTTGGCGACCATCCAGTTGAAGGGAAAGATGGGCGTGAAACTCCAGAAGTGATTGGTGAGCTCACTGCTGCCTATGGGGACGCCGACAAGAAGCTGGGGCTCGATCTGAAAGCCCCCCCACTTCTGGATCCAGCCGATATCGAAAAGCGGATCGCCGAAACCCGAAACCGAGAACTCTCTCCCGCTGACATTCGCGTAAGGCTGCAACACCTCCCAGAAATAGGCGACTTTCGGGTGGGGATTGTTCGCCCAGACGTGGGCGTAACGCGTAAGCCCGATGAAACTCTGTCCGCCCGGGGCCTGCATGTCGTAGGCGGAGTTATTCGTGTTGAAGACCGCGTTCTGGATAATGACGTTGGTGGACGGAACGATTGGCAGAGTCCACTCCAACGGGACTACGATGAAAAGCGGCGGATTGGCCGCCATGGCCGAGATCGAGGCGGCCATGAACGCGGCCGTCATAGCGATTGCGAGGGCTCGCGGAAGAGACTTGAGCAGGGGTTTTGGCATCTTTGATCTCCTCTCAACGAAACCACGCCTCCCTTTTCCATTTCCATAGATTACCGGCTGCTCGGAGGTTCGGTACCTACCGCCGCGTGCAGATGCGCGGACGGTTCAGGGGTGTATGACCGGCCGGGCCTACCGGCTGCCGCACCCGAACGGCGGCGCCGGGGGATGACCTGACACAAAGGACGTCCGGCGGTCCTCGTCCCATGAGAAGGACTATGCGCGCTCTCCGCAGGTGCGGACGGAGCAACCGTGTCGTGCGCACGAATCGGCGTCCGCTTTCGGGATCGCGGCCGAGTCGTATCCGGCGTCCTTTGCCCCGGATACGCGCACCCGGACATCTCTGATCTACGGCACAGAACCCGTTGCGCCTCGATAGGCGCGCCTCGGCGGCCGTATAGCGGACCACTCTCAACTCATCTCCCGGATCTTCTTGACCACGTCGGGATTGGCCAGCGTCGTAATGTCGCCCTCAGGCTGGTTGTTGGCAATGGCTCCGAGCACGCGCCGCATGATCTTTCCTGACCTCGTTTTCGGCATGTCCGGAACGATCCAGACGCGGCCGGGCTTGGCTATGGGGCCTATCTCTCCTGACAGCGCGTCCGAGACCTTCCGGCGGACCTCTTCCGTAGGCTCTATGCCCGGCTTAAGCGACACGAAGATGTGCGGCACCTTTCCCTTGACCGGATCGGCAACCGGCACCACCGCGGCCTCTCCGATCTCCTCGACGGTCAATGCGGCGGATTCCAGCTCCTTCGTACCCAGGCGATGTCCGGCGACGTTTATCACGTCGTCGATGCGGCCGAGAATCCTGAAGTAGCCGTCGGATGCCTGCATGGCGCCGTCGCCCGCGAAGTAGGGCCAGTCGTGCCAGTCCTTGCTGTTCTTGTCCCGGCAATAGCGGGAGTAGTACTGCTGGACGAATCGGTCGTCGTCGCCCCAGATCGTCTCCATGAGACCGGGCCAGGGATTCTGGATCACGATGTTCCCGGCCTTGTTGGACCCCGCCGGAAGCGGCTTGCCGTCATCGTCCAGGATGGCCGGGTATATGCCCGGCATGCCCGGACCCGCGCTTCCCGGCTTCATGGGATGGATACCCGGGAGAGTCGAACAGAGGAAACCGCCGGTTTCGGTCTGCCACCAGGTATCGACGATGGCCGCCTTTTTGCCGCCGACCACGTTGTAGTACCAGCGCCAGACTTCGGGTTCGATGGGTTCGCCCACGGTGGTCATGTGCTTGAAGTTGTAGTTGTACTTGGCCGGCTCGTCCGGACCCACCCGGCGAAGAGCCCTGACGGCCGTCGGAGAGGTATGGAAGATGTTAACGTCGAGTTCTTCCGCAATTCTCCACGGGCGACCCGCGTCCGGATAGGTGGGCGTCCCCTCGTAGATCACAGACGAAGCGGCCAGCGAGAGAGGGCCGTAAACGATATAGGAGTGCCCGGTTATCCAGCCGATGTCGGCCATGCACCAGTAGACGTCCTCCGGATGGATGTCCTGAACATACTTGGACGTCCCGGTTACGTAGGCCATGTAACCGCCCGTGGAATGCTGTGCGCCCTTTGGTTTTCCGGTCGTGCCGGAGGTGTACATCAGGAAGAGAACGTCCTCGGCGTTCATCTTCTCCGGTTCCACCCTGGCGCGGCGGTATTGCGGCAGGAGGTCGTTCACCAGAACGTCTCGTCCCTCGACGAGCTTTGTCGGGCTGGAATACTTTCCCGGATAACGCTCCCAGATCAGGACCTTCTCAACCTTCTGTCCCTGCTCCGCAGCCTGGTCGGCGGCGATGTCGGCCTTTTCCTTGTGGTTCAGGAGGGTTCCTCCGCGGTAGTATCCGTCCGTGGTAATGAGGAGGCGGCTCTGCGAGTCCACGATGCGATCCGCGCAGGCCCTGCCCGAGAAGCCGGAGAACACCTGCGAATGAATAACACCCAGCCGCGCGCAGGCCAGCATTGTGATGGGCAGTTCCGGGACCATCGGCATGTGGAGCGTCACCCGGTCGCCTCTCTTCAGTCCGCAGTAATCCCGAAGAAATGCGGCGAAAGCGTTGACGCGCACGTACAGATCCTGAAAGGTGATGTGCTGGACCGCCTCGCTTTCGGGCTCGGGAACGAAGTGGAGCGCGGTCTTGTTCTTGTACTTCGGTAGATGTCGGTCGACGCAGTTGAAGCACGCATTGAGTTTGCCGCCGACGAACCACTTCCAGAAAGGCGGATTGTCCGTATCGAGCGTCTTGTTCCAGGGCTCGTACCAGTCGAGCATGTCAGCGTATTCCCTGAAACATTCCGGGAAGTTTCCCTCTCCAAACCTTTTCAAGATGTCGGCCTCTTTCATGTTCGCCTGTTCGACGAAAGAGGCGGGGGGCTGGATGAGGTCTTCCTCCTTCCAGTGAACGGCGATCTGGGCCTCGCTCACGTTCTTTTCATTTCCTTTGTCGTTCGCCATTTCATTGACTCCTACGAAATCTGGTTAACGCCCCCCCGTATTCGGTTGTGGTCTGCGCCCCCGCCCGGTGCGGGAGCGCAGACCGTTATGCGCTTGCGCAGTCACGCACGCAGCGGCGTACTCCGGCGGCATCGCCCGATCTTCATGCCTCCGCCTTCGGCGGCCGGGCACCGACCGGAAGAACTTCCCGCCCGGACACATCGTTGATCACTTCCGCCGCGGAGAGATAGAAGGCCAGGATGGCCGTGATCAGTCCGAGATAGCCACCCAACATCTTCCAACCCGGGCTCGCGGCGAATTCTCCGATGGCCAGCGCCAGGAAGGTCAGCCAGAGTGCCAGGAAAACAAGTTGAAGCGCGGTTCCGATCTTCAGGCTGGCGATCCACATGTAGAAGGTGAAGATACCCCAAACGAGCAGGTACCACGCGACGAACGCGCCCGGCACATCCTTTGCGAAGAACATTATGAAGAGCGCAAATGACCACCAGAACGCGCCGTATGAAAAGAAGGCGACAGCGCCGAAGGTATTGCCGCGCGGGAATTCCCAGACCCCCGCGACAAGCTGCGCCGTTCCGCCGTAGGCGAGAGCGAGGGCCAGCACGATTCCCATCCCCTTACCGGAATACCAGCCGGCATTGATCATGCTCAGCATCCACGTGGTGAACGCGAAGCCTGCCAGGCCAAGTGGCGCAGGATTTGCCAATTTTCCTTGCATGTTTTCTACCTCCTGAGAACATTGCGTGGATAACGCGGGCTTCTCGGGGGACGATACGTGAGCACGGTGGTTCCCTATGCCTTCTCCGGCCGTGGGCTGAACGAGATGTCACCTTACCGGGGCCCTGTGGGTAACCGGCAAAACCGGTCCACTTGGCTCCGAGAG
>CAVRTJ010000013.1:0-13811 GCA_963724125.1 uncultured Acidobacteriota bacterium
CGACGAGAACTCGGGCGGTGGTGGCGGCGGCAACGGCGGCACGGGCGGCCAAGGCGGAAACACGTGGAGCGCCGATGCCGCCATCGGGGGCTTCCCGGGCGCTATCGTCGCCAATGCCCCCGGCCTTCTCGTCATGGGCGGCGGCGGTGGCGCAGGCGTGCGCAACAACATCGACAGAGGCGGGGACGGGAGCGGCGCCGCTGGTGGCGGCATGGTCATGATCCGTGCCCTGAGCGTAAGCGGGACAGGCACCATCACCGCCAACGGCGCCGATGCGCAGACATCTGAGCAAGACGGCGCGGGCGGCGGGGGCGCGGGCGGCGCGGTTCTCCTCTATTCGGCCAGCGGCGGCCTCCAGGGCCTAACCGTGAAAGCGAACGGCGGCAACGGGGGCGACGCCTGGCCGAACGACAACGGAGGCACCGCGGACAGGCACGGCCCCGGTGGCGGCGGCGGCGGCGGCGCGGTGTTCCTCTCGGGATCGGCCGGCAGTGCGGTCGTCAACGGCGGCCAGAACGGCATCACCACCACCCTCAACGACGATTACGGCGCTACGCCCGGCATGGCGGGCACGGCCAAGACCGACCTCCAGACCTCCCAGATTCCCGGCGCGGGCGACTGCCAGTTCCCGCCGACGTCCGGGACCTACATCACCAAGACCAGCGACGCCGGAACGGGCCCCGTTTCTCCAGGACAGACCGTGACCTACACGATCACCCTCACCAACCCCACGGCCTCACCCTTCACGAACGTGGCCGTCACCGACCCCGTGCCGACGGGAACGACCTACGTCCCCGGCAGCGCAGAGGTTACGACCACCACGTCCGGCGCGAGCGGCAGCTATGCCGACAGTTTTCCGGCCCGGGCCTACGACGGCAGCACGGGCACGCTCACGTGGTCCTCGCCGTGGACGGAGACCGGCGACAACAGTGGGGCCACGGGTGGACGGATCAAAGTCGTCACGGACCCTCTCGATGTGAACAACTACGCGCTCCGATTCGCCAACCTGACGGACATCTCGATCTCGCGTCCCCTGGACCTCTCACCCTATACGTCGGCCACGCTTCATTTCGATTACCGCCGGGTGGATTTCCGCGACACCGATACCTTCATCCTGCAGGTTACGACCGACGGCAGTACGTGGCAGACCGTGCGGACCTACGACGATTCCGGGACCAACAACATCACAGATCCTGCGTACAACGCGGACGCCGTCGATCTAACACCTTACCTCAGCTCGAATTTCGCGCTGCGATTCGAGTACACCAGCATGGACCGGTACAACTGGGACTATATGTACATCGACAACGTGGAAATCGACGTGCAGGACGTGCAGACGACCACGAACCCCGCGGGCGATCCCCCGAACCTCCTCACCGGCTACACGGTGAACCCCGGCCAGGCCGTCACCATCACCTACCAGCTCACGGTCGACGGCACGCAGGACCCGTCCACGACCCAGATCACCAACTCGGCAACGCTGACGGCGGACGGCGGCATCGACCAGACGGCCTCCGTCAGCAACGCCATCCTGCCGGCGCCCGTTGTAAACGGCCCCATCATGCTTTTGGACACCTCGATTTCCGGTACGTCCACCGTTATCGGAGGCACGATCACGGTCTACAAGAACGGGACCGGAACGGTCCTCGGAACGGCCACCGTCCAGCCGGACGGCACCTGGACCCTGACGGGCGTGGCGGGTCTGGCGGGAGGCGACGTCATCACGGCGGCCGTGAGCTCGGGCGGCGCGACCTCGCCGATTTCGGCGCCCGTTACGGTCAGCTCCCTGCCCTCTCTCCTCCGGGGGTACGCCACGCAGCTCAGTCCGCAGACGCCCACGAACGCCCAGATCTTCAGCCAGGCCTTCCCGAACGACCCGGCGCTCAGTCCGAGCGCCAACCTGGAACAGTCGAACTTCGCATCCGGCGGGAGCTTCCCTAACCAGGTGAGCGACATGCAGAGCGGCGCGCCTCCGCTCGTTTTCTACGAATTGTCCGGCAACTCGACCGACAACCTCCGAGTCATCAAAGGCACGGACGCCAACGGCGACCCGGAGGTCATCATCACCTACTGACGGCCTTTCGATCTAGTCTTCAAGGCGGAGCGCTTGCTCCGCCTTTTTTTTGGGGTCCGGGTCCCGCGCGTCCAGACCCAGCCGGTCCGGACGCCTGGGAGGGAGGTCCTGCCGGATGTATACTGGCGTCGGCTTCCGGTCCGGGTCTCCACGATCCGTCCGGATCGTGCCGGGGGGACCCGGACCATCGACCAAAACCGATTTCCGACGGGGCATCTGATCATGGGTGACGATAACCGGTTCGCGCGAACCTCCCTTTCCTTCCGGGCCCTTCCGGGGCACATGGGTTGTGTCCTCCTCGTCCACGGGGTCCTGACTTCGCACCACTACTTCATGGCCCCGCTGGCGGGCCGCCTGGACGGGTTCCGCCTCGTCCTGCCCGACATGCTGGGCTTCGGGGATTCGGCCGGCCCGGAGGCCCGCTACACCATGGAGGAACACGTGACCTGCCTCGAGGACCTCGTCCAGGCAGAGGGCGTCCCGGAGCCGCTCTTCCTGGGAGGCCATTCGCTGGGCTGCCTGGTCGCGACCGCGCTTGCCGCCCGCCTGGGCACGCAACGAGTCCGGGGACTGATCTTCATCAATTACCCCCGGTTCACGTCGACGTGGCAGATCCACCAGACGCTCCGCCGCGGTTCGCCTCACTACCGCAACGTCACCGAAGGCCTCGCCGCCGTGACGGACGGCGACCTTGTCGCCGCAGCGGGGTCCATGGTCCAGCAGTTTGCCGCCGTACTGCCGCCCTCCCTCCAGGACGAGGCGGGCCGGACGTCGCCGGAAGCGCTCGCGGGCACCTCCCAACACTGCCTCTTCGAATACCGGCCCGACCCCGACCTCGACGTCCTCGCGGACCTGCCCATGCTCCACCTGCACGGAGGCCAGGATCTCGTGGCCCCGCCCGCCTTCATCCAGGAGCGGCTGAAGGACTTTCCGAGAGCAAAGTGGAAGCTCTTCGCCGACGCCGGCCACCACCTTCTGCACACGCACACGAAATCCGTGGTCTCCGAGATCCAGAGCTTCCTGAGGGCGAACGCGGGGTGAGCGGGCGCATTCCGCGCCCGCGGTGAATGGTGACCAAGTGATCGAGTAATCAGTCGCTGGTAGACCTTCCAAGCCACCTTTCCCCCCACGGATTCTGCCTTCGAAGGTCCGGCATTCACGGTAGCGGCCTTTGCTTGCCAAGGGCCGTTCGGCCGATGCTCGCATCGGCCGCTACGAAGGCCTACCGTATGCCGGTTTTCAATCCCAAATTCCAAATCCCAAATCTTCCCTTCCACCTTCTTCCCTCAGCCATTCGGCCCTAGCCTTATTCCAATCTGCAGTGTCTCCGCGCCGCGATGCGGCGATAGGTCCTGTCGCCGAGGAGGGAGACGCCGGGCAGGTAGAGAAGGAGGGCAAGGGGCCAGGCGAGCGGATTGACCCGGAGGATGCGGCGGAAGGCGGGAAAGCCCCGGAAAACGCGGCCGCGGCCATCGACGACGTGCAGGGCCTCGGCAAGACAAGCTTCATCCAAACCCGGGAAGTGCGTTTGGATAAAAGCCTCATCGGTCATCCCGACGAAGACCAGCCGGTGGAACCAGTCCATGGCCTCGGCGTAGTTTCGTGGATCCCCGGCAGAGGGGACAGGCGTCGTCGTAGATCACGTGCAGGGCCATGGCCGCTCCAGCCGTTCGCTCCGCGCCATGAGCATGAGTCAGCGTCTTCCAACCAGATCCGCCGTGAGTCCGAACACCTTGCATTCTATGAAGAGGTCGACCAGGTTGGCGTCCAGCATGCCGTCCTTCGCTTCGGCCATAAGGATGTCCAGCGCCTTCTCCTGCGGAACGGCCTTCTTGTAGGGCCGGTCACAGGCCGTCAGGGCATCGTAGATGTCGGCCACCGTCATAATTCGGGACTGGACGGGGATGTCGTTCCCCTTGACGCCGCGGGGGTACCCGCGGCCGTCGAGCTTCTCGTGGTGGCCGTAGGCGATGGCGGGAACGGCCTTCAGTTCGGGCGTCCACGGGATCTGCTGAAGGAACTCGTACGTGTGGGTGACGTGGCTCTCGATCTCCAGTCTTTCCATCTCACTCAGGCTGCCCTTGGGTATGGAAAGTACAGTCGCCTCGGCCTGGTCGAGAAACGGCGTCCGATTCCCGAACCGGTCCGTGAATCCCGCCGCGGTGATGGCTCGAA
This sequence comes from uncultured Acidobacteriota bacterium, assembly GCA_963724125.1. Classification (GTDB taxonomy): domain Bacteria; phylum Acidobacteriota; class UBA4820; order UBA4820; family DSQY01; genus CAVRTJ01. The sequence continues at coordinate 4,250 of CAVRTJ010000013.1, forward strand.
GGGTCGTAAAGTCACCATCGGGCAGAACGGTCGGTTCGTTCGCCCTGAGAATCGTGTTCTGGAAAGCGTCGATGTCGGCGAGGGCCCTTTCCATCTCGCCATCGATGCGCATCAACCGTTCGTCCCGGTCGGGACCTCCTTCCAGGCTGCAGGCGAGTTTTCGACGAAGGGCGTCCCGCTCGTGGCAGAGCCGGGCCGTCTCGAGGCGGGTCATGATCCGCTCCAGTTCGTGAGGATAGAGCTTCCTGGCCTTCACCAGAACGTGCTCGCGCACGCCGACCTTTCCGAAGTCGTGAAGGAGCGCGGCATAACGGAGTTCACGCATCTGTTCGCGGGTGAACGAAATCGCGGCGAGGGGGCCTTCGGCCCGGTCCACGTGCTCGGCGAGGCCGGTGGTCAGCACGGACACGCGCAGGGAATGGCCGGAGGTCGTCGGGTCCCGCTGCTCGATGGCCGTCACCGAGGCCTTCACGAACCCCTCGAAGAGCCTTTCGATGTTCGCGTAGAGTTGCTGGTTATCGATGGAGACGGCCGCGAGACTCCCAACGGCCTGCATCAGGCGCCTGGTCGCCGGATTGAATGGGACGACCTGAGCCTCGACGGTCCCCGGATCGGTCAGCGGCGCAGAGGGATTCCGCTTGCAATTGATGAGCTGGAGGACGCCGGTGACGTCCCCCCGGTGGTTCGTCATGGGCAGGACGAGCAGAGACTTCGTGCGGTAGCCCGCCTCCCTGTCGAAATCTCTGTTGATTCGGTACGGCGCGCCCTCCGGTATGGCGTATGCATCCTCGATTGTCAGCGTGACACCCGTGAGCGCGACGTAGCCTGCGAGACTCTCTTGCGTGAGAGGCATCTCCGTCGCCTGGAACCGGAAGGCCACCGAGTCGTTCTGCGCGGCCGCGAAGCGGAGCCTTGGCGGCGTTCCCGCCTCCTCGCCGCCCGGCGTCACGATGTACAGGCTCCCGGCGTCGCAGCGGGCGAGCTGGATCGCCTTGCGCAGGATGAGCGCGAGGAGTCGGCGGTAGTCCTTCTCGGCCGAGAGCGCGATGCTGACTTCCGTGAGGCGGTCGACGATGAAGGAAGGATCGTCCATCGCGCCGGACTTGTCCGTGGTCATCCCTCGCACCTCCACGTTCTGCCCGCACAGTATACCAACAAGATGCGGACGGTACTTGTTCGCGGCGGGGGAGATCTTCGCCTGCCGGCGGTCGGCCGCTCATTGCTTCAACGGCTTCCAGTCAAGCAGCTTTCAAATCCAGAATCTCAAATCGCATCCTCCGCTGTTTTCGGTCAACTCACCTCACGAAGTTGAAGGGCGCGGAAGTCGATCCGTCCGGGTTCGCGACGACGATGGCCACGGGCGTGCCCTTCGGGCACAGGCTCTTGCAGTGCTTGAGCTTGATCTTCCCCTCGTTCTTGTAGGCGGCCTTCACGGGCACCCCGCCGACGGTCGCCGTGCATCCAGGTTGGAAGTTCGTCCCGAGGACCTTGATCCGGAAGGGATTGCGTAGCTTCGTCGCGGACGTTATGTTCACGGATTGATTCACGTCGAGGGTCTTGCCGGTCGTTTCCGAATTATCTGCGGCGTCGGTCACCTTCAGCACCGCGGTGTGCGTGCCGGCGGTGAGAGCGAGTGTGACCGCCTGGCCCGAATGCGAGTTACCGTCAATGGTCCAGGCGTAACCATAGGGCGGCGTGCCGCCGGATGCGGAAGCCGTGAATGTGACAGGGGTGGCGTTCGTAGGATTCTCTGGCGAGTAGGCGACCGAGGCCGACAGGGGCTGGGTCCCGGCTCCGGCGTCGCGCACGAGCCGCACGAAGTTGTCGATCCGGACCACGTCGCCCTGGGGGCCCCGGCCGTAGGCAGGCCCGCCGTCGCTGCAGCTCACGCCAAGGTAGTAGTCGGTCGGGCTGCCGCTCTTGGGGTCGCTGCGCTGGGCGCCCGCGCCGTGGACGTCAAGAAGATTCAGGCAGGGCGCACCCGCGGGTCCCATCCAGCCCAGGGCCCGGCCGAATGCCACGTAGACGGCCTCCGTGTCCATGCCGCCCGCGGTCTGCTCGATGTGTGTCGTACCCGTCCAGTACCAGGGGTAGTCGGGCTGTCCGCCCTCGTTCACGATGGGCGTGGCGTCGAAGACCGGGTCGATGGCGGCCGAGTCCGTGGTGTCGGGCGAACGGTCATAGTCGACGATGCTCTGGAGTTCCTTGGCGTTGGGGAGCCGCCAGTCGTCGTGCCCGAGGTAGTCCTCCGCGTTCTTCTCCTGGACCCACGCCAGCGCGGACTCCCAGTCCATACCCGTGCCGCTGTCGGCCTTGGACCACATCAGGCCCGTGGCCAGGTCCGTGACTGTCCCGTCGCCGTTGTCGACAAAGTCGTTAATGCCGTAGTTCGCATTGCCCCGTACGTACAGGACGTAGAAGGTCTTCCCGTCGGGGTAGCCGGGCGTCGAGCCCGTTGGGTAGCCCTTGATGCGGCCGTCGGCGAAGTTCACGCCGAACATGGTTTCGGCGCCGTTCATTGTCGTGGACACGTACCTGGTGCTGGTGGCGAACTGGGCGTCGATCACGCGGTCTCCCGCCGACGTGTCGCCGTAACCGAAGGCGAAGTAGTCCGTGTCGATAAAGGGCGTGCCGTCGGAGCCGTCGACGCCCGTGGGGGCGTTTCCGTCGAAATCGATGAGCGAGTACAATTCCTTGATCGTCGGGATCCGCCAGTCGTCGTAGCCGGCAAGATAAAAGGTCTTCGCGCTCGCGATCGCCTCGTCGTAGGTGAGCTTGTCCTCGGCGTTGATGACGCCGTCGCCGTTCAGGTCAGGGGTACTCGACCACATGAGCCCCGTGACCAGGTCCGTCACGGTGCCGTCGCCGTTGTCCGCGTATCTCGGCTGGTTGCCGTCGTACTGGGCGTCCTGACCGTAGAAGGCCGCGCCCTCTTCAGGCGGCGTGATCTCTCCGCTGTTGTCGTAGGTGTGGGTCTGACCCGTGTCCACGATCGGATAGGTGAGGGCCTGTTGCGCCGTTGCCGCCGTGGGCCATCCCCCGATGAGGCACGCCAGCACGACAACTGAAAAGACTCCCAGGCCGGCCGGTGCTCGTCTGCAACTTGTGTGCACGGTCATATTACATCTCCATTCGTCTGACTCTGTTGCTCGGTGTCCCTGCAGGTAGGCATTCCGTTGCGCCCGGGCGCGTCGCATACGTTTATCCCGACAGGACGAGATCGTAAATGGTTTAACCCCGGAAGCCATACACATCCGCTTCCGGGCTTCATACGAAAACTTCAGCTTCACCTCATCTCCCGCTTTTCATACTGGCCGAGATCAGCGCCGGGATTCGGTTTTTGGTTCAGCGCGCCGGGAGGAGGAGGCTGGATGAAAGAATATGCCTTGGATTTCGACACTGTCATGCGGTCCTTTACTCATCGTTTCTTCTGCTATGTCCTCTATGCGAAGTACGTGATAAGGAGGCTGCTCGGTCTGGAACTCAAGTATAAGAAGCCAACCGATGGTATTCCCCTGCCCCCGATTACCCTGCGACACAGGGTGCACGGGTCGGTGAAACCTGACGGTTTCTTGCGGGTCGGCAGGACGTGCGCGGCGGACATCGCCTGGCTTTTGGAGGCCCATGGATACGACCTGCCCTCCTTTCACCGGATCCTGGATTTCGGATGCGGGTGCGGCAGGGTGATGAGGTACTTGCGAGACTATGCACTGACCTCTGAGATGTACGGGACAGACATCTATCCGGAGGCCATCGACTGGTGCCGGAAGCACCTGTCCGGCATCCACTTCGGAACCAACGAGAGCTCACCGCCGACCGAATATCCCGACGAATACTTCGACTTGATCATCGCCATATCCGTATTCACCCATCTCGATGAGGCACTCCAGAATGCGTGGCTTCTGGAGATAAGGAGGATTCTCAAGCCGGGTGGCGTGCTCTTCGCCACCTTGCTCGGCAGCGAGCTTCCCAGGACCTGTACCGACAAAGCTACGCTCATGGATAAAGGGACAGGGGTCGTGAGCCGCATAGGAAGGACGGGCGTTTTCAAGGCAGATGGATTGCCCGACTTCTACCAGACCACCTACCACCGGCGGGATTATGTGGAACGGGTATGGAGGCGTTTATTTGATGTCATAAGTTTCGATGAAAAGGCCGTGAGCCATCATCAGGATCTCGTCCTCCTGAGAAAGTAGTTTAAACTGAGAATGAAACCTCGCATGAGGAGGTATCTATCGGCTTGGGGCGCTTATGAGAGCTTTGATCGTGGAAGACGAGGAACGGCTGGGGCGCAACCTGAAGCGCGTTCTGGAGACGCTTCCGACCTTCACGGCCGATGTCCTCGGCGACGGTCTCGCGGCGTGGGAACGGCTCGGGTCCGGTGAACCCTACGACCTTCTGCTGCTCGACAGGATGTTGCCCGGCATGGACGGCCTTAGCCTCCTCCAGCGCCTTCGCGAATCGGGCAGCCGCATGCCGGTCCTCGTCCTCACGGCCCTCGGGGCCAAGGAAGAGATCGTCCGGGGCCTGGACTACGGCTGCGACGACTACCTCGTCAAGCCCTACAACACGGGCGAACTGCTCGCCCGCTGCAAGGCGCTCCTGAGAAGGAGCCAGGAGCATCCGGCGCCCGTGCTTCAGGTGGGGGACCTGCGCATCGACACTCGCACCCATGAGGTCTTACGGGCGGAACGCGTCCTGGACCTTCCCGCCCTCGAGTACCGGCTGCTGGAATACCTCGCTTACCGCCCCGGCGCGGTGGTGCCCAAGGCGGAGCTTCTGGAGCACCTCTACGACTACAACTGGGAGAAATTCTCCAACGTGATCGAGCACTACGTCTGGTCCATCCGGAGCAAGCTCGAGGCCAGAGGCGAAGCGCGGATCCTCCACACGGTCAGGGGAGAAGGTTACCGCCTGCTAGACAGGCCCGAACCATGACAATGCGCCGGCCGACCCTGTTTCTCCGCCTCCTCCTTCTGACACTCCCCATCGAACTGGCCGTCCTTGCGCTCTTCGCATTCTGGCTGGTCAGGGGAAGCGAAAGCCGTAGCCTCGCCGCCTTCGACGAAAGCACGAGGATTCGCAGCAAGGAGATCCTCGGCGACGTGGCTCCGGACGCAACGGGAAAACTCCAGGTGGATGCGGGCCTTATGCGCCGTTCGATCGTACCAGGCACGCAAGCGTGCGTCCTCGACGGGCGGCACGGGTCGTCTGGGAATCTCCCGCCGGGTGGTTCGGCACCAGCGGATTGCGGCCCCTGTTGAGCCCCGACGCCGAATACGCGGAGACGGTCGTCATCGACGGCAACCGGTTCCGCGTTCTGGACGCGGCGAAGAGGATTCGCAGGCCCGGCGATACGGACGTCGCCACCGGTCCCCTTGTCGAAGTGCTTCTCGCCACGCCCCTTGCGGGCATGGAGCGGGCCGACCGCGAGTTCCGCGAAAAGGCGGCCGTTATGGGGGTGCTCCTCCTGGTCATCACCTCCTTTCTGTTGTGGGCGGCCATACGGATGGGATTGAGACCTGTCAAGGCGATGATGAGACGACTGGAAAACGTCCCGGGGGCCACCGGAGAGGAACGCCTCGACGAAGGCCCGCTCCCCGCCGAGCTGCGTCCCCTCGCGCGGGAGATAAACGGCCTATCGGACCGTCTGTGGGGGCTGGTCCAAATGGAGAAGCGGTTCAGCGCCGAGGCGGCCCACGAACTGCGGACGCCCCTCACCCTCGTGAAGTCGACCCTCGAGACGGCACTGCTGACGGGCGGCTCGCGCGAAGAGCTGGCGCAGGCCCTGCAGGAGGCGCTCGAGGACCTTCAGCGCCTCGAGAAGACGGCTGACCTCCTGCTTGAGATGGCACGCATCAACTCGCTCCCGGCCGAACGCCCCATGGATTTCGAGCCCGTCGGGCTAGATGGGCTTCTCCGGAGCCTCGCCGAGCGCTTCGCCCAGGCCGCCGGTGAGAAGGGGCTCCGACTGCGGACGGACCTTCGCCCGGCCTGCGTCGACGGAGAGCGGGAGGCGCTGGAACGGCTCTTTGCGAACCTCATCGATAACGCCGTCAAGTACGCTTCGTCCGGAGGCGCCGTCACGGTCACCTGGGCGCGAAAGGCGGAACCGTAGAAGCCGCGGTGGAGAACGACGGTCCGCCCGTCCCCGGGGAGGACCGTCCCTACCTCTTCCAACCCTTCTTCAGGGGCCGGTCGGGCGGGACGGACGGGTGCCCGGCGCGGGGCTCGGCCTCGCCATCGTCGCCGCCGTCGCGCGGCGACAAGGGGCCGAGGTCGCGTACGAACCCGGCGACAATGCCAATAACAGGTTCGTGGTGAGGTTCTCCGCGCGGTGTGACGAAAAAAACTACGGTGAGTGTTTCCCCAAGGGCTGAGGGCTAAAGCCTATGGCATAAAGGGAATACGGCATGCAGGAGGCCGTTAAGGACCGGCCTTCATCGCCTTTCTTCTCTCGCCGCATGCCTTACCGGTAGTCCGCCAGGCAGTAGTGGTTGTTGTCGACGAGCACCTTGTCCGGTTTGAAAGGCAGGGGGAATTCGCGGCTGGAGCCGCCCGGCTTGAGGAAGAAGAGATACTCATGGACCTTCGCTCTCTTATTTCGCCCCTTTGCAATCGTTATTGGAATCGGCAGGGTCAACGTGGAATTCTGGACGCCCTTCAGCAAGAGCTTGGATCCCTCCACCCTGGTCGTCACCTTCACCTTGGGACAACGTTGCTTTCGAGCCACTCCTTGAAATACCACTCGAGCGGAGCCTTCATGTGGCGTTCAAAATCCTTGACGACGTCCTGGGTCGACATCAGCCTGCCCTTGCATGAGGCGATCATATCTTTGCAGGCGTCCGTAAAGCCCTTTTCACCGCCTGGCGTGAATAGCGCCATATTTGAAAGATTCAGCAGCATCCAGGCACCCTTGAAGTAGACAATCGTCTGGTAGGAATCATCGGGATCGAGAGTGGTATAGAGGCGGGTGCCGAGACAGTGGGTCCGAATTCCACGTATGGCTTTCTGCGCACGTAGGACAGCTTGGTGAAGGTGTGGAAGTCGTGGCTCAGATATTTCTTCATTGTGTCCATTCCCGAGCGGTCGCGCAGGCAGACGAGCGACGCGAACTCCGACATGGATTCTGAGATCCAGGCGTCACGATACGTTAGCGGCGCCACCTGGTTGTACCACCACTGGTGAGCAACTTCGTGGGCGACAACCTGCTCCGGCCACGAGGACTTGGATCGCTCGAAGACATCTGTGGAGAGCATGATCAGGGAGGGGTAGCCCTGGTTCGTGTAGCCGCCGGTCAAACCCGCGTGCAGAGTCTTGTAGGGGATGGGGCCAAACATAGCCGTGTAACGCTTGACGGCATCAGCAATCTCCTCTGCCACCTTGTCCTGGTTTCGGGTCATATAAATAGTGAGGGCATTGTCCACGAGGGCAATGTCCACCCGAATCCCTTTGACCTTTCGGATCGTGTGTTTGAACTTTCCAAAAAGAAAGCTCGCAAGGCGCACGTTCTGCTTCATCTCATAATGAAAAGTCTCGCGGTCGCCGGCAACCGAATGTCCGGCGAGTTCGCCGATTCCAATGGCTTCAAGGCCCTTCGGTACCATGGCCGTAAACCGAACTTGAATCCGTTTGCATCGAACAGGTTGGGGAACCACCCCGAATCGTCATAGAGGAGCACGACCCCGCCTCCGGCGAGGCAAAGTTTTCCTGTATAGCTTACGTGTAAGGTAATATCGCCGCTCGTTCCTTCCGGAAGCATCACGACAAGATAGGGCTCTAGGAAGAACGTCTTCCTGGAGAACTCCTCCTGATGAAGGGGACCTTCGTCCCGTCGCCCATGGTCACCCTGGAGACATCGAGCCGCGGGTTGCATTCGAACGTGAGCGCGCGGACGGGTTCGAGGAGTCGCATTTTAATCGTAGCGGAGCTTCCGTCAAGGGCCCTGCCGCTCTTGTCGAGTTGCAGACTCACGTCAATGCGTTGTACATCGGCAGGAAGTTTCGCCTCGACCTCACGACGGCTCTCATGGGGTGTCAAATCGCCTTCCTTGTTCATGTGAAGACTGACTGCACGGTCCCACCACCAGGATTCAACGTGCGGAGGATTGCCCAGACTGCGAGGGAGACTTCTTCCTCATCGGTGGAATCCAAAACATAGGCCCAAACATCTCCATCCATGCGAAAGAGGATGGCTATGTCCTGTGGACCATGCAACGTCCCGTTCAAGACGGACGCGAGCCAGTTCATGCCGCCCGCATGAAGCGCGTTCTTGAAGTGCGCGTATTCTCCCCGTCCCCCGATCGAAAGAGGGCCCTCAGGTATTTTCGGCAAGTCCGCACACACACCGAGTGGGAGTACCAGAACGCTGCTAACTGGTTGTTCATGCAGGCTTTCCTTGCCTATGAAGAGCTTGAGGTGCGCGCGTTCAATTCGGTTGGAGACCTCGAAAGAGATACTTCCCGAGCCCTGGTAATACAAAGGGCGGATGGCTCCATTCTGGCTTCCGTCGGCGTAAGAGGTCCCTTTTCCGAGTACCATCTTGAAAGCAGGCCGGTTGATCGTCAGGCCAGCCGTTTCAATCTTCCACTGTGGCCGTGGCTCAGTAAGATCCTTGTAGACCTTGACAAGTTCTTCGGACGAGCCTTTCTGGAGTGACCGCTTCCAGGACATGTCCACGGCGAAAAGGGCTAGCGGTATCCAGAAGACCAACAGAACAGCTGCGAATAGTCGCTTCATCACTCCCCCTCTTGGGCAGTAGAAGGATGTTTGGCCCAAGGCCGCGCACACCTCTCGCATTGGCCGGCTCTTCCTCAATAAATAGCTTATCAGGAATTGCATGCTGACATCAATGTGCAGGAAGGCTTTCTTCATATCGGAGCGGTGGATATTGTCATTCCCAGCCCGCCTACAGGAGCGGCGAGGAGCCTGGAATTGCCGGAGAAGTCATCTCGGCTGGCGATGTCGGCGACTATTCAACAAGCGGTTCCGCGGCCGGGCAGTGTCGGCTTTTGAAAACAGTTCGCCTCCTCGCATCGTTGTAACGGGTAGTCGCCGCCATTCGGCGAACTGAGGAGGCACAATGTTGGACGTGACCGTAAAACGCTTCGACGAACTCAAAGGCCACAGCGATCAGTTTCTCTATGCGGTAAGGGCCTGGGCGTGAGCGCGTGGGGCATGAACGTGCTCAGGCTGCCGCCCGATTGGCCGGACTACCCCGAACACGACCACGTGAAGGACGGGCAGGAAGAGGTGTACGTCGTACTCGAAGGGAGTGCCATGCTGCAGGCGGGAACCGAGAGTTGGGAGCTGAAACCGGGCATGCTCGCCCGCGCGGGGCCGCAGCAGAAACGCAAGCTGGTTCCCGGGGGAAGCGGCGCCACCATTCTGGCACTCGGCGGAACGCCGGGGAAAGCCTACGAACTGCCAGCCTGGATAAAGGATTAAGAGGTCGAAGCCTCGCCCGGTGCATCAATGGCGAGACGGCCGGCGGTCGGCCGTCAGTTCTTCGAAGGCCTCTCGCGCCCTCGTCACCTACTTTCCTAATCACCTACTCACTTCTT
>CAVRTJ010000014.1:0-128598 GCA_963724125.1 uncultured Acidobacteriota bacterium
GGTCGAGGTCGTAGGCGAAGTGTTCGGGGTGGCGAAGTGGCGTGGTCTCGGCATCCGCGGCTGCAGGCCGGCTGCCCGCGTCGGCGTGGCGGAGGATGTTCAGCCCCTCCGCGTAGGCGGCCATGATGCCGTACTCGATGCCGTTGTGGACCATCTTGACGAAATGGCCCGCGCCGCTGGGCCCGCAATGGAGATAGCCATGCTCCGCGGTGCCGCCCACTCCCTCGCGTCCGGGGGTTCGCGGTGCCTCCTCGATGCGCGGAGCCAGGGCGGCGAAGACGGGGTCGAGGCGCCGGACGACGGCTTCTTCGCCGCCGATCATCAGGCAGTAGCCCCTCTCGGATCCCCAGACCCCTCCGCTGGTCCCGACGTCCACGTAATGGATAGCCTTCGGTTTCAAGTCGGCGGCGCGGCGGATGTCATCGTGGTAGTAGGAATTGCCCCCGTCGATGACCACGTCGTCCGGTTCGAGGAGCGGAATGAGTGTCCTCAGCATCGGATCCACCACGGCGGAAGGCACCATCAGCCAGACGGCACGGGGCTTTTTTAGAGCATGCGTGAAGTCCTCCATCGAGGTCGCACCGACGGCACCCTCCTTGACGAGCGCCTCCACGGCCTCCCGCTGGATGTCGTACACGATGCACCGGTGGCCGTCGCGCATCAGACGCCGCACCATGTTCGTTCCCATGCGGCCCAACCCGATCATGCCCAGTTCCATGCCGTGCTCCTTTCTCTGTGGGGCTGCTGCCCCGGCTTTTTGTGTGCGGCGAGTCCGTTCCTGCCTTGGAGCGGCACCCACGCTCCGCCACCCTCTCCTCACTTCGACTTGGCGTTCGCCTGGGCCGATCGGCGCCGCGCCGATGCAATGGGTGTGCGGCGGCTGGCGCCGAGCACCACCCGCACGCGATGGTCGCGCCCGTCGTTCTCGAGCGGGATCGCCGCCGGATCGGCGGGGAATTCATCGAGTTCCACGCTCGCTACGCCCTGGCATCGCCGCTTCGGGTTCTCCACGACGATGGTGTAGAGCGACTTCCCGAAGCGCCATTGGATGGTGTAGGACGGCCACGACGACGGGATGCAGGGGTTCACCGTGAAAAACGCGCCGTGGCGCTGGAGCCCGAGGATCCCTTCCAATCCGACCCGGTACATCCAACCGGCCGACCCGGTGTACCAGGTCCAACCGCCGCGCCCCCGGTGCGCCGGGTGGTCGTAGACATCAGCGGCGACCGCGTAGGGCTCCGTCATGTAGCGCTCGACCTGGCTCGGAGTCCGCGAGTGGTTGATGGGGTTGAGCATGTGGAAGAGCTCCATCGCCTCGTCACCGCTCCCGAGAAGCGCGAGCGCCAGCACGACCCACGCCGCCGCGTGCGTGTACTGACCTCCGTTCTCGCGGATCCCCGGGATGTAGCCCTTGATGTACCCCGGTTCGAGAGCCGAATGATCGAAGGGCGGCGACAGGAGCAGGATGACGCCCGAGCCGCGCCGGACAAGGTGGGTGCGCACGGCACTCATGGCGCGCTCGGCGCGGCTCGTCGACGCGGCGCCCGAGAGGACGGCCCAGGACTGGGCCACCGAGTCGATCCTCCCGTCGTCGTTTTGGGACGAGCCGAGCGGGGTACCGTCGTCGAAATAGGCGCGCCGGTACCACTCGCCGTCCCAGCTCTGCTCAAGCATCTTTCCCAGGTGCTCCCGCTCGGCGCGGTAGCGCGCCGCTCTTGACGCGTCACCCCGCTTTTCGCACAGGGGGGCAAAGGCTCCCAATACGAAATGGAGGAACCATCCGACGAAGATGCTCTCCCCGCGGCCCTCGGGGCCGACGTTGTTGAAGCCGTCGTTCCAGTCGCAGCTCCCGATGAGCGGCAGGCCGTGCGCACCGGTGGTGAGCGCCCGATCCACCGCCCTGAGTCCGTGCTCGAACAGCGTGCCGCTTTCGCCGGAGAGGGCCGGGATGCCGTACGCCTCAGCCTCTCCGGGCGGCACGGCGGGCGCCTCCAGGAATGGCACCCGCTCGTCGAGGACGGCGCTGTCTCCCGTGGCCTTGACGTACTCGGCGGTCGCGTAGGGCAGCCAGAGAAGGTCGTCCGAGCAGCGCGTCCGAATGCCCTGGCCGCCCGGCGCGCTCCACCAGTGCTGCACGTCTCCCTCCACGAACTGGCGCGCGGCCGCTCTCAGGATGTGCTCGCGGGTGAGGTCCGGCCGCGTGAAGATGAGCGCCAGCACGTCCTGAAGCTGGTCGCGGAAGCCGTACGCCCCGCTCGACTGGGAGTAGGCGGAGCGCGCCCAAAGGCGGCACGCGAGGTCCTGGTAGAGCAGCCACCTGTTCACGAGGAAGTCGAAGGAGTCGTCGGGGGTGGTGACGCGCACGGCTCCCAGCGTGTCCTCCCAAAAGGCCTCCACCCGGGCGAGTTCGGCCTGTGCGGCCGCGGCGCCGTCCTTGCCCGCGAACCGGCTGCAGGAGTCGCGCGGGCCTCCGCCGCGTCCCGCCCCTGCCCGAGGAGGAATACGACGCGCCGCATCGCACCGGGTTCGAGATCCACCACGGTCTGCAGCGCCGCGCACGGGTCGAGGCCGGCGCCGAAGCGGTTCGATAGCAGCGGCCGGCCGAGCGCGGCCGCGCGAGCGAGCGAGCCGTTGCGGCCCATGAACTCCAGGCGGTCCCCCGTGGCGGAGAGGAGGGGCTCGCTCGCCGCGGCGAACGCAACGCGCGCCCTCTCCGGGCTGTACAGGTCTCGGGCAAAAACCGCGCCGGTCTCGGCGTCGCGCTCCGTCGCGACGAACCTCGGGCCGTTCGCGATGGGCGGGCCAAGCAGCCATTCGTTGAATGAAAAGAGGGCGAGGCGCCGCGGCCGGTCGGAGCGGTTCGTCAACGTGAGGATGGACAGCTTCACGGGCTCGTCCTTCGCTACGAAGACAGCCAGCTCTTGCTCGATGCCCTGCGCCGCGCGGGAGAATCGGGTCACGCCCGGCGCGTGACGCACCACCCAGCGCGGAGAGCGCGACGTGCGCCGCAGGGGCGACGGCGTGGCGCCCCACAGGGCGCCGCTCTCCTCGTCGCGGACGAAGATCGCCTCGGCGGTCGGGTCGGTGACCGGGTCGTTCGCGAAAGGCGTGAGGCGGTTCTCGCGGCTGTTCTCGGACCAGGTGTGGGCCGCCCCGGAGGCGGTGACGATGCTCCCGAAGCGCGGGTTGGCGAGAACGTTGATCCAGGGAAGGGGCGTCTCCCGATCGCCCTCGAGCACCACGACGTACTCGCGGCCGTCACGCGTGAAGCCGCCCAGGCCGTTATAAAGGAGAAGCGGCGGCGGCTCCGGCTCCGGCGCAGATTCCGGCCGCTGGCCGTCCGGGACCTCGTCGACCGGCACGGTGCCCAACGGCAGTGGAGGCTCCGCCGCCGGTCGATCGAGCTGCTGTTCCAGGGTGCCGCCTTCGCCGGAGAGGACCGCCTGGGCGACCACGCTCAGAAGGATCCTCTCGGCCTCCGAGATCAGGTCACCCTGGAGAAGAAATACGCCGCCGGGCTTTCCTCTCCAGGCACTCCACGGCCCGCCGTCGACGATCTGCGTGAGCGCCTCCCTCGTCTCTTCGCGGTAGCTGACCGGGTGTTCGTTCACGATCACGGCGTCCGCCTTCAGCCCCTTCAGGCGCCAGTGCTCGTGGGCGGTCAGGACCTGCCGAACGAGCTGCAGGTCGTCGGGCTCCTTCACGTGGACGAGGACGATGGGGAGGTCGCCCGAGATGCCGAACCGCCAGAGGCCCTCCTGTCCGAGGGTGTTCTTTGCCAGGGTCTCCCCGTCGGCCCGGAGTGAGGCGTCGGAGAAGAAGACCCGGGAGGCGAGCCGCTCGGTGAGTTGGGCCTGCTCCATGGTGATTCCGAGATGTCGCAACGACATCTGCACATCGGTGAAAGCCAGGGCGAAAACGCGGGCGGAGGCACCGTGGTCGTGGTACTTCTGGGCGCAGGCCCGCGCGGCCGTTACGTCGGGGACGACGCCTGTCGTGAACGAGACGCGGGCGAAACCCCCGGGTTCGAGGCGCAGCCGCGTTCTCAAGCTCAGGATCGGGTCGAGGACCGCGCCGGTCGTTCCCGAGAGAGCGCGCCCGTCCATGGCTTCCGGGTTGTCCGGCCCGCGCCCGCGGCCTAGGAAGCGCATCCGGTCTGTCTCCCACTCGACTTCCGCCTGCGTCGGTCCCTGGATGGAGAGGACGTGGAAGCCGACGAGCGCCGGGTCGGTTGGGCCACGGCGCCGGCGCCGCGCGAGGAGCGCCGTGTTCTCGGCGATCCACTCCGTCTCGACGAAAAGCTTCCCGAAGGCCGGGTTGGCGACGTCTTCGGCGACGGATCCAAGACCCACCTCGACATAGCTTGTCAATTCGATTTCGCGAGGGGTGTCGCCTCGATTCGTCACGGACACGCGCCGGACCTCGGCGTCGTCCCCAGGCGAAACGGCGATCTCGAGCCGCGTCGTGATGTCGTCATCGACCCGTTCGAAGGTAGCCTTCTCGGCGAGGAATTCCACGAGGTAGCTGTCGGGCTCCTTGCCGACGGGCTGGTAGGCCGCGGACCAGACGGCGCCCGTGCGCACATCGCGCAGATAGACGAAATGGCTTCCCGGATCGCGGGTGCGGTCCTCCCGCCACCTCGTAACGGCGCGGCCTCGGCAGAAACTCGTTCCGCCGCCCCCGTTCGTGACGATTACGACGTAGTTGCCGTTCGAAAGGATCTGCGCGCGAGGGTAGGGCGTGTGGGGCGAGCGGAGGCGGCGCGGGGCGCGCACCAGCGCGGGAGGCTCGGCGGGAGCCTTTTCCGCGGAACGCGGTTCGATGACGGGCGCTTCGCGCGGGATCCGCTCCTGCAGGAGAAGTTCGGTCGCCTGGATTCGCCGGTCCGCATGGAAGCGTTCGACCATCACGTCGCCTAAAAGGACGTTGGCGATGGCGACGAGGATCATCCCCTGGTGGTGCGCCAGGTGAATCTTGACGGCGACACCGGGCGCAGGTTTCGCCGCCGCGGAGTCGCCACTCTCCCTCGGCTGCCGCGCCGTGTAGTCGATGGCGTCGTAGTATCCGAATTCCCCCTCGGCCCCCTCGCTCGTCAGCCTTCGAAGGTTCTTCGCAGCGCCGGCCGGATCCAGCAGGGCGGCCAGCGCGGTCGCGTAGGGAGCGACGACGAGTTCGTCGGCCAGCCCTCGCTTCAACCCGAGCCCGGGGACGCCGAACTCTTTGTACTGGTAGTTGCCGAGCCGGTCCTTCAGATCGTAGGCGGACTCGGAGATCCCCCACGGGACGTGCCGCTTGCGACCGTATGCAATCTGTTTCTTGACGACCATGCGGCAACTTTGTCCGAGAAGCGTTCCGGGATAGTTTCTCATCAGGAGGAGCGGCATGAGGTACTCGAACATGGTCGCGCTCCAGGAGACGAGCGTCGGGACGCCCTTCACGCTGACGACGAGCCGTCCCAGATGGAACCAGTGCCTCTGCGGGACATCGCCCTTGGCGATGGCAAAGAAGCTCGCGAGGCGCGATTCCGAGGCGAGCAGGTCGTAGTAGGAGCCGTCCAGACGCCCAGGCCCGCCGACGTCGGCCATCCGGTAACCGATCGAGAAGAGCTGGCGCTGACGGTCGTAGAGGAAAGTGAAGTTCATGCCGTTCGCAAGGGCCGTTGCCCGGCGGGCGACGTCGGACAGCCGAGATGCCAGGCCCGGTTGCGACGCGTCCGTTTGACCGCTCAGTTGCCGGCACCCCTCCGCCAGGGCGAGGAGCGCCCCCGCGAGGTTGCCGCTGTCTACCGTAGAGACGTAGCGAGGAAGCAGCGGCGAGAGGGTCTGCGTGTCGTACCAGTTCAGGAGGTGTCCCTCGTGGCGCTCCAGCGCCTCGACCGTCGTCAGCGTCCGGTCGAGCTTTTCGGCCATGGCATCCGCCGGCATCAGGCCCAGATCGTACGCCGCGAGCGTCGAGAGGAGGCCAAGCCCGATGTTGGTCGGCGAAGTCCGGTGAGCCACGGTGGGCTCACGCTCTTCCTGGAAGTTGTCGGGCGGGAGCCAATGGTCCTCCGGACCGGCGAGGGAATCGAGATGGCGCCACGTCTTTCGCGCCACCTCCATGAGGTGGTCGCGGTCCTGCGCCGACAGCTCGTGCAGGCGTTGTACGGTCGGCCGACTCAGCCAGTAAGCGAAGGCGGGCGCCGCCCCCCACAGCATGAAGAACCAGAGCGCGAGAGGCAGCACGCTGGGTCTCGCAGCTGCAGTGAGGGCCAGGAGTCCGGCGGCCAAGAATCGTGCTCGCGGCCATCTCCACGAAGAAGGAGCGAACCCCCTTTCGAGAAGAGCCGGCCGCCCGGATCGCCTGCGAGGCCGCCGTCTCCCAGTCCAGGAGGTGGCGCCGTGTGATGGCGAGCCGAATAAGGGTCAGGGCGATGGCGCTGCACACTCTCCCAGGCGTGGAATGGGAGAAGGACCAGCGTCAGGAATGCCTGTGCCGAAGTCGCGCCGAGATCCTCTGCGATGGCTCGCAGGTGGACGCGAGCCGGTTCGTGCGCCGGGCGCGGTTTTAAAAGATTGAAGAGGAAGGTGACGAGCGGGAAGGCAACGACCGCGAGACCGCCGAGGGTCCAGGCGAGAGGGTTGCCGGGCAGCAGGGTCCACGCGGCCGCGAAGTAGACGAGGAGCGCAGGCGCCACGAGACTGCGGCGGAGGTTGTCGAGGATCTTCCACTGGCCGATGAGCGGAAGGCGGTTCCTCACGAAGCCCTGCGGGGTCGGGACTACCGGGAAGAGCCAGGCGAGTATCTGCCAATCGCCGCGTATCCAGCGGTGCTGACGCCGCCCATGGGCAAGAACGTTGGCGGGGTAGTCGTCCACCAGCTCCACATCCGTGACGAGCGCGGTGCGCGCGTGAAGCCCCTCGAAGAGATCGTGCGAGAGCAAGGTGTTTTCGGGGACGCGCAGGCCGACGGTTGCCTGGAATGCGTCGACGTCATACAGCCCCTTGCCCGTATAGCTCCCTTCGCCGAACAGGTCCTGGTAGGTGTCCGAGATCGCCGTCGTGTAAGGATCTACGCCGGTATGCCCGGCGTACACCCTGGCGAAGAGAGACCCGCCGGCGCTCGCGAGGTTGATGCTCACTCGCGGCTGGAGGATGCCATAGCCCTCCGTGACTCTTTTTAGGGTGGCGTCCACCACGGGTCGGTTGAGCGGGTGCGAGATGATCCCGATCAGGGTCTTTGCGGCGTCCCTCGGAAGCTGCGTGTCGGCGTCCAGGGTAAGGACGTAGCGCACCGAGGGAAGGATCGGAAGGTCTCCGACCTTGACGGAGAACGCCGCGTCGGCGGAAGAGCGCAGCAGGCGGTTGAACTCCTCGATCTTTCCACGCTTGCGCTCCCAGCCCATGAAGACGCCCTGCTTCGGGTTCCACCGACGATCGCGGTGGAAGAGAAAGAAGCGGTCGTTCCCATCGGCTGCGTGCTTGCGATTGAGCGACTCGATTCCGGCCACCGCCGAGGTCAGGATCTCGTCGTCACCTGGAACCGAGAGTTCCGGCGCATCCTTGAAATCGCTCAGGATCGCGAAGTGGATCATGGGGTCGAGGTTACCGAGGGCCTGCACCTCCAGATGCGCGAGGAGCCGCTCGACCTCGCCCACGCTGACGAGAAGCACCGGCACGACCACCATCGTGCGGGCGCTCTCGGGGATCCCGTTGCTGAAATCGAGGCGCGGGAGCCGCCGCGGCGGAACGCGCGCGGCCGCGATGCGCTGGACGACGAGGACGGCCAGTTCGCTGGCGGGGAGCAAGGCGATCAGGGCCGCGGCCGTTGCCATCCAGGCCGTGCCGGCGACGCCCGCGTAAGCGTAGGCTGCGAATACGCCCAAGCCGGTCAGGAGGCCGACTCCGCCGAGGTAGGCGGCAGTCGTGTGGGTGAAGGCCCAGCGGCGGAGACGCTGACGGAGCCGCGGGCGGTACGCAACGTCGCTCTCGAGGTCGCGCCGACCCGGCCCGATCAGGTGATAGCCGACGTGCGCGGGCCTTTCACCGAATCCCTTTCGCCCCGCCGCGCTGCGTGCACTCTCGACGCTTCGCAGGGCGACGCACACCTGCGCCTCTCCAGTTCGCTCGGCGAGATCCTCCACGGCGTGCCGGTATCGGTCGCGGCTGGCGAAATCCATGCGCGGATATACACCCGCGGGGTCCCGCCGCAGGATCTCCTCCACCGCGCTGACCTGTTCCACGAAACCGCTCCAGTCGAGCGTCGCGCAGAACCTGAGGCTCGTCACCGCATTGCCGGTGGAGACCTGGTCGGTCGCTTGGCGCTGGTTCTCGGAGCGGACCGCATCCTCGGGCGTCATCCCGCGCCCGGCCAGCTCCTGCTCCACCGTTGCGACGAAGGGAGAGACCCGGGGGTCGTACTCGCGCATCCGTTGCCGCAACTGCGCCACGAAGGCGTTCGGGAGCGGATCGGGCAGAGGACCGGGATGACCACCGCCTTCCAGCCGTGCGAGAGCGGCGTCCGCCTCCAACCGTGCCGATCGACCCGAGAGGATTCCATCCGCAAGGAGCCTCAGGTTCTCGATGAGCGCGAGCTTGAGCATGATGGGACAAGCCCAGAGCTCTCCAATCGTCAACGGCGCCACGGTCTGAAAGGCGAGGATAAATCGCGTGAGCCGCTCCGCGTCGATCCGCCCGTCGCCGTGGCCGATCAGCTCGATCGCTATCGCATGGATGCGGGCCTGGCCCCGAAACTCCCGTGCCGCGAGCTTCGGCAGTCTCCGGTAGTACCGGACTGGAAGGTCGTGCCGCACGGCGCGTGCCTCCGACTCGACGAGATGATAGTTGTCGAGGAGCCACTCGGCGGCCGGAGGTACGGCGACGCCCCCGTGGATGTCTTCAGCGAGTGAGCGGTACGCCGCGTTCAGGAGGCGGATGTTGTCCTCCAACCGGTGCAACACGTCATGCCCGCCGGCACGTGAGGCGGGTGCCATGGTGAAGACGGCGGCGAGCGTCTTCGCCCGCTCCTCGAGGCCCTCGAGGCTGAGGACCTCGCCCCTGAGAAGCATCGCCTTTTCGTGACCGCGCCGTCCGAACAGTGGTCACCTCCCATGGGACCGCCAACACTGCACTAGGTCATGCCTGTGACGGAGATCTGTGACCTCGCGTTGATCGGTCATGCGACCGCATCGGCACAGGTCCCTCGCTTCAGGTGTGAGAGCAGACAAAGGCTTGATTGCATCGGGCTCCGGCGGTCATTTCGATCGCCTCTTTGTGATATCTCTTGCGGTCAAGGACTGCCCATCGGAAGAATAGATTCTTCGTCAAGGGGGACCGTCGCCGGCGATGCGGTGTTCCTCGGGATGGGTTGAACGGTCCTGGCACTCATGGATGCTGTATCTCCTCACTGGCTCCCGACCGACGGGAGGGCCGGATGTATCGTTGAGCACCTTCAATCTAACCTCCGTCCGTTCGCGTGTTCAGAGTAGGGGCTACGGATAGCGATGCCGCGCAAGTTGCCGGGAAATAGCAGCGCAGTCTGGGCGTATCCGTATTTACTACGGAGCGAGGGAGCGGGACATTGGGCGTCGACCGGCAACCGCGATTCTGAAGGCCGCACTCCGCGGATGTGCAATTTCGTCGGTGCGGGCAGTCACAGAATCGACCTGGATTTGGGTACTAAGCCCCAGCGCCTGTCAGTCACGCGAAAGGACCGAACAGGTCAGGCAGGAGAAGGGGGGGTGGGCGCACTCTGCGCCGCGATCCTGGCGATGAGGTCGTCCATGTTGGCATTGAACCTTGTCAGCGCGTCCTCCGCGTAGACGCGGAAATCCTTGTGGATCTTCCTGTACCGCCTGCGCATTTCGGCCAGGACGCGATCTCGGTACGCCTCCAGTTCCGCGACCCGCGATCTTGTGGTCCGGCACCGGCACGACGGCGGCCTTCTCCGGGAAGGTGTTCGCGACCAGCTCCAGGGATCGCTTGAAGCTCTCCAGTTCCAGGAGGCACCTGGTCATCTTGAAGAAGTGGTGCCCCTTCACCGCCATGGTCACCGTCTCCGAAAACAGGCTGGGCTTGGTGAGAAAGCCGCGGGCCATGAATCGCCAGTAGGACCAGCCGTAGGAGGAGAAGGTCTGCATGAGGAGAGAGAGCGTGAAGGCCCTCATCTCCACGCCCGTTATTCTCCGGGCACTGGTCCTGTGTTTCCGGGTGTTCTTCAGAAGGGTGAGGCACCGGTCGAAATAGCGGTCGGGCGAATAGATTTCGGAGAGGACCCGCTTGTATCCCGCCAGGAGCTTGTCTGTGTCCATCTTTGGGACGAAGTTGAGCCTGAGGTCGTGGGTGTTGTTCCCGCCCGACTCTCCGGTGATCCGGTTCTCAGACTGGAGTCTCTTGTAGAGCCGTGTGTTGGGCAGGGCCGTCAGCAAACCCACCATGGCCGTGGGGATGCCGGCGTCCTGGATGAACCGGATCTGGCGATCGAAGATGTCCTCTTTGTCTTCGTCGAAGCCCAGGATGAATCCCCCCGAGACCTCCATCCCCTTGGCCTGGATGGCTCGGACGCTGGCGAGCATGTCGGACTTGAGGTTCTGGGTCTTGCCCGCGCGCGTCAGGGCGTCTCGGTCCGGGGTTTCGATGCCGACGAAGACCATGTTGAAGCCCGCAAGAATCATCTGGTCCATCAGCGGCTCGTCCTCCGCGAGGGTGAGGGTGGCCTCCGTGAAGAGGTTGAAGGGGTAACGCCTCTTCTGCTGCCACGAGGCGATCTCGGGGAGCAGCCTCCTGACTTCCTTCCTGTTCCCGATGAAGTTGTCGTCCACCACGAAGAGAGAGCCCCTCCAGCCTGCTTCGTAGAGGAGGTCCATCTCTCCCAGGAACTGCGCCGGGGTCTTGGTGCGGGGCACGCGGCCGAACATCTCGACGATGTCGCAGAACTCGCAGGAATGCGGACACCCGCGGGAGTACTGCAGGGCCATGGTGGAGTAGCGCCTCTTGCGGATAAGGTCAAACCGGGGCGCGGGCGTGAGGCCCATGTCGGGCTTCGCCGGGTCGGCGTAAATCGTTTTTGCCTTGCCTTCCCTGTAATCCGCGAGGAACGCCGGGAGCGTGATCTCGGCCTCGTTCAAGACGAAGTGGTCAACGCCCGGAATGTTCGCGTTCATGCTGGTGGGGTAGGGTCCGCCGGCCACGACCTTCTTCCCGTGCTTCTTGCACAGGCCGATGACCTTCTCGAGGGAGTCCTTCTGGACGATCATGGAGGAGGTGAGAACCAGATCGGCGCCGGCGACGGCGGACTCCTCCAGGGGCTCCACGTTCATATCCACCAGCTTCACGTCGAAGTCGTCCGGCAGCATGGCGGCGACTGTCATGAGGCCGAGCGGAGGGAAGACCGCCCGCTTCCCGATGAACGGCAGGGTATACTTGAGGCTCCAGTACGTTGGGGGAATCTCGGGGTATATCAATAATGTCTTGATGCCCATTTCATGCCCCCTTTGAAAAGGCAAGTCCCTCAGAGCACCGATTGCCGCCGGGTTCGCTGACGTACCGGCAGAAACCTTCGCCGTCCTGCGGCGCGCTTGAACCGGGCCATGGTTTGCAACCCGAAGCGCTGTTCCCTCACTTACTTGTCTCGCCGCGTACAATCGCAGTCAGGGGCGGTGGTGACGAACCTGGCGTCACCGCCCGGTCGGACGCCGAACCCTCGCCGGACGCCCCGACCGCGGCGGCGTCCATTTGACGGGGCCACCGATCCGTACTCAACGAACCAGTATCAGGATGACCAGGATGACCAGGACCAAACCCAGCCCGCCGCTTGGGTAATACCCCCAGTTTCGGCTGTGAGGCCATCGGGGTAGCGCACCGATCAGTGCCAGGACAAGGATGACGATCAAAAGAGTCATTAGCATGTGGCTCTCCTTTTTTTGCGACCTGCTGGGAGCGCAAAAGGCCCAGGGGCCTCAAGCCCGCCATCCTCGACGGGCACCAAATCCAGGATGCCCGGAAACCGCGCACCTGTCGCCTGGGTCCCGGACACTTGCGCTTGCATGTGCTGCCAATTCAAATGTGTCCCTTTGGCGGGCCATTTTTCAGCGGGGAAGGTACGGATAAAGCTTGGGTCGAGGTGGGATAAAGGTACGGAGAGTGGGTGTGCCCATCCGTGCAGGGTACGGAGTCGCGGTGCCTCAACGGGGCCGCTGAAATTTCCTGCCGGTAACGTTGCCCGCGCCACGGCGCCGGATGCGATGGCCGCGACACCCTTCTCGCGTGGTCACACCCTGCAGGGGAGCCGGACGGGCAGCGAAAAAGGGGCGGCCGTCGGCCGCCCCAAAAGCTTAAAATGGAGGTCGAGGCTAATTCGTCTGGACGTGAATCGGTTCTGCGGAGACCTCGACCCGGCGGTTCTTGGATCGCCCTTCTCTGGTTTTGTTGTCGGCGATGGGGTGGCTGGGACCCACGCCCGTCACGCTGACGATGCGGGACTCGTCGACGCCATGGGCCGTTAGGTATTTGGCCACCGACTCGGCGCGGCGTTTGGAGAGTATGGCGTTCCAGGCATCGCTGCCGGTGCTGTCTGTGTGACCGACGATTTCGATCTTGAACTGGGGATACTGGTTGATTTTCTGGACGGCATCGTCGAGGGCTGGATCACCCGCTTTCGGGATCGCCCACTTGTCCGTCGTGAAATGGAGCACCGACTCGTCGAGCGTTATCGTCACGAACTCGTTGCGGGTGGCGGCGGTGGTGGGGTCCTCCTGCGCGGGAGGCGGTGGAGGCGGCGGCGGGGGTGGCGGCGGCGGCGGCGGCGGCGGCGGCGGAGGTGGAGGCGCCGGCTTGGGGAAGCGGAAAACCACGCCGATCCGGGCGTCCCACACGTCGTTGATCTCCCAGTTCTGGATGTGGTGGTACGCGGCCTGCATGGCGATGCCCACGGTGTCGTTGAAGTAGTGCCGGTAGCCGAGGGCGGCGCCGTAGACCCACTCGTTGCTGCCGATGTTGCCCAGGTCGTACTTGTGGCCTCCAGCGTAGAACTTGGTATCACCGCTGCCGAAGGTGTGGCCGGCGTTCAGCTGAAAGTAGAGCTGGTTGTCCTTGGGGCCCCAGATGAACTCGGGACCGATTTCCAGGAGGTGGGTGCTTCTGGAGAAGGTGTAATCCTCCATGAGGATTGGACCGCGATACAGCCTCGCGTGATAGTCACCCGGGCTGTACATATACCCTCCGTGAATCCCCACGTGGTCCGTGAAGAACCACCCGACATCCAGGCTGCCCATCCAGCTGTCCTTGCCGCTGTTCTCGGTGCGGTAGATACCTTCCTGGACATTGTAGTCGCCCGTGTTGAACTGGTATCCGGGCAGTATGTCGAAATACCCCGTATGGGCCTGCGCGAACACCCCGAGCGAACCCAAAAGGCACAACGTGCCCACCAACCATTTCCTCATCAATCACCTCCCTTTCGGATAGTAAACTCCAGTTTTAGTTCCTAATTGCCAAGATTTTGACCGTGTCTCTCTTGTTCCACCCCGATCACCGGGGGGGCGGAGGATGTCGTGCGCCCTCCCTCCCGCCAAAGTCCCCGAGGCTCAAAGACCCTGCGGGACCGGGCGATAAGTCTGTCTCCAGAAATACGTTAAGCCATCATATGTAATCCTAGTCTCTGGAGGTTTTCTTTTTCAGGGGGGAGTTTACGGAATTGGCCCCAGTCAAGTAAGTGAATAGTACTGAGAATTGGGGGTACCCGTCAGTAGTATAAACGGAGTCTTAGTGCCGCCTGGATGCAACGTGCGCGTGGATGACGACGTATCGGTTGGCATGGTTGCCTCCTTTTCGCGACGGCCGCCGCCAGACCGCGATTCGTCCGTCAGGACTTTTTGCGCCCGAGAAGCAGGAGCGTGCTTCCCACCAGGATCGCGCCAACACCGGTCCAGACGGGGAATTTGACCGTCTCTTTGTGCTTTACGGTCAACTCGATCGGGCCTAATTTGGCCGCATCGGTCGCCTTGGTGTAGGTGAGGCCACCATAGACCAGCGCCAGGACGCCTGCCACGATCAGAACGATGGCTACGATCTTTATTACGTTCATCTCGCCACCTCCAAAGAAACGATTCTCATTGTTTTTCTGCGGCCTCGCCCGGAGGGTGGCCGGATGCGCCCGGTCTCTCCTGGCAACGCTTCGCCCCGTTCATCCGGTGGCCGGATACCGCCGGGTGGGAAAGGGTGTGGGCGGACCGCAGACTGTCTTCGCATCGGACCCGGCCGGTCCGGCCCGGCTCATGTTCGCCCTGTGCGTGCGGAAAAAAGGACTCCTCAGGACCGCTTGGGGCTCACCAGTTCGACCCGCCAGACGGGATCGGTCGTGTAAATCTGTCCTTCGAACCCCACGAGGGCCGGTACGTCCCCTTCGATGATCCAGACGTGGCCATCCTGGGGCACACGCCCCAGGACCGTGACCAGGATCCTGAGCCACGGCCCCAGTTTGGGCTTCAGGACGTAGTTGACCGCGGTCATGGGGATCTCCCCGACCATCACCTTCAACGCTCCCGCCGGCGCTATCTCAATCCGGATGATTTTGGGTTCGGGCGTGAAGACGACAAAGTGGACGGTTTCACCGGTTCCTTTGGGCAGGTCCTTCACGATAGTGGGGATCATGCCGTTGTAGACGTCGGGGGGCATAGCGAGCGTACCCTCGAAAACCTTTGCAGGCCCGCCCTTGTGCGCCTGAGACTCCACGCGGTATTTCCCCGTGTCTCTCTCCAGAGAGATTCGGACATCCTCCGTGAACGCGGGACCGCTCTGCTCCAACCGGTAGCTCTGAAGCGTATAGACCCCTTGTTGGGTGAACACCACCGTTTCCTTGAAGACGGACCCGTCGTTGAACCTGAATACCGTGGTCTTTTGGATGGCACCGTCCCGCGCGACCTCAAGGAGGTCGCCCTGCGCCAGGATCTTTCCCTCCTGGGAGCGCAGGATGAGGAATCCGTGGATAGAGCCTTCGGCAAAGCGCACAGGGATCGGAGCCGCCGCGATCGGCCACGGGCAAAGCATTACTGCGAAAAGAACAATGAGGCCGGGTACCAGCGGGCGCCTCGGAAGCGGTCTATTCAAGGACATCGTGGAATTCCCTTCCAGCCAGGCTGCTGAAGAACTCTCGTAGGTCGCGTTGCCAGCGCCACGGCTCCGAATGCCCAACGTCGCACCGCCGTAGATGCCGATGCGCATCGTCCAGGCGCGACAACACATCTTTCGCCGCGAGCGGGAGACCGGTTCGGCGAGCGCGCGGGACCTGTTGGAACGGGCACCTCAGAATGGCTCCGTGGATATTACGACCTCCGAACCGACGACGAGAAATTTCCGGACCGGATGGGTGCTTTGGTCCGTGGGGTTCTGCACGGTACGGGCGAGAAGCGTTTCGTCGAGGCGCGCGACGCACTCCGTGCCGTCTGGGGAGACGCTTTGAACCCGTCCGACGGGTATGCGAAGGGAGGCGGTCCCGAAGGTGATCTCCACCATAACCCCCATTCCGGGATACGGTCGCATCGGTTCTTCCTTGGGGCCGGGGGTCTCGGCCCCGCCGGAATGCCAATCCAGGCTCAGGGTGGCGAACCTATACTCCCCGCGATGCCAGAGCTTGGCCACGCGGCCGTGCCTCATTCGATAGTGATGGGATCCTTCGCCGTACTCCTGCGCTGCGAGGGCCATCATCAGCCCCACCGCCAAGGCTCCCACGACCAACAACTCGACTGTTTTGCGACTCCCGCGGGCCATGAAAGACCTCCTCGCAACCGACGCGGCACGGGCGTTAGTATCGGTTTGTCGATCGAAGAATGCCCGTGCCACCAGATCTTAGAACGCGATCGGCATGTGTCAGCGCATATGGAGATAGTGTGAAAACGAGCCGATCACGCCAAAGACGCTCAGGAGCCAAAGAATCACGACGATGACCACGACGGCATTCAAAATGGACTTGATCGGGCGCGCCATGGGTATGAAACTGTTGATGAGCCACAGCAGAATGCCCACCACTATTAGAACGATTACAACATGAATAAGCATGGTCTCATGCACCTCCTCGCCTTTGTTGCGCCACGGACCCCCTCGCCCCTCCCGGTACGGGTCCCGCCAGAATGGCGGTACACAGCCGCCGCAAAATTCCGAGGGCAGCCGGATCGAATCTCCTTGCCGGCACAGCCGGCGAAGCATCTGAAAAACAGGCGGCCGGGGGCTTCTGCTCGGAACCCGCCAGGATTGCGGGGTCGCCCCATTGGAGATCGCTCACCGTGGCCGGTTCATCGGGATCGGCGCTTTCCTCGATCACCACGGATCCGAAACGGACCCGTCCGCTCGCTTCCATCTCCATGCGGCAACGCCAGGTTTCGGCCACGATTTTGTGAGCGCAATCCTGGAGGAGGTCCTGAAACGGGATACGGGGGCTATGGTCGCGTTCTTTCCGGTGGCTGTCCGCAAGGAGCGACAACTGTCTCGAGATCTCCAAGCCCTCGGCCATGTCGTTCAGCAGGTCCCCGATCTCTTTTTTAGCTTCCTGACCAGGCCGTCCTCCCAAGTAATTGGGGCGGACTTCGAAATGTCTGTCCATTGGAATCTCTCCTTCGCGGCAGGCCGATCGGGCCCACGAAGTCTGCGCCTGAACCCTCAACGGCATTCCCTCAAGTGGTTAAGAGGCGGCATCGGCTGAACTTCTATTCACGGCCTTACGATAGGCCTCCTTGCCCCCGATCACGGCCTCCTTCAGCGCCTCCTTTTGAACCTCTGCGAAATCCTTGGCACCCTCAAGTCCCTTGACTGCCTTGTTCTTTGTCCCGTGTACGGTGTCCTTGATCTTCTTCCGCGTTTCAGTTCCGGACGCGGGTGCCAGGAGCAGGGCCGCCACGCCGCCTGCTGCCGCTCCCAAGAGAAAAGCCATGAACACGTTCAAATCACTCTTGTCCATTGCACAACTCCTTTTCTACTATTTGTCCTTCTCAATGGTCATTGCGTTCCCGACGTCTCTCACGCCGGTGGTGTCCGCCTTGTTCCCCTACTGTCTGATGTGACCCGCAAGGGTCCGGGGACCCTTTGCAGGGGGCCATCCGGGAACTGGCGGAGCGTTGGATCTTCGAGCAGTTTCTTGTGGCGTTCATCAAGCTCCTCCTGATCGAGCCCGAGGCTCGTGAGAGGGAGGTGCAGCGCGCATCTCCAGTCCACTCGTTCCAGCACGGCGGCGGCCTGCGTTATGGGCACTCTCAATCTAACTTCTGTCCGTCCGTCCGATCAGGGTACTGGCTACGGATAGGGATACCGCAAAAGGTGTTGGGAAATCGCGGTCCAGTCCAGCCGTATCCGTAAAGACTACCGAGTGTATCGATCCGTCGGGACCTCACGCGTGAAGGGCTGTAGGGCGGGCATCTTGTGCCGGGCGGACCGGGTGGTCCCGGGATGGGTAGTTTTCACCCCTGCCGCGGTCCCGCGCCCCGGTAGAAAGTGCCCTTCCGCGTGGGGGATTCGAGGCCTTAGGTTTGAGGCATATTCTGAATAGGGTCGATATCTCTATGCAATAGAAGGAGAGGATTGAAATGCTCTGGACGATTCTGGTTATTCTTCTCGTATTGTGGTTGCTCGGCATCGTGACCTCCTACACGATGGGCGGATTTATCCATATCCTGCTCGTGGTGGCGGTGATCATTCTGATCGTCCGGCTCGTTTCCGGGCGACGCGGAGGCTAGGGCGGTTTGCTACCGGCGAAATCATGGGGAGGCGGAGTTCGCCGTCCTGGTGGGACATGACCCTGGGCCGTACCGGGCGGCAGGCGGGTCCTCAGCACGCGTCTCAGCGGCTTCGAATCGCAGGCCCCGCATACCCTGGCCGGATCAATCAGGAGTCCGGCAGGAGGCTGCAGGATGAGCCACTCGTGTTGTCGGCGCGACGGGACACGTTAAACGGAGGATGTCATGAGAATGAACCGACTTGTACTCATTGGGCTTCTGGCGGGAATTTTCGCCGGTACCGCCTATTGCCAGGCCAGGCCCTACGGAAATCCGGCCGGGGCCCGGGAGCAACAAGGCGCCTATGGTCGCCAGCAGGCCAATCCCTACAACAACCAGACGGATAATCGCTACTACCAGGACCAGGACCCGACCGTGGACGTCGGCTTTTTCTACGACGCGCTGTCTCCCTATGGCGAGTGGGTGAGGCATCCCCACTACGGCTGGGTGTGGTTCCCGCGGAACGTGCAGCCCGAATGGCGTCCGTACTCCATGGGGCGTTGGGTGGAAACCGAGTATGGCTGGACGTGGGTTTCCAATGAACCGTTCGGCTGGGCGACTTACCACTACGGCCGCTGGGCGTGGGATCCCCAGTTCGGCTGGCTGTGGGTTCCCGGAACCGACTGGGGGCCGGCATGGGTGTCGTGGCAGCAGGGCAACGGCTACGTCGGCTGGGCACCGCTTCCACCTGCGGTCGGATTTCAGGTCGGAATCGGCCTCCAACTCGGCGGGCTCAACATCAGTCTCCTGCTCTCACCGCGCGACTATTCCTTCGTGCCCGAACGCCGATTCCTCGACGCCGACATCGGTGGCTATTTCGTGCCCCAGGCACGCAACGTCACGATCATCCACAACACCACGAACATCATCAACTACACCGTGGTAAACAACAGGGTGATCAACCACGGCGTGCCGGTTGGTCGCATCGAGAAGGCGACCGGACGGAGACCGGGGCGTTACCGCATCGACTCCGTGACCAACCCTCGCGAAGCACGCGTTCAACGGGACGTGATCAGCATTTACCGGCCTGCGAAGAATAGGCTTGACACGGTTAAAGTCGGCCGTCGCAACAACGCCGGCCTGCATCAGACACAGCGAGACCACCAGGAGAAGGCTCCGCCCCCCGTTTGGGTCGCTCCGCGCACGAGAACGGCGCCGGCAGGCATCGACGAGCGCCAGTTCCAGCGAGAGCAGAAGGACCTGAAGAAGAGGCTGGACAAGGAACAGCGGGACCTCGAGCAGATCCACCGCCAGGAGGCGGTGCGGGCGAAGGCCAAGGCTGATGCGCAAGCGGTTTCGCGGCGCCACGCGGCTGAGATGAAAGCCCTGCAGGAGCAGCGACAGCGAGACCAGAAGCAGCTGCAGACGCGGCAGGAGATCGAGCGTAAGGCGGCGCGGGCGAGCGCGGTCAAAACCCGTGAATCCCCAAAGCAGGACAAGGCCAAGAACGAGAAGAAAAAAGGCGATAAAAAAACCAATAGAAAGTAAGGAAGCCATGCCGTCCGGGCGGGAGGGGCGCCCCCTTCCCGCCCGGAACCGGACTTTGCGGGGCCTTCCACGGCTGGGCGTCACCGCGCAAGCAGTCCACCGCCTCAACTATTCTATAAGGTGGTGTTCGGCGGCGTAGCGCACGAGCTGGACACGGGTGTGCAGCCCCAGCTTGCCCATCACGTTCGCCCGGTGGCTCTCCACCGTGCGGACGCTCAAGTCGAGGCTCTCGGCGATTTGCCGGTTGGTATAGCCCTGTGCGATGAGCCTGAGTACCTCTACCTCCCGGGGCGTGAGGGGGGTGTCCTCTCTCTTCTTCTCGGGATCGGGCTCCCTGGCCGGCGGGGCGAGAAGGGCGCGCATCATGAAGGGATGCACGTACGACTTCGCCCCGATGGACGGCCCGGATCGCGTTCAGGAGTTCGGATTCCACGGCGCGCTTGATGATATACCCCGAAGCGCCCGCATTCAGCACCTCTCGAACCATGCCGTTTTCTTCGTAAGCCGTGAGGATGAGCACCTTGGATTGGGGCGCCACTTGGACGATCCTCCGGGTGACCTCGATATTGCCGGGGCCGGGCATGTTGAGGTCGAGAAGCACGACGTCGGGCTGGAGCTTTTCGGCGAGCCGGAGGACCTGGTCGCCCTCCCAGGCTTCGGCCACCACATGGAACTCTTCGTCGGTATGCAGCAGAGCCTTCAACCCGGCCCGAAGCACGCCGTGATCGTCAGCCAGCAAAATGCGAATCGGCATCCGGTACCTCCGCAACGATCGTGGCCCCCTTGCCCTTGGAGCTTTCCACGAGGAGCGTCCCGCCGAGCATCTCGGCCCGCTCCCTCATGCCCAGGAGGCCCAGGCGCCCGCTGTGACTCGCCATGATGGGGTCGAAACCGACGCCGTCATCCTCGACGACGACCACGATCTTGCCCTCGTGGCGTTCCAGAAGGACCGACACGCGCTTGGCGCGAGAGTGGTGCATGGCATTGGCGAGCGCCTCCTGCGCGATGCGGTAGAGCGCCGTCTCCGTGAACTCCTGGAGCCGTTGCGTGCCCAGCCCCCTTTCCTCGAACTCCACTGTTGGCCTCTGCTGAAGGTTTATGCTTTCCACCATCTGTTGCACCGCCGCCGACAATCCCACGTGGTCCAGGCTCGCCGGGCGCAGGTTCGTAGCCAGGCGGTGGAGGCTCACCATCAGCGCCTCTACCTGTTGTCGAAGATCGGCGATGCCGGCCCTGGCGGCGGCCGGGTCATCCACCTTCGACTCCAGGAGATGCAGGCCCACCTTCAGGGATGTCAGGGATTGGCCCGCCTCGTCATGAAGTTCCAGAGAGACGGCCCGCCGCTCGCTCTCCTGTATCCTCACGAGTTGCCTGGACAGGGACTGGAGACGGGCCCGCCCCTCGCCCACCTTCTCGAAGAGCCACGCGCTCTGGACGGCCGCCGAGGTCTGAGAGGCCAGGGCCTCCGCCTGCTCCAGGTGTTCCTGCTGGTAGAACCCCGGTGTGCTTTTCGCCAGAGAGAACATGCCGATGACGCGTCCGCCTGCCACGAGGGGGACACCCATCCAACTACGGGCCTCGTCCACGTAGGGGTAGCCCGCCCAAGCCGGGTCCGAACCGATGTCCTGGACCACCCTACCCTTTTGCTCCTCCAGCAGTTCGCCGAGGAGGGGAATGCCGCCCGCATCGACGGGGGCCGGGAATTCCGTGTCCAATGCGGTGGTGCCGTCGCTTCCCCGAATCACGCGAACGACGAAACGTGAGCCCCAATCGGCGAGCATGGCGACGGCCTTATCGTAGGAGACGAGCCGACCCATGTAGTCGAGGAGAACTCCCAGCACAACAGTGACATCCAGGGACTGCGTGATGGCCATGCTGAAGGAGGAAAGCGTCTGCGCGAGCCGCCGCTCCTTGCGTTCGGCATTGTAGAGCCTGGTACTTTCGATGGCGCTTGCGGCCAGCGAACCCACCGATTCCATCAGCCTTAAATTGGCCTCGTTGAAGGCGCCGTCCCTTTTGTTGAAGAGCACGAAGACCCCGATGACGGAATCCAGGGCGATGAGAGGCACGGACACCAGGTTGCGAGGCTCGAAGTCGAGGTCCGTCCTGCCGCTGAAGGCGAACCGGGGATCGGAGGCCAGATCATTGACCAGGGCGATCTTTCGGTTGACGATGCTCCAGCCCGAGACGCCCGTGCCATGGGGCAAACGGGCCCCAGAGGCCAGCTCCTTGAAGGCCGTCCCGAAGGTGTGCCACACGACCAGGTCGCCCGTGTCGGGATCCACCAACGCGATAACTCCCACTTCCGCGGTGTTGGTTCGGCACGCGAGTTCCAGAAGATCCGGCAGGATCTGTTCAAGTTCTGCGCTTGACATCCTAGAGTCATCGGTCGTTTCCAAAGGCGCCTCTACCACAAACACCGAGAAGGGTTAATTTCCTGTCCAGTATAGTTTGCGAGGATGGGCGATTCAAGCCGGCACCCATCGCTCCAATTCCGCTTGAACTGCTGTTGCGCCGCTCCCCTCGGGAGCACCCTCCTGCCCGGTTCCGGCCGGGAGCCAGGAACTTTGGCGAGGAACATAACGGTACTCCGGAGGACGCGTGACGGCGCTGCGGAGTCCGGTAGGGCCTGGCAGGCTGCTGAAGAACCCGCGTGGGGCGCGCGCAAGAGGCTTGCGGGGCAGATGCGCGACGCAGCTCGAAAGGCGATGCCCAACCATCGTCTTAGAAACGCAACAAGGTTAGATGCACTTGTCGAGCAGGAAAACGGCGAAATGAGGATGAGGGGCAAAGTCGCAAGTAATTGATAAGATTGGCGGAGAGACGGGGATTCGAACCCCGGGAACCCTTTCGGGTTCACACGCTTTCCAAGCGTGCTCCTTCGGCCACTCGGACATCTCTCCGCGCCGCTGACCATCATAGGGTAAAAGGCGGAAAAGAGTCAACTTGCTTAGACTTAGAGCGACTTCGAGGGGGGCAAGGGCTCCGGAATCGGCGGCTCGCTTCAGGGCCTGGAGCGCCCTTGGCTGAAATTGACGGGCCCGCGGTCCCAGGTAGTCCCGCACGGCTTCGCTCAGATGGCGGGGCGTGGGGGCGACGTAGGAGGGACTGCAACTCGAAACCACGGCCTCTGCGAGTGCGAGAATGCCTCCCATGTCCGTCTGGTGGCTTGTTCCAATGGGATAACCGGAGCCGTCGGCGAACTCGTGGTGTTCTTCCGCCATGCGCGCCGTCATGGGAAAACCAAGTTCTTCCAGGATCCGACCGCCGGCCAGGGCGTGCGACTGGAATCGGCGCAGATCGGCCGGACGGTGGGGCCGAATGCGGTTGAGGGTTGCCCAGGACACGTCCAGGAGGCCGATGTCGTGTAAGAGGGCCGCGCCGCGCAGGTAGGTCGCCTCGAGGAGAGGCGGCATGGACCCGCCGGCGGATCTGTCCATGTGCTCCGTGAGTATCCGGCAGGCCTTCTCCACCTTCCGGGCGTGTCCGCCCAGAATGTAGCGGCTCCTGGACTCACAGTACTCGATGAGCGAGAGAATCCAGGCCCCCTCATCCTCGAGCGTTGCAAGGACCGTATCTTCACGGAATCCGCCGTAGTACCTCCTGTGGGTCTCCGCGTACAGAGCGATCATCTCCCTCACGATAAGCTCTTCGGTGGGCGGGTTTCTCCTGGCGCGCATCCATCGGAAAGCCTCCCGCATATGCTGCTGGGCCTGGGGGATGTTGTCGCGGGAAATGGCTATGAGAGACATGAACCAGGCCAGGGGCGGTCGGAATCTCAACCTGGTCTCCTCGGGGAAAGCGGGATTGTTGAGCAGGGCGGAAAGGCCCATGGCCAGGGTTTCCGCGGCCTCGAGATCGTCCTTGATCCAGAGCAGTTCCAACATGTTGAGCTGGCAGTGACACCGCGTGTAGAAGGAGGACGCTATTTCCTGGGCGGCCTGCAGTATCTGTCCGGCCTTGTGAAGCGATTCGCGGCAGTGTCCATCCACCCTGGCTTCCCGCAGGTCGCAGTCTACCAGCATGGTCATCCGGATGGCCTCGAGGTCTTCCACGCCCATGCCTTCCCATTTGTGGGCGAGGGCCGGGTCCACCGCGGAACTCTTCAGGGCCCGTCTGTACGCCTTCCGGGCCTGGGCCCATTCCCTGCGGTGCTGATAGATGGCGCCCTGGGTGCCGGCCAGTCGGCCGTGAATGGGGTGCGAGGCCGGCAGGGCCTTGCTCCAGTGCCGCCCCCGCCGGTACCACACGAGAGCCTCCCTGGTCTCGTCGAAGTGAACATGTCCCTTGGCGAGCCTCGCGGCGCAGTAAGCCGCCACGTCGTTCCGGCCGAATGCTTGCGCATGGGGAATCAAGGCTTCCCAGACTTCCAGCGCGCCGCAGTCGTCACCGCGGTCGTACAGGAGGCTCCCGTACCTGTAGGCCGGCTCGATAGAAGTTTCGGCTGCGTGTTCCTCGCCGAGTATTTCCAGGACCGCGGGCCGTGGACGCCTCCACGTCGCGCCAGTTTTCCGGTTCCAGGGACGGGAAAGCCTGGAGACCCGACAGCCAGTCGTTCTTCTCCTTTAATCCTGCACTGCTCTTCGTTCTCATTGCCTGTCGATGAAGCGGGCGCAAGTCTCCGAAGACCGCTCAGAACGAGGACGGCTCGAACACCGGTCCGGCGGGAAGAAGGTCGGGCCGGAGCGCTGTGACTGGGGGGCTTCTCCTGCGTGGTCCGTGACATCCTCCAAGGATTCAGTATAGAAGGATTGCGCGCCCTTGACCACAACCGGGGAGCATCCATCCCCCCCGGACGAGCTTTTTTCACAAGGTGGCCCCGGATGTTTGACGCCGGGAGGCGGCCTAACTAAAATAGGCCGCATGGCCGAGATCCCGCCGATTCTCTCGATCAAAGGTCTCTCCAAGAGGTTCGGACACGTAAGGGTGCTGGAGGACGTGTCGCTGGACGTACACGTGGGCGAACTCCTGCTCCTGCTGGGTCCGAACGGTGCCGGGAAGACCACCCTGACCCGCATCCTGACGACCCTGACCAGGGCGGGACGGGGCACCTTCCTTTTCAGGGGCGAGTCCGTGACGGAGAAGAACAGGGGGGCGCTGCGCAGGGAGATCGGCTACATCTCCCACCAGACCTTTCTCTACGCCCATCTCACCGCCGCCGAGAACCTGTCGTTCTACGGTCGTCTCTACGGCGTTCACGAACTGGACGTTCGCATCGGGACCATGTTGGAACGCGTGGGCCTGGCGGGCGTCGCGGACCGGCAGGTCGGCACCTTTTCCAGGGGCATGCAGCAGAGGCTTTCGCTCGCCCGCGTGCTTCTGACGGACCCATCCATCCTCATTCTCGACGAACCATACACGGGTTTGGATCCAGAAGGCAGCCGGACCCTCACGAAGCTCCTCGCGGGTCTGAAGACCGAAAGCCGGGCGGTGCTCATGATAACCCACGACCTGGAGGACTGCCTCGAAGTCGCCGACCGGATCGCCGTGCTCCACAAGGGCCGGATAGCGCTGGACACGCCGGCGGAGGGACTGACGCTGGAATCCGCACGCAGACAGTATTTTCAGGCTACGACCGGGGAGCGGGCCTCATGAGGTACTTCAGAGTGGTGGCGCTCGTTTTCGGTAAAGATTTCAAGGATGAATTGCGGCGAAAGGAGAACATGGCATCGTCCTTTCTTTTTGCGCTGCTGTCCCTCGTGCTCTTCGCCTTCGCGCTGGATCCGACCCGGGTGGATCTCAACCAGACGGGCAGCGGTCTGCTCTGGCTCATCATCCTTTTCGCGGGTAGCCTCTTCATGGGCGCCTCGTTCAGAAAGGAAACGGAGAACGGCACGCTCTTCGCCCTCCTCCTGAGCCCCTGCGACCGAAGCGCCATCTACGTGGGGAAGTTTCTCGTCAACCTGGTGTTTCTCGTGATCCTGGAGGTTCTCCTGCTCGCCATGGCCTTCGTGCTGCTCAACTTCCGCTTTCAGGACAGCGTGATACGGCTGGCCGTGGTCTGGCTGGCCGTGACGATCGGGTATGCCGCGCTCGGAACGCTCTTTGCTGCGCTCATCGCCCAGGTTCGAGGCGGACAGGTGATCTATCCAATCCTGCTCTTCCCGATTCTCATCCCGCTCTTCATCGCAGCGGCTACCTTGACGCAGGATGCCCTTTCCACGGGATTTTCGTGGTCCAACCAGTGGTTGCGGCTCGTGGGTCTCTTTGATATTCTCTTTTTCACGGCTTCCGTCTTTCTCTTTGAATACGCCGTAGAGGAGTGAACATGGCGCTTCGCCGCTCGATCGTCGTTCTCTGGGCCGTGGCCGCCGCGGCCAATGCCGTAACCCTTTGGCTGGTCTTCACGTACGCCCCCATCGAAGTGCAGATGGGGGCCGTTCAGAAAATTTTCTATTATCATGTGCCGTCCGCCATAATCTGCTACGTCCTTCTCTTTCTCTCTTTCCTGTTCAGCATCCTGTTCCTCTGGAAGGACGAACCCATCTACGACACGCTGGCCTACGCCATGACGGAGGTGGGATGGGTCTTCATCACCGTCGTGCTCGTGACAGGTCCCATCTGGGGCCGGTCGGCCTGGGGCAAGTGGTGGGTCTGGGAGCCGAGGCTCACGTCTTTTCTTGTCCTGTGGCTCATGTACAGCGCGTACCTGCTCCTGAGGCTATTCAGCCGCGGGGACGCCCGGTCGTCCAAGATTGCGGCGGTGGTGGCCATCATCGCCTTCTTCGACGTGCCCATCGTCCATAAGGCGATCGCGTGGTGGGGGTCCATCGTTCATCCGAAGAAGGTCGTGCTCGAGCCGGCCATGATGTGGACCTTCTTCGTGTCCATGGGGGCCGTGTTCCTGCTTGCGGCAGCCTTCGCGCTCACGCGCACGTGGATAGGCATCGAGGAGAGCCGCCGGGCGGAAAGAGAGGTGGCGCGATGAACGCGGGATTCGTGCTGACCACGCTCATGGCCGTGGCCATCAAGACCCCCGATACCACAGGCTACATGAAGGCAGGCTACGCGGCCATTGCGATTCTGCTTCTAGGCTATACATTGTATCTCTGGATAAGGGCGAGGAAGTTGAAGTAGACCACGGGTTGGGAGATGCCTGGAGAAAGCACGCCCATCATCACGTTGCTGACGGATTTCGGCCACGGCGATCCCTGGGTGGGTTCCATGAAGGGCGTCCTGTGGTCCATCCAGCCCGGCTGCCGTATCGTGGACCTTTCGCACAGCGTCCAACCCCACGACATTTTCGACGGGGCCTTTACCCTTTACAGGACATTCAGGGATTTCCCCAGCCGGACCATTCACGTCTGCGTGGTGGATCCCGGCGTTGGCGGTCCCCGGCGTCCCCTGCTCGTCGTGACCGGCGACCACTACTTCATCGGCCCCGACAACGGCGTGTTCTCCTTCATCTACAGGTACGGAGACCTCTCGCGAGTGATCGCGGTGACCGCGGAGCACTACTTCAGGCGGCCCACCAGCCAGACCTTTCACGGGCGGGACGTCTTCGCGCCCGTGGCGGGATGGTTGAGCAGAGGGATCGACGCCTCCCGATTCGGGGAGGATATCGACGATTACGTGACGATCCCGGTCCCGGAGGACAAAACCGTGGGGGACAATCTCATCCAGGGCGAGATCTGTTGCGTCGACCGGTTTGGGAACCTGATCACGAACATCCGCCGGGGAACCCTCGACGACCTGTCGGA
The DNA here is from genome assembly GCA_963724125.1 of uncultured Acidobacteriota bacterium. Lineage (GTDB taxonomy): Bacteria > Acidobacteriota > UBA4820 > UBA4820 > DSQY01 > CAVRTJ01. The sequence continues at coordinate 26,923 of CAVRTJ010000014.1, forward strand.
GAGGACGGGGAAGAAGCGTTTCAAAGTCCTCGTGGCCGGCCAGGAGGCCCCTTTCGTGACGACGGGCTACGGCCAGGAGGCTGCCCTTTTCGCCCTCGTGAACTCGGCCGAACTCGTAGAGATAGCTGCTCCGCGGAGTTCGGCTGCCCAGGCGCTCGGCATCTCAGGCCGGGGGCGCGAAGTCAGCATCATGTGTTTTTGACCGATTCCCGGCAAGGGAGGTCCGAAGGGCCTGACAGCCTGCTACTCCCCGAATATCTCCGACCGCCGGGTTACCGGGTAGAAGGCAAAATCCTTTGTCAAAGCCTCGGTCCCGCCCTCCTCCCTGTCGAGAAGCGCCATGACGGCGACGACCTCCAGGCCGAAGGCCTGGGCACGCGCGATGGCCTTGAGCGTAGAGCCTCCGGTGGTGACCACGTCGTCCACCACGATGACCTTCTGGCCCGGTTTCACCGGGCCTTCGATCCACTGCATGGTTCCGTGCCCCTTGGCCTCCTTCCGCACGATGAAGGCGTCGAGGGGTGTGCCGGCCTCGTGGGAGAGGGCCGCGACCGCCGATACGATGGGATCTGCCCCCAGGGTCATACCGCCGATGGCGTCGGCCTGGATTCCTTCGGCCTGAATGACATCCAGAAAGCATCGGGCCGTGAGAAAAGCGCCCTCGGCGGTCAGCGTGGTCAGCTTGGAATCGAAGTAGTACTTGCTCCGCCTGCCGGATGCGAGCAGGAAATCTCCGATCTTGAGGGATCGGTTTTTGAGCAATTCTTTGAGTCGTTCGCGGTCCTGGCTCATGGTTTGTCCTCCTCTGCGGCGGCCAGAATGGCTTTCCGGAACCGGGCCAGATGGGAGCCCTCCCAGATGAGTGTGCCACAACACGAACATGCGGAAAACCGCCTGTGTGTCAGATAGGTATAGGGCGGGACTTTCCCCAGCGCCTCGCCGCGCTCGACGCGGTAGGTCGGGGCGTTGCACATGAGGCACCGAGGCTGCCGGTCCCGGTCAAAGGGACCGAAGGTCGACCGGATGGTGCGCAGTTGCTCCACGGGCACATCACTTCCCGGGTCGGCGGCCCGAATGCCCTTCCTGACGCACGCCTGAAGGAGGAACCTGTCGCGCGTAAGGAGGACTTCGCCCGTCCGGGCGGCCTCCGCCGCCAGCCAGTCGTCTTGGGAGACACGCGCGTAGGCGGCTCCGTATCCCAGCAACCGCAGGTATCTCGCCAGTTTGCCCAGCATGGCATCGCACAGGAATCGGTTCTCGTCGGGGACGCCATCGCCCAGCCACTCCGAGACCTCGGGCGTGTAGCGCTTGTCCACATCCCGGATGATCAGCGGGGGAAGAGAGACGCAGGGGAGGGCGGCGGTCTTCCTGAGCTGGAGGAGCGCAAGGTATGGCGGCGTGTCCCCGGAGGATTTGACCATGCGGATAAGGCGGGGATATAGGCCGGTCTCGGGCAGCATGGCGAGAAGGTCTTCGAGGCGCACAGCGGGACACAGCAGGCAGAACCGCCCGCCGGGGGCCATCGCGCGGCGTCCAGCTTGGAGGACCTCGAGAAGCGACGCCGAAACGCTCTGGCGGGCCACGGCCCTTGTGGGATCGGGACTCGCCTTCCCGCGGGCCACCTCGAAGTAGGGCGGATTGCATACCACCAGGTCGAACCCGTTCGCGGGGATCGAGCCCTCTCCCCGGAAATCGTCGCAGAGGATCGTACCCGTGCCCGTCCAGCCATTCTCCTCGAGATTCTGTTCCGCCATTTCGGCCATCTCCGGCTGGATCTCGATACCCATGAAAGTCGAGGGGTGGTGCCGGTGTGCGAGCAGGAGCAGGAGAATACCCGACCCGGTTCCCAGGTCCAGGACTTTCTCCCCCTCTCTGACCCATGAGAACCCGGCCAGCAGGACGGAGTCCACGTTGAAGCGATAGCCCGATATGGGTTGGTGGACGCGGATCGCGCCGTTGAGAAACGGCGTCAGCGAGGCCTTCACGCCGGCTCCTTCAACCTGTTGATGACGGCCGCCGCATAGCCCGCCGAGAAGCCCGCGTCGACGTTCACCACGACGAGGCCGGGAACGCAGGACGAGAGCATGGCGAAAAGCGGCGTTTTCCCGCGGTCCTGCACGCCGAATCCGACGGACGTGGGGACGCCTATGACCATGGCTCCAGTGAGTCCGGCCACCACGGACGGCAGTGCGCCTTCCATCCCGGCCACCGCGATAACGGCGCGCGCTTTCCGCAGCGAGGGCAAAGCGGCGGCTACGCGGTGGAGCCCCGCCACTCCGACATCCTGAAAGAGCTCTGCGCTGGCGCCCAGGTAGCGGGCGGTCAGAAAGGCCTCTTCGGCGACCGGCGCGTCGCTCGTCCCACCCGAGACGACGACCACCGATCCTATGAGATCATCGGGTGGGTTACCCAGGTAGGCAAGGCGCGCCCTCCGGTGGTAGACGAGCGCTTTGAAACGTTTTTTCAGCGATCCGGCCTTGGGGGCGTCGAGACGGGTCACGAGGGCCGGGACGTTCCTGTCCTGGAATGTGTCGAGGATCCTGGCGATCTCCGCCGAGGTCTTGCCTTCTCCGTAGACGGCCTCCGGAAATCCCCGGCGCACGAACCGGTGATGATCGATTCTCGCGAAGCCCAGGTCCTCGAAAGGCAGCGTCGCGAGCTGTGCCACGGCGTCGTCCGGTGTCAGGCGGCCGGTGGCCACGTCCTCCATGAGTTTCTTCAGGTGATCAGGATGCATCGCACTTCACCACCATGATGGTCAGGTCGTCCGCCTGCGGTGCACCGTTCTGGAATCTCTCCACGTCCTTGACCACCGCAGAAAGGACGGTCTCCGGATCGCCGTCGCGAACCTTGCCGAGGGACCTCTGCAGACGTTCCATGTCAAACTCCTGGCAGTCGCGGTCCATGGCTTCCGTAACGCCGTCCGTATAAAGAACCAGGGAATCTCCCGGCTCCAACTTCATTTGAACATCGCGAAGGCTCTTGAGGAAGACTTCGTCGTTCATGAGGCCGAGAACGAGGCCTCGGGGCTTGAGCACCTTCGCACCGTCTTCGTTGAGCAGAAATGGCGGATTGTGCCCCGCGGATAGAATCTGCACGTCCCTCGTGGCCGGATCGAGCACCAAGGCGCACAGCGTCAGGAAGATGCCTGGCTCGCTCTGGCTTCCAAACACGAGGTTCAGTCTGCGGAGGATCTCCGTATGGTATCCCTCGCTGAAAACTATCGCGTGGAGGATGCCTTTTGCGAGGGTCATGTAAAAGGCCGCTTTGACGCCCTTTCCGGAGATGTCTCCGAGGAGCAGGAGCCACTTTCCATCCGGCAACGGAAGGTAATCATAGTAGTCTCCGCCCACTTCCATGGCGGGGATGCAGCACGTGGCGAGAGAAAATCCGGGGATCACCGGTTTCTCCTTCGGCAGAAATCTTTCCTGAACGCCCTTGGCGATTTCCAGTTCGCGCGCGAACCTCTCCCTCTCTCGCATCCTGGCGAGATATTCGGGGATGTACTCGCTCACGGTCTCCATGGGACGGCCGAACAGCGCGACGTAGCCCAAAGCGAAAAAGCCCGCCACAAGGACACCCACGCTCAGCCAGCCCTGGATAAGCAGGGAAGAACTCTGGGCCGTCAGAAGCAGGGCCACCTTGGTAAAGGCCATGGGGACGTAGAGAAGGGCCATGGCCGCCAGCAGCCCACCCAGTCTCCATGGCGGAGAAGAAAAACAGGCCGATCAGAAAGGCGCCAAGCAGGGCCAGAACGGGTGGTCCGAAGGGAAGAAGGTGCCCGACCGCAAGGGCGAACAGCACGCAGAAGAGGGCGCAGGCCAGCCAGCGGGAGAACCTTATACGGACGACCGGATAGACGATTCCCAGAAAGACGGCCCCGACGAGAACGACCGCTGGAAGGGGGCCGAGCAGGGCATTGCCCATGAGACCGCCGGGAAAGCGCAGGTTGCTCAGCTGGAGATCCACGGGCAGAAGAACGATGGACAGTCCGCGCCAGGTCTTCGCCGCCAGGAGGACCAGGACGGGCAGACCAAGGAGGACGAGCCCCGCCGTGCCAGCCCATAACAGTCCGCGCGAGGTTTCCCGTACGTTCCATTGGCCCTGGAACAGCAGGTCGACGTAGCGGAGCTTGTCGCTCGTCGTCTGTCTGAGGAAGGATTCGCACACGGCCCACAGCATGGCGAAGAAGAGGGCCGCAAGGAGACTGACGATGATGGCCGTAAGAATGGTGGTGAGAAGCCCGCGCTCCGGAATGCTCACAAATCGCAGGAACGTCAGAGCGGCGGCCATAATACCGAACTTCTGTGCGTGTTTGAAGTCCACTTCGTCCCGCCTCAACTTCTGTACGAAGAGAAAAAACAGGACAAGGGCGAGGAAGAACCACGCGGCGCCGAACAACAGGGGAAACACCAGGTCGCGCCAGAGATCGGGCTCGTTGCCCGAAGCGAGGAGAGGTTTGCGCATGAAACTGGTGAGGTAGCCCGACTGAAGCTGAACCGTGTACTGATAAAACAAGCCGGGAAGCCCCTTGACAGGCTGCTTCCAACCGAAGTCGAAGGTCTGGCGCCCCTGGTCCTCGCCGGTCCTTGTGGATATCAGGGTGAGCTGTCCCACGTCCACGCCCAGAACGCGGAGGAGCTTTTCGGACGTTTCCAGGGCCTGCTTTGAATCGAGCTTCACGGGCGCCGGTTCCTTCTTGGGCGGGATGCTCAGAGCCAGGATCTGTCCGGTGCTGGAAACCTGTGCTTCGAGCGTGGGGCGAGGCTGCCTGAAGGGATTGAGTCCGTGAAAGCGACGGGACGTATAAATCTTGTACTCCCAGCGCTGGATCGGCACTTCTTTCTCGGTCCAGTAAGTCGCCGCACTGAAGCCGAAGAGCTCCTGCATGCGCTGGAGGCTCTCCGTATCCGTCTTCTGGGAGAGGCTCACATCGAGCGTGCCCGGGCTGTCGAGAAGCCTCTGGGCGGTGGCCAGGACCTTGGCCCTTACGGCCGGTTCGTTAAAGCTGGCTAGGCCGATGGGCGCGTTGATCTCCGGGTTCACCAGGTAGGTGTACGCGACGGCACAAAAAACGGCGGAGACCGCAAGCAGGACGGCCAAAATAATACGTTTGCCCATAGCATCCAGAATAGGACAGAGGGGTCTCCCTTGCAACGGCCGAGAGACCGAGGCCGGAACCGCTTGCATCGAGGACCTCGTCGAAGAGCGTCTGCGCGGTGGACAACAGGCAAGAAATAACTTAGAATCCACCATATAATAGAACTCAAAGGAGTAAAGGCCGTGAAGGAAAGGCGCCAGGCGCCAAGGGTCGAAACGGATGGAGCGGTCCAGGCGAAGATCAAAACGACGATTTCCGCGCGGGTCGTGGATATTTCCGCCCGCGGGGCTCAGGTGGAAGTACAGCGCTCCCTTCCCTTTCGAACGACGTGCGATTTCAAGATACAGTTCCGGGACGGTGAGATAGTCCTTCGGGCCACCGTACGGCGCTGCATGATTCACGGCAAAGGCCGCGATGGCAGGGGCCGGGAGGTGATGTTCTACAGGGCCGGGCTCGAGTTCGACAGGCCCACCCCCGGGCTTGCGGGTCTCCTCGGGGCAAAAAAGAGGTCGCCCCAGGCTGCCGGCCGCGCAACGGAAGACCAGCCGGCACCGGGGCTACCGGATGGGGCGAAGGGCGTGTTGACTCTGGACGCCCAGGACGAGTGAGAGGCGTCCGCAAGGCCGGGGACAGACGATCCGAATCCTCCCTCGAGCGCCGTTTGCGAGTGTCCGTGTCATTTCCCAAGGAACAGGGAATGGGGTATACTTCGAGACTGGGCGGGTATCAACCCGACTTCGTGTGGGGTTCGAGCCCTGTGCAACGTGCCCTGTGAACCCCGCCAGGCCCGGAAGGGAGCAACGGTAAGCAGCCAGCTCGTGTGCCGCAGGTCGCTTGAACCCCATCAATTTATCTATGAACGATCAATGCATGACCTATAAAGCCCTCGCGCGCAAATACAGGCCACAGACCTTCGACGAGATGGTGGGGCAGGAAGCCGTCGTCAAGACGCTCAAGAATGCTCTGGCGACGGGGAAAATCCATCCGGCCTACATATTTTCGGGCATCCGGGGCGTGGGCAAGACGACGGCGGCCAGGCTGTTCGCCAAGGGCCTTAACTGTGAAACCGGGCCCACCGTGACACCCTGCAATGCCTGCCCGTCCTGCGTCGAAATCGCCGCGGGCCGCTCGATGGACGTTCTGGAGATAGACGGGGCGACCCACACGAAGGCCGAGGAGGCCCGAGATCTCATGCAGGCCGCCAGGTACATGCCCGTGCGGGATCGGTATCGCGTCTTCATCATCGACGAAGTCCACATGTTGTCCACGGCGGCCTTCAACGCCTTGCTCAAGACGCTGGAGGAGCCGCCGGCCCATGCTGTTTTCCTGCTGGCCACGACCGAGCCGTTCCGCATCCCGGAGACGATTCACAGCCGCGCTCAGCACTTTCAATTCAGGCGGGTCTCGGCCTACAAGGTGGCTTCTTTTCTCAAGGATCTGTGCGGCCGGGAAGGCGTGGAGGCCGAACCGGCCGCCCTGGATCTGGTCGCCAGGTCCGGCGAAGGCTCGGTCAGGGACAGTCTCACGCTCCTCGATCGACTTCTGACCTACGCGAACGGCCCGCTCGAGGAGGCCGCCGCCGTGGAGGTGCTCGGCGTGGTGGGCCGGGACGCCCTGCTTTCCATGCTCGAGATGGTCTCCCGGGGCGAGCCTTCGGATGTCTCCCGTTTCCTGGACGAAGCCAGGGAGCGCGGGCAGAATCTGGAGCGGTTCCTTTCGGACCTGGTGGCTCTCGTCAGGGACGTATTGAGGTACAAGACGGCCGGGACGGGCGGCGACGCGGAAGAGGTGGCGGACGACGGCGGCCTCAAGGCGGCGGCGGAGCGTCTCTCGCTGGAAGATCTGCTGAGGCTGTGGGACCTTCTGGCACTCACGCAGCAGCGCCTGAAGGGCGCGCCGGATCCGGAAGCCCTGCTGGAGCTTCAGCTCATCAAGGCGGCACTGCTGCCCGGAATTCTTCCGCTCGAACAGGTCCTCTCCGGCGCGCGCATGCCCGAGGTACCCCGACGGTGACGGTGCCCACCGCCCGGGACCCTGGACCGGGCCAGGGGAAGGCCGGGAAAGGATGCGGGGCAGCGAGGTGGAGGCGGCCTCGAAACGAGGCGCCGGGGACGGCCTCCGCTTCAAGGCGCTCATCCCCTTTAAGCGCATGGACGAACTGGAAGCGAGGAGCTACGAGGGGGACGAGAGACTCGACCACTTCCGGAAGGCTGTGAGCCAGAAGATGCCCCTGCTGGCGCCCTCTCTCGAATCCGCCGCGTTGTCCCTCGATCCGGACGGCGTACTTCACCTCGTGCTGCCTCACGGCGCGACCACGGCGGCGGCCCTGCTGGAGTCGGCCGAACGCATGAAGGTCCTGGAGGCCACGGCCCGGGAGACCGGCTTTTCGGGTCGACTGCAGGTTGAAAACGGAGAACCGGCGCCGGAATCTCCGATCCCGGATAGCGAGCAGGCCGGCAAGGACGAAGTAGACTCCTCGCCGGCGGTGAAGGTGGTACTGCGCCTCCTCGGAGGCTCAGTGGTCAAGGTCACACCGCTTTCGGCGGTAGAGGCGGACGTCGAGCCGCCTGCTGGAGGAGAAGATGCCGAACCTGAATAAAATTCTCAAACAGGCCCAGAAGATGCAGGAAAAGGTTCAGGAGGAAATGGAGGCGCTGGTTATCGAGGAGTCGGTGGGTGGCGGTATGGTGACCATCCAAATGAACGGCCAGAAGCAAGCGCTGCAGATGACCATCGATCCTTCACTCCTGGCGGAGTCTGAAAAGGAAATGCTGGAAGATCTCCTTGTTGCCGCCTTCAATCAGGCGACGGGCAAAGTGGACGAGACCCTCCAGGAGAAACTCGGAGGCCTCGGCGCCGGCATGGGAATGCCCGGGCTCTGATCGGAGCTGCAGATGGCGAGCGGCTACCCTCCGCCCCTGCGGAGTTGCCTTGAAATTTTGCAGAAGCTTCCCGGTGTCGGTCCAAAATCAGCGCAGCGAATACTCTTCCATCTGCTCGACCGCGGTTCCGAAGCCACGCGGGAACTGGCCCGGGCCCTCGATACCCTAGCATCGTCCATTTCCCTGTGTCCTGCCTGCCGCGTCTACAAGTCTTCGGACGAGCCGTGCGGTTTCTGCGAAGACCCCGCGCGCGAGGGGCGGCACCTATGCGTCGTTGAATCGGCCGCGGACGTCTTCCTCATCGAGGCGACGGGCGAGTTTCGCGGGCAGTATCACGTTCTTCACGGGCTCCTCTCGCCGCTCAAGGGGATCCGGCCGGAACAACTCGGGCTCGATGCCCTCGAGAAGCGCGTGGAGGGCGGGGGCGTCGAAGAGGTCATTCTGGCCACCCCGCCCACCGCGGAAGGAGAAGCCACCGCCTCCTACCTGGCCTCCCTGCTCGGCGGCAAGGTCGGCAGCGTGACGCGCATCGCTTACGGACTCCCGGTCGGCGCCGACTTTCAGTATGTGGATCCGCAGACCCTGTCCAGGGCCCTCTCCGGCAGGAAGGTGTTCTCCTGACCCCCGTTCCGTTCCTCGCCGTCTTGTGCCCCGTCGTCGGGCGGATGCAGGGCCGCCCGTCCGTGAAAGGGAGACCCTCCATGCGGAGGCGTCAGCGGTGGACGCGAATCTCCTGGAGCAACCGTCTCATCGGGTCCGAGAAGCCCATAAATCCTCGCCTCATGACGGCGTCGATATTGCATAAATAACGAGGCTTGTGCTATACCAACACAAATCGGAGGAGGATCGCGATGGGCGCGTCTGACCTCATCATGTATGAGGAAGAATTTCAGAAAATCAAGGAAGTCATCAGCAAGCTGAGGGTGGACGCCAATGCCAATGTGGTCTTTCTGGTTGACAAGAACGGCCAGCAAATTGCAGCCACGGGGGATATCGAGAGGCTCGATACGACATCTCTCGCGTCCCTGACGGCCGGAAACGTGGCGGCCACGGACGGACTGGCCAAGCTGATCGGCGAAAGGGAGTTTTCCGTTCTCTTCCACGAAGGGGAGAAGGACAACATCCACATATCCATCGTGGGCGGCAAGGTCATCCTTGTGGTCATTTTCGACGAACGATCTTCCCTGGGGCTGGTCCGGCTGCGCGTCAAGCGAAGTTCTGAAGAGTTGACCCGGCTTTTCCAGGAAATAATGGACAAGACCGAGCGTGAGCGTGCGGCGGGGGTCGCGTCGCTCGAGTCGCCGTTTGCCGAAATCACCGACGACGACATCGACGCGCTGTTCAATGAGTAGTGCCGCAGGGAGATAGTTCGGTATGTCTTTCATCAATTACGCGTCGAGGGAAATTAACTGCAAGATCGTCTACTACGGTCCCGGACTGTGCGGGAAGACGACGAACCTGCAGTACATCTACGAGAAGACCAATGCCACCGCCAAGGGCAAGCTCATCTCGCTGGCAACGGAAACGGACCGCACCCTCTTTTTCGATTTTCTCCCGCTGGACCTGGGTACGATCAGGGGGTTCAAGACCCGCTTCCACCTTTACACGGTGCCGGGCCAGGTTTTCTACGATGCGTCCAGGAAGCTCATTCTGAAGGGCGTCGACGGCGTCGTGTTTGTCGCCGATTCGCAGGAGGCCCGAACGGACGCTAATATAGAGTCCGTCCAGAACCTGGAATCCAACCTCCGGGATCACGGCTACGACCTGCGGGCGATTCCATACGTTCTTCAGTTGAACAAGCGGGACCTTCCCACCGCCGTGCCCATCGAGGAGATGCTGGGAGTCCTGAGGTACAAGGACGAACCCTATTTCGAAGCCGTAGCGGTGAAGGGGATAGGGGTCTTCGACACGCTCAAGGCCTGCGCCAAGCAGGTGCTCATCGAACTCAGCCGCAAATAGTAGCTCCTCCCCCGACTACTGGCAGTGAAGGGTTCAATCCACGAGGGACCAACTACCCGCGAACCAACGGAATACCCGTACCCTCCCGCCGATTCCCGAAACGCGAAACGCCCACGCTTCCATCCCTGATTTGTCCTCGATGTAGAGCGATCCGGGAGTCGCGGTAGCCGTCGGACTGAAGCTCAGGATGTCTCCCCTTCCGAACCTGACGCCGTCGCCCGGACGGAGGCGGTTTCCAATCGGATCGCGCACCAAATCTGCCGGGATTCCGATGGTGGCGCCTGGTTCCTTGAGGCGGACGGCGGAACCGAGGGGCGTGTCCACATTATTCCTTATATCTTCGTGGGTAATCCCGTCCCAGTCTCCGTCCCTGTAGAGGCGGCCAAAGACGCCCCGTTCGGTGGTGGTGAAAACCACGCCGACGTAGGACCGCTCAACGACGGCCCTCGTCGAGGCCTCGGCCACCAACGCGCGGAAGGTCGTCACGATGCTCCTTGTGGCGGACTGGTGCAGCACGCGCCCGAGAGCACCCAGTGCAATCGTCAAGAGCATGGCCGTCACGGCCATTGCGCAGATCACTTCGATGAGCGTCATCCCCTTGTCCGTCGCCCTGCCGGTCCTTCTTTTCGCCATGGTTATCCCTCCAAAGAAAAAGGCGGCGGCCGAAGCCGCCGCCTAGCGAACGCTGCAGATTAGAGCGTGATGTGCGGTCTGAGGCGCTCCAGGGTCTTTGCGCCTATTCCCTTCACGTTCTGGAGTTCGTCCAGAGTCTTGAACCCCTTGTGGGCCGTCCGGTAATCCACGATGCGCTGGGCCGTCTTGGGGCCGATACGCGGCAGGGACGCCAGCTGGTCCACCGTGGCTTTGTTGATGCTGACCTTGCCCGCCGGCTGGGTCATGGCTGTCTTCTTCCCGGCCCTGGACGTGCCGTGTGCGCGTTCTTCGCCGCCGCCCCGGGCGTCCCGGCGAAGGTCGCAAATGAGGCCGGGCCCATAAGGGTTGCCAGCGCCAGCAGGGTTACCACCGTCATCGCGTGCTTGAGGGTCTTCATCGTTTCGTCCTCCTCTGTTTGTGCGGCCGGTGCCGCGTTCCACTGTTTCCTTCTGGTATCCGTCTCTCCGTTTGGTTCCGGCTGCTGCCTTGTCCGGCCGGAACACATCGGTAAGTCGCACGGTTCGTGCCAGAGTGGGGGCGATGTGGCGCAAGCCTCAACGGGGACGGCATTATGCGGCGATGCCTGATCGGGTGTGCAGCCGTGACGATCTGCGGGAGGAGTTGACAGAACCGGTTAGGGCAAAGATAAATCAATGGGTTACGGTGTCGTCCGAAAATGACGCCGCCTCGATGGAGTACAAGAAGGACCTGGACCCGGAACGGGCTGATAACAGAAGGGGATTATCCAATTCATGCGATTTCCGGAGAGGTGGGAGGCCGTGGCTCACCCCTGGCAGGTCTCTTGCCTGCAATACACCAGGAGGTGACTCATGACGATCGAAGGCATCGGAATCAAGGAAATGCCTGAAGAGGAACGCCCGCGGGAGCGTTGCCTGCGAAGGGGCCCAGGGGCACTGAGCACGACGGAACTCCTGGCCATCCTAATCAGAACGGGGAACCGAGGGACCACGGCGCTGGAACTTGGCCGGCGACTCCTGGCGAGGTGCGGCTCCCTCAGGGGCGTGAGTGCCATGGAGCCTGTCGAACTAGCGAGGATCGCCGGCCTCGGCCCGGCGCGCGCGGCCCAGATAGCGGCGGCCCTCGAACTGGCACGGCGCTTTGCCGAGGAGGAAGTCCGGCTCGCGGAAACGCTCGGGGGCGCCGAGGATGCCTACCGCTTTCTGAGGCCCAGGCTGAGAGACCTGCCGCACGAAGTATTCGCGCTCATATTCCTCAATCAGAAGCACGGCGTTCTCGCGTACAGGGAGCTCTTCAGGGGCAGCGTCACAGCCAGCTCGGTGCATCCCAGAGAAGTGGTCAAGGCCGTTCTCCGGGAAAACGCGGCGGCCGCGATCTTGGCCCACAACCATCCGTCGGGCCACGTGAGCCCCAGTCCCGACGATATCCGGCTCACCGAGGACCTATCCAAATTGCTCGCCTACATCGACGTGCGCGTCGTGGACCACCTGATCCTCGGCGGAAACGGCTACTTCAGCTTTGCCCGGGAAGGGCTGCTGCATTAGTGAGGGATCGTGTGAATAGTGATCAAGTGATCGAGGCGGGGGCGGCCCTTCTAAGAAACCGTGAGTAGGAGAGGAGGGAAGTAGGCGAGTCCGGCGGGGGCGGGCCTTCGAAGGCTCGTCTGCCGCCGCAGTATTTCCTTTTAGCCCTTAGCCTTTCGGCCTTAGGCCTTAGAGAAAGCCCTTTCCTTTCTTCTTTGCAGTCTTCAAATCCCAAATCCCAAATTCCACAATTATGCGCCTCCCGGCCTCCCATCCTCCCTGTACAAAATCGACGGGCGCGGACGCTCCGGGCGCGGATCAGAGTTCCCGGAAGACCTCCCGGGCGGCCTCGAGGGTCCTGTCGATGTCGGCCTCGGTGTGGGCTGTCGAGACGAAGCCTGTCTCGTACTGGCTGGGTGCGAAGTAGATGCCGCGCTCGAGCATGCCCCTGAAATACCGGCCGAAGCGTTGGGTATCGGATTTCGTGGCGGACGTGTAGTCCGTGACGGGGCCGGGGTTGAAGAAGCCCGTGAACATGGAGCCCATGCGGTTGCCCCAGAAAGGCACCCCGAACTCGTCCGCGATGGCCTTGAGTCCGTCGGCGAGCCTGGCGGTGAGGCGTTCGAGGCGCGGATAGAGCGAGTCCCCGTCCCGGGCGAGGATCTTGAGCATGGCCAGGCCCGCGGCCATGGCCAGCGGATTACCACTCAGGGTGCCGGCCTGGTACACGGGGCCGGAAGGCGACACCTGCTCCATGAGGCCGCGCCGGCCGCCGTAGGCGCCGACCGGCAGGCCGCCGCCGATGATCTTGCCGTAGGTCACCAGGTCGGGCACGACGCCCGTACGCTCGATAACCCCGCCCAGGGCCACGCGGAAGCCGCTCATGACTTCGTCGAAGATGAGCACGACGCCTTCCCTGCGGGTGATCTCGCGGACCCTCTCAAGGTATCCCTCGGCGGGCAGGATCGTCCCCATGTTGCCGGGCAGGGGTTCGAGAATGAAGGCGGCGACCTGTCCCGGATTGTCTCTGCACGCGGCCTCCAGCGCCTCGGCGTCGTTGTATGGGACCACGAGGGTGTCCCTGGCCAGGGAAGATGGAACGCCTGGGGAGGATGGCGTTCCGAATGTGAGGGCACCGCTGCCCGCTTCCACGAGTAGCGAGTCCGCGTGGCCGTGATAACAGCCCGCGCACTTTATGATCTTGTCACGCCCGGTGGCCCCGCGCGCCAGGCGCAGCGCAGACATGGTGGCCTCCGTGCCCGAATTCACCATTCGGACCATGTCGATAAAATCGAGACGGCCGCAGAGCCACTCCGCCATGTCCACCTCAAGGCGCGTGGGGGCGCCGAAGGAGGTTCCGAGGGGGAGGACTCTTTCGACGGCTGTCCTGACCTCCGAGTGGTTGTGGCCCAGGATCATGGGACCCCACGAGCCCACGTAGTCGATGAATGCGTTCCCGTCCTCGTCGAAGAGGCGCGCCCCGTCGGCCCTGGCGATAAAGGGCGGCTCGCCGCCCACCGAACGGAAGGCCCGGACCGGTGAATTGACTCCGCCGGGGATGCACGCGGCGGCCCTCTGCATGAGTTCGAGGCTTGTTTCTCTCTTCACTGTCATTCCTCCCTGTCCGTGCACATCTGCAAAAAGATGCCGGAGAGCGCCCGCCCCCCGGCATCCGTCAACAACGTGGCAATGATCCGCGTCATCTCGAACTTCTCAGGCCTTATCCTTGTCTTTGTCCTTGTCTTCCTGGATCGGCTGGGCGGCCACGCCGAGCTTGGTGCGGATCTTGGTTTCCACTTCGTCCATAAGGGCAGGATTCTCGTTGAAATACTGGCGCGCGTTCTCCCGGCCCTGTCCCAGGCGGACGTCGCCATACGAATACCACGTACCCGCCTTGTCGACGATCTTGTTCTCGACGCCCAGATCCAGGACGTCTCCGGCCTTGGAAATACCGGTTCCGTAAAGAATATCGAACTCCGCCACCTTAAAGGGTGGCGCCAGTTTGTTTTTTGCGACCTTGACGCGCACGCGTGCGCCGATGAGGTTGCCGTTGGAGGCCTGGATGTTGGCGATTCTCCTGATGTCCAGCCTCACCGACGAGTAAAACTTGAGAGCGCGTCCGCCCGTCGTGGTCTCGGGGTTGCCGAACATCACGCCGATCTTCTCCCGGAGCTGGTTGATGAAGATGATCATGGTATTGCTCTTGCTGACGATCCCCGTCAGTTTTCTCAGGGCCTGGGACATGAGCCTGGCCTGGAGCCCCACGAAGCTGTCGCCCATTTCACCTTCCAGCTCTGCCTTGGGAACGAGCGCGGCAACAGAGTCCACGACGATGACGTCGATAGCGCCTGAGCGGACGAGCGCTTCGGCGATCTCCAACGCCTGTTCGCCCGTGTCGGGCTGGCTGATGAGAAGGTTGTCCACGTTGACGCCCAGCCTCTCGGCGTATTCAGGGTCCATGGCGTGTTCGGCGTCGATGAAAGCGGCCATGCCGCCCTTTTTGTGGACCTCCGCCACGACCTGGAGAGCAAGCGTGGTCTTGCCGGATGCTTCGGGGCCGTATATCTCCACCACCCGTCCCCGGGGCAGGCCTCCGATGCCCAGAGCCAGGTCGAGGCTCAGGCTGCCCGTGGGAATGGCGGGCACTTTGACCTTCGCACCGCGTTCGCCCAAGCTCATGATCGAGCCCTTGCCGAACTGTCTCTCTATCTGACTGACCGCGGCCTCGATGGCCTTCTTGCGCTCTTTGGATATTTCCATTGTGCCCTCCATCCTTGTCTATGGCCTCAGCTTGAGACGTCCAGTTTAAGAAATCAAGGAGAACGTCTCATCAAGAAACGTGCCAGAGGTGGACTGCACGCATCAAAAATGGTCGTCCTCGGACAACGCCAGGTAGATAACGGCCTTCTGGGCGTGCAGGCGGTTTCCGGCCTCGCCGAAGACTACGGACTGCCAGGAGTCGATCACATCGTCGGTGACCTCGTCGCCGCGGTGGGCCGGCAGGCAGTGCATGAAAATGGCGTCCTCCCTGGCCCGGGCCATGAGCTCGGCGTTGACCTGGTAGGGACGGAAAACGGCCTTGCGCTTTTCCGTCTCAGACTCCTGGCCCATCGAGGCCCACACGTCCGTGTAAACCACATCGGCGCCGCTCACGCCCTCGTTCACGTCGTGGGTCACCGTCATGACGGCGCCCGTCAGCTTGGCGTCCTCGCGGGCCATCTCGAGCATCTCCGGCTTCGGATCGTAGCCTTCCGGACAGATGACGCGAACGTTTACGCCCGTTTTGGCCCCGCAGAGCATCAGCGAATTGGCCACGTTGTTGCCGTCTCCGACAAACGCGAGCGTGAGGCCCTTGAGGTCGCCCTTCTTTTCGAAGATGGTCATGTAGTCGGCCAGAGCCTGGCAGGGGTGGAGAAGGTCGGACAGGCCGTTGATGACGGGCGAATCGGCGTACTCGGCCAGCTGGAGAATGGACTTGTGCGAGAAGGTCCGGGCCATGATGATGTCCACCATGTGGTCCAGCGTCCTGGCGATGTCCGGAACGCTCTCCCGCTTGCCGAGGCTTATGTCGGAAGGACCGAGGTAGATCGCGTGACCGCCGAACTGGGTCATGCCCGTTTCAAAGCTAACCCGCGTCCGGAGGGAAGGCTTTTCAAAAATCATGGCCATGGTCTTGTTGGGGAACGCACTGGTGTATTTTTCCGGGCTGGCCTTGATTTTGATCGCCGTGTCGAAAATGGTTTCCAGGTCTTCGACCGTAAGGTCATGGATGGAGATCAGATCTTTTAGAATCATGTACGGCTCTCCTAGTGAAGGGCTGCTGTCCGCCTGTGCGGCGTACCGATCGCATGTTCAAGAGTATGGCATCAACGCGGTTCTCCCGGAACCCTCCCCCGTGAGCCGGAGGAGGGTTCCGGAGGAACCGGTCAGACTTTGGGAACGGTGGCCCTGCGCGATATGGGCACGCTCTTCCCGGACCTTTCGTGAACAATCCGAGTTCCTGCCCGCCCGTGAACGGCCTCCTGAAGATGGGGCGCGTCGGTGATGAGAACGCTCCCGCCCTTCTTGACGAGGAACTGGACGGCGGCCTCTATCTTCGGGCCCATGGATCCCGGAGGGAATTGACCCTCCTTCTGGTACTTCAGAATCTCCTGGAGGGAAACCTCCCGGAGAGCTTTCTGGTCGGACTTTCCGAAGTTGATGTACAGGCAGGGGACGGACGTTATGACCAGCATCTCGTCGACGTCGAGTGCGCAGGCAAGCAGAACGGATGTCCTATCCTTGTCGATGACGGCCTCCACACCCCGGTGCGTACCGTCCAGATCGCGGACCACCGGGATGCCTCCGCCCCCTCCGGCCGTGATGATGGCCCCCGTTTCGTAGAGGGCTTTCAAAGCACCGACCGAGAGGATTCGCTTCGGCTTCGGCGAGGGAACAACCTTGCGGTATCCCCTGCCGCTGTCTTCCACCATGGCCCAGCGTTCCACTTCCATGAGGTGTTTGGCCCGGTAGGCGGTGTAGAAGGGTCCGATGGGCTTGGTGGGATTCTTGAAAGCCGGATCTTCGGCGTCCACCTCGACCTGGGAGAGGACCGAGAGGAGGTCGCGCGAAATGTTCCGGCGCTGAAGTTCGTTGCTCAGGGCCTTTTCGAGGATGTATCCCATGCTGCCCTGGGTCTCGGCGACGCAGACATCCAGGGGAAGAGGCGGCACTTTCGTCACCGCCTCCTCGACCCGGATGAGGTTCTGACCGACCTGAGGGCCGTTGCCGTGGACGAGCATGATGCAGTCGTACTTGTCCATGAGCGGCACCAACTGGCAGGCCGCCTCGTCGGCGTTCGCCAACTGCTCATGGATCGTTCCCTTTTCAGTGGCCTTGATCAGGGCGTTGCCCCCGAAGGCCACGAGCCCTCTCTTGTTAGTCATGACAGCCTACAGCAGCCGCTTGAGCGGCACCTCGAGCGTCGGCTGGCCGATTTCCTGCAAGTCGTAGCTGACCCTGACGGAGGGCTTGTTGATTCGGATGATCCGCCCCAGGTCGATCGGCGTGGCGATGATCACCAGGTCGCAGTCCGAGGCGTTGATCGTGGCTTCGAGGTCCTTCATCTGCTGGTCGCCGTAGCCCATGGCCGGGAGGAGGATGCCGATTTCAGGATACTTCTCGTAGGTCGCTTGAATGGAGGCCACGGCGAAGGGCCTGGGATCAACCAGTTCGGCCGCGCCGAACTTCTTGGCCGCCATGACGCCCGCTCCGTACTGCATCTCACCGTGCGTGAGCGTGGGGCCGTCCTCCACGACCAGGACGCGCTTGCCCGTGATGGCGCCGGGGTCCGTGACGGTCAGGGGCGAGGCCGCGTCGATGACCATGGCCTTGGGATTCACTTCGGCGATGTTGTAGCGCACCTCGTCGATGTCGTCGGAGTTGGCCGTATCGATCTTGTTTATGACAACCACGTCGGCGCGGCGGAGGTTGGCTTCGCCGGGGTGGTAGGCGACTTCGTGGCCGGGGCGATGGGGGTCCACCACGACGATTTCGAGGTCCGGACGATAGAAGGGCAGATCGTTGTTGCCGCCGTCCCATACGATCACGTCGGCCTCGCGCTCGGCTTCGCGGAGGATAGCCTCGTAGTCGACCCCTGCGTAGACGACGACGCCGCGGTTGATGTGCGGCTCGTACTCTTCGCGCTCTTCGATCGTGCAGTGATGCTTGTCCAGGTCGGCCAGCGTGGCGAAACGCTGCACCTTCTGGGCCACCAGGTCACCGTAGGGCATGGGATGCCGGATCGCCACAACCCGCTTACCGGCGGCCTTGAGGATCTCGCACACCCTGCGTGTGGTCTGGCTCTTGCCGCAACCTGTACGGACGGCGCAGATGGAGACGACGGGCTTGGACGAGGAGACCATGGTGTGGTCGGCGCCCATCATCATGAAATCGGCGCCGGCGGCTAGCGCCATGGAGGCTTTGTGCATGACCACTTCGTGCGGCACGTCGGAATACGCGAAGACGACCAGGTCCACCTTCTCGCGCTTGATGATATCCAAGAGGTCCTTCTCGTCGTAAATGGGGACGCCCTCGGGGTATCCTTCTCCAGCCAGCGCGGCCGGATATTTTCGGCCCGCAATGTCGGGAATCTGGGTGGCAGTGAAGGCGACGACGCGGTAAGAGGTGTTACCGCGGAAAAAACACGTTGAAATTGTGGAAATCGCGTCCTGCTGCTCCCATGATGAGCACGTTTTGGGGTTTCATAGGAATGTTCTCCTGGGCGTGCGGCTGCCGACTATCGGCGATTCTTCGCAGCCACCGTAAAGTGTACACTTTTCAGGCACTTTGGTCAAACCTGGACGGGGTTTCGGGGGTTTGACAGGGTGAAATCCCGCGCCCCCAGAGGCCCCCGAGAAACTCCCCCTTGAACGGACGGAGAAGTCGTCTGCAAAAGCCTGGAACAGCCGGCCGGGTTCCGATGTTTTTCTATTTCTACCCAGTGGTCGAGCGGTTCCGCTGGGAGCCCATTTCTGGAGGACAATCATGAAGGTATTCATAACGGGAGCAAGCGGCTATATCGGTTCGGCGGTGGCCGAGACCTTCACTCGGGCCGGGCACGAGGTCCTCGGGTTGGTCCGGTCGAACGAGAAGGCCGCCAGGCTCGCGGCGGCAGAAGGCCGGCCTGTCATCGGCTCCATGCAGGAGCCCGCGAGCTATTCGGCCGCTGCGCGGGACAGCCAGGTCCTCATACACTGCGCGGCGGAGTACTCCGAGGAGTACATGAACCTTGACCGCAGAACCGTGGACGCTCTCATCGAGTCCGCCGCGCAGTCGGGCGGACCCCGGCTCGTAATCTACACGAGCGGCGTGTGGGTTTACGGCAATACGGGCGGGAACATGGTGGACGAATCCGCCGAAATGACGCCGCCTGCTTTTATCGGGCGCCGGATCGAACACGAAAGCAGGATTCTCGACGCGACGCAGGGGCGGATCCGTACCCTCGTCGTCCGGCCGGGTTGCGTTTACGGGGGACGTGGGGGGCTTACGGCGTCCTGGTTCGAGAGCGCGGAGAAGGACGGCGCGGTCCGGATGATCGGTGAGGGCGGAAACCGGTGGGCCATGATCCACGTCGCCGACCTGGCGGATCTCTATCTCCGCGCGGCCGAATCCCCCTGGGGCGGCGAGATCTTCAACGCGACGGACCGGAGCCGGTTTACGGTGCGCGAGTGCGCAGAGGCAGCCAGTCGTGCCGCGGGCGCCGGAGGCCGCACGAAAAACCTGCCCCTGGAGGAGGCCCTCAAGACCATCGGCCCGATGGCGGAGGGGCTGTCTCTTGATCAGCACGTGGATTCGGGCAAGGCCGTGAGGATGCTGAACTGGCAACCTCGCCACGGAGGTTTCGTGGACGGTGTCAGCCGCTATTACAGCGCCTGGAAGGCCGCGCGGTAACCGATGTCTGCCCGCCGGGCAGGGCGCGGGCTTGAAAATCTCCGCATGGGCCCCAGGCAAGGCGGTACGAAGGCCCCGTCAGTGCTTGGCGTCGTTACTTCTGCTCGGTTTGATCGACGCGCTGATCCTCTCGCTTCTGGCGGCGGTCCTGCCACATGGCTTCCACGGCCTGGCGGCTTCCCAGACCGAAGGCCAGGGCGAAGGCCAGGGCCAGTGCGCCGAAGGCCAGGAGAAAGGCGTGCGTAACCAGCGACACCGCCAGCCCCAGGCGGATGAGGGCAATCGCCGCCGCGAGGGTGATGATGCCGGCCTTAATAATGCGGGCGATGAACCTCGGACGCGTCACTCGTTCTTCGTACAG
Source organism: uncultured Acidobacteriota bacterium (assembly GCA_963724125.1). Taxonomy (GTDB): domain Bacteria; phylum Acidobacteriota; class UBA4820; order UBA4820; family DSQY01; genus CAVRTJ01. The sequence continues at coordinate 46,813 of CAVRTJ010000014.1, forward strand.
GGTCCTCAGGACCGCCCGGGATACGCCGTTGGCCACGCCCCATCCTATCAGGAGGATCAGGAGCGCCGTGATGAACTCCGGAATGGCCATGAGCAGGTCTTCGAGAAGCTTGGACAGCAGGGAGAGCTGCCAGATCAGTATTGCCTTGTCGAGGAAGATGAGGAAGGTCAGCAGGCCGACAATCCAGCCCACCATGTCAAAGAAGGCGTGTCTCACGTCTCCACGGGCAAAGGTCTTGGGTCCGCCGAGCCGCCCCACGATCCGGTCGAGCCGGAGGAATACGAGAAGACGAACGGCCAGCCGCGCTGCGGCCCATGCGATCAGGAGACCGACCAGGAGAACGATCAATCCGGTCACGAGGGCCGGCAGGAAGTCCGTCACCTGAGAAGCGAATGCGTTGAAAGATTTCGCGATTTGTTCTTCCATGACTGCTCCCGCCCTATTTAAGCCAGCGCTTCGGCTCGGCCGCCATTTCGTACATGAAGATCACGGGTTTTCTCGTCCGATCCGCAAGTTCCAGGGGCACGGAGTAGGACAGAAGATGTTCCAGAACTCCGGCTTCGGACCCGCCCATGACGATGAGATCCGCCTTCCGCACCTCCGGCATGAGCCCCGACAGTATGTCGCGGGCCTGAACCACGAATCCGTCGGCTTCCTGGCACCTTTGGGCCAACGTTCTGGTCAGAGCGTCCCGTGTCGCCTCCACGTCGGCGCGACTTCGTCGTATCGGGGATGACCTGGACGACTCTGGGCTTCGCACCGTATGCCTGTCCGAAGGATCCTACGAGGTCGACCGCAAGTTCGGCGTGGTGGCTCGGGTCGTAGGGGACCAGGATGTTCTCGATCTTGTCGGGCCACTTCTCCGCGCTGATGAGCATCACCTGCGCCGGTGCCGAACGGACGACCCGGTCTACGGCGGTCGAGAAGAGTGCGGTCGAGGAAGCCCACCCGGCGGGCGCGGCCGAGGATGATCATGTTGCACTGCTCTTCCAGCGCGGTCTCGGTGATGGCGAAGGAGACCCTGTGGGAGACTTTGACGAGGGCCCGCCGAGGCGTTTCGTTCGTGAGGAACCGGTCCAGGACACCCTCGAGGATATTCTGGATCTCCGGCACGTGGTCCAGGCCGCGCGGCAGGGCCTCGCCGTCGGAAACTTCTACCACCGATAATCCCACGATCTCCCCGTTGAACCTGCGGGCGAGCGCGTCGGCGGAGCCAAGGATGGCGGGGGCGCCGCGGGGATCGGCGATGCAGGCTAGAATCCTGTACTCCTTGCGCTCCGTCGCCTCCCGCACGGCCACCACGCGGGCATAGGCCTTGTCCCGCTTCTGGGCATAGGTGTAAAAGACCACCATGCCCGCCGCGATCCAAACCAGGGCACTTATCCAGGCCCTCGGGCTGTAGATGAACAGGTAGACGGCGAGGACGGTCTGGAGAAGGATCCCCACGATAGGAACCAGAGGTACCCAGGGCACCCTGAACCCCCTGTCCAGATCGGGCCGCTTCTTCCTGAGCCGCCAGACGACCACCAGAACCTGCGTGAAGAGGAGCAGGAACATGATGTCGGATGCGCTGGCCACCGCTTCGATCGGCAGCGCGACCGCCATGAAGGCTATGAGCACGGCCGAGCCCGCGATGGCCCAGTGCGGGGTCTTGCGCTTTGGATGGACCCTCCCGAACCAGGACGGCAAGTTCCGGTCGCGTCCCATGGCGAAGGACACCCGTGAGGACGAGTAGATGGTGGCGTTGAGGGCGCTCACGGTGGACAGCAGGCCGCCCAGCAGGATGAGGACGCCGCCGCCGCTTGAAGAAGTGGCTGGCGGCCTCGACGAGTGCCAGCTCCTTCTTGAGCCCCAGGAACTTCCAGCTCGCCATGGTGGTATCCACCGCGCCGAGCGCGGCGAAAGCAACCAGGAGGTAGATGGGGATGACGATGATCAGGGATAGAAAGACGGCGCGGGGGACGTTCTTTTTGGGTTCTCGCACCTCCTCGCTGCACTGGGCGATGATCTCGTAGCCTTCGAAGGCGATGAAAGTCAGACCCATCGCCATGAAGACGCCGCCCATGCCATTGGGCAGGAAGTCCTCGAAGCGAACCTGCCAATCGGGCCGGTGAAGCGTGATCCAGACGCCGAAGGCGATGAAGACGACGAGGATGACTGATCTTTCCGATGGTGATGATGGTGCCGGCCTTGCCGGCCTCCGATGCGCCGCGGTAGTTGATAAAGGCAAAAAGCCCCACCACGAGGACGGCGAGCCACTTGTCCAGCGACATCAAGGGGGCGTAGGGCTGGATGTGGAATATCTTGAGGACCATGTTGAAGTAGGCCCCGAATCCCAGGGCGTACAGCGAGCACGCAACGGCGTGGGCAAACCAGGACATCCACCCGCTCATGAAACCATTGGGATCCTTCAACCCGGTCTTGACCCAGAGATAGCCGCCTCCCGCGTCATGAAAGGCGGAGCCGAGTTCTGCGTAGGCGGCGGCCGCGAAAAGCGTGACGATGCCGTTCAGGGCAAAGGCGAGGATGAGCCCAGGGCCGGCGACGCCGGCCGCGATGCCCGTGAGCACGAAGATACCCGCGCCGATCATGGCGCCCACGCCGATCATGGTTATGTCGAGAAGGCCCATTTCCCTGCTGAGGCGGACTTCCGAAGATGAAGCCATGGCTTCGTTGTCTCCTATGCCCGGATGGTGTTCAGGCGCACTCCGAACGGCGGCGTCCGGAGCTTGTCACCGGAAGGCCGAATGCGCGCCGTGAACGATGAGGGAGGTTCGTCTGAAAGGCTGGCCGGATAGCTCTCTGCCGGTTCTTCAAACATGGCGCCACGATAGGACAGGCCAGCCGGAGGTGTCAAGCGGAGAGGGGTGGTGATTTGAAATTTCGGAATTGGGGATTGGATTTGGGATTTGATGGCGGCTGGGGACGGGCCTTCGGAGAGAAAGAATCACCGCTGAGGCGCGGAGGACGCAGAGGAAAGGCAGGGTCTCACAATAATCCCAAATGACCCATCGAGAGGAGCTAGCGCGTTCCCGTCAAACGCACCCCCGTGCGGTAGCGGTCTACGGATCCCGTTAGGTCGCTGGTGGATGCAATTGGAAAGGCACGCGTTCGGTGCGCATCTCGGTTCGCTATCCACTGGACCAGGTGAAACGGAGATCAAGGCGAAGGCCCGGCCCAGGTCGTTTTGCACGGCCTTCAGCTTTCGCCCTCGGCCTCGGAATACAATTCCTCCTACGAGCCCATGCCGGCCTGCAACCCCCTCCCCATCGCGCGCGGATCCTCTGGCGGGGGACCTCGCCCGTCCCCCGCACCCCCTCGACCGGTCGCGGTCTCGAATCCCGTCGAGGTTTTCTGATGGGTGAAATGAAAAAAGGGACCGTTCGGTCCCTCTCGTTTCGCTTTTTCTGGAGCGGGAAACGGGATTCGAACCCGCTCTGTCGCCGTGCACGGCTCCTCAGAGGGGGCCTCGGCCGGCCCCCTCCGACGGCCGCAGGGCGGCCTGCTACCCCCTGCCCTCGCGCGGGGAGTCCTCTGGGCGGGGGACCTCCCCGTCCCCCGCACCCCTCGACCGGTCGCGGTCTCGAATCCCGTCGGGTTTTCTGGTGGGTGAAATGAAAAAAGGGACCTTCCGGTCCCTCTCGTTTCGCCTTTTCTGGAGCGGGAAACGGGATTCGAACCCGCGACCCCAACCTTGGCAAGGTTGTGCTCTACCAGCTGAGCTATTCCCGCTCGATTGGGTATATTACGTGGAACGGCCAGTTGTGTCAAGGCCACCGCCAAGCGGGTCGCGCAGACGTTCCGTGAGGGCTTCAGCGCTTGAGCAGACAGATCGTTTCCACACCGTAGGTCTGAGGAAAGAGGTCCAGGGGCAGAATCCGGACCAATTTGTAGCCTGCGCCGTGGAAGTCCTGGAGGTCGCGCTCCAGAGAGGGCAGGCTGCACGATACGTAGAGAATGCGCTTGGGGCGCAGGTAGACCAGCGGTTCCACGAGACCCCGCGCTCCGGTGCGGGGCGGATCGAGAAGGACGGCATCGAAGGACTCGCTCGCGGCGGCCAGCTTCCGGCTCCACTCCAGCACATCTCCGGGCAGATGCTTGACGTTGAATATTTCGTTCCGGCCGGCATTGTCCTTTGCATCTTCGTTCGCAAAGGGGCTGGATTCCACGGCCACGACCTCGCGGCATACCGTGGCCAGGGGCAGGCTGAAGTTCCCGATGCCCGAATAGAGATCCAGGAGGCGCTCGTGACGGCCGGGATCGAGCCATTCCAGGGCCCTGCGGACGAGGATGCGGTTCATGGCGTAACTGGGCTGCGTGAAGGACCGCACGTCCGCCCGGAGCGCAATGTCGCGGCTCGAATTCGGGTGGTCCACGCCGTACTCGATGCGCGGACTCCCGCGCTCGACCAGCACGCGTCCCGCTTCGATGGACGGCGTGACGAGGCATCCGCCGGCGCCCATGCCGACCGCGGCCTCAGCGAGCACGACGGCGTCATCCCGCCGCGCCCTTTCTCCCGTCCGGAGATGCAGAGCGAAGTGGTCCCCGAATTCGGATCGTACGAGAGTCATGCCATCCAGGCAGCGGGCGGCGGGCTCCTCCTTGAGTACCCGGCGCAGGGCGGCGTAGAATTCGTTGAAGACCCCGTCGAAAAGACGACAGGTGTCCAGGTTCACGATCTGGTGGCTGGCTTCCTGGTAGAAGCCTATGCGAACCTGCCCGCCGGAGGGTTTCACGTGGAAGTCCGCGCGGTGCCGGTAGCCGGTCGGCGGTACCGCGGGTTCGATCTCTTCGAGCGTTACGCCGTCCAGCAGGTGTCTCAGGTTGGAGGTAACGAGGGCCCGTTTTTCGGCCAGTTGCCGCTCGTAGGCCGTAGAGAGCCACTGGCAGCCGCCGCAATGGCTGAAAAACTTGCACTTGGGCTCCACGCGGTCTTCCGAGGGGGAGAGTACGGCCTCGATGTGTCCTTCTCCATAGCTGGATTTGACCTTGTCGAGCCGAACCAGCAGCTTGTCGCCGGGAACGGACTTGGAAACGAAGATCACCTTCCCCTCGTAATGGCCCAGCCCCCGGCCCCCCCAGGTCAGTTTTTCGATGTCCAGCGTCAGGGGCGCCGCGGTCCTTCGGGGCGCGACGCTCCGCCTTCCTTTTCCGGGAGGGTGGTCTTTTTTTCTGAAAGAGGTCGGCTTCTTCATCGGAGCGCAAACATACCACGCCTTTGCCTTTTTGGCCAGGCCGGAGGATGCTCCGCGAAGACGACGCGCTTTCGTGGGGGGCGCTTCATGCGCGAAGAAGCAATTCGACGGCTTTCAGAAAGACCCTTCGAGTGAGGGACCCGGGTAGAAAGGAGGCCGTGCGGCAGGCCCTGTGCCGAATCAGGTGCCTTCGGCCCGCCCTGCGCAGGGCGCGTCTTTCCCGACCGGCATTCAGGTCCGTCCATATTCCGCTTCGCCGTATGCGGCGGACGATGCCCACGGAATCCGGCCACGAATGCCAGTTCCCATGGCCCTGGGCGTCTCCCTTCTCCAGGAACCTGTCGCCTCGCCTCGTGAGGAAGCGGTGGACCGTGAGTTCGCCCGACCGCATGAAAACCAATATGTCCCCACGCCCGACGGACTCCGGCGCGGCTCGCACGACTTCGATGACGTCGCCGTCCCGCAGGAGCGGCTTCATCGATGTTCCCTTTACGGGAAGGACCAGGGGTTCGTCGGTAAGCCAGAGGTCCGGGCCGATGGGGTTCATCGGCATGGACGTCGCGCTCGATCGGGACAGCGACGAGCGGCCCCGGTTACGCACCTCATGGCCGGGCTCAGAAAAAGGGCTGGGGCACCAACGCCGCCAGGGCCGGCGTGAATGCCTTGCAGACCGCCAGAAGTTTTCGGGCATCCTCTTGAGTGAAGGCTGCCCCGGAATCCTCGGCGGTTTTTCCCTTGCGAGATACTTCGACCACGCCGACGGCGCGATCATCATGGACGAGCGGTACGGCTATCATCCGCTGGATGGGCAATCCCGTCATCTCAGCGCCCTTCACGCTCTCGTAGAACCGGAGGTGCTTGCTCGCGGACAGTTTGTTGTCGACCTTCCCTTTAAGCGTCGTGAGGACGGAGGATGCGAAGGCGCTTTTGTGGTCTGCGGGAAATGCGGCCAGGCTCTCGACGAGAAGGGGCGGCCACACGAATTTGAGGGTCTGGCCGGTGCTGGTAAGAACGAGAACGGCCACCTCGTCGTCCTTGACGCCCAGCTCTTCGCCCACGGCCTGTGCGAAAATAGCCGCACCTTCTGCCAGGCCTTCTTTTGATGGCCCCTTCCCTTCGGCTATGAGCTTGAGTTTCTCCTGCGCATTCATTTCTGGCCTCCCTGGTCACGACCGTTTGGGTCGGCGCCGCTCTTGGGGGATCGGGAGCCGGATCGGCTGAAAAGAGCTTCTTCACTGCAGGCCGGCGCTCGATCCGAGGAGATACGATCAGAATAACACGGGGCACCGGGATTGTGGACGGGGGGAACACAATGGCGCGAGAAAAGGACCCTTCTCGAAGGCCGGGGCGTGAGGCCAACGGACAAGATGGAGGATTCGAGGCGCTTACGGCCGGGCGCGGTGTGCACCCCGACAACTACTTCTTGATGGCTGGATTAATCGTTCACCCGGTTGCCCGGCTCACACCGCCGTGCCGCGGCCTATGACGGCGTCGGGAGCGACCACGCGGAAGCAGGCGGCGGCGACCTCCCTGGACCGGCTTTTCAGGTCGCCGCTGATGAGGCCGTAGATGCGGAAAATGGCGACCCGGATGATCATCCCGATGATCAAGGCGCCGAAGACTTCGACGTCTCCTTCCCGGATTTCACCTTTCTTCTGGCCGTCCACAAGGATGTCCCGCACCAGATGGCGAATGTGACGGACCTTCCTGCTGGTCCTCCCCAGCTCGTTGTGTTCGCTCAGGATGAGGTAAGTGAAGAGCGTCCTGTCCTCGTCGAAGAAGTGAAAGCACCCGTCCACGAAGGCGTCGAGGCGCTCCCGCAGGGAGGGCACCACGAGCACGCTGCGGTCCAGTTGGGCCGTGAAGTAAGACAGGTGGGTCAGGTACAGGTCCTCGGCGAGCTCCTGCTTGCTCTGGAAGTGGCGGTAGAGGGCCCCCTCGCTCACGCCGGCCCGCCGTGCTATGTCTTTCGTCGTCGTTGCGTGGATCCCCTTCTCGGTGAACAGCTCGAGGGCGGCGCGAAGGATCTCGGGCAGCTTAGTATCTTTCTTGCTTTCTTCTATGATCAGTTCCACCGCGGCCTCCAATGAATGTATGCACTTACTTACCAAATACACACTACAACTCCATCATATCCATGTCAAGGTGCTCATTTCAGGGTTGAGGTGAGAGTCTTCACTCACATGCGTATGGGCGCCATGGGCGCCATCCTCCGCCCGTCGAGAAGGCGGGAGCCTATCAAACTGCCGCGCACTCAAAAATTGAACAGGCGTCCGGCTGTCCGGGTTCTTCGCCGTGCCTGCACCCCCTTGTGTCGCCCGGGGTTAAAGTGTAAAAATGGAAGCGCTTTGATGAACATCGGCCGCGGCGACGAACGATCAAGCATGGACGGCCGTTCTTTTCTTCGTGGAAGCAGGGTCTGGGAATTGACGGAACCGGATGACCTCGGGCTGAGGGAGCGACGCGATGGCCGACCTCGAAATGGTGGACGTGCCGCAGAGATTGAAAGAAGGCATCAAGCTGGTGAACATCGGGAACCTCGAAACTGCGAGGGACGTCTTTCAGGGTTACCTGGATGCCCAGCCGGACAGCGCTCTGGCCCTGTCCTTCCTGGGCATGATCAAGGGTGTTCACGACGGAGACCACCTCGAGGGCCTGGAACAGTGCCAGGAGGCATTGAGGAAGGACAGCGACGAGCCCCTCTGCTACCTCAATCTCGCCAAGGTCCATCTGACTATGGGCGACCGATTTCAGTGCGTCCGGGCGATCCAGCGCGGGCTCAGGCAGAAATCGCCACACAGGGGTCAGCTCATGGGCTACTACAGGACGATCGGCATCCGCCGCAAGCCGCCCTTGCGTTTTCTCGCGAGGAACAGCTTCCTGAACGAAATCCTCGGGCGGTTCAGCTGGAAGATCAAGGGCCGTTGACAGCGGCGACCTCCAGGTCAGACGGGCCGCCGCGTGCGGCCTTTTTTATCGGGACCCATTAGGGATTTTTCCTTCCACTGCATTCAGGAAAGAAACGGTCCAGGCCGGTGGTGGGGTGTGCCACTTTCCGTGGAAAAACAGGGAATATCCCGCTGTAGTATATCGTTGGGATTGACAACGGGGCCCCCGGAAGTCAAGGCATCTCGACGGACGAGGTCGAACGCGCACGGGGGCGAAAGCTCAACGAGGGAAAACACCTGCTTAAAGAAGGACGTGTTACTTCGTTCATCGGTTCTTTCCCTAAACGGTTCCATTTTTTTTTTTTTTTTTTTTTTTTTTTTTTTTTTTTTTTTTTTTTTTTTTTTTTTTTTTTTTTTTTTTTTTTTTTTTTTTTTTTTTTTTTTTTTTTTTTTTTTTTTTTTTTTTTTTTTTTTTTTTTTTTTTTTTTTTTTTTTTTTTTTTTTTTTTTTTTTTTTTTTTTTTTTTTTTTTTTTTTTTTTTTTTTTTTTTTTTTTTTTTTTTTTTTTTTTTTTTTTTTTTTTTTTTTTTTTTTTTTTTTTTTTTTTTTTTTTTTTTTTTTTTTTTTTTTTTTTTTTTTTTTTTTTTTTTTTTTTTTTTTTTTTTTTTTTTTTTTTTTTTTTTTTTTTTTTTTTTTTTTTTTTTTTTTTTTTTTTTTTTTTTTTTTTTTTTTTTTTTTTTTTTTTTTTTTTTTTTTTTTTTTTTTTTTTTTTTTTTTTTTTTTTTTTTTTTTTTTTTTTTTTTTTTTTTTTTTTTTTTTTTTTTTTTTTTTTTTTTTTTTTTTTTTTTTTTTTTTTTTTTTTTTTTTTTTTTTTTTTTTTTTTTTTTTTTTTTTTTTTTTTTTTTTTTTTTTTTTTTTTTTTTTTTTTTTTTTTTTTTTTTTTTTTTTTTTTTTTTTTTTTTTTTTTTTTTTTTTTTTTTTTTTTTTTTTTTTTTTTTTTTTTTTTTTTTTTTTTTTTTTTTTTTTTTTTTTTTTTTTTTTTTTTAAAAAAAAAAGTTGTCGAACCGATGGTTTACGGCGTGTTCAGGGACATCCCGGGGCACGGCAGGATGGTTCTCCTCGGCCCCTACGATCGGCCGAACGAGGGTTATGCGAACGCGTGGCCCATGATCCGAAACGCCTGCACCGTTCCGTACCTGCACACGTTCTTCGACGACAACGAAATGTCGCAGGTGTGTCTGCAGGCCTGCGGGGGCTTCACCTGGAACGTCTTGTCGGGCTACGGCGCCCCCGCTACTTATACGGGCACGCTCAATGTATACAACGGCGGGACCATGTTCTGGAGCCGGCCAGGGGCATCCCAGTACGTGTACGTCTACTACGATCCCAACAACCACATGGCCTGGGGCTACCTTTACGACTACTCGACAGGCGTCTATTCCAGCCTGTTCGATGCGAATACGCTGGACGACCCACCGTGCCAGCAGGCACAGATTCCACAGTAACCGGCGAGTGTGCGAGATGTGACCATGGGGCGCGGGTTGATCCCGCGCCCCATTTTATTTGACTGGCGGGAGCTTCGGCGGCTTGCCTCGAACCGGCTCCCCGAGCCGCGCTCGGGGCATCCGCACGTCGGGGATATTCCTCCTCGGATGGAAGCTATTAGGAGGAAATGGGCTGTGTTACTCTGTAAAAGCACCCAAGACTATCAACATCGGAAGTCGAGGGTTCCTGAGTTCAGCTCGGGTGCGCTTTCAGTCGGGGCTTGAGCCGATCGGTACCTTCGGCCGTTCGGACGACCTTGGGAGACGTGGGCAGAGGGAATGGCAGCAAACGCTGCTTCTTCAAGCAAGGGGAGGAGAGACCATGAACGTACGCAGGTGGGTTCCGACATTGGTACTGGTGGCCGCTGCGGGGCTTTTCGTGCAGGCGGCGGTTCCGGCCTCGGCCCAGAAGGGGGCGGGTCCGGCCGATGGCCGGATTGCAAAGGCCGGCATTCAACCGATGGTCCTCTCGGGGACGGTTAATGTGGCCATCTACAACGACGACGTCAACGGGGACGGCTCATATTTCATATGCTGCAACAGCAACAGCTACGACGTAGTCCAGCAGATTCTGGATTCGGATCCGCAGAGGCGCTTCACGACCACCGTCGTGACCGACCTGAGTGCGGCCACCCTGTCCGGCTTCGACGTGCTGGTTCTGCCGGACAATTCCGTGCCGGACGCGAATGTGCCGGACGTAATCAACTGGTTCACGTCGGGCAAGGTCATCGTCTGTCTGGACAGCGCGGTGAGCTTCGCCGAGTACTCGGGGCTCTTCTGGCCGGGCTACGGCGGCAACACAGGAGACGTGGGAGAGTACACCCTCTGGGAATACAACAGCTGTGACTACGACGGTCAGATAGCAGCCGTGAACTGCATGACCTCGGGCTATACGCTGGGGCAGTCCGTGGGCACTGAAGGGGGTGACGCGAAGTACTACCCGTGGATGTTGCCCGCGGACGCCGTGACCTTCCTCGTGAGCGCGGGTTGTCAATACGGCGGCGAGTTCGCGGTCGCCGTTGATACGAAGGGCGCGCCCAACGCGGCTTCGCCGAGGCCGAAGCATTCCGTTGTCGCCGAAAACGGCGTCGTCGAGCCGATGGTGTACGGCGTGTACAGGGACATTCCGGGGTACCGCCGGATGGTGCTCCTGGGTCCCTACGACTGGCCGGACGAGTACGTGGCGGACGCGTGGCCCATGATCCGCAACGCGTGCACCCTGCCGAACATCCTGTCGTTCTGGGACGACGGCGGCCTCTCACAGGTTTGTATCGACACCTGCGGGACCTTCACGTGGAACGTCATCGACGGGTACGGGGCGCCGGCCTCCTATTCGGCAGGGGTCAACGTCTACGACGGCGGGACCATGTTCTGGAGCCTTCCGGGCGCGTCCCAGTATGTCTACGTCTACTACGACCCCAACAACCACATGGCCTGGGGCGATCTGTACAACTACGCCAGCAGGGTCTACTCCAGCCTGTTCGACACCAACACGCTCAACGATCCCGAGGGGTGCTTCTCGGAGCAGGAGGAACCGCCTCCGCCTGAGATTCTACTGATGCAGTGAAGGAAAGTTGGCCGAAGGGGTGCGGGATTCGATCCCGCGGCCTTTTTTCATGCGGGCACGCACAGAGCTGACGGCTTTTCAGGGTGGGGTCAGAGCGAGAAGAGCTTGCGGTCGAAGGTGCGGTATTGCACCGCCTCCGCGATGTGAGGCGTGGCGATGGCCTCTTCGCCGGCGAGGTCGGCGAGGGTCCGGGCGACCTTCAGGATGCGGTGGTGCCCTCGCGCCGTGATGCCCATGGAGCGCATGGCTGCGAGCAGGAAGGTCTCCGCCTCGCTTCCCAGCGCGCAGTACCTGTCCACCATCTTCTCGTCCATCTGGGCGTTGGCGTGAATGCCCGATCCCTTGAAGCGATTCCACTGGACGTTCCTGGCCCTGATGACCCTCTCGCGTATGGATTGGGAAGGTTCTCCGGGAGGCGCCTTGCGCAATTCGTCCGGCGGGATGGCGGTGACTTCCACCTGGATGTCCATCCGGTCGAGCAGGGGACCGGAAAGGCGCGAAAGATAGCGGTTGATCTGGGGCGGCGTGCACCGGCAGCGGCGGTCGGATCGCCGTAATAACCGCAGGGGCATGGATTGGTTGCCGCGAGTAGGGTGAAGGCCGCTGGGAAGGTGAGGTGCCCCTTGACCCGGGATATGGAGATGGCGCGGTCTTCGAGCGGCTGCCTGAGGCTCTCGAGAACGTCCCGCTTGAATTCGGTCAACTCGTCTAGAAAGAGAACGCCGTTGTGTGCCATGGAGATCTCGCCCGGCTGAATATGAGTGCCGCCCCCGATCATGCCCGCGTAGGAGATCGTATGGTGCGGGGCCCTGAAAGGCCGGAGGGACACGATTCCCTGCCCGTTGTCGGCGGTCACCCCCCTGGCGGAGTGTATTCTCGTCGTTTCGAGGGCCTCCTCGAAGGACATGGGCGGAAGGACGGTGGGGAGGCGCTTGGCCAGCATTGACTTTCCAGACCCCGGCGGCCCGATCAACAGTACGTTGTGGGCGCCGGCGGCCGCGACTTCCATGGAACGCTTGACGTGCGACTGGCCCTTCACATCCTGGAAATCCAGGCGAGAGGGCGGGGCCGCCAGGATAGCCTCGTAGGATCTGTGGGGGTGGGGTGCGAGTTCCTGCTCCCCGCGAAAAAACTCCACCGCCTGGGTAAGGGTCGATACGGCGTAGATATCGCACCCGTCTACGATGGCTGCCTCGCCCGCGTTCGCCTCCGGACAGATCAGCGCTCTTCCACGTGCCTTGGCCAGCATGGCCATGGCCAGCATCCCCTTGACGAGTCTGAGTCTCCCGCCGAGTGCGAGCTCGCCCACAGAAGAAAACGATCGTGGCCGTTGCCCGCGGGAATCTGCCCCGTTGCCTCGAGGAGGGCCAGGGCGATTGCGAGGTCGAGCTGGGCGCCTTCCTTTTTGAGATCCGCGGGCGCCAGGTTAACGGTCACCTGTTCCAGCGGGAACTGGAAGCCGGAATTGAGGAGCGCGCTCTTCACCCTCTCGCGGCTCTCCTTGACGGCCGCGTCCGGAAGGCCGACCGTGATGTAGGAAGGGAGGCCCGGCTGGACATCCACCTCCACTTCCACGGACACGGCCTCGATGCCGTTGAGGTCCGCCGAATGGAGGCGAACCATCATTGTGCAGGTGTCTCGGAACTGGTAACGGGCGCGGAATAGGTTCCGCCCGATAACATGCGGCAGAAGAGCCGGAGGTCGCGCACGTTTTTCAAGGACGTCGGAAGCTGGAGAAGGTAGCGATGCGCGCCCTCCCCTTTCGAGGGAAACGGCGGGAGCGGCAACGGCGACACGGGCGTTTCTGCGTGAAGCCGGCCCCACAGGCTGTAGTCGGCGATACCCGGGCCTTCCTGCAGGAGCAGATCGAGAGTCCGGTTCTCGGTCCATTTCTTAATTTCGAAGGGCAGGTCGTAGAGTTTCCAGAGAGTGATCGTCAGGCCGGTTCCCTCGGGCTGTTGTGAGGCGTTCCAGACGAAAACCCAGAGCCTGTCGCCTTTCTTCGGCAACCGCATGGGGCCGTCGGTCAGCGACGCCATGCCGGCCTGGATCACACGGCCTTCCGGGCCCGTGAAGAAGCTCACCATGCGCAGGCCATCCGGCGCGTCGCCGGCCACCTCGTATCCAACGCCCTCCTCCACGTCGGAAATGGCGAAACTCCATCCGGTGAAAGCGCCGGGGCCGAGGTCCGAATCCAGGACCCAAACGGCGGGAAGGTTGCCCTTCGACAGGGATAGGAGGTGTGTTTCGATCCCTTTTTCCAGGACCCATGCCGCGGCAAGTCGGTTCTTGAAGGCCTTCCAGCTGACGCCTCTGTTCTGAAGGGCCTTTCGAATTTTTGCACCGTCCGGTCCCGGCGGCAGGGCCTGGGAAAGGAAGGCCGGGTCTTCCACCTGGTCCAGGAGAAAGAGGTAGACCAGCGGGGTCCTGAAGAGGCCGCCTTCCAGGCTGCGCGTCGAAATGACGCGGGCGATGGCGACAACGTAAGGTGAAGGATCGTTCATAACGACATACCGCGTCGCGCCGAGTGCCGCGGGCCGGTCAGCAGGCGGAAGCTCTCCCTTGCGTTAGCCAGAGCGTTGAAGACGAGGACTCGTACAGGTCCTTCGACGGCGGGACGACGAGTGTCTCGGGAAAGGAGGGCGGTGTCCCGAAGAAAGCGGCCCAGGTGGCTGAAAATGGCGATGGTCGTTGCGTCTCTCTACGAGAGGCTGGACCTGCTCGGGGGTCCCAGCGGGGAGCCAGAGGGTCCGCCCGTCGGCCATCGGCACAAGGCTGACCTGCTGGGTGGAAGGATTCGGCCAGGACCCCGATGCCGAGACATGGGAGGAAGACCGCGACAATCAGACGACACTTGGTCATTTAGACTCCCCGAGCTAACACATTGTGACGCGGGAAACCCCCATGTGTCAAGGCGATTCGGCAGGGATACAGCAATCGGGTCGTCCTGCACCCGGAGGACGCTCCGTCCGTTTGTCTTCCTGTGCGGCACCTCCTTCAACGTTCTTTGAGGGCTTCCGAGTCCGGCCAAGGCACCCGACCGATGCTCTGTGCCTCAGCTTGTTCCAGCCTTGTCGGTCCGAAATCCAGATGCCCCGATCCCGAATCATTCCTCGGGTTTTCACGCAGGCCGCTCAATCGCCTTGAGACTCGGCGGCCACTTCCGCGAGCGTGGCCTTCCATCCCTCGTCCTTACTTCCAGCACAGAGAAACCGCGGGGTCCCCGGCGGGGTTGGGCAACGGCGGATCGACGGCGAGGAACTTGCTGCTTGGTGTTGATGCCTTCTTGAGGGCCTCGCCCGCCTTTGTCTTCTCGCCAAGGGCGGCGTTACGCCCGGGCGAGGTCCCGTAGGCTGTCGGGGTGGTAGGGTGACGCTTCCTCGGCCCGGGGACGGCCTTGACGGCCTCGCTGGTCTTTTGTGCCTCGAGCAAGGCGAGCCCCGCACAGGTCGAGGCGTACCTGATCATGGGCTTGGGGAGAAGGGTGTGCGGGGGCACGTTCGGTCTTGATCTCGCGGGTAAAGGCCTCGGCGGCCTGGACGCCGTGCCCGGCCGAATCGAGGGCCGCTCCGAGGAAATACCAGGACCGCGCGCTTTCGGGTTCCTTCTTAGTGGCGGCCTTCTCCTTCGCCTCGCAGTTTCGTAGTCGCCCCAATGAGAGAAAGCGCGCCCCCTCCCGCATGAAGTCGCTTCCGGGGCCGTCGTTCGGTTGAGGGCCCTGGTCGTCGACGAGGATCGCCTGGAAGACGGGTTCGCCCCACAGACCTTGCCAAGGTCCCGTGTCTCATGACGGGTCCAGGAGTGAGTGCGGCCGAGGCTGGACCGCGAGTCTGCATCCTCGGCCGCCTTCAAGGCGATGAGAGCCCCCTTCCTGTCCCCGGACAGCGCGCACACGCACGCAGATTGTAGCTGAAGGACGAGTAATCGGGGTCCTTCTTGAGCGCCGCCTCGTAGACCTTCCGGCAGCTGCGTAGCTCCTGGTGAAGGCGTAGGCGAGCCCGAGATTGTCCTGAGCTTCCCGCCGGTTCTGGAGCCCGAGGGCGGACTTGTTCGCGTCCAGCCTGAGCGCCTCCGTGAATTCGGGCGCCGCGTCCCGTACTTCTGTTCGGCCATGAGCGCCCTGCCGAGGTACAGGTGAATCATGGCGTTCTCCGGGGCAAGCGCGGCCGCCTGCCTGACGTGGCTTCGGCCGAGTGGAGGTCTCCCTGTTTGAGGAGGCGTCCGCCATTCTCCAGGAGGACCTCCGGTCCCGGAGCCCTCGGCCAGCTGAGCCGCGACCGTCGCCGCGAACATAAGACCAACCAGGATGGCGAGAAGTGTCTGGGCTCGAACGTGTCCTGCGGTCTTTCATCGAACGCCCCACATGGATTGTAATATGGAAAGAAGAGCGTGGCCGGGCTACCGGCGGAATTCACCGCCCTCCCGTGTCAGTTGAGGTACCCTTCGAGTTGCTTGCTCATCTTACTGGGCTGCAGTTTCCTAGGGCTTGGGTCTCTATTTGGCGGATACGTTCACGGCTGAGCCCCAGTTTCTCCCCCACTTCCTTCAGCGTATGCGGTTCGTGTGAGTCGAGGCCGAAGCGCAGGATGAGCACCTGGCGCTCCTTCGCGTCAAGGTCCCGCGAGCATGCCCGCGAGGAGGTTCTTGAAGGACTCCTCCATCAGATTCTGGTCGACCGGCGGCATGGTGAACTGCTCGATCTTATCTAGGAGCTGGAAGTCGGAATCATCGTCGGACAGGGATTCGAGCGGCAGGTCTTCGGTCTCCGCCTGCATGAGTACTTCAACGTTTTCCCTCGGCACATCCAGCTCTTCGGCGACCTCGCCGACGGTCGGCACACGTTCAAGGATGGGCGTCATGGCCGCAATGGTCTTGTGGATGTTGTAAAGGAGATTGGCCTGCTTCTGGGGTATGCGAAAGGGGCCGCCCTGTTCGCTCAAAGCGTGAATGATGGCCTGCCGGATCCACCACCGGCATAGGTGATGAACTTGACGCCCTTTTCCGGGTCGAAGCGCTTGGCCGCCTCCATGAGGCCGATGTTGCCTTCGTTGATGAGGTCCTGGAAAGACAATCCCCAGCCTCGGTACTTCTTGGAGATGACACGACAAACCGGAGATTCGACTCCACGAGTTTCTGCAGGGCTTCCTTGTCGCCCTGTTTAATTCGGCGGCCCAGCTCCTTTTCCACCTCCGGCTTGATGAGGGGGAAACGGGAGATTTCCCTGAGATAGCGTTTGAGGAGGGCGGATTCCTCCGCACTCGGTGTGCTGTTTCTAGCCGCCATCCGCCTCCTGCTCCAATCGGTCTAGGAGAATCTGCAGCGAACGCTTGGGAATGCGGGCGAGGGCCCGTTCGCGCACTTCTTCTCTCGTCACGCCTGTGTTGCCCAACTGTTCGAGAAAGAACTCCAGGAAGGCGCTCATCTCGTCCTGCATGCGGCCCATCTTCTCCCGCATGTTCAGGACGATCTCCACGCCGGCGAGGTTGACGCCGAGGTTCCGTGTCAGGTTCAGGATCACTTCGAGCCGGTCGAGATCCTCGTCCGTATAGAGCCGCGTGTTACCCTCGGTGCGGGAAGGTTTTAGAAGGCCGTCCCGTTCGTAAAGACGAAGGGTCTGCGGATGCACGTCGAAACGCTTCGACACGGCGGAGATCATATAGTAACGCTTCCTTTCTTCTCTCGAAGTTCTACGTACCATGGCCTTAACCTTTCGCGTTCCCAGTATACTGGCGGGGGTTCTCGGGATTCAACCGGTCGAATTCCCGCAGCAGTTCTTTGCTCTTTTCATCAACGACTTTGGGCGTGACGATATTCACCTCGACCAGCAGGTCCCCGGAGGGACCCTGGCGCAGGGAAGGCATGCCTCGTTCCTTCAGTCTGAATACCTGCCCGGAAGACGTTCCAGGGGGGATCTTCAGCCTGGCGGCACCGGAGAGAGTGGGGACTTCTCTCCGGTCGCCGAGGACGGCCTCGGCGACGGTTATGGGTACTTTGACCCGGAGGTTCGGACCGACCCTCGTGAAGACAGGATCGGGAGAGATGTGCGTCTCGATAAGAAGGTCTCCCGGCTGACCGCCGCGCGCGCCGGCCTGGCCTTTCCCTCGAAGCCGGACTCGCGATCCCGTATCGACGCCCGCCGGTATCGTGACGTCGACGGTCTCGCTGGCTTCGTGGGCGCCACGCCCTCCACACGTTCGACAAACCTCGCCGGGATCGCGCCCCTTCCCCACAGGCGGGGCGGTGCGGGAAAAGGAAAAGGGCCCTCGCGACAACCCCGTCTTGCCGGTCCCGCCGCATGTCCGCAGGGTCTCGGGCGCGATGGCGGAGTGCGTCCTTCGCCTTTGCAGGCGTTGCAGGTCACTGTGTGGTTGATGGTCAGGCGGGTCTTCTTTCCCGAGTAGGCCTCCTTGAGACTCAGAATGAGAGGGAAAATCAGATCGTCTCCGTTCACTGGGCCTGTGCGTCCACGACTCTGTGCCGTGTGCATGAAGGTCTCGAAGAGGTCTTCGAAGCCCGCGGAGGGACCCGCGTTGAAGTCGAATCCGGTAAAATCGACGCCCGTCCCGGCCTGCTGCCCGTTGTTCCCGACGCGACCGTAGGTGTCGTACTGTTCCTTCTTTTCGGGATCGGATAGGGTGGCGTACGCCTCAGAGATTTCCTTGAAGCGGTTTTCGGCCCCGTTGTCGCCGGGGTCCAGGTAGGATGGATTCCGCGCAAGGCGTTTGTACGCCTACTTCACCTCGCTGACGGAGGCGCCGTGGTGAAGGTCAGAATCGCATAAAGATCTTGTCCGGGCATGGACCGCCTTGAAAAAGTTTCCGCCTACTGACCTCGATGGAACGCGGCGGTCCTTTGGCGGAACCTTCAGCAGCAGAATGCAATCGTTCAAAATTGGCTGCAACCCTTCCGCTGTCGATGACGTCCGGAAAGGAGAACTTAGAAAGGAACCGAAGTACCGCTCCATTCTCTGCACCGTCTGTCGGATGGTTCGCCGTGGCCTTCCTTTCACCGGAAATGCGCACGACGTACCCTTCCGCCGTGACCTCCACGTCATCGATATCGACGCCTGGGAGTACCACTCGACAAAGTAGTTTGCACTGTCTTCGTCAACGTCCGCGACGGCGTCCATGGAAGCTCGGGCAGAGTGCCGGGGGCTTTGTCGGGCTCGAGCATGTCGTCGAACAGACGGTTCAATCGCGGCTGGAGAACATGATCTCTCTCAGTGAATCACCCTTCGTCGGCATTGGACCTCCCTTCCAACGACGGCCCCGGGGTCACACCTTCCCCGAGCGCATGAACGTTCGAGTCAAGAAAGGGCGATGCCCACGCGGAGCAAATCGCACGGGCACCGGCCTGTTACGGATCTCGCATCTTCGAACTCGGCGTCGATCACGTCGCCGTCTTTCTTGTCGTCGCCGGTCCCGCTCCCCGGCGTCTGCGCCGGCTGTCCGGAGGGGGCTTCACCGGCCTGTCCCTGGCTGCCCGGGTCTTGGGTCCGAGCTTGGGAGTAGAGCGTTTCGGCCATTTTGTGTGTTGCCGAGTGAGGCCGTCAATGGCCTTCCCGATGGAGTCCAGGTTGCCCGAATCCTTCGCCTTCTCGAGGGTTTCGGAGCCTCTCGAACCGACTTTTCGTCGTCCGCCGACAGCTTGCGGCATTTTCGGCGAGCAGCTTTTCCGTGCTGTAGACGAGCTGGTCGGCCTGGTTCTTGGCTTCGATCTCCTCCTTGCGGTGTTGGTCCTCCTGCTTGTGTTTTCGGCGTCCTTGACCATCTCGTCGATCTCGTCCTTGGTCAGGCCAGGATGCCGTGATCGTGATGTTGTGCTCCTCTGGCCGGTCGCCGTGTCCTTTGCGGGAACGTTGAGATGCCGTTGGCGTCGATATCGAACGTGACCTCGATTTTCGGCACGCTTCGGGGTGCGGGCGGAATGCCCACCAGCTTGAAGTTCCCCAGGACCTTATTGTCTGTGGCCATGGGCCTCTCGCCCTGGAAGATCACGATCTCCACTTCCGTCTGGTTGTCGGCCGCCGTGGTAAAGGTCTCCTTCCGCCGGGCGGGGATCGTCGTGTTGCGCTGGATGAGCCCCGTGGCCACGCCGCCGAGCGTCTCCACGCCGAGGGTCAGAGGCGTGACGTCCAGAAGAAGGATGTCCTTTACGTCGCCGCCGAGCACACCCGCCTGGATGGCCGCACCGATGGCCACGACCTCGTCGGGATTCACGCCCTTGTGGGGTTCCTTGCCGAAGAAGTCCTGCACGAGCTGGATGATTTTGGGGATTCGCGTGGAGCCGCCCACGAGAACGGCTTCGTTGATCTGCTGAGGGCCCAGTTTCGCGTCGTTCAGCGCCGCCTTGCAAGGCTCCACGGTTCGCTGGAAGATGGACGAGGCGAGGTTCTCCATCTGCGTCCGCGTGAGCTTCATCTGGAGGTGCTTCGGTCCCGAAGCGTCGGCCGTGATAAAGGGCAGGTTGATCTCCGTCTCCAGGGTCTGGGAGAGTTCTATCTTGGCGCGCTCGCAGGCCTCCTTGAGGCGCTGCAGGGCCATGGGTCTTTAGCGAGGTCGATCCCGTTGTCCTTCTTGAAGGAGTCCACCACCCAGTCGATGATCAGTTTGTCGATGTCGTCGCCGCCCAGGTGCGTATCGCCGTTGGTCGACTTTACCTCGATAACGCCTTCGCCGACTTCAAGCACGGAGATATCGAAAGTTCCTCCGCCAAAGTCATAGACGGCAATGGTCTCTTCCTTCTTCTTGTCCAGGCCGTAAGCGAGGGCGGCGGCGGTCGGCTCGTTGATGATCCTCAGGACCTCGAGACCGGCAATGCGGCCCGCGTCCTTGGTGGCCTGGCGCTGGCTGTCGTTGAAGTAGGCAGGCACGGTGATGACTGCCTGCGTGACCTTCTCGCCGAGGTAGGACTCGGCGGCTTCCTTGAGCTTTCTCAGGATCATGGCCGAAACTTCGGGGGGGAGTACTTCTTATCCCGAACCTCCACCCAGGTATCGCCGTTCTCCGCGGGGATTACTTTGTAGGGGACGGTCTCGATCTCATTCTGGACCTCGTTGAACTTCCGGCCCATGAATCGTTTGATGGAGAAGACGGTATTGAGCGGGTTTGTGATGGATTGGCGTTTGGCCACCTTCCCGACAAGAATTTCGCCCTTTTCGGTGAACCCCACGACGGACGGCGTGGTCCGGTCGCCCTCTTGGTTGGGGATAACCACGGGTTGGCCGCTCTCCATAACGGCCACCACGGAATTGGTCGTGCCGAGGTCGATGCCGATGATTTTGCCCATGAACAGGTTCCTCCTTTATTCTCTTTTCAGGGGTGCGGGGCCATTCAGCCCTGAGCACAGTACCAAGATAATACTTGAGTATGCTTTTGTCAACTAATATGATAAGTGATCTGGCGTGGTCGAGGCGTCCGGATCCTGCTATGCTTCCCTGGGAGGACTTATGAGCTTGACTTTCACCCCACTCCATGTCTCACCCGCAGGCGGTCGGACCGCCCGCCTGGAAACGCTCCACGGGATCGTGGATACGCCGGTTTTCATGCCCGTCGGCACCCGGGCTTCGGTGAAAGGCGTGCCCCCCTTTCTCTTGAAGGAGGCCGGCGCGACCATCGTGTTGGCCAATACCTTCCATCTGGCCCTGAGGCCGGGCAACGTCAGAATCCGCGACCTGGGCGGACTTCATCGCTTCATGGCGTGGCCGGGGCCTATCCTGACCGATTCCGGCGGCTTTCAGGTGTTTTCCCTGGCAGGGCTAAGAAAAGTGGACGAGGACGGCATCGCCTTCCGCTCGCCCGCGGACGGCGCGCAGATGTTCCTGAGCCCTGAGCGGGCCGTGGCCATCCAGGAGGACCTGGGGGTGGACATCGCCATGGCCCTCGACGAGCTTGTTTCGGGCACGGCCGGCGAACGGGAGGTGGAGGCTGCAACCGCCCGCACCACCCGGTGGGCACGGCGGTGCAGGGATGCGCAGAAGCGCAGAGAAACCGCGCTCTTCGGGATCATCCAGGGCGGGATGTCCAGGACGCTCCGCCGCCTTTCCGCCGAGGATCTGGGCGAACTGGATCTGCCCGGGTACGCAGCGGGCGGCTTTTCCGTCGGGGAAAAAAAAACGATATTCCGCGAGATGGCGGCCTTCACAGCATCGCACATGCCGAAGGGCAAACCGCGCTACCTCATGGGTGTGGGGACTCCACTGGATCTTGTGGATGCGGTATCCTGGGGCTACGACATGTTCGATTGCGTTCTGCCCACCCGCAATGCCCGAAACGGCGCCCTCTTCACGTCGCGCGGCGTCGTCGCCATAAAGAACGCAGCACACACGACCGACCCCGAACCGCTCGACCCCGACTGTTTTTGCTGGGCGTGCCGAAACGTCTCCAGAGCCTACCTGAACCACCTCTTCCGCAACAACGATCCGACCGGCCTGGTACTCAACAGCCTCCACAACCTGACCTATTACATGGGGCTCATGGTCAGGATCCGCCGCGCCGTGGAGGGGGACGCCATTCCGGCCCTGCGCGCCGAACTCGCCGCCGTCTACCCCGATTCGGTGGACGCGGCGGCCAGGGGCAAGTGATCGAGTGATCGCGTGATCACAGTGCCAAAAGCACATTTACCACTGAGCAGACAGAGCGCACAGAGGCCTGCTCTGCAGGCAGGTTACAAGGAAGAGTGAAAAGGGAAGAAGCAGGACGGTGGGGGACCTGTCTTCGAAGACCGGTATGTGCCTTTATCTTGGCGAGAGAAAACTCGAATTTAAGAATTTTGGCTCTCGCAAAGGCGCAAAGATTCCAAAGGAAAGATAGAACGGATTTGGGATTTTGGATTAGAACGGGGCTCTCCAAATATGCGCAATCTTTAACGGATTCTGCAGAGCGGGGACTCTATAGCCGGCGCTAAGATTTCGCACTGCTCTATCCCGCGAAGCGCCGAACGAAAGAAGGGCGATGCAAGCAACAAGACCTGACACAGATCCGCGGATCCGACATGGTGAACTCTCGGGTCTCCCGATAATGACCCGCCGGACCGTTTGCGGTTGCTTTCGAGGCGACCTTCGGTCGCTCGGAAGCCGCGTCCCGACGCGAGTGGGCCAGCCGCACGAAGGGCAAGATGACCACACCGCAGTCGTACCTGTGTACGTCGAGGATGTGGGCATCGCAGGCCGACACAGCGGATGGTCCGCTCCCGTCGGCGCTTTTTCAAAAGGTAGGGGGGAGGGCGGCTGGCGTCACTTGATCGAGGTTGCGGCGCGCAGCGCTGGCGCGACCGATGATCGTCGAATCCACATTTCCTCAGCGTTCTTTTCTCTATGTTCTCTGTGCCCTCTGTGGTTGATACGCCTTTCTGCGCAGTGATCGAGTGACCAAGTGATCCAGTGATCGGGTTGTGGGGAGAGCTTCGAAGGCCGCCCGACTGCCGGTGTTCAACTCGAAAGTCTTGTCTTTTCTCTCTGTCTCACCGCCTCACTGCCTCACTGTGAGATTCTTTCCTTTCTCGGTGCCCTCTGTGTGCTCTGTGGTGATGCTTTTCTTTCCCGAATCGCTCATCCTTTCACGATTCGCTCGCGGAGCGCCGTGATGCGGTCTCTCAGCGCGGCGGCCTCCTCGTAGTTGAGTGCCTCCGCCGCGGCGTACATCTGCTTCTCCAGTTCGGCGAGGGTGGCGGCCGCCTCTTCCGGATCGATGTAGGCGGCCGCTTCGTCGGCCACTTCTGGTACGCCGTAATAGTCCTTCTCGAAGACGCTAGACAGAACCGTGTCGATGTTCTTGACGATGCTCTGGGGCGTTATGCCGTTGGCCTCGTTGTAGGCTCTCTGCTTTGCCCGGCGGCGCTCCGTCTCGTCAATGGCCAGGCGCATGGCATCGGTGATGCGGTCGGCATAGAGGATCACCTTGCCCTCCACGTTGCGGGCAGCCCTCCCGATGGTCTGGATGAGGGCGCCCCTGCTGCGCAGGAAGCCTTCCTTGTCGGCGTCCAGGATGGCCACCCGGCTGACCTCCGGCAGATCCAGGCCCTCCCGGAGGAGGTTGACGCCCACGACGACTTCCACGTTGCCTTTGCGCAGGTCGCGCAGGATCTTGACCCTCTCGAGCGTGTCGATGTCCGAGTGAAGGTAGGTGACCTTGACGTCGAGTTCCTTGAGATAGGTGGTGAGTTCCTCTGCCATCTTCTTGGTCAGGGTCGTCACGAGGACCCGCTGGCCCCTTGCCGTTACCTCCCGGCACTCCTTGTAGAGGTCCTCCACTTGGCCCCTTGCCGGCCGGACCGCCAGCTCGGGGTCCATGAGTCCCGTCGGCCTGACGACCTGCTCGGCGCTCACGCCGCCGGAAACCTCTATTTCGTATCGGCTAGGCGTGGCCGAAACGTAGAAGATCTGTGGCGCGATGGCGTTGAACTCCTCGAAGGTCAAAGGGCGGTTGTCCAAGGCCGACGGGAGCCGGAAGCCGAAGTCCACGAGCGTCTGTTTGCGCGACCGGTCACCCCGGTACATGGCGTTGAGCTGGGGCACGGTCATGTGGGACTCGTCCAGGAAGATGAGGGCGTCCGTGGGGAGGTACTCGATGAGGGTGGGCGGCGGCTCGCCCGGCCCCCGTCCCGTGAGGTGGCGTGAATAATTCTCGACGCCGTTGCAGTACCCGATCTCGAGCATCATCTCAAGGTCGAACTGAGTCCGCTGGGCGAGACGTTGGGCCTCGAGCAGCCTGCCCTGGCCCTCGAGTTCGGCCAGGCGGTCCTTGAGTTCCGCCTTGATGGTTTCCACGGCGGCGAGGACCTGCTCGCGGGGCGTCGCGTAATGCGTGCGAGGATAGATCGTGACGTCGTCCAGCTCCTCGATGATCTCGCCCGTGAGGGGGTCGACACGGAGAATCTGGTCGACTTCGTCTCCGAACAGGTCAACGCGGATGAAGGTATCCGCATAGGAGGGATAGATCTCTATGACGTCGCCGCGCACGCGGAAGCGCCCGCGTTCCAGGACGGACGGCGTCCTGGTATACAGCATGTCCACGAGCCTTCGCAGGAGCTTCTGCCTGTCCAGCTTCTCCCCCTTTTCGACGGGGAGCGTCATGCCGTAATACGACTCGGGCTCGCCGAGGCCGTAAATGCAGGACACGGATGCCACGATGAGGACGTCCCTGCGTTCCCTGAGGCTCCGCGTGGCCGAAAGACGAAGCCTGTCGATCTCCTCGTTGATGGTGCTCTCCTTCTCGATGTAGGTATCGGAGGAGGGTACGTAGGCTTCGGGCTGGTAGTAGTCGTAGTACGACACGAAATACTCGACGGCGTTTTCCGGGAAAGAACTGTTTGAATTCCATAAAGAGCTGCGCCGCCAGGGTCTTGTTGTGGGCGATGATGAGCGTGGGCCGGTTGAGGCGCTCGACGACCGCAGCCATGGTGAAGGTTTTGCCGGAACCCGTGACGCCCAAGAGCGTGGAGTGACGCTCCTTTGCCAGGGCCCTGGAAACCAGAGTTTCGATGGCGGCCGGCTGGTCGCCGGTCGCTTCGAAGGGGGCGACGAGCTTGAATCGATTCTTCATCGAGATTCTCCAGGCAGAGGTGAGTGTAGCATCCGGATGCGCGACGATCGAGTGGACGCCCGGCGGGCATTTTGCCGGCGGCGTCCTTCCGTTTGATATTCTCAACGGAGCGGGAAATCCCGGGTCGATGGAATCCGCCGGACTGACCGGCCGGCCGCCGCCCGGACCCATGGTCACGGAACATCATCAAGAAGGAGCTCTCATGACCAGAAGAATCCCCTTCCACGTCATCATTCCCCTCCTGCTCTGCGCGTCGCTGCCCTTCTGCGCCCAGTCGCGGCAGGGCGCCCACGAGTTCAGGATCGGGTACGGCCGCGTTTTGGCCCAAGGGAATACCGGCGAGGTCGACATGGAGGATTCGTCCGCCCTCACGCTCAATTACACGCATTTCTACACGCGAAGGGTGAGCTGGGCCATCGACTACTTTCACACCTCCATGGACGCCCGGAGCCCATCGCCCGTTTTCCCGGGCGCCGCGATCTCGCGAAGCATCCCCATTCACTCCTTCACCTTCGCGCTGCAGTATCACTTCATGCCCGGAGCGGAAATTTCACCTTACGTGGGATTCGGCACCAACTTCATGTTCGGCCGGTCGTCCTCTTCAAAATACCTGGTCATGAGCCGCAGGCTGGGCGGGTACCAGATCGTCGCGCCGGCGGGCGGCGTCAGATTGGGCACCGCTTTTCAAGGGGGCGTCACCTGGACGATGCGCAACGCCTTCGTGCTCGACCTGCAGGCGAGCTACCTTGACAACGGCATCAAGGTGGACCACCTGGAGCCACACGGCCATCCGGTCCTCTTTTACACCAACACCGGGCACGAGACACTCCGCGTCAAACCGCTCGTCCTGTCTCTTAGCGTCGGTTTCAGGTGGTGACGGATACCGTATGAACGATGGCCTCGAACGAGGCCCGGCGGGCAGTCAAGCGCAAAAAAAGAGGCGCCCGCTCTTTAGAGCGGGCGCCCGAAGGCAGTGAATCACCGGTTGGGACCGGATTCGTGGATGGCGGCTTCGACGGGCAGGATCCAGGCATGGGTGGACTCGCACAGCCGGCTGTCAGCGATGCATTGCTTGATGCAGGCCATGACCTCGTCCACAGATTCGTCCGGAATGATGGCTATGACGGCCACCGATGCACCCGGGTGAACGCGGTCGCCCATCTTGGCGCCCGAACGGCCGGAGCCGAAAACCTCGGGGATAAGGGTGTAAGCGGACACGCCCTTTTCCTTCAGAGTGTTCATGCAGTGGGGTTCGTATTCGCTGTCGGTCACCAGAAAGAGCATCTTCATCGTGAACTCCTCAGAGGGTGTGCGCGGGAGACGGCCGACCGCTCGGCGTCCGGCCGTCTCCCGGCTCACGCCGTTAATCCTCTTCCTCGGCAAAATCCTCGTCCCGGACGGGGGCCTTGTCGCCGTAGAACAGAACGTAAAGCACCGGGATTGCGCCCCAGGACAGCAGGGTGGACGCCACCTCGCCGGCCATGAGTGCGATGGCCATGCCCTGGAAGATGGGGTCGGCCAGCATGACCGACGACCCCACGACCACGGCGAGAGCCGTGAGAAGCATGGGGCGGAACCGCACGGCTCCGCCTTCGACCACGGCGTCCTTGACGGGCATGCCTTGCCGCATCTTGATTTCGGCGAAGTCGATGACCAGGATGGAGTTCCTGACCACGATGCCGGCCAGGGCTATGAAGCCGATCATGGACGTGGCCGTGAAGAAGGCGCCCATCAGGCCGTGGGCCGGGATGATGCCCACCAGCGAGAGCGGGATGGGGGCCATGATGGCCAGCGGCGTCAGGTAACTCTTGAACCAGCCCACAACCAGGATGTACATCAGTACGAGCACGAGGGCGAAGGCGATGCCCAGGTCCCTGAAGACTTCGTAGGTGATCTGCCACTCGCCGTCCCACTTCATGGTGTAGTGATTCTCAACGAAGGGCAGGTGGGTGTAGAGCCTCTCCAGCCCCACGGATCCGTCGGGAAGTTTGAGCTTGGCCAGCTTCTTGTTGAGCTTGAACATGGCGTACACGGGGCTTTCCTCAACGCCCGCCACGTCGGCAACCACGTAAACGACCCGCTTCAGGTTCTTGTGGTAGATGTCCTGCGGCACGGTCGTCTTCACCACGTCAACGAGCTGCGAAAGCGGGATCATGGTGCCCTGCCTGTTCTGGAGCTGCAGGGAAGACAGGGCCGAAAGGTCGTAACGGGCCGCCCGGGGCAGGCGGACCACGATCGGCACGGGATCGCGTTCTCTGGCCATGTGAGCGTCGGTCACGGGAGCCCCGTGAACGGCCATGGACACGGCGTGCGTGACCTCCATCACCGAGAGGCCGGCCGAGGCGACCTTCTTCGGGTCCACCTTGAGGTCGACTTGTTCCTGGGGTGCCAGGGCGAAGATGTCGCTGTCCACGATCCCAGGCGTGGTCCTGAAGAGCCTCAGGACTTCATGGCCTACCTTCTCCTGGCCGGTGTAGTTGGGGCCGTATACCTCGGCCACCAGCGACGAGATGACGGGCGGCCCGGGCGGTATCTCCACTATTTTGAGGGCCACGCCCAGCTTCCTGGCCAGGGGTTCCAGCAGGACGCGGGCCTCCTTGGCAAGGTCGTGGCTCTGCTTGCTGCGTTCGCCCTTTGGCACGAGGTTGACCTGTATGTCCGCGTCGTATGGCATGCGGCGCATGTAGTAGTGACGGACGAGTCCGTTGAATGTGATGGGCGCCGAGGTGCCGGCGTAGATCTGGTAGTCCGTGACCTCCTTCATCTCGGTGAGCTTCTGGGCGAGGGTCTGGGCCGCGCTGAGGCTCTGTTCGAGCGGCGTGCCGGCGGGCATGTCCACCATCACCTGGAATTCGCTCTTGTTGTCGAAGGGCAGCATCTTCACCCGGACGACCTTGAACATGACGAGCGAAATCGCGCCGACCAGGAGGAGCACGTTGATACCGAGAAAAATGAGCCCGTACCTGCGGTTGTGCGTCAGGGGCGTCATGACCTTCCGGTAGAGGGCCAGGAGCCTTCCCATGATCTTCCCTTCCGACTCGTCGGGATGAACCTTGTTCTTGAGAAGACGGAAGGCGGCCCACGGCGAAACCATGAATGCCACCAGCAGGGAGATCAGCATGGCCGCCGAGGCCCCGACGGGAATGGGCCGCATATAGGGTCCCATCATCCCCCTGACGAAAGCCATGGGGAGGATGGCCGCGATCACCGTGAAGGTGGCCAGAATGGTCGGGTTGCCCACCTCGTCTACGGCTTCGATGGCCTTTCGCATGAGGCTCCGGCCGTCCTTCATTGTGAAGTGCCGGTAGATGTTCTCCACGACCACGATGGCGTCGTCTACCAATATGCCGATAGAGAAGATGAGGGCGAAGAGCGTCACGCGGTTGAGGGTGTAGCCCGCGAGGTAGTAGATCAGCAGGGTGAAGGCCAGGGTCACGGGCACGGCGATGCCGACCACGATGGACTCCCTCCAGCCCAGCATGAGGGCGATCAAGAGGACCACCGAGAAGGTGGCCAGCAGAAGGTGCTTGATCAACTCGTTAGACTTCTCGTTCGCCGTTGCGCCGTAGTTTCTCGTGATGGTCACGTGCAGGTCGTCCGGCAGGAGCGTGCCCTTGAGGTCCTCAATCTTCTTTAAAAGGGCCTCGTTCAGAGCGGTGGCGTTGACCCCGGGCCGTTTGGCCACGGCTATCGTCACGGCTGGATACTGGCCCCTGGCGCCGGCGGGGATGCTCTTGACCTCTCCGGCCGCGGGGCCCACTCCGAAGAGGACGTACTGATCCGGCAGCGGGGGGCCGTTCTCGATCCTGGCCACGTCGCCGAGGTAGACCGGTTTCCCTGGAAGAAGCCCACGAGCACCGAAGCGACGTCCCTGTCGTCCTTCAGCCAGGACCCTACCTCCAGACGGATTTCCTTGTTGTCGTTCACGAGGGACCCTGCGGGCAGGCGGGAGTTGAACGCCTGGAGGCTCTGGGCAATCGTAAGCGGGTTCACGTGGTGTGCCGCCATTCTGACCGGGTCGAGCGTCACGCGTACCTCGCGCTTCTGCGCCCCCAGAAGTGTCACCGTGGAGGTGTCGGGTACCGCCCGCAGCTTGACTTCGAGTTCCTGTCCCAGACGCGTCAGCGTGTAGGCGTCGTAGCCTTTGCCCCAGAGCGTGAGGGCGAGGACGGGCACGTCGTTGATGGAATGCAGCTTGATGAGGGGCATCATGGCGCCCTTGGGCATATCGTTCATGTGCCCGATGACCTTGTCGTAGATTCTCACGAGGGCCGTATCCTCGTCGGAGTTGACCTTGAAGCGCACGATGACGAGCCCCATGTTGGCGCTCGACGTGGAGTAGACGTACTTGACGTTGGGGATCTCCCACATGAGCTTTTCCATGGGGGAGACGACCCGCCGTTCCACTTCCTGGGGCGAAGCACCCGGCATGGGGATGATGATGTCCACCATGGGCACCTGGATCTGGGGGTCCTCCTCGCGGGGCGTCATGATGACGGCGAAGACGCCCAGAATGAGTGCCGTGATTACGAACAGCAGGGTCAGCTTGTTCTTGATGAAGTAGTGGGCAATCTGCCCCGAAGGACCCACCTTGATCATCGGGCCACCTCCACGGGTGTCCCGTCGGCGAGTCCCTCGGGCACCGGAGCGATCACCAGGTCGCCCGGCCGGAGCCCCGATAGAACCTGAACGAGCGAGGCCGTTCTCTGCCCGGTCTGTATCCACCGCAGGCGCGCGATGCCGTTCTCGACCACGTAGACTCCGTTCATCTGTCCCTCGGTGACGAGGGCTGAGGTCGGGATCGCAAGGGCCTTGAGAGCGAAGCTGTCAAACCGTACGTGGGCGAACTGTCCCGGTTTGAGCGCCGCATCCTTCGGGAGCCTGAGCTTGACCGTCGACGTCCGGCTCATTGGGTCGGCAGCACCCACCACTGCCGACACCGCCACGTCGTAGGTCTTGTCGAGGGAGTCCACGGTGACCTCGGCCTTCTGCCCGGGCTCCAGCTTGCGTGCCTTTTCCTCGGGAACCGCCACGGAAATTTCCAGGTCGTCGGGATTTTCGAGCGTGAGAATGGGGGCTCCAGGGTAGGCCAGGTTGCCCTGGTCCATCCACTTCCTGGTTACGATGCCCCTGTCGGGAGCGAGAATCTTGCCATACGTCAGGAGTGTTCCCGCCATCTGCAAGCTGGCGGCGGCCTGGGCCTTCTGGGCCTCGGCCTGGGCCAGTCCCATTTCGACCTGTTCCAGCTGGTGCTTCGTCACGGCCTTCTCGGCGTAGAGGGACTTGAAGCGCTCGTGGTCCCGTTCCGCGTTGCGAAGCGCCACGTCGGCGGCGTCCAGCCCGGCCTTGGCCTGGGCGTAGGCGCTTTTGGCCTCGGACGCGTCCACCTGGACGAGAGGCTGTCCTTTCTTCACCGCCTCGCCCTCTTCGACGAAGACTCTCTGGACGCGGCCCATCATCTTGGTGGAGATCGTGATGGTCTGGCGACTGCCGATATTACCCACGTAGTCTTCGGGCGACGGGAGGTTCGTTTCCGCAGCCGGCGTTGCGTGCACAGAAACCGCAGGTTCCTGGGGCCGTGTTTTCTCCTTGCCCGAGCAGGCAGCCAGCAAGCCCAACGCGGTCACTATCATCAATCCGGTCAGAACTCTTTTCATGTCTCGACTCCAAAGTCATGGAATGGGATCGTCCGGCGGGGCCGGGCTGTTGACGCGCCGCCGTCCACCGCGCCGTTTCCTCCGCTGCCTGTCCTCTACTTCCCCATGGCCCAGTTGAGGTGGGCCCTTTCAACCAACTCGTCGTGGACCGCCTTCGCCCTGGAGAGGGACGCGGCCGTGAGGGCCGTGTCGGCGTCCAGGAGGTCGGTAATGCCCGCAAGACCTTCCTTGTACCGCAGGGCGACGATGCGCTGGTTCTCCCGGGCCTGGGCCTCGGAGTCCACGGTCACGGCCACGCGCTGTGCTGCGGCCCTGGCTCGAAGCCAGGCGCTCTTGATCTGGACCTCCACCTTGCGCTGCAGGTCGATCAGGGCCTTCTGAGCCTGGATCTCCTGCGCGCGTGCGGCCTGCAACCTGCCGGCCCTGCTCCCGCCATCGAAAAGGGGGATCTTGAGTTGGACGCCGAGCATCCAGTTGTCGCCCCAGGCGCTCGAAGTCCACCTCTGGGTGTCTTGCTCGTAAGAGGCCATGACCCCCACCTGCGGAAGGTAGTCCGCTTTGGCCATTCTGGAGCCCTCTCCGGCCTGGCGGGTCTGGAGGAGCATGGCTTTCAGGTCTCCGCGGCCGTCCAGTCCCGCCTTCTGGGCATCCTTGAGGGAGGGCAGACGGCTGGGCGGGCGGCTTAAAGTCGCCCTCGGGAATTCACATCTTCGTCGGTTCCCATGGCGTAGGCAAGGTAAGCCCTGGCCACCTGGCTGTCGGCCTCGCGGGAGGCCTCCTTCTGCTTCATGTCGGCCACGAATACGCGCATGCGGAGCAGGTCGGAGTCCAGCACAAGGCCCTGCTTGTACATGGCTTCGACCTGGGCGAGGTGGGCCTCGGACGTCTTCACCGATTCCCTCATGACGCCCACGGCCTGGCGGGCGAGAAGACTCCCGTAGAAAGCCTCGGTGACGCCCTTCACTACGCTGCTTTCGGCGAAATCGCTTTGGTTCTGAGCCGCTTCCA
This sequence comes from uncultured Acidobacteriota bacterium, assembly GCA_963724125.1. GTDB lineage: Bacteria > Acidobacteriota > UBA4820 > UBA4820 > DSQY01 > CAVRTJ01. The sequence continues at coordinate 78,212 of CAVRTJ010000014.1, forward strand.
CGCCCATCCTGGCCGCCCTGTAGGCTGCCGTCAGCTTGCCGCCCGTAAAAAGCGGCATCGTCAGTTCGACCCTGGACTGAAAGTTGGTGAGCGGTTCCGGATTGTTCAGGGTGGGAACGTAGAAATCGTTCATCCCGAAGTTGGCCTGCGTGAGCTTGCCCATGAACACGTAGACGGGATTGTTCGTACGGCTGTAGCTCTCGGTGAACGTGAGATCGGGAATGAAATAGGACCTGGCTTCCTTGAGCTGCCCTTCCTTGACCTTGACGTCCTCCCGGGCCGCCTGCAGCATGGCGTTGTCGGCCTTCGCCTGCCGGACGGCCTGTTCGAGGGTGACCGTCAGCGGTGGGGCGTCCGCCGTCTGCGCGTGAAACGACGGGGCCGCCGATAGAGCGATGACCGCTGCTGCAAGGGCAAAAGAGTAGGCTCCTCTTTTCTTCATCGTACCCCCTTTTTCTTTTTCATCTGGGAAGCGATTATTCCCGGTCAGTATACCTCAAGAGAATTGATCCAGTGGAGAAAAAACGTCTCAAAAGGGCTAGATGCAGGAGGGCGGGCGAAGTAACAGAAGGAGGGTGGATTCGGGAAGTGGGATTTTCGATCTGGCGGAAGGGGAATGAGGACAGTCAGGGGTCCTGAGTATTGGGGCGCTCTGGGCTGATGTACCGCTTCTCTTAAGGGGCGTTGCGCGTTGGAACAGACCGGCCGACACCTCTACACCTTGACCCTCTCACCCCCGAGCCGGGCGGGTGTCTTTGACGGGCTCCCCGCGTTCCGAGTATTCGATCACTGGATCGCCACTCGCTTCTTCCATCTGCCGGCTGCAGATGCCGTTGACGTTGTGGAGGGTGGCCCTTACAATCGGTAGTAACAGGAGGACAGGGTGCCAGACAATCTCCGGCCGGTAACGGCCACAAGCCTGAATCTCGACGCCGAGGATCTTGCCCGGGTCGCGGAGCGCTTCGCGGAACAGGAACACTATGAAGAGGCCGTGGAGCTATACGAGGCGGGCGTCAAGCTCTTCCCCGGCAGTCTGGCCATGAAGATCGGACTCGGCAAGATGCGCAATCTTCTCAAGGCCAGGGAGGAAGAGGAAAGACACAGGCTGATGGGCAAGTACCGGGAGGAGCGCGGCCGGCAGGACAAGCTTTCCGCGCAGTTCTGCTCCATGGGCGAAATCTTTGAAAGGAAGGGCCAGGAAGAGAAGGCCTTCGAATGCTACCACCTTGCGCTCATGCACAATGATTCGAACGAGTCCGCGCACTTCGCCCTGGCGCGACTCTTCTATAAGGGCAACGACTTTCCCAGCGCGATCAAGGAACTTAAGGCCCTCATCGCCGTGAATCCCTTCAATGCGGAGGCCCACGCCCTTCTCGGCCGCGCACTTTTCTACCTCAAAAACTACAAGGCGGGGCTCGCGAGCATCGTGGACGCCATGATCCTCGACAGCGCGGCGGGACGATCGCCCGCACCGGAGCTACAGGAGAAATTCAAGTATCTTCAGGAAAAGCTCAACGTCCGGAGCAAGGCCGCCAGAAGCGAACTCTTCAGGCGCAGGCTGTCGCTTTTTCACCGATGCGTCGGGGAACTCGATCTTCATAAGGACGCATTGCTCGACAAGGGCGCGATGCGGGGGCTCAACGACCTCGCCCGCAGCCGTCCCGACGACGAAACCCGGAAAGGCCTGCTTCAGCTCGCCCTGCGGTTGCGCGCTTTCGAGCTTCTCGCGTCGCTCTCGGACGAGAATCTCTTCGTAATCGCGAAGGCGGTCAACGAGACGAAAGTGTCGAGCGGCGAACTCGTCTTCGACGAAAACGACGAAGGAGACGAACTCTACCTCGTCGAAAAGGGGGAGGTCCGCCTCGCGAAGAAGACGCCTTTCGGCGAACAGGTCCTTTCCATCGCCCAGAGGGGTGAGCTCTTCGGCGAGATGAACTTCATCGATCCCGCCCACAGAAGCGCGGACGCGGTGGCCGCAAAGGACTGCACGTTGTTTTACGTGCGAAGGAGCGATCTGGACCCCTTCTTCGAACTCCACAAGGAGGTGGCGGTGCACTTCTACTGGCACTTCTGGAAGTCGCTGTCACGCAGGACGCGCGAGGCGAACGATCTCCTCAGGACCTTCTTTGCCGAAACGGATTCGGTGCCCAAGGGCGCGCAGTCCCCCGAGGCGGCGAATCGCTCCAAGGCCATATCCATCGACCTGGACCGCAAGATCAAGCTCCTTCAGGAACAGGGGTTGTCCTCCAAGGAACTCAGGCTGCTTGCGGCCTTCTCGATCGAGGAACTCTACAACCAGGACGAGGTGATCTTCAGGGAAGGGACGAAGGGCGACAAGCTTTACATCATACTGGACGGCAAGGTCCGCATCACCAAGAACATCCCAGGCGTGGGCGAGGAGGCCTTGGCCATTCTGGGCAAGGGCGACTTTTTCGGCGAGATGGCCCTGGTGGACGAAGAGCCCAGGTCGGCCGACGCCAGAGCCCACGTGAACGGCACGACCGTTCTGACCATCTCCCGCGGCGTGCTCAACGAGATTCTGTCCGTCGACGTCGAGTCGGCCCACCAGTTCCTCTACATACTCTGCCGAATCCTGACCCAGCGCCTGAGGGAGATCAATCTCAAGATCATACAGTGGCGGCTCATGTCGGGAGGCTTCTGAGGATACGCGCGGTCCAGCCTTTCCTGTTCAGAACCGCCGACGAGGAAGACAGAAGACGATGAGACTTTACACGGCAGAAACCATGAGAATCGTTGACCGCGCGGCGATCGAGGGCATGGGCATCCCATCCCTTACGCTTATGGAGAACGCTGCGGAGGCGGTAGTTCGCGCGCTCGTCGAGGAGTGCCCCGAGCGGCTCGAAGGCCGCGTGCTGATTCTCTGCGGGAAGGGCAACAACGGCGGCGACGGTTTCGCGGCGGCTAGGCTGCTCAAGGGGAGGGGCTACGATCCCGAGGTCATCGTTGCGGCCGATCCCGACGGCCTGTCGGCCGACGCCTCGGCGCAGTACCAGAGGCTTACCGCCGCGGGTGTACGGCCCTCCGTCGCGGCGGGCGACGACGCGCCGGCTCTCGTTTCGACTTCGGCGTCCCGCGCCGATCTCGTGGTGGATGCCCTGCTTGGAACGGGCCTCGGCGGCCCGCTTCGGGGAAGGTACCTCGAGATCGTGCGGGCTCTGAACGCATGCGGGGCTTTCGTGGCCGCCGTGGACATTCCATCGGGCCTGTCGGGAGACGAGCTGAAGCCGCTGGGCGAGGCCGTTCGGGCCGACCTCACGCTCACGCTCGCCCTCGCCAAACCCCCGCTCTTCACGCCTGAGGGCGCCGCCTGGTGCGGCAAGGTGCGGGTCCTGGACATCGGCATTCCCCGCGAGGCATCGGAAAGGGCCGGGTTCGTGGCCGAGGCGTTGGACTTCGAATGGGCCGCGCCCTTCTTCACGGCGAGAGAGCCCGGCACGCACAAGGGCGATGCCGGACGCGTCCTGCTCGTGGCGGGCAGCCGCGGCAAGAGCGGCGCCGCCGTCCTCGCAGCCCGGGGCGCTCTCAGGGCGGGGGCCGGCCTGGTCACCGTGGCCACGCCCGAGTCCGCGCAACCGGTGGTTGCGGCCTCGCTCCCTGAGGCCATGACGCTCCCCCTGCCAGAAACGCGCGAGGGCACCCTCAGCATGGACGCCCTCACCCCTGTTCTCGATTTTTGCAGGAGCGTGGCCGCCGTCGGCATCGGGCCAGGTGGAGGCTCCTTCCCGGAAACGCAGGCGCTCTTCCGGGAACTCTACGCGGCCGTTCCTCTCCCGGTAATCGTCGATGCGGACGCGATCAACGCCTTTGCGGGCAGGGCGGAAGAACTCTCGATGCACGCGGGGCCCCGGGTACTCACGCCCCACCCGGGCGAAATGGGACGGCTTGCGGGACTGTCCGCCGCCGAGGTCCTGAGAAGCCAGGTACGAATTGGCACCCGAGAAGGCGTCGGCCTGGGACGTATCGCTCCTTCTTAAGGGCTTCAGGACGCTCGTTGCCGCGCCAGGCGTTCCCTGGAGGATCAACCTCTCGGGCGGACCCCACATGGCGGGACCGGGCTTCGGCGACATCCTCACGGGCGTGGTCTCCGCCCTGCTCGGGCGCGGCCTGTCACCCTTCGATGCCGCGTCCCTGGCGGCCTGGTGGCATGGAGCGGCGGCCGACGAGGCCCAGGAGAGCCTCGGCGGTTACGGGCTGCTTGCCTCGGAGGCCGCGGACGCGCTGCCCCGTGTCGAAGGGCGGCTTCGCGAGCGGCACGGCGCATGATCGTCGAGCTTCCTTCCCTGCGCCAGACTCGCTCTCTGTCCGCGAGGGTGGCCGGGGTGCTCCAGGGACGGGAACTGCTCCTGCTCTCCGGCGACCTCGGCGCGGGCAAGACCACCTTCGTCAACTACCTTGCGAAGGCCCTGGGCGTGCCTGACGGATGGGTCTCCAGCCCCTCCTTCACCCTCGTGCAGAAATACCCGCCCGGCAAGGCCGGGTTCGGCATGACCCACGTCGATCTCTACAGGCTGGCGTCCGAAGACGACCTCGAATCCCTGGGGTTGGAAGAGATCATGGCGTCGGAGGATCTAGTGGTCGTGGAATGGCCGCAGGCGGGAGCGGGCGTGTGGCGGCGGTCGGGACGATCCATCCTGAACATGCGGTTTGTTTACGGCCCCGACGAAGCCCGCCGTGTCGACCTCGATTTTGTCCTGCCCCGCTGACGAACAGTACGGACCCTCATAGTGAGTCGGTGAGGCGGTGAGAAGCAAGCGAGGTGAAAGGCTGTCTCTTGAAGCCTAAAGCCGAAAGGCTAAAGGCTAAGGGAAAAAGACGGCTAGGGATGGGCCTTCGAAGAAAAAACTACCGCTTTCTAACGCAAATGGTTTGAGGCTCCTCCGGATGGCGATCCCCGGTCGTTCGCGGTCGGCGGTCTGCCGTCCGCGGCCGTCAGCCCCGAAGGCCCTCCCACGACTCGATCACTATTCACTTGATCACTCGATCACCCGGTGCCCCTACGTCCCGAGGGACACACCCAGCAGCCGGCCCAGAACGTTCGTGACGACGGCCACCACGCCGCCGATGCAGAGCATCCGCAGACCGCTGTAGAAGAAGTTCCGGCCCGTGAAGAAGGAGAGCGCCCCGCCCACGCCGAAGAGCGCAAGGCCTGCAAGAGACGCGGAAACCAGTACACCCCTCCCGCCGGTCAGAAAGAAGAAGGGCAGAAGCGGAATCACGGCCCCGCCGCTGAAGGCGAGAAAGGAGCTGATCGCCACGCGCCAGGGCGAACCCAGATCCCCCGGATCCAGTCCCAGTTCCTCCCGCGCCAGCGTGTCCAGTGCGGACTCGGGATTGCCCAGCATGGACCGGGCCAGTTCGGCCGCGGATTCCCGGGGGATGCCCTTGGCCCGGTAAATGAGCTCCAGTTCCTGCATCTCCTCCTCTGGCATGGTCTCCAGCTCTTCTGCCTCCTTGCCGATCTCGTGTTCGAAGAGTTCCCTCTGGGAACGTACGGAAACGTACTCTCCGGCGCCCATGGAAAAGGCGCCCGCCAGCATGCCGGCCACGCCCGCGATGAGAATGCTCTTTATGTCCTGGCTGGCGCCGGCGACGCCCATGATGAGAGAGAAGTTGGAGACGAGGCCGTCGTTCACGCCGAAGACGGCCGCGCGCAGCGACCCGCCCGTGTCCCGGCGGTGCCAGGATTCGGCGTTCAGGATGCGGCCAGGCTCGGCGGACTTCATGGAGGCGAAGACTTTGGCGTGGGTCTTCTCAACGCGGGCCATGCGCCGGGCCTCGGGGTCCGACTGGCCGGCGTAGCCGTTGTCTGCGGTCTTCTCGATGGCCTGCACGATCGGGAAGATCGTCTTCGTGCCGAGTCCGCGCGCGAGGCGTATGAGCAGGCGGGTCTTGAAGGTCAGGGCCGATCCGGAATGCCGGGCTTTGGCCTTCTCCAGTTTCCGCCTCCACACCTCAGCGTGCGATCGCTCCACTTCGGCCAGTTCCTGGAAGATGGAAGCTCGCTCCTCGTCCGGCTCCGCCTCGGCCATGGCCTCGTAGAGGGCCACCGCGTTGAGCTCGTCCTGGAAGTTGGCCTTGTACCTCTTTATATCCGCAGGCTTCGGTTCGGGCTCTCGTTCGGTGCCCGTCGCTTCTCTTTCTTCGCCGTCCATACCCCCTCCCTGCTTTCGAATAGGAACGTGGTGCCGGAGACCGGGATCGAACCGGTACGGCCTTTCGGCCAGGGGATTTTAAGTCCCCTGCGTCTGCCAATTCCGCCACTCCGGCCACTTCCAGTATAGCGCGTCTCAGCGCCCGGAGGCACCCGGAAAGATTCGTTCTGAAGGGATTGTCGAGACGGGTGGGGGAAGCGAGAGATTAATTGGAGGCGCCGACCGGATTCGAACCGGTGATGAAGGCTTTGCAGGCCCCTGCCTTACCACTTGGCTACGGCGCCACCTGCACAGTGGATTATGCAGAGGGGGAGAGGACCCTGTCAACCTCGCCTGCCGGTAGACCACGAGGGTGGTCACCATGCGGGCTCGGACGGGCGGGCATTTCCTGCCAACCTCTGCTTCGCCGGGAAATCGGGTCCGCGGCGAAGATGCCGGCCCGGCGCACCGGGAGGAGGACTACCCATTTACACCTTAACTTTCAGAGCCTTTGCGGCCTCCCTTATCTCCCATCTTGCTGTCCAACTCGGCTCCGTAAGCCCGTTCCCGCGCCGTCCTTCAAGGCCTGAATTCAGAATCCGGATTTCCTTCGCCTTTGAGTGAAAAATCCATCTCTTTCGTCAGCCTTCTCACAGCCTCGCCATCTCACTGTGGACTCTATCGAGGGGCGTCCACCCTGCTTGACAGCCCAGGGGTGCTTCATTAAGATATGTGTCCGTTGGGGAGTAGTTCAACGGTGGAACGCCTGGCTCTGGACCAGGATGTTGGGGGTTCGAGTCCTCCCTCCCCAGCCACCGTGGCCCGTTCGTTCAGCGGTTAGGACGCCGGCCTCTCACGTCGGTAACACGGGTTCGAGTCCCGTACGGGCTACCACGCTGGTTTCAATCGGGAGGGGGCAGACCCCTCCCGACTTGTAATGCGAAGATCCTCCGGTTCGAAGAACAGGGAAAATCGGCCTCCACGGGATACGGGGTTCCTTCGGGAACTCCGCCGGGGTGCCGGGCGGCCCGGCGGTTCGCGGGCTCCCCTTTTCCGGAACGGACGATCACGCGCAGCCTGGGGAAGACACCGCCGTGCCCAATACCCTCCTCGACGCCTTGAATCCCGAACAGAAGGAAGCGGTGACCCACGGAGAAGGTCCGGCGCTTGTCATCGCCGGAGCCGGTTCGGGGAAGACCCGGGTCATCGCCCACCGCATCGCCTGGCTCCTGACGGAAAAGCACACCTCGCCGCGGAGCATCCTCGCCGTGACCTTCACCAACAAGGCATCGGACGAGATGCGAAACCGCGTCATGAGCCTGATGGACAAGCCGGCGCTGCCCTTTCTCTGGATCGGGACCTTCCACTCCATCTGCGCACGGCTGTTGCGGGCGGACGTGGAGGCGCTCGGCGGTCCGTACAACAAAGACTTCACGATCCTGGACGCGGACGACGCCGCAGGGCTCGTGCGCAGGATACTCAGGGACCGCGGCGTTTCCGAGAGAAACTTCCAGCCGAAGGCCGTGCGCGCGGCCATCAGCCGGGCGAAGACGGAAGGCGTGGATTCGGAGACGTTCGCGGCGAAGGCGAGAGGCCACTTCGCCCAGACCATCGCCCCGATCTACAGGACGTACGAAAACCAGCTCCGGTCTTCCAACGTGGTGGATTTCGACGATCTTCTGCTGCTTGCCCTGCATCTGCTGGAATCCGTGGAACCGGTACGCCGAAAGTACCAGGAGCAGTTCCGCCACATCCTCGTCGACGAGTACCAGGACACGAACCGCATTCAGTACCGACTCCTGCGGCTCCTCTCCGAACGGTGGGGGAACATATTCGCCGTGGGCGATGAAGACCAGTCCATCTATCGCTGGCGCGGGGCGGACATCCAGAACATCCTCGACTTCCAGCGGGATTTCAAGGACGCCGCCGTCATCAAGCTGGAGAGGAACTACCGATCCACCAAACCCATTCTCGAGGCCGCCAACAACCTCGTGTCCCACAACACCCAGCGGCTGGGAAAAAATCTCTGGACGGAGCGCGACGGCGGCCACGCCGTAAAGCTGTTCGCGGCACCTACGGACAGCGAGGAGGCGGCGTACGCAGCCGATACCATCCAGGGCCTCAAGGGCCGCTTCGACTGGCGTCAGATGGCCGTGCTCTACAGGACCAACGCGCAGTCCCGGAGCTTTGAGGAAGCCTGTCTCAACAGGGGGATTCCGTACCAGGTTATCGGCGGGCTCCGGTTCTACGAGCGGAAGGAGATCAAGGATATCCTGGCCTACCTGCGGGTGGCGCTGAATCCGCTTGACCGCGTGGCCCTGCTGAGGGTGCTCAACGTACCGCCGCGGGGCATCGGCAAGGTCACGGTGGAACAACTCGAGAAGATGGCGCGGGAGGACGGAGGCTCCCTGCTCGACGCCGTCCGGAGAGCAGCGGCCGGCGACGTGTTCCCGACGCGGGCCACGTCCGCCTTGAAGGGTTTCCTGGATATCGTCGACGGGACCTCTGCCCGGCTGCCCAACGTACCGCCCGCGGATCTCGTGGAGTGGGTATTGTCGGCCGCCGGCTACGTGGACTACATCGCAGAGCAGTCGCAGGCGGGGCCCGATCCCGAAACCCGCCTGGAGAACATCCGGGAGTTGGTGTCCGCCATGCGCGAGTTCGAGAATCAGGAGGGCGGTGACCTCCGGCTCTTCCTGGAACGGCAGGCTCTCTACAGCGACCAGGACGACCTCAAGAACGGCTCCATGGACGCCGTGAAGCTCATGACCCTCCACGCGGCCAAGGGACTGGAATTCCCCGTGGTCTTTCTCGCCGGCCTGGAGCAGGACCTCTGCCCCCACGTTTTATCCTCTCAGTCGGAGGACGGCGTGGAGGAGGAGCGGCGGCTCTGCTACGTGGGCATGACCCGGGCCATGGACACGCTCCACCTGAGCTGGGCCAGGCAACGCTACGTCTACGGCCAGGTGCAGGAACGCCTGCCTTCGCCGTTCCTGCGCGAGATCCCGGCCGCCCTGATCGAGGAAGTGAAGGGCGTCGGGGGCGCCCCCATGGGCCTGCAGGAGGCGGCGGCCATGCTTGAAAAGGCCAAGCAGCCAAAGTCTGCGCCCAAACTCAGGGTGGGGGCACGTGTTCACCACGCCAAGTACGGCTTCGGCATCGTCCTGTCTACCGAGGGCAGCGGAGACGCACTCAAGGTGACCGTTTCCTTTAACCGCCACGGGCGGAAGAAACTTCTGGCCAACCTCGCCCGGCTCGAAATCGTCTAGCTGCGACGGGTCTTCACGGGGGGCAAATGCCCCTCGTCCGGGCCGGGACCGGTCCCGCGGCGTTCTGCCTCTGCGAAGCAGGAGAGCGCCGTGCTTCGGTCCTTTCGTGAAGTCGGTTCCCGCTTTCTCGGAGGCGGGAATAAACTTGACAGAAATGAATCCAGAGCGTAAGATTCGCCCCTCGGGTGCGAGCCCGCAATCCAGCAGACGGAGGTCCTTTACATGATGTCTTACCTGCCCATCGGCATTTTTCTGGGGATAGCCCTGCTGATCGTTCCGGCTACGATGGCCATCGGTTGGCTCCTCCGACCGAAGAAGTACGACCCGGCCAAGCTGAGACCCTACGAATGCGGGCTCGACATCCAGGACGCACCGGCCGGTAAGGTTTCCGTCCATTTTTACGTGGTCGCCGTCGTGTTCCTCGTTTTCGACGTTGAGACGGTCTTTCTCCTCCCGTGGGCCGTGGCCTTCGACAAGCTCGGGCTCTTCGGCTTCGTGGAGGTGATGATCTTTCTGGTGCTCCTGGTCGCCGCATTCATCTATGTATGGGCTAAGGGCGCGCTGAGGTGGGAAGAATGAACGACAGCTATCCCTCCTGGGTGGGCTTGACCAAGCTGGACACCGCCCTCGACTACTGCCGGCGCAATTCGCTCTGGCCCATGACCTTCGGGCTCGCCTGCTGCGCCATCGAGATGATCTGTACGTCCGCGTCCCGCTACGATATCAGCCGCTTCGGCTCGGAGGTTTTCAGGCCCTCGCCGAGGCAGAGCGACGTCATGATCGTGGCGGGAACGGTGACAGAAAAGATGGCCCCTCTCGTCAGGCATCTCTACGACCAGATGCCGGAGCCCAAGTGGGTCATCGGAATGGGCGCCTGCACGATCGCCGGCGGCCCCTACGATACGTACGCCGTGCTCCAGGGTATCGCCGACCTCGTGCCCGTGGACATATTCATCCCCGGGTGCCCGCCAAGGCCCGAAGCCCTTCTCTACGCTCTGCTAAAGCTCCAGGACAAGATCCACCATCCGGACGTGGCGAGCGAGAGCTTCTACCGCGGCGTCCGGAACGGACGCGCCGACGAAGGGCTGGATGAAAAAGGGCGAGGAGATCCCCGAAGTCGTGGCGGAGTACGAAGGCAAGGGACACGTGGCGCAGAGTAGCCACCTGGTGAAGGGATAGCCATGTCGGACGAAAACAACACGCCCGAACGCCCGGACGAAACCAAGAAAAAGGTCGAAGGCGAGCCGAAGGAGGCCGCGGCCAAGGCCGAGGGCCCTGAATCCGGGAAAAAGCCCGGGGAGGAGTCTCCGGCGAAGAAGGAAGAGGCCGAACCCGTTCCGAAGACGGGAACTGAAGCGCCCGCCGCCAAGGCGACCGCGGTCAAGGCCGAGGGCGACGCAACCGCCCCCGCCAAGCCCGCAGCCGCGGCCAAGCCTGCCGCCAAGCCTGCGCCCAAGCCCGCGGGACCCAAGCCGTGGGAACCGACCGGAGACGTGGTCGTGACGCCCGTCACCGAGAGACTGTCGGCCCAGTTCGGCGACGCGGTGACCGGCGTGAAGAATCCGTGCGGAGAGGCCACGGTCCTTGCGGCCAAGGACAAGCTCATAGAAATCCTGACCTTCCTGAAGAACGATCCCGAGTGCGCCATGAACTACCTCTCCGACGTGACGGCGGCGCATTACCCCCATAACGAGAAGAAGTTCGAGGCGGTGTTTCACTGCTACTCCATCCCGAAACAGCACGCCCTGCGCGTGAAAGTGGCCCTCGATGACGGGGAGTCCTGCCCAACGGCGACGACCGTCTGGCGATCGGCGAACTGGCTCGAGCGCGAGGTCCACGACATGTTCGGCATCGTCTTCGAAGGGCATCCCGACTTGAAAACCATTCTCCTGCCGGACGACTGGGAAGGGCATCCTCTCCGGAAGGAGTACCCTCAAGGCGGCCCCAAGGAAGAGGCCATCCGGGCCGACAAGTTCGCAAAGCCGGGCTACATGCCCGACGACGTCGAGGAAGCGGCCCGCATCGCAGAGGAGGGGCGAAATGGCCACTGATAATCCCCGTGCCGCCGCCACCGAGCCTCTCCGGAAGGTCATGGAATCAAAACAGGTCGAGCTCAACTTCGGGCCCCAGCACCCGGCCACCCACGGCGTCTACCGCGCGGTACTTCAGCTGGACGGGGAAAGGGTGGTCGGGATCGAGTCCATCATCGGCTACCTGCACCGGGGCATCGAGAAGTGGAGCGAGGCCCGGACCTATACCAAGTGCGTGCCGGTCTACGACCGTCTCGATTACGTCGGCGCGGTTCTGAATTCCCACGGGTTCGTGAATGCCGTGGAGAAGCTCCTCGGGGTCGAGGTGCCGAAGCGCGCGCAGTATATCCGCGTGATCCTCGACGAACTGCAGCGCATCGCCAACCATCTCCTGTGGCTGGGAACCCACGCGCTCGACCTCGGCGCCATGACGGTCCTCTTCTACGCGCTGCGCGAGAGAGAGGTCATCATGGACCTCTTCGAATCCATGCTGGGTCAGCGGCTTCTGCAGAACGCCTATCCCATAGGCGGCGTCCGGCTGGATTTCCCGAAGGGCTGGGAGCGCATCTGCCGGGATTTCGTCGCGGAGTTCCCGAACCGCGTGGACGAATACGAGCGCCTCCTGTCGGAAAACAGGATCTGGAAGCAGCGCACCGTCGGCGTGGGCGTCATCAGCGCAGAAGATGCCGTGGACCTGGGGCTCTCCGGGCCGACCCTTCGCGGGTCCGGCGTCTACTTCGACGTCAGAAAAGCGATGCCCTATTCGTCCTACGAAGATTTCGATTTCGAAGTCCCCCTGGGTACGAACGGGGACGTCTACGACCGGTACATGGTCCGCGTCCGGGAGATGCGGCAGAGCGTACGCATCATTCAACAGGCGCTCGACGGTCTGCCCGAGGGCGAACTCATGGCCAAGGTGTCCCGCATCATCCGGCCCCCGGCCGGCGAGGTCTTCGCCTCCGTGGAGGGGACCAAGGGCCAGCTCGGCTTCTACATCGTCAGCGACGGTACGACCAACCCGTGGCGGGTCCACGTGAGGGCCCCGTCCTTCGTGAACCTCCAGGGCCTGGAAACGATGTCCGTGGGCGGCCTGGTCGCCGACGTCGTCAGCAACATCGGCTCTCTCGACATCGTCCTCGGTGAAGTCGACCGCTAAGGGGAAGCTATGCAGCAGTTCATGATCCACGTCGGATGGCCGCTCCTTAAAATCGTGATCCTGCTGGGCGTGGTGGCCTTTTTCGTGGCCTACACGGTGTGGCTCGAGCGCCGTCTCCTCGGCTTCTTCCAGTCGAGGGTGGGCCCGAACCGCGTGGGACCGGCCGGACTCATCCAGCCCATCGCCGACGGCGTCAAGCTGATGCTGAAGGAGGACATCATCCCCGCAAACGCGCGGCCGTTCCTTTTCCGCATCGCCCCCATGTTCGCCATCGTCCCGGCATTCGTCGGGTTCGCCATCATCAGCTTCGCGCCGGCCTGGGTCACGAACTCCGGGAAGGTTCACCCCTTCGTGATCTCCGATATCAACCTGGGGATCCTCTTCCTGCTGGCCATCACCTCCCTGGGCGTCTTCGGCATCATCCTGGGCGGCTGGGCGTCGGGCTCCAAGTATCCGCTCATGGGCAGTCTCCGCTCGGCAAGCCAGATGCTCGCCTACGAGATTCCGCTCACCCTCGCGGTGCTGTCCGTGATCCTCATGGCGGGGTCCTTCCGCCTGAGCGACATCGTGGAGGCTCAGCGCCACGTATTTTTCATAGTCCCGCTGATCCTGGCCTTCGGGGTCTACCTGATTTCGGCCGTGGCCGAGACCAACCGTGCGCCTTTCGACCTCCCCGAGGCCGAGAGCGAGCTGGTCGGCGGCTTTCACACCGAGTACTCGGGCATGCGGTTCGCGTTCTACTTCCTCGCGGAGTACGCCAACATCATCCTGGTGTGCTGCATAGGGACGAGCCTGTTCCTCGGCGGATATCTCATTCCCTTTTTCCCGTACCAGACATTCGGGGTCGCCCACCCGTGGCTGACGAGCATTTTGGGACTGCTCGCCTTCGGCGTGAAGGCGGCCGTATTCCTGTACTTCTATATCTGGATTCGCGCGACCTTCCCGCGTTACCGTTACGACCAACTCCTGAGGATCGGGTGGATGGTGCTTCTGCCCATCGCGCTCGTGAACATCTTCCTGGTGGCGGGGATCAAGCTGTTTCTCCTGAGGTGATTCGATGGCCGGTGCTTTTCAGCGCCTCGTGCGCATGATGACATTTCCCGAACTCGCCCAGGGGTTGGCGGTCACCTTCAAGTGGTTCCGCAAACCGAAGGTTACGGAGAGCTACCCCGACGTGAGGCCGGTGCTTCCCTATCGCAGCAAGGGCCGCCTGCACGTCGAGATCGAAACGTGCATATCCTGCAAGATGTGCGAAAGGGCGTGCCCTACCGACTGTATCAAAGTGTTCCCTCCGCCCAGGGAGGTTTTCAAGACGGACAAGCGTCCCGTCCAGTTCTATATCTCGCTGGAGCACTGCCTCCACTGCGGACTGTGCGTGGACCCCTGCCCGACGGGCTCGATTCACCACTCGCAAGAGTACGAGCTGGCCTCCTACAAGCGGAATGACTATCTGTTCGACAAGGAACTGCTTCCTTACGATCTCGACGTCAAACATTTCCGCCAGGGGTTGCTCGAGAACGTGGAGGTTGACTCGCGGCAGGCATGAGGACCGCGCGGGCCCCGGTTATGGGCAGTGAGGCCTGCAGGATGCGAAGGGCAACGATCCCGGCTAAGGAGGAGTGGGGATGACATTGGGCTGGATTCTCCTTTCAATACTCATCGGTGTGTGCGCCCTGGGCGTGGTCTTCGCGCGCAGCCCCATCTCATCCGCCATATCGCTGCTCGTCTGTTTCATGGGAGTGGCCATCCTCTACCTCGCCCTGAGGGCCGAGTTCGTGGCGGCGGTCCAGGTGCTCGTCTATGCCGGCGGGATCATGGTTCTGTACCTGTTCGGAATCATGCTCGTGGACAACGAGGTGCTGCGCCTCACGCGCCAGGTGCACTATCAGGCCTGGCCCGTGTTCGTGCTCGTTCTCGTCCTTTTCCTCTGGATGGGCCACAAGCTCTACCACAGCGATTACACCGCACAGCCGCTCACCGTCGCGGCGGCGACGGCGCCCGTTTCCCCGTCCGGCGAATCGTCCCGGTCGGCGAAGGCGCCGCCTGCCACCGGCGAGTCCACCAACCCTCAGAAGGTCGCAGGCGTCCTGTACGGCGACTTCCTGTATCCCTTCGAAGCGGCCTCTGTCCTCCTGCTCGTTGCGGTGGTCGGGGCGGTCTTCCTGGCAAAGAAGGAGGTCTGACGTGTCCACAGCCGCTTTCGTCATGCTCGGCTTCCTGCTGTTCTGTCTCGGGCTCTTCGGGGTCATGGCGAGGCGGAACTTCATCGTCGTACTGCTCTCCATCGAGCTCATCTTTGCCGGGGCGGGCATCAACTTCATCGCCTTTTCGGCACTGTGGCACAACATGGCCGGCCAGGTCTTCACCATCTTCCTCATCGCGATCGCCGCGGGTGAGGCCGCCATCGGCCTCGGCCTTCTTATCGCCCTGTACCGGTTGAAGCATACGGCCAACGTGGACGAAGCCCGGGAACTGAAAGGATAGGCCATGACAGCGATATCTCTCCTCTGGCTCATACCGGTCCTTCCCGCTCTCGGGGCCCTCTTGAACGGTTTATTCGGCTGGCGCTTCGAGCACGGGCGGCGTGGCGTGATCACGGCGGTGGCGCTGGCTTCCACGGCCCTGTCGATGCTGCTGGCGCTGTGGAATATCGTGACGCTCTCGACGCTGGACTGGGCGAACCTGCCTGCGCTGCCGGCGAACGTGACGGCGGACGCCGCGCACCACAGCCTGTCGCTGCACCTGGCCACGTGGATCCCCGTGGGAAACTTCCTGACGGGCCTGGGGCACACGGGGCACTTCAACGTGGACTGGCTGTTCGTGCTGGACCCGCTGGCGGCCATCATGCTCTTCGTGGTGACCGTGGTGGGCTTCCTGATCCACGTGTACAGCGTGGGCTACATGGCGCACGACACGGGGTACTTCCGGTACTTCACGTACCTGAACCTGTTCATGGCCATGATGCTGACGCTGGTGCTGGGCGGGAACTACCTGGTGATGTTCATCGGGTGGGAAGGCGTGGGCCTGTGCTCGTACCTTCTGATCGGCTTCTACTACACGAAGGACTTCTGCGCGGACGCGGGGAAGAAGGCGTTCCTGACGAACCGGATCGGGGACATGGGCTTCGCCGCGGGTCTGATGCTGATGCTGTACTGGTTCGGCACGCTGAACATGGCGCAGGTGAACGCCATGGCGGTCTCGGGCGCGGTCCCGGGCTGGGTGATCACGGCCATCGCCGTCCTCCTGTTCGTGGGCGCCACGGGCAAGAGCGCGCAGATCCCGCTGTACGTGTGGCTGCCGGACGCCATGGCGGGCCCGACGCCGGTCTCCGCCCTGATCCACGCGGCCACGATGGTGACCTCGGGCGTGTACCTGGTGGCCCGGTCGAACGGGCTGTACACCATGAGTCCGGAGGCGCTGATGGTGGTGGCGGGCGTGGGCGCCGTGACGGCGCTGTACGCGGCCTCCATCGCCCTGGTGCAGAACGACATTAAGAAGGTCCTGGCGTACTCCACCGTGTCCCAGCTCGGGTACATGTTCATGGGCGTGGGCGTGGGGGCATACGCGGCGGGCGTGTTCCACCTGTACACGCACGCGTTTTTCAAGGGCCTTTTGTTCCTGGGCTCGGGCGCGGTGATCCACGCCATGAGCGGCGAGCAGGACATGCGGAAGATGGGCCGGCTGTGGAAGAAGCTGCCGCACACGGCGAAGACCTTCCTGATCGCGACGCTGGCCATCTCGGGCGTGCCGTTCTTCTCGGGGTTCTTCTCGAAGGACGAGATCCTGTGGCAGGCGCACGTGAGCAGCGGCGGGCCGGGGCACTTCCCGGCGGGGTACGCCCAGCTTGTCTGGATCCTGGGCGTGGTGGCGGCGCTGCTGACGGCGTTCTACATGTTCCGTCTCGTGTACCTGACGTTCTTCAACTCGAACCGGGTGGACCCCGAGGTGGAGCACCACGTGCACGAGGCGCCGAAGTGGATGACGATCCCCCTGTGGCTGCTGGCGATCGGGGCCTTCGCGGGCGGGTACATCGGCCTGCCGAAGATCTGGCTGGGCGGGCACGAGAATACGTGGGAGAAGTGGTTCTCCCCGGTGCTGTTCCACCCGCACGGCGCCGCTCTGGAGCACGCCGTGGAACACAGCGCGGCGGCCGAGTGGGGCGCCATGGGGCTGTCGGTCCTGGTGGCCCTCGTCGGCATCGCCCTGGCCACCCTGTGGTACTACCGCGAGACCGGGACGCCCTCCAAACTCGCCGCGACCTTCAAGGTGCCGTACAGGATTCTCCTCAACAAGTACTTCATGGATGAGATATACTCTGCCATGTTTATCCGCCCCCTGCTGAGGCTGTGCGAGGGGCTCTGGTGGTGGGACCGGTGGATCGTTGACGGCGTCGTCAACGGCGTCCGGAACCTCACCGTCGGTGCGAGTTATGGTTCCCTGGCCGTGGACCGGTACGTGGTCGACGGCGCGGGGGTCAACGGAACGGCCGCTACCTTCAAGTGGTTTTCCCGCCTGAACCGGAAGGTCCAGACCGGGCAGTTCCAGCACTATGCCCTGGGGGTGGTTGCGGGCTTCGTTTTGCTAATGGTGTGGTACCTGTATCGGTAGTTTGATATCAAGGAGCCAAGGACATGCCCTACATACTTTCCATTGTGACCTACGTGCCTCTGGCCGCGGCCATCATCGTCCTCTTCTTTCCGAAGGACAATGCCAAGCTGATCAAGTACTTCACCACCGGCGTCTTCCTGCTCGACTTCATCGTCAGCCTTCCCCTCTGGTTCGGCTGGGACAAGGCGCAGGCCGCTGCTGACGCCGCCCACAAGATGTGGGTATTCGAGGAGGGGCCTTTCCCCTGGATTACGTCCCTCGGCGCCAGCTACCACTTCGGCGTCGACGGCATGTCCATGCTGATGGTGATGTTGACTACCTTCCTCGGTGTTCTGGCGGCCTGGTCGAGCTGGAAATACATCAAGGACAGGCAGAAGGAGTACTACATCTGGTTGCTGGTCCTCCAGACGGGCATGCTGGGGGTCTTCTGTTCTCTGGACTTCTTCCTCTTCTACGTGTTCTGGGAAGTGATGCTGGTTCCCATGTACTTCCTCATCGGCATCTGGGGCGGTCCCAACAAGCTCTACGCGGCCATCAAGTTCTTCCTGTACACGCTGGCCGGCTCCGTCCTGATGCTGATCGGCATCCTGGTGCTCTACTTTCAAACGCCGGTCAACGCCGCGGGCGTCCACACCTTCGACCTGAACGCGATCCTCAACCTCTCGATCGCGTCCGGCCTGCAGTGGTGGATCTTCGCCGCGTTCTTCGTGGGCTTCGCCATCAAGGTGCCCATGTTCCCGTTCCACACGTGGTTGCCCGACGCCCACGTGGAAGCGCCGACGGCGGGTTCGGTCATCCTGGCCGGCGTCCTGCTGAAGATGGGAACGTACGGCTTCTACCGCTTCGCCCTGCCCATCCTGCCCGACGCAACGATCAAATGGCTACCTTTCCTCATCGTCCTGTCCATCATCGGCGTCATCTACGGCGCCATGGTCTCCCTGGTCCAGAAGGACATGAAGAAGCTGGTGGCCTATTCGTCGGTGAGCCACCTGGGTTTTGCCATGGCCGGCATGTTCACGCTGACCGTCGCCGGCTTCAAGGGCAGCATCCTCCAGATGATCAACCACGGCATCTCCACCGGCGGCCTGTTCCTTCTGGTCGGCATCATCTACGAGCGTATGCACACGCGCGAGATCAAGCAGTACGGCGGTCTTGCCAAGCTGATGCCGGTCTACGCCACGTTCTTCATGATCATCACCCTCTCCTCGATCGGCCTGCCCGGCCTTAACGGCTTTGTCGGCGAGATCATCATCCTGCTCGGCGCCTACACGATGCCGGCCTACCTGATCTTCTCCAAGTCGCTGATCTTCTTCCTGGTGGCGGGCATGATCCTGGGCGCGTCTTACATGCTCTGGCTCTACCAGCGGGTCTTCTGGGGCGAGGTCAAGAACCCGCACCTCGAGGAGACCGTCAAGGGGAACGACATGAGCGGACGCGAATGGGGCTACATGATCCCGCTCGTCATCATGGCGCTCTGGATCGGCCTCTACCCCAAGCCGATTCTGGACAAGATGGACAGGAGCGTGGAGTTCGTCATGAGCCGCATGCGGCCCGCAATGGAAAGAGTCGAAGCGGCCAAAGAACACAAGCAGCTCCCCGTATTGGCCGAGACGACGCCCGGTCAGTCCGCGCAGCCCGCGGCCAAGGCCGGCGACACCGCTTCCCCGATCCGCTAGGAGAACACCATGCCTGTCCTGCATCCTGAATTCTGGCGCCTCATGAGCCCCGAGTGGGTTCTGGTCTGCTTCGGAATACTGTTCCTGATTCTTTCGGCCGTGCCGGGCGGAAGGAAGCTGCGCGCCGGAATCGGGGTGTTGAGCTTCGTGGGCTGCATCGTCGCCCTCGTCCTTACGTTTCAGACTCTTGCCGCCCTGCAGCCCGGCATGCACGTCCCCGTCATCACGGGGCTGGACGGTTCCGTCGGCCTGGTGGTGGACGGATACAGCCAGGTCTTCAAGGTGATCTTCCTGCTGGGCGCCGCCCTGAGCATCCTCATGTCTTTCAAGTACCTCGACCTGGAGAAGGCCTGGACGGGCGAGTACTTCACCTTCATCATCTTCTCCGTGTTCGGCATGATGGTCATGGCCAGCGGGACCGATCTGCTGACCCTCTGGGTCGGGCTGGAGACCATGGCCCTGTCCGTGTACGTCCTGGCCGGCTACATGCGGCACAGGGAGGCGAGCATAGAGGGCGCCACCAAGTACTTCCTCCTCGGCGCCTTTTCCTCCGGGCTCTATCTTTACGGGACCTCGCTCATCTATGGGACCACCGGGAGCGTGAACCTGCATGCGTTGAGTTCCGTCCTGCTGGCCCGAATCCACGCGGGAGGCTTGGCCGCTGTCGGCTTTCCCCTGGGCGCCGGCCTGATGATCCTGGCGGCGGCACTCCTCTTCAAGGCCGCCCTCGTTCCCTTCCACTGGTGGACGCCCGACGCCTACCAAGGCGCCCCGACGCCGATCACGGCCTTCATGAGCGTAGCCCCGAAAGCCGCCGCATTCGCCATGGCCATGCGTATCTTCGTGGCGGGTTTCATGCCCGTTGCGCCCGTATGGACGGGTGTTCTGTCCGTGGTGGCCGTCATCACCATGTTCTGGGGCAACATCGCGGCCATGCTGCAGGACAACGTCAAGCGCATGCTGGCGTACTCCTCCATCGGCCACGCCGGCTACATTCTCATCGGGCTGGTTGCGGCCGGCCGAACGGGCGACAACGAGGGCATCTCCGCGGCGGCCTTCTACCTGCTGGTCTATGCCTTCATGAACCTGGGTGCCTTCGGCCTCGTGCTCTACCTTCAGCGCGAGGGCAGCGCGGGCGACAGCCTGGAGGATTTCAACGGGCTCATTCGAAGGAATCCCTTTACGGCGGTCGTGATGATCTTCTTCCTCCTGTCTCTCGGAGGCATCCCGCCGATGGGCGGATTCATCGCCAAGCTCATGATTTTCATGTCCGCCGTCCATGCGCATTTGTATCTGCTGGCGGTCGTCCTCGCGGTCACGAGCGTTGTCGCCATGTACTACTATTTCCGGATCATCTACCACATGTTCCTCAAGGACGCCGAGGAGGAGTTCCACTCGCAGGCAGGAAGACCCCTGGCCGCCGTGCTATCGTTCTGCGCAATCGCCGTGCTGGCCATCGGGCTCTACGCCCAGCCCTTCCTGCAGTGGGCGGCCCAGGCCGCGCTGCTCAAACCATAGCAGGGCGACATGGCATCACCCCTTCGCCGCCTCGGCACCTATCTGGAACTCATCTACACCTTTCCGGCGGTGGTGCTCGTTGGGGCGGGCGGCGGATACCTGCTGGACCGCTGGCTGGGCAGTTCGCCCATTGCCACGCTGTCCGGTTTCGTGCTGGGCCTGGTGAGTGCTTTCGTCTACCTCATCAAGATGCTCAACACCATAAAAACCAACAATAACGGGAACCCTGATGAGCACGATGATTAGCGCCTTCCGGCGCCGCTTCGTGATACTCGCCGTGCCCGCGTGGCTGGCCGTGGGCGCGGTGCTCGCAGTTGTCTTGCGTCCGCGAGCGGCCCTTGCGTTCTGCATGACCTTTCTGGTCGTCGCGGCGGATTTCCTGTGGATGTCCGCCGGCCTGGGCCACGTACTGGGTGCTGCTCACGTCAGCACGGGGTCGGTATTTGGCTTCACCGCCGGCGTACTGGCCCGCACCCTCTTGCTCCTGGTAGTGCTGTATGGTATTCTTACCCTCCTACCTCGGGAGTTCCTAGGGGTGGCCTTAGGGATTGGGGGGCCCGTAATGCTTCTGGCAATTGCCGGAGTTTTGCCGACAAGAGGCTGACATGCACGAGATGAACTCCCTTCTCACGATGCTCGTGGATGGGCTGATACACAGGCCTATCCCGGATTATTTCGTCATTCTCGCCTTTATCATGGTGACGACGCTGGCGCTGTTCTACCTGGTCACCCGGAATCTTTCCGTGGAGAAACCGGGCGTGTTTCAGCAGATCCTGGAGCTCTTCACCGAAGTCATCGGGAAGTTTTTGGACGATATCATCGGACCGCACGGGCGGGAGTACATGCCCGTGATCGGGATGTTCTCGGTGCTCATCCTCCTGTCGAATCTCATCGGCCTCATACCGGGTTTCATGCCGCCAACGGGCAGCATCATCGTCACGCTGTCCCTCGCCCTGTGCTCATTCGTGGTCTACAACTGGTACGGGGTCAAGGCGCACGGGGTCGGCTACGCCAAGCACTTCATGGGCCCGATCGCCCTCATGGCGCCGCTCTTTCTGCCCATCGAACTCGTCAGCCATGTCGCGCGGCCCATGTCGCTGGCGATCCGTCTCTTCGGCAATATCTTCGGGGACCATCAGGTCGGGGGGGTCTTCCTGCACCTCGTTCCCTTCGCCATTCCGGTTCCCTTCATTCTGCTGGGTATCTTTGTCGCATTCGTGCAGACACTGGTTTTTGTCCTGCTCTCCATGATTTACATCGCGGGGGCAGTGGAACACCATTAGGGGAAGATCGGAAAGGAGGCATTCCGTGAGGAAGAAAAGTTGGATGATACTGCTGGGGTCTTTGATGCTTATGCTGGCTGCTCCCGTATTCGCGCAGGAGCCTGTCGCTCATGCCGCCGGCGTCGGCAGGGAGGCCTTCGGGGTTCTGGCTGCCGGTTTCTCCATGGCTTTCGCTTCAGCGATCTGCGGCCTGGCTCAGGGCAAGGCCATCTCGGCCGCCTGCGAGGGCGCCGCGCGCAATCCCGGCATGGCCGATAAGCTGCAGATCATGATGATCATCGGTCTGGCGTTCATCGAGTCGCTGGCCCTGTACACCATGGTGATCATCTTCGTGAAAATGTAACAAGACAAGCACGATACCCCGGCCGCCAGGCCGGGGTATCGATGCACCCCTCTACTTTGAAGCTCACCCGCCCTGTTTATCCGCCTTCTCATTCTCATCCCGTCGTGATAGCCGGAGAACTACGGGAAGCCCACGGCTTTCTGGAAAAATGCGTCGGCTCGCGGCGGGTCGTTCTCTGCACGGAGAAACCCTTGGCAGTGTCCTTTCCGGGTTCCTCGGCCGGCTCCGGCAGACCTTCCCGGACGCTGGCACGGTCGTATTCCCCGGGGGGGAGGATAGAAAGAACAGAGGAACGAAGGCCCGGATAGAAGATGCCCTTCTCGCACGGCGCGTCGACAGGGACAGCGTGCTCCTTGCCGTGGGGGGCGGCGTGGTGTCCGATATCGTGGGCTTCACCGCCGGCACGTATCTCAGGGGTATCCCCTACGTGAACATCCCCACGACCCTCGTCAGCATGGTGGACGCCGCGCTGGGCGGTAAAACGGCCGTCAATACGCCACGAGGTAAGAACCTCGTGGGTGTCATTCACGCCCCGTCCGGTGTCTGCATTGCACTCCAGGCGTTGGACACGCTGCCCGAAAGTGAGTTCCGAAGCGGCCTGGGCGAATGCTTGAAGCACGGGGCCATCGCTGACGGCGAGTACTTCGAATGGCTGTCTAGGGCTCGACGTTCGGACGCTGAAGCGTGAGGCGCCCCTGCTATGGAGACTGGTGGAGACTTCGGTGCGTATCAAAATGTCCGTGGTCGACAGCGACCCGGCCGAACGTTCTGGCCACAGGAACGTTCTCAACGCCGGCCACACGGTGGCTCACGCCCTCGAACACCTCTCGCATTTCAAGATCGGGCACGGCGCGGCCGTCGCCGCCGGACTCTGCTGGGAGGCCGCGGTCGCCGTTGCACGGGGGCACTTGTCGGCGGACGCCTGCGGCCACATAGTGGGTGGGGTCCGCTCACTGGGATTTGAAGACCACAGGGACGTCTTTACAGCGGAGCAGGTGTTTGCGGCCGCAGGGTGGGACAAGAAAAACCGAAGTGGTAAAGTGAACTATGTACCTCTCGGAACCGTTGGGGCCGTGGCCTTGCCCGCACCGCATACCGATGAACTGACTCTATCCGCGCTGGAGAAGGGACTCGGTTTCTTGAAGGAGCTCTAAGGTGGATATCCTGTACGGCGTGCACCCCGTTGCGGAGTGCATCCGGGCCGGTCGTCGCCACGTCGACAGAATATGGGTTTCAGACGAATCCCGGCTCAGCGAGCTTACCCAAGCCGCAGGTGGGAGCCGGAATCTAAAAGTGGACCGTCTTCCGCGCCAAGCCCTCAACAACAAGGCCGGCACGCAAAACCACCAGGGCGTGGCCGCCCAGGTTTCCGATTATCCCTACGTGGACTGGCAAGACCTTCTGGCTCACGATCGTCCCCCCCTTCTGCTCCTGCTCGACAATCTTACGGATCCTCAGAATGTAGGCGCCATCCTGCGGTCCGCGCTCTGCGCCGGCGCGACGGGCGTGACCCTGCGCAAGCATCACGCGGCGAGAATCACACCCGCCGTCGTGAAGGCTTCGGCCGGGGCATCCGAACACCTCCAGGTGGCCCTCGTTCCCAACCAGGCCATGGTGCTCCGGGAAGCTGCGAACTCCGGCTTCGCGTGCGCGGCGCTCGCTATGGACGGCGAGTCCATCTGGGATGTGGACCTCAACTGGCGGGGACCACTGGCGATTGTAGTCGGGGCCGAGGGGCGAGGCGTATCGCCCTTGGTCGCCAGCCTGTGTGAATCGAAGCTCCGCATTCCCATGGCGCCAGGATTCGATTCGCTGAATGCCTCCGTGGCCGCGTCTCTCGCCCTCTTCGAAGCCGCCCGCAGGAGACGATGAGGATTGGTCGAACAGGGAGGATGGGAGAAAGGGAGGATTGCGATTTGGTAGTCCTGCGGCGTAGGCAGGTTAGAAGGAAGAGGGAAAAGGGAAGAGGCAGAACGGCAGGCGGGAGGGGGGCCGCGACTCGATCACTCGATCACTTAAGTCAACCACAGAGCGCACAGAGCACACAGAGGCCTGTGGCGCCTTTTTCCTTAACTTCCTGACTTCTTCACCCCTTCACTCGCCGCTAGCATTCCGCCTTTAGCCCTTAGCCTTTAGCCCTTCCCGATGTGTTACGATAATCGGCTGACGGAAGCCTCCGTCGCGTCCGGGAGGGGAATCGTACATGCCGCACGATAAGATTGCCGTGATTGACTTCGGCGGGCAATACGCCCATCTGATCGCCACGAAAGTCCGTCGCCTGAACGTCCTAGCCGAGATTCTCCAGCCCGAGGATCCGGCCGCAACATTCCTGGAGTATAAGGGGATCATACTGTCGGGCAGCCCATCCCTGTCCTCCGAAGGAGAAGACAGCGCCTACGACAAAGGGATTTTCGACCTAGAGGTCCCCATACTGGGCTTCTGTTTCGGACACCAGGAAATCGCCAAGCATTACGGAGGCAAGGTCGAACATACGAAGCGGGAATACGGGCCAGCCAATCTAAGAATCCAGGGCGAAAGTCCGATTTTCAAGGGGCTCCATCCTGAAGAAACGGTCTGGATGAGCCACGGCGACACGGTGACCTTGTGCCCGCCGGGGTTCAACGAGATCGGCGTTTCGCGCGCGGGCGGCGACCACGAGCCCCATCGGAATGCGGCCATCGCAGATGACGCGCGCAGGCGTTACGGCTTCCAGTTCCACCCCGAGGTGGACGACACGGTCCACGGCGAGGCCATGCTCAGGAACTTCGTTGTCGACATCTGCGGCTGCCGTCCAGACTGGACGATGACGAGTTTTCTGGACGAGGCCGCGGAGCGGATCCGAGAACAGGCGAAAGGCAGGGAAGCGTTCCTCCTGGCCTCCGGCGGCGTGGACTCCACCGTCTGCGCCGTACTGCTGGGCAATGCCCTGGGGCCGGACCGCGTGCACCTGCTCCACATAGACAACGGCCTCATGCGCAAGGACGAGAGCGCAAAAGTCGTATCGGCCTTCCGGGCAAGAGGATTCGGCGATAACCTCCACTTCGTGGATGCCTCGGAGCGTTTCCTCGCGGCGCTTGCCGGCGTGACCGAACCCGAGCGAAAGAGGCGGATTATCGGAGATACCTTTCTGGAGGTCTTCCGGGAGGAGGCCGCGCGGCTCGATCTCGGCGGGTGCGTGCTGGCGCAGGGAACCATCTATCCCGACACCATCGAGACGGGCGGAACCAGGCGCGCCGACGTGATCAAGACGCACCATAACCGCGTACCCGCGGTCCAGAAGATGATCGATGAGGGGCGCGTGATAGAACCGCTTGCCGAGTTGTACAAGGTGGAAGTGCGGGAACTCGGCGAGACGCTGGGGTTGCCCGAAGAACTGGTCTGGCGGCACCCCTTTCCAGGCCCGGGATTGGGTATCCGCCTCCTCTGTTCCGATGGCTGCCCGCCCGCGGAAGAACCGGGCGCGCGGGACGCCCTGAACCGGGTGAGCGCCGGTGAAAGGGTGTCTGCGGCCCTCCTTCCCGTTCGTTCGGTGGGGGTAAAGGCCGACCTGCGCGCCTATGAACAGCCCGTCATGCTGTGGGGACAGCTTCCCCTGGAGTCCGCCGTCGGGGCCGCCACCCGGATCTACAAGGAGGTCCCGGGCGTCAACCGCTGCGTCATCGATCTGACGGGGCGAGGACTCAAGAGCGCGCGGCCTCTTGCCGCCACGGTCACCAGGCCGCGGCTGGAGCTTTTGCGCGAGGCGGATGCGCTGGTGATGGCCGGGCTCAAAAGACACGGTCTCTACAGTAAGGTGTGGCAGTGTCCCACCGTTCTTGTGCCGCTCGAAATCGACGGAGTAGGTCGGGAGTTCTGCGTTGTCCGCCCCGTCCTGTCCGAACGCGCAATGACGGCCAGGCCGGCGATTCTCCCATCGGGGCTTCTGGACGAGTTGAGGCATGCGATCCTTGCTTTGCCGGGCATCTCCGGCATGGCCCTGGACGTCACGACCAAGCCGCCGGGCACCATCGAGTGGGAGTAGGCCTGAGCCGGCGGGTCGGACATTTCATCCACCCCGGAGCGACGGAGGGATCGGTATCTTGAAGACGAGAGAGGTCAGGCTGGGAAGATGGCTGCTTCTCGCGGCGCTCATCGTCTTTGCGGCGGCGGAGCCGCGCCTGGTATACGGTCCTCTGAGACTGTCTGCGTTCCTGTTCCTGTGCGGTGCGCTGGTGTTCCAGGGGCTGGGCCTCGATTCGAAGTGGGAGTCGGGGCCATGGATATTCCGGGGCCTCATCGCCGTGGCGCTGATTCTCCTGACGGTGGCCATCCTGTCCGGGCGGTGAGATCTCGGCGGCTCAAAGCCGTAGGGTGTCCCAGGCGAAAGCGTAAACGGGCACCCGGGACGGCAGGCTGATGAAAAAGACAGGCCCGGCTTCGGCCGGGCCGTATCTTTTGGAGGTCGCCCGGCCCCGAGGCCGGGCCGGGCGGGAGGAATCGAGGAATCGCTGTCTTTACTTCGCGGCCATGGAAGCGTTCCAGACGGTCTTTCCGTGGCTCTTGATGTCCTTGGCCCAGGTCGCTTCGACCAGGTCCACAACGGCCTTCGGCATGGGGATGTAGTCGAGTTCCTCGGCCATCTTTCCGCCGTGGCGGTAGCTCCAGTCGAAGAACTTGAGCACGGCCTGGATCTTGGCCGCGCTGGGCTGGTCGGTGTAGACGATGATGAAGGTAGCGCCGGCGATGGGCCAGCTGTCCTTCCCGGGCTCGTTCGTCAGCACGACGTAGAAGTGGTCGGCGTTCTTCCAGTCCGCGTTGGCCGCGGCCGCCTGGAAGGCCGCCATGGTCGGCTTGACGAACTGTCCGTCACGGTTCCTGAGCTGGACGGTGGTCAAATGGTTTTGCTTGGCGTAAGCGTATTCTACGTAGCCGATGCTGCCCGGTACCTGCTTAACGTAACCGGCGACGCCCGCGTTGCCCTTGCCGCCGATGCCCACCGGCCATTCCACGGACTTGGCCGTTCCGACCTTTTCATGCCAGGCCTGCGACACCTTGTCCAGGTAGTTGGTGAAGATCCAGGTCGTTCCGGAGCCATCTGAGCGGTGAACCACGGCGATATCCTGGTCGGGCAGCTTGACGCCCTTGTTCAGCGCCGCGATGCGGCGGTCGTTCCACTTGGTGATCTTGCCGAGGAAGATGTCCGCCATGAGCTCATTGGACAGCTTGAGCTGATTGGTGGCGATGCCCTGCAGGTTGACGACCGGCACGACGCCGCCCATCACCATGGGCCACTGAATCTGTCCTCGCTTCTCGAGCTCTTCACCCTTTACGGGGGCGTCGGAGGCGCCGAAATCAACGGTCCTGTTGTTTATCTGCTGGATGCCGCCGCCGGAGCCGATGGCCTGGTAGTTCAGACTCACGCCGCTCACGGTCTTGTACTCGTAAGCCCACTTGGAGTAGATCGGGTAGGGGAAGGTCGCCCCCGCTCCGTCGATGGCCTTGACTTCCTGTGCGGATGCCGCCGTTGCGATGAGTCCGGCCAAACCGAGAATGAGAAGTACTTTCTTCATGGTCCCTCCTTCAGGATCAGGTCCCACTTTAGCGGGAGTTTGTGGCCGGATTTTAACCGTAAGATTGCGTTTTCGTAGTACTTGGGGGGCGGGTCGTCGCGAAGGATGTGATGCCGGCGGGCTGCTAGGCGGTCTTGCTCGACGCCAGGAGCTTCAGGACGTCGACTTCCAGGTCTTCCCTGGACTTGTTGAGGACTTCACAGGCCTCGGCCGTCAGAAGAAGGAGCGCCTTCTGATACATCTTCTTTTCCCGGAAAGACAGGGGTTTCTTGTCGTTCAGCGTGTGAAGGGCCTTGAGGACCTCGGCCACCGAAGCCAGGTCGCCCTGGGCGAGTTTGTCGCCATGGGACTGGAACCGGTCGCGCCACGAGGGAAGGATCTCCGGTTCCCCTTTCTTGAGAAAGTCCATGGCCTTCTTGACGCCCTCCTTCTTGGCAGGGCGCCTGAGCCTGACTTCCTTCACGTTGTCGATGGGGATCATGACCTTGGATTCGCTCTCGCTTCCCTTGAAGAGCAGAACGCAGAACATGCGGGCCTTTTCGCCCACCGTGCGTTCCTGGATGCTCTCGACGACCCCCACGCCGTATCCAGGGTAAACAAGGGTATCGCCGATCTCGAACCAGAGGCCCTTTACTTTCTCCATGAAAAAAATTATACCACAACTCCAGGGCAATCAAGGGGAGCGGGTACGCTTCCGGTCATACCCGTCCCAAGAGGCCGCAATGACGATTTCTGCGTGACGGCATTCTCCTGGATGCGGCCTTGCTTGACCCCATCCATCCCCGTGCCTATCCTGTTCTCATGAGGAAATGGCTGACGGCCTGCGCCGCAATGTTCCTTTTCTTGTCAGCCCCCCTGGCCATCTGGCCTAAGACGGATGCGCCCATTCAGTTCGTACACGTGAAGCTGAGGCTCCTCACGATGGGTAACATACAGGGGATCAAGGAGGCCGGGTCCTTCGGCGCGAGCCTTCCGATGGGCCAGAAGGGGGACCTGCATCGTCTGCTCACGGTGGACAACGAATCCCGTCACGCGACCCTCAAACTCGCGCTCCACGTTTCCGTTACGCCCACCGAGGACGACGAAGGTGTCCTGCACTGCGTCGTTCTGACGGATGCCGCCCCCGTCGGGAAAACCGTCACCAGCAGAGCGAGGGACTTCTCTTTCCACCATCCGGGGGAGCAGATCATGGGCCTTTACGCGGACCGGGCCACCGGAACGCGCGTGGTGCTGGCCATCTCGGCCGCATTGGAAACAAAGCCCGTCGCAAACGTGCCGGCCGACATGCCCCCCATCCTCTTTCTGGTTCGGGTGGAGAGGTGGAACGGGGCCCAGAGGGTGGAACTCGAGCAGGTCCAGCTGCAATCCCTCGACGGCGAATCGGTGGGGCACGACTACAGCAAGAGGATACCGCGCTGGGTCGACGCGAACTCGGCGGACGAGGACGACGATCCGCTCGATAAGCTCAAGGTGCTCGATTTCAGCCAGAAGGATGCACCGGTCGTTCAGGCGGGGCAGGGCTTCACCATAGAGCTCAACCCCGAGGATGAGAAGCACAAAAAGAAGGAGACCGAGCCCGGCAAAAAAGACAAGGACAAACCGCCGCCCAAAAAACTGCACTGGGACCAGGAATCCTACCACCTCACCATCAAACCGATGGCCCTGAATGACGATCGGCTGTCCCTGGAGGTACACGTCACCGGAATCATCCTCAATCCCGAGACCAGAAGGCCTTTTCCGCCCATTGACCTTGAGGCCGAGAAAGATGTGCTGGATGGACAACCGGTACCTTTTTATCTGACCCAGGAGACCCCGAAGGGGCCGGTCGGTTTCGCCGTATGGGTCATTCCCAAGTGGTCCCGCTCCCAGCGGGAAATGCCAGGGCAGGCCACCGGCAGCGGGATTTCCGTCCCAGCGCCCGCCGCCCCGACGAAAGTAGGTCCCGGAGGATAACGGTATGAATCGATTCGAGAGAATATTCGGCGGACCTTGCGGTCCTGGCGGTGGTTCTGGTCTGTATGGTGCCGGGGCCGTTTGCGCGCGCCGATGGCGACCGGTCGGAAAAAGGACCTCTGCGCCCGGACCATGCAGCAGTTGCAGGAAAGGTACCGTCACTTCACCGCCCTCGAGGCCCATTTCAAACATTCCCTCAAGGCCACCGCCCTCAATCAGGACGAGGTGGAAGAGGGCACGGTCTACATGGAGCGGGGCGGCCTCATGCGATGGGATTATTCCAGACCCATGGGCAAGCTTGCCATCGCCGACGGCCGCGACAGCTATCTCTATCTTCCATCGGAGAACCAGGTTTTCGTGCAGCCTCTGCCTGAAGGGTGGACAGGCGCCGCTGGCCCTGCGCCTGTTGACCGGGAGCGTGGACCTCGGAAAGGAAGTCGTCTGCAAAAAAGCCTATGCGATGAACAAGGTGGTGGTACTGGCCCTCGGCTTGAAGGACGACGATCAGGGTATCAAGGACCTGGAGATCGCGTACGATCCAGCCCTGCAGGTCATCACGGAGGTCTTCTACAAGGATGCTCTCGGGAATCAGATAAGCCTGACGCTCACGGATATCAGTTTTCCCGACCGCCTTGATTCGAAGCTCTTCCACTTTACGGTGCCGGAGGGCGCCCGGGTGATCAAGGGCAGGTGAGTTTCGATTTCAGGTCCGGGGCGGGCGCGGCGGTTCCGGGAGATCGGATGAGGGCCATAAACTCCGCCCGGGTCCTGGCGTCGGCCAGGAAGGAGCCCCGCAGGGATGAGGTCGTGGCGACGCTGCCTTCCTTTTCGACACCGCGCATGACCATGCACAAGTGGGTCGCCTCCAGGACAACGCCCAGCCCCCTGGGCCGAAGCAGGTCGGAAAGGGTCTCGGCGACCTGTTCCGTGAGGCGCTCCTGGACCTGCAAGCGCCGGGAGAAATGTTCGACGATCCTGGGTATTTTCGACAGCCCCACGAGCCGGCCGGAAGGGACGTAGGCCACGTGAGCCCTGCCGAAGAAAGGCAGGAGGTGGTGTTCGCACAGGCTGTAGAAAGGGATATCACGAACCAGAACCATGGCGGGGGAAGGGTCATCGAACACCGCGCCCTCAAGGATCTCGTCGAGCGCTTCCCGGCTCCCCCGGGTGAGTTCCTTAAGACTTTCCGCCACGCGGGCCGGCGTCTTCTCCAGTCCAGGGCGCTGCGGGTCTTCGCCAAGGGCCCTGAGAATGGTCCGGACGGCCTCCTCCATTGCGACCTCCTGATTTTTAAGTATACGCGGTCCGCCGCCCCGGATGGCAAAAAAACGGTTGACCGGGGCGCGCCGGAAGATCTCCCCCGGGTCCCCGGGAACCGGCGATTTGGCGTGCCCAGCCTCTCTTGGGTGTGAACTGAGTATCCACTCAGTCCTCTCAGGTGGGAAGAGTATAATTGGTAGTAGTAGGAGATGGTTATGCGCTGCGGTGGACTTCGTGGATATCCGTTCGTAAACGCAGTTATCGCCTTTTTGGGGGGGACTTGACAAAGTGCCGCCGGGGGCTTACTATACTCACCGGATATTAATGCATAAGGGAACGATAAAATGCCGATCTATGAATATCAGTGCGATAAATGCAACCAGCGATTTGAGCGCCTCCAACGGCTGTCGGACCCTATGGTAACGGCTTGTCCCAACTGTGGAGGCGCAGTCCACAAAATGTTCTCCGTCCCCGCACTCCAGTTCAAGGGGAGCGGTTTTTACGTGACGGACTACGCGCACCGCTCAGGCGGCAGCGCACCTTCCGGGAAAAAATCCGTGGCTTCGGACGCGGGTTCACCCAAGGGAGGACAGAAGAGTGATTAAACCCCACCTTATATTTCCATACCCAGAAAAAAGGGCCGCTTTCGCGGTCTCCCTCCCAAAACACTTGCCCGCCTGAACTGTTCCTACCCAGAATGTGCCCCCGGCCGCTTCGTCGGCCGGGGGTCCCTCCTTTTTCTACGGTTCTTCGTTCTATCCT
The DNA here is from genome assembly GCA_963724125.1 of uncultured Acidobacteriota bacterium. Taxonomy (GTDB): domain Bacteria; phylum Acidobacteriota; class UBA4820; order UBA4820; family DSQY01; genus CAVRTJ01. Next base: position 109,771 of record CAVRTJ010000014.1, read on the forward strand.
CGGGCCATGATCCCGGCCTGTGAGCCTCCGGCCGGGCGCGGCGAAAGCGGGCCGAACGGTTTGAATCGGTAGGGATAAAAGGGTAAAATTCAACGTTTTGGGAGGGTACCGTGAGCACCGACTGGAAAGAGACCCTGAATCTGCCGAAAACCAAGTTCCCCATGAAGGCCAACCTCACCCAGCGCGAACCCGCCCAGCTCAAGGCCTGGGAGGAGATGGGGATCTACGAGCGGATTCTCAAGGCCCGCGACGGGGCCGAGGTGTTCTCTTTTCACGACGGTCCGCCCTACGCCAACGGGCATATCCACCTCGGACACGCCCTGAACAAGATCCTCAAAGACATCGTTATCAAATCCAAGTCGATGGAGGGCTACAAGGTTACGTACAGGCCCGGTTGGGATTGCCACGGACTGCCCATAGAACTGCAGATCGAGAAGGAAAAGGGGCGGAGAATACGCGAGGAGAACATCCGTGCCTTCCGAGATCTGTGCCGGGCCTACGCCGACCGTTTCATAGACCTGCAGACGAGCCGAGTTCAAACGGCTGGGCGTATTCGGCGACTGGGACCATCCTTACAAGACCATGGATTACGGATATGAGGCGGCCATCGCCAGGGCCTTCGCCGACTGCTTCCTGAAGGGATACGCCTACAAGGGCATGAAGTCCGTGCAGTGGTGCATCCATTGCGAGACGGCGCTGGCCGAGGCCGAAGTCGAGTACCACGACCACACGTCGCCGACTATCACGGTAAAGTTCCCGCTGGCGTCGGGACAGAACGACCGGCTGCCCGAGGGCCTCGACGGCGGCAACCTCAGCGCTGTCATATGGACGACCACCCCGTGGACGCTCCCGGCCAACCTCGCCATCGCCTTCCATCCCGACTTCACCTACGTCGGCGTGCGCTGCGGTGACGAGACCTTCATCGTGGCCGAGGCGCTTCTGGAGAGCTTCCTCAAGGATACCGGACTCTCGGGCGAGGTCGTAGCGCGTTTCAAGGGCCGTACCATGGAAGGGCTCCGGTTTCGTCATCCCTTCATCGACAGGGATTCGCTTGCGATCCTGGCGGACTACGTGACGTCGGATACCGGGACGGGTTGCGTCCACACGGCCCCGGGGCACGGGCAGGACGACTATCTCTCGGGTATCCGGTACAAGCTCCCCATCCTCTCGCCCGTCGACCCCAAGGGGGGGTTCGAGGACGACGTGGAACACTTCGCAGGTATGAACGTTTTCGAGGCCAATCCCCACGTCGTAGCCCTGCTGAGGGAAAAGGGGATGCTGCTCGCGGATGGCCGCATAAACCACTCGTATCCCCACTGCTGGCGGTGCAAGAATCCCCTCATATTCCGGGCCACGAACCAGTGGTTCGTCTCCATGGCCCACGAAGATCTCAGGGGGCGGGCGCTCTCCGCCATAGACTCGGTGGAATGGGTGCCGGCGTGGGGGCGGAACCGGATCCACGCCATGATGGAGGGGCGACCGGACTGGTGTCTTTCACGCCAGAGACGATGGGGCGTGCCGATCACCGTGCTCTTCTGCTCGGAGTGCGGCGAACCTGTCAGAGAGCCGGCCTTTTTCGACGCCGTCGTGCATGCCTTTGCCGAGCAAGGTGCCGGAGTCTGGTTCGAGGGCGACCCCGCGCGTTTCCTTCCGGAGGGCTTCACCTGCCCCGGATGCGGAGGCGGGAGCTTCAGGGCCGAATCGGACATCCTGGACGTATGGTTTGACTCGGGCGTGAGTCACCGGGCCGTCCTGGGAGATCAGGGAAGACATGCCGTGGCCCTCCGAGGTTTACCTGGAAGGCAGCGATCAGCACCGGGGCTGGTTTCACACCTCGCTTCTCACGGCCCTCATGCTCGAAGGCGCCCCGCCTTACCGGCGCGTGATCACCCACGGCTTCGTGCTGGACGGAGAAGGCAGGGCCATGTCCAAATCCCAGGGCAACGTGATCGCTCCGGAGGAGGTGGTCAAGAAAGCCGGCGCCGAAATTCTGCGCCTGTGGGTGTCCATGGTGGATTACAAGGACGACGTGCGCTTCTCCTGGGACGTGGTCAAGCGGAACGCCGACGCCTACCTCAAGATCAGAAACACCCTGCGCTACATGCTGGGCAATCTCTCGGACTTCGAGCCGAAAGACGCCGTTCCATGGGACGACCTGCTGGAGATGGACCGCTACGTGCTCACGCTCCTCGACCGGTTCATCGCGCGGACCATCAGGGCTTACCGATCCTTCGAGTTCCACGTCGTTTACCACGAATTGCTGCAGTTCTGCACGGTGACGTTGTCGGCATTCTATCTCGACATCCTGAAGGACCGCCTTTACTGCAGCGCGCCAGAAAGCCGGAAGCGGCGGTCCGCCCAGACGGTCCTCTATCGCGCGACCGACGCCATCGTGCGCATCATGGCGCCGATTCTCGCTTTTACGGCCGAAGAGGTGTGGAGCGTGATGCCTGACAGGGACGCCGAGTCCGTCCACATGAGCACCTTTCCCGCACCCTCCGGATTCGAGGACCCCGACCTCCTGAAACGATGGGAACAGCTGAGGGCGGTTCGGGAAGACGTCAACAAGGCGCTCGAAGAAGCCAGGCAGCGTGGGGATATCGGCAAGGCCCTCGAAGCGGTTGTGGAATTGGCCCCGACGGCTGAGAATGAAGAACTGCTCAGGCGCTATGAAGACGTTCTGCCGGAACTGTTCATCGTATCGGGTGTCGTTCTGGCGTCGGCTTCGCCCGGCAGGCCCTTCCGTCGTCGTGAGGCGCGCGGATGGCGAAAAGTGCAGCAGGTGCTGGGTCGTCACGACGCGACCGAAGGAGCACGACGGCGGTTCCTGTGTCCGCGGTGCGCCGATGTCGTGGGCACGCTCGCCTGACATGAAGAGACTTCCCTACCTGCTCATCAGCCTCAGCGTTCTCGTTCTGGATCAGTGGTCCAAGACCCTCGTCGTCCACCGCATCCCCCTCGGAAGCGGGAAGGCTCTCACGCCATGGTTTTCCATCATCCACTGGCAGAACGCAGGCGGACTTTTCGGCTTTCTCGACCAGCTTCCGCCCGTCTGGAAGACGACGGTCTTTCTCGTTCTGCCGGTTCTCGGCATCCTCCTGCTCGGGGCGCTGTTCGTGAAGGCCCGGAGGCCCTGGGAACTGATTCTGCTCTCTGCGATTCTGGGAGGGGCCGCGGGAAACCTCGTGGACAGAATCCGGTTCGGATCCGTCGTGGATTTTCTGGACGTGCACTGGCCCGGAGGACCGGCGTGGCCGACCTTCAACGTCGCGGATGCTTTCCTGTCGACGGGCATCATCCTTTTTTTGTTGCTCACTTTCTTAAAACCCCAGTCGGAGGGCGAGAGTGCATCCGATTCTCTTCCACATCGGTAGCTTTCCCATAGGAACTTACGGGGTCCTGGTGGCCCTGTCGGCCATCGCCGCTCTTGGGCTGGCGAGAATCCTGGCGCCCCGGGCCGGCCTGGACCCTGAGAGGCTCGTCGACCTCTTCGTCTACAGCCTTCTGGGCTCCCTGGCGGGCGCCAAAGTGGCACTGGTCATCGGGGACTTTCGTGCCTTTTCGGCGCACCCCTGGCAGTTTGCGGTCGACAACCTGCGGTCCTTCGGGGCCTTTTACGGAGGTTTCATCGCCGCGGTGGCGGTCGCCGCCTTATACCTCAGGCGGCATCGCATGCCCTTCTGGGCTTCGGCCGACGTGGCAGCGGTCTGTCTGGCGCTGGGTCAGGGCATGGGACGCTGGGGGTGTTTTTTCGCCGGCTGTTGCTACGGCCGGCCGACGGACCTTCCTTGGGGCATGGTTTTCCCGGCCGTCCCTCTGTGCGCGGGAGGTGTGCGCATCCACCCGTGGCCACTCTATGCGAGCATGGCGGATCTCGCCATATTCGGCCTTCTTCTCTGGCTCCTTGATCGGCGTGCGTTCAACGGCCAGGTCTTTCTCTTGTACGTCATGTTGTACGCCGTGGCCAGAGGGCTGCTCGAGTTTCTTCGTGGCGACGTGGTCAGGGGGTTGTACTTCAACGGCACGGTGTCTCTTTCGCAGATCGTCGCCGTCATAGCGTTTGCCGCCGCCTTGGGGACCTACGTGGTCCGCCGGCGACGGGCGGGAGAGCGATGATGCCGCGCATTACGATCAGGCTCTCGGACGGCGCGAGAAGGCTGGATGTCCTGCTGGCCAAAGCCCTTTCGGACAGGGGAATCACCCGATCCCAGGTCCAGCGCCTCATGGCCAGCGGGAAAGTGCTCGTGGATGGTTTGCCTGCGCGCGCTTCGCAGGAGGCCCTGGCGGGGCAGGCGGTCGAAATCGAGATTCCTGAGGACCGCCCTTTCGAGCTCGTGCCGAAGGACTCGCCCCTGGCGATACTCTACGAGGATGAAAGCTGCCTGGTGGTGGACAAGCCCGCCGGCCTCGTGACCCATCCCGCCAGGGGGCACTGGGACGACACGTTGGTCAACATCCTGGCCTCCAAGGAGATCGGGCTGTCATCGGGCTACGCGCCAGGACGCCCCGGCATCGTCCATCGCTTGGACAAGGACACGTCGGGCGTTCTGCTCATTGCCAGGACCGATGCCGCCCAGGCTTCGCTGGCAGAGCAATTCAAGAGTCGAACGGTCGAAAAGGTTTACAGGGCGCTGGTCTGGGGGCAACTTGAGAACCCATGCGTGGAAGTCTCGGAGCCCATCGGGCGGCACCGGCGGAACCGCCAGAAGATGGCCGTCGTGACGGGAGGCCGTCCCGCACGGACCGTTCTGCGAACGCTCGAAAGCCTACCGCACATCAGTCTCGTTGAGGCGAGGCCTCTTACGGGGAGGACCCACCAGATCCGCGTTCACCTCGCCCGCATCCACCACCCCGTCCTGGGCGATTTCATCTACGGCGGACACCTGGAAAACGGTCTTCCTTCGGCAATACTCAGAAAAATGGTCAAGGAGGCGGACCGGTTCTTTCTTCACGCCCACTCGCTGGCATTCGACAGCCCCAGCGCGGGACGGGTGACGGTCGTATCGCCCATACCGTCGGTCTTTTCGGACATCGTGGAGGCTTTCAAGAGCCATGGATAAATCTCTCGTTCTCGTCGGATGTGGAAAGGCGGGACTGTCCCTGGGGCTGGCCCTCAAGGCAGCCGGATGGAAGGTCAGGGGTTGCATGTCCAGGACCGGCGAATCCGCACGCCAGGGCGCATTGTGGCTCGACTGCGAGGTCCTTGAGTCCTACGGCGACCTCCCGGTGGGGGTGCCCGTGCTACTGGCCGTGCCCGATCAGAACCTCAAATCGGCCGATCAGGCGATGGCCGCAGGCGATCCTCTCCCCAAGGGCAGGGTGGTGCTCCATCTGAGCGGGGGGGTTCCTTCGCGGACGCTCCACGACTGTCGCTTGAAAGGCGCAAGCGTAGGGTCCTTCCATCCCATCATGGCCCTCACGGACCCGCTGACAGGCGCCAAGCGCCTGAGGCAGGCCGTCTTCGCGCTCGAGGGGCGCGCGGCCGCCGTCGCCGTCATGAAGGCCATGGCGCAATCACTTTCGGGGCGGTTCTTCCTGTTGTCGTCGCGGGGGAAAACGCTCTACCACGCCGCAGCGGTGACGGCCGCCAACCACGTGGTGGCGCTTCTCGCCGACAGCAAGGAGATGCTATTGAAGGCAGGGACGGAGCCTGCGGACACGTTCTCTGCCTTTCAGGGCCTCGTGGAAGGGGTTGTGACGGACGTCTTCACCGGAGGGCCGGTGGCCGCCCTCACCGGGCCGGTGGAGAGAGCGGACGTGGAGACCGTGAAGAACCACCTTCAGGCTCTCAAGCGTTGGCCCGACCTTGGTGAACGCTACCGGGTGATGGCCCTCAGGGCCGTAGAACTAGCCATGGAGAAGCATCCAGGGAAAAAGAAAGACCTTGCGACCCTTGAAAAGCTCCTGCGCGGGTGGCACAGTAACCAGGCGAGGGATTGAATCATGGCCTTTTTCAACTACGCGACAATGCAGATGGCGGCCAAAATCGTGTACTACGGCCCCGGTCTGTGCGGCAAGACGACTAATCTCCAATACATCTTCAATAAGACCTCGCCGAAAAGCCGCGGGGAGATGGTCTCCCTCGAAACCGAATCGGACAGGACGTTGTTTTTCGATCTGCTGCCCCTGGAAGTCGGGGTGATCGCCGGGTTCAAGACCCGGTTCCAGCTCTACACGGTGCCCGGCCAGGTTTTCTACGGAGAGACGCGTCGAATGGTCCTGAAAGGCGTGGATGGGGTGGTCTTCGTGGCCGACTCCCAGTCCCCCATGCGGGAAGCCAACATCGAAAGTCTCAAGGACCTGGAAGAGAACCTGCGCAACATGGACATCGACTTGAAGAGCATTCCCCTCGTACTCCAGTACAACAAGAGGGATCTGCCCAGTCTGCTCACCGTAGAGAATCTGGAGATGGACCTAAACTGGTACGGCGTTCCTTCCGTCGAGGCGAGCGCAATCAACGGGACCGGCGTCTTCGACACGCTCAAAGGCATCAGCCGGATCACCCTGCACTCCCTCAAGACGAAGCTCATCAAGCCGACCGAATCCGTCATTGCCGCGCCCGCGCCTCCCCCTCCAAAAGGCAAGACCGGGCCGGGCACACTGCCCAGGCCCCCCATTCTCCCGCCGGTTCAGGCACCCGGTCCGTCCTCCTCCGCACAGGAAGATGTGGAATTCGCGACCCTGAAAACGAGGGCGAGCGACGAAGAACTGGCCCGCAAGGCGCCCAAGGTAAAGACCGTGAACACCACCGGCACCCGCGTGGCTCTCGAACTGGACCGGATCCGCGAAAGTCTGCTCACCCCTCTGATTTCCACACAGAGGCCGAAGGTCAAAGACCTCACGCCTGAGATCGACGACCTGAAAAAGAGCAGCAGGGCGCAGGCCAGGGCGGGCGAAATTCCCGTGACGATAGCCGGGGACTTTTTCTCGGATGCCGATCAGGACGTGCGGATCGAACTGAAGCTGAGCAGCGGCAATGGCGCGCAAACCCGCCACGAAGCGGTCGTTCTGAAGTCCAGTGACATGGAGAAGACGCCGGATGGGTGGATTCTCCGGCTGCGGCTGACACCTAAAAAAGCTTGAAGCGCTTCTTCTTGCGGTCCTCTTCAACCAGCGTCAGGCGGTAGGTGAGATCCTTGATGGCCTTGTGGATCTTGACGTTCTCCTGAACGAGGTTCTCGAAGACTTCCAGGAGTAAATCGAGGTCGCGGCGAAGCGAGTCCGGATCGAGGTCCGACACAAGCGTCTCCTTGACCTCTTTCAGCGCCCGCCCCTGCTCGTGGGCCAGTGCATGGATGCGCTTGAGCTTCGTCACGTCCGTCGAGCGAAAACGCCTGTGCCCTCCAGGCGTCTTGATGGCGCGTATGTATCCGCCGAACTCCTTCTCGTAGAAGCGGATGGTGCTCGCGGGCAGTCCCGTCTCGCGGGACACCTGGCCTATTGTGAAGAGTTCTTCTTCCATCGGCGCTTCGTCCGCCATCGTCTACCCCCGCTTGCCATCGTTCTACACAATAGCGAAGCCGGCGCGGCATCGCAAGAGCGGTTAGTGGGATGCATACTAAGAGGCGGAATGGAACGAACTTTGCTTATTTTGCTTCTAGAAGACCCGAACGGATTCAACGGGTTCGATGGAGGTTACCATGAACAAGCGAACAATGACCCTGACAATTCTCGCCGCGAGCCTCGCGGCACTGGCGGTGGTCGCGGCGCAACGCGGTTACTTCGCGGCTATCCGCCTACGGCTATGTCGGGCGGGCAAAGAACGCCTCCATGATCGTGGACATGGACGTAGCGCGTTTCAGGGGCGCGCAAAATTTCATTCCCCTGGAAGTTTGGCTCGGCCATACTGAAAACAGGACGCTCCACGTCGACCGGGACTCCTTCACGCTGACGGACCCATCCGGTGCCGTGCATCATATCCCATCCTCAAAGGAACTCCTCAAGGGCTATGGGCCGACCCTCGTCGCCGCCGACTACGCCTACATCAGGAAGAACCCTGACTATGGAAGCATGCTCTACCTCGCCTGCGTGCCCATACCGGGCGTGGCCTTTTACGCCAATCCGGACGGACGGCCGAGCATACTCTACGATCACGTGGAACTGCCCAGCAGGACTTTCTTCAGAACCCTCATCTACTTTTCCAATCCCGATGGGATGAGTTCCGGAACCTATACGCTGACCTTTCGCGATCCCAGGAGCAGGACCACCATCAAAATCCCCTTCAAAATTCCGTGGGTCGGCCAGTAAATCAACCGTGACAGCAGATCCTCGGGGCCGGGCTAAGTCCCGGCCCCGTTCTCTCGGGCTGTGGGTGCCATGACCGTGTCCTTCCCCCGTTCCACGGTCATTCGGGCTCTCTCTCGTGCGGCTAAATCTCTATAAATGTCCCAAATGTGCTATAATCCGCCTCCCTTGAGGGGGCAGGAATGGGAACGCTGTATGTAGTGGCAACGCCTATCGGCAACCTCAAAGACGTGACCTATCGCGCGCTGGAAATCCTCAAGTCCGTTGATCTCATCCTGTGCGAGGACACGCGCGTGACCCTCAAACTCCTTCGGCACTATGGCATTCAGAAGCCTCTTAAGTCGTTTTTCGTCGGCAATGAGAATCAGCAGGTGGAAGCCCTGTGCGACAGGATCGAAGCGGGCGAGAACGTGGCGCTTGTCACCGATGCGGGTACGCCGGGCATCTCGGATCCCGGATACGTACTGGTTAGGGCATGCCACGACCGCGGCATCCCGGTGTCGCCGGTCCCGGGAGTATCGGCCGTTTCGGCCGCTCTTTCGGTGAGCGGCCTGCCTTCCCAACGGGTCCTGTTCCTCGGATTCCCTCCGAGAAAGTCCGGAGAGCGGGCCCGATTTCTCAAGAGTCTGGCTGAAGATCCGTCCACGCTCGTATTCTACGAGGCGCCCCACAGGATCAGGGCCTTTTTGACGGAGGCCGCCGGGACCTTCCCCGACAGAGAGTGCGTTGTAGGCCGGGAACTCACAAAGCGCTTCGAGACCGTCGCCTTCGTGAGCGCCCCGGACATGGTGCCCGAGCGTGGCGAGTTCGTGGTGCTCTTCGGACCGCCCGTGAGGACCGCGGATCAGGTGCCGGACCTGACGGATGTGTCAAGCCGCGTAACTGCCCTCGTGGCTGAAGGACTGGACGAGAAGGAGGCCATGCGCCGTGTGGCCAGAGAGCGAGGCGTGCCTCGCCGTGAGATTTACTCCAAGTTCAAGGTGAAGGACCGTGAAGCTTAACGACAAGATCATACAATCCGCCGCAGACGCCCTTTTAAAAGCAAACAAGATATGGCTGACCACGCACGTCAAAAGTGACGGAGACGGGATCGGGAGCGAACTCGCGCTGGTCCGGGCCCTCCGGGCCCTTGGCAAAGATGCGCGAGTGGTCAACGACACGGTCGTGCCGAAGGCCCTGAGATTCCTCCAGGTGGACGGCGACGAGATAATGCTCTTCGATCCGAACGATCACGATGCGTTCCTCCGGTCCGCCGATACGGTGGTCGTCCTGGACGTGGGGCTCACTTACCGGCTGGGACGCATGGAATCGCGTTTTCTGGAAAGCCCCGCCGTAAAGATCTGCCTGGATCATCACTGCGACTGCGACAATGCATTCCACCACATCCTGTCGGACCCAGATGTCGGATCCACCGGAGAGATCCTCTTCAGGTTGCTGAGGGCCATGAAGGTGGAGATAGGCCCCGAGGTGGCCTCGCCCCTGTTTGCGGCCATCAGCATCGACTCCGGCTCGTTCTCCTACGAACGCTGCACGCCGCAGACCTTCCACACCGCAGGTGAGCTGGTCACGGCGGGCGCGGAGCCGTACGCCCTGCACCTCAACCTGAACTGGCAGCGCAGGCTCTCGGAGGTTAAACTGGAGGGAGAGGTTATTCAGAATCTCAGGCTGGACGGAACAGGGGTGATCGCCTACTCGGAGGTGTCCCGGGACATGCTCAAGCGGTACACGATCGACCCCATGGAGATGCCTGCTGTCGTGAATATACCGCTCTCGTTGAAGGGTGTGGAGCTCGCCCTGCTTTTCGTGGAGCTGGACCCATGCACCATCAACGTTTCCGCCAGGAGCAAGGGCCGGATCCCGGTCAACGCCCTGGCACGGCAGTTCGGTGGCGGAGGGCACCCGCTCGCCGCAGGATTCTGTATCAAGGGACCGTTGGAGCAGGTGAAAGCCAAGGTGCTGGCCGAAGCCAGGAGTTTCATGGGGAAACCGTCGAGCCTGTGCGATTCGGCTTGAGCCGGACGGGCGGGGGGATAGAATGAGCAAGGGGACGAAGAGCGCCATATTTCTGCTCCTGAGCCTCATCGTGCTTCTGTGCGCTGGGACCGCGGGCTTCATGGCCATAGAGGGCATGTCCGCTCTCGACTCCCTGTTCATGACGGTGATCACTCTCTCCACCGTCGGCTTCGAGACATTGAAGCCCCTCTCGCATGCCGGTAAACTGTTCACCATTGTTCTCATAGTCGTGGGTGTGGCCACTTTTTCCTATCACCTCACCCGCCTCTTTACGTTTGTGGTTGAGAGAGGCTTCCTCGAGAGCCTGGGGCGTCGAAGAATGAACAAGAAAGTGCAGGAAATGCAGGAGCACTACCTGATCTGCGGACACGGCCGCATCGGATCGACCATCGTGTCGGAATTTACCTTCAAGAATGTTCCTCTCGTCGTCGTCGAGTGGAGAACCGAGGAAGCCGACCGTCTTCAGGAACTGGGCGTCGCCGTCGTCGCGGGGGATGCCCGTGAGGAATCGATACTCAAGAAGGCGGGGATCGAGAGGGCGAAAGGTCTGATCGCCCTGCTCCCCAACGATGCGGACAACCTGTACGTCATCCTGACGGCGAAGGATCTGAACCCCGAGCTCACGATCCTCGCCAGGGCCTGCGAGCCGGAAGGTGAGCGCCGGCTTCTCAAGGCGGGCGCGGACAAGGTCATCAGCCCGCACCGGGAGGGTGGAAAGCGCATGGCCCGCATGATCCTGAACCCAGCCGTCACGGACTTCATCGAAATGGCCACGGAAAAGCAGAACCTCCAGCTCCAGATGGAGGAGTTCACGGTCCGTCCTGGAAGCCCGCTGGCCGACAAGACCATTAACGAGACCGGCCTGCTCAAGAGGCACAAGATACTGGTCGTCGCCATCAAGAGATCGGATGGCGCCATGACCTTCAATCCCGAGGGCAGTACCCGCATACACGCGGGAGACGCCCTCATCGTTCTGGGGCAGAGCCTCAGCGAGGACCTGCTGCAAAGCTGATTTATTGAGGAGAACGCCATGTCGGACATAGTCATCCTGTCGGGTGCCCGAACGGGCATCGCCAAGTTTATGGGCGTATTCACTCCCTTGGCCGCCCCGGAACTCGGGGCATTCGCCGCCAAGGAAGCCCTCTCCAGGGGGAAGGTATCTCCGGAGGACGTGGACGAAGTGATCATGGGCAACGTGCTTCAGGCCGGCGTGGGGCAGAATCCTGCGCGCCAGGCCGCCCTGAAGGCTGGCCTCCCCGTCAGCATCGCCGCGTTTACGGTGAACAAGGTCTGCGGATCCGGGCTGAAAGCCGTGATGCTGGGTGCGCAGGCCATCAAGGCCGGAGACGCAGGCGTGGTTCTGGCCGGCGGTATGGAGTCCATGACCAACGCGCCCTACCTGTTGAGAAAGGCGCGTCTGGGCCTGCGCCTGGGTTCCGGGGAGGTGACCGACTCCATGGTGGCCGACGGCCTGACCGACGCATACGACGGCCAGCACATGGGCATGACCGCCGAACTCGTTGCCAGCGAGTACAATGTCTCCCGGGAGGCCATGGACGAGTACTCCGTCAACAGCCACAAGAAGGCGGCGGCCGCCTGGGCGGCCGGCAAGTTCGACGCGAGAGACCTTCGCAGTATCCGTACCGCAGAGAAAGAAGGACCCCATCGTCTTCCGCGAACGACGACGGCATCCGGGCGGACGTAACCATGGAGGCGCTGGCCAAGCTGAGACCCGCCTTCAAGAAGGACGGGGTCGTGACGGCGGGCAACGCGAGCCAGATCAACGACGCGGGCGCGGCCGCGGTTGTCTCCACCATGGAGTACGCGGAGAAGAAGGGTATCGAACCTCTGGCCCGCGTTGTGGCATACGCCACGGCCGGACTCGAACCGAAGTGGGTCATGATGACGCCCGAGCCGGCCGTGAAAGCCGTGGCCGCCAAGGCCGGATGGGACCTCAGGGACGTCGACCTCTTTGAACTCAACGAGGCCTTCGCCGCTCAGTCCGTGGCGCTGCTCAGGGTGCTCGATCTTCCCGCGGAGAAGGTGAACGTGCACGGCGGCGCCGTTGCCCTGGGCCACCCCATCGGCGCCTCTGGGACCCGCTGTCTCCTGACCCTGCTCTACGCCATGAAGGACCGTGGCGCCAAACGCGGCATCGTCTCGTTGTGCCTCGGCGGCGGTAACGCGGTTGCCATGGCGGTTGAGCGCGCCTGAGAAATCACCGGCTCAACAAAGAGAATTCGACGGCAAAAAGGCCGGTGCGGCTAAGCACCGGCCTTTTCTTCTTCTGACCGTGATCGGAATGCTGAAAAGCTGTTATTCCGTTTTCTTGCCCTTCGGACTTCCCTTGGGTTCTTTAGGCTCCTTGGCGCTCCCGAGGTCGATGGTGGAATTGCAGATCCAGGCCTGAACGCGTTCGTTGACCTGACTCACGGGCACGCAAATAACCTCGGGCAGCTCGTAGGAGTGAATGGTCTTGATGGTGTTGCGAACGGTCTGGAAGAGGCTTTCCCGGGTCTTGATCACGAGCATGAACTCTTCGTCATCCCAGATCTCTCCCTTCCATCGGTAGATGGAGCGGATGCGCTTGATGATGTTCACGCACGCGGCGTGGCCCTTTTCCACCAGCGTCTCCGCGATCTGGATGCCTTGGTCTTCCGATCCGACGGTCGTGAGCACTAGGATGATCGGCTCCATGAAGCACCTCCCCATACAAGGATAGGAAGCCGCTTGCCGGGTGTCAAGAGAGGGCGTCGATAACCTTGCCGGCCGTTGTCCTTGCGGGGACCGACCGGTTACACTGCGGACCATGAAGGACTCTGAAGCGGCCAAGGCTCTTGCGGCTTATCTGACGCCCTCGCAGGCGCGCCTTCTCGCTGCCCACTGGGACAAGTTGCCGGACGCGGACAGGGCGGCTCTGCTTGTTTATCGATGGGCGGAGACAAACGGTCTGCCTCCCCGCGACCTGCCCTTCCTGCACCTCCTGTACCTGTCGGGCAGCAGCGAGGCGCTTTTTCTGGCCCTCATGCGCCATCCCACCCAGTTCACGGGGCTCTCGAACCAGGTCAACGACACGGCCGGTCTGGGGCGGGAAGGCATGGACGAAAGGCTGGCCAGGCTCTTCCTGTCGCGGAGTTCGGATGATCCGGCAGCCGTGCTCTCGGCTTTTCGGTCTCTCCAGACGGCGCGCATTCTCCTCCAGGATATTCTGGGGATCCTGCCATTCGAGGACGTGACCAGGGAACTCAGCTGCCTGGCGGATATCCTGATCGGGAGAAGTTTCGCCCTGACCCACCAGGCCCTCAGGGAGACGATGGGATTGCCCATGTGGGTGACCCAGGAGGGCCGGGCGGTAGAGTGCACCCTTTCGGTTTTCGCCCTGGGTAAACTCGGAGGCATGGAACTCAACTACTCTTCCGATGTGGATCTCGTCTGCTTCTATCGTTCCGAAGGCGAAACGGACATGGGGCGTCCGAACCACGCCTTTTTCAATGCCTGGGTCCAGGCCGCCGCGAGCCCTGCTCACGAGGCCCACGCCGGACGGTCCCTGCCTGAGGGTGGACACGACGCTCAGGCCGAGGGGGCGGGATGGAGAGCTCACACTGTCCTTCGATGCGGCCCTGTCCTACTATCGCGAATGGTCGGACCTCTGGGAGCGGCAGGCCTGGATCAAGGCGAGATCCTGCGCCTGCGACAGGGAATCGGGCGCCCTCTATCTCAGACAGATGCGGGACGTGATCTACCAACCCTACTCCTGGAGCGGGATAGCGCGGCAGGTCCGCGTGTCGAGGGAAAAGACGCTGCGCGAGCTGGCCAGGGAGGGCAAGAGCCAACTCAGGAGAAACGTGAAAGAAGGCGCAGGCGGGATAAGGGACGCAGAGTTTACGGCCCAGGTCCTCCAGATGACCCACGGGCAGAGGGACCGATGGGTTCGTGAAGCGCAGACGCTCCTGGCCCTCCAGAAACTGCACCAGAAAGGCATTCTTCCCGCCAGCCACACGGCGGATATCGCCAACGCTTACGCGCTGCTTGAGGAGGGCCGAACACTGGGCCCAGGTCCAGGGCATGCGCCAGACTCACGCTCTTCCGGCGTCGCGCGAGGAATGGTCGAAACTGGCCAGGGGCCTCGGCCTGGCTTCCGCCCAGGAAGCCCAGCGGAGGATCGCACAAGGCACGGGAGGCCATCGCCGGCCTGTTCAGGCGAACCATCGAAGACCTGGAAGGGAGGGAGCCCGGGGCGGATGAGTTGTCTCTCCTGCTGAGCCGGGACGGGATGAAGGACGTGCTGCGCCAAGGGGGGCTCTACGATCCCGAGAGGGCGCTTCCCTACCTTTCCGCCATGTACGCCGTGCTGACGGCGCATCTCGATACGCCCCAACGGCGACTGAGTTTTCTGCGGATCCACTACTCTCTCCAGCGAGAGTTCAAACAGGCCCCGGATCCTTACCGCGGGCTGGTGAGCCTGTCGCGCCTCGTCTCTTCCCTCGCGGCCGAGCGGGAAGCTCTCGATGCCATGCTGAGGCGCCCCAGGCTGGTGCGGCTTCTCTTCCGGCTCGTGAGCCGGAGCGAACCCATGCTGGAGGCGGTCATGCGCTGGCCTTACCTCCTGGACGACTTGGGCTACGAGAAGATGCGAAACCTCGACCGGGATCTGGCACGCTTCGATTTCGCCTCCCAGGGGCCCGACGCCCTCCGGGAAAGCCACAAGAGCACACTTTTCCTCATACACGCCCGCGAAATCGTCATGGGCGACGGAGTAGCCTGGTCGCACGGTCTGCACACGGGGCTTGCGGACGCGATCTGCAAGGCCGTTTTCGAAGCTACTTGCAGGCGGACGGAGAGCGAGGAAGAGCTCGGCGCCGGTTTTCTTTCAGAGCGGCTGAGCCTCATTGCGCTCGGACGCCTGGGCTTCTCCGAAATGCATCCCCGGTCGGACCTGGATCTGGTCTGCGTCAAGAGAACGGGGTGGGTGGTGGAGGAGGACCCGGACCGTTCTGCACGGTTGGAGGAGCGATTCGTCCAGAACCTCGTGGGGGCCTTTACTGCGGTCACCCGCCACGGTGCGCTCTACGACGTTGATTTCAGGCTGAGGCCCTACGGTCAATCGGGGCCTGCGGTGCAGTCCCTGGAAGCGTTCCAGGGTTACTTCGAGGGGCCGGCCCACCTCTGGGAACGCATGGCCTACCTCAAGGGGCGGGTCGTGGCGGGGAACCGGGCACTCGGGGAAGAGACCCTCCGGCTGATCTGGGCCCTGTCCCTCTCGCGCGGCGCGCCCGCTGCGGAGTTGGTGGAGCTCAGCGATCTCCGCAGGCGCCTGGGAGATTCGGTGGGTGACCTCGAGGGCGCCGTGAAATTCTGGCCGGGTGGATTGTGGCACATCGACATGCTTCTCATGGTGCTGCAACTGCGCGCCGGACTCCCACCCGGCCCCGGTGGCGGACTCGGCTTGATCCAACGCCTCGAGGCCTCCGGCGTCCTTTCCGAAAACTGGCGAAGAAGACTCTACGTGGCGCGCGCCTTCCAGGACGTTTTGCTCCACCGGTGCAGACTTCATCTCGATAGGCCGCCGGCGGCGAAGCAGCTCTCGAGAGGACTCCGCGCACTGAGGGACCTGTGGGCCGCTTCCGCCGCCGGACTCAGCGGAGACGTGCCGCCGGATTCCCTCGAAGCCAGATGGAGCGAACATCGCGAGACCGCACAGACGGCTTGGAAAGAACTCGTGGAGAACGAGGACTGAGAGACCGGCACGCCGGTTGTACGGCGGCACGGTGTTCGGGTAATCCAGGTGATTGAGTCGAAGGGGAGTTCCTCGAATGCCCGTCCCCCGTCGTTTTCCCGAATTCCAAAATTCCAAATCCCAAACTGCCTCAATCCCCCTTGCCCCTTGCCAGCGGACAAGGCCATCGTATAAGTTATAAGCTTCTATTTTCGTCCGAGTTCATGACAAAGCGAGGAGGACATCATGGTAGGAATCGTCGGCTACGGGGCGTACATTCCCCGCTACCGGATCAAGGTCGAGTCCATCGCCTCGGTCTGGGGTGCGGATGCGCCCAGTTACAAGAAGGGTCTGATGCTGCGGGAGAAGTCCGTTCCGGGCCCTGACCAGGACACCATCACGATCGCGGTGGAGGCTGCGAGGAATGCCCTTCGCCGCTCGGGCATATCGCCCGCGAGCATAGGGGCGATCTACGTGGGGTCCGAGTCGCACCCCTACGCCGTCAAGCCCACGGGGACCGCCGTTGCCGAGGCCATAGGCGCCGTGCCGGATTGCCACTGCGCCGACCTGGAGTTCGCCTGCAAAGCCGGCTCCGAAGGCATGTTCCTGGCCTACGGTCTGGTCAAGGCCGGCGAGGTGGAGTACGCGCTGGGAATCGGCGCGGACACGTCGCAGGGCGCTCCCGGCGACGCACTCGAATACTCGGCGGCGGCGGGCGGTGCGGCGTTCATCATGGGGAAGACGGACGTGGTCGCCAGCCTCGATTGCCAGTATTCCTTCATGACGGACACGCCGGACTTCTGGCGGCGGGAGTACATGCACTACCCGCGCCACGGCGGCCGCTTCACCGGTGACATGGCCTACTTCAAGCACGTCAGGGGCGGAGTCCAGGGCATTCTCAAAAAGGCTGGCGCCACGCAGAAGGATTTCAAGTACATCGTCTTCCACCAGCCGAACGGCAAATTCCCCGTGCGAATGGCCAAGGCGCTCGGTTTCACGGACGACCAGGTGAAGACGGGCTTGCTCGTACCCACGCTCGGCAACACCTACTCGGGCGCTTCTCCGCTCGGGCTCTCGGCCATTCTGGACGAGGCCGCGCCCGGAGACCGCATCCTCTTCTGTTCTTTCGGGTCGGGCGCGGGTTCCGACGCCTTCATCTTCACGTGCACGGACAAACTGCCGGCCGTCCAGGGGAAAGCCAAGCACACGCGGGACTACCTGGACACCAATCCCTTCTACCTGGATTACGGCACGTACACCAAATTCCGGCGCAAGATCCGGAAGAACGTGGAGGATTGAGGCCATGCGCGACGTAGCAATTATCGGCATCGGCATGACGGACTTCGGGGAACTCTGGGCCGACTCCCTGAGGGACATATTCGTCAAGGCCGCCCTCGAGGCCATGGGAGACGCGGGCGTGGATCATATCGATTCCATGTACGTGGGATCCATGACCCCCGGGCTCTTCATCGGCCAGGAACACCTGGGCTCCATGCTTGCGGACTATCTGGGCCAGGCGCCCGTTCCCGCGACCCGCGTGGAGTCGGCCTGCGCCTCGGGCGGGCTCGCGCTGCGCTCGGGCTTTTTCGAAGTCGCCTCGGGCATGAGCGACATAGTCCTGTGCGGCGGTGTCGAAAAGATGACGGACGTGTCGGGCGCCCAGGCCACCTATGCTCTGGCCACGGCGGCCGACCAGGATTACGAGGCCTTTCACGGCGTGACCTTCCCGGGGCTGTACGCCATGATCGCCACAGCCCACATGCACAAGTACGGGACGAAGCGCGAGGACCTGGCTCAGGTGGCGGTGAAGAACCACGCCAACGGCCTGTTGAACCCCCACGCCCAGTACCGCATGAAGGTCACGGTGGACCAGGTGATAGGCTCCGTGAAGGTGGCCGATCCGCTGAACATCCTGGACTGCTCGCCCATCACCGACGGCGCGGCGGCGGTGATCCTCTGCCCCGCGGACAAGGTCAAGCAGTTCACGAAAAAGCCCGCCGTCAAAATCGCGGCGTCCGCCCACGCGACGGACACGATCGCACTGCACCAGCGCAAGGACATCACGTGGCTTAACTCCACCGCGGTGGCCGCGGCCAAGGCTTACGAAATGGCGGGCGTCAAGCCCACGGACATCGACTTCGCCGAGGTCCACGACTGCTTCACCATCGCCGAGATCTGTGTGCTGGAAGCGCTCGGTGCGGTGGAGAAGGGCAAGGGTGGAGAGGCCACGCGTTCAGGTTTCACGGCCCGCGACGGCAAGTTCCCGGTCAACACGTCCGGCGGGCTGAAGTCCAAGGGCCACCCCGTCGGTGCAACGGGCATCGCCCAGATCCACGAGGTGGTCTCCCAGCTCAGGGGCGAGGCCGGCGAACGCCAGCTCGGCAAGGCGAGGCGCGGACTGGCCCAGAACATGGGCGGCTCGGGCGGCTCGGCCGTCGTGCACATCCTGGAGGTGCTGTGATGATTACGCCACCTATCGTCCGACGAAATACCCCCCAGCGTTACAGGCTCGAAGCGGGCAAATGCATCAAGTGCGGCAAGATTCACTTCCCGCCGCGCGTGGTCTGCGACGAGTGCAAGGGGCGCGAGTTCGAACCCTACACGCTGCCGAGCGAGGGGAAGGTGATCACGCACACGGTCATCCGGACGCCGCCCCGTGGGTTTTCCGACGAGGCGCCCTACTGCATGGGGATCGTGGAATTGAGCGACGGCACGCGCCTCCACTGCCAGATAGCGGACTGCGAACCCGAGCGGCTCGAAGTGGGTCTGCCCGTCACGATCGAGTTCCGGCGCATCCAGGAGGCCGGCGAATCCGGGGTCCTGGCCTACGGCTATAAGGCCGTACCCGAGCGGTA
>CAVRTJ010000015.1:0-13726 GCA_963724125.1 uncultured Acidobacteriota bacterium
GTGCGGCGCTCCGCTTTCCTTTTCCGGGAGGGGGGTCTTTTTTTCTGAAAGAGGTCGACTTCTTCATCGGAGCGCAAACATACCACGCCTTTGCCTTTTTGGCCAGGCCGGAGGATGCTCCACGAAAACGCCGCGCTTTCGCGGGGGGCGCTTCATGCGCGAATAAGCAATTCGACGGTTTTCAGAAAGACCCGTCGAGTGAGGGAACCGGGCAGAAAGGAGGCCGTGCGGCAGGCCCTGTGCCGAATCAGGTGCCTTCGGCCCGCCCTGCGCAGGGCGCGTCTTTCCCGACCGGCATTCAGGTCCGTCCATATTCCGCTTCGCCGTATGCGGCGGACGATGCCCACGGAGTCCGGCCACGAATGCCAGTTCCCCTGGCTCTGGGCGTCTCCCTTCTCGAGGAACCTGTCACTCCGCTTCGCGAGGAAACGGTGGACCGTGAGTTCGCCCGACCGCACGAAAACCAGGATGTCTCCGCGCCCCACGGCTTCCGGCGCGGCTCGTACGACTTCGACGGCGTCGCCCTCCCGCAGCAACGGCTTCATCGATGTTCCCTTGACCGGAACGACCACGGGTTCGTCGGTTAGCCAGAGGTCCGGGTCGATGGGGTTCATCGGCATAGCCGTCTCGCACGATCGGGACAGGGACGCGTCGACTCGGGTGCGCACCTCATGGCCGGGTCAGAGAAAGGGCTGGGGCACCAATGCCGCCAGTGCCGGCGTGAATGCCTTGCATACCGCCAGGAGTTTTTGGGCATCTTCTTTAGTGAAGGCCGCCCCGGAATCCTCGGGGGTCTTCCCCTTGCGGGAGACTTCGACCACGCCGACGGCGCGGTCATCATCGACTAGCGGTACGGCTATCATCCGCTGGATGGGCAATCCTGTCATCTCCGCGCCCTTCACGCTCTCGTAGAACCTGAGGTGCCTGCTCGCGGACAGCTTGTTGTCGACCTTCCCTTTCAGCGTCGTGAGGACGGAGGATGCGAAGGCGCTTTTGTAATCTGCGGGAAATGCGGCCAGGCTCTTGGCGAGAAGGGGCGGCCACACGAATTTGAGGGTCTGGCCGGTGCTGGTAAGAACGAGCACGGCCACCTCGTCGTCCTTGACGCCAAGTTCTTCGCTCACGGCCTGCGCGAAAACAGCCGCACCTTCTGCCAGACCTTCTTTTGAGGGCCCCTTCCGTTCGGCTATGAGCTTGAGTTTCTCCTGCGCATTCATTCCTGGCCTCCCTGATCACGACCTCGCGGGCCGGCTCCGCTCTTGGGGGATCGGAAGCCGGATCGGCCGAAACGGGCTTGTTCACTGCAGACCGGCGCTCGATCCGTGGAGATAAGGCTAGAATAACATGAGGCACCTGGATTGTGGACCGGATGGGATCACAATGGCGCGAGAACGGGACCCTTCTCGAAAACCGGGGCCAGGAGCCAATGGACGGGAATGAGAACTCTAAGCGTTTATGGCCGGGCCTTTGAAGGCCTTCCGACGTACCGGCCATGAAGATGGCAGCCGGGCGCGTGGCGCACCCCGATAGCTCTCTACTTGATGGTTGGATAAATCGTTCACTCGTTCGTCCGGCTTACGCCGTCGTGCCGCGGCCTATGACGGCGTCGGGAGCGACCACGCGGAAGCAGGCGGCGGCAACCTCCCTGGACCGGCTTCGCAGGTCGCCGCTGATGAGGCCGTATATGCGAAAAATGGCGACCCGGATAATCATCCCGATGATCAACGCGCCGAAGACTTCGACATCGCCTTCCCGGGTTTCACCCTTCGTCTGGCCGTCCACGAGGATGTCCCGCACCAGGTGGCGAATGTGACGGACCTTCCTGCTGGTTCTCCCCAGCTCGTTGTGCTCGCTCAGGATGAGGTAGGTAAAGAGAGTCCTGTCCTCGTCGAAGAAGTGAAAGCACCCGTCCACGAAGGCGTCTAGGCGCTCCCGCAGGGAGGGCACCACGAGAACGCTGCGGTCCAGCTGGGCCGTGAAGTAAGACAGGTGGGTTAGGTACAGGTCCTCGGCGAGTTCCTGCTTGCTCTGAAAATGGCGGTAGAGGGCCCCCTCGCTCACGCCGGCCCGTCGTGCTATGTCTTTCGTCGTCGTTGCGTGAATCCCCTTTTCAGTGAATAGCTCGAGGGCGGCGCGGAGGATCTCCGGCAGCTTCGTATCTTTCTTGCTTTCTTCTATGATCAGTTCCACCGCGACCTCCCGTGAATGTGTACACTTACTTACCGGATACACACTACAACCTCATTGAATCTATGTCAAGGTGCTCATTTCAGGGTTCATGTGAGAGTCTTCACTCACATGCATATAAGCGGCGTGGCCGCCATCCGTCCGCCCGCTGAGAAGGCGGGGGCGCGTGAGCCTTCCTCGCACTTAGAAGTCGAAAAGGCACCCGCCAGTCCAGGTTCTCCGCCGTGCCTGCGCCCCCTTGTGTCACCCGAGGTGAAAGTGTAAGAATAGAACCGCTTCAATGAGCAACGGCCGCGGCGACAAACGATCAAACATGGACGGCCGTTCTTTTCTCGTGGAAGCAGGGTTCGGGATTGGACAAAACCGGATGACCTCGGGCTGAGGGAGCGACGCAATGGCCGACCTCGAAATGGTGGACGTGCCGCAGAGGTTGAAAGACGGCATCAAGCTGGTGAACCACGGGAGCCTCGAAGAGGCGAGGAGTGTCTTTCAGGGTTACCTGGACGCCCAGCCCGACAGCGCTCTGGCCCTTTCCTTCCTCGGCATGATAAAGGGCATTCACGACAGAGACCACCTCGAGGGTCTGGAACAGTGCCAGGAGGCATTGATGAAGGACAGCGACGAGCCCCTCTGCTACCTCAATCTGGCCAGGGTCCACCTCGCCATGGGCGACCGCTTTCAGTGCATCCGGGCAATCCAGCGCGGGCTCAAGCAGAAATCGCCCCACAGGGATCAGCTCATGGGTTTCTACAGGACCATTGGGGTCCGCCGCAAGCCTCCCCTGGGCTTTCTGTCGAGAAACAACTTCCTGAACGAAATTCTCGGGCGGTTCAGCTGGAAGATCAAGGGCCGCTGACAGCGGGCTCCAAACAGCCCGATGCTTGCTTGATGAGCTAACTCGTCGAAGAATCTTGACGGCATGGTGATGCCGTCAATGTCCTTTTGCGCCTGATGAAACGTCCGTTTTTTGGAGATCGATACGGATCGAACCTGGAACCGACTGTACTTATCCAGGGCGCGGGGTTCGTCCCGCGGCCTTTTTTCATGCACGCACAGATTTACTGACGGCTTTTCGGGGTGTGGTCAGAGCGAGAAGAGCTTGCGGTCGAAGGTGCGGTACTGCACTGCCTCCGCGATGTGAGGCGTGGCGATGGCCTCTTCGCCGGCGAGGTCGGCGAGGGTCCGGGCGACCTTCAGGATGCGGTGGTGTCCGCGCGCCGTGATGCCCATGGAGCGCATGGCCGCAAGGAGGAAAGCCTCCGCGTCGCTACCCAGCGCGCAGTATCTGTCCACCATCTTCTCGTCCATCTGGGCGTTTGCGTGTATGCCCGATCCCTCGAAGCGCTTCCACTGGACGTTCCTGGCTTTGATGACCCGCTCGCGTATGGATTGGGAAGGTTCGCCGGGAGGCGCCTTGCGCAATTCGTCCGGCGGGATGGCGGTGACTTCCACCTGGATGTCCATGCGGTCGAGCAGGGGACCGGACAGGCGCGAAAGATAGCGGTTGATCTGGGGCGGGGTGCACCGGCACCGGCGGGTCGGATCGCCGTAATACCCGCAGGGGCATGGATTGGTTGCCGCAAGCAGGGTGAAGGCGGCGGGGAATGTGAGCTGCCCCTTGACGCGTGATATGGAGATGGTGCGGTCCTCTAGCGGCTGCCTGAGGCTCTCGAGAACGTCCCGCTTGAATTCGGTCAACTCGTCGAGAAAGAGAACGCCGTTGTGCGCCATGGAGATCTCGCCCGGCTGGATGTGCGTGCCACCCCCGATCATACCCGCGTAGGAGATCGTATGGTGGGGGGCCCTGAAAGGACGGAGGGACACGATACCCCTCCCGTCATCGGCGGCCATCCCCCTTGCGGAGTGTATTCTCGTCGTTTCAAGGGCCTCCCCGAAGGACATGGGCGGAAGGACGGTGGGAAGGCGCTTGGCCAGCATGGATTTTCCCGACCCCGGCGGTCCGATCAACAGAACGTTGTGGGCGCCGGCGGCCGCGACCTCCATGGCACGTTTGAC
This sequence comes from uncultured Acidobacteriota bacterium, assembly GCA_963724125.1. Classification (GTDB taxonomy): domain Bacteria; phylum Acidobacteriota; class UBA4820; order UBA4820; family DSQY01; genus CAVRTJ01. The sequence continues at coordinate 4,204 of CAVRTJ010000015.1, forward strand.
GTGGGACTGGCCCTTTACATCTTGGAAATCCAGGCGCGAGGGTGGGTCCGCCAGGACATCTTCATAGGATCTGTGGGGGTGGGGCGCGAGCTCCTGTTCGCCGCGGAAGAAATCCACCGCCTGGGCGAGGGTTGACACGGCGTAGATCTCGCATCCGTCTACGATGGCTGCCTCGCCCGCATTTGCCTCCGGACAGACAAGCGCTCTTCCGCTTGCTTTTGCCAACATGGCCATGGCCAGCATCCCCTTGACGGGCCTGAGTCTCCCGCCGAGTGCGAGTTCGCCCATCAGAAGGAAACGATCGTGGCCGTTCCCCACGGGAATCTGCCCCGTCGTTTCGAGGAGGGCCAGGGCGATGGCGAGGTCGAGCTGGGCGCCTTCCTTCTTGAGATCCGCCGGCGCCAGGTTGACGGTCACTTGCTCCAGTGGGAACTGGAAACCCGAATTGAGGATGGCGCTCTTCACCCTCTCGCGGCTCTCCTTGACGGCTGCGTCCGGAAGGCCGACCGTGATGTAGGAAGGCAGGCCCAGCTGGACGTCCACCTCTACTTCCACAGACACGGCCTCGATGCCGTTGAGGTCCGCCGAATGGAGGCGGACCATCATTGTGCTGGTGTCTCGGAACTGGATATGGGCGCGGAGTAGGTTCCGCCCGATAACATGCGGCAGAAGAGCCGGAGGTCGTGCACGTTTTTCAGCGGCGTAGGAAGCTGGAGAAGGTAGCGATGCACGCCCTCCCCTTTCGAGGGAAACGGCGGGAGCGGCAACGGTGATACGGGCGTTTCTTCGCGAAGCCGGCCCCACAGGCTGTAGTCGGCGATACCTGGACCTTCCTGCAGGAGAAGATCGAGAGTCCGGTTCTGGTGGTCCGATTTCTTAATTTCGAAGGGTAGGTCGTAGAGTTTCCAGAGCGTGATCGTCAGGCCGGTTCCCTCGGGCTGCTGCGAGGCGTTCCAGACGAAAACCCACAGTCTGTCGCCTTTCTTTGGCAGCCGCATGGGGCCGTTGGTCAACGACGCCATGCCGGCCTGGGTAACATGGCCTTCCGGGCCCGTGAAAAAGCTTACCATGCGCAGTCCGTCCGGCGCGTCGCCCGCCACTTCGTACCCAACGCCCTCGTCCACGTCGGAAATGGCGAAACTCCATCCGGTGAAGGCGCCGGGGGCGAGGTCCGAATCCAGGACCCACACGGCCGGGAGGCTGCCCTTCGACAGGGAGAGGAGGTGAGTTTCGATCCCCTTTTCCAGGACCCATGCGGCAAAGCGGTTCTCGAAGGCCTTCCAGCTGACGCCCCTGCCCTCAATGGCCTTTTGAACGTTAGCACCGTCCGGTCCCGGTGGCAGGGCCTGGGAAAGGAAGGTCGGGTCCTCTACCTGGTCCAAAAGAAAGAGGTAGACCAGCGGTGTCCTGAAGAGGCCGCCATCCAGGCTCCGCGTCGAGATGACGCGGGCGAGCGCGTCCACGTAAGGTGACGGATCGTTCATCACGACGTACCGCATGGCACCGAGTGCAGCGGGCCGGTCAGCAGGCGGAAGCGTGTCCCTTGCGTTTTGCCAGAGCGTTGAAAACAAGGACTCGTACAAGTCCTTCGACGGCGGGATGACGAGTGTCTCAGGAAGGGCGGGTGGTGTCCCGAAGAAAGAGGCCCAGGTGTTCCGAAAATGGCGATAGTAGGTGGTTACCAGAGGCTGGACCTGCTCGGGGGTCCCGGCGGGGAGCCAGAGAGTCCGCCCGTCAGCCATCGGCACAAGGCTCACCTGCTGGGGCGAGGCTTGGGCCAGAACGCCTATGGCGAGACATAAAAAAAAGACCGAGATAATCAGACGATACTTGGTCATTCAGACTCCCGAGTTGATGTATTGTGACGCGGGAAACCCCCATGTGTCAAGGCGGACCCGGAAGGTCGAGTGATCTGGAGATCAATAATTCAAGTCGGTGGGTGATTCAGCGACCAGGCGCCGGGGGTTCCTCGAAGACGTCCCCCGGTGAAGGGGTCAATGCGTCACCGCGAAGGGGGGCTAGCCCTCCGAAGGCCCGTCCCTGGCGTAGTTCAAAGCCCAATTCCTAAACCCGGAATTGCCTTTCACGTTCAATCGCCTCGGCCCTCGGCGGCCACTTCCGCGAGCGTGGCCTTCCATGCCTCGTCCTTCTTCCACGCCGAGAAGGCCGGGTCCCCGGCGGGGTCGGGCAACGGCGGATCGACGGCGAGGAGATTGTCTTTGAGTGAGAACGCCTTTTTGAGGGCTTCGCCCGCTTTTGCCTTCTCGCCGAGGGCGGCGTACGCCCGGGCGAGGTCGTAGTAGGCGGTGGGGTGGTAGGGTGACGCGTCCCCGGCCCGGAGAAAGGCCTTGACGGCTTCGCCGTTCTTATGGGCGTCGAGCAGGGCGAGGCCCGCCCGGGTGGCGGCATACCTGATCATGGGTTTGGAAAGGAGGTTGTGCGGGGGCACGTTGAGACCGATTGCACGGGTAAAGGCGTCGGCGGCCTCGACGCCGTGCCCGGCCGAATCGAGGGCCGCACCGAGGAAATACCAGGCCCGAGCGCTTTCGGGTTCCTTTTGCGTGGCGGCCTTCTCCTTGGCCACCGCGGATTCGTAGTCGCCTGAAACGAGAAAGCGCGCGCCCTCGCGCATGAGGTCGCTTCCGGGACCGTCATTCGGTTGGGGGCCCTGGTCCATGACGAGGATCGCCTGGAAAACGGGATCGCCCCACAGGCCTTTGAGGTCCGTGTCTGCCGTCGGGTCCGGGAGCGTACGGCCGAGGCTGGACCGCGAGTCTGCATCTTCGGCCTCCTTCAAGGCGACGAGGGCTCCCTTTCTGTCTCCGGAGAGTGCGCACACGCACGCGAGATTGTAGCTGAAGGACGGGTAGTCCGGGTCCTTCTTGAGCGCCGCCTCGTAGACCTTCCGGGCGGCTGCATAGTTCCGGGTGAAGGCGTAGGCGAGCCCGAGATTGTCCTGAGCTTCCCGCCGGTTCTGTAGGCCGAGGGCGGGCTTTACCGCGTCCAATCTGAGCGCCTCCGAGAATTCGGGCGCCGCGTCCCCGTACTTCTGTTCGGCCATGAGCGCCCTGCCCAGGTACAGGTGGATCATGGCGTTCTCAGGGGCGAGCGCGGCCGCCTGCCTGAGTGCGGCTTGGGCCGAATCGAGGTGTCCCTGTTTCAAGAGGCGTGCGCCATTCTCCAACAGGACCTGGGGATCCCGCGGCCCAGGGCTCAACTGAGCCGCCGCCGTCGCCGCGAACATCAGGGTGACGAAGATTGCGAGAAGTGTCTGGACTCGTACGTTTCCTGCAGGCTGCTTCATCGAACGCCTCGCCTTGATTGTCATCCGGAAAGAAGTGCGTGACCGGGCTTCCGGCGGAATTCACCGCCTTCCCGTATCAGTTCAGGTACCCTTCAAGCTGCTTGCTCATTTTGCTGCGCTTCAGTTTTCTCAGGGCTTGCGTCTCTATCTGCCGGATACGCTCGCGGCTGAGCCCCAGCTTCTCGCCCACTTCCTTCAGCGTGTGCGGTTCTTTCGCCTTAAGACCGAAGCGAAGGGTGAGCACCTCGCGCTCTTTTGGATCCAGATCCTTGATGAGCATGGCCTCGAGGAGGTTTCTGAAGGATTCCTCCATGAGGTTCTGGTCGACCGGCGGCATGGTGAACTGCTCGATTTTATCCAGGAGCTGGAAGTCGGAATCATCGTCGGACAGGGATTCGAGCGGCAGGTCTTCGGTCTCCGCCTGCATGAGGACTTCGACGTTTTCTCTCGGTACATCCAGCTCTTCGGCAACCTCACCGACGGTCGGCACGCGTTCAAGGATGGGCGTCATGGCCGCAATGGTTTTGTGGATGTTGTAAAGGAGATTGGCCTGCTTCTGAGGTATGCGAAAGGGGCCGCCCTGTTCGCTCAAAGCGTGAATGATGGCCTGCCGGATCCACCACACGGCATAAGTGATGAACTTGACGCCTTTCTCCGGGTCGAAGCGCTTGGCCGCCTCAATGAGGCCGATGTTGCCTTCGTTGATGAGGTCCTGGAAAGACAGGCCCCAGCCGCGGTATTTCTTGGAAAATGACACGACGAACCGGAGATTCGACTCCACGAGTTTCTGCAATGCTTCCTTGTCGCCCTGTTTGATTCGGCGGCCGAGCTCCTTTTCCTCCTCCGGCTTGATGAGGGGGTAACGGGAGATTTCCCTGAGATAGCGTTTGAGGAGGGCGGATTCCTCCGCACTCGGTGTGCTGTTTCTAGCCGCCATCCGCCTCCTGCTCCAATCGGTCCAGGAGAATCTGCAGCGAACGCTTGGGAATGCGGGCAAGGGCCTGTTCGCGCACTTCTTCTCTTGTCACGCCGGTGTTGCTCAACTGTTCGAGAAAGAACTCCAGGAAGGCGCTCATCTCGTCCTGCATGCGGCCCATCTTCTCCCGCATGTTCAGGACGATCTCCACGCCGGCGAGGTTGACGCCAAGGTTCCGGGTGAGGTTCAGAATCACTTCGAGTCGGTCGAGATCCTCGTCCGTATAGAGCCTCGTGTTGCCCTCGGTGCGGGAAGGCTTCAGAAGGCCGTCCCGCTCGTAAAGACGAAGGGTTTGCGGGTGCACGTCGAAACGCTTCGACACGGCGGAAATCATATAGTAACGCTTCCCTTCTTCTTTCGAAGCTCTTCGTGCCATGGCCTTAACCTTTCGTGTTCCCAGTATACTGGCGGGGGTTCTCAGGATTCAACCGGTCGAATTCCCGCAGGAGTTCTTTGCTCCTTTCATCAACGACTTTGGGCGTGACGATATTCACCTCGACCAGCAGGTCCCCGGAGAGACCCTGGCGCAGGGAAGGCATGCCTCGTTCCTTCAGTCTGAATACCTGCCCGGAAGACGTCCCAGGTGGGATCTTCAGCCTGGCGGCACCGGAGAGAGTGGGGACTTCTATCCGGTCGCCGAGGACGGCCTCGGTGACGGTTATAGGTACTTTGACCCGGAGGTTCGGACCGACCCTGGTAAAGACGGGATCGGGGGAGATGTGCGTCTCGATAAAAAGGTCTCCCGGCTGACCGCCTCGCGCGCCGGCCTGCCCTTTCCCTCGGAGTCGGACACGCGATCCCGTATCGACGCCCGCCGGTATCGTGACGTCGACGGTTTCGCTGGCTTCGCGGGCGCCGCGCCCTCCGCATGTCCGGCAGACCTCGCCGGGATCGCGCCCCGTACCCCCGCAGGCGGGGCAGGCGCGGGAAAAGGAAAAGGGCCCTCTCGACAACCCCGTTTTGCCGGTCCCGCCGCATTGTCCGCAGGGGCCAGGACGCGATGGTGAAATGCGTCCTTCGCCTTTGCATGCGTCGCAGGTTACGGTGTGGTTGATGGTGAGGCGGGTCTTCTTGCCCGAGTAAGCCTCCTTGAGACTCAGAGAGAGGGGGAAAATCAGATCGTCACCCTTAACGGGGCCCGAGCGCCCACGACTCTGTGCCGTATGCATGAAAGTCTCGAAGAGGTCTTCGAAGCCCGCGGAGGGACCCGCATTGAAATCGAATCCGGTGAAATCGACGCCCGAACCGGCCTGCTGCCCGTCGTTCCCGACGCGGCCGTAGGTGTCGTACTGTTCCTTCTTTTCGGGATCGGATAGGGTCGCGTACGCTTCAGAGATTTCCTTGAAGCGGTTTTCGGCCCCTTGTCGCCTGGGTTCAGGTCCGGATGATATTTCCGCGCAAGGCGTTTGTACGCCTTCTTCACCTCGCTGACGGAGGCGCCATGGGGAAGGTCTAGAATCGCATAAAGATCTTGTCCGGGCATGGACCGCCTTAAGAGAAGTTTCCGCTTACTTGACCTCGATGGAACGCCGGCAGTCCTTTCGCGGAATCTTCAGCAGCAGAATGCCGTCGTTCAGACTGGCTGCGACCCTTCCGCTGTCGATGACGTCAGGAAAGGAGAACTCTCTGAGGAAGGGGCCGAAGTACCGCTCCATTCTCTGCACCGTCTGTCGGGAAGGTTCACCGGCGGCCTTCCTTTCACCGGAGATTCGCACGACGTGCCCTTCCGCCGTGACCTCCACGTCATCGATGTCGACACCTGGCAGCTCTACTTCGACAAAGTAGTTTGCGCTGTCTTCGTAAACGTCCGCGGACGGCGTCCAGGAAAACTCGGGCAGAGTGCCTGGGGCTTTGTCGGGTTCGAGCATGTCGTCGAACAGACGGTTCAATCGCCGGTGGAGAAGCATGAGTTCTCTCAGTGAATCACCCTTCGTCGGCATTTGACCTCCCTTCCAACGACGGGCCCGGGGGTACATCTTTACCCGGGCGCATGAGCGGTCGAGCGAGAAAAGGGCGGCGCCCGTGCGGAGCGAATCGCACGGGCACCGGCCCGTTGGCAATTATTTCACATCTTCGAACTCGGCGTCGATCACGTCGCCGTCTTTCCCGTCTTCGCCGGTCCCGCTTCCGGCATCTGCGCCGGGCTGTCCCGTGGGTGCATCGCCGGGCTGTTCCTGGCTCCCAGGGTCCTGGGTTCGGGCCTGGGAGTAGAGCGTTTCGGCCATTTTGTGCGTTGCCGAGTTGAGGCCGTCGATGGCCTTCCTGATGGCGTCCAGGTTGTCCGAATCCTTCGCCTTTTTAAGGGTTTCAAGGGCCTCCCGCACCGACTTTTCGTCATCCGCGGACAGCTTGCCCGCGTTTTCGGCGAGCAGCTTCTCCGTGCTGTAGACGAGCTGGTCGGCCTGGTTCTTGGCTTCGATCTCCTCCTTGCGGTGCTGGTCTTCCTGCTTGTGCTGCTCTGCGTCCTTGACCATCTGGTCGATCTCGTCCTTCGTAAGTCCGGAAGATGCGGTGATGGTGATGCTCTGCTCCTTGCCGGTGGCGGTGTCCTTGGCCGAGACATTCAGAATGCCGTTGGCGTCGATGTCGAACGTAACCTCGATCTTCGGTATGCTTCTGGGAGCAGGCGGAATACCGACCAGTTTGAAGTTGCCGAGGACCTTGTTGTCGCGGGCCATGGGCCTTTCGCCCTGGAAGATCACGATCTCCACCTCGGTCTGGTTGTCGGCCGCCGTCGTGAAGGTCTCCTTGCGCCGCGCGGGGATGGTCGTGTTGCGCTGGATGAGGCCCGTGGCCACGCCGCCGAGCGTCTCCACGCCGAGGGTCAGCGGGGTGACGTCCAGCAGGAGGATATCCTTCACGTCCCCGCCGAGCACACCCGCCTGGATGGCCGCACCGATGGCCACGACCTCGTCGGGATTCACGCCCTTGTGGGGCTCCTTCCCGAAGAAATCCTGGACGAGCTGGACGACCTTGGGGATGCGAGTGGACCCGCCTACAAGGACGGCCTCGTTGATCTGCTGGGGACCAACCTTGGCGTCGTTGAGGGCCGCCTTGCAGGGCTCCACCGTGCGCTGAAAGATCTGCGAGGCCAGGTTTTCCATCTGAGCCCGCGTGAGCTTCATCTGGAGATGCTTGGGTCCCGAAGCGTCGGCCGTGATGAAGGGCAGGTTGATCTCCGTCTCCAGGGTCTGGGAAAGCTCTATTTTGGCGCGTTCGCACGCCTCCTTAAGGCGCTGCAGGGCCATGGGGTCCTTTGCGAGGTCGATCCCGTTGTCCTTCTTGAAGGAGTCCACAACCCAGTCGATGATCAGCTTGTCGATGTCGTCGCCGCCCAGGTGAGTGTCGCCGTTGGTGGACTTCACCTCGATGACGCCTTCGCCCACTTCGAGCACGGAGATGTCGAAGGTGCCGCCGCCGAAGTCGTAAACGGCGATGGTCTCTTCCTTCTTCTTGTCGAGGCCGTAGGCGAGCGCCGCGGCCGTCGGTTCGTTGATGATCCTCAATACCTCGAGGCCCGCGATTCGCCCGGCGTCCTTGGTGGCCTGGCGCTGGCTGTCGTTGAAGTAGGCCGGCACGGTGATGACGGCCTGCGTGACCTTCTCCCCAAGGTAAGACTCGGCGGCCTGCTTGAGCTTACGCAGAACCATGGCCGAGACTTCGGGGGGGGAGTATTTCTTGTCCCGCACGTCGACCCATGCGTCGCCGTTCTCCGCGGGGATCACTTTGTAGGGGACGGTCTCGATCTCATTCTGGACCTCGTTGAACTTCCGGCCCATGAACCGCTTGATCGAGAAGACGGTATTGAGCGGGTTGGTGATGGATTGGCGCTTGGCAACCTTCCCGACGAGAATTTCGCCCTTTTCGGTGAACCCCACGACGGACGGCGTCGTCCGGTCGCCCTCCTGGTTGGGGATAACGACGGGTTGGCCGCTTTCCATGACGGCCACCACGGAATTGGTCGTGCCGAGGTCGATGCCGATGATTTTACCCATGAACAGGTTCCTCCTTTTATTTTTCTTTTCAGGGGTGCGGGGCGCTGTTGGCCCTGAGCACGTTATTAAGATAATACTTGAGTCTTCTTTTGTCAACTAATATGATAAGTGGTCCTGCGTGGCCGGCGGGCTCGGATCCTGCTATTCTTCTCCGGGAGGACTTATGAGCCTGACTTTCACCCCGCTTCATGTTTCACCCGCAGGAGGCCGGACCGCCCGCCTGGAAACGCTCCACGGGATCGTGGACACGCCGGTCTTCATGCCCGTCGGCACCCGGGCCTCGGTGAAGGGCATGCCCCCATTTCTCTTGAAAGAGGCCGGCGCGACCATCGTGCTGGCCAATACCTTCCATCTGGCCCTGAGGCCGGGCAGCACCAGGATCCGCAACCTGGGCGGGCTTCATCGCTTCATGGCGTGGCCGGGGCCCATCCTGACGGATTCCGGCGGTTTTCAGGTGTTTTCCCTGGCACGGCTGCGAAAGGTGGACGAAGACGGTATCGCATTCCGCTCGCCTGTGGACGGCGCGCAGATGTTCTTGAGCCCCGAGCGGGCCGTGGCCATCCAGGAGGACCTCGGGGTGGACATCGCCATGGCGCTGGACGAACTTGTTGCGGGTACGGCCGGCGAACGGGCGGTGGAGGCCGCAACCGCCCGAACCACCCGGTGGGCGCGGCGGTGTCGAGACGCCTCAAACGGCGAGAGGGCACGTCCCTCTTCGGAATCGTGCAGGGCGGCATGTCCAGGACGCTGCGCCGCCTTCGGCCGAGGATCTGGGCGAACTGGACCTCCCCGGCTACGCGGCCGGGGGCTTTTCGGTGGGCGAGAAGAAGGACGTGTTCCGGGACATGGCCGCCTTCACCGCGTCGCACATGCCGCAGGGCAAACCGCGCTACCTCATGGGCGTCGGTACGCCACTGGATCTTGTGGAGGCGGTATCATGGGGCTACGACATGTTCGACTGCGTCCTGCCCACCCGGAACGCCCGGAACGGCGCCCTCTTCACGTCGCGAGGGGTGGTCGCCATCAAGAACGCCGCCCACACTAACGACGCCGAACCGCTCGATCCCGAATGTCCCTGCTGGGCCTGCCGCAACGTCTCCCGGGCCTACCTGAACCATCTCTTCCGCAACAACGATCCGACGGGCCTGGTCCTCAACACCCTCCACAACCTGACCTATTACCTGGGGCTCATGGGCCGGATCCGCCGCGCCGTGGAGGGGGACGCCCTTCCGGCCCTGCGCGCCGAAC
>CAVRTJ010000016.1:0-83346 GCA_963724125.1 uncultured Acidobacteriota bacterium
CGATCCGGCTGGCGCGGTTGGCGAGGGCCATGTCGTGGGTGACGACCACGAGGGTGCGGCCCTTGTCCCACAGCTCCTTGAAGAGGCTCATGATGTCGCCGCCGGAACTGGTGTCCAGGTTGCCGGTGGGCTCGTCGGCGAGGAGGATGTCCGGGTTCATGGCGAGCGCCCTCGCAATGGCCACGCGCTGCATCTGTCCGCCGGACAGTTCGGTGGGCTTGTGGTCCATGCGATCTCCCAGCCCGACGCGTTCGAGGAGTTCCGTCACGCGTTCGCGCCGTTCCTTCTTGCCGACGCCACCGAAGAGGAGGGGCATCTCAACGTTCTCGAAAGCCGAGATCTGGGGGAGCAGGTTGAAGTTCTGGAAGACGAATCCGACGCGCCGGTTCCGAATGTCGGCAAGCCTGTCCCGTTCGAGGCCCGCAACGGCCTCCCCCGCGAGAAAGTACTCCCCGGAGGTCGGCGTGTCCAGGCACCCGAGCAGGTTCATCAGGGTGGACTTTCCCGATCCGGAGGGACCGACCACCGCAACGAACTCGCCCTTCTTGACCGTCAGGTCGATGCTCTTGAGCGCCTCGACCTTGATCTTGCCCGTGTCGTATATCTTCTGCAGGCCTTCCATCCGGATGATGGCGCCGTTCGAATCCATACCGTTTTTCCCGTTTCTCTTCATGAGCGGCCAGTTCATTGGGTGACTCCCTATCTACATGGAAAGTGATACGTGCTATTCGTACCTCAGGGTTTCAGCCGGGTCCACGGCTGCGGCGCGCTTGGCCGGAAAGTAACCGGCAAGCAGCCCGATAAAGCCGAGGATGGCGGCCGTGGCGAGCCCGATCTGCCAGGAAATGGTGGGTTTGCCGAGAAGGGCCAGCGCCTGGTTGCCTCCCGTCGGGATGAGACTGAGCAGTAAGACCAGCACGATCGCGATGATCATCCCGGCCGCCCCGCCGAAAAGGGTGTAGAGAAGTCCCTGAAGCACAAAGGGGCCGGTGATCCAGTTGCTCCTCGCGCCCATGGCCATCTGGATCCCTATCTCCCGCGTTTTCTCTTTCACCACCGCGTACATGATGTTCGCTACGCCGATACCGCCGATGAGAAGCGTGAGCGCGCCTATGATCCCCAGGAACAGCTGGATTCCGAGCATCATGTTCCCCATGATCTTGTAGCCCTTCACCGTGTTCCAGACGCCGAACACCTTGGGATCGTCCGGGTTGAACCGGTACTTGGCCCCGAGGACCCGCCTGAACTGGTCCAGGGCCCCGGGCATCTGGTCGGGCTTCTCGACCTTCAGGACGAAGTTGCTGATGTGCTGGCGGCCGTATTGGCCTACGAACGTGGAAAGGGGGATCACGGCGTGCATGTCCTCAGGGCCGCCGTAATTGCCCATCTGCATCTTCTTGACCATGACGCCGATCACGAGGTAGGGCGAGCCGCTGATCTGCAGCGTCTTCCCGACAGGGTCTCCCTTGCCGAAAATCTCTTCCGCCAGCTTGTTGCCGAGAAAGACGACGCGCTTCTTTTCCGCCACGTCCACGGGGTTGAAGAACCGGCCGCCCGTGCGGGCGATATTGTTGCGGACCTTACCGTAGATCCAGTTCGTGCCGATGACGCGCCCGGTGAGGGTCTTCTTTCCGTAGGTCAGGGAGGCGTTCCAGTTGGCGATTTCACCGAGCAGATCGGGCGTAGGAGGGGAGCCTCTTGCGCACGTACTGAATGTCGTCCACCCTCGGGCGGATGGGCCGTCCCGCCGGAAGTCCCGCCCACGGCTGCGAGGTCTCGCCCGGCCAGATCACGGCGAGGTTCACGCCCATGCCCCGCCGGCTGTGCAGTCAGCTGGTCCTTGAGGCCCTGGCCGAAGGCCAGAAGGAGGAGGATGGCCACGGTGCCCCACGCAATGGCCGCGATGGTGAGGACCGCCCGTTTTTTCTGGAGCTGGGAGGACCGAAGGAAGAGCTGGAATATAAGTTTTAGTCTCATGGCGGTTCTCCGGTCACATCTTCATGGCGACGACGGGGTCGAGATTCGCGGCATCCTTGGCCGGGAAATAGCCGGCCATGAGCCCGACCAGGCCCAGCACGGTGGCCGTAAGGGCGGCAACGGTGGGCGAGACGGACGGGTCGCCGACGTACTCGGTCAAGCCGAATTTAGGGAAGACGGAGCAGATGCCGAAGGAGATAATCAGCCCTATGGCGCCTCCCACGAGCGTCAGGATGAGCGTCTCGAACAGGAACTGCCTGAGCACGTATCCCCGACGGGCGCCGAGGGCCATCTTGATGCCGATCTCGCGGGTCCGCTCCTCTACGACGACGTTCATGATGTTCGACACGCCGATGCCGCCCACGACGAGGGTGAGCGAGCCCACGATGCCCAGGAAAAGCTGAAAGGCCAGCATGAAGGCGTCGAGGAAGGCGAACTGGTCGGTCGTGTCCCAGATCATCACGGCCTGCGTGTCCTTCGGGGAGAAATGCAGCCGTTTGGACAGAATTCCCCGGATGTCGGCGGTCAGCGCTTTGTTCATGGACGGCTTGTGCGCCTTGTATATGAAGTCGTCCATGTACTTGCTGCCCGTGATGGCCTGGAATGTCGAGGAGGGGATGAACATCTTGTCCTTGTCGCGCCCGCTGTAGCTGGAATCCTGGTCTTTGGGAACAAGAACACCGATCACAAGGAAGGGGGAGTTGCCGAGCATAAAGGTCTTGCCGACGGGGTTTTTCTCTCCCAGAAAGTCTTTCGCAAAATCGTTTCCCAGGAACGCCACGCGCCGGCGATCCGCCATGTCGATGGGGTCGATGAACCGCCCGCCCTCCTGCGGGATGAGGTTGCGCATGGAGCCGAACACGGGCGATACGCCCGACACGTCCACCATCATGGTCTTGTCGCCCTGGTGCACCCTGAAGCTCGTGGCGTACTCGCTGGAGATGCCCTCGAGCCCGTAGGCCTGCTTCTTGACCGATTGGATGTCTTCTTCGGTGAGCCTGATCCTGCGCCCCCGGCCCAAACCGTCGTAGGGGATTGACGTGCGGGCGGGCCAGCCGATCACGATGCGGTCGCCAAGTCCGGCGGCGCTCTTGATCAGCTGCGTGTGCAACCCCTGTCCGAAAGCCAGCAGCAGGCTCACGGCCACGGTGCCCCACACGATACCGAATGCCGTGAGGAGGGTGCGGAGTTTCTGGCTTTGCAGGTTCCTGCCGAGCTGCCTGAACACTTCAAACGCGCCTGCCATCGAATCACTCCTTGGGGAGATATCTGCCGAATCGTGCTCTCCGCGCCGCTCGGCGGGGGCGAGCCGCGGAGACCGCCGTCAACTGATCTCCTTCGGCGGGCGCTGGATCACCTTGTCGCCGGGTTTGAGTCCCGAGACGATCTCTATGTTGAGGCCGTCCGAAAGGCCCAGCTTGACGGGGACCTCCTTCGGCTTGGCATCCTTTGTGGTAGCCGGAGTCTCCACGAAGGCCTCTTTCCCCCCGTCCTTGAAGGACACGAGGCGTTCGGGGATGATGGGGATGTCCTTCTTCTCGCGAATGACCACGTCGGCGTTAGCCGAGTAGCCCGCTCGGAGGATGACCTTCGAGTTGGGGGCGAGTTCGATCTCAACGTCGAAGAGCGTGGATCCCTCCTGCTTGACGGCCTGCGGGGCGATGCGGGATACGCGGCCGGTCACGACGTCCGTCGGCAGGGCGCCGACCTTGATATGGGCGGTCATGCCCACCTTCATCTTGCCCACGTCGATCTCGTCCACCGTCCCCTTGAAAATGAGGTCGTGCATGTCGGCTATGGAGGCCAGTTCGGTTCCCGCCTGGTAGGACGTCAGGGGGACGACTGGATCACCCGGGTTGACGCTGCGGCTCAGTATGGTGCCGCCGGCAGGCGCGCGGATGATGGCTTCCATCCCCGCTCCGCCCCCGGACACCTTGCCGACCATGGTCAGTTCGCGGTTCTCCCTGGCCCTGTTGAAGGCTACTCTGGCCAGTTCGTAGGCCTCGCGTCTGCCGTCCAGGTCGCCCTTCGAAACGACCCCGTCGTGAAAGAGTTTCTGGTAGCGCGCGTAGTCGGCCTTGGTCCGGACCAGGGTGGCCTTGGACGAGTCCAGCGTTCTGTCGACGTTAATCAGCTCCTGGGGGGTGGGATCTGGAGAGATCTCGAAGAGAGAGTCGCCTGCCTTCACGGTGTCGCCCACCTCCACGTAGCAACGCTTCACGATGCCGGAAATCTTCGATTTGACCTGAAATTTCTGCCTTGGCTCGATCTGTCCGACCGCAAGCGCTTTCTCGGTAATCGAACCGGTCTTCACTTCTACGATCTTGAGTCCGCCATCGTCCGATTTCCGACTGCGGACCCAACCGTAAATGGCTGCGGCAACCGAAACCATCAGGAGCAGAATGAAAAATATCTTGAAGAGCCTCGCCATCTTTTCCTCCTCGATCTACGCCCTGCAATGGGCTTCACAGTCTCATTACGAGAAGGAGGAAAGAAAGTTTTTCGCGGGCCGGGAATGTGCCACTTTCCGGGCGTGCCGAAAGGCGGCACGGGACGGGAGGTGCGACGTTGTTTACCTGAGGCGGGGTTCCGAGGCCGCGATCACGGAGGGGGGAACGTGGCCCCGATACGGTCCCCGGCCGTCGGCATTCTTCCTGTAAACGGGGGCTCTTCCTCGGAACGTCCGGAGGAACGTCCGGAAGGTGACAGCTCAAACGGGCGCTGAGTTCCGGCTCCCGGGGGGGCGAGCGACGGAGGCACGCGGGCGGTGTCAGATGCGGATTTTCTTTGTGCCCGTCCGCTTGACTCTCAGCCACAGAACCAAACCGGCGAGGGCCAGGAAAGCCAAATCCCTGGCCATCGCGATGCCCACTGTTTCGCGGGCGGCGCTGTGGCCGAAGCAACCGCAGTTGATGTCCAGGCCGCGGAAGAAGGCTTGTCCCGTGGCGCCGAGGAAGATGACCAGAAGCGCGTTAATGAGCAGAATGGCTCCTTCGGCGGCAAAACCGGACAGGAGCGCAAGCGCGCCTACCGCCTCGACCCACGGCAGAACGACCGCGAGCGGATTGACGAGGGCGTCCGGCAGAAGCGCGTAGTGCGAAATATCGGCCGCAAAGCCCGAAGGGTCGAGCACTTTCGGGATCGCGGCTGCCAGGAAGATGGCGGCCAGCACCCATCGTCCCAACCTCTCGGACCAGACCACACCCCTGCTTGACATGTCAGTCCTTCATTCCGGTTTCGATGGGAAGCTTGGCGCGCATCCATCCGGGCAACCCGCCCGAAAAGACGGCCACCCTTTTCTCCACGAAGCCGGCCTTGATCAGCTCCATGGCCAGTTCCTCCGAGGTACCACAGGACCCCCCGGAGCAGTAGACGATGATGAACTTGGCATTCTCGAGTCGGGCCTTGACCTTCGGGTAGTAGGGTGCGAACTGATCGGCGGGGAGGTTGACGGCTCCCGGGATGTGACCGAGCTCGAACTCCTCCGGCGAGCGCGCGTCCACGAGCAGGGTCCCCGGTTGCTTGAGATAGTACCGGACTTCTGCCAGGTCGACCATGCGCGCGCCTTCCTGCGCGAGGCGGGCCTTGGTGCCTCCCTTGAGCGGGATGCCTTTCGGGGACAATGCGTTGTAGCCGATGCCGACGACGGCTCCGACGGCGACGAGTGCAAACATCTGAATGAGGGTGCGGCGCATGGGATCTCCTCCACTTGCTCCATAAGGTTATCTCGCAAAGGCCATCATGGCAAGATCATCAAGCCATGAAACACGGGGTGTGGCAAGTTTCATCCTTGATACGCATCCACCGCGCCGGAGGGTCCTTCGCCGAGCGGGCCGGCCGTTCGAGCGCGGGAGGGCCACACGCGTTTTCTCGGCAGGATCGAGAAGGGCGGATCCCGCCTCCGATCGGCAGCGCCGGCGACTTGGCACATGCTTTGCTTTAAGGTAGGCGGAGGACCGTGCAAGCATGAAAGCGTCCATAAGCTGGCGGGACTTGAATAAGGAAGCGCTGCGAGAAGCCGAGGAATCGGATCGGTTTCTCTTTCTTCTAGTGGAGGCCTTCTGGCTGGAGGACTCGCAGGCGGCCACGCGGGAAATTTCCTCCAACGCCACCCTGGCGCAGTTTCTCGAGCGAAACTACGTGCCCGTCCTCGTCGATGCGGACCGCTCCCCGGAGGTTCCGGTCCACTGCGGCCTGTCGGCCTTACCGGCCGCGGTGATCATTGGCCCGGACGGAACCGTGGAGGCGAGGTTCAAAGATCTTGATCCGGGCCGGCTGTTGCGAGCGTTGAAGGGGCTTGCCCTTGCGGGGGCGAAGCACCGTCTTTCCGACAGGGCGGGCCTTGGCCGCTTGTTCGTCCCCTACATACGCGAAAGAGGCCAGGGGCTCGATCGGGGTCTGGAAATTCTCGAAACGGCCAGGCGGACCATCGAGGGCGCGCTCGACGCGGATACGGGTGGTTTTGGCGATGGGCCGGGCGCCGCCGGCATTGAGCCCCTGCGTTTCTTGCTGAAATACGGCATCTATACCAACGATCAGGATATACACCGGACCGTCAGGAAGGCCATACACGCCATGGCCCTCTCACCGGCTTACGATGCCGTCGAAGGTGGGTTCTTTCAGGCCCACTCGGGCAAGCCTGACGGAACTTGCAAGCTGTTGCGGACGAATGCCACCGGCCTTGTTCTCGCTCTCAGGCTCGCGAGCGATCCCGAGGCATCCTTCGCACGTCCGCTCGCCCAGGGCATCCTGCATTATATGCAGACCCACCTGATGCAGTCAGGTGGCGCTTTCGCCCTGGGCCAGCGCGCCGACGCCTCTTATTACTCGCTCTCCATCGAGGAGAGGCGAAAGGTGGTTGCGCCCGCGGTGGACCGGAGAATATTTTCGGGGGCGAACGCCATTGCCGTCAGGGCGCTGTGTAAGGGCTGGCAATACCTGGGCGAGGAGAGCTATCTCGATTTCGCGGCCGGGACCTACGAATACCTGCGATCCAACCTCCAAGCGGGGGATGGGACCATGGCGCGCTGCGCCATGGATGGGCGGACCATCGGGCCCGCCTATCTGGAGGACCAGGTGGAGATGGGGTTCGCGGCTCTTGCCATGTTTCATTCGACGCTCAAGAGCACCTATCTCGAGGATCTCCGGAGAATAGCCATCTGTGTCGGGAGGGATTTCGCGAACCCGGCAGGGGTAGGTATGCTCGACCGCAGGCTTCCGCTGGGCGAGGATCCGGACGGTCTTCCTCCCTTGGTCGACCCCATATTGAATGCCCGGGCCGCCGGTTTCCTGATACTCGCATCGGGGCAGACCGGGGAGTACGATCTGGCCTCGCCCGCCCACAAGATACTGGGCGTTCTCGCACAAGATCAGCGTGTCCTGAGCGACATCGAACGTTGCAGTCACCTGGGGTACGCGATGCTGCCGCTCCTGTACCCGCCTGCCGTCTTCACGGCGGTGACCGATGGGTCCAGCGAACATAAACGCAAGGTGCTGAGCACAATCAGAGAGATGGACATACCATTTGCACTCGTGATGCACCGACCGCCCTCTAGCATAGAAACCATGCAGCCGTTGCCCAGGTTGTGCGTCCAGTGCGGCTCTCAGAAGAAAGAAATGACCTTCTCCTGAAGGACACCGCTAGGACAGGCGGGTACGGGGATCGGTGATGGGCGAATGGAATTGCTTTCGGATCAGGGACTGTGGTAAAAGGTTCAAGCCGGGGGAGCCTCCTAAATGCGCCCGTAGCTCAGCCGGATAGAGCGTTGGCCTTCGAAGCCGCAGGTCCCCCGTTCGAGTCGGGGCGGGCGCACCACATAGCCAAATGGAGCAGGCAGGCAGGCGTGGATCGATAGGCGCCGGCAAGGCACGAACATCAAGGTGAGTTCCTTTCGAACCATTGCGAGGATGCTGGATCGTCTGACAATATTGCGAAAGTGGCGGAACTGGCAGACGCGCAGGACTTAGGATCCTGTGGGGTAACCCGCTGGGGTTCGAGTCCCCCCTTTCGCACCAGCCGGGAATTTTGGCGGCACGGGCCGCTTTAAAAAGCCAGGGCATCCGACATGTGCGGACGGCCCTTTTCCGTGGACAGATCACGAAAGACGCCGGCCGGGGGGCCGGCATTCAAACGGTGGAGAAAATGGACGTCACGTTCAAGAATCAAGAGGGATGCAGGAAAACATACGTGGTGACGGCTCCTGGTCCGAGATAGAGCCTCATTTCCAGGAAGTTACCAAGACCCTGAGCAGTCGCGTACGACTTCCCGGGTTCAGGCCGGGCAAAGCGCCGGACAGCATGGTCCGCACCCGGTTCAAGAGGAAATCCGGGAGGAAGTCCTTGAGCATCTCCTTCCCGAAGCCGCCAAATCCATGCTTTCCAGTTTCGACATCAAGCCCGTCGTGGAGCCGTATGCCGACGCCATCGAACTCAAGGAGGGGAGCCGTTCTCGTGCGAGTTGAACGCTGAGGTCGCCCCGGAGGTTCCCGAAGTCAGCGCCGAAGGCATCGAGATTGAGAGCCCGTCGGCGGAGGTCGACGACAAGCGCGTGGACGATGTCCTTGAATCGCTCCGGCAGAGGGGCGGTCATGAAACCCCTCGAGGAGCCTGCATCAGGGCGATTATGCCGTCGTCAGCATGACCCGGAAGGGGCAATCCAAAGCCCAGGAGCAGTTTCTGGGGGCCCTCTCCGGAAGCGACCATCCGGCGGAGAAGCTTCTCGTGGGCAAGAACGTGGGAGACCAATTCGAACTCACGGTGGATGGGACTCCCGCTGAAGAGGGGAAACAAAAGGACGAAACGGGCAAGGGATTCTCGCACGCCCACCTTGCTCCGGGCGAATACCATTTCAAGGTGGACAAGGTCGTGAGGCGCGAAGTCCCCGACCTGAACGACGACTTCGCCAAAGACCTGGGCGCCGACGACCTGGAGGCGTTGAAGGCCAAGGTGCGCCAGGATATAGCGGCACGGGTCGCACAGGAAGTCAAGGCCATTCAAGAAGACCACCTGATAGAAGCCCTGCTGGAAAAGTACGATATCGACGCACCCGCCACGCTCGTAGAACGCCAGCTTCGTGAAGATATCGAAGAGATTGCCGCAGACATGGCGAGGCAGGGCGTGGATCTCAATAACCCGAACATAAACTGGGAGGAGGTGGCGAAAGCACGGCGGGTCGTGGCCGGGCGGAAGGTCGCGGCCTACTACCTCCTGGGAGAAGTGGCCCGAAGGGCTGGAATCGAGGCCACAGAGGAAGACGTTACCGCCTACTTCGAAGCCCGGGCTCGGAGACAGGGGCTTCGGCGGAAAGCTCAAGGCGGGTTATCGCAAGAAGGCCGGCTGGAAGCGTGAAGACGCTCATCACGCACAAAAAGGCCGTCGACTTGCTTCTTTCACAGGCTTCCGTTAAATTGACGGAGGGGAAATCCGATAAACAGGAGGATGTGAATGCCCCTGATTCCGATAGTAGTGGAGCAGACGAACCGCGGTGAGCGGTCCTATGATATTTACTCCAGGCTCCTGAAGGACAATATTATCTTCATAGGGGAAGAGGTCGACAATCACCTCGCGAACCTGGTGATCGCCCAGCTCCTCTTTCTCGAAGCCGAAGATCCCGCGAGGGATATCTGGCTGTACATCAACAGTCCGGGCGGTTCGGTCACGGCCGGTCTTGCGATATATGATACGATGCAATTCGTGAAGCCCGATATCAACACGGTATGCATCGGCCAGGCGGCTTCGATGGCGGCCGTACTGCTTGCCGCGGGAACAAAGGGCAAACGCTTCGCGTTGCCTAATTCCAGGGTGATCATCCACCAGCCGCTCGGAGGTGTCAGCGGGCAGGCTTCGGACATCGACATCCAGGCGCGGAGATACTGCGTATCCGCGCGAACATCTTCGGTGTTCTCGCCAAACATACCGGGAAGCCGGTTGAGGTCATCCAGGAAGACTGTTACGCGATTTTATCATGACGACGGGACACGCGCTAGAGTATGGCATCATCGACAAGATACTGACGCATCACGGCACGGAGACCAAATGACCGCTACTCTTATTCCTCCTTTTTCGGTTGCGTCCAGAGGGATCTAAATGAGCCGAGGATATGCCGACAACGAACTCAGGTGCAGCTTCTGTAACAAGCCTCAGCGAAGAAGGTGAAGAAGCTCATTGCGGGACCCAACGTCTACATCTGCAACGAGTGCGTGGACACCTGCAACGAGATCCTTGCGGAAGATGTCGAGAAGGAAGAAAAGGGGCAGAGTGCACTCACGAAACCGAAGGAGATCAAGTCGTTCCTGGATGAGTACGTGGTCAGCCAGGAAGTGGCGAAGAAGCGCATAGCCGTGGCCGTTTATAATCACTACAAAAGGACCCAGCTCAACGTCCGGCGCGGCGATGTTGAACTCCAGAAATCCAATATCATGCTCATCGGGCCGACGGGCACCGGCAAGACCCTCCTGGCCCAGACCCTGGCCAGGCTGTTGAGGGTGCCCTTCGCCATCGCCGATGCCACGACGCTCACAGAAGCGGGTTACGTCGGCGAGGACGTAGAGAACATCCTACTGAAACTCCTTCAGAATGCCGACGGCGACCGTGCCAGGGCCGAGCGGGGCATCGTCTACATCGACGAGATCGACAAGGTGGCTCGGAAGGGCGAGAACCCCTCCATCACACGAGATGTTTCCGGCGAAGGCGTCCAGCAGGCGCTGCTCAAAATCCTTGAAGGCACCGTGGCCAACGTGCCGCCCCAGGGGGGACGGAAGCACCCGCACCAGGAGTTCATCCAGATCGACACCACGAACATCCTCTTCCTTTGCGGGGGGGCTTTTGTCGGCCTGGACAAGATCATTGAGAAACGCCTTCACAGGTCTTCCATCGGATACGGAGGCGTTCCGGAGGCGCACGAGAGACAGAATCTGGGCGACCTGCTTTTGCAGGTTCAACCGCAGGACCTCATCAAATATGGAATGATTCCCGAGTTCGTGGGCCGCATCCCGGTCATCGCAAGCCTTAGAGAACTAGACCTGGATGCCTTGAAGGTTATCCTGACCGAGCCGCGGAACGCCCTCGTCAAGCAGTACAGAAGGTCTTCGAAATGGAGGGGGTCAAATTGCCTTCACCCAGGAGGCGATCGAGGAGGTCGCCAGGGAAACCATCTCGCGCGGCGTCGGCGCGCGCGGCCTCCGGATGATAATGGAAGACCTGATGCTCGACCTCATGTACGATATCCCCTCACAGAACAGCGTGCGGGAAGTCGTAATCACAAGGGACGTTGTCCTTTCCAGCGCAAAACCCATCATGCTGATGGAAAACGCGGGCTGAGATGCCCCAAGAGAAGGTTTAATTCATGGCTCATTCTCCGTCTCCCTCCAGGGATCGCCTCTCCATGGAGGTGCTTCCCCTTATCACTCTGAGGGACATGATCGTTTTCCCGAACTAGATTCGGCCTTTCGTGGTCGGCAGAGCTAACTCTATCGCAGCTGTGGAGACGGCCCTGGGCCAGGACGAGCGCGTTTTTCTGCTCCTGCAGAAGGATGCCCATGTCGAGGAGCCGGAGCCTTCAGACCTCTACAGGACGGTATCTCGTGGCGAAGATTGTCCAGTCCCTTCCGCTGCCCAATGGGCACATGAAGGTGCTGGTCGAAGGACTGAAACGGGCGCGTGTAGCGGGATTTCCTGCTGGACGGCGACGTGGCGCACGTCTCCGTGGAGGATCGTGCCGGAGCCCGACGCCATCGACGTCGAAACGGGAAGCCCGGGCTTACCATCTTGCACGGCACTTCGATGACTTCCTGAGAAAAAACCAGAACCTGTTCGGCAGTGCGAGTTCGGCGACCTTCAGCCCGAAGTAGCCATACCGCTTCTGCGACCAGGTTTCGTCCTATCTGAACATTCAGACCAATCTGAAACAGAAGATCGTCGAGATCGCGTCCCTGGCCGAACGGCTCAAAATGGTAAAGCGTCTTCTGATGGCCGAAATCGAACAGGCCAACCTCGACCAGCGCCTCAACCGGGAGGTGGAAAAGCAGATCGAGAAGACGCAGAAAGAGTATTACCTCAACGAGAAAATGAAACTCATCAAGAAGGAACTCGGGCGCGAGGACTCGATCAACGAGGTCGAAGACCTCAAGGCGAGAATCGAAAAGGCGGGCATGACGGAGTTGGCGAGGGAAAAGGCCATGGCAGAGCTTAAGCGCCTCGAGGTCATGCCCCCCGTTTCTGCCGAAGCGACCGTCTCCCGCTCCTACATCGACTGGCTCCTGTCTCTTCCCTGGACGAAGGAAGGCCGGGACAAGAAGGACATCCGCCGCGCGCAGCGCGTCCTCGACGAGGATCACTACGGACTCGAGAAAGTGAAGGAGCGGATCCTGGAGTTCCTGTCCGTCAGGCGCCTCACCAAACACCACAAGGGGAGCATCCTCTGCTTCGTGGGGCCGCCCGGCGTAGGCAAGACTTCGGTCGCGCGGTCCATCGCCCGGAGCATGGGCAGGGAATTTGTGCGGCTCTCCCTCGGCGGGGTCCACGACGAGGCCGAAGTCAAGGGACACAGGCGGACCTACATCGGGGCCTTTCCGGGCCAGATCGTCCAGCTCATGAAGCGGGCGGGCACGAAGAACCCGGTTTTTCTGTTGGATGAAATCGACAAGCTGGGCGCCGACTACAGGGGCGATCCGGCGTCGGCGCTCCTGGAGGTACTCGATCCGGAGCAGAACAACGCCTTCGTGGACCATTACATAGACGTTCCTTTCGACCTTTCGAAAGTGTTCTTCATCACGACGGCCAATGTGACCCACACCGTGCCGCCGGCCTTGCTGGACAGATTGGAAGTCATCTCCTTCTCCGGCTATACGCTCCCTGAGAAACTCTCGATCGCAGAGGGATACCTCATTCCGAAGCAGATCAGGATTCACGGCCTCAGAAGCCGGGACGTGGAATTTACCCGAGAGGGGCTCACCTTTCTCGTGGACGGCTACACGCGGGAGGCCGGCGTCAGAAACCTGGAGAGGGAACTGGCCTCCCTGTGCAGGAAACTCGCGCACAAGGTGGTGAAGGAGAGGCGCAGGTCGCGCATCGTACTGACCCCCGAGAAAGTCGAGGAATTGCTGGGCGTCCCGAGATACAAGGAACGGAAGGTCCTGCAGAACGACGAGGTGGGTATCTCCGTGGGGCTGGCCTGGACACAGGCAGGCGGCGATATTCTGCTGATGGAGGCGAGCCTCATGCCGGGGAAGGGCAGCCTGACACTAACATGCCAACTCGGCGACGTAATGCAGGAATCGGCCCGTGCCGCCTTCTCCTCAAGATCCGTGGGCAATCGGCCAAAGATGGAACTCTCACCCACGCTCTACTCCCGAGAGCGACGTTCACGTCCACGTGCCCGAAGGCGCCATCCCTAAGGACGGGCCTTCGGCCGGAACGGCCCTGGCCGTGGCCATGGTCTCGGCCTCGCCATGGCGATCGGCGCGATGCGAGATGACGGCGAGGTCACCCTCGCCGAGGCGGCAGCCTGCTCCGAGTCGGGGGCCTGGGGGAGAAGATCCTGGCAGCCCGAGCAGCACGATATTTTCGAGGTCATCCTGCCTAAGGACAACGAAAAAGACATCATGGAGGTTCCGGAGAACCTGAGGCAGGGCATGGTCTTTCATTTCGTAGACACGCTCGATGGCGTTTTACGCCTGGCCCTGAAAGAAGATCCCTTCCGCCGGCGCCCCTCGCTCGTGATCGACCAGAAGGAGTCGGTGCGGCCCGAGAAGAATCCCTGACGGATCCGGGACACGCCGTTCAGCGACTCCCATGAACTGCGAGAGCCAGACCGGGAGGGGTGACCGTATATGGATACTCGAAGCTGCGCGTTGAAAACACCCACAAGAGGGACAGGTGAAGTCTCGAACGATCAGAATTGAGATGGTCTGCACGGCCCCGACACAGATCCCTCCACCGTCGAAGGCGGAAGTGGCCGTCGTTGGACGATCGAACGTGGGGAAATCCTCGTTTGTCAACGCCGTACTCGGCTGCAAGAAGCTGCTGCGCGTGAGCAATACGCCGGGCCGTACGGAGGGCGTGATCTTTGTGGACGTATCGGACCGCGGATACCTCGTCGACCTGCCCGGTTAGGGCTTCGCCAAGGTACCGTTGGCTGTGAGGAATTCGTGGCGGACTCTCGTGGAAGCCTACCTGAAAAGAGAAACGCGAGGGGCGGCTATTCTGCTGATCGACATTCGAAGGGAGGCCGGTGAAGGAGATATCCAGGATTGTCAGTGGTTTCGTTATTATGGGAGATCCTTTTACGTCGTGATGACCAAAGCGGACAAGATTCCCAGGGGACGCTGGAAAACCAGGGCGGACGCTCTCTGTCCTGAATTGGCCCTGAATCCGCAACAGCCCCCCATCCCGTTTTCCGCGGTGACTGGGGAAGGAGTGGAAACCATGCAGGCTCAATCAGGAGAGTATGGAGTAGCGTGCCATGAATGATAATAGTCAGAGAAGGACTGATAACCTGATCCGGCCAGACTTCACGAACTGCCTCCACAGGATCTGCTGAAGCTGGGGAAGGAATATGACATCAAAAGTCCTCCTCCCTCAAAGGCAGGAGTCTATTTCCAGATTCTCAAGTCCCAGGCCGAGGCCAATGGTTTCATTTTCGCCGAGGGCGTGCTGGAGATCCTTCAGGACGAGTTCGGGTTCCTCCGTGCACCCGAATACAACTAGCTGCCGGGCCCCGACGACATCTACGTGAGCCCGTCCCAGATCAAGAGGTTCGGCCTGAGGACCGGCGATACGATCTCGCGACAGGTCGTCCTCCCAAGGAGGGGAGAAGTACTTCGCCCTCATCAAGGTCGACGCCATCAATTCGAGTCGCCCCTAAAGATGTGCGACCTATGTCGTTCGATGACTCACACCCATCTATCCCGACAGGCGGATCCGCCTGGAGGCGGGCGGGAGGCGCTGTCCGGACGCGTGCTTGACCTGGTTACGCCCATGGGATTGGGCAGCGCGGGCTAATCGTGCGCCGCCGAGGACCGGCAGACCATGCTGCTTCAGGCCATCGCTCACGCCATCACGGCGAACCATCCTGACGCCTATCTCCTGGTGCTGCTGAATATGAGAGGCCCGAGGAGGTCACGGACTGCAGCGTTCGGTCAAAGGCGAGGTGCAGGCCTCAACGTCCGACGAACCGCCGACCCGCCACGTGCAGGTGGCCGAATGGTGATGGAGAAAACCAAGCGCCTCGTCGAGCAGGGACGCGACGTGGTCATCCTGCTCGATCGATCACGCGCATGGCGCGCGCCTACATACCGTGACGCCGCCTTCGGGCCGCGTCCTTCCGGTGGTCTCGATGCCAATGCCCTGCAGAAGCCGAAACGGTCCTCCGGCGCCGCCCGCAACATCGAAGAAGGCGGCAGTTTGACGATCATCGCCACGGCCCTCGTGGAAACCGGCTCCAGGATGGACGACGTCATTTCGAGGAGTTCAAGGGCACGGGCAACATGGAGATTCACCTGGACCGCAAAGTGGTCGACAAGCGCGTGTTCCCCGCCATCGACATCAACAAGTCGGGCACGCGGAAGGAGGAGCTTCTTACCAGCGAGTTCGAACTGAACCGCATGTGGATCCTCGAAAGATCCTCAACCCCATCTCATCAAGGCCATGGAGTTGCTCATCGGCAAGCTCACGAGTACGAGGGCAACGAGGCCTTCCTCAAAGGACTCTCCGGAGGCTCATCTACCTCCATCCGGCTTCGGTGCCGTCCCCTCGCCGAAGGTCGATCTGTCGACTTATTGTCCGCGCTTGAAGTGTGCCCGGGCACAGGCCGGGGCACACCTCTCTGAATCGAATCGGTGCAAGAGAAAAATAGGGATTTCGAACCTGGGCAGTGGGCGCTGAGAATGGAATAGACGCCGTCGATCCACCCGGGGCACCCCGGGCGTGAGGGCAGGTCCTCGAGCTGGAGCACGGATTCAATTGACGGCGCTGAAAGTGAGGGACGCCCCGGACAAAGCGGGCTTTCGACGCGTTGTGCGCTGGATGTAGAATGGAAACTTGGCTGTAACCGTCGTACGAGTTCACAAGGGGGGGAGGATACCATGCGTATTTCGGGGAAACTCGCGGGCGCCCTGGGCATCGCCTTCTGCATGGGGATGGCCGCGCCGCGCAAGCCGTACCGGGCCACGTCGTTCAAAATGGCCTTTGTCTCTCAAGACGCCCACGGGCGTTACCTGGGACGGGAACCACCTGTGGATCGCCGATTACGACACCGCCACGCTCAACGAGGTCGATCCGGAGACCGGCAAAATCGTAGGGATGCTCGAAGCTCCTGGCTACGCGCCCATGGGACTGGCCTGGGACGGCACCCTGCTCTGGGTCGTGGACGCGGCGGACAAGACCGCCTACGCGCTGAATCCGAAGACAAAAATCACCGAGAAGGCGCTGCCCCTCGATACGGACAACCCGAGGGGATCGCGTGGGATGGAACCGCGCTGTGGACGGTCGACGCGAGGGCCGGCAAGTTGAACAGGCTGGACGATTCGGACGGAACGACATTCAAGAGCATCGCCAGCCCTACGGCCAACGGACGAGAAGGACGCGGAGATCGGATTGGCCTTCGACGGGAACTACCTTTTTGTAGGCGATCGCGTCACGGACACCATCTCCGTATGGACCCGAAGACCGGCGCGGTGATGGACATGTTCCCGTCGCCCGGGCCCTCACGGCGGGACTCGCCTGGGACGGGACGAACCTCTGGAACGTGGATTACGAGACGCGCACGTTGTACAAGCTGGACGTGACTGCCGTTGCGCCTTCGTACGGACGGGCAAGAAGCACGAAAACGTAAACTACACGGAGGCGTGGCGCAACTTCGGTCCGGGCGTGGTCAAGACGCTCGACATCTTCATCGCCGTGCCCGGCGATCTGCCCAGCCAGCAGCTCCTCAAGGCCCCCGAATTCTCCCCCGGCCCACGGACTTCGTCACCGACCAGTGGGGGCAGAAGTGCGCCCACTACCGGTTCGCGGACATCAAGCCGAACCAGTCCGTGTCTGCCGTGATGCACGTGGACGTCGATCTTTACAAGGTGCGCTGGTACATAGATCCTTCAAAGGTCGGGAGCCTTGAGGACATCCCTGCGGAGATCAGGCAAAAGTACACGCTCAACAACTCCAAGCTGGTCTTCGACGATCCCGTGATCCAGAAAGCCGTCAAGGATGCTGTGGGCAGCGAAACGAACCCCTACTGGATCGCCTGGAAGATCAACCGGTACATCCAGGAAAAGATGCACTACGAACTGGCGGGCGGCTGGAACATTGCGCCGACGGTACTGTCACGGGGTTCCGGCTCGTGCTCGGAGTACACGTTCGTCATGCTGGTCAGTGCCACGCGGCGGGCCTGCCGGCGCGATACAACGGCTCGATCGTCATCCGAGGAGACGATGCCAGCCGCGACGACGTCTTCCACAGGTGGGTCGAGGTCTACCTGCCCAGCTATGGCTGGTTTCCCGTCGATCCGTCCGGCGGCGATTCGCCCGAACCCGCCGGACAGGCCGCCTTCTTCGGGGAACTGCAGAACAGGTTCCTCATCACCACCCTGGGCGCCGGTGGCAGCCGGACCCTCGGATGGGACTACGACAGTAACGCCCACTGGACCGCCGAAGGGCGCGTGAAGCTCATGCAGCGAAAGGACGGCGAGTGGGCGCCCGTCGGGAAGAAGTACGAAGTCCGCGCGACGGGCGAGCTCGGGGGCCTGACCTGTGAGCCGGGCCATTGAAGATGGCACGACCGAGAAGGCCCGGCTTTGGCCGGGCTTTGTTCGTGAGCAGGTCGTAAAGTGATCCAGTGATCGAGTGATCAAGGCGGGGGAAGACCTTCGAACGCTCGTCCCCAGACTTGTCCACTCTTATTCTCTTTGGCCTTTAGCCCCGAAAAAAAGGGAGCCCGCCGGGCTCCCCTTTTTCATCGCGTCTGGATCGTGCCGCGTCAGTCGACCTTGACGACATCGTCCGTGTCGATCTGCGCGCGCTGCAACGCACCCGAAAAGTCAACGTACACCGACTTCCATTCGGAAAACACGTCCAGCGCCTCGTGTCCGCCTTCGCGGTGGCCGTTGCCCGTCTCCTTGATCCCGCCGAAAGGCAGATGGACCTCCGCGCCTATGGTCGGTGCGTTGACGTAGAAGATGCCCGTCTAGATGTCGCGCATGGCGGCGAAAGCCCTATTGACATCCTGCGTGTAGATCGAGGCCGACAGACCATAAGGAGAATCGTTGGCGATTCGATGCCTCCTCGAACGACTCACGGGGATGACGGAGAGGACGGGGCCGAAAATCTCCTCCTTGAAGATGCGCATCTGCGGCGTCACATCGGCGAAGATCGTCGGTTCTATGAAGAAGCCTTTGTCGTAGGCGCCCCCTTGAGACGCTTGCCGCCGCAGACCAGCCTGGCGCCTTCCTTTTTGCCGATGGCCACGTAATCGAGGTCGGTCTTGAGCTGGCTTTCGTCGACGGCCGGTCCCATCTCGACGCTCTCGTCCAGGCCGTTGCCCACCTTGAGGGCCTTGGCGCGCCTGGTGAGGGCCTTGAGGAATTTGTCGTAGACGCCCTTCTGGACGATGCACCGGCTGGTCGCCGTACAGCGCTGGCCGGTGGTGCCGAAGGCGCCCCAGAGGACGCCGTCGAGCGCCAGTTCCAGGTTGGCGTCGTCCATGACGATGACCGCGTTCTTGCCGCCCATTTCCAGGCCGACGCGCTTGAAGTCGGTGGCGCAGGCGAGGTTGATGCTACGGCCCACCTCCGTGCTGCCGGTGAAGGAGATGAGCGAGACGTCGGGATGCTTCGTGATGGGGTCGCCGACCTTCCGACCGGAGCCGGTGACCTAGTTAACGACGCCCTTGGGAATGCCCACTCGTCGGAGCTATTCACCAGGTTCCAGACCGAGAGGGGCGTTATCGGTGGCGGGTTTGATCACCACCGTGTTGCCGAGCACCAGTGCGGGCATGATCTTCCACGACGGAATTGCCACGGGGAAGTTCCAGGGCGTGATCATTCCGCAGACACCCATCGGCTGGCGGACCGACATCTGGAATTTGTTGCGCATCTCCGACGGTGTTGTATTTCCGAACTGGCGGCGACCTTCGCCTGCTCATGTAGTAGGGACATGTCGATCGCTTCTTGCACGTCGCCGCGTGTCTCGGCGAGAACCTTGCCCATCTCGCGGGTCTCATATCGGCGGAGGCGAACTGCTCTTTGTATTGGATCAGGCGTTCACCGACTTTGTAGAGAATCTCGGCGCGCTTCGGCGCCGGCATGAGACGCCACGATTCCTGTAGGCTTCATGTGCGGCATCGACGGCGGTGTTGACATCGCGGTCACTCGATATTTTGGAAAACACCGACGAGTTCGCGGTGGTATCGGCAGGTTGCCGATTTTCGAAGGTCTCCCCTGTCACGGAGGCAACCCATTTGCCGTTGATATAGTTCTTGTACACAGTCGGTTTCTTTGCCATTTACGTCGCCTCCGTAATCGTGATCGCTTAATTGAAAAGAGTTCCGTGCAGTGAACGAGTCTAGCAACCCGCTCCTTCCGAGTCAAACCATTGTTCCGCAAGAACAAGCGGTCGGATGAATTGCCCCGGCAGGGGTGTTCGCCGCCTGCTATCTGAAGTCGTTGAGGATGAGGTCCACCACCTCGTCCATGACCGGGCCGGCGGGGGACTGCCACGACCGTTCACAGAGCGGCGTCAGGGGCGTGATTTCAGGATTGACCTCCCAGAGGGCGGCGCCCTGGCACGCCGCGACGCGGGCAAAGCTAGCCGCGGGCTCGACGACGGCGGAGGTCCCGACGACAAGAAATACGGACGCGGACTCGGCGGCTTCGATGGCCGACTGGAAAGCGTCTTCGGGCAACACTTCGCCGAACCAGACGACGGAAGGCCGGAGCATCCGGCCGCATTCGCAGACCGGCGGTAGCGGCTCAAGGGGTACGGTGCGATCGTTACGCTCCTTCTCCGCACCCCGTGCAGCGGAGACGCCAGAGGCTCCCGTGAATTTCCAGAACGTTACGGTTACCGGCGAGTCGATGGAGGCCGTCCACGTTCTGGGTTATGACCGTAAATCGTTTGCCCAGTCCCTCTTCCAGCCTCGCAAGGGCAAGGTGACCGGGGTTCGGAGTGCAGGCAGCCACCTGCTTCCGCCTCTCTTCGTAGAACTGCCACACCTTCAGGGGATTCCTTGCGAAGGCCTGCGGGGTGGCGACCTTTTCAACGGGGACCTGGTTCCACAGGCCCCTGCTTTCGCGGAAGGTGGCGATACCGCTCTCGGCGGAGATGCCCGCTCCGGTCAGGCAAGCCACGGTGCCGCCTCTACCCGCGCACATTCCACACCCCCAACAGTTCCTTGAAATGAATCGGCCCCCTCCTCAGCAGGACTGGCTCCCGCCCTGTGACGTCGACCACCGTCGACGCTTTCCCCCCCGGGACGGGCCCCCCATCCAGGACCAGAAGGTCGGGGATGGACCCGAATGTCTCTGCCGCATCCCTCGCCGTGAGGCACTCGGCGTGGCCGCTCGGGTTGGCGCTGGTGACCGCGAGCGGTGCGCCCCCCGCCGCGAGAAGCGCCAGCGTGACCGGGTGGTCGGGGATGCGGAGGGCCAGTGTGGGACTGCCTGGCGCGAACCACGCCGGGCACACGGGAGGTCGTGGCAGGATGAGGGTGAGAGGTCCGGGCCAGAAAGTGGCCGCAACGCGAAGGGCCCGGGGCGAAAAGGCAAAGCCCCATGCCCGGGCACGCTTCAGACTGTCCGCCTGCACCGGGAGCGCTTTCTCCCGTTTCCTCCCCTTTATGAGAAAAATCTTGTCCTGCCCCGCCGGGTTGAGCAGGCCTGCCGCGAGGCCATAGACGGTCTCGGTCGGCACCGCGACCACCCCGCCCCGGCGGATGGTTTCCACGGCGGAGGGGAGCCAGTCCCCTCCGCCTGCATCCACGATACGCAAGGCAGCGCCTCAGTTTCTCGGGAAAGTCCTGTCCTTCTCGAGGACGCCTTCCCGCATGTCCGTCCTCGCTTTCACGAGTCTGTCCCTCAGTTCGGAGTGTGACAGAGCCAGGATCTGTACGGCCAGATGGCCGGCGTTGGCCGCGCCGTTGATTCCCACCGTGGCCACTGGAACGCCCGGAGGCATCATGACGGTGGAGAGGAGGGCGTCCTGCCCGTTAAGCGGGCCGGACGCCACGGGAATGCCTATGACGGGCCGTGTGGTATGCGCGGCGACCGCTCCCGCCAGGTGGGCCGCCATGCCGGCCGCGGCGACGAACACCTCGACACCGGCCCTTTCGGCCTCCTCTATGAATTCGGCGGTTTCGGCAGGGGTCCTGTGGGCCGAGAGGACGCGTACCTCGTAGGGCACGTCGAAGGACTTGAGGACCGAAAAGCACTTCTCGAGAACGGACGCGTCCGACGTGCTGCCCATCAGAACTGCAACCATGGCGTTTTTTTCTTTCATGGGAGTCTCCTCAAATTCAGAGTTCATTTCATGAAGTCCACTAAAATCTATCTTATCAAGGCAACCGGTTCGTAGGGAAGCCGCTGTTCGGGTGCCCGTCTGCTTCGGCCTCCCCGCCCCCGGCGGCACCGCGGCGGCGCTCCGCCCTTGACACGACGCGGTCTATTGGTAGAGTTAACCTTGGAGGTGTTCCCCGTGCATGAGCACGAAAACTGCCGCGAACTCTTTGCCGACCTCTCCGCCTACATCGACGAGGACCTCGATGAGGAGCGCTGCCGTGAGCTTTCGCGGCACCTGAACCAGTGCGAGGCGTGTAAACGTTACCTGTCTTCACTCGTGGCCACGCGCGATACCCTCAAGCGGACCGGAGAAGAGCCGGCCATCGGGGGGGAGGATGCAAAGCGCCTTCTCGACGAGTGCCTCGAGGCCTTCAGAAAAAAGTGTCTGACCGGCGAATCCGATAGATGATCCCCTCCCGGGCGTCAAATCGCGAGGGCAGGTCAGACCGCGGGCGGCGCGTCGACGTTGCCCGTTCTCGGTGACCGGGATGTCTTCAAACGGCGAAGGCCCGCAATTTCGTGCCGAAAGACAGGCCGTCGGCCCCCTCCACCCGGGAGATGGCATAACGCTGTTGGCCATTTCAGGGCTCATGTTCTGGGGCGGCGCCGTGCTTCTTAACGGCCGACCGACCTGGCTGATCGCCGGGCCGCTGCCCTTCGTGAGCTTTGCGCTTCCGGCATTCGTATGGGCGGGCGCGAGGGGCGCTTTGCCGCAGGCCTTTCCCTCCTCAAGGGTTCGGCCTTCCGCCCTCCTCGCGGCCATCGCGCTCGCCGTGGGAGGGTCGCTGGTGGCGCTCTCCCTTGCAGGCATTCTCTCAGGTTTCAAGGGGGCTTCGAGGGAGGAGGCGGAACTCAGGCGCTTTCTGCTTGAGTTCAGTCCGGGCTTGCGGTTGCTGCTGTTCGGTCTTGTCCCGGCCTTTTGCGAAGAGATCATGTTCCGGGGTGCCTTCCTGGGCAGCCTGAAGCGGTGGAACGCGATTCCGGCGTGTGTGACCTCGGGGGCGGTCTTCGCCCTTTTCCACGGGTCGATGATCCGATTCCTGCCCGTCGCCATCCTGGGCACGGTTCTGGCGCTCATCGTCCGGCGAACGAACAATCTCTGGTTGTCGGTGGCGGGCCACGCTCTTCACAACACCGCAATCCTGGCCGTGCTTTCGATGGGGGGCGGAGGAGGAGCCGCTTCGCCGGCTCTTATCGTGGCCATGGGGACGATCGGTCTCGCCCTGCTCGTCGGCGGCTTGCTCATCCCGATCGGTCCGCCGGGGGACGGCTGACGCGAAGGTGCGCGTCCGGTTGAACCAGGAGACAGCGAGAGCGGCGCGGTGGTCCAGGCATCTAGTGATCGAGAGATCCGGCGATCGAGCGCCCGGTGGCGCGGCGACTGAGTGACCGGGTGATCAAGTGACCAAGTGATCGGGTCGAGGCCGGACTATCGAAGAGGCCCATCTGGTGGATAGTTAAACGGGTCAGGGAACAAGGCGGCAGATGGCCTTCCAAAGGTGATTCAGTGATCGGGCGAGGGGGGGTCAGAGAAGGGTTGATTCCGTCCAGCGCCGGTTCTGTTCGACGTAAGTTCGGGCGACCCGGCAGCCGATGCCCGTCATGACCTCGTAGGGGATAGTCTGGGACCACCTGGCCCAATCCCAGGGTCCAAGGGATTCCTTCCCGTCTCGTCCCCAGAGAGTGACGGGCGTTCCCTCGTTCACGATTCCCGCGGGCTCGAGGTTTACGGCCGTGAGATCCATGCTGACACGCCCGACGATGGGGCAGTGTTCTCCTGCGATGAGGACAGAGCCCCTGTTGCTTAGAAGCCGCGGGAGCCCGTCCGCATAACCCACGGGCAGTATACCCACGGGCTGGGGGTGGGGCGTGAAATAGGTCGCGCTGTAGCCCACGGGTGCATCGGCGGGCATATGTTTGACCTGGGAGACCATGGTCTCGAGGGTGATCGCCGTTTTCAAACCGATGTCGGGCAGGGCGACGGAGGGGCGGAGGCCGTACAGGGAGAGGCCCGGCCTGCAGAGGGTCAGGTGCGTATCGGGGTGGGCCAGCAGCCCGGACGAGTTGGCGAGGTGGATCCATTGCAGTTCGACGCCGCTCCTCTGGAGGCCCTCGGCGATGTCGAGGAAGAGTGCCAGCTGTCCTTCGGTTTGCGAGGAGGCCGGATTGTCCGCGCTGGCCAGGTTCGAAAAGAGGCCGGTAATCCGAACGTGGGGCGATCGAGCCAGCGCCGTGAGAACGGCGGGGATCTCCTCGGGGCGGAACCCGACCCGTCCCATGCCCGAATCGATCTTCAGGTGGGCCTCGAAAGAGGTCCCCTGCCTTTCCGCTTCCTGTTCGAGCGCCTTCAGGAAGTCTATCGAGTAGACGGTGGGTGTCAGTTTTTCCCTGAGCAGCACGCCGGCCTGCGATGGCGCCGCTGGGCCGAGCATGAGAATGGGCACCGACAGGCCGGCACGCCTCAGCTGCACCCCCTCTTCGGCGAGCGCCACGCCCAGCCAGGCGGCGCCCCCTCTGATCAGTGCCCTGGCGACGGGCACGGCCCCCATGCCGTAAGCGTTGGCCTTGACGACGGCAAGTTGGGGACGACCTCCGGTGTAATCCTTCAGAAGTCCCAGGTTGAAGATGATCGCGTCCAGATCGACCGTGAGAACCGTCGGACGGAGCTTGTCCTGGAGCGAATCAGGCACCCCGGTCTCCTTCATAAGAATCGGGGGCGTAATTGGCGAACTGCGCCCTTTCCTGCAGGAAGGTCAAATCGATGCTGTCGGTGGGGCCGTTTCGCTGTTTGGCGATAATAAGCCTGGCGCGTGACTTGGCATCCGGGTCCTCGTCCTGCTTCGCCGAGGTGTTCCTGTGGAGGAAGAGGACGACGTCGGCATCCTGCTCCAGGGAGCCCGAGTCTCTCAGGTCCGAAAGGAGGGGTTCCTTTCCTTCGCCGCGCTTTTCCAGGGCTCGTGAAAGCTGGGAAAGTGCGACCACTGGAACGTTGATATCCTTCGCCAGGGCCTTGAGTCCCCTGGAAATGGCCGATACCTCCTGGTTCCTGTTCTCGGAGCGCCCCACCCCCCTCATGAGCTGCAGGTAGTCGATGACGACGAGGTGGAGTTCCCTCTGCACCCTCAGGCGTCGCAGCTTTGCGCCCAGGTCAAGGACCGTCTGGACGGGGCTGTCGTCGATAAAGAGCGGGAGCTTTGAAAGCTCGTCGATCTTCATCGCGGCCTCGGCCTGTCTCGATTTACTGAGCCGTCCGGTGCGAAGCTGCTGCAGGTCGATACCGCTTGCCATGCTCAGCAGGCGGAAGAAGATCTGCTCGGCGCTCATCTCCAGGCTGAAAAAGGCCACGGCCTGGCCCTGTCTGGCCACGTTGTAGGCCAGGCTCAGGGAAAAGGCCGTCTTTCCGACCGAAGGCCGGGCGGCGAGGATGATGAAGTCCGTCCTCTGCAGGCCGGACGTGAGTTCGTCGAGCCGGGTGAAGCTGGTCGGCACGCCGGTCACATGGGCGCCCCGCTTAACGAGCGCCTCGAGCTTGACAGCCACTTCCCGTGCCAGGTTATCCATCGGCTGGAGCGTGGATTTCAGGACGCGGTCACCGATTTCGAGGATGCCCTGCTCTGCTTGGGCAAGGATGTCCTCCGGTTCCTGCCCCGAGGAATAGGCCTCGGCAATTATCCCGCTCGCCTTCTGTATGAGCTGGCGCAGGAGCGCCTTGCCCTTGATGATGCGGGCATAATGTGAAGCGGTGGTAAGGATCGGCACGCCGGAGACAAGCTCGCTGATGTGCTCCGCGCCGCCGGCAGCCTCGAGCCGTCCCTTGGTGTGGAGCCATTCGGTAACGGTGATCAGGTCGAAAGGCTGGTTATTGGTGCGGAGTTCTTCCATGGCCTGGTAAACTCGCTGGTGAGAGGGCATGGCAAAGTCTTCGGAGACGAGGTTTTCCCTGGTCTCTTCAAAGAGGTCGTTTCTCAGAAGGATCGCGCCGAGGAGTGCCCTCTCGGCTTCGAGGTTTTCGGGCAGACTGTGCTGCGAAAGGATGTCGCTGATCCGTCTGACCGCGCCAGGACTGCGGGCCTGTGTTTGATCCGCCAACTTTGCTCTCCAGGATTACGATCTCAGCCTTCTTTGCCGGCCTTTCGAGGACTGAAAGCATATCATCCCCCCGGGCGGAGGGGCAAGGGATTGCCACGACGTGCCGTAGAGTCTACAATGCACATAAAGGGGAAGGGCCATGAGAACAATTTTGCACTTGACTTTCGGCCGTGCATTCGATATGTTAATGCAGAGCATTAAGTTTAAGGGGCTTTAGGCGCTTTAAAAAGGGGAATCGAAGGTGTTCTTCGGAAAAAGCAAAAACCTGTTGGGCCTGGATATCGGGTCGTCCACGATCAAGATGGTGGAACTCAAAGATCTGGGCAAAGGCAAAGGCTACCAGCTGAAGTCCTTCGGAATCGAACCGCTTCCCGCCGAAGCCGTCGTTGGAGGGACGATAATGGATTCGGGCGCGGTGATTGACGCCGTGACTCGGTTGATCCGGGAGAAGAACATCAAGACAGTGAACGTAGCCACCTCCGTCGACGGCAACTCCGTCATCATCAAGCGCATTTCGATGATGGCCATGAGCGAGGCCGAACTGGCGGAGGCTATCCAGTGGGAGGCGGGCCAGTACATCCCCTTCGACATCGAGGAAGTGAAGATAGACCACCAGGTGCTGGAAACCGATCCCACCACCGGCAACATCAGCGTTCTCCTGGTGGCCGTAAAGCGCGATCTGATCGCGGAGTATACCTCTATCCTGAGTCAGGTGGGGCTCACGCCGGCCGTTTTGGACGTGGACGTCTTCTCCGTTCAGAATTCCTATGAGATCAACTATCCCATCTCGGGTGGTGAAGTCGTCGCCCTCGTCAACGTCGGTGCCGGCACCTCGAACATCGCCGTGCTCAAAGGGGGAAGCCCGCTCTTCTGGCGGGACATCCAGGGCGGCGGCAACAGCTATACGGACACGTTGCAGCGCGAACTGAACCTCACTTATGAGCAGGCGGAAGCCATCAAGAAAGGGGACGATGTGGAGGGCGTACGCCCCGAGCAGGCCGCCCCTATTCTCAATGCCATGACCGAAGAGTTCGGCGCCGAACTCAAGAAGACCCTGGACTTCTTCCGTGTGACCACCAACGAGAATGCCATCCACAAGATTGTCCTCTCGGGAGGCGGTTGCCAGATCCCCAACCTCGACCGGTACTTGAGCCAGTTCTTCGGCGTGCCCGTGGAGATTATGAACCCGTTCCAGAACGTGACCATCGACGAGCGGCAGATCCCTATGGACACCGTGAGCAAGCTGGCTCCACACTTCGCGGTTGCCGTGGGCTTGGCCTTGCGCAAGATGGGGGATTAAATGATCCGAATCAATTTGCTCAGGGAAGGTCGGGGCGCTAAAAGAGGCGGTGTAAGACTTCCTTCTATGGCTGCGGCCGCACCCGCGGAAGGAGCTCCCCCCTGGGGTATATTCGCTACGATTCTCCTGATCGCAGTTCTTGCGACCCTGGGATACGGCGCTTGGCTCATGATGGAAAATCACAACCTGGCGCAACAGATCGCCCGCCAACGGGAGGAACTCAAGAAATACGAGGGCGCGAGAGAGAAGGTCAAGGAACTCGAGCAGAAGAAGAAAGAATACAGCGCCAAGGTGGACCAGATAAAAGAGCTGAAAGACAAGCAGAGCCTTCCGGTCAAACTGATGAACCGGCTCGTGGAGGTTCTTCCTGAGGGCGCGTGGTACACGTCGGCCAAGGCAGTCGAGTAACGGAATTATCCTTGAAGGCCGGGCACGCAGCATCAAGACCATCTCATCTCTCTACGACAACATGGTCGACATGAAAGAATTTTCAAACGTCCAGCTCGGTGACGTCCGCCAGGAAAGCGGTCAGGGCGAGCAGGTCTACAGCTATAAACTCAGCGCCAACTACAAGCCTGAACCGGATCAACCGCAGCCGGGACAGGCCGCACAGCCGGCCAAGACCACAGGGAATTCAGGGAATTAGGAGGGGACCATGGATAGATTCTTGAGACTTCCCCGCTGGGCCCAGTACCTGGTGGTCGTCCTCGTCGGCGCGCTCATTTTCGGGGCCGCC
Source organism: uncultured Acidobacteriota bacterium (assembly GCA_963724125.1). Lineage (GTDB taxonomy): Bacteria > Acidobacteriota > UBA4820 > UBA4820 > DSQY01 > CAVRTJ01. The sequence goes on from CAVRTJ010000016.1 coordinate 27,643, forward strand.
TGGTTCGCATTCCTTTCAGATCAGAGTACGACGCTCCAGGCCCGGCGTGCCCAGAGCGACGAACTGGAAACGCAGATCCGGCAGGGTAAAGAGGCCATGAAGCGCGTGGATGAACTCAACCGCCAGATCGATATGATCCGGCGGGACCTGGACGTCCTGAAGTCCATCATTCCCATGGACCCCGAGACGGGCAAACTCCTGAGAGTGTTTCCAAAGTTATGCTCGGGACCAGAACCTGGACATCGTGGCCATCAGCCCGAAGCCGATCACAAAGAAAGACCTCTACTCCGAGCAGGCCTATGGGATAGACGTGCAGGGCGGTTATCACGACCTGGCCCTGTTTTTCGACAAGATCGCGCACATGAGGCGCATCGTGAACATCTCCAATCTGGACATGGGGGCTTCCAATAAGAAGGGGGCCACGGTATCGGCGAAGTTCAACGCCCTGGTGTACATGCAAAACCCCGAAGCCTTCAAGGCGCTGGAGAAGAAATGATGAGGCGACGACTAATCCTGTATTGTATCGCAGGAATCGCTGTCGGCTGGCTCGGGGGAGTGGCGGCTCAAAGACCTGTGAAGACCCTTCAGCACGTTCAGCAGCAGGTTTCACCGCAGCAGGCTTCCCCGGCCGCTTCGAGCTCTCCCCAGCAAGCCACGGGGCAGGCGGCATCGGAGCGCCCAGATGACAGCCTGCTGATGGAAGGTGAGTCCCTCTACCGGCATGCGACGGAGAGGGATCCTTTCAGCCCGCTGGTCAGGGGCGCCTTCGGCGCCGGTTCTCAAGTGAAAGTCAAGCGGGGCACGACGGGACTGTCCCGTTTCACGGTTGAGGCCTGCTCCCTGGAAGCCATCGTCAAGACGCCTCACGGTACGGTAGCATGGTTTCAGGGGCCCGATAACAAGCCCTACAAAGTCAAAGCGGGCGAGCACTTCGCGGATGGCATCGTCCTCAATGTCTCGTTCAAGGAGGGAGAGGTGACCGTCCAGCAGGAACTGAATGACCCAACCGCCATCAAGCCGTTCCGCAACCTGGTTCTCAAGATTAGGAGCCAAGAAGGGGAGGGACAATGAGTAAGCGAATTGCCGTTTGGATGACGGTTCTCAGCTGTTTGGCCGCTTGGACCGTCTGGGCGGTGGACGCCTCGCCTGCCACGTTGAACGCATTGCACGATCTCACCACTTCATCCCAGAACGGTGCGGTGGTCGTCGAGGTGACCGGAAACTATCCGATAATGGACTATACTTACTACGACTATGATCCAGAGACGTTCGTCGTAGATATGGCCGACGTGGACGTGTCGAATCTGCCGAAGACGCTCGCTGTCAACAAGGACGGCGTCAAGAGTGTTAAGGTTGAGTCTATCAGCCACGCAAAGGGCAGGGCACTGGCCAAACTGGAGATTCACAAGGCCTACCTCGCAAAGTGCATCGTGTCCACCGACGGTAACAAGCTGCTGGTTAAGGTCGTGGGGGCAGGAAACGCACCGCCCCCGGCTTCCGCCAGCGCTTCGCCTCAGACCGCGGGTCGCAAAGCGGGCGCGACTTCCAAGGCCGAACGGGCTTCGGTGAAAACGGTCGAAACACTCCGCACAAGCTTCTCCTGCCGTCGCCAGCGAACCCATCGCCCCGGCGGACAGGCTGTTAAGCGTAGCGGTGGCTCAGGACGGGTCCACCGTGGACATCAAGGCCGATGGCGCGCCGAAGTACAAGTACTTCACCATGAAAAACCCCGAGCGCATCGTGGTTGACCTGTTGGGCATAAAGAAGGGGAGCGTTCCGAACCGCGTAGAAGGTGCAGGCGCTATAGAGAAAGTGCGCATCGGCATTCATGGGAACAGTCCGCCGGTCACGCGGGTTGTGCTCGACATGAGGAAGGCCGTGAACCCGGTGACCGTCGACTCGCAAGGTACGAGTGTAATCGTCCGGCTCGACGGCGGCGCAGAGAACGCTTCCAAGACCGATCCAAAGGCCATGACCCCTACTCCTCAGGCGGGAGCAGCACCGGACCGGATCTGGCCAAAGGCGGTGAAAGGCCTTCGGCACCCGGCCCGGCCACTTCCAGCAAGGTGGATCAGTCGTCCCGGACCGTGGCCAACAACGCAGCGCCCGCAAAGGCGAAATCCGGAGACCTGGATAAGGTGAAGGTCGACCTCTCACCCATAAAGCCCGGCGCAACCAAGGAGTTCAAGGGCTACGAAGACCTGTTCGTGGCTCAGGACACGGCCTCGAAGAGCGCCGAAGGCAAGACCATGGTTGCCGGCGGCATCCCGCTGTCGTTCAAGGAAAAGACCATCTCGGGCGAAGGCGTCAAGTACACCGGGGAGCCCATATCCCTCAGCCTGAAGGACGCCGACATCAAGGATGTCCTGAGGATGTTCCACGACATCTCCGGGATGAACATCGTCGTTCATCCGGGCGTTCAGGGAAAGGTCACCGTGGACCTCACCAACGTTCCGTGGGACCAGGCCATGGACATCATCCTCAAGAATAACGGTTTGGATTACATATACGAGAACAACGTGATCTGGGTGGCGCCGGCCTCCGAGATAGCCCGGAAGTTTGCTCAGCAGCAGCGGATGCAGAAGGAAAAGCTTCTGGCCGAAGAGCCGGTGACCTTCATCAAGCGATTGTCCTACGCAAAGGCCGCGAGCATGGCCTCCATTGCAGGCAAGTTCCTCAGCGAGAGAGGCCACATAATCGTGGATCCCAGGACCAACAGCCTGATCATCCAGGAGGTGCCCTCCAAGAAACCAAGTCTGCTCAAACTGATCGATTCGCTGGACACGGCGACTCCGCAGGTTCTGATTGAGGCGCGCATCGTGGAGACAAGCATCACCTGGACGCAGAGCTTCGGCATTACCTGGAGCGGGAACTGGTATTCCGGGATGGACACGAGCGGAAACGTCACGAGCACCCACGGCGGATCGACGGGTTCGGGGCCGGCGGGCGTATACTCCCTGCATAACTTCGGCAATTCAACCGGATTCCCCAATTTCGGCCAGGGCGATTTTGCCGTGACGCTTCCTCCGACCGCCTCAAACGGGTTCATCGATCTGGTCCTCGGCAACACCACCGGGTCGTTCTTCCTGGACGTCAAGCTGGCCGCCCTGGAAAACACAGGTCGCGGCCGCGTCCTGTCGGCACCTCGTATCGTGACCCAGGATAACCAAAAGGCGTCCATAGAGTCCGGCCGTCAGATACCCATCCGGGTCGCCACGACCGACAAGATCTCCGTCATATTCGTCAATGCCACCCTCAAGCTGGATGTGACGCCGCAGATCAGCGCGGACGGCAACGTTAACATGACCGTGGACATTACGAACGATTCCGTCGACTTCGCCAACGCGGAGCCGGGCAATCCCCCGCCCATCATCAAGAAAGAGGCGAAGACCGTCCTGAAGGTCCACGACGGACAGACAGCGGTTATTGGCGGGGTGTTCGTTACCAACGAGGGCGTTTCCCAAAACGGACTGCCCTTTCTCTCGAAGATTCCTGTCCTCGGATGGCTGTTCAAAAACAGGACCAAGAGCAGATCGAATGATGAGTTGCTTATCTTCCTTACTCCGAAAATCATCAGGTAGGAGCGCATGAAAAAAAAAAGGTCCCTTTTCATCGGAATCATTGGGGTTGTCCTTCTTGGGCTGATAGGGGGATGCGGAACAAATAAGAACCTCGAGCCGGTTTCCGAGCTCGTTTTCAAGGGCGCTGACCCCCCGTCGGTTAACGTGGGGGTCAACCCGCCCAATACGCGGCTCGTGTATTTCGTTTTCAATATCAAGCTGAACGATCCCGGGTTGTCGCTCGTGGCCTCAGATGCCTGGACCATTAATGAGGTGCATACAGACTACACGCTCATCAGCGACCCCGGGCACCACTTGGTGGCTCTTCCGGCCAGCGACGATCAAAATGTCAAGATCAAGGTCAAGCCCTACGTGACCAGCCGGGTACCGGTCACTCTCGTATCGGAAGCCTATCTGCAGGAAAACGCCGCGAGTTTTGCCGGCACGACGGATTCAGCCAGAGTGGCCATGCACGTGGTGTTCAAAGCACATCGAAACAAGGACGGGTATCCGCAGACCGTGAAGAGCACCTATTATTTCTCCATTGGGAACTACTGATGGAGTTCAGCCTCGCCGAACTGGAGAAGCAGGTCAGAGAAGATCCGAAAATGCGTCGGTTCTTCGATCTGGCGCGCGAATACCAGAAGCTGGGCCAGTATGACGAGGCTGTCGGGATCTGCGAACAAGGTTTAGAACATAATCCAAACAAGTGGCAGGCCAGAATCCTGCTCGTTCAACTCTATCTTGCGGGAGATCGGGTGGAAGAGGCCAGGGCCATGGTTGAACGCGTCCTGATGGCGATTCCCGACAACGTGGCGGCGAATCACCTCGCCGCCGATATCTATTACTCTCAGGGTAAGAAGGACCTGGCCCTCAAGCATTATCAAATCGTTGAACTCTTTGACCCGGGCAAGACGCAAGTCAATGAGAGAATCGGTAGGATCAAGGGCGAACGGTGGATCATGAAGCAGCCGGAGATACGACGGACGCGAAGCGGGCCATCCCCGGGACAACGGACGAATTGCCGCGCGAAGAGGAAGCGGGGCTTCGCGCAGAGCCCGTTGAGGACGCGGCCCAAACGGTGATGCTGCCTGTTCCTCCCGTGGAGCCGCCCTCGGAAGGGCCGGTTGACGGTCCGTCGGTATCTGCGGATGAATCGTCGGACGTGTGGCAAATCCCGGACGCGGACGAGATCCCATGGCCCTCGAATCAGCGCACTGTCCCAACCGGACTTTTTTGAGGGCGGAAGCGCGGACGACCCGCCCCTCGACGAGGCCGTGGAAACCGATCGCATGGCAACGATGACGTCCGAACCCAGCGAAAACGAGGCTGACGTCGAGGAGCCCTACCCCCCTCTCGAGATCTCCGAGGATACCCCCGATGCCTCGCTGAACACGATGACCCTGGCTGAGTTGTATAAAAAGCAGGGGTACCCGGAGAAGGCTATCGAGATCTACCAGCGTATTCTGCTCAAGGAACCCGAAAACGCCGCTGTCAGAGAGAAGATCGCGCAGCTCATGACGGGCATGGCAGGGGCGGAGCAGGAAGGCCCGGTCGTGAAAGAAATGGACGTGAGGAAGGCCGTTCGCAGTAAACGGATCGAACTGCTGGAGGGGTGGCTACGCCGGATCAGGGAGGGAGCCCATGTTTGAGCAGCAGTTCACGAGACTATTGGAATCCTTGCCTGACCTCCGGGCGGTGGCAGTGGTCGGAGACGACGGCATCGAGATCGAAAGCACGGTAAGAGAGGATGAAGTGCCGCATGAGGTCCTGAGCGCCGAGATGAACGGAATTCTCAAGACCTTGCAGAGGCTGCGCTCGGAACTGGCTCTTGGCCCGCTCAACGAATTCATCGTTCGCACCGAATCTCAGAACGTTATCCTTTTTGCTTTGTCCGAAGGACTCTTCATTCTGCTCGTCACAACCCCCTCCGAGGCCACAGGCAAGACGCGCTTCGAAGTGCAGAGGATTGCCCACCAGTTCCAAGATGCTTTAAAATAACTCCCTAATTTTTGGAGGCCGCCTCATGGGGTTTATCAGCAGCAACCAGATACGTAAAGGTGTGAAACTTCTTATCGATGGGGACGCCTACGATGTCGTGGACGTAGACCACGTGAAGCCCGGCAAGGGTTCGGCCTTCGCTCGTGCCAAGGTGCGGAACCTGCGGACCGGTCAGGTCCTCGAGAAAACCGTCAAGGCGGGGGACAAGGTCGAGACGGCGGAGACCCAGGAAGCCAAAATGCAATTCCTCTACAGGGAGGAGGATATCTTCCACTTCATGGATCAGCAGACCTACGAACAACTCGCGATACCGAAAGACGTTCTCGGTGACTCGGTGCAATACCTGACAGAGAACCTCGAGGTCAGCGTGCTGCTTCACGGCACCGAGCCTCTGGGCGTGGAGTTGCCGAACTTCGTGACCCTGACCATCCTCGAGACGGAGCCCGGTTTCAAGGGCGATACGGTGTCGGGGGGAAAACCGGCGACGTGCAACACCGGGGCCGTCGTCAGCGTCCCGTTCCATCTGAACGCTGGAGACCGTATTGTCGTGGACACGCGAACGGGAACATACCGCGAGCGGGGAAGCTGACGGTCGCGCATGGATGCAGATCAAAAGGGCGGGGGCCTGGCCCCCGCCCTTTTCTAGTCCTGGCCGTGCCGCGGCAAACCTAGAAGATCTTGCCGCGAACCGGAATGGTGACCGTCTTCTTGTTCGTCTTTACCGTAACCTCGCCGCTGAAGTCGCCGAGCTCGACGGGTGGCTTGAGATGAAGCCTGATGCTGTACCGCTGGTTGGGCGTAATCGTCTGCACGGTGGCTTCGAGGTTCTTGAGGCTTGACGTAACCTTCTCGATCTTGAGTCCGGGGCCCTGCTCGTAGGCAAGCGTGATGGTCTTGTTCAGGGAGATATCGTCGGGGTGCGCGTTGATGTAATCCTTGTTGAGTCCTGTAAAGACGATGTCCTGGGGGTATACGGTGAGGGGGTCCCGGATGGTTCCGAACACGTTGAGGTTGAGGGTGTGGACCTTGGGGTGCGTCGTCATCAGGGTGAAACGGCCGTTGATGGGGCCGACGGGATGGTCCGCGGGCAGCATGACCTTGAAAACGGCCGACTGGTGGTCCTTGGCCTGGCTGAGGTCGTACTTCAGGTTATTATCCTGCGCCTGGACGGAGGTGATCTCGAAGGGCTTGCCGTCGGAAGACTTGATGTCGAAGGTCTTCTCCATCGACTGTCCCTTGAAGACGAGACCGAAGTTCTGATTTTCCTGGGGCGACACGTTGAGGATGGACTTCACCACCGCCTTGATGGAGAGCTGGAAATTGGCCATCTTGGGGTCGTTGGTAGCGACCATAATGGTTTTGTGGATCGGGCCCGAGAATGCGGCCGTGTGAACGCTGGCCGTTATTTTGCCCGTCTTGCCGGGAGCGATGGTCCTGTCAAACTTCGTGACCGTGCATCCGCAGGTGGGCTGGACACGGGTCACTTCGAGAGTCCCCTTGCCCTCGTTGTTTACGACGAAATCGTGTGTGATGGTGTCGCCGCGAGTAACGGTTCCAGCATCGAAATCAGTCTCTTCCACGACCGCTTCGGGCGTCGAAGCGGGGGGGGCCACCTTGACGGCGGCAGCCGTCGCGGCCTTCTCCTGTTTCGCTGCCGGCTTCTGCGGATTGGCCGCCAGGGCGACCAGACTCAGGGCGCACGCCAGAAGAAAGACGGAACCGGCGCCGATGAAGGATGAGCGTTTCTTCATGAGGTAACCTCCATAGAGTTGTTACACAGTGACGAGCATAATGAGACAGGGGTCGATTCGGTCGGCACGAACCGCTCCTGAAGATACCACAGGGTGGAGGAGCATCGCTCCGCGGCCGGGAAACGGCGCGCTCCCATCATGGATACTGGGTCCCCCAGCCAAGCTTTTCGCGCAGCAGGGCGAAGTAGTTCCGTTCTCGCGACGTGACCAGGCACACCACGTCGGAGGATTTTTCGATCCGGACGCGATCGCCCATTTCCACGGGATGGCCGGACTGACCGTCCGCCGTGAGGAAAACCTCTCCCGATTCCTTGGTCAAGGTAATGGTTATGGGCGCCCGGCCGTCTACTATCAACGGCCGCATCGTCAGTGTGTGCGGGCACAGGGGGGTGATGATCACACCGTCCATGCCCGGCGTGAGAATGGGGCCGCCCGCAGAGAGGTTGTAGGCCGTGGAACCGGTGGGCGTGGATACAATCAAGCCGTCGGCGCGCATCTTGGTCAGGAGAACGCCTCCGACCTCAACACGGATCTCGATCATCCGCGCGAGCGCCGCCTTGTTGAATACGACGTCGTTGAGGCACTTGAAGCCGGCGACGACGGAATCGTGCCTTACGAGAGTGGCTTCCAGCATCATCCGGCTTTCGATCGACGCCGTGCCGTCAAGACATTTCTCGAGAACCGGGAACATCTCACCGGCGCTGATTTCCGTGAGAAATCCGAGATGACCCAAATTAACGCCGAGAATGGGAACCGGTGAAGAACCGCAATGCCTGGCGACGGACAGCAACGTGCCATCGCCTCCAAGCACCACCACAAGGTCCACGGCCGATGGCAGGCTCATCCTGTCGAGCACTTTCCCGCTGATTTCGGTCAGGCGGGCCGCCTCGGGATCCAGAATGAACGGGACTTCCCGTTCCGTAAGCCAGGCGATCAGTTCGTCCAGCAGCGGCAAGCTGCCCTCAGGCTGTGGCTTTGCGACAATGCCTACGCTGGTGTGCCGTTTTGCGCTCATGGTCTGTCCGTTTGTTCGGGCCTCAGGTCTATGAAGTACTCGACATTACCCTTCGGACCCTTCACGGGACTCTCTATCGTAGCCTTATGAGTATACCCCAGTTCGACGGCGTATTGACACACCGACCTTACGGCGAGGTCTCTCACCTCCTGGTCTCTGATTACGCCTCCCTCGCCGATCTTATTCCGACCTGCTTCGAACTGCGGCTTGACGAGAGCGAGGACGCGGGCTTCGGGGGCGCTCGCATTGATCGCGGGCAGGAGGAGTTTGAGCGAAATGAAGGAAGCATCCGCCACTACTAATTGAATCAAATCCGGATAGAAATCCGCGGGGAGGTACCGGGCGTTGACACCCTCCAGGACTACAACGCGGGAATCGAACCTCAGGCTGAAGTCCAGCTGGCCATGTCCGACGTCGAGGGCGTAAACTTTCGCCGCGCCCCTCTGGAGAAGGCAGTCTGTGAAACCGCCCGTCGAGGCCCCCACGTCGGCACAGATCCAACCTGTGACCGACAACCCCAACTGATCCAGCGCACCTTCCAGCTTGAGTCCCCCCCGGCTGACATAGGGGCAACTCTTGCCGCGCAGGGTCAATACCACGTCCGCGGGCAGGAGGTGACCGGCCTTGTCGATCCGGACCTCGGCCGCGTAAATTTGCCCGGCCATGATGAGCGCCTGGGCCTTCTGTCTCGTCGAGGCCAGACCTTGCGCCACGACCAGTTTGTCGGCGCGCTCCTTCATCGTCCGCGATTCACCACGAAATGGGCCAGTTCCCTCAGTTCCTGGCTGGGTGGGCCCAGGTCGGAGACCGCGCGCAAGGCTTCGGAGAGAAGCCGCTGCGCCGCCATCCTGGACTCTTCCAGCCCCCACAAGGCCGGAAAGGTAGCTTTACCCTGGGCCGAATCCTTGCCGGCCGTCTTGCCGAGGTCCTCCGAAGAGGCCGTTTCGTCGAGAATGTCGTCCATGATCTGGAATGCCAGCCCGATGGCTTGGCCATACCTGCGCAGAGCCTTCCGGCGCTCGGCCCTCGCGCCCGCCCAGATGGCGCCGGCCTGCACACAAGCTTCGAGGAAGCGTCCCGTCTTCAGGTTGTGGATCTTGAGGAGGTCCTTTTCGGAAACCATTCCCGCCGTGCCCGTAAGCTGCAGGTCCAGGACCTGGCCGCCCACCATGCCCCTGGATCCGAGGGCGGTAAGCACTTCACGGGATGCCTTGTTTCTTCGCGCCGTCCATCGCGCACCTCTAGGCTCTGTGCAGAGGAGAAACGAGCCTAACGTCTGCAGGGCGTCTCCGGCTAACACTGCTATGGCCTCTCCGAAAATGACGTGGTTGGTCGGCTTCCCCCGCCGCAGCGTGTCGTCATCCATCGAGGGCAGGTCGTCATGAATGAGGCTGTAGGTATGGAACAATTCCAGGGCTGAGGCCGCCGGGAGGATAGACTCTGGATGGTCGCCGCCGCACGCGGTGTAGGCTGAGAGCGCAAGGATCGGTCTCAGCCGCTTTCCGCCGGCCATGACGCTGTAACGCATGGCTTCATGGAGGACACGCGGGAGGTTGTTCGACCGGGGGGAGCACTTCGTCCAGCGTGGATTCCACGCGGGACCCCCAGCGCTTTATCGCTGAGGGCATCATGGAGGTCTGCCTCCACGCTCTTCGGTCCTGTCTTTCTTATCGAGCTCCGGAAGCGGTTGCTCCTCTATCCGCTCGCCCTCGAGGAGGTAGGTCACTTTCATCGATGCCGCCTGAAGGGCGGACTGAAGTTCGCGGCTCAGTTTGATGCCTTTCTCGAACAGCTGAAGGCTCTCCTCAAGGGGCAGGCTGCCGTCCTCCAGCCGGGCCACGATGTCCTCGAGTTCCGTGAGTTGTTTCTCGAAGCTTACTTTCTTGGGGGATTTGGGCATCTCTACTCCACGGGAACGATGAATGCCTTCGGGAAGCCCTTGCGCCGGAGATCGGCAAGGGTTTTGTTCCGCCGCGGCCCGGTCTGCAAAGCCCGTGACGACGACCTTATGGATTTCGGCCTTGGGAAGGATCGAGACGCGGAAACCGCTTGCATCGAGCCTTTGCTTGATCTGAAGGGCGTTCGCCGCCGAAGAGAATGCGCCCACTTGAATACCGTATCCAGGCCGCTTGCTCACGGCGTGATCGGAGGGCGCGGAAGCCGGCGGCTTCGGGGACGGGACGGGCGGTGTGGTGGGTTCGGGCTCCGCATGTGCCTCGGGGACGCTCCCGGAGGATGGAATGGCGTCCCGGGGGCGTTCGGGGCGGCCCTCGGCGGAGGCGCGCCCTGCCGCTTCATGGTTGCCGGTCCGGGTGGCGGACTCGTCCCGGGCGCGCCCGGGACCTGTCGGCTCGGGCGTGAAAGTCTTCTTGTCGAGTGTTGTTTCCTGGATAGTGGTGGACGCCGTTCCTCCGGCATCCTGTGATGAACGAGGAGAAAAAAGCCATGAGGCCACTGCGACCAGGAACGTGAGGATGGCGGCACCGGCCGCGACCCACAGGATCTGCCTCAGGGAAATGGGGGAGCGGGAACCATCCGTCATTGCTGTTCTCCTGGTGGTGAGCCCGTCCGGGTCCGGACGTAGGCAAACACGTCTTCTCGGGCACCTGGAGGAAGATTCGACCCGGCTGCCGAGGTGAAGGCATCGAGCACGTCGTCAAGAAACGTCATCAACTCCCGGGCCCTTGTGTCTTCCGGCAATTTTCGAAGCTCCCAGAGCGCGAGGTCCACATCGAGCTTCCCGTACTGTCCGAGCCCGTCCTGCCTGCCTGCCATACGCGGATGGCGCTCGGCGAGTTCGACCATCATGCTACCGAAGAGGGCATCCGCACCGGGGAGCACGGCGAGCTTGCTGTGTATGTAGGCATAGAGATCGTTGTAGCGTTCCAGCGTTTCTTCCAGCGCGGCGATCGTCGTGCCCTCCTCCTCCCGTCCGGAATGTTGTCGAGGTGGACCACCAGCCCGAGAATGATGAACGACCAGAGCAAGCGATAGGTCTGAAACGGCGGCATATAGCTGGCTTCCACGAGGGCGGAAACGGGCATCCCCGATCTGCAAAGATCCATGAGATGAGCCTGGTCCGTATCCATGTCCAGGTCGGCGACGAACGCGGGGAGCCGGGCGGAAAGGGTCAGTCGCGTGTCGGGATCTCCAACCGCAGCGTAAATGCGGCCCCAGCATGTCATGGTCTGCATAAGTTCGAAGAGAAGGTGCGGGATGCCCGTGGAGAGGGTCATCATGTTCATCGCGGAGAATGGTGCCAGTCGGAGGTTGTACCGACCCACTTTCATGCCGAGCATGGAGAGAACGAGGTCCCGGAGCCGTCTCTCGACGCCTTCCTGCAGCCTGTCCGGTTCGAGGCTCCTGAATGCCGTCGGCACGCCACCTCCCCGGGTCTCAGCCTGAAGGTCCTCCCTGACTTCCAGGTAGTGTGCAAGGGAGATGAGGTCGCGCCTCAGGAGACATTCCGCAAGCCCCTCGTCGGGGTCGGTGGACGAGGCGTGGACGATCCTCCCCTCCTGGACGAACAGGCGCTTGGTGTGAAGGTCATCGCTGATCTCGAGAATTCCTGTCTCGCGGTCGTTGTGAAGGGACATGAGGATGGTCGGAAGACAAATGTCCGAGAGCTGTCCTTCAAGTACGAAGTCTTCGCTCATCGTTCAGCTCCGCACCGTCAGGGAAAACGTTTGAGTGGCTGTGCCACCTGAATGTCGTTTTTCGTCTGGCTCTTGATTCGGTACATGGCCTCATCGGCTTTCTTAATGAGTTCCTCCTTGGTCATCGCATGGGTCGGATAGGAAGCCACTCCGAAGGACCCGGTAATTTCTATGCCGCCGGTTTCTTCCAGGAGGAAAGGCGTGGCAGCCAGACGCGTCCGCATCCGTTCTGCCACCTCGAGCGCACCCCGCCAGTGGGTTTCGGGAAGGATGATGCAAAATTCATCGCCTCCGTACCGGACGACTTTATCAATGGAGCGCACGGCATTCATGATCCGCGCCGAGGCTTCCTGGAGGGTCCGGCTGCCCATGGCGTGACCGAAGCGGTTGTTCACCTCTCTGAGTCCGTCGAGATCCAGGAAGATCAGCGATACCGGGTTGTTGTACCTGCGGGCACGCTCCAGCTCTTCCGCCAGGTAGTCCTCGAAAAAGCGCCGGTTATAGGAAAGAGTCAGGTCGTCCTTGGTGATCAGCTCGTTCATCCGCCGCACGGTCAGTGCGTTTTTCAAGACGAAACTGAAGTCCGGAAGGGCCGATTCTAGAATGCGGAAGCTCTCACTGTTGATGTAAGTGTCGCCTATGTGATCGTCGCGGACGGCGAGAAGAATGAGTCCCGTGTAATCGTAAACGAGCTGCATGGGCAGGACGGCAAGGAGTGGAATCTGGTGTCCGTCCACAGAGGGGATGGGCTGGACGGGCTGGGATACGTCGTAGAGCTTCAGCTTCGGGATCATGTCCCTGATAAGGGATTCGATATCCGAACGCGTCAGGCCGAAACGATCTGTGGTGTGCTTCTCGGGCGTGAAACCCGCGCGGAAGACGCGCTCCACGTACTGGCCCTTCTCGCTCAGGATCATGAGGGTACCGTAATCCGAGTGAAAGGCGTGGAGAAGCGACTTGAGGATCTCCTCGGAAACCGTATGCAGATCGAAGGAGCGGAAAGTGCGCGTCAAATCCCTGTATAGGGAGAGCTCCAGCCCCGTGGGCAGCCGCTTCACTTTCTTCATGGACGAGCCCCGAAGAACCTCGCCTCAGTCCGGATGGACGGCTGCGCGTCCCGTCGGAATCGATCCGTTCCTGACCTCACCAGCATCGTGGCCCCTGATTGCGGCTAAGCTTTTTCTGCTTTTTCCGCCCTCTCCGCTTTTTGCGCCATGCCCTCGACGAGCTGACCGAAGAGCGCCCGAAATTCCATGGGTACGGGGAAGATAATCGTGCTGGCATTTTCCGCGCTGATCTGGGTCAGGGTCTGCAGGTATCGCAACTGCATTGTGATGGGATTCTTCGCCATGATCTCGGCGGCGTCCGCCAGGGTCTGGGCGGCCTGGTATTCGCCCGTTGCGTTGATGACCTTCGCGCGCTTTTCCCGCTCCGCCTGGGCCTGGAGCGCCATGGCTCTCTGCATATCCTGGGGGAGGTCCACGCCCTTGATTTCAACGAGGGAAATCTTGATGCCCCACGGGTCCGTGTGAAGATCGAGCACGGACTGGAGCTGCTCGTTCAGCTTCTCCCGTTTGGAGAGAAGGTCGTCCAGTTCAACCTGACCAAGGATGGAGCGAAGGGTCGTCTGGGAAAGCTGAGACGTCGCGTAGATGTAGTTCTCGACCTGGAGCACGGCGTTCGAGGGATTGAATACCCTGAAGTAGACCACGGCATTGACCTTCACGGATACGTTGTCTCGCGTGATCACGTCCTGGGGTGGCACGTCGAGGACGATGGTGCGTAGCGCGACCCGGACGAGGCTGTCGAATGGCTTGAAGACGAAGATCAGTCCCGGCCCCTTGGGTTGGGGGAGGACTCGGCCAAGCCTGAAGATGACTCCCCGCTCGTATTCCTTGAGGATGTTGATGCAGGAAAAGAGCCAGAAGACCACGATGACGATAACGACCAAAAAGGACATGCTAATGTTCGCCATGATTTCCTCCCTCTGATTGAGGGACAACACGCAGGGTCATCCCGTCCTGTCCGACCACCTTCACCCGGTCACCGGGCGCGAGCGGCGTGTCGCTGACAGCATTCCAGTATTCACCAAATACGAAAACCTTGCCTGCAAGCGGAGGGTTGACGGCCTGCCGAACCGTCCCTTCCTGGCCGACGATCCCCTCACTTCCCGTGACAACGGGATTTCTCATGGCCTTTGCGACCAGGGTCAGAAGAAACACGACGATGGCCGAAAAGGCCGCCACGACGGGCACGATGATCGTCAGGGGCAACCTCAGCTCCGGTATGGGGCCCTGGCTGTAGAGCATCATGCTTCCTACCAGCAGGGCGATGATCCCTCCAATACTCAACATTCCGTAGGATACCACCTTCAGCTCGAGGATGAAGAATGCTATCCCCAGGAAGATGAGGAGAAGACCCACGACGTTGACGGGAAGGAGGGGAATCGACATGAGGTAGAGCAAGATGAAAATCCCTCCCAGTACGCCGGGGAATATGAGGCCGGGGCTCTTGAACTCCACAAACAGGCCCAGCGCGCCCAGCAGGAGGAGGATGTAGGCAAGGCTCGGGTTGGCCAGGGCGGACAGGAAGCGTTCCCTTACCGACATGTCGACCTCGACGACCTGCGGTGATCGCCCCAGGTCGACCTTCTGCTCGTTCCCGTCGAAGCGGCGGATCGGGTGCGTGTTGATGTAGTCGAAGATCGCCTGGCGGTTTTTGGCGATCAGATCGATCAGGTTATTCTTGAACGCTTCCTGCTCGGTGAAGGAGACGCTCTCGCGGACCATCTTCTCGGCAAGCTCCACGTTTCGGTGGCGGTTGGCGGCCAGCGATCTCATGTGCGCGGCCAGATCGTTGACGATCTTTTCCATTTCAACGCCGCTCTGCTGTGGGTTCTGCCTCGGCTTAAGCCCCTTGTCCCCTCCCTCCGGAGGACTGACGGGCTGGGGCGAGGGGACGGGCAGCGGGATGCCCGAAACGGGATGCGCCGCCCCGATGTTGGTGCCCGGAGCCATGGCGATGAGGTCGCAGGTCAGGGCGATGAAGGCTCCGCCGGAGGCCGCGCGCGCTCCGGAGGGCGTGACGTAGGTCACGACGGGCGCCTTGGAGGCGAGAATGGCCTTCTGGATCTTCTCGACAGAAACGATGAACCCGCCCGGAGTGTCCATGTCTATGAGGATGAGGTCGGCGTTCTTCTCGTTCGCCTTCTTGATGGCGTGGACGATGTACTCTTGGGTGATGGGCTGGATGGGCTGGTCGAGGTGGATCACGTAGACGGTTCCCGCCTTCGCCGCGGTCGTCGCAAACAGACCGACAAGAAACAAACACAATGAAAACAAGGCTCTTTTCATAACAGGTTATAACTCCCTGTGAAAAGTATGCTGTCCGGGCGACGAGCCTGTCAAGGCGTGACCTTCAGATACGGGAGCGATCGCTTCTGCGCTGAAGATCCCACAACTTCGCGTATTTGAGAAAAACGCCGTACACGCCCAGGTACGCGGATATGGCTCCCGGGATACCATCCATGAAGCCGAGCCGGAAAACGTACTGCTTGAGAAATCGCCCGGCCGGTCTCAAGACCACATGAAGAAAACCGGACCGCTTGCCGTCCTTGAGATCCTGCTCGGCCCCCCAGGTCGTGTAGACGTCCAGCTTGCGGAGGTAGTGTCCCCAGTCCCTGAAGGTGTTGTGCAGAAGAGCGGATCGCATGAAACCCACGGTCGTCCACCCTTCTATCTCCGCGTGAACCCTGCGGTCCTGGTATCGGCATTCCCGCTTGAAGAGCCGTATGACCTTGTCGGTCTGCATGCCCCCATGTTTCATCAGGCGTCCGAAATAGAGGTTTCGCCTGGGAATCCAGTAGGCGTCGCAGGTAGAGTCGCCCCGGAGTGCCTCGCCGATCTCCCTTTCGACATCCGGAGTGGCCCGTTCATCGGCGTCGAGCAGAAAGACGTAGGGATGGGACGCCTGCGGAATCGCCCAGTTTTTCTGGGCGGCGGAGTAGCCGTATTCGTGGACGAGGACCGTTACCTTCGGGTCGACGGACGCGGCCGCCTCGGCCGTATCATCGACGCTCGCCGCATCCACGACCACGAGGACCTCGTCGGCCCAGAGGACGGACTTTATGGTGTCGGCAATCTGGTGCGCCTCGTTCCCGGCGGGAATGATGGCGGTGACGGCCTTTCTATCGAGGTCGGCGGGATGTCGAACCAAAGACCCTCCTCCGGCAGGGCGTGCTCACAGACGGCGCTCTCCCAACGGGGCGCCGTCTCCCCGCACCTGCCTTGTGCTTCACGGGTCATTATCCCGCAAAACGATCATGGATGAAAGCTCGGAGGGATAAGCGACCCGGCTGCCAGGGCCGGATCGAAGGAGCATCAGGGTTCGGCATCCGGGACCGATGCCCCCCGCCCGATCATCGCGCTTCCCCAGGGGGAAAGGATGGCGCGCTCGATGCATCGTCCGGCTTCGAGTCGGGTATCCGGCATGAAAACGGCCGAGCCGACCCTCGTTTTCCCCTCGATCACCGTACCCTCCCCGAGGACCGTGGGCCCGGTAAAGACCGTGGACGGGTGCACTCTCGCCGTTTCGTGTATCAGGACCGTGCATCCGGACAGGTTTTCAAGGCGGCTTCCGGCCGGTGCGGCCATTCCGCCCTCGGCCATTCGAGCGAGGCCGCGCATGGATGCGCCCAGATATCCGGCGGGACAGCCCAGGTCCTCCCACAGGCCCTTTTCGACCAAGCCGCGCACGGCCCCGGATGGCAGGAGCGGCCCGATGAGGTCCCGGACGAGTTCCCTGCGGCCGGGTGTTTCTAAGTGCTCGATGAGTTCCCTGCGAGCGGCGTACACCCCCGTGAACATGTAGGCTCCCCCGTCGAAACCCCGGATGGTTCCGTCCGGCGCCAGGGACACGCCCGTGTAGCCCGGGGTCCATGCCGCGACGGCAAGCGTGGCCCGTGCGCGAGGGTGGGCCATGAGATCGTCGGCCAGGTCGTCGCAGGAGAAATCGTGCAGTACGTCGCCGTTCACCACAAAGAAAGCTTCACCGCGGAGATGGGCCTTCATAGGCCCCAGAAAACCCGCCGTCCCCAATAGCTCTGGCTCGTAGGAAAAGAAGAAGTCCACGGGTGAAGGATAGGCTGCGGCGGTTCCCGGACCTTGTCCGGCAGATGGTGGAGGTTGACGAGGACTCGCTCGATGCCTGTCTCGACAAGGCCGTCGAGCGCCCAGTGCATGACGGGCCTGTTGAGAAAAGGCAGCGCCGGCTTGGGGATGCCCAGGGTCATGGGTCGCATGCGCGTGCCGAAGCCGGCCGACAACAGGACGGCTTCACGGATCGTCATGGTCCCTCGGAAAGACGATATCACCGAAGGGAATGCCCAGCTTGCGGCAGTGCTCTCCGTAAAGATCGGCGTAGGACCGCCTCACGAACGTCTCCGGGTCCAGCTCGAGAGTGTTCGCCAGTTTTTCGATGCCATCCGGCGTGCCCTCCAGCTCCAGATAATGGCCGAACGGCATTTCGTCCAGGCATAGAATCGCATCGGGCGCCTGGTACTCCTCGCGGTATTTCTCGTAGCGGAAGAAGGGCCTGAGTCCGATGTTCTCGAGAATGGAGCGGACGTTGGGGCCGCTGTCGCACACCGTCTCCTCCTCGGGCCTGACTTTGTAGCGGTCGTGGGCCACCAGCCTGCCCTTGAATGTCAGGAGAGCGCCGTCCGGCGTTTCGCGGACCCTTCAGCAGGCAGCCGCTCAGGGAGAGCGGGCGGTTTGGAAAGTCGAAGAGCGTATTGACTTCGAAGTGACGGGCCTTGATCTTTTCGTACCCGAGCCGGTCCGCCTTTTCGGCGTAGTGCCTGACGTCATCCACCGGGACCTTTACTTCGATTTCCATGAAACCGCTCCTTTCCAGGACTCGTTGGTAAACTCCAGAAAGGCCGAAAAGCGCGACTCCCATCGCTTTCGGGACGAGGGCGCGGATGACCAGGGACGTCCCGTAGTCTTCGTCCTCGACCTCGATGTCCATGCCCGCGGCCTGGTGCCGCAGCTGCCCCTGTGCCCCGTAAGGCAGCGTGATTACCCATTCCGAGCGCATGACGAAACGGTCCAGCTCGGCGCAGTCAACCGCCCCTGCAGCGGCGGTCCGGTAAGCTCTCATGAGACCGCCCGTTCCCAATTTGATGCCCCCGAAGTAACGCACGACGACGAGGCAGGCGTCCGAGACTTCCCTCGTCTCAAGTGTCGAAAGAATGGGCGTCCCCGCCGTGTGGGAGGGTTCACCATCGTCGCTGCACCTGCTTTCCAGCCCGTCGTCCCACCCCGTTCGGTAGGCCCAGCAGTGGTGGGTTGCGTCGTGGTACTCCCCGCGAATTTCCTCGAGAACGGACAACGCGGCCTCCGGGCTTGAACTGGGAGCCAGGAGGGCCTCTGAAGACCGAGCCCCTGTCCTTGTGCTCGAACCGCGTCGTGCCCGCCGGACGCAGATAGGTCCAGCGATCAGCCATGAGCGGCGCTGAGGGCCTCTTCTACGGAGTGGCTTGTGCTTGAAGAACGCCGGCAGTCCCAACAGGTCGAATACCTTGAAGATCTTCGGCGACATGCCGCAAAGGACCATGTCTCCGCCCTTGTCCCTGATGGGTTGGATGTTGGACAGAATGACCTCGATGCCGGAAGAGCCTATGTAGATCAGCTCGCTGAAGTCCAGGACGAGCTTGAAGTGGCCCTTCTGGATGTGTTCGCGAACGGCATCTCCGAAGAGTTCCTGGCTGTGGGCGTGCAGGAAACCCTTGAGGTGAATGACCCACCTATCGCCCTTCGGCTCGGAGGTGATTTCCAGATTAGTCATAGGCCCTCCCTCCAATACCTGGAAAAATTGTACCACTGATCGGGGTACCGCTCCCAGAATTCCTCCCGAAGAAATCGGCGGTGCTCTGCATGGCGGCTCGAATGGCGGCATCATCCGGGCCGGGCGCCACGGGGTCGCCGACGTGAGCCGTATAGACACCGGGCGATTCGGCCATAATCGCGACGGGGACGAGCGGGACACCCGTCAGGGATGAGAAAGGGCCGGACTCTTGAGGAACCTGGCCCGCCGTCCGCGAAAGATGACCTCCACGCCGTCCTTTCCCACCGAACGGTCCGCGAGGACGATCACGCTGCCGCCCTCCTCCAGGACATTCCTGAGCCTGAAGAGTATCCCCATGCCCTCACCGCCCGAGCCCACACTCGATTGTCCGTTCTATTCACGCCTGCCGCGCCTGTAGGTTTCGAGGGCCGGGTCCCTCTCCGGAAAACCGACCATCACCTGGGGTCCCTCGGACGGGCCGAGGGCCGCCCCGCCCACCTCCCAGTTGCCCATGTGGGCCGTAACGATGATGCGACCGCCCCGGATGGACGCGAATCTCGACGCCGCGCCCTCCGCAGGGCGGATGACCGGCGGGTCGAAGGACGCCCTGAGATAGTCCACGACGCCCCGGGCGTAGTTCCTGAAAGTGCCGGATGCCAAGGCCTGGACCTTCGCGGCAGGGAGAGCCGGAAATGCGCGGGCGACGGTGTCGGCCACGTCGGCAAGCGTCGCAGGGCTACGACCCTGGTACCAGTCCATGAGACTGTCGGCCACGGTGTAGAGGACCTTCCGCGGAAGAAGCCTGCAGCCCCGGTCGGCCAGGCTGAACACCCACGCCCTGTTGAAGGCGTTGACGTTCCAGTCCGAGTACACCTTATCCGCGGACATACCTGAGGGCCGCCATGCAGATCGTAAATGTATCGGCCACTGGACGGTAGTGGCTGCCCTGGCCGTCGTAGACGGCGCTCACGGGGAGGGCTTGCCACCGAGCGTCCAACCGCAGGGCCTTCATGAGCATCTCCGTTTCTATTTCGAATCCATGGGATTCGAGCCGCATATTGCAGAGAAGCTCGGAACGGAAGGCCCTGAACCCGCACTGGGTATCCGGAACGGGCTGGCCGGTCATCCATTTGAGAATCAGGCTTCCGTAGCAGTTAGCCTTGAGCCGGTGAGACGGAAAAGCTTCGGCATCCATCATGCGGGTCCCCAGTAGGAGATCGAAGGGGCCGTCCATGGCGGAAAGGAACCGGCAGGCTTCTTCCGGTCTGTGCTGACCGTCTCCGTCCATGAAAAGGACCCAGTCGGGTTTGCGTTCCTCGAACAAGCGTTCCAGTCCGTAGCGGATGGCTGCGCCTTTTCCGGACCGGACAGGCCTCCGAAGGACCCGCGCGCCCAGGGCGGCGGCGACCTTCGGCGTATCGTCCGATGAGCCATCACCTACCACCCAGACATCCAGGTTTAATCGATTGAGTCCTTCCACAACCGGCCCGATATGCCGGCCGCAGTTGTAAGCCGGGATAAGAACCGATGCCTGGGGCCCGGCGCCGAACGCGGATTCGGCCCCGCTTTCTTCGCGTGCTCGAGGCGCCGTCGCTACTCGTGGGTGTTTTCGATCCATGGTTTCAGGATCCAACTGATTTCAACGCCTGGGCCTGTACCGCCGTTATGGCGACGACATCGGCGATATCCTGGGCCGAACAGCCGCGGCTCAGGTCGTTGGCGGCCGTGCTCAGTCCCTGAAGAATGGGGCCGAGGGCCACGGCCGAAGCCAGGCGCTCGGTCAGCTTGTAGGCTATGTTCCCGGCGTCCAGGTTGGGAAAGTCCAGGACGTTGGCCTGCCCGGCGACAGGACTGCCGGGAGCCTTCGAGGCGCCGACCCTGGGGACGAGGGCCGCGTCTCCTTGCAGTTCCCCATCAGCGGCTATGTGCGGGGCCCTCGCCCGGGAAGGTTTCGAGGGCGCGCACAACCTTCTCCACGCTGGCGTCCCTGGCCGAACCCTTGGTGGAAAACGACGGGAAGGCCACCTTCGGCTCGTTCTGGACGAGCGTGCGGAACGACTCCGCCGCGCAGAGGGCTATCTCGGCGAGCTGTGCGCTGTCGGGACAGGGCACGATGCCGCAGTCCGAATAGACGAAAACGCCGTTCTCTCCGTACTCCGTTTTTGGCGTGACCATGGGAAAAAAGGAGGAAACCGTCCGGATTCCGGCCGCGGGGCCAAACAGCGAAGGTAGGCCCTGACGGAGTCGGCTGTGGTGTGCGTGGCGCCCGAGACGACGCCGTCGGCCCGCCCCATGGCCACCAGGAGGCATCCGGCGTACAGCCGCTGGGCGGTGATCGCCCTGGCTTCGTGTTCCGTCACGCCGCGGCTACGCGTCCGCTCCAGGTAGATCCGGGTCGTCTTGGGGGCGAACTGCGCGTCCTCTGGATCCAGGATCTCGATCCCTGCCAGCGAGACCCCGAGCGCGTGCGCCCTTTGTCCCGACGGCGTCGGGTTCGCCTACCAGGACCACTTCGGCCGAGCCGGCCGCCTGAATCAGGGGAATGGCCTGAAGCGTCCGCTCGTCGCCGGACTCCGGAAGGACGATCCGCTGTCTTCGACGGGCGGCCCGCGCCCGGATTTCATCAAGCAGGCTCATGGTGTTCGACCCTCCCGGCAAGAGATTAACAGGAAACCCAGGCGTTGAAAAGTCGGCCGCACCCGTCCGCCGGGCCGGGGGCGCCCGGTTGAGGAGTCGCAGCCCGCCGTTCATATTGATGCCCTGTCGAGGCGAGGCTATGATGATCTCATGTCACGAAGAGATCGGCTGCCTCGAAACATCTGGGTAACAGGGGCGGTGAGCCTGTTCAACGACATTTCATCGGAGATGGTCTATCCGCTACTGCCCGTGTTCATCACCGGCGTTCTCGGCGCTTCACGTGTATCCCTGGGGCTCATCGAGGGCGTGGCCGAGGCGACGGCGAGCATCCTCAAAGTCTTTTCGGGGGTGCTTTCTGACCGCTTCCGCACGCGCAGGATTCCCATGTTCGTGGGCTATGGCCTCTCACTGCTCGCGCGGCCGCTCATTGCGGCCGCCGGCACGTGGGAGACCGTCTTCTCCGCACGCTTCGTCGATCGGGTAGGGAAGGGGGTTCGCACCGCCCCCCGGGACGCTGTGATTGCCGACGGGACCCGGGTGGAGATGCGGGGCAGGGCATTCGGCGTTCACAGGGCTCTCGACACGGCCGGTGCGGCCCTCGGCCCCGCCCTGGCGGCGGCGACGTGCTTGGGGGGGTTTGGGTTCGGCATAAGGACCGTGTTCTGGTTCAGCATCATCCCCGGTGTCGTGGCCTGCCTCCTCATTTCCCTGATCCGCGACCGTATTCCCGAACGTCGGGCGGGTGACCGGCGCCCTCCCTGCGGTCCCGCGTTCAAGATCGGAGGACCTTTCAAGGGCTTCCTGTGGGTTACGGCGCTGTTCACCGTGGCCAACTCCTCCGATGCGTTCCTTTCTCTGAAGGCGAGGTCCGTCGGCTTTTCGGTCGCCCAGGTCGCCGTCGTCTACACTGTTTTCAACCTTTTCTACGCCGCCGTTGCCGGGCCTATCGGGGCGTTCGCCAACGCGTGGGGCAGGCCGAGGAGTCACCCTTCTATCCTTCTTCTCTCACGGCGCGTTGTACCTGGGGTTAGACTTCGTATACAGCCGGTGGGGGGTCCTCGTGTTATTCGTTCTCTACGGGCCCTTCCAGGCGGTCGAGGAAGGGGTTCAAGAAGGCGTACGTGAGCAACCTGGTCACGCCCGGGCTCATGGGTTCGGGGCTGGGGTTGTATAATGCGGTCAGGGGCGTTGCGCTGCTGCCGGCCTCACTCCTGATGGGTTTCATGTGGGACCGGCTCGGGCCCGGTCCGGCCTTTGGGCTCGATGCCTGTCTGGCGGTCCTCGCCGGGGTTCCTTTTTATGGCCCAGATCGAAGCCCGGAGGCGCAGGAGGTCTTTGCGATGAGGACTTCACCGGAGAACCGGAGGATGGTAAGGCGCCAGATCTACGGCCGCGGCATACGTTCGAGGCGCGTGCTCCGGGCCTTCCTTACGGTCGATCGCGCGTTCTTTGTCCCGGGGCGCTTTACGGCCCGCGCATATGGAGATCATCCGTTCCTATCCCGGCGGGACAGACCATCAGTCAGCCTTACATGGTGGCAATCATGCTGGAGCATCTGCGCGTCAGGCGGGGAATGCGGGTGCTGGAAGTGGGGTCGGGTTCCGGCTATGCCCTGGCCCTTCTTAAGGCCATGTCCGCAAGGCCATTCGGCGTGGAGTGGCACAATGAGCTGGAGAGCATCATGCGGGGGAACCTCCAGGCGGCCGGATTCCCTGGGATTCCCTGTCGCTTCGGCGACGGGGGACTGGGTTGGCCGGAGGAGGCGCCTTTTGACAGGACTGGTTTCTGCCGCTTGCCCCTCGGTGCCCGAACCCCTCCTGAATCAACTCGTGGAAGGGGGGCTCCTGCTGGCGCCCGTAAACGAGGGTGTGGGGCAGGACTTTTGCGCTGCCGCCGCGGCGCGCGAGGACGGGTGGAGACGGAATCCCTGGACCGGTGCGTGTTTGTTCCGCTTCTGGGGCGCTACGGTCGTTGATGCGCCGGCCCGTCGGCGGATGTCAAGCCCTGGCCTTTTGCAGGATCGGAGTCGAAATGGGAGTTCTCATTCTGCCGCGCATCAGATGGAGGACGACGTGGCACAGGTTCTGGCCGCCGCGGCTTGCCCGTATGGCCTTCATAGTTATCCTGCTGGTACTGGGCACGTTGTTTCTTTTGGGGGACTACTACTTCTTCCACAGGATCTTCGCCAATCTTCTGGACAACCCCGACATACCCAAGGTCCTTCTCGTGGCCGTAGCCGCGAAGCTGATGGGCCTCGTGCTGCTCACCACCTTTACGCTCCTGCTCTTTTCGGCGTCCGTCAGCGCCCTTTCGTACCTGTACCTGGACGAGGACCTTGACTTGCTCCTTTCCTTCCCGTGGGCCGCGGGTACCTCCGAGGCTACAGGTCGGCGGAGGCCGCGGTCAACGCGGCGCTATATGGTCGCCCTTCTCCTGGTGCCCGTGGTGGTGGCCTACTGGAGCCTCTACCCGAGGAACGCGGGAACCCTGGCCGTGGGTATCCTGGGACTCCTTCTCTACCTGATCATCCCGCTGAGTTGGGGGATAGGCGTTACCGTCGTTCTGGCCCGCTTCTTCCCGGCGCGAAGACTGCACCAGCTCTTGACCATACTGACGCTCGTCATGCTCTGCCTGCTGGTCGTTTTGTTCCGGCTGGCCAGGCCGGAGGCGCTCATCAATCCCACCTCGTCCCTGCAGGTGCTGGACGTCCTCAAGTCGATCCACCTGCCGAGCGAATCGCTCCTGCCCTCGACGTGGCTCGCCGATGTGGTCGTGAAAGGGGCCGCCGGGCAGTGGCACGCCGCCCTGTCGTCTCTGGAGCGGCTGGCGGTGCTCTGCGGCGTGGGCCTTCTGGTCCTCGGTGTTCTGCTCAAGCTCCTGCACTGGCGGGGATATACAAGGTCCCAGGAGCAGGCGAACGTGAAGCGGGGCGGGAGCCGTTTCCGCCCGGGAGCCTGGCTGCTCTGGGTGGTCGTGGCGACGGCGCCCGCAGGGAAAAAGAGCAAGGCCCTGCTCAAGAGGGACGCCCTGCTTTTCTTCCGGGACCCGACCCAATGGGGCCAGCTCATCATTCTGGGGGCGCTGGTGGTCATCTATCTTTTCAACGTGCGCTACATGCCGACCCAGATGGCTATCTTTCGCGTCGCCGTCGCTTACTGGAACCTGGCCACGCTGGGCCTTATCGTCGCTTCGGTGGCGGGCCGGTTCGCCTTCACGGCGGTGGGCTCGGAAGGGAAGGCATATTTCGCCTCGCGGGTTCTGCCCATAGACGTGTGGTCCTACCTGTGGGCCAAATACCTCTTTACCGCCATCCCGCTGGCTCTCCTCGCATCGCTGACGCTCTACGGATCGAACCGTTTCCTCGGCGTGTCCGGAGCCGCGCTGGCATACACGGTGTTCCTCGCCGTGGCCTCGTCGCTCGCCCTCGCGGCCCTGGCGCTGTGCATGGGCGCCGTCGACCCCGTGTTCGACGCAAAGAACCCGGCCAAGGCCGTCATGAGCGCGTGGGGATTGACCTACATGTTTCTTTCGCTCATCTACGTGGGAATCGTGATCGTTTTGTCGGCCAGACCCGTATACCGTTATTATGCGCATCTCCTCGGCCGCGGCCCCGGGGCCGACTACACGATGGCCTCTCTGGATGTTGGGGGTATGAGCCTGTTGATCATTCTCGCGAGCTTCCTGGCGGCCGGATGGAGACTGAAGCGCCTGGAACCCGCCTGAGAAAAGGGAGGCAGGAGATAGGCGATGCGGAGCGGAGATTCGGTCGGATTCGTCGTGAGAGCGGGCATGTGGGGCTTAGTGCTCCTGCTGGTCTACGTGGGGGTATGCCTGGTCATGTTTCTGAGCCAGGAATCTTACATCTATTTTCCGGAGAAAGGCATCCAGGCCACGCCCGGAACATTCGGCATGGCTTTCGAGGACGTCCGGCTGCACACGCAGGACGGAGAGAGTCTGGGAGCGTGGTGGGTTCCCGCCGAGAATGCCAGGGGTGCGCTCGTCCTGTGTCACGGCAACGCGGGCAATATCTCGAACCGGCTGGACAGAATCGACTTCTTTCACGGACTGGGACTCTCCGTACTGGCCTTCGATTACAGAGGCTACGGCACGAGCACCGGAGAGCCTTCGGAGGCGGGCACGTACCTGGACGCGGAATCCGCCGTTCGATTCGTCCACGCCGCCAGGGGCTTCCCTTTCGATCGGATCCTCCTTTACGGCGAATCGCTGGGCGGCGCGGTCGCCATAGAAGCGGCAACCCGACGGGAGCCGGGGGGGCTCATCGTTGAATCATCCTTCTCCAGCGCCCGGGCCATGGCGAAGCACTACTACCCGTGGCTGCCCACGCGGCTGCTGCTGCGAATCCGGTACGATTCGCTCTCGAAGGTGCCCGGCATCCGTTGTCCGAAACTCTTCATGCATAGCCACGAGGACGACATCGTGCCCTACGGTATCGGACGCGCGCTCTTTGAAGCGGCGGCTGAGCCGAGGGCGTTCGTCCACCTCAGAGGAGGGCACAACGACGGCGGTATGCTCGTGACGCCGGAGGCCAGGGAGTCGGCAGGCCTCTTTGTGGACGAGGTCCTCGCAGACGGCTGAGAAACTCTCGCAGATCGCGTTGCCAGCGCCACCGTTCCGAATGCACGACGTCGCTCCGCCGTCGATGCCGCCCTTGCGGCGGCTGTGGGCGTCCGGGAGCGGGCTGAAACGGGAGGGGTTGGCGCCCCGCGGCGCTTGGCGTTACAATCAACGGTCCGAGGGGCGACGCCCGACGCCCCCGGAACGAAGGCCTCCATTTCGGACGGCCCGGATGCCGGCGATCGAACGAATATATGTAGCCATAGAGCAGGAGGGGATAATGAGTCGACACGATTTCACGGATAACTATGCGACCGAAACGCAGTGTATACACGCGGGCCAGGCGCCCGATCCCGAGTTCGGCGCCGTGGCTCCGCCCATCTACCAGACGTCCACTTTCGCGTTTAAGACGCCCGATCAGGGGGCGGATCGTTTCGCAGGCCGGGATAAGGGGTACATCTACACCCGCATGGGAAACCCCACGGTCAGAATGCTGGAGGACAACGTCGCCGCCCTGGAGGAGGGCAGTTTCGCCCTGGCGACCGCCACGGGCATGGCCGCCGTCTCCACGGTGTTTTTCGCCCTCCTGTCCAGCGGGGACCACGTGGTATGCACTGACGGGGTGTACGGTCCCAGCAGGGGCATCTTGGAGAGGGACTTCAGCCGGTTCGGCGTGGAGACCAGCTTCGTGGACACGAGCCATATCGACAATCTCCGCGCGGCCATGACGCCCAGGACCAAACTGGTGTACGTAGAGTCGCCCGGGAATCCTACGCTGGCCGTGACCGATATCGGCCTCGCGGCTGAGATCGCCCACGAACACGGGGCTCTGCTGGTGGTGGACAATACCTTCATGAGTCCGATATTGCAGAAGCCCTTCCGGTTCGGGGCGGACATCGTGCTCCATTCGGTGACTAAATTCATCAACGGCCACTCCGACGTGGTGGGGGGAATACTCGTTTTCAAGGACGAGCAACTCATGCAGAGGGTGCGTCCGGCCCTCTTCTACCTTGGCGGGACGATGGATCCCCATCAGTCCTGGCTGGTCCTGCGGGGCGTGAAAACGCTCGCGCTGAGGGTCAGGGCGGCACAGGCCAATGCCCAGTCGTGCGCAAAGCTCCTCGCGGACCATCCGGCGGTTGCCGAGGTCCGCTATCCCGGACTCCCCGGTCACGAACAGGCCGATCTCGTCGCGAGGCAGATGGAAGGCCCGGGTTCGCTCATCAGCTTTGAACTAAAAGGCGGGGTCGACGCGGGCAAGCGCCTGCTGACGAGCCTTGAGATCGCCACGCTCGCCGTGTCCCTCGGCGGCGTCGAGACGCTCATCCAGCATCCCGCCTCCATGACCCACGCCGGTCTGAAGAGGGAAGACAGGCTCGCGGCGGGCATCACCGACGGGCTGGTGCGCCTCTCGGTCGGGTGCGAGGCCGCCGAGGATCTTCTGGCGGACCTGAAACAGGCGCTCGATAAACTGGCTTAGGGCGGACGTCTCGCCGGAGGGGCCGCCTCTCAGGTATGCCCTTCGTGCTTGAGGATCGTGCCTTCCGCCATGAAGACGACGTCCTCCGCGAGGTTGGTGCAAAGGTCGGCGACCCGCTCGAACTCCTTGGCCGCGAAGACCAGCGCGATGGCCGATTCTCGTTCGGGGCGGTCGCGCCATTCTCGCGTCAGAACCTCCAGGATGATCTCGTGGAGCATGCGGTCCGCCTCGTCGTCGCGCTCGATGACGTTCTTGGCGAGCGCAGAATCCCGGGAAACGAAAGCCGTGATGGCGTCGCCGAGCATGCCGAGCGCGAGGTCGCTCATCCTGCTGAAGAGGTCCCAGAGGGCGGGCACGGGCGGCGAGGACAATTCTGCGCCGCGTTCGGCGATGTTCAGCGCGTGATCGCCTATGCGCTCGAGGTCATTGTTGATTTTGAGGGCCATGAAGACGGTACGGAGGTCGTCGGCGGCCGGCTGGTAGAGGGCGAGAATGCGAAGGCACCGGGCGTCGTTGGCGTTCTCCATCTTATCGATGGACTGATCGCGCTGGTAGAGCTCCGGGAGAATCGTCGTGTTGCCCGTCACGAAGGCCTCTGCCGTCGTTCGCAGAAAGCGGCCGACCTCGTCGGCCATCTCCACGATGGCTTCCATGAGGTTGCGCATCTCGTCGCGTTCTTTAGTCATGAGTTCACTCCGCCTGTGGGCGCGGCCGGTGGATCATCGCGCGTTCAATGGGTCCGGCTCTAGCCGAACCGCCCCGTCAGGTAGTCCCTGGTTCTCGTTTCCTTTGGGGTCGTGAAAATTTTCTCCGTCTCGTCGTATTCGACCAGCTCGCCCAGGTAGAGAAAGGCCGTGAAGGCGGAAACGCGGGCGGCCTGCTGCATGTTGTGCGTCACGATGGCGATCGTATATTTTTCCTTGAGGTCGTAGATCAATTCCTCGATCTTGGCCGTGGCGATGGGATCCAGGGCTGAAGCCGGCTCGTCCATGAGGACGACCTCGGGCTCGACGGCGATGGCCCTGGCGATGCACAGCCTCTGCTGCTGGCCTCCGGAGAGGCTTCTGCCGCTGTGGTGGAGCTTGTCCTTGACCTCCTCCCAGAGGGCCGCCTGGCGAAGGGCGATCTCGATGCGCTCCCTGAGGACGGACTTCGGGAGCTTTTCGTAGAGGCGTATCCCGAAAGCTATGTTTTCGAAAATGGACATGGGAAAGGGCGTGGGCTTCTGAAATACCATTCCGACGCGGGCCCTGAGCGCGGTGACGTCCACGTCCTTGTCGAGAATGTTCCTCCCGTCAAGCAGGATCTCTCCGGTGGCGCGGTGTCCGCGGTAGAGGTCGAACATCCGGTTGAAAGTCCTGAGAAGCGTCGACTTGCCGCAGCCCGAAGGCCCTATGAATGCAGTGACCTCGTTGCTGTATATCGGGAGACTTATGCCCTTGAGGGCCTGGTTGGTGCCATAGTAGAAATTGAGGTCTTTGACCTCGATGATCGTCTTCCTGCCCGGAGCGGGTCGTGCATCGCTCCGCGCGGCGCCTTTCGCTTCCGTCCTAATCAACGACTTGGTCGCGGTCATTCTGTTCATTCCCCGGTCCTTTTTACCACAAGTCTTGCGAGGATTGTCATGAGGAGAACGCCCATGGTGATGAGGAGGGCCGCTCCCCACGCCTTGGTGCGCCAATCGTCGTAGGGCGACATGGCGTAGTTGAAGATGGTCACGTTCAGCGTACCCGTCGGTTTGAGGAGATTGAAGTTCCAGTAGGGGTTGTTCAATGAAGTGAAGAGAAGGGGCGCGGTTTCGCCGCTGACCCGGGCCACCGCCAGCATGATGCCCGTGGTCATTCCGGCGAGAACGCGCGTAACGAATGCGCAGCACGACCTTCCAGTAGGGTGCGCCCAGCGCGAGGGCCGCCTCCCGCAGGGCATTCGGAACGAGGTTGAGCATCTCCTCGGTGGTACGGGTGACGACGGGGATCATGATGATGGCGAGGGCCACGCCGCCCGCAAGGCCCGAGAAGCCCTTCAACGGAGCGACCAGAATCGCATAGACGAACACGCCGACCACGATGGACGGTGCGCTCATGAGCACGTCGCTGATGAAACGGACGGTCGACGCAAAGAGGTTCTTCTGTCCGTACTCCGCCAGGTAGGTTCCCGCCAGAACGCCTACGGGCACGCCGATGGCCGTTGCCAGGACGGTCAGCATCAAAGTCCCCGCGATGGCATTGGCGAGACCGCCGCCGGTCATGCCGGGAGGCGTGGGCAGCTTCGTGAAAAAGGCCCAGTTGATGGCGGGAAGCCCCATGTGGATGAGATCCTTGAGAATCCACAGGAGCCAAAACAGGCCGAAGGCGGCGGAGACGGCCGAAAGGGCCAGCATGCTCCAGTTTGTCCACTTCCTGCGAACGAACCGAAGCCCTGAACTTCTCATCGTTCGCCCCCTCCCACGACCTGCTTTGAGATCCGCCACAACATCAGCTTGGCCAGGCTCAGGATGAAGGTCGTCAGGACAAAGAGGATGAGGCCCAGGGCGATGAGGCTCGCGAGGTGGAGCTTGCTCGTCGCTTCGGTGAACTCGTTGGCCAGCGTCGAGGAGATTGTGTTGGAGGG
This sequence comes from uncultured Acidobacteriota bacterium, assembly GCA_963724125.1. Taxonomy (GTDB): domain Bacteria; phylum Acidobacteriota; class UBA4820; order UBA4820; family DSQY01; genus CAVRTJ01. Next base: position 57,774 of record CAVRTJ010000016.1, read on the forward strand.
TTGAAGCAGGGAAAGCGAGATATTGTGGGCGTTGCCAATGACGAAAGTGATGGCCATCGTCTCTCCCAGTGCCCTGCCCAGGCCCAGGAAGATGGCGCCGACGATGCCCGAGCGCGTGTAGGGTATGACGACATTACGAACCACTTCCCAGGTGGTTGCGCCAAGACCGTAGGCGGACTCCTTCGACAAGGAGGGTACGAGTTCGAAGACGTCCCGGCAGACCGACGCGATGAAGGGGATGATCATGATGGCCAGAATGATGGCGCCGGTCATCATGCCGATGCCCATGGGAGGTCCTTTGAAGAGAGGCAGGTCCCCAAAGTGGTGTTTCAGCCATGGCTGCACGGTCCTGGCCATCAAGGGGGCGAAGGTGAAGAGCCCCCACATTCCGTAAATGATACTCGGAACGGCCGCGAGCATTTCCACCCCGAGACCGACGGGCCTCTTGAGCCATGGGGGGCCATTTCCGTGAGAAAGACCGCGATGCCAAGGCTGATGGGAGTGGCGATGACGATGGCGAGGAAGGAGGACACGACCGTCCCCCAGATCGAGGGCAGCGCTCCGAACTTGTCCGTTACGGGGTTCCAGTTCGTCGACCAGAGAAAATGCAGACCGAAGGCCTCGAAGGCGGGATACCCCTGATAAAACAGGACGACGCCCATAGCGAAGATGAGGAGGAAGACGATGCCCGCAAATACCAGCGTCGTGCTCTTGAAAAAGCCGTCGCCCCAGCGGGCCTACTTCTTGCCGCCCAGAGGAAGAGACGAGGCCGCCGCGGCGTGCCCGGTTCGTTCGCTAGCCCGGCGCGTCATGGCCTTTCTCCTTCATAACCGGAGCTTTCTTTCCCGTCGTTCCCGGCCGTGGGGAGGGCCAGGCCGGGCGGCCCGCCGCGGTTATCCCCTCCCTCCATGTCGCTTCGATGAGCCCGACCAGCCTGGGGGGAAGCGGGACGTAGTCCATCTTCTCCGCCATGGGGGCTCCATCCGTAAGGCACCAGTGGAAGAAGTCAAGCAGCGCCCTGGCCTTGGCGGGATTTTCCTGCTTGCTGTACATGATAATGTATGAAGCACCCGTGATAGGCCAGGATGCGTCTCCTGGCCTGTCGGTAAGGGAAATGGTCAAGTCTTTCGCGTTCCAGCGCCCTTCTGCCAGGGCGCTCGAGAAACTCGATCTGTCGGCCTGGACGAAACGCCCCGCGCGGTTCTGCAGGAGCGCGGTCGAGAGGCCGGTCTGCCTGGCGTAGACCAGCTCGAGGTATCCGATGCTACCCCTGACCTGCCGTATGTAAGCGGCGACGCCCTCGTTCCCCTTTCCGCCCATGCCTACGGGCCATCTGACGGACGTTCCTCTGCCCACGTCGTCCGCCCACTTCTTGCTGATCTGGCTGAGATAGTGTGTGAAAAGCCAGGTCGTGCCCGACCCGTCCGCCCGCGTCACCACCGATATGTCACGCCTCGGCAGTTTGAGCCCCGGATTGAGCGCCATGATCCGCGGGTCGCGCCACGTCTTGATGACGCCCAGAAAGATGTCGGCCAGAACCGGCCCCGTGAGGCGGAGCGTGTCCGGGGCGACGCCCTGGAGGTTGACGACGGGAACAACACCGCCTATCACCATGGGGAACTGAACGAGCCCCGATCTTTGCAGATCCTGTTCGGAAAGGGGCGCCTCCGAGGCGCCGTAATCGGTGGTCCCGAACTTGATCTGGCGGATGCCGCCGCCGGATCCGATGGACTGGTAGTTGAAGGCGACGCCTTTCAGGGATTTGTACCTGTGAGACCACGCCGCGTAAAGGGGGTAGGGAAAGGTGGCGCCGGCTCCTTGAACGGCCTTGACAGGCTCTTCCGCCGCCGGTGCGGGACCGGCCGGCATGAGGGTCGCCAGGCCCAGAGAAGCCAGAACGAAAAGGGCAGCGGTTCGGATTTCAAATCGCATAAAATCCCCTGTTGGCTGGTATCAGGGACCTTCGGTCCGGACCCTGAAGACGGAGCGTCGCCTCCTGTGCAGCTTCAGGACACTCATGATAGCAGAGCCGATTTGCGGTCCTGTTTCAGGTTTGTTGCGATATCGTAACGAAGGGGGCGGCAAGCACTTCGGTCATTTTTTTTCGGGAATTTCCAAGACAAAAGCGGAGAGGATTTCTCCTCTCCGCGTTCCATGTCGTGGTGCCGAAGGGGGGACTCGAACCCCCACGCTCGTAAGAGTACTGGACCCTGAACCCAGCGCGTCTACCAATTCCGCCACTTCGGCGCAGGAGAAGGATTCTAGCCGCTGGGTGGGCGAAAGTCAAGAGAGCCTCCGAATCGGCACGGGGAGGCGGGACCTTTGCGGGGCGGGCGTCGGAGAGAAGATGCGGGCTAAGAAGATGAGCGTTCTGTCTCTGGAGCAAGCCGTTCGCGAAAGCACCGCCACCACCACCACTGGGCTTCCAACGACGTGATATGATAGAAACAAGTCAAGTCGATCCGCCGTATAGCTTCTTGAGGTCCTGCACGAAAGCGGATTACGGCACTGGGACGCGAACGTTCCCGGCTGACATTGCAGGGTGAATCCGGGTGCCGATCGGGGCGCGCGGCGGTGGCCGACCGTTCTCCCGGGCGTCCGAAGCAGTGCAGGCGCGGGCGGCGGGAAGGAGGGAAAGGCGCGTGAAGGTTAGACGGACGATACGTTCTCTTCTGGGATTGGTCCTGGTGCTCACGGTGGGGTGCGCCCTTCGAAGGCCCCAGGAACCAAAGATTACAGTCGACGAGATGATCCGGGAGGGGAACGAGGCGGGACTGGGCCTGGTGAACCCTTTCGCCCTCGACGACGACATCAAGTCCGAGGTCGCGGCGGACATCGGGTTCGGCGGGACGCCGGTGAACCGCGTCCGCCGCATCATCCGGTACCTCAACGACAAGGGCTACATCAACTTCAAGTACCAGGCGAACATGTCCCTCACCGCCGTCGATGCCTACCACGCGAAAAAGGGCGATTGCCTCTCGTATACCAACCTCTTCCTCGGGATCGCCCGGGACCCGAAGGTCCCCGTCTATTTCATCCACGTGAGCGAGGCGAGGGCATACTACGAGCAGGACGGCAATCTGCTCTTTGTGTCCTCGCACATGGCCGTCGGGTACGGGGGCGGCATCGCGGGGGCAGACGCAGAGTCCTTACACGGTCGTGGTCGATTTCACGCGGGAGGTCTCGGGATGGAGGCTCTGGATCTACGAGGCCGTAGACGATACGTCGGCATTCGCGCTCTTCTACAACAACGTGGCCGTCGATCACATGGTGACAGGCGACGTGGCCTATGCGAACAAGCTGCTCACCTTCCTGCTACAGAGAACGCCGCGAGTCAAGGAACTGTACAACAACCTCGCGGTCCTTCGCACGCCAGAGGGACGGTATGATCAGGCCTGGGCCCTTCTTCAGAAAGGGCTGGCTCTGTTCCCGAACTTCCAGTCCTTCTATACGAACGCCATCCTGGCTGCGCGCGGGGCCGGCGAACTCGATCTCGCGAAAGAATATCAATCCGCTGGAAGGAAGGTTGCGCACCACGACCCGTTTTTCCTCTTCAACCAGGGGGTGAACGAATACAACCAAGGCGATTACGATGCGGCGATCCAGGAGTTCGGGGAGGCCTTGAAGCGCCAGCCCCACAACCCGTTTATTTACGCCTGGCTGGTCCGGGTCTACCTTGACGGCCGGCGATTCCGCAAACGGCGTCAGGGCGTACGAAAAGGCCCTGAAGCTCGCGCCGAACCACAAAATGCTGGAAACGCTTCGGGATGAGTACCCCGTGCTGGTCACAACGAATCCTTCGTCCGGAGCCGCTACCGATCCCGGCACGGCAGGGGGTGAAACAAGAGTCGGTTCGGGCGAAGATCGGGACCCGTGAACGAGGCGATCCAGCCGCTCACAGGCAGCCATGAAATGCGCGCCCTGCAGGGGTGGAATGACTCACCGACAAGGGGCCGGAGTCTATAATCACGTGGGCTCCTGCAGTCCGTGCTCAGAAAGGATGTTTAGGGATGAAAACTCCAATTCGCCGCTTCAACCGGTGCCTGGGGGTCTGCTTTCGTGGCATTGCTGGCCGGAAGCGTGTCCCGCCGCCGCTCAGAACCCGCCGCTGACCATCGAGGGCTACGCTGTCCAGTCTGAAGTGAAGGCGAATTCTTTCAAGACCACGGTCGCCCTTTCGTCGCCTTACCTGGCACTGGCCGACGGGCCCTATCTGAAGGTTCTGGACGCGACCGACCCGGTCCATCCCGTAGAGGTTTCGAGGATTGCGTTACCCGCCAGCATACGCAGCATGACCTCCCAGGGAAACTCGGTGTACATTGCCGACGGCAATGCCGGCCTTTTGATCGTGAGCACGAGCGATCCGGCGAACCCGAAGATCGTCGGCCGGTATGCGAGTCAGCTCGCCCTGTCTATTGCGGTCGACGGCACCGGCCGATTCGGCTACCTGGTTGAAGGCACGCAGAACCTGTACGTGATTAATCTCAAGGATCTTTCAAAGCTTAAGGTGGTGAGAATAAAGAGTCTCGGCAAGTCCGTCCTCTCCCAGGTCGTCGTCCGGGACAACGCATTGGTGGCGGCGGCAGGCCCGGAGGGCATCTACGTCTTCAACATCGAAAAGCCGAAACACCCAAAGAAGTTCACTCAGATCAAGGATTTGCAGGCGACGGTGCAGTTCGCATTCCAGGGGCGGTTCATGGCTGCGGCGGACACTGAAGCCGGCCTGGTCTTCATCGACTTCTCAAAGTGGACCGATGCCCGGATACTCGGCACCTTAACTTCCCAAACCCCGATCCTGGGGTGTGCATTTCTCGGCGATGGCCTCCCGATCGTGGTGACCGCTGAGGGCGGCGGCGGCTACAGCCTCATTAACGTACAGGATCCGTTGGATCCCTCAGTGATAGTCCACGAATCCCAGCCGGCCCCTGTCTACGGCGTTTCTCTCATAGCCGGAAGCCAAGCCTATCTGCTCTGCGGCGATGCGGGGCTCTGGACCCTGGACGCTTCAGACACGTCCGCCCCGAATACCGGTCTGGTCATGTCCGGAACCCCGGCCATGGCCGCCCTGGCCGCGGAAGGGAACCTGGTGTTCGCGGCCTCGGACTCCATGATACAAACGTGGGATTTTTCTGACTCCGCGCACCCAGTGCTGATGGGATCTGTCGCTACTCCGATGCCCGCGAGGGAACTCCTGCTTGAAGGCAACACGCTGTATGCCTCTTGCTCGTCGGCGGGCGTAGCCATCTACGACGTCTCTAATCCCGGGGCACCGGTCCTGTCCTCCCTCCTCGCAGTGGACAGCCCTGCCTGGCAGATTGCACTGAATCAAGGTCTTCTCGCTGTGAGCGAAGGGGCCACGGGTGTTGTGCTCGTCGACGTGGCCGATCCCTCCAATCCCATCAAGGTCGGGGCGTACCCCATCGACTCCGGGTACGTAAACGGCGTGGCCTTCGCGTCTCCAACGACCTTGTGGGTCAGCCAGCAGGGCAACGGTCTCTATGCGCTGGACGTTTCGGATCCTACAGATCCGACGCTGTTGACGGGGACGGTGCTGGGCGCCTTAACCACGGGACGAATCGCGGTGTACGGAAACTACCTTTACCAGGCGGCCGGGTTCTCGGGCGTCAAGATTGCGGATATCTCCGATCCCGACGCACCGACCCTCGTAACGTATTCGCCCCAAATCAAGGGCGGCGCGGACCTTGTCATCACAAATGGAGAGATGGTCCTCAGTGCGGGCGACTACGGTCTGAGGGAATTCGACCTGCTGGATCCGGAGAAGCCCGCGGAGTCCACGTATTTCCAGGCACCGGGCTATTGCTCGTCATCGGTCGTTCTCGCAAACGGGGCGCGCGTCGCCGCAGCCAAGGAAGGCGGCCTGTGGTGCCTGACTGGGGAGACCTGTCCAGGCGATTCGCTGTTGCTACCCTGCGACGGGAGCGTTTTGTCCCAGTCCGGAAGGCCCCTTTTCTCCTGGGTTCCCCAGAGCGGAGCCACCTACAAGGTTGAATTCTCGACCGATCCGGGATTCAAGAAGAAGAAGGTCATCAAGGGCTTGGTCAACGGCACGAAGTTCGATATTCCCTCGCTCGTGCCAGCCGATAATACCTGGGGCAAGATCCTCAAGAAGGCACAGGGCGGTCTGACCGTTTACTGGCGCGTGGTTTACAGGGTGGACAAGAAAGCACGCGAGCGAATCCAGGAGCTTCACCCTCTATTGAGCGAGGCGGTCGCTTCGCCCTCCGGTCATCGTCCCAGACGTTTCCTCACGTAAGGCACGAGGCCTCCGCATTCCACGATTTCAAGCAGCTTTTCGGAATACGGCGCAAAAGCGTAGGCTGTCCTCTGCGTGGCGTTTCGAATGCGGCCCTCGCGCGGGGATATCCGCAGGCGGTCGCCGGCCGCACAGCCGCGGGCGGCTTCGGGCGATTCGAAGATGGGCAGGCCCACGTTGAGCGAGTTCCTGAAGAAAATGCGTCCGAACGAGGCGGCTATTACGGCGCCTACGCCAGCTCCCATGAGGGCGAGTGGCGCGGTCTCCCGGCTGCTTCCGCACCCGAAGTTCATGCCGGCCACGATCACGTCTCCCTTCGATATCCTGCCGGCGAAGTCGGGGTCCGTTCCCGCCATGGCGTGGAGCCCCAGTTCTTCAACTAGGTAGGTGTTGCAAAACCTCACCGGTATGATGACGTCGGTGTCGACGTGGTCTCCGAATGTCCAGACGTTGCCTTCGATGCTTTCGTTCCGACTCATGGCAGGTCCTCGGGGTGCGTTATGCGTCCCGAAAGGGCGGTCGCTGCGGCTACCGCGGGATTCGAAAGGTAGACTCGGGATGAAATGTCCCCCATGCGACCGCGGAAGTTCCGGTTCGTCGTGGAGAGCGCGACCTCGTCCCGCCCCAGCACGCCCATGTGGCCGCCCAGACAGGCTCCGCACGTAGGCGTCGTCACGGCCGCGCCCGCCGCTGCAAGGTCTGCGATAAGCCCCTCTCTCGCCGCCTGCAGGTATATGTCCTGCGTGGCCGGAGTGACGATCAGGCGGACGTCGTCCGCCACGGTCCGTCCCCTGAGGATATCCGCGGCCATCCGAAGATCCTCGATGTGCCCATTGGTGCAGGAGCCTATGAACACCTGGTCCACGCGCACGTCCCGAAATTCCCTGACGGGCTTGATGAAGCTCGGCATGAAGGGCTCCGCCACCTGGGGTTCCAGTCTGTCCAGAACCAATCGAAGACTGCGGAAGTACCGTGCGTCCGCGTCGGGAACGACCGCCCTGGAAACGTCGCCGCCCCTGGCCTTCAGGTAGGATCCGGTGACCTCGTCGAAGGGCACCATACCCGCCTTGGCGCCCGCTTCCACCGTCATGTTGCACAGCGTCAGCCTGGCGTGCATCGGCATCCGGTGGAGCGCGTCCCCGTGGAACTCGATGGCCATGTATCGGGCCCCTTCCACACCCAGTTCACCGATTAGTTTCATGATGACGTCCTTGCTGGTCACGTAGGGCGAGAGATCGCCCGACAGCTCCACGCGAATCGTCTCCGGCACCCGCAGCCAGAGTTCGCCGAGAGCCCAGGCCGCCGCGAGGTCGGTGCTGCCGACGCCCGTGGCGAATGCTCCGAGGGCCCCGGCCGTGCAGGTGTGCGAGTCGGCCCCTACCATGAGTTCTCCGGGACCCACCAAGGCTTTTTCCGGAACGAGCACGTGGCAGATGCCGGAGCGACCCACCTCGAAATAGGCCTTTATGCCCTGCGCGCGGGCAAAGAGCCGCATGGCCTTGGAAAAATCGGCCGAGCGGATGTCTTTCGCCGGCACGAAATGGTCGTTGATGAGGATGCAGGCGTCCGGATCGGCCACCCTGTCGGCGCCCATCTTATTGAATACGTCGATGGAGAGGGGGGCGGTAATGTCCGTGGCCATGATCTTGTCCACGCGGCACGTGAGTAGATCGCCTGGCCTGGCGTCGCCCGAACCGGAATTGCGCCCGAGAATGATCTCCGAAAGGGTTCGTCCCATCAGGTCTCACCGTACAAAATGGCGCGACGGACTGCATCGCCCGCTTCGCTCGTGCCGAGGGTCCCGCCCAGGTCGCGGGTGACTTGCCCGGAAAGAATACACGAATTCACGGCCGATTCGACGCTTGCCGCCGTGTCGGTCATCCCGAGAAAGTCCAGCATCATGGCCAGGAGAGAATGCCGGCGGCCGGATTGGCCTCGCCGCGGCCCGCGATCTCGGGCGCAGAGCCGTGTACGGGCTCGAACAGGCCGCGTCCCGTTTCCGGATTGATATTGGCGGACGGCGCCAGCCCCAGGCCCCCGGCAAGTGCCGCCCCGAGGTCCGACAGGATATCTCCGAACAGGTTGCCGGTCACGACCACGTCGAACTGGGATGGATCGCGAACGAACTGATAGCAGATGTTGTCGATAAAGAGATGGCGGGCCTCCACGTCGGGATAATCGGCCGATACCTGTTGGAAAAGCCTGTACCAGAGGTCCGAGACGAATCGGAGCGCATTGTGCTTGTCCGCCATGGCCAGTTTCCTGCGCCGGCGCGCCCGCGCATACTCGAAAGCGTAGCGCAGTATCCTCTCGACGCCCCGCCGGGTCGCAACGGCCTCCTGAACCGCGATCTCTTCCGGCGTATTCCGACGGAGAAAGCCGCCGGCTCCCACGTAAGCGCCCTCGGTGTTTTCGCGCACGACGACCAGGTCTATGTCGCCGGGCGCCATACCCTTGAGCGGCGTCAGGGAGTCGAGCATGAGCTTGGCCGGCCTGAGGTTGACGTAGAGGTCAAGACCGAAGCGGAGCCCCAGCAGGATGTCCCTGGCGTGGGCCGAGTCGGGCACTCTGGGATCGCCGAACGCACCCAGAAAGATGGCATCGAAGGACGACAGTTCCTCGAACGCCCCGTCCGGCATGGCCTTCCCGGTCTTCAAATACGAATCGGCCGAATAATCGAAGGTCCGCCACTCGAGTGACGCGCCTCCTGGAACGCAGGACCTCCAGAATCTTGATGACTTCGGCCGTGATCTCGGGCCCGATACCGTCTCCGGGCAGAATTGCGATTCGAGGCATGAGCCCTCCAGGCTTCTGTGCCGGTCCGGCGTCCCTTGAACCTCTCCGGCCGCGATGCGCGCGGCATGGGCTGTCCTCGTCGCCCGCGCCGTCTCCGAGCGCGCCGCGGAAGCGGCCTCCGGCTCAAAAACACCTACCCTTTGCGCGGACTTCCCGCGAGAGTCCGGGGGAATTCCATGCGCGCCGGCGGGTGCAGGTCCGGATCGTCCGGCTGGAACTATAGAATACATCTTAAAAACATCCGGAAAGGTGGTCAAGAAGTCTCCCGCCGCGGCGCCCAATGGGGTCATTTCAAACAGACAGGATCGCTTTGGAGACAGGGCCCGTTCCGTCGGCCGTTTTTGGGTGAGGCCCGCACGGACTATTGACTCGCGATTTGCAGAATTCCTACAATCGAGGACGTGGATGTGAAAAAGCGAGTCGCCGTTTTCGGCCGTTCCGATGTCCAGCAGGGCTCTCCTCGGTACGAGCAGGCGAGAGAGGTGGGCAGGCTGCTGGCCGAGAGCGGTATCGTCGTCTTGAACGGCGGTTACGGCGGCGCCATGGAGGCCTCGAGCCTGGGGGCTTTTCAGGCCGGCGGCCAATCCGAAGGCGTTGTATGCAGGGCCTTTTCAGAAAGGGCACCTAATCCTTACCTGTCGAGATGCATCTGGACGTCCGATCTCTTCGAGAGAACGAGGGTTCTCTACGAGCGCGCGGATGGGTACATCGCGCTGGAGCCAAGGACGGGAACGTTGTGGGAAGTGGTTGGACTGTGGGCCCTGGCCAAAGCCGGGCAGGGACTGTGACAAGCGACTGGTGCTCCTGGGGGCGACCTGGGACAGGCTCGCGGCCTCCCTGGATCGAGGCGGCATTGTAGAAAGAAATCTGCTAAAATGCACAATCAGCGTTTGCGACGCTCGTGAAGCGGTGAATACCGTGGTTGAGGATTTCAAGACCGTTCAGAGGGATTATGCCCCGAAAAGAAAAAGCATCCCATAAGAGAGAAGACGAATCCGCGGTCCCGGCCAAGGGCACGGTTCGCGACTACTGGGAAACGATCTGCGTTGTGCTTATCTTCGTCCTCTTTGCGCGGACATGGGTTTTCCAGAACAGCAACATACCCTCCGGATCCATGAAGGACACGCTCCTGGTGGGGGACAGACTGCTCGTTAACTCTTTCATTTACGGTCCGACACTTTTTCCGTGGGAGAAGGCCCTTTTGCCCATACGGGACGTGAAGAGGGGTGATATCGTGGTCTTCAAATTCCCCGGCAATCCCGAGGTGCCGTTTATCAAGCGGGTCATCGCGAAAGGAGGAGATGTCGTCCAGGTCGTGAACCACCACGTCTTCGTCAACGGGCGTATGCTGGTGGAGGGGTATACCCTCCTGCCGGACTACATCAAGGGCACCTACGAACCCCCGCCCAGGATGCCCCCAGGCGCAAAGATCCCCCTCCTGCCCGATTATCTGAAGCAGCCTCGGGCCTTCGACGTCGAAGTTCTGGAAGGCAGGGTCCAGGTCAGCCTGAAGGGAGCCGGTGGAATCCAGGCGCTTGACCGGGGAAACTTTGGGCCTTATCGTATACCCGCAGGCCACCTTTTTATGATGGGAGACAACCGGATGAACAGCGAGGACAGCCGCTACTGGGGCGCGCTCGACCAGCGCTTGGTTCTCGGCAAGGCGTGGGTCATCTGGTGGTCGTTCAAAGAAAAGGACGATGATTATTTGAGGAATTCCCCAGGTGAAGTGGCCCGGCGATTTTCGGACAAAATCCTACATTTCTTCGGAAAGACCCGTTGGAACCGTATTTTCATGCGGCCGCGGTAAACTCTGCCGACCAGGGAGGGTTTCAATGCAGTTGAGTCAGCAGGTTCGGGAATACTTGGCGAAAACGGACGATGAATTTCGCCGCCTCTACGAAAAACACCAGGAATACGAACAGGAGCTTGATGCCCTCGCAAAGAAGGGCTTCCTAAACGCCGAAGAGGAAATGCGCGTCGCAGAGATGAAGAAGAAGAAGCTCACGTTGAAAGACCAGATGCTCCTGATAGCCAAGAAACATGAGAAGGACGTAAAGAACATCCACTGAGCCCGACCTGATCTTCACGTCCGAAAATGAAATAAGGAGGAAGCGGGGGGTGTCGGCGGAAAGACTCCCTTTCGATGATCCGTTTGTTGTGAACAAAGACCTCAACGGCCATCTGAAAGATATGGTGAACACGCTCTACCGGATGGGAATCACGCTCAAGGAGACCCAGTCCGAGATCGAGCGGCTCTACATCGCGAAGACCCTCATAGCGTGTGACGGCAACAGGAGCCGCGCCGCGCGGCGCCTCGGGATGCATCGCAACACCCTCAACACCAAGATCGAGCAGTACAATCTCAACGGACTGAACGGGGACCGTTATTTGTGACCTCCACAGCAAGGGACGAAGCCGCATGGATAGCTTTCATCACCCACCTGTGGGGAGCTTCGGATGCCGAAGTCGGTCCGGGCGATGACGGTTGCGTCCTTCCCTCCGGCAGGTACACCCTGACCACCGACACTCTCCTCGAGGGCGTGGATTTCGAGCGGGACTGGGCTCCCCCGCAGGCCGTCGGGTACAAAGCCATGGCGGCCAATCTCTCGGACCTCGCGGCCATGGGCGCGACACCACGCTTCCTTCTCATGACCCTTGCGGTGCCCGATGATGTTTCCGAAAAATACGTGGAAGGCGTACTCGAAGGCATCCGCGCGCTGGGGGTGGCCGAAGGCGTCGGACTCGTGGGCGGGGACCTCTCGGCCTCGAAGTCCGGCCTGGTCATCAGCCTGACGCTCGCCGGCGTCCAGAAGGCGGGCCCGTTGCTCCGCTCGGGCGGGAGGCCGGACGACGTTCTCTTCCTTTCGGGGCCCATCGGTGGACCGGCAGCTGCGCTACGCCGTTTTCAGTCCGGCGGAAGGCTCGGGACCTTCGGATTCGGGACGCGTCCGCCGGACCAGGAGCAAGCGCTCCTGGACAGGTTTTACCGCCCCCCCGGCCAGACGGGCTTGGGGATAAGGCTCGCCTCGGATAAACTGGCAAGTTGTTGTATGGATGTCTCGGACGGCCTGATGAAGGATCTTGCCCGTATGTGCGAAGCCAGCGGGTGCGGGGCGGAGATCGAGGCCCGTTCCCTGCCCCTGGACCCCTTGCTGGGCGTGCAGGACGGGGACCGGGAACTGGAGAATGCCCTCAGGGGAGGCGAGGAGCAGGTCCTGCTGTTCGCGGTGCCTCGCCGGATGGCTTCCGAGGTCGAGGTTAAATGTGCTGGCGTCCGTGCCATCGGGCGCCTCGTAGAAGGTGACAGACGTGTTCTCGTCCTGCCCGGTGATCGTCGTGAAGAGCTTCCTGCCAATGGATTCGACCACTTCGCTTCGTAAATTCGTGAGGCGCATGGCGGGCCTGGGAGGCTCTCCGGCGCGGACCGCCTTCGCCCTCGGGCTGGGGGTCGCCGTAGGGACTCATGCCCATCGCGCCGCTGCAGACGCTAACGGCGATCGGGCTCGCCTTCCTGTTTCGGCTCAACAGACTGGCGGTGCTCGGCGGCACGCTGGTCTGGCAGCCTTTCACGGCTCCTTTCATCTACGCTGCGGAGTATGGAGTCGGGGAATGGATGCGCGCCGCCCTGTTTCACGCGGCCCCCGGACCTGCCTGGGAGGGTGCGGCGTATTCGCTGGCCCTCGGGGGGTGCCTCGTTTCTGCGGTGGGAGGCGCCGGCTGCGGCCTGGTGACTTTCGCCGTCTTGAGGCGCCGGAGTAGACAGAAAGTCGCCTCATCCGTCTTAGGGGAAGAGGAAGGATGACGGCCTCCTTCCTCGGTAGTCTGCTCAAAAAATCCCGCCGGGGAGACGAGCGGGCCTTTTTGAAGCTGGTGGAGGCCACAAGGGAGCGTCTTTTTTGGACCGCGAGGCGAATGGTGGGGCGTGATTCCGTTGCCGAGGAAATCTTGCAGGATGCCTACCTGGGACTGTGGAGCCAGCCCGCCGGGAAGTTACCCGACGACCCCATGGCCTGGCTGCGGAGGTTCTGTATCAACCGTGCGATCGATCACCTGCGGAGAGAAGAGACGAAGCGGTCGGTGGATGCGCCCTCGGCCATTGATTTCGCGCCGGCCGGAACAAACGTAGAACGGGGCTACAGGTACCAGGAGGCCGAGGAGATAGCTCTTCCAGGCCCTGGATCGCCTGCCGCCCCAGGAAAGAGCGGTATTTATTCTGAAGTTCATAGAGGACGTCGACTACGCAGATATAGCCAAAGCCCTGGGTGTCGCGCCCAGCACCGCAAGAAACCAGGCAATGCAGGCAAGGCGCAAGGTGGAGAGCGAACTCAAGGCGAAGGGGATCGAGCTGTGAAAATTGAAGAGTTCAGGTTCGCGCGGCGGGACCCGGAAGAGTGGACCCCTTTCATGAGGACCCTCGAATACCGCATGACCAGGCGGAGAAGGCATCTCCGAATGGCGGTCGCGGCCGCGGCGGTGCTCGCGTTCGTCCTTGCCGGGACATTCTGGCGGTTTTCTCGGGGGCCCGTATCGAGGACGCTGCTGCGGGCGAACGTGCCGACCCGATCCGCACCCGCTTTCACGCCAAGACGGGGTTCGGCGCTGGCGACCGCGCATGGTATCGTGGTTATTAATCCGGAGGACAGAACATGAGCCTTCGCAGGGTGTCGATCTGGTTGGCCATCCTGGCCGTGCCCCTCTGGTTTGCGGCGCAGCAGATGGAGGGATTTACCTACACGCTCAAGTATCGCGACGTCCGCTCGGTCCTCGCGAGGGTCACCGAGGACCTGGGAAAGAACGGGCAGGTGTGGATAGACGGCGCCGCGAACCGGATCACGGTCCAGGACGACTCGTCGCACATGAACCAGATCCGGCGGTTGATCCAGTCGCTGGACCAGCCGGCCCGCCACTTCGCCATGGATACCCGCATGGACATCCTTCCGGACGTCCCGTCGAAGTCGCTCTTTAAGCCCACGCCCAGCTTCGTGGACATGACCCAGTGGAGCGCAACGGTCGCTCCGAGGGCGACCTACCGAGTGCGTGATGGACCTCTACGAAGGGGAGGACGCGTCCTGCTCTCTCGGGACTTCGTACGTTCTCGAGGCCAGGGCCCAGGGCTACGATCCTTCCAGGAAGAGGCTTGCACTGGGCAACCTGTCTCTGACCTACCGCGAGGCCGCCGGAAAGCCGGCGGTGGACGTCCTGGACGGTGCCGCGGTCCTTCAGGAGGGCCGCCCGACCTTGTTCCTGGTGACGCCCTCCGACCAGACGCCTCCCCTTCGGTTGAGCATCAAGCCAACGCTGCTTCCAGTCGTGACCCGGCCGGAGGTGCGCTGATGCCGAAGTTCAAGTGCAGACTGGGAACGTCGGGGGGGGACGTGGTCGTTCAGGAACTCGTCGCTCCCAGCGAGAATGCCCTCAGGGTCCAGCTCGAGGACAAAGGCTACTTCATCTTCTCCATAAAGTCCGCCTACGCCTGGCAGATGATTTTCGAAGACATGTCGGGCAAGGGCACGAAGATCAGGCTCCGGGATTTCATCGTCTTCAACCAGGAGTTCTCCGCGCTCCTTAAGGCCGGCCTGCCCGTCCTCACGTCGCTCAACCTCCTCCTCTCCCGAACGAGGGAGAAGAATTTCCAGCGGATGCTGACCCAGGTGCGCGACGACGTCCAGTCCGGGGCCAGCCTGTCGGAAGCTTTCTCGAACAGAGGAAAGGTGTTTCCGTCGATCTACCCGGCAACGCTCGCGGCTGGCGAGAGGAGCGGCGAACTGGTCTCCGTCATCCAGCGCTACCTCTTTTACCTCAAGACCATCCAGGCCATCCGGAAGAAGATCGCCTCGGCCATCATCTATCCCATTATCCTGCTCACCCTTGCGGTGGCCTTGATCTTCCTTCTTCTGACGGTCATCGTGCCCAAGTTCGCGATGCTGTTCACGGGCGCGGGCGCGAAACTGCCGGCGCTGACGAGGGCGGTATTGAGCGTTTCGGCGGTTTTTCAGTACGGGTGGCCCTTCTTCCTGGGAGCCGCCATCGCCGTACCGGTCACGCTCAGACTGATCAACGCCAGGCCGGGAGGCAGGCTCTTTCTGGCGGGCATCCGGATGAAGGTGCCGATGCTCGGCATGAACATAAAGCGTTACAACATCTCGCAGATGTGCAGGACGCTCGGCACCCTCGTCGCGGGAGGCATTCCGATCGTCACGGCCCTTGACGTGGTTTCCGACGCGATGGGCAACGAGGTCTACAAGGTTGAATTGCGCCGGGTCAAGAGGCAGGTCCAGGAGGGACAGTCCCTCTGGTCGAGCATGGAAAAGACCCGCATGATGACGCCCATGGCCGTGGAAATGGTCGAGGTCGGCGAATCCACGGGCGCCCTGGCTGAAATGTTGGACCAGGTCAGCCAGTTCTACGACGAGGAGCTGTCCACGGCGGTGGAACGCTTCGTGGCCCTTCTGGAGCCCATGCTGCTTCTCGTGATGGCGGTCATCATAGCGATTGTCGTACTGTCCGTGTACATGCCGCTCTTCAGCATGTACAACATGGTCGGTAACTAGGAGAGAACCCATGGCATCATCACCTGGCGAAATTATGGCCAACCTCCCCGCCGAAGGGGAGCTACTGAACGAGGAAAAGAACGCCAGGCGTCTGGCCGACACTCTGCACCTGCCCTTCCTGACGTTGAAGGATTTCAAGGTCGACCCGGCCCTGTTCAGATCGATCCCGGTGGACCTCATGTTCAAGTACACCTTCGTCCCGCTCAAGGAGGAGGGGAGCGGGCTGGCGATCGTCGCGGCCGACCCGACCGACATCAACATGCTCGACGAACTGGAGGTATTCCTCGATCGGCCCGTCCGCGTGAACGTCGGCATCCGGAGCGAGATCCAGGACGTGCTCAAGAAGTCGGAATCCAGCCAGCGCGTTCTGGAGGAGGTGAGCGAAGACTTCCGGATCCAGATCGTCCGGGAAGACTCGGAAGAGGGCGGCGAGGACGTCATCTCGATCGACAAGCTCTCCGAGGACACCAGCCCGATCATCAAGCTGGTTGACTACACGGTGTTCAACGCCCTCCAGCGGAGGGCCAGCGACGTGCACGTAGAGACCCAGGACAACGAGGTCGTCATCAAGTACCGCATCGACGGCGTTCTCTATCCCGCCATGGAACCCATCGACAAGCGCTTCCATTCGACGATCATCTCGAGAATCAAGGTCATGGCGGAATTGGACATCGCCGAAAAGCGGATTCCGCAGGACGGCCGTTTCAAACTGAAGATAAAGGGCCGCACGGTGGACTTCCGCGTCTCCATTATTCCAACCATCCATGGCGAAGACTGCGTCATCCGTATTCTCGACAAGGAATCCACTAGCGAGGAGTTCAAGAACCTCAACCTCGACGTCCTGGGCTTCGAACCGGACATCATGAAGAGGATAAGGAGGCACGCGAAGGAACCTTACGGCATGCTCCTGGTCACCGGACCGACGGGATCGGGAAAGACGACCACTCTTTACGGTGTTCTCTCCGAAATACAGTCGTCCGACTACAAGATGATCACGATCGAGGACCCGGTGGAATACCAGCTGAAGGGTGTCACCCAGATCCCCGTGAACGAGAAGAAGGGATTGACCTTCGCCAAGGGGCTTCGATCGATTCTGCGCCACGACCCCGACAAGATCATGGTGGGCGAGATCCGCGACGAGGAAACGGCCAACATCGCCATTCAGTCCGCACTGACGGGGCACCTCGTGTTCACGACCGTTCACGCGAACAACGTTGTCGACGTGCTGGGGCGATTTCTCAACATGCACGTGGAGCCGTACAACTTCGTGTCGGCACTCAACTGCGTACTCGCGCAACGCCTCGTCAGGAAGGTCTGCCCGAACTGCAGGGAGAAGATCACCTATCCCGTGTCGGAACTCGAAGAGTCGAAGATCCCCCTCCAGGATGCCGTCGCCGCCGACCTCTACGAGGGCCGGGGGTGCCTGGACTGCAACGGCACGGGTTTCAGGGGCAGAATGGCCATCTCGGAGTTGCTGGAACTCTCGGACCGTGTCCGGGAGCTGATTGTTGATAGGAAACCCTCCAGCGAGATCAAGAAAGCCGCACGGGAGGAAGGTATGATTACGCTTCGAGAGTCTGCGGTCAAGCAGTTTCTCAAGGGTCAGACCACGCTGAAGGAAATCAACAAGGTCACCTTCGTGGAAGAGACCCACAGATGAGGGCCCTGCTTCAGTATTTGAAACCAACGTTGCCCCCGGTGGCGGTCCTGATGGAGCCGGGCGCCGTCTTCGCCCTGCGCGTCGGATCGGCGCAACGGGATCCGACGCCGCTGGTGAGGCACGAGGAGTCCTTCGAGAGCGCGGAAGGGCAGTACCTGCCCGGTCCGGAATCCATGGAATCGCTCACCGCATCCCTCATGACGCAGCTCGGATCGCCCAAGCGGATCAGCTGCATTATCGGAGATCCTTTTTTCAAGACCCAGGTGCTTACCCTGAGCGACTTCCCGCGGTCCGAGCAGGAGAGGCAGAAGGTCATTCTCTGGCACATCAGGAAGTTCCTCAACTACCCCATCGACAGCGTTCGCTTGGATTACGAGGTGATCGGCCGGGCGGCAGGGTCGGTAAAAGTTCTCGTCACGCTGTGTCCGGTGGAGGAACTCCTGGCCCTCGAATCCGCTTTCGCCGCCAGGGGCTGCCAGGTCGGCTACGTGGGTTCGTCCACCATCGAACTCTTCAACCTTGCGCTTGCCAAAGGCGCGCTGCCGGCAGGTGGGAACGCCCTGATCATCAACCGTACGCCCGACTACCTGTCATTCCTTTTCGCGGAAAAGGGCTCTCCGCTCTTTTTCCGGTGCAAGGCCCTCGACGGCGTGCGGGCTGATGACGAGCAGATCAGCGAGCGCCTCCTCCAGGAGCTGAGGCTTACCCTGGCTTACTATCGCGAGAAGCTGGGAGGCGAGCACCTCGAGAAGGTCCTGATCCGGCGCTATCCCGGCGGCGCCTTTCTCCCGCTGGAAGACATCATCGAAGAGGACGTTGTAGTGCAGGACCTGTCCGATGCCCTTCCGGCCCTGCCATCGGGTACCGCCCGGGACGCCGAGTACCTTCCCATCTTCGGACTTCTGGAGGGCGGCGCATGAAGACACTGAGAATCAACCTGGCCTCCGACCCCTTCGTGAACCGGATCTTTCCCGTCGCGGCCGTCGGTGCCGTCGTGGCCCTCGCCCTGGCGCTCACCATATTCAACCTGGTGTCCTTCTTCCTCCTCGGCCGCGAGTACAGGCAGGAGAAGGCGGAACTCGCGAAGCAGGAACAACGGCTTGCCGTCCTCAACAAGGACATGGCCCAGAAGAAGAGGGTGCTTGAGAGCGGTGGCATCGCGCGGTTCGCCCAGGAATCGGATTTCGTCAACGACATCCTCAAGGCTAAGCGCTTTTCGTGGACCGTCTTTCTCACCGACCTGGAGAGAATCAAGCCTTACGGGGCCATGTTCACCAACATATCCCCGCGATTCGCCAAAGACGGAACCATCGAGGTGAGCCTGAGGGGGGTCGCCAATCCCAGGGCAGAGCTGCTCAAGCTGGAGAGCAACCTCTTCAAGGATCCGGCCTTCAGGAATTCCCGGCTCGCGAACGAAAAGAGGGAGACGGATAATCCATGGACCACCTTCCAGATCACCTGCACGTACCTTCCGGAGGTGGAACGTGAACATTGAACGCTTCGTCCTCAAAAGGCTGACGCTCATCCTCGGGATCGGCGCGGGTGTCATCTTCCTCAACCTCGTCGTCTATCTCTTCGGCGTTTCCCGGCTCGACCAGTTCGCCCGGGATGTCAAGGGGAAAGTCACCACGAACCGCCGAGTCCTCAAAGAATCGGAGGACAGGAGCAAGACGTTGTCGAGTTCCGTCGAACGCGTACGCACGGACAAGAAAGTCATCGGAGATCTGTCCGATAAAGTCTTCGAGACCCGCCACAAGAGACTGGTGACCGTCCAGACCGAAATACAAAACCTCATCGACACCAACAACCTGCAGATGCAGACCATATCCTACGGCTATAAGATGTCCCCGGACCGGGAGGACAAGGCGGACTGGGGACACAGATATCTCAGGGTCTCCATGCAGATACCCCTCACCGGCACGTACCCTGCAATCAAGAAGTTCATCCAGGATCTGCAGGCGTCGCCCCAGTTCTTCCTCATCGACGAACTGAGCCTCTCGAGCAGCGCTCAGGGTGGCGTGCAGCTCAAGATCAACCTCGCCGTCAGCACGTACTTCATGGCCACCGGCGAAGAGGAAGGCGGAGCGCGGAAAGGAGGCCCGGCATGAAGCGACGGTTAGCCTCGTTCCTGGCCTGCGCCCTCGTCGCGGGGTTTATCGGAGGTTGCAGTGGAATGTCCTCCACGTCGGGGCGGCAGGTCCCGGATGTGGAAGGGAACGACGGAGGAACGGCCAGGAGCCCCAGACGGCGCGCCGAGGCCGCCCACCCTGCGTCGATTCCCCTTCTCAGCCTAGACAATCTCACGCCTTCGTCCGTCTCAAAGGATGAACCGCCGAGGAACCTCTTCGCTTTCGAGCAGGACCCGGCCGTTCTGGCAAAGAAGAAGGAAGAGGCCGAAGAGGCCGCAAAAGCCGCCGCCGAGGCCGCGAAGAAAGCCCAGGCGCAGCAACAGAAGAGGACGGAGGAATTGAGAAAAAACCCGCCGCCCCCGGCGCCGCCACAGATCACCATCAACTTCGTCGGGTACTTCGGTCACCCCGACAGCAGAATCGGCGTCTTCGTGAGCCGCGGCGCCCAGGACGTCATCCTCGCGAAAGAGGGCGACACGGTCATGTCCAAGTATAAAATCCTGGATATCGGGTACGAATCCGCAGAAATAGGATTCCAGGGATTCAAGCAAACAGAGCGCATTCCCCTGTCCGGAGGAGGGAAGTAAGGTGAAATCAAGGATCCTCCTACTCATGTTTTCGATGAGCCTGCTGGCCCTCGTCGCGTCGTGCGGCGCCGGCGCCTATCACAAAGGCCGATACCTGCTCGACAAGGGCATGTACGACGACGCCGTGAAGCAGTTCCAGCAGGCAGAAAAGGCCAGTCCGCATAACGTAAAATACAAGACGGCGCTCGTGAGGGCCAAGCTGACGGCTTCGCAGAAGCACTTCGACAAGGGCAAGATGGCCATGGCGCACGGCGACCTGGACCAGGCCGCTGTCGAACTTGACAAGACCTTGCAGCTCGATCCCGGTAACCAGTACGCCAGAGACACCCTGCAGAAGGTCATCGAAACGGCCTCGGAGAAGGAACAGGAACAGCATAGCACCGCCCGGATGTCACTGGAGCAGATGAAGCGGAAGGCGGAGAAAAACACGGGCGTGCCGCAGTTG
Source organism: uncultured Acidobacteriota bacterium (assembly GCA_963724125.1). GTDB lineage: Bacteria > Acidobacteriota > UBA4820 > UBA4820 > DSQY01 > CAVRTJ01. The sequence continues at coordinate 78,219 of CAVRTJ010000016.1, forward strand.
GATCCCGCGTCCAACATCCCCATCGTCCTGAAGTTCAAGGACACGCCCCTCAAGACGATACTGGACGCCATATCGAAGGCCAGCGGCATCAACTTCCTCTACGACGACAAGGTGGACCAGAACAAGAGGGTCACCGTGGACTTCGCGAAGGTGGACCTGGCCCAGGTCCTGGACTACCTGATGCTCCAGACCAAGAACTTCTACAAGGTGCTGGACCCCCACTCCCTAATCGTCGTCCCGGATACCAAGCAGAAGAGGGACGAGTACCAGGACGAGGTCATCCGGACGTTCTACCTGTCGAACGCGAACGCCAAGGACATCTTCCAGCTCGTGCGGTCGATCCTGCAGGTGCGGAAGATGGCCATGAACCAGGAACTCAACTCCATCACCATCGAGGATACGCCCGAGAACGTGGCCGTCGCCCAGCGCATCATCGAGAACAACGACAAGAGCAAGGGCGAGGTTCTCGTGGACGTGGAACTCCTGGAAGTCGATTCCAATTTGACGCGCAACCTTGGGATCAACCTGGATACGAACACCTTCACCATAGGACCGGGACACAACGTCGTGACCACGACGGACTCGACCAACAACACCACCAGCACGTCCATCGGCCCCGGCGCGCCCATCCACCTGAACGAACTGGGACGCACGCTGAGTCACAACCTGTGGATCGCTCCCGTGCCCAATCTCATCGTGAACCTGCTCCTCTCCAACAGCGACACGCAGGTCCTGGCCAAGCCGCAGCTGCGCGTCATGGAGGGACAGAAGGCAAGCGTCCATATCGGGCAGAGGATCCCCGTTCCGACCTCCAATCAGTACCTGGGCAGCACCGGGACCTCAACCACCTACACGCCCATTACGTCCTACACCTATCAGGACGTTGGCGTGAAGATCGAAATAGAACCCAAAGTACATCACAACCGGGAAGTCACGTTGAAGATGAAGACAGAGGTGTCTTCGATCGCGGGATATGCGCCGCAGACAAGCGGTAGCTTGACCTCGCCGCAGCCCATCCTGGGCACGCGGGACGCACAGACAACGATCCGCCTCGAGGACGGCGAGACCAGCCTGCTGGCAGGCCTGATTCAGAAGGATGACAAGAAGACCCTCTCCGGACTCCCGGGCATAAGCGAAATACCCTTTCTGAGGAGGCTGTTCAGCTCGACTGAGACGAAGAATGACTCAACTGACGTGGTCATGCTCGTGACGCCTCACATCATCCGCATGCCCAACATCACCGAGCAGAACCTCGAACCTCTGTACGTCGGCACGGCGAACAATCCATCAGTCGGCGGGTCCCAGCCATCGCCCTTCGCGGCCGGGCCGGCCGTCGCGCCGCCGTCCTCCGGCACGCCCAAGAACACGGTCGAGGCGGAGCCCGGCAGTTCTACCGGGGACCAGAGCAAATCGGACGAGGGCAACGACACGCAGAAGCCCGGCGCTACGCCCCAGGCCGGCAGGCTTCTGGTCAGCCCCACCAGTATCCAGGCCACCGTCGGGCAGCCCGTGATCGTGAACCTCGTTCTGATCGGCGCCAAGGAACTCAAGGGCATGCAGATGAGCCTGAACTTCCCCGACGGCGTTCTCAAGTTCCAGGGTGCCGACGAGGGCACGTTCTTCAGGATGGGCGGTGTCAACTCCAACTTCTCCGGCCAGGAAGCCCAGCCCGGTACCGTGGGGCTGAACATGGCGCGGACAGACAATTCGGGCGCATCGGGGTCCGGACTCGTCGCCCGGATCCGTTTCGTGGCCGAGAAGGCAGGAACCGGCAAGATCGAGATAGCCGGTGCCCAGGCCACGGGCGTGGGAGACCAGCCCGTGCCGATGCCTCCGGCCTTCGCCACGGTCACCGTGAGCGCGGCGCCCCCGGCCCCCGGCGGAGGGGGCGCAAAGACAGGAGGCTGATACACGTGAAGGAGATCGGCCGTTCGCGCGAAAAAGGCATTTCCCTCTTCGAGGTGGGGCTGGCGGTGGCGCTCCTGGCGATCCTCGCCATGGTCGCCATCCCGGCCCAGCAGATCATGGCCAGGCGCGCGAAGGAAGTGGAGCTCAGGAGGGACTTGCGGGTAATGCGCAGGGCCATCGACGAGTACCACCGCTATGCGGTCCAGGGGCTTATTACTCAGACCGACGTTTCGCAGGATTTCTATCCCCCCGACCTGGAAACGCTCGTGGACGGAGTCGAGCTGGCGGGGGACCCGACGGGTAAGAAGATCCGCTTCCTGAGGCGGATCCCCATCGATCCCATGACCAACGAGGCCGAGTGGGGCCTCAGGTCTACCCGGGACGACCCAGACTCGACCATGTGGGGCGGCGAAAACGTATACGATGTCTATTCCCAGAGTACCGCGCTGGCCCTGGACGGAAAGACCCACTACAACGAATGGTAGTGAGGCGGTGATGAGCCATGAAGGGATGGAGGACATGACAAACAGACTGGGCCGGAGCGCGACAGAAACCGCCGTACGCGCGGAGCGCCTCTCATCGGACTCTGTTGCGGCGTTCGGCCTCACCGCCGAGGCGCCGGGACGTCGCCGGAAGGCTCGTGGAGAGGGGGGCTTTACCCTCATCGAACTGATGGTGGTCGTGGCCATCATCGGCATCCTCGTCAGCATGGCGGTGCCGACCTATCGCGGCATAGTCCTTCGGGCGAGGGAAACGGTTCTCAAACAGAACCTCTTCGTTTTGAGGGACTGCATTGATCAATACTACGCGGACAAGGGAAAATACCCCGGTTCGCTTGACGAACTCGTGTCCGCCGGGTACCTTCGGGCACTGCCCGTGGATCCTATGACGCGCCAGGCCAACTGGGTGACGGTGCCCTATTCCGGCAACGACCAGGGCCAGCTGGAGCCGACCGAGGGCCAGGACACCGGAGGTGTCTGGGATGTGCATTCGGCCGATCCCAAATACAAGGACTGGTGAGATGGGGACGCGCGCGGACCGGCGCTTGAGACGAATCCTCGAAGGGTCCGCTGACGGAGAGGGCGGCGTCATATTCATATGGGTCCTCGTGTCCCTCTTCGTCCTGGCCGTTCTGCTTATGGCCGCCGCGCAGCCGGCGTCCATCGTCATGCGCAGGGAACGGGAAAAGGAACTTGTCTTCCGGGGCGAGGAGTACACGGAAGCCATCCGCCGTTACATGATGGAAAACCACGGCACGTTTCCCACACACCTCAAGGACCTGATGAAGCCGGGCGGTCCCAAACGGATCCGCTACATGCGGCATCTCTACTCCAATCCCTTCGCCCGGGACGGCAAGTGGGGACTGCTTGCGCCCGGTACGACCATCGTTACGATCGGCGAGGACGGAAAGCCAATCTACACGCCGCAGGGGGGCGGCCCCATGAGTGGTTCCCCCGGAACGACGACCCCGAAGCCCCCGACCGGCGGCGCGAAACCGCCGGTGGGAAAGGACACGGGTGGATCGGGTGGGACCGGAGCGCCGGACGGCTTCGGGAAAGGCACACTAGGCCATGTCATGGTCCTGCCGTTCAGACTCGACGGCAAGGAGGGGCAGCCCATCCTCGGGGTCTACTGCAGACTCCACGAAAAGGGCTTCCAGGACTTTCGCGCCAAGCAGTATTACGACGAGTGGTTCTTCTCCCCGCTGGTCATCCCTCCCCCGATGGGACCCCGGGGGCCCGTTCAGCCCGGCGGCATACCGCAAAACCAGCAGCAGCGAAAAACCGGCTGAACGGCCGCCGCACCCGCCTTCTTCGACACCTGCAATAGACCGTGCCCCGCGCCGGTTCCTTACTAACCTGCGGGTGTGGGCTACAATAATCCTTTACGATGAGAGGGGCCGTGTCCAAAGGCGCATTGGATATACTGAAGATCTTCTGGCGTTTTCGTACGAAGGCTGCCCTGGGCATCCTCTGCCTTCTGGTGGTGGACGCGGCCCAGTTGACCATCCCCCTCGTCGTGAAAGGGGTGGTGGACGGACTGGTGGGATCGACCATCACCAGGGCCTGGGTGGGGCGCCAAGCCCTCATCCTGCTCGGCCTCGCCGCGACCATAGCGGTCTTCCGCTTCGCGTGGCGGCATTTCTTCTTCTCCATGGCCAGGCGCGCCGAGTACGATCTCAGGAACCGCATCCTCGACCACGCATACGCCCTGTCCACGCGTTTCTTTTCGAAGACGAAAACGGGCGAGTTCATGGCGCTGGCCACCAACGACGTGGAATCGGTCAGACAGGCCATCGCCATGGGTTTCGTGGCGGGTTTCGACGCCTCCGTTTACGCCATCGTCGCCGTGGGCGCCATGTTCTGGCTCGACCACGTTCTGGCCCTCTGGACGATCCTTCCCCTTCCCTTCCTGGCCCTGCTCATGGCCCTTTCGCTCAGAGCCATCTACGAGCGGTGGGACAGGGTACAGGCCTCGTTCGAAACGCTGACCGAGAAGTCGCGGGAGTCCATTTCGGGCATGCGCGTCCTGAAGGCCTACGACCGCGAGGCGAGCGACTGCGGGGATTTCGACGTCAAGAATGCGGACTATTACAGGAAATACATGCGCTACGTGCACATCGACGCGCTCTTCCACCCCGCCGTCCTGCTGCTCGCGGGCAGCTGCGTCGCCATACTCCTGGGCGTGGGCGGCGCGCGGGTACTGAGCGGGCAGACCTCCATGGGCTCGTTTGTGGCCTTCGTGTCGTACCTGGGCATGCTGACCTGGCCCATGGTGGCCGCCGGATGGATGCTCAGCCTTATCCAGCGCGCGGCCGCCTCGATGGACCGCATCAATGCCCTCCTGAACATCCGGGATTTCGAAGAACGCTCGCCGGGCGGATCGGAACTGCCCCGCGTGGAAGGACGGATCACGGCGGAGGGCCTGATCTTCGCCTACTCTCCGGGCGGCGCGCCGGCGGTGAACGGCGTCAGCTTCGATGTCGGCGCCGGACAGTCGTTGGGCATCGTGGGCGAGGTGGGATCCGGGAAAAGCACGATCGTCCAACTCCTGTGTCGCCTCTACGATCCTCCGAGAGAGATGCTGTTCATCGACGGACGGGACGTGAGGGACATCCCGGTGGACGTTCTTCGCGCTGCCGTGGCCTACGTCCCACAGGAGGCTTTCCTCTTCAGCGATACCATCGCCGAGAACCTGAGAATGGGAAAAGCGGACGCCT
>CAVRTJ010000017.1:0-79285 GCA_963724125.1 uncultured Acidobacteriota bacterium
AAGGCGCCGGGCCGCGTAAACGGCAGGAACAACCGGCGGACCGAACCAGGGGCCCGTTCGGGTTCGGGCCACAGACCCGGCAAAGCGCCAGGCCGCGTAAACGGCAGGAACAACCGGCGGACCGAGCCCTCCGCACGGCCGGGTTCGGGTCACAAACCCGGCAAAGCGCCAGGCCGCGTTAACGACAGGAACAAACGGCAGCAGGGCGTGACCCCGCATGAGAAGAACCGCCCAGGCGCGGTCCGTTCGCAGCACGGAAACCGGCCGGGGCAGGGCGAGAGAGTGCGTCCAAAGGCCTCCCGTGGCGAGAAAGCTGCCGGCAAGAAGAACAATCCCGGCAAAGCGAACAAAGACAAGAACAAGGACAAGAAACACCAGCGCCGCTAGAGCTCCAGGCGACCGCTCCGGGCGGGAAGGGATGCCCCCTTCCTTCCCGCCCGGGCAGGTCCTGAACCTCGCGTTTCTGCCATCCCCGAGAGCGGCGCCACCTTTCCCATCCTGAGGTCGAGCGGCGATGCCGCTCCGGCCGCGTGAAGGTTCCGTTCGTCGGCCGCTGCCCCTGGAATTCGCCCTCCGGGCCGTGGCGGCCGTCACCGGATTGTGACGGTGCGCACGAAACGTCGCGCCGGTTGTGCCGATACGGCACGTCTCCCGTGGGTTACTCCACACCGAAATCCCCACTTGTCAACAAGTCTGCGCGTCTCTCCAACCAGAGTTGCACTCTCCTTCTACAACTCTGGTTGGAGGTTTTACCTGGAGAAAGGAGCTATACTCGAGTTTAGACGTCACCCTCGTAGCCATCGGCGTAGAGGAACATGTGGCGTCTCGGCTGCGACGCGGGAAACAGCACGGGGTTGTCCGACAGACCTGGGAAGGCTAAGGAAACCGGTTAGGCCCCCAATCAAAAAATGCAGGCTGACAGGAAGGGGAGGGCATGCGCTCAAGGATAGTCTCACTCTTTGCTGTAGGTATCTCGATCGTCATGCTCTCGAGCGTCGCCCTCCGCGCCCAAGGCTGCAACCTCCTGTGGCAGCCGGCGAATCCCCTACCCTTCGCTCATCAGAGTGGATTCAAGATCGCATACGGAAACGGTATGTACGTCGCCGTGGGCGGCAAAGGCCTCGTCTATTCGAGCCGGGACGGGGAAAACTGGCGGCGAGGGTGCATGCATACGGACGACGATTTCATCGACGTGGCGTGGGGCAACGGGCGCTTCGTCGCCATATCCCACGGATACGTCGTGTCGGAGATGACTGTCCACATCAGTGAGGACGGTGTCAGATGGCGAGACGTTCCGTTTCCCTACGGCCCCGCCATATACTTGAGCAGGATCTGCTTTGCGGGGGGCTATTTCTTTGCGTTTCAGAAAGGGGGCGGTTCGACCCTCTTTATCAGCGCTGACGGTGTCAACTGGTCCTATGTGGTTTTTCCCGAAGATCTGAACGGCCTCGTATTTGGGTCCGGAAAGTACGTGGCCGTAAGCGACGACCGCTATTACGTGAGCTCAGACTTGGCAGACTGGACCGCCTTAACATTCCCCGTTCCAGCGTATTCCTACAAAGTGTCGTACGGCGACGGCCACTTTGTGGTCCTGGCCGAAAACGAAGGTGAGTCCTTCAGCCTTACCAGTCCGGACGCGGTCAACTGGTCGGAGATACCTCTTCAATACCCGCTATCCGCGATCTACTTCGGACCGGACGGCATTGTGGGCATATGGAATGCGAACAACCCGCCGTTCTATTGGTCTCAAGACGGTATTACCTGGTCCCAGAGCTCCGTGCCCGGCGTTGGCAGTGTCCCCAGCGACCTGATATACGCGGCGGGGCAATTCGTCGCCTCCGTGGGCAACCAGATCTGGACAAGCACGGACGGCCGCGCCTGGGAGACTGCTAAGACACAGGGCATCTCCGTGCCCTCCGCCAGAGTTCGCTATTTCGAACCGCTGGGAGAGTTTATGGCGGTCGGCTTCAATCTGATCGCGTCGAGTACAGACGGAAAGGAATGGTCGTCAAAGGCAGTCGACCAGAATGTCACACTCACTGACATAACCATGGGCGACGGAGTTTTGGTCGCCGTAGGGGCCGGAGAGTACTCGGGCGCGATCCTGGTTTCGTCGGACGGGGCCTCCTGGACAGACGTCTCGCCGGGAAATTCGGAGGCCCTTCTTGGGATAGCCTACGGCAACCACACGTTCGTGGCCGTGGGGCGCTACGGCGTCATCTACACGAGCCCGGACGGGGTGACCTGGACCCGTCGGGACACGGGCTTCAGGGCGGACCTCAACGAGGTGGCCTTCGGTAACGGCCGTTTCGTGGCAGTCGGTGAGGGCGAGACGTCCCTGTCGAGCGCGGACGGCGTGAATTGGACGGGACAGCAAGAGGTGGACTCCAATACCGACGGTCAGTTCTCCTGCGTCGTTTTCAGCGGGGGACGGTTCTGGATTAATCACCCTTACAGGGTCAGCACGGACGGCATAAGATGGACGGATCTGTCGGATGTGGAAGGCCCGTCGAACGGTGCGCTACAGGGTGCCGGGGGATACATCTTTTCCGTGTCCGGGGACTGGGTCAGCTCCACTTCCGGTGAGGACGGGATGACGTGGGAGACACCTCCGCCGGGGATGCTCACTCAGATTACCAGTATGGCGTCCAACGGCTCCGTCTATGTAGCGATCGACGAGAACAACGCGGCCTATTACGCCGAAGCCTGCTATCCGGAGGTGACGTCCGTGACCCCGGACACCCTCACCCTATCGGGCGGAGAGGCGGTCATCATAATGGGCGCGCATCTGTCCGGGGCTGCGGCCGTAACCTTCGGAGACGTGCCCGCGACGGATTTTACCGTAGTCAGCGACCATGAGGTGACGGCGGTGGCTCCGCCCCAGGCCTCGGCCGGCATGATCTACGTAACCGTAACCACGCCGGGGGGGACCAGCCTGCTCACCACCGGCAGTCGGGTCGCGGCTGGCCCGCGTCCGCTCATTACGTCCGTACGGAAACAGGGGAACCCCTTCCGTCTCCTCGTCACGGGAGAGAATTTCGACGACGCAGTGCAGGTCACGGTCGGAGATCAGCCTGCACCGAAGATCAAGGTCAAGAGCGACAGCCTGATCAAGGTCAAGGGCGGCAGGTATCTGAAGTGGATGTGTCCCAAAGGACAGCCTATCCAGATAACCGTCACCAATCTGAGTTCGGGCATTTCGTCCAAGCCTTTCACCTACACTCGCTGATGGGTGTCCTTGTCCCCATTGCACAATTTCCCCGGCACTCCCTGGCGTGTTTGAGCCTCTGCGTTGTTTCCTCGCGAGCCTGCGCCAGTCCGGACCGGTACGGCATCTTCAAGAGAGGATCCGAGTACGTAGGCAAGACCGCCGGCATTACCGGCGGCCACCTGACCGGTGACGAGATGGCCGCTTCTCTCGGCAGGGCCCTCGGCAGCGAGGTGCGCTACAACGCCGTGTCACCGGAGGCGTACCGGAATTTCGGGTTCCCGGGCGCCGAGGACCTCGGCAACATGTTCCAGTTCAAGGGCGATTTCAACGAGTACTTCTGCGGCGTGCGCACCCCCGACGAAGCCAGGTCGCTCAACCCCGCGCTGCAGAGCTTCGATGGCTGGCTCGCCGAGAACGGAAAGCGGATTCCGCTCGAGTAGGTCGGCGGTACGGCTTCCACTGCCTCCGGGTGTCCACCATTTGAGATCCCACCCTGAGAATCTCAAGAAAGCAACAGAATCCCGCACCTGCGCTGCAGTGGACCGGCGTCGTCTCCCGGTGTCCGCCCTGCGCTATTCAACCCTCCAGCTCCCTCTCAAGCGTTCCCTTCTTTGTCTCTCCAAACATCTGGGCTACGATGGCCGCGCGTGCCGGATCGGCTGGGATCTCTCCCGCAGAATCGTCCGGCGCTTATCCCACACGTGGATGCAAGGGGGATCTCATGGAATTCACAAACGTCTACGAAGATGACAGGCGCGCGGAATCCTACTCGAAGCTCGAGTTTCCGGGCACCTACTATCTGGCGTACCGGGACCTGCCCGCGATCATCACGGCCCACGTCACGGGCCGGAAAGCTCTGGACTTCGGCTGCGGTGCGGGGCGCTCGACGCGTTTCCTCAAGGGGCTGGGTTTCGAGGTCACGGGCGTAGACATTTCCAGGGACATGATCGATAGGGCACGGCGGATGGATCCGAGAGGAGACTACAGGCTCGTCGAGGACGGGCGCATCGGCCTCTGGCACGGGCCTGCGTTCGACCTCGTACAGTCGATCTTCACCTTCGACAACATCCCCACCATGGCAAAGAAAGTGGCCCTGTTCGGGGAACTCGGCGCGCTTCTCAGGTCGGGCGGGCGCCTCGTGCACCTCGTCTCGTCGCCCGAGATCTACACGAACGAGTGGGCATCCTTCACCACGAAGGATTATCCCGAAAACCGGTCCGCGCGCACGGGCGACAGGGTCAGGATCGTCATGACCGACGTCGAGGATCGCCGTCCGGTTGAAGACGTGCTCTGGATGCCAGAGGCATATCGGGAAGTTTTCGAGCGGGCCGGCCTGGACATCGTCCGGACCTATCGCCCTCTCGGCAAAGACACCGACCCCGTCCGCTGGGTCAACGAGACGCGAATCGCCCCCTGGACCATATACGTGCTGAGAAGAGAAGAGGATTTGAGCTCGGCACAGGGTGTCTGAAAGAGGCGGTCCAGCCCTTTGAGCGACAGGCGTGCCATGCCCGGTTATCGCGCAACCGGCTGTTTGAGAACTCGACAGGAGCGGGCGGCATGAATACACTTTTTCCTGTATCGGAAATTGCGGCGGTACAACCGATGGGAGCGCGACCATGAGGACGATGAGAAGAAGAGACAGAGAAATCGGGACCCGGGATGCCATCGAAGTGCTTTTAAGCTGCGAGTACGGGGTCCTGTCGTCGGTGGGAGAAAACGGCCAGCCGTACGGCGTGCCGTTGAGCTACGCGTACAGAGACAACGCCCTGTATTTCCATTCCTCGCTCTCGGGACACAAACTCGACAACATCAACACGAACCCCAGGGTGTCCTTCTGCGTCGTGGGGCGCACGCACGTTCTGCCGGCAGAGTTCGCGACGGAATACGAAAGCGCGGTGGCGTTCGGGATCGCATCGGAGGTACACGGCGCCGAGAGGCGGAACGCGCTGCGGTGGCTCCTTGAAAAATACTCGCCCGATTTCATCGAAGAAGGGCTGCAGTACATCGAGAAGGAAGACAAGGTCACGAAGGTCTTCAAGGTCACAATAGACCACGTCACCGGCAAGGCCCGAAGGTAAGCCGGCAAGATCGCGTAGCTGTGAGGCCCGGTGAGGAAAGACCGGCCAGGTAACGCCGTCCCGGGTAACTTGACACCGCCCCTCTCAAGACTTACATCCTTTATGTGCTGGAGCGAGACCGTCGCTTCCCGGTGTGTGACCCCCATCACCTTTCTCGAATAATATCTTCCCGCCCAGCCTGTCCGCCGAAGGATTTCCCCCGGCCGCCCGTTAAGCCAAGTAGAAACAAGGAAATGCGCCAAGGGCGCTTCGGCGGATCTGAAGGTAGCCATGGTTCCTCAGGTGAACGCCGGGAGGTGAAAGATGAATACCGACAGGATGAAGGGAATCTCGACGGGTGGGTCTCGGTTCGAAGAGGGCCGCCCCGTCATACGACGGTCCAGGGTTTTTGCAAACTTTTTGTCCTCCTTTTACAGGAGAAAGGGGGAAAGACCGGTGCGCTCAATCAAGCTTTTGACGGCTCTCCTGGTCGCCGCGGCCGTAATGGCCGGCGGCCTCCCCCCGCGCGCCCAGACGGCGGTCGCCTACTCCCAGGCGCAGATCGAGCAGATGGTTGCGCCCGTTGCCCTCTATCCAGACGCGCTGCTTTCGCAGGTCCTCATGGCGGCCACATTCCCCGACCAGGTGTCGGAGGCCGACGACTGGCTTAAGGCGAATACCGGCATATCGGAAGCCGAACTTGACGACGCGCTCGCCACGGCTTCGTGGGACCCGAGCGTTATTTCGTTGTGCAAGTTCCCGACCCTCCTGGACAGGATGGGCATGGACATGCAGTGGACCACCGACCTGGGTTACGCCTTCCTGGGCCAGCGTGACCAGGTGTTCGGCGCCGTGCAGACTCTTCGCAGGGAGGCCTACCAGGCCGGGTATCTCCGTTCGACGCCCCAGCAAACCGTGGTCGTGGAACCGGCCTTCATCGAGATCCGGCCATACAACCCGTCCATCGTCTACGTTCCGGTCTACAACCCGGCCGTTGTCTACGGATCGGCATGGGGATATCCGACCTACTACTATCGCTCCGCCTGGGCGCCTTCGCCCGGTGTGGTGCTGGTGAACGGCTTCGCGTGGGGCGTCGGATTCTACGTAGCCCACGTGCTCTTCGGAGGCTGCGACTGGGGTCGTCACGACGTGTACGTCAACAAGACGGTTATCGTGAACAACAGGATTTTCAGAAACACGGACTACTACCGCCAGCGGGACCGCCACGGGAACGGACGTCACCAGTGGGTCCGCCCGTCGCCGCGCAACCTTCCCAACGAAGGCTACCGCGGAGCACCCTACGGCGGCCGTGAACACGGGACGATTCGTGGAATCCAGGTCCGCTCGAACCACACGGGAGTGGCACCGGTCAAGTCCGGCAGGGTGCCTCCACGCGATGTCCGCCCCGGACAGACCCGCACTCCAAACGGAGAGACGCGGAGGTACGAGCCCGTCCGGCAAAACACCCCGAAGGTCTCGCCGAACCGGAACCGTCCGGCCGAGGTCCAGCCTCCCTCCGGGCAGCGCCGCACCTACGAACGTCCCAAGCCGGAAGCACCAACGGTGGTACCCGGCCAGAACCGCCCCGTGCAGGCCCGCCCGGCGCAGCGCGAGCAGACAGAACGCAACCGCGGACAGGTGCGGGAGAACAATCGGCCCCAGGCCCAACCGGCGCGCGGCCAGGAGACCGGAAAAAAGGTGAAAGCAAAGGAAAAGGTGAAAGACAAGGAACACAAGCGGAACTGATTCCGTCCGCGGATTTTTCACTTCCATGGCGGGAAGGGGGCAGCCCCTTCCCGCCCCTCCGTTACACGGCCTCCCGCTGACAACGCCTGGAGTTTCCTCCTTCCTGTTCGAGCGTGCTGTTCCCCGCACCGAAGGATTACGGCACGCCGCCCGTTAAACTCATTAGAGACGCTCGACGACGGCGCTGACGTTTTCCAGTTCTCGGCGAAGCCGGCCGCAGTCCGGGATCGAGACCGGAGGTGGCACATGGAATACCGTACGCGGCCTGCGACCCGGGGACTGTGTCTGTCATGCGCACGTCATGTTGCGGTCATCTTTGGGCATTAGATTTGACAACGGATGGCATAAAGAGAGCGGTGGAGGCCCCGGCAGGGGGCGCGGATACCGGTTGGAGGTGCAGGATGAGAGCGGAAGCGAGACGTGACGTTCCCGGCAGGGAAAGGCACGCGGGAACGGCCGCCGTCTTCACGTTCGCGGCGGTCGTCCTGGCGATCGGATCGGCAATGTCAGGATGCCCCGGCGTGAGGGCCGGAGAGCCCGAGCGCTTCACGGATGCCCGCATCGAACAGCTGGTCGCACCGGTGGCCCTCTATCCCGACGCGCTGCTGGCGCAGGTGCTCATGGCGTCGACGTTTCCGGATCAGGTGACCGGGGCCGATAAGTGGCTCCAGGCGAACCCCCGCGTGCCGCTTCCGGAACTGGACGACGCGCTCGCCACGGCTTCCTGGGACCCGAGCGTCATCTCGCTGTGCAGGTTCCCACCTCTCATCGACAACATGGCCGGTGACATCCTATGGACGACTGATCTCGGATCTGCTTTTCTGGAGCAGCGGCCGGCGGTTTTCGACGCCGTGCAGAAACTACGCCGGGAGGCCTACGAGACGGGTCACCTGCGGTCGAACTCCGAACAGACCATCACCGTGACGCCCTACGGCATCGAGATCCTGCCCTTCGATCCCGATGTCGTCTACGTTCCCACCTACGATCCGGCGGTGGTGTACGGATCGGCCTGGAGTTACCCTGCCTGCTACTATTTCGCGGCATGGGCGCCTTCGCCCGCGGAGACGTTCGTGAAAGGATTCGCCTGGGGCCCGGGCTGGTACGCCGGCGGCGCCCTCTTCGGCGCTATCGATTGGGCAACGGGTACCGTCTCCGTGGACAAGGCGGTGATCGCACAGGGCGTTATGTTCAGGAGCACCGAGTACTACCATCACCGCGACAGCTACGCAGCCGGGCGCCACGCGTGGGTGCGCGTCACATCGACTGCCCGGCCGGCGGACGAGTCCTGGCGGGCGCCCTACGGGGGCCGCGACCACGGCTTCATCCGCGGGATAAAGGCACCACCTGTTGAGAACGTGGCGGCGCGAGATGGCACGGTGATCCCGTTGCCGAACCTTGAATGGCACGGCTACCGTCCCGATGCCGTCTTCATCCCGCCTGTGGAGTCCGATGGGACGCCGGCCCCCGACCAGCCCGATTACGATACGACGGTCGTGGGCGATGTGGGGTGGGGCTGCCCGGCGTACGGACCGTCATGCGCCGACGACCGGGCCTGGGTCCCACGGCGTGGACGAGCGGGGAGGGGCATGCCCCCGGAGGGCGGCCCGAGGCGTCACCCGGAACCTCCTCCGCCCTCCCCTCCGACGCCGCGTCCCCCTCCGCATCCGCGCCCGGGCCCCGGCCCCGGGAACGAAGGAACGGGTCACATCGAGAAGGATGGGGGACCCCAGCGGCGCACTAACGATGCGGACAGGTCCTCGCCGCCCGCGGACCGCCGAATTCGGACGGCCGGCTGAAGGCCCCCCCCAGCGGCGGCTGGTTTCTGCTCCGTGCCTGTTCCAACGCACAACGCCGCTGCAAGTCTCTTCTTTTGACTATTGCCCTATTGGGAAGTGATCGAGTTTTCCGGTGACCGCTTTGGGTGACCGATCTTCGAAGGCCCGCCGTCCTTCAAGCCGCGAATCCGCAATCCCAAATTCCAGGTAGTCCCGTCACCCCTTCCCCGCGGCCCTGTTCACCTCGCGGATGATCTGGTCCAGCTCGTGGAGGAACCTGGAGCGGTCCCTGGGCGAGAAGGGCGGCGGGCCGCCGGTGACCGTGCCCATTTCGCGCAGGTAGGAGAGTAGTTCGCGGCTCGCCATGGTTTCCCCGATGGATTCTTCCGTGAACACCTTCCCCGAAGGCGTCAGGGCCCGTGCGCCGATCTTCAGGCAACGGTCCGCCAGCGGGATGTCGGACGTCACCACGATGTCGCCCGCCTCCGCGTGGTCTACGATCCAGTCGTCCGCGGCGTCGAATCCGCTGCCCACCACCACGCACCGGATCCAATCGCCCTCCGGCGCCTGGATTCGCGAGTTGGCGACCAGCGTCACGTTCAGGTCGTGCCGACCCGCGACCCGGTACACTTCCTTCTTCACGGGGCAACCATCGGCGTCCACGAAAATCGAGGGCATCGGAACCTCCACGCGTCCGCCGAAGGCGGCGGCCGCAGAGTCATTTTATCACCTCGCCGCCCGCCTCATTGTCTTCGGGGAAAATTTCCGCATTGCCACGCACGCCGATTCGTGTTCTACTCAAAGCGTCGACTACGGGAAGCCCGGTGATTCGTCGCGGTGCCAAGAGGCTTTCGAGTCGTGTTCCGGGGGCGAGAGTCTTCCCGCCAGGTCCCGTCGGCGTTCCGATCCAATCGGCCCTTAGCTGGCGAGCGAGTTCGGGTCGTCCGCCGTTCGATCTTCATGGAGTCACGAGATGATGATGCCCACACCCCTGCAAATCGGTCCCTACACCGCCCGGCTACCCGTCATCCAGGGTGGGATGGGCGTTCGCATATCCCTCTCCGGCCTGGCCTCCGCCGTCGCCGAGGAGGGCGGCGTCGGCGTCATCGCCACGGCCGGTATCGGCATGCAGGAGTCGGACTACCTGTCCAACTTCCTGGAAGCCAACAAGCGCGCCCTCCGGGACGAGATCCGCAAGGTCCGTGAGGCGACCAAAGGGCTCCTTGGTGTCAACATCCTGGTGCCGCTCTCCAACTACGCAGACATGGCGAGGACGGCCATCGAGGAGAAGGTGGAGTTCATCTTCTCCGGCGCCGCCCTGCCGCTGAACCTCCCGTCCTTCCTCGACGGGTCCACGACGACCAAGCTCGTGCCCATCGTCTCTTCGGCGCGGGCCGCGAAGATCGTCATCCGGAAGTGGCTCGACAGATACCGGTACCGCCCCGACGCAATCGTCGTGGAAGGGCCGAAGGCCGGCGGCCACCTCGGGTTCAAGGAAGAGGATCTGGACGACCCGGCCTACGCGCTCGAGGCGCTTCTCGAACCCGTCCTCAGAGAGGCCGAGGCCGCGGGCAAGGAGGACGGCCGGTCCGTTCCCGTCATAGCCGCCGGCGGGATATACACGGGCGAGGACGTCTACGCCGCCATGGCCGCTGGCGCCTCCGGGGTCCAGATGGCCACGCGCTTCGTGACCACAGCCGAATGCGACGCGGCGGAGGGTTTCAAGCAGACCTATATCGACGCCGGCCGCGAGGACATGGTGATCATCAAGAGCCCCGTGGGGCTCCCCGGACGCGCCATTCGAAACGAATTCCTCGACCAGGTCGAGGCCGGAAAGCGCACGCCGTTCAAGTGCCCCTACCACTGCCTCGTGAGCTGCGACTACCAGAAGAGCCCCTACTGCATCGCCCTCGCCCTCATGAACGCCGTAAAGGCCAGGATGAAGCTGGGATTCGCCTTCGCCGGCGCCAACGCCTACCGTGCAGAGAAGATGTCCACCGTGAAAGAGGTCGTCAATTCCCTACTGGAAGGCTACGCCAGGGCCTTCTCCGCCGCCGTGAGCGGCGAATCCCTCGGCCCTTCTCCAGCCCTCTGATCCGCGGCCGACGCCGCGACCTCCAAGTGCCCCGCATGACAAATCAATGTGTATGACACTCCGGGGGAGGCGTGTATAATAGCGCTATGCAGGCAGCCAGGATGATCGCACGCCGACTCGCCAGACTCGCCCACCTAGCGTTCCTTGCCTTTTTTCTGACGCCACTCGTCCCGTCGCTCGCCGTCGCCCTGGCTCACCTGAAGCGCAGGAGGCTGAAGGCGTTCTTCTCGAGCGCCGGTATCCTGTCGGCAGCAACGGCGGGCGAACTCTTCCTGGCTTTCGGTCTGCAGGTGTCGTGGATGGTCTATCTCGTGCTGCACCTAATTCTTTCCGTCGGGACGGGGCTCCTGCTGGTGCTCTCCGGACCCGCAGACAGGGGCGGCGAGACGGGGTCTTCCCCCGAGAAATCCGCCAAGCCTCCAGGCCTGTTGGCGTGGGGCGCGCTTTTTGTCGTAGCCGCCACGCCCATCGCCTTGTGGCTGAGTCATTTCGCCACGCGCTGGGGTTCGAAACTCGTTCTCAAACCCTCCTTTTCCGGCGTCGTCATCCTGATAACCGTCGCCCTCTTCTTCCCGCTCGGTATCTTGGCCGGCTGGACGGTCAGGAGACGGGACGGCCGGTCGCCGATGGTAACGACCCTGGCGGTCCTGGCTTCCTTTACCGCGGTGCCCCTTCCGTTCCTGGCGGGTACCGCACTTGCGTCCTGGTTCGGCGAGAATGTCCTCAAATTCAAGGATCAGGCCAACATTGTCTACTATTCGCACGCCGCCTTCGTTCAGGGACTCTTCATTGCCGTGTGCGCCCTCGTGGCCGTGTGGCTCTTTTTCTACGTCTCTTCCGTCCGTCGGTTCGCCACCTTTTTCCTCCGCCTTCTTCTCATCATCCCCATCGGCATGGGCTTCTTCTTCCAGCTCTCCATGCTCGACAGCAGTTATCCCGAGACCTGGCATTATGAGCGGGCCGTGAAGGAACTGGGACGGCGCGACTGGAAGCCCGCGGTCCAGACTTGCAGATGGGCGGTGAAAAGGCGATTGTCCTACCCGAGCAACGCGGCAAACATCGAGAACCTGTTCGTTATTGCCTTATACACGAGGGACGTTCGGCTCTGGGAGGAGGCCGCGAGGTACGCGGACAAGTATCGCGACTATTCGTCGAGCGTCGCGCAACTCGCCAGAGGCGCGCATGCCCTGGCGCAGCCTCTGACGCACATGGAGACGATCCGGCTCGCTCTCACGCCCGTCAAACCAAGAACTTACCTGGACAACGACTGGTGCGCTTATCTGACCGCCGTGGCCGGGTCCCTCCCGAAGACCTCGGAAACGGAGCTCCTATTTCGCCTGCGGTCCCTGTCCTCCTCGGCGGGCAGAATCAGCCTCCCCTCCCACGGGGACACTGTCGACATGAGAACTGCAGCGGCCTTCTACGGCCTGACAGCGACCCCTGTCCCCTTCGGCGACCTGGGCAGGAGCCTCAGGGACGGTATCCCACTGCTTTTCAAGGATCCGATCAGAAAAGACTGGGGTGTGGTCGTAGGATTCGATCCATCCACGAAGGCCATCCTGTGGTACGACTTCAACTCCTACGACCGCAATGAGAGCAACCCGCTCAGCCGAAAGGAGATCCAGCGGATGGTGGCCGGAAAGGAGGGCGCCTCGGCGGGAACGGAGAAGGTCTTTGCGGAAACGATCCGTGTGTGTTTCCTTCCTTTTCTGCGAAGGCGGATGGACGCCGACAATGATGCCTTCATCGCGCTCAGGAAGAACCCGTCCGAAGAGGAAGAACGCGCGCTGGATCCATGGGTCCGGCGAGACCTTGCCCGTAGGGCCATTGAGGCCGGGGACGCGGAGCGCTTCCGGGCGCTGGTGGCGCCACTTATCACGAAGTACGATTGTAAAGGGACTGGGGTCAGGCTTGCGTAATTGCGTTAATATTTGCTAGTCCGCGTGAACAACCTTAGCGCTCCAGTTCTTTTCTCTGCGTCCTCGGCGCCTTCTATGAGGAGGCCGCCGGTGTCAAGGGTGTCGTTGATCTTTTTCACCTTGCTTCAGCGCATAGCTTTTCCTGTTCTTAAGGGCAGGATCTTGTGAGAGACCGAGGGGATCAGCATCTTCCAGGCTTCTATGCGCACTTTTAATGGCCCGTTCAGAGGGGCCGTGCAAGGTGGATTGCGGTGGTACGTGGGCGCTGCTATCTCCGCGACGGCGTCGGCCCGTAAGCCGCGTACTGGACGCAGACCGCAGTCGCCCGTTTCCGTTTCGGAAGCTGATCGTCCTTCGATTCTCACTACGCCGTCCCTTTCCACGACAGGCATTACGGTTGTTTTGAAATCTCGGCCATGCTCAAGGTCCCGGATTCTCTTTCAATGCTCTTCTACGCCGCTGCCTCGGTGCTTTCAGGGAATGGTTCATACTCTTCGCCCATGACCCAGAGGTGATGGAGAATCACCGCCAGCTTTCGGGCCACCCCGACCACCGCCTTCGCCTTGGCCAGCCGGCCGCCGCGGGCCGCCCGTTCCAGTCCCCACCGCCGCAGGGCCGTATCCGGTCCGAACGGCCCCAGAATGTACTGTGCACAGCTCACCAGCAAGCGCCTCAGCAAACCGTTCCCCGCCTTCGTGATGCGCAGTTGCCGGTCTACTTCACCCGATTGGTCCCGTCTCGGCCGCAAGCCCAGGTAGGCGCCCACCGACCGGCTCTTGGCAAAGCGCCCAGGATCATCCAGCGTCCAGACATACGCCGCGGCCGTGATCGGCCCGACGCCGCGTACGCTCCGAAGATGCTGGATCGCCGTATCCTCCGAGGATTGCTGTTCGATCCATTCTTCAAGAGCTTTGATCCGTTCCGTCAGCGCATCAATCTGCGTCAGCAGTGCCTCCAGCGCCACCTTATGCGTATCGGGAACCATTGGCCTGAGGCGTCTGGGAGCGGCCTGCGGCGTACACTTCGGCGGACACAGCCCTTCCTGTTTCAAGAACGCCCGCGCCTGGCTCGCCAAAGCCGTTCGGCTTCTCACCAGCAAGTCGCGCGTCTTGATGACCGCCAGCTTGCCCTGCGCCTCGTCTCCTCGCAGTGTCACCACGGGCAGCCGATTCCAACGGGACAGCCCGCCTTCGGCCAATTCCCGCGCATCCACCACATCGCTTTTGCTGTCGTTCTCGTAGATCACCCGCATCTTCCGTGGATTCACCACCTTGACTTGGTGCCCCAGGCTTTCCAGGTGCTTTTTGATCCACCGGGTCGGCGTGCCCGCTTCCACCACCACCCGCCAGGGTCCCTTCCCTTGAAAGTGGCGGTCCATTCCCGCACGCGTCTGGCAAAACCGGCGTTCCAACACCGGTTCACCCAGGCCGTTCACCCCGCAAAACTGGCAGTGCTTGTCGCCTAGATCCAATCCAACCACCACGATCCGCTTCGTGTTATGCTCTTTCATGGCCGGTCTCCTTTTTGGGCTTCGAGCCCTAAAACCCTTTTGAAGCCAGTTTACTGGACTTCGCCGGGAGACCGGCCTCCTCATTCCATCTCTGCGGTGATATCTTTTCCCTTCGAAGGTTCTTCCCCGCCGTTCTTCAAGTCCTTATCGCTCCTCCCTTCCTCCAATCCTCCCTGTTCGTTCCTGCTTCGAAGGCCCGTCCCCTTTCGTTTTCAAATCCGCAATCCCAAATCCCGATGCGCCGTGCGGCGCCGTGATTCCGTTAGTAAGGGAGTAGGTGAGTAGGACGTGTGGCGGCCTTCGAAGGCTTGGCCCTCCCGTCTTTTACTTCCGCCTTTCGCCTTTCGCCTTTCGCCTTTAACCTTCTTTTCACCTGCCTGATCAATTGATCCAGCTCGTGGAGGAACCTGGAGCGGTCCTTGGGTGAAAAGGGCGGGGGGCCGCCGGTGACGGTGCCCATTTCGCGGAGGTAGGCCAGGAGTTCGCGGCTGGCCATGGCCTCGCCGATGGAATCCTCGGTGGTGCTTTTCTATTCGGAGTAGCCGGCTTCGGCGGCGCGGCGGGCGAGTTCGTCGGGGGCGACGTCCTCGACGTGGGTCGCGACGGTCCACTGGTGGCCGAATGGGTCTTCGATTGTGCCCGTCCTGTCGCCGTAGAACTGGTCGGCGGCGGGGCGGATGAGCCTGGCTCCGGATGCGACCGCATTCTTCAGGACCGCGTCGACGTCTTCGACGTAGAGAAGCAGGCTGGCGCTGGCTCCGCCGAGGGTCTTCGGGCTGAGCGCCCCCATCCCGGGGTGCTCGTCGGCGAGCATGATGACCGAGCCGCCCAGGTCCATTTCGGCGTGCCCGATCTTGCCGTCGGCTTGGGCAAGGCGGAGGCGCTCCCTGGCGCCGAAGGCCTTGGCGTAGAACGCGAGGGCCGCCGCCCCGTCGTGAACGAAAAGGTACGGGGTTACCGCGTGGTATCCTTCCGGAATCGGCTTGACGCTCTGGGCCATGGCACACCTCCCGTACCTTGAAACGTGCGGTGAAATCACGAAATTTCCTGAATTTGACCCGCCTGTGGCGCAGTGATCCAGTGATTAAGTGACCGGGTGAATAGTGGCAGGGCACCATTCGAAGGCCCACCCGCCACTTCTTCTTCAGCCCGTCAGAAGAGGTCTTTAGCCCTGGCCGGTTGTGTAACTCATCGACCGCAGTGCTGTGGGCCTTCCGCGCGCTTGCAAGCGTGCGGAAGGCCGCGTTTCGACGCAGGCCGACAATGCGGAGGGTCCGCTCCCGTCGGCGCTCTCTGCAAAGGGGTGGGGCTATCATCAGAAGGCGGAAATTCGGAAGGTGGAAGGCGGAAATATGGCACCCTGATCGGCGCGTCCTGCGCCGCGTCCGTGACGCGGTGTGGATGCGAAGGATTGCGATCGGGAGAGCTTGCTCATGCGGACGCGAGCCCTTGCATCCTATGCTTGGGCCGGGGCCCAAGCGCGGGCCGCACAAGAATAATAAGTGACCCCATTTCTGGTGTCAGTGCAGTAAAAAGTCTGCGATGTCATCGGCAATGAGCTCCGCTTGGAGTGGGTTCTTGGGGTTTACCCAGAGCCGACATTTTCCATCCGGCGAGATCACCCTGTCCAGGAATTTCCGGATGTGGTCCTCCGAAACAAAAGTAGACCAATATCCCGGTGTAACCGTGTACCGCGTTCCATCCAGTTCGAACTCGCAAAGAAGTAG
This sequence comes from uncultured Acidobacteriota bacterium, assembly GCA_963724125.1. Taxonomy (GTDB): domain Bacteria; phylum Acidobacteriota; class UBA4820; order UBA4820; family DSQY01; genus CAVRTJ01. The sequence continues at coordinate 16,044 of CAVRTJ010000017.1, forward strand.
AAAGGTCCAGACCTCTCTTGCCCCACCCCTCTGGCCCGGTGCCCCGAGGACTCTTTTCCATTCCCTGTCCGCGCATCGGGCCAAAACCTGTTTCCAGTGTCTCCTGACCATTCGCCCCCGAAACAGGAGGCTGACCAGCGCCAGCACCAGTCCAACGATAGAAATTGTAAACAGTGGTGTTACTTTCAGGCCGGCAAAGATTCCACCAACGAATAATAGGGCCCCGAGAACCGCTCCCCAATTCGTATCTACCATAGAAGTAGGATCACGAAAGGGGATGGGCTTAATGCGCCAGTTGCTAGTTTCAGAAGAATTATCGGCAGGCTTCGTCATTAATCACCCCCCTTTGAGTATCTTCCTTGAACAGCATACGGTGTGCGCATAACGCCCCGCAATCTCCATCCCCCTCATTTTCGCGGGAGGACGCCGGAATCATAAACCATGGGGTCAAATCTTGTAATGTAGCGAGTCAAACGAGGAGGAGCGCACGACTCCTGTAGCGTTCAGTCCCAAGGAATTAACCGGAGCCATGCCTCACCGCGTCTTTGTTATGTCTAATCTTCGGGTCGCGCCCTTCGAAGGCATCATGCCTGTCGATCTTGAGCCTTCACCGCGCCATCAGGCGCGATAAGCCGCGCGTCCCGACGCGAGTGGGTGATATCCGCGAAAGATGAGGGGCCGGGCGCCGAGGCGTACTCTTTTCCGTACGTCGAGCGCGGCGGGGCGTGAAATCTGACACTGGAGAGGGCCCGCTCCCGTCGGCACGTACCCTTATCCCCCAATAAAAAAAAGGGGCCCGAAGGCCCCTTCTCGTACTGACGACGCGTTAGACGTGGGTCAGCTGTTGACGACGCGGACCTGCTCCGCCTGAGGGCCTTTTGTGCCCTGGGTGACTTCGAGGGTCACGGCCTGTCCCTCGGTGAGGGTCTTGAAGCCGCTGCCTTCGATGTTGGTGTGATGGACGAAAGCATCCTTTCCATCCTCAACCGTGATGAAGCCATAACCTTTTTTCTCGTCGAACCACTTTACAATTCCGTTTACCACTTGACACTCCTTGCTATGATTCATGCACCTCAACAACCAATTTGTTAGGGTGTATGTTCAAACGATAGCACCAGTCGAGACAAAAGTCAAGGGCACTGGGGGGCGGGGGGTTATTGGGGAATTGGGATTTGGGATTTGAAAGGCGGTAGGTGGGGGGCCTTCGTAGCGGGACTGAACAGGGAGGACGGGAGGATGGGAGGAGAAATCCGGATTTTGGGTTTGAAGACGGCTCGGGACGGGCCGTTGTAGCGGCCGGCGGGAGGCGGCCGGGTCGGCCGATTGCCATCGGCCGCTACGGAGGCGGCAGGAAGGTGGCCTTCGAATGCATACCGTCCTTGTCCGCCTGCAGTTCGCATTGGGGCCTTCGGCGCGCCACCAGGCGTGGTGAAGGCCGCGTTCCGACGCGAGTGGGCCAGGTGCGCGAAGGGCAAGGCGGCCACACCGCAGGCGTACTCGTGTACGTCGAGGATGCGGACGGCGCAGGCCGACAAAGCAGATGGTCCGCTCCCGTCGGCGCTCCCTGCAAAGGGGTGGGGGGCTATCAGCAAAAGGCGGAAGTCGGAAGTCGGAAATGCGGCACCCCGACCAGCACGTCTCGTGCCGCGTGAAGACGCGGTGTGGATGTGGAGCCAGGCGGCTGGGAACGCTTGCTTTTCCATGCGTATGACCATACATCCAACGCTTGGGCCGAAGCCCAAGCGCGGGACGTGCGGGATCATAGCTCGATTGTGTGCGATTAGCTCCTAACCGTGAATAGCGCGCTTATCAACTGCTAGTGCAGCCTCGTGAATGGTCTCGCTTAGCGTTGGGTGCGCATGACATCGCGCGGGGACGCGCTCTTCAAGGAGGGGCTCTGCCGCCCCTCCTCGACGCTCGCTTCGCTCACTGCTTCTTCCTGCCCTCGCGCGGGATGGCCTCTGGGCGAGGGAACCTCCCCGTTCCCTCGCGCTCTCGCTCGCGGGCTCGCTCTCCGCAAGGGACCTCGGCCGGTCCCTTGAGGCGGGCGCACGGCGCCCTGCGATCCCTTGCCCTCACGAGATGGGCCCTCTGGCTGGGGGACCTACCTGTCCCCCAGACCCCTTCGCCCCGTCGCTTCGCGACGTTTCGACTGTGTCATGCCCTCTTAGCCGTGTATGGCGCGTTTGTCCACAGCGAGCGCGGCTTCGTGGATGGTCTCGCTTAGACGTTGGGTGCGCATGGCAGGTCCGGGCGATGTCTTCGGCGCTGGCGTGGAATTCCATGGCGACGACCAGCTCGTGGATCATCTCCGACGCCCGCGGCCCGACGATGTGCGTCCCCAGGATGCGGTCCGTCTCGCCGTGCGCGATGATCTTCACCATCCCGTCCGTCTCGCCCAGGCTCTTGGCCCGGCCGTTGGCCTTGAAGTAGTACTTGCCCACCTTGTAGGGCAGGCCCTGCTCCTTGCACTGCTCCTCGGTCAGGCCGACGCAGGCCAGCTCGGGGTTGGTGTACACCACGTTGGGGATGGTTTCGTAGTCGACGTGGCCGGGCTTGCCGGCGAGCGTCTCCGCGAGCGCCACGCCCTCCTCGGACGCCTTGTGCGCGAGCATGGGCCCGCGGATCAGGTCGCCGATGGCGTAGACGTTCTGCACGCTGGTCGTAAAGCCGTCGTCCACCTTGATAAAGCCCTTCTCGTCGAGCGCCACGCCCGCCTCCTCGAGGCCGGCGGTGCCGGTGCAGGGCCTGCGGCCCACGGAGACAAGGACGCGGTCGCACGCGATGGCCTCGTTCTCGCCCTTGCCGTTCTGCACGGTGAGGGCCACGCCGTCGGACAGGACGTCGGCGGCGGTGACCTTGGCGTTCAGGCGGAAGACCATGCCCTGGCTCTTGAGCGTGCGCTCGAGCAGGGTGGACATCTGGCCGTCGGCGAAGGGGGCCACGCGCGGCAGGAGCTCGACCACGGTCACCTTGGCGCCGAGGCGGTTCCAGACGCTGCCCATTTCGAGGCCGATGGCGCCCGCGCCCACGACCACCAGGTGCTGGGGGACCTCCTTGAAGGCCAACGCCTCGGTGGAGCTGACCACGCGGTCGCCGTCGAATTTCAGGAAAGGCAGCTCGACGGGCACGCTGCCCATGGCGAGGATGACGGACGTGGCCTCCAGGGCCTGCTTGCCGCCGTCGTCGTCCACGACGGTCACCAGGCCTTCGCCCTTGAGCACGCCGCGGCCCCTGAAGACCTTGACCTTGTTCTTCTTCATGAGGATCCCGATGCCGTCGGTCAGCTCCTTCACGATGCCCTCCTTGCGGGCCATCATGGTGGGCAGGTTCAGCTTGACCGAGGCCGGCTCGATGCCGTGGGCCTCGAAGCCGTGGCGGGAGGCGTAGAAGAGCTCGCTCGATTCCAGGAGGGCCTTGGACGGGATGCAGCCGACGTTGAGGCAGGTCCCTCCCAGGCTCGGATCCCTTTCCACCAGCGCGGTGTCGAGGCCGAGCTGGGCGGCGCGGATGGCGGCGACGTACCCCCCCGGCCCCGCGCCGATGATGATCACATCGAATTTATCCATGACTTATCTCCAATTATCAGCGCACCGTAAAGAAGCGCTATTTAACCACAGAGATCACAGAGGGCACAGAGATAATTTGTTCTTCAGTCCTGACCTGAATGCGCCGCAGGCCTCTGTGTGCTCTGTGGCCTCTGTGGTGAGATGTTCTTCTTCGCGGGGTCGTCCCCCGGCGTCTTTCAAATCCCAATTCGCAAATCCCAAATCCCAAATCCCGAATGTCCCCAGCGCCGATCTGCGAAGTCAAATGTCCAGCATCATGCGTTCGGGGTTTTCGACGCAGTCGACGACGCGGCGGAGGAAGGTGACGGCCTCGCGGCCGTCGACGAGCCGGTGGTCGTAGCTGACGGCCAGGTACATCATGGGCCGGATCACGATCTCGTCGTCCACCGCCACGGGGCGCTTCTTGATGGCGTGCATGCCCAGGATGCCGCTCTGGGGCGGGTTAATGATGGGCGTGGAGAGCAGGTTGCCGTAGACGCCGCCGTTGGAGACGGTGAAGACGCCGCCGGACAGCTCGCCGAGGGTGAGGGTCTTGTCCTGGGCCTTGCGAGCGAGGTCCTTGACGGCCAGTTCGACCTGGGCAAAGCTCAGCCTGTCCGCGTCCCGGACCACCGGCACCACGAGGCCGCGCTCTGTGCCCACGGCCACGCCGATGTCGAAGTAGTGGTTCTGGACGATCTCGTTGCCCTGGATCTGGGCGTTCATCTCGGGCACGGCCTGGAGGGCGTCCACCGCGGCCTTGATGAAGAAGGACATGAAGCCCAACGAGACGCCGTAGCGCTCCTTAAAGGTCTCCTTGTACTTCTCCCGCCAGGCCAGGATGTGGGTCATGTCGGCCTCGTTGAAGGTCGTCAGGATGGCGGCCTCGTTCTTGGCCATCACGAGCCGCTCGGCGATGCGCTGGCGGAGGCGGGTCATGGTGACGCGGGTCTGGCGCTCGCGGATGTCGGCCTGAGTGCGCTCGGCCGGCGGCGCGGCAGGGGCTCGCTTTTCGGCTGCCGGTTCTGCCTTCGCGGCCGGGGCCGCGGCGGGCTGCGGCGCGGCATGTGGTTTTGGCGGAGGCGGCGGAGTCGCTCCGGCTGGCGGCGCAGGCGGTTTGGGCGGTTCCGGCGCCGCTTCTCCGGCCTTCGTCTGCGCCTCCATGGGGCGCTTCCGGTCGAGGAATTTCACCACGTCTTCCTTCGTCACGCGGCCGTCTCTGCCCGTGCCCTGGACCTGCGAGGGGTCGACGTCGAACTCCTCGGCCATGCGGCGCACGGCGGGCGAGAGTTCGCCCGTCTCAGCCATCTCGGCCAGCCTGGCCTTCGCCTGCGCCATGCCCGCAGGGCGGGTAATGGCCGGACCCGGCGTCTGCGGGACCTCCTGCGCGGCCTTCGGTTCGGGGGCCGGTTCGGTTCTTGCGGCCTCGGCCTTCGGTGCGCCGGTCTCGGGCTTCGCAGCGTCCGTGTCGAGGGTGGCGACCACCTGGCCGATGGTGACGGTCGTGTCCGGTTCCACGAGCGTCTTCAAAACGCCCGAATTTTCGGCGTTGATCGTCATGGTGACCTTGTCCGTTTCGAGGACGAACAGCGGATCGTCCTGCTCGACGTACGCACCGTTCTCAGCGGACCATTCGACCAGGACTCCCTCCGTGATGGACTCCCCCACGTGGGGAACTTCAACCTGGATAATCATCTCGATCCCATCTCCTATATTCGATTATCGATGCGTTCCACGGTCCTCATTCCCGTCGTCAGCCTTCCAGCGCGCTCATGACGAGTTGGTCCTGCTCCATGACATGCATGCGCAGCGACCCGGGTGCCGGGCTCGCGGCGGCGTCCCGGCCGGCGAAGCGGATGGTGCGACCCGGGAAGAGCTGGAGCAGGCGCGGGTACATGAAGGTCCAGCCCCCGCGGTTCTGCGGTTCCTCCTGCGTCCAGATGATCTGTTCGGCCTCGTTGTACCTGGCCGCGATGGCCTGGAGGCGCTGTTCGGGATAGGGGTAGAACTGCTCCACGCGGACGAGCACCACGCCCTCGGTCCCGTCCTTCTCGCGCCGTTTGAGCAGGTCGTAGTAGACCTTGCCGCTGCACAGGACGAGCCGCTTCACGGACTTCGGCGGCGCAGGGTCGTCGAGGACCTCGTGAAAGTGCCCGCTCCGCCAGGTCGTCGACACCCGAGACGGCCATCGGGTGCCTCAGGAGGCTCTTGGGCGACATGATCACGAGCGGCCTGCGGAAGTTGCGCCGGACCTGGCGGCGCAGGACGTGGAAGTACTGGGCCGGGGTGGTCAGGTTGCAGACCTGGATGTTGTCCTCGGCGCAGGCGGCCAGGTAGCGCTCCAGGTAGGCGTTGGAGTGCTCGGGCCCCTGGCCCTCGTAGCCGTGCGGCAGGAGCATGACGATGCCGCTGGCGCGTTGCCACTTGGAGAGCGAACTGGTGATGAACTGGTCGACGATGACCTGCGCACCGTTGGCGAAGTCGCCGAACTGGGCCTCCCACATGACCAGCATGTTCGGCTCGTCGAGGGAGTAGCCGTAGTCGAAACCCAGCACCGCCGCCTCGGACAGCATGCTGTTGTACACGCAGAACCTGGCCTGGTCCGGGTGGATGTTGTTGAGCGGGATGTAGGCCTCCTGGCTCTCCATGTCCTGCCAGATGGAGTGGCGCTGGGAGAAGGTGCCCCGGGCGCTGTCCTGGCCGCTGAGGCGGGCGGGCGTGCCCTCCCTGAGCAGGGTGCCCAGGGCCAGCAGTTCGGCCGTAGCCCAGTCCACCGTGCCGTGGTCCTCGATGTTCTTCATGACGTCCGGGAGGTGGCGGGCGACCTTGGGGTTCAGCTGGAAGCCGTCGGGAACCGTCGTGAGGGCGCGGCCCACCTCCACCAGTTCGCGGTGCGCCACGCCGGTCTCGGCGGGGGCGTGCGAGTAGGGGTTGTTGAGGCCGGTCCACTGGTCCTTGAAGGGCTGCCAGTGGCCCTCGGGCGCCTTGAGCTTCACCGATTCGTAGGCCGCCTGGAGCCTCTCCTTGAATTCGGCGGCGATCGCCTTGTCCGCGTCCTTCGCGAGTTCGCAGCACTCGATGAGGTGCTGGGTGTAGAGCTTGCGGACGGAGGGGCGGTTCTTGATCTTCTTGTAGAGGACGGGCTGGGTGAAGGCGGGTTCGTCCCCCTCGTTGTGCCCGTGCCGCCGGTAGCAGACCATGTCCACGACCACGTCCTTGCCGAAGGTCTGGCGGAACTCGAGCGCCAGGCGGGTCACGTAGACGACGGCCTCCGGGTCGTCGCCGTTGACGTGGAAGATCGGCGCCTCCACCATCTTGGCCACGTCGGTGGCGTAGTTCGTGGACCGGCCTTCCCTGGGGAGGGTGGTGAAGCCGATCTGGTTGTTCACGATGAAGTGGATCGTGCCGCCCGTCGTGTAGCCCTTGAGGCCGCCGAGGTTGAGCGTTTCGGCCACGAGCCCCTGGCCGGAGAAGGCGGCGTCTCCGTGGATGATGAAGGGCAGGACGACCGTGCGCCCGTTCGTGTCGTGGTGGCGGCGCTGCTTGGACCGCGCGCGCCCGAGGACCACCGGGTCCACGGCCTCCAGGTGGCTCGGGTTGCTCGTCAGACTGATGTGCAGGGGCTTGCCGTTCCGGTTCACGTGGGTCGAACTGTACCCCACGTGGTACTTCACGTCGCCGTCTCCGGCCACCGATTCGGGGATGAAGTTGTCCTCGAACTCGGAGAAGATCATGGCGTAGGACTTGTCGAGGATGTTGGCTAGGACGTTGAGTCTCCCGCGGTGGGCCATGCCCAGCACTATCTCCTCCACGCCGAATTCCGGGGCCGCCTCGACCACGGCGTGCAGGGCCGGGATCAGCGACTCGGCGCCCTCGAGAGAAAAGCGCTTCTGGCCGGGATAGCGGCTCTGGATGAAGGTCTCGAACAGCTCGGCGTCGACGAGGCGTTCGAGGATGTCCTTCTTGTCCTCGGGGCCGAGTTCCGGCTTGTTGCGCCTGGGTTCCATCTGGGCCTGGAGCCACCGGCGGACCCGAACGTCCTGGATGTGGAGGTACTCCACGCCCACGGAGCCGCAGTAGGTCTCCTGGAGGATGCCGATGATGTCCCTGAGCGGAGCGCGCTGGGGGCCGCCCAAGTGGCCCGTGTCGAAGACTCGAACCATGTCCTTTTCCGAGAGGTCGAAGGCCTCCAGGGACAGCTCGGGCAGGCTGGTCAGGCTGCCACCCAGCGGGTCGATCTGCGCGATGAGGTGACCGCGGCTCCGGTATGCGAAGATCAGGCTCGCCACCTGGGACTGGGCCCTGGCCTGGTCGGCCGCCACGCACGTGCGGGGGCAGGTGGCCAGGTCGAAGCCCTGGAAGAACATTCTCCACTCTTCGCCGACCCCTGACGGGTCCTGCTTGTATTGTTCGTACAGGGCTTCCATGAAGGGGGCGTTGGCGAGGGCCGCCCCGGAGGCGCTCGTTTGGGTATTCTTTTCAACAGCCACGGTACATCACTCCTTCGGTTCGCAGTGCTGGTTTTCTTCGTCGATCAAGCGTTCCGGATCCCGCGGGATGCCACGGATGCCAAGGCGACGGGCCGCCCGCGGCGTCCTTTCCCGGATCTCATCAGAAACACCGCAAGTTCTTGTTTATTCTATACCAGATAACGCCGTCCTCGCCATTCGAGGCCCCTCGTGTAGCGCCGCCACATGGACTTTGCCAGAATGATCGACCACAGAACCGCGCGCAGGGGATACAGGAGCCCCACCCAGAGGGGTCTGCCGGACCAGCCGCAGAGCGCGAGGTTGCAGGCCAGGCCGGCGGTGGTCGCGCACATGAGCGGAGGCGCGATCGGTGCCAGGGCGGGCACGAAGAGGGCGGGGGTCAGGAGGACCGGGGGCAGGGTGTGCACGGCCAGGTCGCAGGTCTGCATGAAGACGGCCTTCAGGGGGTTGTGGTTGAACAGGGCGTAGTAGTTTTTCGTGAAGCCCTCGATCGAGGCCCTCAGGCCCTTGTACATCCTGATGCTGATGTCGTCCAGGGCCATGACGAAGCGGAACCGGCCCCGGTACGCCTTGACCATCCGTCCCATGGCCACGTCGTCGATGATCTCCGATCGGATGCCCTCGATGCCTCCCGCCGCTTCGAGCGCCTCGCGCCGGACCAGGTTGCCCGAGCCGGCGCCGAAACCGAGGGATTTGAACCAGGGCACGTTGGCGAGGAAGAGCGGGGCCACGTAAAGCGTGAAGGCGTCCAGGTTGGTCATGACGACGCGCTCGAGGCCCCGGCCTTCGAGCCGGGAGAGCAGGAGGAGCATGTCCAGGTTGCCGCGGAGAAGCTCGCCCACGGCCCGTTTCACCACGCCTGGCTCGTACTTCACGTCGGCGTCCGCGAAGAGTATCAGTTCTCCGGAGGCGCGCGCCAGGCCCTGGTGCTGGGCGTGGGGTTTGCCGAGCCAGCCCTCGGGCGGCTCCGTGCCTTGAACGACGACGAGGTTTCCGAATCGCCCGGAGAGCTTTTTCAGGATCTCCGGCGTGGCGTCCGTGGAGCCGTCGTCCACGACCACGACCTCGATACCCGGATAATCCTGGGTGCAGAAGCGCTCCACCGTATCCGCGACGTCCTCCTCTTCGTTTCTGGCGGGGATTACCACGGTCAGGGAAGGCAGTTCGCCCTCGGGTTCGCCGGGCGGGAGGCGGGGGATGAAGAGCGCGTTCAGAACGGCGTTTCCGATGCCCCAGAACCACCAGATGGCGATGGCCCAGGCGAGGATTTCGACGGCTTTCATGGTCCGCCCCGTCCTAGCGCCGGCCGCGGAAGCCTCATGGCGCGGTCGGCCCGCTATCTTCGCCCGTCTGCGGGTGGAGCATGCGCCACAGGTGACCGGCCTCCGGAAGGATCAGCTTGTCGAGGGCCAGGATCGCGCCGCCGGTGGAGCCCGGCAGGCAGAAGAGGACCTTTCCCGACGCCGTTCCGGCCAGGGCGCGGGACAGCATGGCCGCCGAGCCTATTTCCTGGAGGGAGAGGGCCCTGAAGGCCTCGCCGAAACCGGGCAGTTCCTTGTCCAAAAGGGGCCGCACGGCCTCGGGGGTCACGTCGCGCGGAGAGATGCCCGTGCCTCCGTTCACGATAACAACCTGGACGCGGTCGTCGCGGAGCCAGGCCGAGACGCCGGCGACGATGTCGTCCGCCTCGTCGGGCACCACCCGGCGTCCGGCCACCGCGTGGCCGGCCGCTTCGAGGGTTTCCGCGAGGCGCCGCCCGGTGCCGTCGGTTTCGAGGGTCCGGGTGTCGGACACGGTCAGTACCGCGAAGGTCATGTGAACCGGTGCGTGGGCCCTGTGTTCATGGTGCGACATGGTTGGAGCGCTTCCAGGCAAGTCGGCGGGGGATCGGGTCCCCCGCCGCAGGATCGTTCGGCCTTCCTTATTCCTTGGCCAGGATGAAGTTGACCAGGGTGCGAACCCCGACGCCCGAACCCTCTCCCTTGTGGGAATCCGTGCCGTCCTCCTCCCTGAGGGCGGGGCCGGCGATGTCCAGGTGGACCCACGGCGTGCCTTTGTCGACGAAATTCTGGAGGAAGAGGCCGGCGGTGAGGGCGCCGCCCCAGCGCACGCGCGAGATATTTGCCACGTCCGCGGAACTGCTCTTGAGAAACTTGTTGTAGGCGGCGGGGAGCGGAAGCTGCCACATCTCGTCGCCCGCCTCGCGGGCGGCCGCGAGCACCGCGTCGATCATGGCCTGGTCGTTGCCCATGGCGCCGCAGAAATCGGGACCCAGGGCCACGACGCACGCCCCCGTCAGGGTGGCCAGGTCGATGACCGCGTCTACCTTCTGTCTCTGGACGTAGGTGAGGGCATCGGCGAGGGTGAGCCGGCCTTCGGCGTCCGTGTTCAGCACCTCGATGGTTTTTCCGCTCATGCTCCTGAGGATGTCACCGGGGCGGTAGGCGTCGCCTCCGGGCATGTTCTCGGCCATGGCCATGACCGCGTCCACGGCGACCTTCGGTTTGAGTGCGGCGACGGCTTTCATGGCGCCCATCACGGCCGCCGAGCCGCCCATGTCGCTCTTCATGTCGCCCATGCCCGCGGCGGGCTTGAGCGAGAGGCCGCCCGAGTCGAAGGTCAGCCCCTTGCCCACGAGGCCCAGGTGGAACTTCGCGCCCTTCGGCCTGTAGCTCAGGTGGATGAACTGAGGCTCGTTCCTGGAGCCCCTGGCCACGGCCAGATAGGCGCCCATGCCCATTTTCTCGCAGGCCTTCGCGTCGTAGATCTTGATCGTGAAACCGCCCTCTTTCGCCAGAGCCCTTGCCTCTTCGGCCATCTTCTTCGGCGTCAGCACGTTGGAGGGATGGCTGACCAGGTTCCTCGCGAATAGCGTGGCGTTCGCCAACACGGCGCCCAGTTCCGCGCCCTTCGTGAAGTCGGCGTGATTCTTCTCCACGGCGATCTGGAGGGTCTGCAGACCCTCGAAGCGGCTCTCGTCGTCCGTTATGTAGTCCTGGAACCGGGCGTTGGCCAGTATGGCGCCCTCAATGGCCGCGCGGGCCGAGGCCATCCTGCTTTTGGGACCCGCCGCATCCAGTGGGAGGGCCAGAGCGGCCGTCTTCAGGTAACCGTCCGCGGAATTTTTTACGGCCGTGGCGGCTGCGGTCCTGAAGGTGTCCGGCGGCGACCTCGTCCTTCGATCCGAGCCCCACCACGAGCAGGTGCTTCCTCGGCGAGCCGAAAAGGTCAAAGGCGAAGAACGCCTCGCCCGCCTTGCCCTTGAATTTCAGGCGGCGGGCCGTCTTCGCAAGGTGCTGCGGCCTCGGGGATCGGACCGAAATTCAGGTCGTCGAATACGCCGAGAGCCAGGCCTTCGGTTTTAAACTTTTCCAGCGAACCGGTGACGAAATTCCATTTCATGGCTGCTCCTTATGGACCTCGAACCCGTAAAACGGTTCAAGCGGGCCGGGGCCGGCCGCACGAAGCGCCGCGGTCGTCCTCCCTGCTCACCCATCCCCACTCCGAAGCCCGCGACCGCCGTGCGGCGTTGCCGGCTGGCTCGGAGCCATAATCGTGATCTTCCAACTGTCCGATAATGAAAAATATCATAGCCGGGGCCGCATAACAACGTGACAAAATCAATCTTCGCGGGGCAGGGAGGGGAATTTGGGATTTGGGAATTGGGATTTCGGATTTTGAAGGACGGCAGACGGAAGGCCTTCGAAGCAGATATGAACAGGGAGGATGGGAGGAAGGGAGGGGATTTTGAAGGACGGCAGACGGAGGGCCTTCGCAGCGACGCAGAGAAAAGACTGAGAAAGGCTGATATCACACTTCGGAAGACGGAGGCCCTTCGCAGGACGCGGATCGAAAGGCGGAAGCCGACCGGCGGCTTCGCCTCCTGACCTCCTCACCTGAGGGCTTCTTCGCAGGTCATCCCGCGCCTCACCTCTTTACCTGAGGGCGCCTTCGAAGGCCTGCCCCGCCTTCGCTCGATCACTTGATATACTGGATAACTTGATCACTTATCCCAAGGCGAAGGTTTTGGCGCCCGCCGTCTTGGCCGAACCGGCGATGGCGGCGGATACGGCCCTTACGATACCGTCGGTGCACAGGCCGAGTTCTTCCAGCAGGACGCGCCTCGGACCGTGGGCGATGAAGCGATCGGGGATGCCCATCCGGGTGACGGGCACCTGAAGGCCCGCCGATTCCTTCCACTCGAGGACGGCGGATCCGAACCCGCCTTCCAGCACGCCCTCTTCGACGGTGAAGACGTGGGAGAACGTACCGAGCCGCGCCGAAAGGTAGGCTTCGTCCATGGGCTTGACGAAGCGGCAGTTGACCACCTCGATACTCAGCCCCCCCTTGGAGAGCTGTTCGGCCGCCTTCAGGGCTTCGTCGACCATGGGGCCGACCGCCAGTACCGCCGCCGTGTTGCCGGGCCTCAACACCTCCCAGGAGCCTATCGGAACAGGCTCGGGGGCGCCCTCGGGGTCGTAAAGGCCGGCGGCGGACTTTGGGTAGCGGATGGCGAATGGTCCATCTTCGTACTTCAGGGCCGTGGCCATGAGATTTCTCAGTTCGTCGCCGTTCCTGGGGGACGCCACCACCATGCCGGGAATGGGCCGCAGGTAGGCGATGTCCATGACGCCGTGGTGCGTGGGGCCGTCTTCGCCCGCGATGCCGGCCCTGTCCATGCAGAAGATCACGGGAAGGTGTTGCAGCGCCGCGTCGTGGACGATGGGATCGTAGGCGCGCTGGAGGAACGTCGAGTAGATGGCGCACACGGGCCGGAGGCCCTGGGTCGCCATCCCGCACGCGAAGACGACGGCGTGTTCCTCTGCGATGCCCACGTCGAAGAACCTGTCTGGAAAGGCCTCCGCGAAAGGGACGATGCCCGTTCCGGTCGGCATGGCCGCGGTGATTCCAACGACCCTTTCATCGGACCGGGCCAATTGGACGAGGCTGGCGCCGAAAACGTTCTGAAAGACCGGCTTGCCGGGCGGAGAGGGGAGAATGCCCTCCTCGGGGCAGAACGGCTTGACGCCGTGGTAGCCCTCGGGGGAGGCTTCCGCCGGGGCGTATCCCTTGCCCTTCTGCGTGATGACGTGGAAGAGCACGGGGTATTCCATATCCTTGAGCTTCCGCAGGTTGCGGACGAGTTCGAGCACGTCGTGGCCGTCGATGGGACCGTAGTAGTCGAACCCCATCGCCTCGAAGAGAGCCCCCGGCGTCAGGATGCCCTTGGCCGCCTCCTCGATACGGCGGGCCAGGTGGGTCATGGGCTTGCCGTAGCGCGGGACCTTTTCGAGCCCGTCCTTCACGCGCCTGCGGAAGGACCGGTAGAGGTTCGTCTGCACGAAGTTGTTCAGGTAGCGGTGGATGGCGCCCACGTTCGGTGATATGGACATCATGTTGTCGTTCAGGATGGCCAGGAAGGCCCTCTTGTGTTCGGCGCCCGCGTTGTTCAAGGCCTCGTAGCACAGGCCTCCCGTGAGCGCCCCGTCGCCGAAAATGGCGGCGACCCTGTACTTCTCGCCCTTTATGTCCCGGGCCGAAGCCATGCCGTAGGCCGCCGAGAGGGCGGTGGACGCGTGTCCGGCGCCGTAAACGTCGTATTCGCTTTCCGTCCTCTTCAGAAAGCCGGACAGGCCGTCTTTCTGGCGGATGGTCTTCAGGGCCTCCCGCCTCCCCGTGAGGATCTTGTGTATGTAGGCCTGGTGCCCCACGTCCCACACGAGCTTGTCCTGGGGCGTGTCCATCACGTAATGGAGCGCGACGGTGAGTTCGACCACGCCCAGGCTGCTGGAAAAGTGACCGCCGACCCCCGAAACGACTTCCAGCAGGTAGTTTCGAAGTTCATCACAGACCTTGGGCAGGTCGTTTTCCGGAAGCGCGCGCAAATCTTCCGGGGAATTTATCTTGTCGAGTAAAGGATAACGGGACAACGAACCCTCCTCGGGAACAGACCGTATATTCGGTCCCCCCAAGGGCGGTGTCAAGTCATCAGCTCCCTGCACACCACGTACGCGGAACCTCTTACACCCTCTGCATTAGTATACATCATATCGCGCTCGTCTTTATTTAAAGGCCGCAGGCGGGGAGAGGCTTCGAGGGTGATCCCCGGCGGGCGCCGGCCGTAGTAGCTTTGAAAATGGATTGTGGTAAAGTAAAGTCAGGAGGCACCGTGGTCCAGGGAGAACAAGGGAAGCCCCCGCGGCAAATAAGCATCTTCTGGGTGCTGTCCGTACTCTTGGTCCTTCTCGTCGTGATCCCCCTGGTGTCCTATTCCTGGCGGAGCATCTCGGCGAGCAAGGATTACATCGAGGAGTCCCTGCGGGAGCGTCAGCTCAAGGCCGCCATTCCGGCGGCGGCCCACATCTCCAACCTCATGGACGAGTACCGGCAGCGTCTCAAGGACCTCGCGGCCACCTTCGAAGTTTTCTCAAACGACTCCGATACAAGGAAAATTACGAGGACCTCCTTCAGAGGGGGATTCTCAGCCGCTACCTGTCGGATGACACGCTGCTCCTGGTCTACCAGGACAGGGACGGAGGGCAGTTCGCGGCTCCGTGGCGCGGACTCCAGCAGAAGGAGGAGGCCCAGCTCACCTCCTTCGTGGCGCCATGGGGCATGCGGGCGCTCAAGGGGGGCGCGATGAAGACCTCGGAGGTCTTCTTCATCAAGCTCGCCGCCCTGCAGGGACTCGCCGAACCGGCGATCGCAATCTCCGTGCCCATCGAGTCGGGTGGAGGAAACGTGTCGTCCATCACGGCGGTCTTCATGCTCCAGGGCGTTCAGGACAGCCTCAAGGAGTACGGCCGCGAATTCACCATGTTCGTGACGGACGGCAAGGGTCACCTGGTCTTTCACACGGAGGCGGCCTATCAGGGCAAGACCATGGATCTGGCACAGGATCCCATCGTGCACAGGGTCCTTGCTTCGGGCATCTTTCCCACGAGCCCGGTCAACTACAACGTTACGAAGGCGGTCCAGGGGAAGGCGCGGACCTACCTCGTGACCTGCGCGCCCGTTTCGAGCTACGGGTGGCTGCTCTTCTCCGAAGTGGACCGGCAGAAATACTACGCGCCCATCGTGCAGCTCAAGGAACAATCGACCCTGTGGGTCGTGCTCTCCATACTGGGAGCCCTCGTCATAGGCCTCCTGCTCGCGCGCCTTATTACGCGCCCCATTTCCACGCTGGCGGACGTGAGCCGGGACCTGGCCAAGGGCAATTTCTCGCGAAGAGCCGACGTGAAGAGCAAGAACGAGATCGGAGACCTGGCGCGCGCCTTCAACGCCATGGCGGACGACATCCAGGATTACATCAGGCGGGTGGAAGCGGCCGCCGAAGAGACGAAGCAGCTCTTCATGGATTCCATCCGCGCCATAGCCAACGCCTTGGACGCCAAAGATCCTTACACCCGCGGCCATTCCGAGCGGGTATCGGCCTACTCCATGATCATCGGCAGGTCCTACGGGCTGGGCGAGCGCGAGATGCGGATCATAGAGATTTCCTCGCTCCTTCACGACGTGGGCAAGATCGGCATCGAGGACAGAATCCTCAGGAAACCGGGCGCCCTGACCAAAGAAGAGTTCGACGTCATGAAGACCCACCCCCCGAAGGGTGCGGCCATACTGGGCTCCATCCCGCAGATGCGGGAGATCATCCCGGGCATCCGCCACCACCACGAGAAGTGGTCAGGCGGGGGTTATCCCGATAACCTGAAGGGGGAGAAGATCCCTCTCATCGCCAGGATCATCGGCGTGGCCGACGCCTTCGACGCCATGACGACGAACCGACCCTACCAGAAGGCCATGAGCTTCGAACAGGCGGCCAGCCGCATCAACGAACTCAAGGTCATGGTCTACGACACGAGGGTGGTCGAGGCCTTCAACCGGGCTTTCCAGAAGGGAACCTTCCTGTCGGTTCAGGACTCGGTCCCGCGGGGCCTTTCCGCCTGACGCCGGTTCCTGATCCGGGATCGACCGATCCGGTGATCCAGGCGGGCGCGGACCCTCTAAGCAGCAGAAGGCGAAAGCCTAAAGGCTAAGGGCTAAAGTGAAGACTCAGGACGGCACTTGGAGTCCTTCGAAGGCCAGCCCTCGGTCGCCTTTGCTTTGGCTTTTAGTCCTTCGGCCTTAGCCCTCGAAAGAAGACTTTTCCCTCGAATACGTCAGCCTTGCGCGGTGCGGGCCTGGGTCCCTTTTTCGACCTTAGGCAGTTCGATGAGAACGTTGCTTCCGGGTTCCATGTTCTCGATGGCGATTCCGCCCCCGTACTTGCTCAGAATTTCTCTCACGAGGAAGAGGCCCATGCCCAGGCCCGGAGACTTGTAGCTCGGCACGGACGGATTGCCCGATTCCACGGGTTCGAGCAGGCGCTCGCGCTGGTCCTTGGGAAAGCCCGGCCCGTAGTCGCGAACGGCGAAGATGACCTTCTTGTGGTCGTGCAGAAGGTAGATCTTTATCTTTACGCCCTCCGGAGAGAACTTCACGGCGTTGTCGATGATCTGGCGGAAGAGGATGCCGGCATCCTCGCCGTTCATGTCGAAGTGGAGGACGTCCTTTTCGCTCTGAACCTGGATCTTGAGGTGGCGTTCTTCGGCCCGGGGGGACAGAACCTGCAGCACGCCGTCCAGCGCGGCCACCAGGTCGCACGAGTCTCCCCGTGGCGGTTCCTTGATCTTCGTGTAGGCGAGGAGATCGTTGATCAAAGCTTCGAGGTGGACGGACTCCTCGCACACGATGTCCAGGTACTCGTCGGCGTTCTTCTCCCGCTGGTCCGGATAACGCCTCAAGAGGTCGGCGTAGGAGCGGATGTTCGTGAGGGGGGTCTTCATCTCGTGGGAGACGTTGTTCAGGAAGGCTCGCTTGAGCTGATCCAGATCCTTCAGCTTCTCGAGGGCTTCCTGCAGGTCCGCCGTTCTTTCAAGGACCTTGACCTCCAGGCGTTCGTTGGCGGTGGCGAGGTCCTGCACCAGCTGGAGGGCCTGCAGGCGCGGCGACACGATCTGGTCGAGCAGAGAAAAAAACCTGTCGTCTTCCTTTGTGAAGGCCTTACCCGCGGGGCTGTAAAAAATAAAGAATCCTACGGGTTTCCCGGGAGGCCCGAAAGGCATGGCCTGGGCTTCGCCCACGTCGGGCACGGGCGTCGCCTTGAGCTGCTGGAGACGTTCCTCGAGGCGATCCAGGCGGGTTCGCTCGCCCCTCTGGAGAAGGCCCAGCGCGAGATTCCC
This sequence comes from uncultured Acidobacteriota bacterium, assembly GCA_963724125.1. Lineage (GTDB taxonomy): Bacteria > Acidobacteriota > UBA4820 > UBA4820 > DSQY01 > CAVRTJ01. The sequence goes on from CAVRTJ010000017.1 coordinate 33,303, forward strand.
CGCGCCCGGGGCGTCGACCTTCCAGAGGGGGTCTTCGTCGCAGCCGTGGGAGGCGATGGGCGCGGGTCCCGAGGCGTCGTTGCGGAAGACCGTCATCTTCCAGGCAGGCCGGGCTTCCGCCAGTTGCGCTCCGACGAGCCTCAGGGCGGTATCGGTCGAATCGGCGGCGGCCAGGCCCCGGCCTACGTTGTACAGGAGGGTCATCTCTTCGAGCCGGGCCTGGTACATCTGGCTGAGGTGGTGGGCCTCCTGGTACTGCTCGGCAAGCTGGCTGCTGGATTCCAGGGCGGCGATGAGCTGTTCCTCATCGCTTAAACCCTCGGGAGGATGCAAGGGCTGGTCGGGCTTCGGCTCGGCCTCCGGAGGTCTGGCCCGCTTCCTGCCAAAAAAAGGCTCGAAGATATCGTTCACGCCCTGGGTGATCTGTTCCGGCGTCACGCCCCTTTCGGTGAGCTTGAACTTCTTTATGAACAGTCCCAGGCTGAGCTGGAGACAATTCACAAAGGTCTCCACGACGCCTTCCCCCGTGAGCGCGCAGGCTTCGGTGACGTGTTCGGATTCGACCTTCATGGCCTCGAGGACGGCCTCGCCGGATAACGCTTCGGGGAGGTCCTGCTTGTTGCACTGGATCACGACGGGGATCTGGCCCAGATCCATCTTGTTGGCGATGAGGTTGGCCTTCATGTTCTCCCAGGCGATGTAGTCTTCCTTGGCTCTCTCGGGTTGGGAGTCGGCGACGAACACGATGGCGTCAGCGCCGGAAAGCACGACTTTCCTGGTGGTGTTGTAGTGGACCTGCCCCGGCACGGTATAGACCTGGAACCTTATATGGTAGCCCTGGACTTCTCCCAGGTCGAACGGCAGGAAGTCAAAGAAGAGCGTTCTGTCTTCGGCCGTTTTGAGGGAAACCAGTTCCGTCTTGCCCTCGGGGTCGGTGATTTCGTGGAGCGCCTCCAGGTTCGTGGTCTTTCCGCCGAGAGCCGGACCGTAGTAGACGACCTTGAACTGGATTTCTCTCTGGGCGTGGCGGAACTGGACCATATCAGGCTCCCCTCACTTTCCTCAGGAGGATGTCGGGAGAGAGCGGCTTTGCCAGCACGCCCACCGCTCCCAGGTCGAGGGCCCGTGCGGACAGACCCTCCTCGTCGCTCCCGGTCACCAGGTACACCTTGGGCCTGTTGGCCGGACCTCCCGGAGCATACAAGAGCTGGAGGACGGTCAGGCCGTCCGCGTCGGGCAGATTCTGGTCGAGGAAGCACACGTCGACCGGGTTCTCGTTGAGGGCGATGAGGGCCTCGGAGGCAGTGGCCGCCTCCAGGCACACGATGCTCTCGGACTCCAAGACCGCCCTCACCATCTTGCGGATCAGGGCGTTGTCATCTACGACGAGGACTTGCACGGCACTCTCCACAGACGCCTGACGGCAGACTTTATTCTTAGCCTTTACTCGTTTGTAAATTATACACGCCGCAACGCGTTTCCTGCAAGGGCCTGCGCCTCCCTGCGCGTCCAGACGGCGATTTCCTAGCGCCTGTCCGTCTTCATCCCCGCATCGCCCTCGGGCGGGACGATGCACAGAAAACCGAGGCCGCCGGCGCCGGCCTTGAATTGGTGCTCCTCATCCGGCGCGACCAGAACCGAATCGCCCGGGGCCAGCCGGGTCTCCCCGGAAGCGGTCGTGAGCGAACCGGTACCCGAGAGGACATAGACCTCGTGCTCCCAGGGATGGGCATGTCGGGGCGAGTGTCCGCCTTCGTCGATGAAGAAATGGCGCAGGATGACGTTCGGTGCGCCGTGTTCGAGTCCGATGAGCCTGGCGTAGCGAATGCCCTCAGCGCCACCGGTTTCGATGGGGGCTGGAACGGTATCGGCGGCCTTTCGGTGGATCATGAGAGTTCCTCCCGTCTCACAGGCCGAGCGCCTCGGCGTTGCCCGCCAGGGCACCCAGCACGAAGGTGATGTGTTCAAGAAGGTCCACGCCCAGTTCCTCGGCGCCCTGGCGTATGTCGTCCCTGTTGACGCCCCGGGCGAAGGACTTGTCCTTCAGCTTCTTTTTCGCGCTGGAGGGCTTGACGCTGGTCACCTTCCGGTCGGGCTGGACGTAGGTGCAGGCGAACAGAAACCCCGTCAGCTCGTCGCATGCGAAGAGCGCCTTGGCCATCGGCGTTTCCCTGGCAACCCCGGTGTACGGTGCATGGCCCAGGATGGCCTGGATCATGGACTCGGGATAGCCCTTCTCCCGCAGGACGGCCGAGCCCTTCACCGGGTGGTCCGGCGCTTCGGGGTACCGCTCGTAGTCGAAGTCGTGCAGAAGGCCCGCGAGCCCCCACAGTTCCTCGTCTTCGCCGCGCTTCCGGGCCATGGCCCGCATGACCGTTTCCACGCCGAGGGCGTGCCGCCTCAAGGCGTCCGATTGGGTCCATTCGCAGAGCAGCGTCCACGCGTCGTTCCTGTCCGGCATGAGCCCTCCTTTCTCAAGTAACAGATCATATCAGATGGTAATCCACGTCCGGGTGCTCCAGCGGGGGAATGCCGCCCGAAAGACGGAGGCCGGACGGCAGTCTTCCCATCCGGGGGCATTTTATCCTATACTAAAGTTTCGGGCGGTTAGCTCAGTTGGGAGAGCGCCGCGTTCGCAACGCGGAGGCCGAGGGTTCGAATCCCTTACCGTCCACCAAAAAATGAGCCCCCGCAGGGGGCTCATTTTTTTCCATGGGATTCGAAGGATGGGGATGGTCCGTGGTTTTCAAGGCGAAGGCGCCAACTGCTTGGCGGCGGGCCGGAGGAAAACCGGGAAGGGGCCCCGTCCGGGAACCGTGGCGCGCCTTGAAACGCAGCGGCCTCTGCGCCGCGAGGCTTCTAGGCGCAGCAGGTTCGAATCCCTTACCGTCCACCAAAAGAAAGAAGCCCCCGGCAGGGGGCTATTTTTTTCCATGGGATTCGAAGGATGGGGATGGTCCGTGGTTTTCAAGGCGAAGGCGCCAACTGCTTGGCGCCGAGCCGTAGTAAAACCCGGAAGAGGCCCCGTCCCGGGAACCGTGGGGCGCCTTGAAACGCAGCGGCCTCTGCGCCGCGAGGCTTCTAGGCGCAGCAGGTTCGAATCCCTTACCGTCATAAAAAGAGCCCTGCAGGGCTCTTTTTATATATGGGAAAGAAGTCAGAAGAAATGGTGGGCATGAATGCCCGCCCTACGTGGCTATTTCCTTCGCCTTCCCATTGAATTGCGCTGCGGGTCACTTCACCTGGCTTTCGATGCGAAGCATCGGAAACCGCGTTCCGACGCGAGTGCGCCCTATCCGCGAAAGACGAGGGGCCCGTCGCCGAGTCGTACTTCTGTACGTGGAGGCGCCGGGCCGCGAAGGCTGACAAAGGAGAGGGTCCGCTCCCGTCGGCGCTTCCTTTGATGGGTGGGGGGCAACCGCGAATCCTGCGCAAGTTCGCGGCGCGCGCAGCGCCGATCTGCCACACCGGGGCAGGTCGGGAAGCGGTACGGGCAGCCCTATGGGGCCGCTTCCCGCCTGCCCCGGTGTGGCAGATCGTTGGGTGCCGAAGGCACCGCCTCGAACGTTCGAGTCAAAGAGGGGACTCGGACTCTCAATCGCTAAATTTTGCTGAGGACGATGGCCATGGTCTCGTCCAGGAGGCCTGCGGCCTCCTTTTCGATGCGCTCGACCTCGTCCTTCATCTCCGCGACGAAGGTCTGGTCCTCGATGCCGCCCAGGTTGATGAGCACGTTCAGGACGCCGCCCTTCACGCCGGCGAAGGCCATCTGGGCCCCCACGCCCGCGTCGGACACGGAGTTCCTGTTGCCCGACTCGGCCGCCCTTCTGGCAAGGGCGATAGCGGCGAGACTCTTTCTTGCGGTTTCGAGCGGCACCGCAACGGCCTGGCGCAGCCCAGCCTCCATGGCGGCCTTCCGCGACGCCTTCTCTTCCGGGGTTTTCTTCGGAAGCCGCATGGCTTGCATGAAGGCGTTGAAGGCGTTCGTGTCATCGTCCACGGCGCGCAGCAGAAAATCCTTGACCGCCTGGGCTTCGACGGCCGTTTCGGCCATCTCCTCAAAGACCGGCTCGTAGCCCGGCTTGCCCACCGTCAGATTGGCCACCATGGAAGCGAGGGCCGCTCCGAGCGAACCGGACAAAGCCGCGACGCTGCCGCCTCCGGGCGCGGGCGATTCGCGGGAGACCTCGTGGACGAACGCATCCGTCCGCTTCGAAACGAGATCCTCCGGATCCGGCTCGGCGTACCCGATGACCTTTTCCTTGATGTCGAAGGGCGACACGTCCGCAAGACCCATGCTCTGAACGGCCGTCTTGAGGATGTCGTCTACGGGGATCCCCGTGGAGCGCCCCTGGCGTTCGAGGTAGAAGCGCCCCGCGTCCAGCATGGCCTGGAGGGGTACGAGGCCCACGATCTCGCTGCCGGTGACCGCGAGCCCCCTCTCGGCCGCCAGTTCCCGGGCCTTTTCCAGCACGAGGTGGGGCGGGGTGACCTTGAAATCGGTCAGGTTGATGGAGATCTGAACGCGGTCGAACTGGGGCACGACCCACCCGATGGCCTTGCAGTGCGTGAAGAGGCCGGGGATTTTGACGGACTGTCCGGCCAGCTTGTCCGGTGCGATGCCCCACTGGCGGTAGAGGTCCTCGGCATCGTAGCCGTGTTCACTGTGGCAGTGGTCGAAGAGGGCGGCGGCTTCTCCGGCGGTGAAGTCGCACGTGCCGCAAAAGTAGCGTCCTTCTTCGTGCTTGAGGAGTTTGCCCATGTAGTAAAAGGGTTCTGTGTTGCCGGTTCGCGCGGACCGGCCTTTTTCCCGGAGCGCAAAGGCGATGTCCGTCGCGTGGTCCTTGCATCGGGAGTTGAGATCGATGTTGTAAGCGATCAGGAACTCGCGCGCGCCCATGACCGTAGCGCCGGCTTGGGCATTGAACTCGGCCGGTCCGAAGTCGGGGACCCATTCCGGTTTCTTCAGCTTCTCCGCGAGTCCCTCGTACTCCCCGCGCCGAACGTCGGCGAGGTTCCTTCGCTCGGGCCGCGTGGCGGCGTTCTCGTACAGGTAGACGGGAATGGACAGCTCTTCGCCCACGCGCGCGGCCACCTCTTTCGCCATCTCCACGCAGTCCTCCATGGTGACGCCGTTCACCGGGACGAAGGGGCACACGTCCGTGGCGCCCATGCGCGGATGCGAACCGTGGTGGCGGCTCATGTCGATGACTTCGGAGGCCTTCTTGACGGCGCGAAAGGCCGCCTCCTTCACGCCATCCGGAGGCCCGAAGAAGGTCACGACCACGCGGTTCATGTCGGCGCCCGGATCCACGTCCTTCAATACGACGCCGTCCACCGATTCGATGGCGTCGGTTATCTGCTTGATGACGGCCATGTCGCGACCCTCGGAAAAGTTGGGGACGCATTCGACGATCTTCGCCATGAGAATCCCTCCAGATTTGCAAGCCGGGAGAGGAATCGCCCCTCCATCAGGGGTTCACTATACCCACGGCCCCGTGGCGGTGCAAACGGGAGAAGTAAGAGATTTGGGAATTGGGATTTGGGATTTGGGATTAAAACGGCGGAGGACGGGGCCTTCGAAGACCCACCGTCTGCCGCCCTTTGAATCCAGGTACTTCTTTTCCTCTGCGTGCTCTGTGGTCTCTGTGGTTAAGTTATTGTGCTTCGAAGGCTCGACCACCGCAGTCTAAATCCGAAATCCCAATTCAAAATTGCCTCCCAAGCCTGTTCCACCATTTGACCCCCCCGGGGGGTGGTGGCACAATCTCAGTATGCGCAGACGGTTAGCATTAGCCGCCGCACTACTGCTCCTCCTCGTTGTTCCGGCTTCGGCCGAAGACCACCTTCATGCGCTCGAGCTTCAAGTGGAGAAACTCAGGGGGCTCAAGTTCACGCATCCGGTGACGGCGCGCTACGTGGACGGCGATCAGATGAAGAAGATCCTGGCCGGGGAGATCGACCGGGAATACACGGCCGCGCAGTGGTCGAAGATGGAGTCGGTGCTCAAGACCTTCGGCCTGGTACCGCCGAAAATGAACCTGCACAAGGTGTTGACCGGGTTGCTGGAGGAACAGGTCGCCGGCCTCTACGATCCCAGGGGCAAGGTGCTTTACGTCGACAAGGACGCACTCGGCGGAGAGGATCTCCTTTCCGGCCTCGGCCTCAAGAACGGCAGCATGTCGGACATCTTCCTCGTGCACGAACTGGACCACGCCCTCACGGACCAGCATTTTGACCTCCTGAGCCTGCCGCTCGAGGACCACGGCAACGAGGACAGGGCCAGCGCGGCGCGCTGCGTCGTGGAAGGTGACGCCACGTGGGTCATGTTCCGCTACATGTACGGGCTGATGGGTATTTCGCCCGGTCAGCAGGCGAACATGGGCGACCTCGTGAAGACCATGGGACTGGGGCGGGAGATGATGGGGCGCGCGGCGCCGGCCTACGTGGAGGAAAACCTGCTGATGGGATATCTCGGCGGGCTCGCCCTGGTCAAGGAGGCCTATGACCGCTCGGGTTTCGCGGGCGTCAATGCCCTTTACAGGAACCCTCCCCGGTCGATGGAGGACGTCCTGCACCCGAAAAAATACTTCGCCGGCAACGATCCGCCGGTCAAGGTCACGGTGTCCGCGCCCGCGAGCTGGCAGAAGGCGGGATGGCGGGAGCTGGACGGCGGTACCTGGGGAGAGTTGAACGCCAGCATCATACTGGCGGAGTGGGGGAACGCCAGAGACGCGGCCGACAAGGCCGCGGCCGGCTGGGGGGGCGATTCTTACAAAGTCTATAGCGGCCCGGCCGGCGCCCGTGCCTTCATCTGGAAGACCGAATGGGACACGACGAAGGACGCGGGGGAGTTTGCCGCAGCAGCCCGCAAGAGCCCCGGTCTCGAGGTCGTCGTGAAGGGACGGAGCGTGACCGTCGTCAAAGGCGGGCCGGAAAAGCGGAAGCAACCGTCATGAGCAGGCGCGTGGCGCGGACGTGACGGCAAACAAAAGCGTGCGGCCCGGGACGATCGGACCGGCCGCACCGTCAGGAGGACAACTTATGCACCCTGTAGTGACTAAAACGGACTACGCGGACATTCCCCTTCTATCACGCGGAAAGGTCAGGGACATGTACGACCTGGACGACCAGGTCCTCATCGTGGTCACGGACCGCCTCTCGGCCTTCGACCACGTCCTTCCGAACGGCATCCCCGACAAGGGAAGGGTGCTCAACCTGCTCTCGGCCTTCTGGTTCGAGAAGACCCGGCACATCGTCAAGAACCACATGGCGAGCATCGACCCGGACGACCTTCCATCCCAGCTCTGCCCCCACAAGGAGAGCCTGGACGGGCGTTTCATGCTGGCCAGAAAGGCCGGATGCTCCCCATCGAATGCGTGGTGAGGGGCTACCTGAGCGGCTCGGGATGGAAGGACTACCAGAAGACCGGCTCCGTGTGCGGTATCGGCCTTCCCGCGGGCCTGAAGGAGAGCGACCGCCTGCCCGAGCCGATCTTCACGCCCTCCACCAAGGCCGTTACCGGCCACGACGAGAACATTGCGTTCGAACAAGGCCGTGGAACTGGTCGGTGAAGGACTCGCGGGCAAGGTGCGGGAGCTGTCGTTGTCGCTCGTACAACTTCGCGGCGGACTACGCCCGCACGCGCGGCATCATCATCGCGGACACCAAGTTCGAATTCGGCCTGCTCGAGGGGAACGTCATCCTGTGCGACGAGGCGCTCACGCCCGACTCGAGCCGTTTCTGGCCGGCCGATCTCTACGAGCCGGGGAAGTCGCAGCCTTCCTTCGACAAGCAGTACGTCCGCGATTACCTTCTGTCCATCAAGTGGAACAAGGAACCGCCGGTCCCGGAGCTTCCGGCGGAGGTCATCGCCAGGACGTCGGAGAAGTACAGAGAGGCCTACGAAAAGCTCACCGAGCAGCCTCTACCCTGATGCTCGGACGGCCTGCGCATTCGGAGGGCGGGGTGCATAAGCCATGGCACTGAGGCGCGAAGCTCTGGCGTGTATCCGGCCCATGCGCGAAGCGGACCTCGGAAGGGTCAGCGGCATAGAGTCCGCGACCTTCCCGAGTCCGTGGCCGTACGAATCGCTGGAATACGAATTCGCGCGCAACCCCTTCTGCGCCTCGTTTGTCGCGGAGTCCGCCGGGGAAGTCGTCGGATACGCCTTCGTCTGGCTGATCTACGAACAGGCGCACCTCATAAACGTGGCCGTCGATGGCTCCCGGAGGGGGCGGGGCTTCGGCGAAGCCCTTCTCTTTCACGTGCTGAGCTACGCCAGGCGAAACGGCGCCGAACGGATGCATCTCGAAGTCAGGGAGAACAACGTCCCCGCCATCTCGCTCTACGAGCGCTACGGTTTCCAGACGCTGGGCAGGGGGGAAAACTACTACAGCGACGGGACGGCCGCCATCTTCATGGAAGCGGTACTCTCCCAGCTCGCCCCCGGCATCCGGCCGGTCTGACCCCTCCGCGCTCGACCTGTCTTTTCGCTCCGTGACAATGTCGACCCTGTCAAACCTGTGGACTTGACCTGGAAAGAAGACTACAATCGGTGTCGTCAAGTTTCTTCTGTTTTTTGTTCGGGGGATGCTTTCCGTTCCCGAATCGCGGGGCGGACCATCGATGGGGTGTGACATGAAAAAAGTCGTGTTGTTCTTGATGCTGGTCGGAATGGCCTTCGCGGCACACGCGCAGGCGGGCACGTGGTATTTCTCCTTCATGCCCGGCTTCCAGTTCGATTCGGGCACGAGCACCTTTCCCAGCTATACGGGAGAAAGGGGAAGCGTTCAGCCTCGTTCGGGCCTCGTCGCAAGCTTCGACGGCGAGTACCTCTTCACCGAGCATACCGGGGTGCACGTGGGCATGATCTATAACCAGGGACGGTATAAAGAGGGATTGTTGTTTTATCCCTTGGGCCTCAGGGGAGAGTGGAGCGTTGACTACTTTGAAAGCGATTTCGGGATAATAGAGGTCGGACCCGAATACGTGGCTCCGTTGGGCCGGGACGGTCAACTGTATTTCCAGGCGAACGTCGGCTTCACGGTGGGACACGATGCGCGCAGGATATACAGTTCCAGGCAAGAGGCCAAGTTCAAGGACGGTGTCGTCTACGGCATCGCCTTCGGCTACCGGCATTTCTTCGGTAGACGCGCCGGCATCGCCGCCCAGCTCGCATACCACAAGGTGGATCAGTGGAAGACCGACCACGTCGACGCCAGGGTGGGAGTCGTGTTCCGGTTTTGACGTCGATCCGCCGGGTGGCCTCGCCGGCGTAGCAGGCGGGCACGGCAAGGCGCCCGGACGAAGAAACGGTCGCGGGCTTATTTCAAAAGAGACAAGACCCGCCGGGCTCGTTCGGCCGGTCCGAGCACCGGCGCGGGCAGGGAAAGCCTGCTTCCGGCGGCGAGCAAAGGCACGAGCTTCTCGAGGTCGGGACCCGAGTCCGCGGCGGTAATGGCCACGCGGATGGGATGGAAGAGCGCGCGGCCCTTGATCTTCGTTTCGGCCTTGATGGCGAGCACCGCTTCCCGGTAGGCGCCCGGGAGGGCGAGGTCCACAGACTCCGCTTTCTGGATGAACGCCTCAATGACGCGGGGGGCGTCCGGGTCCTTCAGGCTCTCACGGGCCGAGTCGTCCATGTCATCGGGATCGAAAACGAAGACCGGATCGCTGACGGCGGGGGCGTCCGACAGGATGTCGATGCGTTCGCGCAGCATCTCGGCGAGCAGGCTGAGCCATTCCTGCGTCGGCGCGTCGAGGTCGCCGGAGGGCAGGCGGCCGGCCTCTTCCAGGTAGGGTCTCACGCCCTTCACAAGGTCGGCCGCGTCCAGCTTCTTGATGTGCTCCCGGTTCAGGAACCTGAGCTTCGGCTCGTCGAACACGGCCGCGGACTTGTTGACCCGGTCCAGGGCAAAGGCGCCGGTGATTTCGGACAGGTCCAGCACCTCTTTTCCGCTTTCGTCCGACCACCCCAGCAGCGCGAGGCCGTTGATCATGGCGTCGGGCAGGAAGCCCCGCTTCCGGAAGGCGTCGAGCGAGACGTCGCCGTGCCGTTTGGAGAGCTTGCTCCCGTCCGGCCCCAGGATGATGGAGAGGTGGGCGAAGCGGGGAGCATCGAACCCGAGCGCCTCGTAAAGGACGATCTGCTTCGGCGTGTTGGAGAGGTGGTCCTCTCCCGCGGATCACGTGCGTGATGTTCATCAGTGCGTCGTCGACGACCACTGCGAAGTTGTAGGTGGGGGATCCGTCCGGCCTGGCGAGGATCCAGTCGCCGAAGGCGTGGGTGTGAATGGACACGGGGCCACGGACCATGTCGGTAAAGGACACGGTGTGAGGCCGGACCTTCAGTCGGATGGAGGGCTTCCTGCCCTGCGGCCTCTCGCTCCGCCCGCTGTTCGCGCGTGAGATGCCTGCACGTGCCGGGATAGATGTAGGTGCGTGCGGCCTCTCTGGCCGCCACCCGATCCCGGTCGAGTTCCTCCTGGGTGCAGTAGCAGGGGTAGGCCCCGTCCTCGTCGAGAAGACGCTGGATGTAAGACCTGTACAGACCATAGCGCTCGGTCTGCCGGTAGGGTCCCGCGTCCCCTCCGACCTCCGGGCCTTCGTCCCAGTCGAGCCCTAGCCACCTGAGGTCGCCGAGGACCGATGCAACGCTTTCCTCGGTAGACCGGGCGGCATCCGTATCCTCGAGGCGGAGCACGAACGTCCCGCCCTCCCTGCGGGCGAAAAGCCAGTTGAAGAGGGCCGTGCGCACGTTGCCGAGGTGAAGGTGGCCGGTGGGTGAAGGGGCGAAACGGACGCGGATATCTTGGGACACGATCTCACCTCCAGGCCGGGGCATTGTAGCCCTTCATCCCGGGGTTGGCAAGCTCGCGGCTGCCGGGTGGACCTTTACGAAGACGGGGACCGCCGGCTCTCGGCCGTGGGCACGCTTCCCACGCAAACGGTCAGAGGCATGTGGATTCAGTAGATGGGTACGGAGGGATCGACCGTCCGACTCCACCGGTCGATGCCGCCCTTCATGTTGATGAGGTTCCTGAGGCCGAGTCCGGACAGGTAGGTGCACACCTGGTAGCTCCGTATGCCGTGGTGGCAGTAGATGACGTAGGGCCCTCCGTCGGCCCTTAAGATGATGCCGCCAGTAGTGAAGCTCCGACATGGGAACGAGCTTCGCGCTCTCGAGATGGCACAGGGCCCATTCGTACCGTTCCCGAACATCCAGGAGCTCCACGTCTGTCGAAGAGTTCAGCAGGTCGGCAATTTCCAGCGGTTCGATGCTCTGAAATGAAGGCACGCGCACTCTCCGTGGTCCACTCAAGGAGGACAACAGGCGATCCGCCGGTCCTATTCCTGGATCTCCGCAAGGGTGGGTGCATCCGATTGCTCGATGGGGGTGGAACGGATTGAATCCTCGTAGATTTCGGCGATTTCGGCCTGACAGCCGAGGAAGGCCTGGACGACCTTTGGGTCGAGGTGGGAGGGCTTGACCCTCTCGTCGCCGTCCAGCAGGACGCCGACCGCCCGCTCGTGGCTGAAAGCGCTCTTGTAGGGGCGCTCCATTCTGAGGGCGTCGTAGATGTCGACGATCTTCACGATTCTGGCTTCCAGCGGGATGTCCTCGCCCCTGGAACCATCGGGGTATCCCGTGCCGTCGTAGTTCTCGTGGTGCGAGCGGGCGATGCTGGCCGCCATGGCCAGGTTGGGCGATCCACCCAGAATGATGGCTCCGTGGATGGTGTGCCTTTTCATGGTGCTCATTTCCCTGTCCGTAAGGGGGCCCTGTTTCCGCAACAGGTCCAACGGGATGGTTATCTTGCCGACGTCGTGCATCTGCGCACACTGGGAGATCCAGTGGACGAAGGCCCCGTCACACCCGAGTGCCCTGGCTATGGTTTCCGAATAGAGGTTGACGCGGCGTATGTGACCGGAGATGTTCCTGTCCTGGAACTCGGCGGCCAGCGCGAGAGCCTCCATCATGTAGAAAAACGCGCCCTGAGTGCGCCGGGTCTCCTGCCATATGCGCTTGAAGACGTTCCAATGACGGACGCTGGCCCTGAGAATTGGAAACTCGTAACTGTCCACCTGCCAAGGGTATCCGGCCACGAACAGGATGTTGGATGCGGACCAGACCGCCGCAAAGTTGGACAGTTCGAGGGATTCAGGCGCGCCGACAAGGTTGCGTACCTCGACGGGAACGTGCGAGTTGGAAAGAAACTGGTTTTCACCTTTGGCGTAAGGCTCCAGCGCCGCTTCGATCTCTCCCGGCCTGGAGAGCGTCGTCCCGCTGTTCCACCGGTCTTCCGAGAAGTAGAAGCTCAGTCCGTGGCGCATCTCTCGGATGATCACGCCACCCCAGACGAAAGCGGGATTGTGCTGTGCGATGAAGACGGGGCCCCAGAAGCTGTCTGGCCATCTGGAGCGCCACGCTTTCCGGTTTCCATTCCGCGTTGATCTTGTCGGCGTAGTGTTCCGCAAAGGCGCCCATCTCGTCGATGTGGTAGTAGGCGAGAAGGAGGCGGTCGTACAGGTTCCTGGTGCGAAGCATGGACCGGATTCTGACCAGGAGTTCGGTCCTTCTTATGGGCTTGGTGACGAACTCCTCGACGCCCGCGTCGAGCGCCGCCACGCAGGCATCGGAATCCGCCGAGTCGGCAAGCACGATGATGGGAATGCGCTGGGTCTTTTCGTCCGCCTTGAGCGATCGGCATAGCTCGCAGTTCTCCATGCCGGGAAGGCCCAGGTCCATGATGATCAGATCAGGCGGCTTGTCCTGGAGGATCTCCTTCGTCCGCTTTCCCGAAAAGCTGGTCGAGAGGGCAAATCCTTCCGCAGTCAGCCATGTCGCGAGGTGCGTTCGGGTGTCCGCATCGTTGTTCACAAGGAGGATACGATCCATAGTCTCACTTGCCTCTCCCCCCAGGACCCCCAATGATCTTCGGCGACCGCAGCCAAATTGAAACTCTTGCCATCTTACTATAGTTACCCTTTGCCGGCAGGGGGCAAACGAAGGGATCGCTTTCGATTCGGATCGTGGCCCCGGCTATTCCTGCGCCCGCCGGCTATCAAGATTAAACAACGCCGCGCGTGCGCTTATTTTCTCGACTCCGGGTGTCCCCTGCGCCTCGATCGTGGCGACGGGAGACCTGCGGCAAGTTCGTGTGCGGGCCGGGGAGGCCGCCTTTGAGATCGGCTCCGGTTGTTCGGCAGGCGGTATGCATCGAAGGTCGACACCCGGAACGGTTCATGTCCTCCATTGGGCGTCGTCGGCACGCGATCGGCGGGTGCGAATCGCCTAGATAGGAGATCGGCGCCCATCCAGTCAAGAGAGAGTAACAGCGTAATTAGTTGATGGAGATGGGCTTAACCGTTTCAGCGAGGCGCCCGGAGGGACCCCGCCCGCGATGGTCTCCATCCGAAGCCCATTTTATGGCGCTTTCGGGCTTCCACCCGCTGGCACGGCCGTTGCTGTCTTCATCCTGAGAAGGAGGACGCCCATGTCCGGGAACGACAGGAAGTACGACTTTCCGCTCTGCCTCATCAGGGATGACGACGGTAAGACCTGCGGCCGCGAGGCCTCCTATTTCGACCTCGACCGCGCGGCCTGGGTCTGCGCCGCCCATGGGGCGTATGCCGTGTCGGGCGACAAGTCCGAGTTCTGGCTCGACGAACCGGATTCAGAGGCCGAAACAATCTGGCTCCTCCGCTTCGGCGCCTAGCCGGAGTCGTCCCGGCGTGATCTGGTGCGGGTGATCGCCGGTTGACCAGCGGCAGTCCGAATCGAAGACCGGTCACGCCTTTCGCGGGAGTCGAGAGGTGAAAACGTCAAGGACTCAAGCCATCAGCCGTCTTGCCGGCCGCTTCAACGGCCTCCTGCTGCCGTCTTCCCTCTAGCCCTTAGTCCTTCCTTCAGCTCTTTGGCCTTAGCCCTTGGAAGGAACCCCCTTCTCTGCTTCTTTGTCGTTTTTTCGGCACGGGTTCAACACATAGACAACGGTTTGGGTGAAGCTGGCCCTTCCGAAACGGGAGGCGACCATGCGGTGGAAGGAGAACCATGTGTTGGCCGCGCCTTTCAAATCTTCAATCCCAGTTCCCAAACCCGAAATCCCTTCCCCCTCTTGACACGCATGAGAAGTGAATGTACATTGTACGCGTACATTGTACATTGGTAGCGTGGAGGCATAGGTGAAATCGGGGAAAACAGAGGCCCAATGAGCGATTCGGTTCCGGTACTCAAAGTCGACTTGGCGGCGTCCACGCCGGTCTACAGGCAGATCGTCAGCGCCATGCGAACCTTTCTCGTTTCGGGGCAGCTCTCGCCGGGCGACATTCTGCCCTCCGTCCGGGAACTGGCCCTGGACCTGGGCGTCCACCACAACACCGTGGCCGAGGCCTATCGGATGCTGGCCGAGGAGGGGTGGCTGGAACTCCGGCGCCGGCGCGGAGCGATGGTTCTTTACAGGCCGGCCCCCAAGCCCAGCACCGACGCGTGCCGGGACTTCGAGCGCCGGGTGTTCGAACTTGTCGCCGAGGCCAGTGCCGGCGGCATAGACGGGCGCGACCTGCAGAACGTCCTTAAGACAGTGGCCGACAACCTCTTGGAGGGGGAGGCGGAGCAATGAATCATTGGGGAGAGATCGCGGCGAGAGGTTTCATGCCGGTTGCCGTCTTGTTCGTGACCGGTATCTTCCTGTGGCTGCCCCGCTGGACAAGGCCCGACGTCTATTTTGGAGTCACGTTGCCCGAACCGTTTAGGGACTCGGAGGAGGGGCTCGAACTCCTGGCCGGGTACCGGAGGCTCGTCCTGGTGTTCGCCGCCGTCGCTCTGGGCTGCGCGCTCACGGGGACCATTTTCCTTACCAATGTCCTTCAGTCGGTGGCTCCCTTTGTGCTCGGGTTCGGCGCGCTCATCGCCTTCGTGCGAACGCACCTGAAGACGGTTCCCTTTCGCGTTCCGGCGGACACCGTCCGCGAAGCCCCCCTGACCGTCCAGCGCGGCCGCCTGCCGGGAGGCCGGCTGGCCCAGGCGGGTCCCTTCATCCTCCTGGCTGTCGCCAGCGCCGCTCTGGCCCTGCGTTGGAATTCCCTACCCGACCGGGTCCCCGTCCACTGGGGCTTGGACGGGGCCCCGGTCGGCTGGCTTCCTCACACCCATAAGGTTCTATTTTCTGTCCCGCTTATACAGGGCGCTGAGTGCTTCCTCATGCTGATTATGGCCATGGCGCTCCTGAGGCGCGGGCACCGAATCAGCGCCACGGGCAGGCTGAGCACGGGGGAAACGGGCTTTCGAAGAACCATCCTGCGAATCCTTCTGGTTTCAGAATATTTCGTGGCGTTCAATGGCGCCTTTCCCTTCTTCTGGCGCTGATCGACTCGAGACAGATAAGGCGGATCGTCCTTATCTCCACCATCGTCGGCACTGTGGCAGTTTCGTTTCTCATAACCGTGTGGATCATCATCGCCGGCGTTCGCTGGAGCAGAGTGCGTTCGGGGCGGACCAGCAAATCGGCGCCGGTTGGAGACGGCACACCGGACGAATGCTGGAAACTGGGCTTCATCTACATCAACAGGAAGGACCCTGCCGTCTTCGTACAAAGGCGGTTCGGCATAGGGTACACGCTCAACCTGGGCAACGGGTGGTCCTGGTGCCTGTTGGCTGGAATGGTTCTCATCATACTTGTTCCCGTTCTGGTATGGACTTGAGCAGGGGAGGTATCACATGTTAACTGAAATGAGCCTCACAACTTTACGAAAGACCTTCATCGCGACGCTTACTGTCGCATTGCTGGCCGCGGGACTCCGGGCGGCGCCGGGATCCGCCTCGGAGCCCAAACCGGCCGAGAGACCTCCATCGTGGGGACATGGCAGGGGACGCTCACCCTTCCGGGTAGGAGCCTGCGTCTGGCCTTTCGCATCCACAAGCTGAAGGGCGGGGGGTACGGGGCGGTCATGGACAGCCTGGACCAGGGCCTGGACGGGATCCCCGTCGACAAGGTCACTTTCGAGGCGGGAAAAATACGCATGGACCTCAAGGCGCTGGATGGTTTCTACCAGGGCGACTTGAAAGGCGCCGCCACAATGGAAGGAACATGGCATCAGCACGGCCACGCCCTGCCGCTTGCCCTCAAGCGCACAAGCACGAGCTACGAGCTGGAGAAGAAGAGCGATTCAATCGACGTATCTCCAGTCCTGGGAACGTGGGAAGGGAAGATGGTCTTGCCGGAAGGCTCGCTCCGCATCCTCTTCCACATTTCGAGAAAACAGGACGGCTCCGTCCTGGCGACCATGGACAGCCCGGACCAAAGCGCCGTGGGCATCCCCGTTTCGAAGGTGACCGTGAAAGGGAAGGCCGTGACGTTCGAGGTATCCATGGCGGGAGGGACCTACACCGGCACGCTTCAGAAAGCCGGAGCCTTGACGGGCACGTGGGAGCAGCGCGGCCTCAAGTTTCCCCTTGACCTCAAGCGGACGGGCAAAGCGGTGGCGGTCAAGCGTCCCCAGGAACCCAATCCGCCTTTCCCCTATCGTTCAGAAGACGTGACCTTCCCGAACAAGAAGGCGGGCATCACCCTGGCCGGAACGTTGACCCTGCCGAAGACGGGTGGCCCCTTTCCGGCCGTCGTCATGATCACGGGATCGGGGCCGGAGAACCGGAACGAGGAAATCTTCGGGCACAAACCATTCCTGGTGTGGGCCGACTACCTCACCCGTCACGGCATAGCCGTCCTGCGGGCGGACGACCGTGGGGTGGGTCAGTCCACGGGCGATTTTGCGACAGCCACGGACGACGATTTCGTGGACGACGCGCTGGCGGGCGTGGCCTTCCTCAAAACGCAAAAAGACATCGATCCCCGGGAGATCGGTCTGATCGGCCACAGCGAGGGGGGCATCATCGCGCCCAAGGCCGCCGTGCGATCGAAGGACGTCGCGTTCATCGTCATCCTGGAGGGCCCCGGGCTTCCCTTCAGGCAGGTCCTCCCCGCGCAGACCGAACTCATCCTCAAGGCCAACGGGGCGAGCGACGCGAAGATCAAGGAGGCGATCGGTCAGCAGGATCGCCTCTTCAAAATCCTCGGCGAACACAAAGATGCAGCGGAGGCCAAAAAAGCCATCGAATCCTACCTCAGGAGCCAGGTACCGGATTGGGACAAGAAGACCGAGAAGCAGAGGGATGTCCTGAAGGCCGTCATCGACCGGAAGGCGGATTCCTTGACGTCACCTTGGCTCCGCGGGCTCCTGGACTACGACCCGACAACCACTCTCAAGAAGGTGACCTGCCCGGTTCTGGCCATGGGCGGGTCGAAGGACCTGCAGGTCCCGGCGAAGGAGAACCTGGCGGCCATCGCCGGCGCCCTCAAAGCAGGCGGCAACAAGAACTTCACCATCAAGGAATTCGACGGATTGAACCACCTGCTCCAGCCGGCCAAGACGGGATCGCCTTCCGAGTACAGCACGATAGAAACCACCGTTTCCCCCAAGGCGCTCAAGTTCGTCGGCGACTGGATCCTGGCGCTGGTGAAGCGGACGGAGGCGCCCGGGAAATGAACCAATGGATCGACGTCGCGGTCAAATGGAGCATGGTCGTTATGACGGCCGGCCTGGCGGTGTTGCTCATCTTGTACCCCAAGCTCTCTCAGCGCGACGTGTACTTCGGCGTCACCGTGGCCCCGGACTTCAGGCGGTCGACGGAGGGCAGGAGGATTCTGAGGGCCTACATCCGGTTCGTCCTCCTATTCGGGGCTGCGGGTGTTCTCATGGCGGCCTTGGGACGGCGGGCAACAGGCGCTATCTCCTGTATTCCGCGCCGTTTCCGGTTATCCTTGGGGCGATTGGTTCTTACGTCGTGGTGCCATCGCATGACGGCGCCGTACCGAGTGCTCCCACGGCCGTCCGCCAGGCTTCGTTGGTCCGCCGAAGGGAGCGCCTGCCCGGCGGTCTGGTCGCCCAGACCGGCCCGTTCCTCGTTCTGGCGACTGCGTCGGCCTATGACGGTCTGCGAACTGGGGCAGCTTGTCGGCGCGTTTCCCGATCCACTGGGGGAACGGCGGTCTGCCCAACGGATGGACGACGCGGAGCCCCTACCACGTCTTCTCCGCCCTTCTTCTTCGCGGGCTGTGTCTCTTTCCTGGCGCTGACGGCTTTCAGCGTGCTCGGTATTCGAGGCGGAGCGGGTGGACCGAGCCTGGGGACGGTTTCGTCGGACCCTCGCAGAGGCGCTCCTGGCGATCGAGTATTGCGTCGCCGTGACGGGAACGGTGCCCCTGTTCCTGCCCTTCCGCACGCCTCGGGGACGGTGGAAGTTATGACGATGGCCGTCCTGTTGGTGTTGTCCATAGGCCTGCCCTTCGCGCTCGTCATCGTTCTCCTGGTCGCCATAAGCCGCGCGACGAGCGCCCAGTCGAAGATTGTGGCCGCAGCGCCGGAGGGTGACGGGACACCGGATGCGTGTTGGCATGGCGGAGGCATTGTTCTACTACAACCCGCACGATCCGGCGCTGTGGGTGAGAAAACGCTTCGGTATCGGTTACACGCTCAATTTCGCAAACCCGTGGTCGTGGGTGTTCATGGGGGGCACCGTCGTTATCGTGGTCGCGCCTATGCTACTGCTGCCGTGAGAACCGCCCGGCCGAAAGGGAAAGGAGGGACCCATCATAATCAAAAAACTTATCTCCCCCCCTCGACGTATGATTGGTTTTGAACGAGGAGGAATGGTATGACAGCATACAAACGCTTCAAACTAGTGGGGGGAATCGCCCTCCTTGGATCTGTGCTCAGTCTGACCCTTATGGCGGCGGACACAGGCGGCGGCGTGTCGCTTTCCCTCCAGGACGCGCTGAAGATGGCCCTGGAAAAGAACTTCGACATCCGCGTCCAGAAGGTGACCCTGGAGCAGGCCGACATGAACCTCAAGGCCTCCAAGGGCATGTACGACCCCATGCTGTCGCTGGACTGGTATTCGAACATCAACCGCCAGCCGACGACGAGCGTCCTGCAGGCCGGCCTGACCGCCAACCTCTACATGAACCGGCAGGACGTGTACAACCTGGGGCTTCAGCAGCAGACTCCGTGGGGGCAGTCGTTCAGCCTGCAGTGGGATAACACGAGGCAGAAGACGAACTCCAGCTACGCCACCTTCAACCCTTCCTATTTCAGCACCGGGACCCTTTCCACGACCCTTCCGCTGCTGCAGGGATTCGGCAGGAAAGTGGCCGACAGGCCCGTCCTCAAGGCCAGGCTGGACAAGTCCATCGCCGACGAGCAGTACATGCAGAACCTGAGGGACACGCTATTGGGCGTCGAGACGGACTACTGGAACCTCGTCTACGCCATCGAGGACCTCCAGGTCAAACAGCGCGCCCTGGACCTCGCCAAGCAGTTTCAGGAAGAGACGCGAAAGAAGATCCAGGTCGGCGTCCAGGCGCCCATCGACCAGGTGGCGGCGGACGCCCAGGTGGCGACCAGCGTGCAGGACATCATCGCGGCCCAGCAGAGCGTGGGTGACAGCGAGGACATTCTCAAGCTCTCGCTCGGCATTCCCCAGGGCAGCTCCGAGTGGAACGAGACCATGAAACCCACGGACGCCCCGACCGTGCCCACGGCCGACTACAATCAACAGGAGCTCATCGATAAGGCCCTCGAGTTGAGGCCGGAACTCAAGCAGTTGCAGCACAAGATCGAGCAGGACAAGCTGGACACCCACTGGGCCAAGAACCAGACCCTGCCCCAGCTCAACCTGACGGCGTCCTTGACTTACAACGGGGCTTCCGGCTACGCCGTCAATCCGCTGACCGGAGAGGTGATTGACACCGCCTACAACGAGGCCTGGCAGCAGATCACGGGCCTCGACTACAAGTCCTACTACGTGGGCCTGAGTTTCAAGTACCCGATCGGCAACCGGAGCGCCCGTTACCGGTACCAGACCTACAGGCTCGCCCAGAACGCCGACGAGATCTCGCTGAAGAAGAACGAGCTGTTCATCACCAACCAGGTCCGGGCCTCTCTGCGGGCTCTGGAAGCGTCGAAAAAGCGCGTCGCCGCGGCCAAGCTCACGCTCAAGCTCCAGCAGGAGAAGCTGGACGCCGAGCAGAAGAAATACGACAACGGGCTCTCCACGTCCTTTCAGGTCCTCACGTACCAGAAGGACCTGACGGCGGCCGCGTCCAGCCTGCTCAAGGCCCGGATAGACGCCGAACAGGCCTCGTCGAACCTGGACCGCGCCGTCGGCGTCTACCTCAAGACGCGCGGGATAGAACTCCAGTAAACGCGGATCGCCGATCGCATCGATCGGTTCTCGGCGGGAGGTAGAAGAATAGAGGGCCGGTTTGAAACGCGGAATGATAAGCCTGGTCCACCCGGTTCCTGGGTGGGCGCAGGCGCGTATTCAGGACGAAACATCATGTGGAATAGCACGGCAGACAGCCGCCGGGCCTCAGGCATCGCGGCCGCTGCCGACAGTGGAGCTGACGCGCCGGGCGGGCCTTTCGGCCGAGTCCGTGCGATCACGCTCGGGAGGGATAGATGAACGAGAGAACGCCAGAAACGCCGTCGTCGGAACAGCCTGAAGTCGTGGGTCAGGACAACCCGGGAGGCACGGCGCCGGTGGAAGCCGCCGAACCGGTGTCCGTCCTGGAAGGTTCGGTCGGCATTCTCACGTCGCCCGGCGCGACCTTCGAGAAGATCGCAAAACGCCCATCGTGGCGCTTCATCGTGCCCCTCATCCTGCTCATCATCGTCAGCTCCGTTGCCAGCTTCATCTATAGCCAGCGCGCCGACATGCGGGAGGTTATCCGCGGCCAGATGCGCAAAAGTCCGCGCGCCGCGCAGATGACCGATGCGCAGATGGAAAAGGGGATCGATTTCGGCATGAAGATGGCCAAGATGGGGCCCTATATCGGCTTCGTTGTCATCACGCTCAAATATCTCATCGTGGCGCTCATCTTCTGGCTGGTAATCCTGGCCTTCGGCGACAAGATATCCTTCGGGAACGCATTCCGGGTCGTATCGTGGTCGCAGTGGCCGAACATCCTTGCCGCCCTGTTGTTTCTAATCATCATCTTCGTCAGGGATCCGACCTACCTCGATCCGAAGAACCCGATCATGACGAATCTCGGAGCGATCTTCGGGGAGAAGCGCCTGGGCAAGCCGCTGCACGCCCTCCTGTCCGACCTCGACATCCTGACCATCTGGATGCTCTGGCTCTACACGCGGGGATTGGCGGCCTTCACGAAGGCCAAGGTCGGCAAGATGGCCGCCATCGTTTTCGGCCTTTTCTGCATCCCCGTGCTGTTCCACTTCGCTCTGGCGATCATCTTCTAAGAAGGAATAGGCATGAAGAAACGCATACTCATAATCGCAGGCATCATCGTGGTCGCGGGTCTCATCATTATCCTGACGGTTGCCAATGCCGGTCCGAAGGGTGACCTGGTTGAGGCCCAGAAGGTGACAAAGGGAGATATCGCACCCACCGTCACGGTGGACGGGCTCGTCACGGCCAAGGACTCGGTCAACATCTCCTCCCAGGTCATGGGCGAAATCACGGCCATTCCTTTCAAGGAGGGCGACAAGGTCAAGAAGGGCGACGTGCTCGTCGAGATCGATCCTTCAACCTACGCACGGGACGTCGCCTCCGCCAGGGCGAGCCTCGACGCATCCAGAGTCGCAGACAGGACGGCCAAGGTTACGCTCAAACAGCGGGCCCTTGACTGGAAACGCGCCCAGGACATGTTCAGCCAGAAGATATACTCCACCCAGCAATACGACGACTCGAAGCTGGCTTTCGACCAGGCCAAACTGTCCGCGGAGCAGTCGAGAGCACAGATCGCGCAATCGCTGGCTTATTATCAGAAGGCG
This sequence comes from uncultured Acidobacteriota bacterium, assembly GCA_963724125.1. Classification (GTDB taxonomy): domain Bacteria; phylum Acidobacteriota; class UBA4820; order UBA4820; family DSQY01; genus CAVRTJ01. Next base: position 55,155 of record CAVRTJ010000017.1, read on the forward strand.
CAGGATAACCTCCTTAAGTGCACGATCCGCTCGCCGATCGACGGCGTCGTGACGGCCGTCAACACCAAAGTCGGCGAAACGGCCGTCATGGGGACCATGAACTTCTCCGGCACCGTCATTCTGACCGTCTCCGATCTTTCCGAGATCATCACGGAACTAGAGGTGGACGAAGCCGATCTTCCACGGCTTCGACTGGGAGAACCCGCCGAGATCACCGTGGACGCGCTCAACGGACGTCAATACAAGGGTGAAGTCATCGAGATCGGGGCTTCGGCCCATGCAGCCCAAAGCGGTGCGCAGGCCAGCATCAGGCAGTTCAAGGTCAAGGTCGCCATTACCGATTCCGACAATCTGCTCAAGCCGGGCATCACCGCCCGGGTGAAACTCATCGCCGATAAGCGCAAGGACGTGTTGACGGTCCCCATCGGCGCCATTCGTACCGAGGAAAAGGATGGCCAGCAGGTCTACTACGTTTTCGTGGCGGATCACGGAAAGGTGCAGAAAAAGACCATAACGGTCGGCATGTCGGACGACGCCAACACCGAGATCAAGACCGGCTTGAAGGAGGGCGAAGAGGTCATCACCGGGCCCTACAGCCTGCTCCGGACGATGCGCGAAGGCGATCCCGTAAGGATCAAGCCGCCCGACAAGAACGAGAAGCACGCCAAGAAGGACAAAGGCGGCGCCACCGTCGAGGTGGATTGACCATGGGCGCCCCTTATGGAGAGGTGCTCATCCAGGCCACTGGCCTCGTAAAGGACTACCCCATGGGCGAAACGGTCTACCACGCCCTGAAAGGGGTCGACCTGACCGTGAGGCGCGGCGAGTTCCTGGCGATCATGGGGCCGTCCGGCTCGGGCAAATCCACCCTCATGCACCTTCTGGGCTGTCTTGACACGCCGACGGCCGGCGAGTACATCCTGAACAGAACGCCGGTGCACGCGCTGTCGCCCGACGAACTTGCCGAACTGAGAAACGAAGAGATCGGCTTCGTCTTCCAGACCTTCTTCCTGCTGCCCAGGGCGAACGCGTTGGAGAACGTGGAGCTTCCGCTCATCTACGCGAAGCTCCCACCGGCCGAGCGCAGGCGGCGCGCCATGGAATCCTTGAAATTCCTGCACCTCGACGGACACGCCAATCACCGGCCCAACCAGCTCTCGGGCGGGCAGCGCCAGCAGATCGCGCTGGCCAGGGCACTTGTCAACAAACCGTCCATCATCCTGGCCGACGAGCCCACGGGCAACCTCGACAGCACAACGAGCGAGAAGATCATGGGGCTACTTGTGGAGCTCAACGAGATGGGCAACACCCTGATCATCGTGACTCACGAGGCCGACATCGCCGCCTATGCACCCCGGCAGGTGCGCATCCGGGACGGCCTCATCGTGAGTGACGAGGTCGTAGGCGTTAAGCATGAAGGGGGTGAGGCATGAGCGGACAGCGCGCCGAGAGGCTGTACGGCTTCTGGGGAAGCGTGGTGGAGCTTCTCCGCATCGCCCTCAGAGCCATACGCGCCAACAAGATGCGGTCCTTTCTCACGACGCTGGGCATCATCATCGGCGTCCTCGCCGTCGTGGCCGTCGTCTCCATTATGCAGGGTGTTTTTCAATCGATCCTCGGGCGCTTTTCGGCCCTCGGCGGAGACAGTCTTTTCATCCAGCCGAACTACAGGCTTTATCAAGACTACGCCGAAGCCGTCCGCCGCCTGAAGCTCACCTACGGCGACGCCATGGCCGTGGCCCAGAACGTCCCCCAGGTGAGGCAGATCTGTCCCATTCTCCAACGACAGGACAGCCTCACCTACAGAAGTCACAGCGACTCGACACAAATCTGGGGCGTGACCGAATCCTTTGCGTCGATGAATTCGATGTCACCGGAGGTCGGACGATTTCTAGCGCCCATGGACCTTGCAGCGCGACGGAAGGTCTGTGTGCTGGGGCACGATGTTCTGGACAGGCTCGCCCTGCCCAACCAGTGCGTCGGTTTTCAAATCAGCATCGGGCACGGCACTTATACCATTGTCGGCGTCCTCTCCAAGAAGGGCGGGTCCATCTTCGGCAGGGCCGATTCTTCTGTCTACATCCCGCTGACGACAGCCATCCAGCAATACGGGCAGGAAGCCGCCGATTCCCTTTTTATCCAGGTCCAACTGCACAACGCCAAGCAGATGGACGCCGCTACGGAACGCATAACGTCCGTCCTGAGACGCCAGCACAGTCTTCGCTTCGGCCAGACCAACGACTTCGAGATCGTGACTCAGGACCAGATCATGGACCAGATCAAACAGTTCAGCTCGATCTCCACGCTCGTGGTGGGTGCCATCGTGGGGATAACCCTGATCGTGGGCGGTATCGGCATCATGAACATCATGCTGGTCTCGGTGACCGAGCGAACCCGCGAGATCGGCATCCGGATGGCCGTGGGCGCCAAGCGCGTCCACATCCTCTACCAGTTCCTCATCGAGTCCGTGACCCTCTCCACGCTGGGGGGCATCATCGGCCTTGCCGCGGGCTGGGGCGTCTCCGAGCTTACCGTGACGATCCTGCGTCACACCGTTTCCAAGACGTTCCCGGCCGCCTACGTTCCCGTGTGGGTCATCCTCCTGAGCCTCGGATTCGCCGCCTTCACCGGCGCCGTCTTCGGCGTGTATCCCGCGGTCAAGGCCTCGCGCCTCGAACCCCATCGACGCGCTGCGCTACGAGTAGCCGTCCAGGTGGTTCGATCCTCACAGACAAAGAAAAAGGGGCGGCTCCAGCCGCCCCTTTTCTTATCACCTGTGCTGTGTCGTCACTGATCGTCGCTCTGGGGTTCGTTGTCCTCGGTCTCGGCAGGCTCTTCGTTCTCCTCCGCATCCGGCGCATTCATCTCTTCTTCGGAGGGCTGCTGTTCGGGCTCCATCTTGCTTTCAGCGGGAGCCGGAGGCGCGCCGATGCCGAGTTTTTCCTTGGTGGGTTCGTCGATCCTGCCGGTGACCTTCAGGCCGTTTTCCTTCTGGAATTTCTTGAGGGCCTTCCGGGTCGCCCGGCCCATGATCCCATCGGCTTTCAGGCTTGCGCCGTGCTGGTTCAGCGCCTCCTGAACGGCCTTGACTTCGGCATTCGGCATGGCGTGATGGTGCTTGGCTACGGCGGGCTTCGCCGTAGTCTGCTGTTCGGCGGGCGCCGTCGGTTCCTGCGCCGAGACGGCCAGGGCTGCAAAACCGGCCAGCGTGACAACGGCCATGGCGATAAGGATCCTTCGGTTCAGTTTCATAACGGTTTCCTCCTTGTGCGTTCGCAACGTACGACGGTTAGTGTCTTTCTCCCTTGCGGGTCCGATCCTACGGTTCCGGTGATCGCCACCTCTTCCCGGAAGTTCCGGCGAAGCTCTTCGCCTCGCGGCTGCTCCTGAAGAAGAGGCGGTATTCCTCCTCGTTAAACGTCCCGAGGACGTATGCCGTCACCCGCTGTCGGTCATCCCAGTCACCCGGCGTAACGATGCCTTCCAGCGTGACGAGTTCCTCGACGTTTGTCCGCTTCACTTCAGCGACCTCCTTCCGACAGCACGAGTGGTGATCACGGTTATTCCGACGAAGAGAAAGCAAACCGCGCGCCACGAAGCCATTTGGCTTATTTTGTATGACCATGTGCCCAAGACTGGCGACGGAACAGGAAATGGCGTTTCCCGTTCGACGGGCGACGGGGGCGGGCAGGTAACTGCGGAGAGTCTCGCAGGAGACGGGCGGGCTCGTGCATGGGGCGTTCCGGCAAGAATCGGAAATGCCACTTCCTGTTTTGGCCGAATGGGAAAGAGGACTGCCGATTCAGGACTTTGGAGGGATCTTCCGGAAATCTTCCTTGCGCAGACCGTGCCTCGTCATGAGGTTGTGGATCTGGCGTGCGCTCACCCCGGCCGCACGGGCCGAATCCAGAACGCGCCCGCGGTTGGCCGCCAAGACCTTCTGGAGGTAACGACGCTCCACCGCGTCCACGGCTTCCTTTCTCACCTCGGCAAGCTTCCGGTTCACGTCCAGTGGAATCCGGGCGCTCGACGTGCCGCAGGCGAAAATATCCAGCGGGAAGCTCTCGGGCGTAAGGACCGAACTCGTCTCCAGGATGCAGGCCCGTTCAATGAGATTCTCCATTTCCCTGATGTTGCCCGGCCATCCGTATTGCTGGAAGGCCTCCAGGACGACCGGATGGATGGATTCGACGACGCGTGTGCGCGAGCGGTTCATGCGCCGCAGGAATCCTTCGGCCAGTGCCGCGATGTCTTCGGGCCTCTCGCGCAGCGGAGGAATGTCGATGGGAAAGACGTTGAGGCGATAGAAGAGGTCTATCCGGAAGGTCCCTGCCTTGCTGCGAAGATGCAGGTCCTCGTTGGCGGCCGCGATGACCCGCACGTCCGCCTCGATCTCCTCTTCCCCGCCCACGCGTGCGAAGGTCCTGTCCTGAAGGACCTGGAGAAGCTTGATCTGCATGGAGGGAGAGACGGTCCCGATTTCGTCGAGAAAAAGCGTTCCGCCGTGGGCTATTTCGAACTTGCCCAGGCGGCGCTTGACGGCGCCCGTGAACGCTCCCTTCTCGTGCCCAAACAGCTCGCTCTCCAGGAGGGTGTCGGGAATCGCCCCGCAGTGCACGCCTATGAAGCGGCCGGCGCTGCGGTTGCTTTGAGCGTGGATCAGCCGGGCGATAACGCCCTTGCCGGTACCCGTTTCGCCGGTCAGGAGCACGGTCGTGCGCGTCGGCGCCACGGCCCGTATCTTTTCCATGATCTCCTTCATGACCGGGCTGGACGGCTTGAGGAGATCGGACGTTTCGGGCAGCCAGAAGCGCTGTCGCAGGTACTCCAGTTCGAGTTGCACCCGTCGCGTTTCTTCCAGGCTCTCCCTGACAAAACGCAACTCGTCCGCGAGAACCGGGTAGGTGAGGTAATGGTTTGCGCCTTCCTTAACGGACTGGAGGGCGTCCCCGATCAAGTCCGGGGGGGCGAGAACGACGATCTCCACGGATGGGAAGGTGCGGCGGAGCGCCTGGATGCCGGCCGTGATCCCGGATCCCGCCCCGCGCCCGCGGGCCGCCCTGAGGAAGCGGATGTCGACGAAGACGAATTCGTAGTGCCTGGCCCCCGCGGCCGAATAGCATTCCTCGGCTTTGTCCGCTCTCTCAACAGCGACATCTCTCCCGAAGCCCCCGGCTATCACGCCGTACGCTCCGGGTTCCGGGGTCGCTACCAGGATGGCCTTCATTCGCCGAACCTCTTGCGGAGACAAAAACCGCTCTAAGTCACGTACTGGCAACAAGCCTACCGCCGGACACATCCGGAAACAAGTGGTGAAGGGCCGAAGGGCGCACACGGGAACACGGTTGAAAACCCGGGTTTGCCGCCCAATATTTATAGCATCTGTCGGGAAACGCACACATTGGCGTACGCTTTCATCGTAGAGGACCGAACGGGGAGGTGGCCCATGAGTGTCGTTGATCTGTTGAAAGGCTATGGACCGTTCAAGGCGATGAACGAAGCCGAACTGGAGAAAGTGGGACGCTTCGCATATATCCGTTCGTACGGAAAGGACGAGACCGTCTTTACGCACGACTCCACGGGTTCGCATATCTACCTCCTGGTGGAGGGCCGGATCCGGCTCTGGATGCCGGCTTCTTCCGGGGAATTCAGCCTCGTCATCGGACACATCCAGCGTGGGGAACTGTTCGGACTGTCTCCCCTGATCGGTTCGAAACGCTACACGACGACGGCCCGCTGCGCTGTGCCCAGCGAGATTCTCGCCATAGACGCAAGTCCTCTTCAAGCCCTGCTCGAAGAGAACACGGAGCTGGGGTTCCACTTCCTGCGGGGCGTGTCGGAGGCGTATTTCGCCCGGTACATAGAATCTCTCAAGCGTTTCCAGAGCATTCTGGACCACATCGTCGACTGAGGGATGCCGGCTTCGATCCGGCATGGCCGATAAACCCGGTACCGGCCCGGCACGTAAACCTGCATATGCGCCCGGACGGTGCGCTCGAGATGGACGGCGATTGGAACGTCCCAAAGGGACGGCCGTGCGGTAATTATGGGCCCTGCTGAATGTCAATCCGGAGGGAAAGTCTTTCATGGCGACATCGATTGTGAAGAGGCGACGGTTTCCAAGGATCCAGAGTGAAAGGCCCGTTCACCTGAGAAAACTGGGACCTGCCTTCTTGGAAGGCAGTGCAAAGACACGGCAGATAAGCCTGGGAGGGTGTACCGTCATCAACAAGGCGCCAGTGGGCACGGGAACGCCCGTAGAACTCCTCATCGCCGTGAGGAATCATCAGGTCATCCAGGCGATGGGCACGGTCATCTACGAACATTCACTGAACGGAAAGGCCTTCGAGGTCGGCGTGGAGTTCATGGCGATCTCGCCGAGGGACCGGGAGCTTCTCCAGCGCTTCCTCAAGGAAGACGAACCGCTCTACGCAGAGTGATTCCCGTTGCGGCGACACTCGAGCGGCCGGTGTTTACGCTGATGGGACGTGGAGTACAACCGGGCGGAGTAATCCCGCTCGGCGGTTGGTATTCCCGTTGGCGCCGTCTTGCTGTATGCTGAGAAAAGCCCAAAATACTGCAAACTCCATTGTCCGGCGCATTGCCGATGGAGAAGCTGAACAGGCCAGCGAGGATTCTTCGGAGGAGAAGAAGTCATGTCGCACGAAGCCACGGAGAGACGGCGTACTCCCAGGCTCGATATAAGGAGTCCGGTGCTCGTGCACCTCGAAGACCTCGAATCTTTGACGACGACGAGGGACCTGAGCCTCGGCGGATGCCGTTTTCTCCACATGACGCCGCTGGGGCGGAGTACGCCTCTGAACCTGGTCATTCGTGTCGATGGGTGTCTGGTCCAGGCATCTGGCAGGATTGTCTTCGAGCAGAGGAATACCGATGAGATCTACGAGGTGGGGGTCGAGTTCCTGTCCATTCCGGATGAAGATCGCCGCCGTATCGAACACTTTTTCGCTAAGCAGGAATAAAGATTGAGACCGGCGAAAAAAGACGGGCCCTCCCCCGGCGGGAATGCCCGAAAACCCGCCGGGGGAGGGCCCTGTCGGCGCCCTATACGGGGGGTGCCGGCATAATGGAGTGCATGCGCGGGTCCAGTGTCCGGACCTCTGCCCGTTAATATAGGGCCCCTGCGGAATCCCCGCCTCCAACCAGAGTTGGATGTCACTTGTGACCATAGGACTAATTTCTCCGATTACAGGGAATCGGTTTTAAGAGGTGGCGGTGCTCCGCTCTACAGGACGGACGGTTGCACCAAGGCTATGTGAGAACCTACCTTTAAGTGTTACTGTTAGCGAGAATACGCCATGCAAGCGAAGACGATGGACAAGCGACTTTTTCCCAGAATACGAAGCAAGAAGCCCGTCGTGGTGAAGAAACTCCTTCCAGGGGGGCTGGAGATTCCGGCCCGAACCGTCGAACTCGGTCTCGGCGGCTGCAGCTTCGTGCAGGATTACTACATTTCCCCGGGCACTCCTGTCGAGGTGCGGATACCCCTACGGAGGAAGACCATCACGGCCAAAGGCAAGGTGGTCTACGCCATCCCGATGAAGAAGCCCGGGCATGAGATAGGCGTCGAGTTCTTCGCCATGTCCATAAGCGATCTGGAGCAGCTCCAGCGGTACTTCGGCCCCGAGGCCAAGGCATTTCCCTGACAGGCTGCCGATCACGCGCGCTCCGGCCACATCGGGATCGGGTCTTCCACCTCCCGACTGCCGATGCGCCGATATGCCAATGAGTCCGCCTTCGCAGCGGACGTAGAAGAGCGTAAATATGTACCGGAAGCCGGTGCTCTTCGATGCGTACAATACGGACGTCCTTTCGATTTTCAAAGGTAGGGTTGACCTGATCCCGGCGGCAACAAAGCGCCTGCCGGGTGGCCCGGCGGTCGCTATCTACCGCAATCCATGTGCCTTCCTCGCCAGCCTCAGTGGAATTCGACTCTGGCCCTTCCGGGGCGGGGCTGCGGCAGGGCCGCGAGGATCGTCATGACGCGCTCGCCGGAATCGAGAGCGCGGATCGAGTCGGTGTAGCGGGCGTACAGGGAGGCGTTTGCCGTTCGCGCCTTGCGCGCGGAAAGAATCCGCCTGATCGGTTCGATCTGTTTCGTCAGTCGGTTTTGCTCGGCGGCTGGTGTGCGGGGGTCGTCCGCGAGCCTCTGGAAGGACCTCATGCTCTCTGCGAGTTTCTCCGTGTCTTTCGGGTTGGGATTGCCCGCGCCGGCCGCCCGCATGGTACGGTCAATCCACAGGAATTCTTCGAGGCTCATCTTCTCGGCACGGAGCGCCGGCAGAAGCTCGTCCAGAAGCGCTCGGAGCAGGCCGGGCGCCTCCTGCGAGAGCATCACCTGCCCGAAGGCCCTCTTGATGCCGTGGTGCTGGAGCCATCTCGCGTAGGTCGCGGCCGGGGTCTTTATCCGTCGACAAACCTCGAGGTAGGCCAGGAGCCTGGCCTCCCGGACCTCTCCGTCGGCCGGCGTGGTGAATGGGAACCGGGCGTCCAGTTTTGCCGCGTCCCGTCCCAGGTCGGCGGTCGCGAAGAACGGCTTCACCAGGCCGACCCAGCCGCTGGTGAAGTAGAGGACGCCCATCGAGGCCAGGCAGAATCCGACCAGGACGATCAGGGCGGCGCAGGCGATCTTGTGGCGGGTCCGCATGGGGTTGTCCTCCTCCCTCCGGGTTTGGCGGCCTTAAAGGTGCTACGGCATGGAGGCGTTGTGTGTTTCGAGCAAGGTCCGGACGCAACGACTGGCGCCGGTGCTATGATGAGATATCGTAAGTGGAGCGGAGGCCTCGAAACGTGGACTTTTCATGGATCAGGAACCGGCGCCGGAGGAAGCTTCTCCAGCCCCCCTTTCCAGACACCTGGAAGAGGATGCTCGGGCGCGATGTCGCCTTTTATGCCACGCTCGACGACAGGGAGCGGACCAAGCTCGAGGACGACCTCAGGGTCTTCATGGCGGAAAAGAGCTGGGAAGGCTGTGGGGGTCTCACGCTTTCGGACGCCATTACGGTGAGTGTCTCAGCGCAGGCCTGCCTGCTCGTGCTCAACCGCTCCATTGCCGAATACGATCACGTGAGGGTCATTCTCGTTTACCCGCAAGCCTACTGGGCTCCAAGCCGGCAGGTGGATGCATCGGGCGTAGTGTCCGAGGGGGTCTCGGGGCGCGAAGGCGAAGCCTGGAGCCGCGGCACGGTCGTCCTCTCGTGGGCTGATGCACGGGAAGGCGGACGTCTGGAGCACGACGGCCGCAATCTCGTCTTCCACGAGTTCGCCCACCAGCTCGACATGGCGGACCACGTCGTGGACGGCACACCCGTTCTCGACGACCGGGCCTCCTACGACCGGTGGACCCGCGTCATGACGGCCGAGTACGAGCGCCTGCAAGGGGCCTTGGAAACGGGGGCGGACCCCGTTATCGACCCGTACGGCGCTACCAACGAGGCGGAATTCTTCGCCGTGGCGACCGAGACCTTCTTCGAGCGCCCGATTTTCCTCCGGTCGCAGCGGCCCGCTCTCTACGACCTGCTGCTCGACTACTACCGCCAGGACCCCGCGTCCAGGATCGGCCGCGGCCCGGTCTGATCCCTTGGGACGACAAAGACAAAGGAGCTTCTCCATGGACAAAGAGAGAAAAGAACCCAGGACACTGGTGGGCTGCAGGGCCTTGCCCGAACCGGCCGACCCGGATAGCCGGCGCGAACCTTTGCCGTGGCACAGCCCCAAGCCGGTGGATGAGGATCCCGAAGCCCAGAAGAGACTCGATGCCATCATGGCGAGTTCCACGTACCTGCAGGCGGATGAGGACGTTCGGTTTCTCCGCCTGGACGAAACGCGGGCTGTGCGCCTGCAGATCGACTACCTCAAGGCGGAGATGCTGCTGGAGCAGCAGGGCATCAAACAGACCATCGTGGTCTTCGGGAGCACGCGAATCCGCGAGCCTTCCGTGGCCAGGCGCCGGGTCGACGAACTCAAGGCGGCCCTGGAGGCCCGCCCCGGCGACGAGGAGATCGAGAAGTGTCTGGCCGTGGCTGAGCGCCTTCTGGCCAAGAGCCACTATTACGAGGAGGCGCGGGAGCTGGGACGCCTCGTGGGTGCGGCCGGCAAGGGGCCGCAAGACGGTCGGATGATGCTCATCACGGGCGGCGGCCCGGGCATGATGGAGGCGGCTAATCGGGGAGCCTGCGACGTCGGCGCACGGTCCATCGGGCTCAACATCACCCTGCCTCACGAGCAGTACCCCAACCCGTACATCACGCCGGACCTCTGTTTCCGGTTCCACTATTTCGCCATCCGGAAGCTCCACTTTCTGCTCAGGGCGAGAGCTCTCGTTGCCTTTCCGGGAGGGTACGGAACCTTCGACGAACTATTCGAAACCCTCACGTTGATCCAGACCCGCACGATGAAACCGGTGCCGGTGGTTCTCGTGGGTGAGGACTATTGGCGCGGGGCATTCGACGTGAACTTCCTGGTGGGACGAGGGCGTGATCGACGCGGAGGACCGGGATCTGTTCTGGTATGCCGAGACGGCTCGAGAAGCCTGGGACGGCATCCTCAAATGGCACGAGACCAACGGCACGCCTCTCCCCGTCTCGTAAGCCTCAAGGGACGACCGCGGACCGCCGCACGTGTCGACACGTGCGGTTCTGCTCCGCTGCTTTCATTTGCCCCGAATGGACGGGGTCGCGATGTTCTGTGCGCCTCGGGGGGCGCCCTCCGCCCGGGCCCTTTTTAAAGAACAGGGCCGATCAGTCTGACGACTCCCTCTACCACGTCGCGGAATGCGCCGGCCTTTACGACGCCGCTCGCACACCTGTCCGCGATCCCGACGATCCATTCCTCGGTGGCCGCGGTCGTTTCGCGATCGTACGCGAAGAGGGCGCACTCGTAGTTCAGGAAGAAGCTGCGCATGTCGAGATTGGCCGATCCGATGACGGCGAAGTCGTCGTCCATAAGCATTACCTTCGCGTGTACCATGCCGTCCGCAAACAGCAGGACCGTGCCGCCGGCATCCTGAATCTCCCTGAGATAGGTGCCTCTCGCGAGGTCGGCTACGGGATGGTTGGACCGGGCGGGCACGATCAACTTCAGGTCTATGCCTCTGTGCGCCGCAACCAGAAAGGCCGTGGCAAGGGTCTCGTCAGGCACGAAATAGGGCGTTACGAACCATAGCCGTCTCTTGGCGTTAAACAGCGCCGTGAGCACGGCGTCATACAGGGGGTCACCGGCTACGTCGGGTCCGGAGGGGACGAGCTGCACTACGCTCCCGCCTGCAACCACGGTCGCCCGGGCCGGATCGAGCCTGAGCGACTCGCCGGAGGCAAAGTGCCAGTCGGAACGGAAGATCTCTGCGAAATGGGCGACCGCGGGCCCGCTCAACACGAACGAGAGGTCCTTCCACCGGCCCGGGAGATGTTCCGGCCCGATGTATTGCATCGTGATGTTCGTGCCGCCTGCGATGACCGTGCTCTCGTCGAAAACGACCAACTTTCTGTGGTTCCGCAGGTTGCTGCGCCCCCTGAAGGGCCGATGGAGCACCGGGACGAAAAAGGCCACCTTCCCACCGGCCTGGGTCAGACTCCGGAAGAAACGCCGGTGGGTATGTAGCGACCCCACGCTGTCCAGGAGCACCCGGACCCTTATGCCCTCTCGCGCGCGCCGCGCGAGCCTTTCGACGACCGATCGGCCCACCTCGTCCTGGGCGAAGACGAAGGTCAGGAGATAGATGCTGTGCTCTGCGGAGTCGATGGCCTCCATGAGCCGATTGTAGACCTCCTCACCGTTCCGGCAGAGAGCGAGGCAGTTGCCGGCCGTCGCGCCGGGCAGGCCGAAACTCCTCAGGAGCCTGTCCATAGGATCCGCACTGGAATCCGGCACCGTCGTCTTGGACGGGAGAACCAGTTTCTGTTTCCCGGCCGCGGCCCTCCGGGTCTTGCGGCCCCCGAACATGAGGTAGAGGGGAACACCCAGGTAGGGAAAAAGGAGGATCACGAGAAGCCAGAGCGTGGTCGCCGCCGCCGAGCGCCGCTGGCGGACGATGTGCCCCAGGCCCAGGACGGCCAGAACGAAACCGATCACGATGAAGATATGGTCCAGTAAAAGCTGCAGCATACCCTCCCCCTGTGCGTCGCCTGTCTTGCAACATTATGCCACGAATTATTTGTCGGAGCGTTACGGGGCGGCCTGTTAAGGGTTTGCCCTACCGGGCGTGTGCCCGCCCCCGGGAGGAGTATGGGGCGCCGCCTTCCCGTCCGGGGTTGCGCGTTGCACTCTCCGCCGGATGAGCTTACTTTTTCTCAGGAGAAGAGGCTCCACCGTCCGGGGCGGCCTCGAATGAAGAGGACCGCCATGCGTGTTGACACCTTGTGAGGTGTTCCGGTGAAACACTGGGGAGGCTCGAAATGAAGGGACGCTACCACCAGGAAGAAGTCAGGCCGGACACGCAGATTTCAGGGCGCCATTCCCTCTACGTGGGACTGGGGACCATCCTGGCCATCGTGATCGCGCTTATCGTCGTTGTTATTTTCTACTGACGGGTGGGTCGGCCCCGCGGACTGCGAACGGCACCGGCGCCTGAGAAACTCCGGCCCGCTTCGACATCGGGGCGGTTGTGTGAAGCAGGACGTTATGGAATAGGGAGGGGGGAGGCCGCGGCCGCAGCCTCCCCCGCGGGGGTAGAGGGCAAGATCAGTGCCTTTGGCCACCCTTGATGAGGATGGTGGAGGCGAGAACGGAACCGTCAGGCCGGGTGCTGCCCCAGACCTTGACATGGAGGCCGGCCGAAAGGTCGGAAACGTCCGCGTCGTGGTTCCGCTTGGAAATCTTCGTGGAAGGGTCCAGCACCACGGTGGCGACGGCATGTTTGCTCGTCATGGTGAATCCCGTGACGGCTCCGGTATCATCCGTGGTGAGGTTCAGGATGAAGCCGTTGTCCACCGTGGGCGTGCTTGCCTGCCCGCCGGAAACGCTTGCGTAAACGGCCGTGAACACGCCGTCCCCGACGATGCCCCGGAGAACGACCTCATCTCCGACCTGAATGGTGCCCACGTCGATCGTGCCGCCGGATCCGTAAAAGGTCGCGCCCGCAACGTTGACCGTGTAGGTGTCGTCGATGACGAACTGGGCGTTGCCGTCCGAATCGGTTTGGATGGCCGTCACGCTTCCGGCGATGCGGAATGCCGAGCCCGCGAATATAACGTCGGCGGTAGGAGTGCCGTCCACGTCCTCGGCATAGACGGTGACGGTGTCGCCCGCAGCGATATCCGCGGAGGTCAGGTCGACGACGGCGCCCGTGGCGTCCAATCCCTTGATCTGTGTGTCCGCCGTGATGGCGAATATCACACCCTGGACCGTGATGGCGGAATCCGAGATGTCCGAAGCACTTCCTGAGAAAAACACCTGGGCATTTGCCGTCGGGGCGTTCTGGGCCGCTACGGTGAGGCCGGTCATTGCGAGGACCGCGATCAGTGCGCTCAGAAGCAAATGCTTACTCGTCTTGGCGATCATATCGGATTGGGCTCCTTCCAATTGGTGTGTCAGGTGTGTTCCTCGCCTGCTGTTTCGTACAACGGCATTATGATGCCCCTATTCGCAAAAAATGTGTGAGGCAAGTCACAGAATACCTGATCGGGTGTGCAGGTCGTCACGCCGTGCCCCGGGCCTGGGCCGTGCGTCGGTGGGTAGGCGAGCAGGACGCCGGTCTGCCTTCGATGCTTCGTCCACAGCCGTCTCCGTTCCTTTTATCAGCCCCCTGGCCGTGGCCTTCATGCCTGAGAGAGATATATTCCGCTGCTTCTTTGCCTCCCTTCCAAATCCGCAATCCCAACTCCCGGTTCCCAAGTTCATTTCCTTTCTTGACGTGCCGTTCGCGATGGGTTACCTTTTAACTGGTCTGACCTCTGACCAGTATGTTCGAGGAGGACGGTGCATGGTACGAGGTATCCCGCCGAAACGACCCGCGCTGTATGCCGAAGAGATCTTGATCAGGGCGATCCTGTCGGGTGCGTATCCCCCGGGCAGCCCTCTCCCCTCCGAACGCGAACTGGCCGAACGCATGGGCGTGACCCGGCCGACGCTGCGCGAAGTGCTGGGCAGGCTGGAACGGGACGGCTGGCTGGCGATCCATCACGGAAAACCTACGCTCGTCAACGATTTCTGGACGAGTGGCGGCCTGAATGTGGTCAGCGGAATCGTTCGCTACGCCCAAACGCTCCCGCCCGATTTCGTCCCGAACCTGTTGGAACTCCGGTTGCACATATCTCCCATCTATGCCAGGGCCGCGGTCGAACGATCCGCGGAGAAGGTCGCGGCATTCCTGGAAGGTTTCGGGCTTCTCGACGACGCTCCAAGGGACTTCGCCGACTTCGACTGGCGTCTCCACCACTTACTGACAACGGTTTCGGGCAATCCGATCTACACGCTCATTCTCAACGGCTTCGGAGGCTTCTACGAACGGATGGCCCGGCTCTATTTCCGCCAGGCCGACGCGCGCGAGGCCTCCCGGCACTTTTACAAGGCCCTCTTGGCAACGGCCAGGCGGGCCGATGGACCGGCCGCGGAACGAATCACAAAAAATGTCATGCGCCAGAGCCTGGATTTCTGGCGCGAAGCGAACGAGAAGGCTCTCGCAAAGACGGCCCGGTCAGTTCTGCGCGGAGCGGAGGTGGCAGGGCCGTGAGGCGTTGGAACGGATGGGGCGATGATTCGGTGGACTATCCCGTGCCCGTGGGCGCACGCGCCTATCTCGAAGCGGCCCTGGGTGACGGCACCCGAACTCCCGTCGCGTCTCTTCCCGAGGTAGTCGGCCGCGTTCCTCGGCCGAGGCTCCCAACCCACAAACTCGTGACGCATGATCCGCTGCACCGCGTGCGGCACGCGCGCGGCCAGAGCCTTCCGGACTGGATCGCTCTTCGCAGCGGGAACGTGCCCCTGTTTCCGGACGGCGTGGCCTACCCTCAGACGACCAACCAGGTGCGTGAACTCATGCTGTACGCGAAGGAGGCCGGAGCAAGGCTGATCCCCTATGGCGGCGGCACCAGCGTGGTCGGGCACGTCAATCCTCCGGGGGGCGACGCGCCCGTACTGACGGTGGACATGGGCCGCATGAACCGGCTCCTCAGACTGGACGGGAAAAGCGGCCTGGCCACCTTCGGCGCCGGCGCGGCGGGCCCCGAGGTCGAGGCGCAGCTTCGGGCGCACGGCTTGACGCTCGGACATTTCCCCCAGTCGTTCGAATATTCAACGATCGGGGGCTGGGTCGCCACGCGATCGAGCGGCCAGCAATCGGCTTTCTACGGCCGCATGGAGAGGCTCTTCGCGGGCGGGCGGCTCGAGTCGCCCGCCGGCGCGATGGAACTTCCGCCATTCCCAGCTTCGGCGGCGGGTCCCGACCTGAGGGAACTCGTCCTGGGATCCGAAGGGAGGATGGGTGTCCTCACGCACGCGATCGTGAGGGCCGTGCCCATGCCCGAAAGGGAAGGTTTCTTCGGCGTCTTCTTCCCGGATTTTCGGTCCGGGCTCTCCGCCGTCATGGCCATGGTTCAGGCGAGGCTGCCGCTGGCCATGGCCAGACTCAACAACGCGGCGGAGACGCACACGTCACTCTTGCTGGCCGACCGCCCGGGGCAGGTCGCCATGCTGGAACGCTACCTCGGCCTTCGCCGCGCGGGCCCCGAAAAGTGTCTCGCGCTGCTGGGCTGCACCGGGCGGGCTTCCCTGTGCCGCGCAACCCGCCGGGCGGCCCTGTCGATAGCTCGCGCCAACGGCGGAATCCACATCGGAAGGGCCCCCGGCAACGCCTGGCGTCTCAACCGCTTTCGCATACCCTACCTGAGAAACGGACTCTGGGAGGCGGGCTACGCGACGGACACACTGGAGACGGCGCTCCCGTGGTCGCAGGTCGTCGCCGCCATGACCGCCGTCGAGGCCGCGCTAGGAAACGGCCTGGACACGATCGGGGAGCGCGTTCACGTGATGAGCCACGTCTCCCATGTGTACCCGGACGGGGCCAGCCTCTACACCACGTACATTTTCCGTCTGGCCACCGACCCGGCGGAAACGTTCGATCGCTGGCTCAAGCTTAAGACGTCCGCGAGCCTGGCCATCGCGGCCCACGGAGGCACGATCAGCCACCAGCACGGCGTGGGCACCGACCACGCGCCGTACCTGCCGCCCGAGAAGGGTGAACTGGGCATGGCGACCCTCGGCGCCGCCATCGGGGTCTTCGATCCGGGCGGCATGATGAACCCGGGCAAGCTGATACTCGGAGAGCAGTGACATGTGGGCGACGAAGTGGCGGGAAGAAATCTGGAACCGTCTCGACGAACCCTGGGACCTCGTCGTCATCGGCGGCGGGATCACGGGCGCCGCCATCCTGCGGGAAGCGGCGCACATGGGCTTCAGGACGCTGCTGATAGAGCAGGGGGACTTCGCAAGCGGCACCTCGAGCCGCTCCTCCAAGCTCGTTCACGGAGGTCTGAGATACCTGAAGGAGGGCCGGTTCTACCTGACCTACACGGCGGTCAGGGAGCGCGAGCGTCTGATCAGGGAAGTCCCGGGCCTGGTCGAACCCCTCGACTTCCTCATGCCTGACTATCAGGAAGCCAAGCCGAGCAGGACCGTCATGTCCTTCGGGCTCACCCTGTACGACATCATGGCCGGCGCGTGGACGCACCGCTATTACCCCGCCCATCTCTTCCGCATGCTCGCACCCCACATCCGTGAACTCGGCTTGAAAGGCGGCTTCCGGTTCAGGGATGCCGAAACGGACGACGCGAGGCTCGTGCTGCGGCTCATCAAGGATGCCGTGGAGGAAGGGCAGACCGCCCTGAGCTACGCGAGGTGCGAGGACCTGTTCCGGACCGGTGGCAGGGTCACGGGCCTTCTCGTCAGAGACAGGGTCACTGGTCGCACGGCCAGGGTCCGGGCCGGTATCGTGGTCAACGCAACCGGCGCATGGGCGGACGCGCTCCGGGACCGGGTCGGCGCCACACCCAGGATTCGTCCCCTGCGCGGCAGCCATCTCATCTTTCCGGCTTGGCGGCTGCCCGTGGCCCAGTCGGTCAGCTTTCTCCACCCCAGGGACCGCCGTCCCGTCTTCGTCTTCCCGTGGGAGGGCGTCACCCTCGTGGGAACCACGGACACGGACCACCGCGAACCGCTCGACCGGGAACCCTCCATCAGCGCCGGGGAGGCCGATTACCTCCTCGCGGCCGTGCGCAGCCAGTTCCCGCCCCTCGACATCCAGCCTTCCGACGTGCTCTCCACGCTTTCGGGCGTCCGGCCGGTCATCGGCTCGGGCAAGGCGGACCCCTCCCAGGAGTCTAGAGAGTACGCCGTCTGGGACGAAGGTGGCCTGATCACCGCCACGGGAGGAAAGCTGACCACGTTCCGCCTCATGGCCCTGGACGTGCTCAGACAAGCCAAGCGTCTGCTCCCCCGCAGAAAGCTTCCCCTCCCCACGCTCTCGATCTTCAGGAAGCGTCCGGTGACCCTGCCGCCCGAGGCCTCCCGCCTGGATGAGGCAGTCACTCGTCGGCTTGTAGGACGCTACGGTGCCGAGGCCCCCTCGCTCGTTTCCGCCTCCCGGCCGGGCGAACTGGAGAACATCCCCAACACGCCATCGTTGTGGGCCGAGTTGCGATGGGCGGCGCGAACGGAAGGCGTGGTGCACCTGGAAGACCTCCTGCTGCGGAGGGTGCGTGTGGGCCTCCTTCTTCCGGAAGGCGCCCGGGAGCACATGGATACCTTCGGCGCGATCTGCAGAGAAGAACTCGGATGGGACGATGGGCGCTGGGCCGAGGAAGAGGAACACTACATGAGCCTGGTGGACAGCTGCTACAGTCTTCCCCGGGAATCGTTCGATCACGCGCCTTCTTCGTCCGGGCCGAGCGAAGGGGGGGAGTCCCCGCTCGCGGCCCGGAACTGAAAGTACGCCTGGAGGTCCCATGGCAGAGAATTGCATTCTGGCCATCGACAACGGCACGCAGAGCGTGCGGGCCATGCTCGTCGATCTGGAAGGCGCCATAGTTGCCAAGGCGCGGGTCCCGCTGCGCCCCCTGACAGCGGAGAAGCCCGGCTGGGCCGAAGAAGACCCGGAGTACTTCTGGTCATGCCTCTGCGAGGCCTGCCAGTTGCTGTGGACCCTGCCGGGTGTCGGGAAGGAGCGCGTGGCGGGCGTGGCGCTCACGGCGCAGAGGGCGACCGTCGTCAACGTAGACCGCGATGGGGTTCCGCTCCGCCCCGCGATCACCTGGCTCGATCACCGGAGGACCGAAGGCCTGGGGCGACTCGGCGGCCCATGGGGGCTTTTGTTTCGCGCCGCGGGCGTGAGCGGAACCGTGGCCTACCTGATGGCGGAGGCCGAGGCCAACTGGATACGTGCCAACCAGCCCGGCATCTGGGAGCGTACGCACAAGTACCTGTTCCTCTCGGGCTTTCTCTCGCACCGCCTCACGGGCCGGTTCGTGGATTCGACGGGGTGTCAGGTAGGCTATGTGCCCTTCGACTACAAGCATCTGCGCTGGGCCAGACGATGGGACTGGAAATGGAGGGCCGTACCCGTCGAACCACGCATGCTCCCCGATCTCGTCCCTCCAGCGACGGTCATGGGCGAGGTCACGGAAGCGGCTTCCAGGGCGACCGGAATACCGAAGGGTCTGCCGATCGTGGCCGCGGCGGCGGACAAGGCGTGCGAGGTCCTCGGCGCAGGGTGTCTGTCGCCCGAAGTGGGCTGCCTCGGCTACGGCACCACCGCCACCATCAACGTCATGAGCCGCAAGTACGTCGAGGCCGTTCCCCTGCTCCCCCCCTATCCCGCGGCTCTTCCCGGCACTTTCAACACAGAGATCGAAATCTATCGGGGTTACTGGATGGTGAGCTGGTTCAAGCGGGAATTCGGCCACTACGAACGCCACGTGGCCGAAGAGCGCGGGGTCAAGCCGGAAGACCTCTTCGACGAACTCGTCCGTGCCGTTCCGCCGGGGGCCGAAGGCCTCATGCTGCAGCCCTACTGGTCCCCCGGGCTCAAGATTCCCGGACCGGAAGCCAGGGGCGCCATCATCGGATTCTCGGCGGGTCACACGCGGGCGCACGTCTACCGCGCTATCCTCGAGGGCCTGGCCTATGCCCTGCGCGAGGGCAAGGAACGCATCGAGCGAAGAAGCGGGATTCCATTGACGGAGCTGCGCGTCTGCGGCGGCGGTTCGCAGAGCGACGGCGCCATGCAGCTGACGGCGGACATTTTCGGGCTGCCCGCCTCTCGCCCCCACCTCTACGAGGCTTCAGGGCTCGGGGCAGCCATCGACGGCGCCGTCGGGCTCCACCTGCACCCGGATTTCGAGACCGCCGTCCGTGCGATGGCCCATCCCGGCCGAACATTTCAGCCGAATGCCGATACGCGCGAGATCTACGACGGCCTGTACCACCAGGTCTACAAGAAGATGTACCGCCAGCTCAAACCCCTGTACGAATCCATCCGCGAGATCACCGGCGCCCGCAAGTGAGGGGTGCGGCGCGCCCGGTGAATAGTGATCAAGTGATCAAGTGAAGAGTGCGGGGGCCGGTCTTCGCCGCAGTCGTGAGTAGGGGAGTAGGTGATTAGGTGAGTCCGATGTGGGATGGCCTTCGAAAATCAGAGCCTACAACTGTGAAACCTGCTACTACGGCCGCACGGGTGCCTGCGGCACCCTGCGATCGGCCACGCCGTGGCAGCTCGTGAAGCCCCAGGGGAAGCAGACCTCTGGTAGCGCTTCCCGCCTGCCCCGGTCATGCCCGATCGGCGCTTCGCGCTCCGCGGCCTTGTGCTGAATCGACCGAGGCACTTTCCCCACCTTTCAAGGAAGCGCCGACGGGAGCGGACCATCCGCTTTGTCGGGCTGCGATGTCCACATCCTCGACGTACACAAGTACGCCTGCGGTGTGGCCATCTTGCCCTTCGCGCGGGCTGGCCCCCTCGCGTCGGAACGCGGCTTCCGGTGCTACGCATCGAAAGCCGCCGCCAATGGAGGCCTTGCCGTCTGCAGGGAAGAGGCCCAGACGCGGATACTCTTGCTGGCGATTCTTTCCGCCGTTTGTTTTTCTTAATCCCATAGCCCTTGGGAGAATCCCCTTTCCGTCCTCCTGTCCTCCCGTCCTCCCTGTTCATTCCTGCTCCGAAGGCCTCCCCTCTGCCGTTTTTTGCCTTTAGCCCTCAGGCTTTGGGTAAGACGGGTTCCTCAGTTCTCCTCTGTCCTTCAAATCCCGAGTCCGAAATTTCCCTGTAGTATCATGTTGCATTCATGAAGGGAGAAGCCCGGCATGTCGAAGAAACTCGTGGGCGCGCACGTGAGCGCGAGCGGGGGCGTCGAGAATGCGCCCCTAAACGCGGCTGCCATCGGCGCGAGAACCTTCGCGCTTTTCGTGAAGAACCAGCGGCAGTGGACGGCCCCGCCGCTGAGGCCGGGCCAGGCGGAAACCTTCCGTGAGAATTGCGAGGAGCACGGCTTCGCGCTTGACAAGATCCTCCCCCACGACAGCTACCTGGTTAACCTGGGCAATCCGGACGCCGCCGGCCTGGAGAAGTCCCGCAAGGCCTTCCTCGACGAATTGCGACGCTGCGAAGAACTGGGGCTCTCACTGCTCAACTTCCACCCCGGAAGCCACAGGAAGATGATCCCCGAGGACGCCTGCATGGATTTGATCGCCGAGTCCATAAACGGCGCCCTCGACCAGACCCGGTCCGTGACCGCCGTCATTGAGAACACGGCCGGGCAGGGCGGCTACCTGGGTCACGCTTTCGAACAGATCGCGTACATCATCGACCGCGTGGAGGACAAGAGCCGGATCGGTGTGTGCCTGGACACCTGCCACCTCTTTGGAGCCGGGCACGACCTGCGTAGGAAGAAAACCTACGAAGAGACGATGAGAGCCTTCGGCGAAGCGGTCGGCTTCGCCTATCTGAAGGGCATGCACCTCAACGATTCCAAGGGTGTGCTCGGCAGCCGGGTCGACCGTCACCACAGCCTGGGCGAAGGCGAACTGGGATGGGACCCCTTTCGTCGCATTATGCGCGATCCCAGGATGGACGGAATGCCTCTCATTCTCGAGACCGTCGACCCGGAGCGCTGGGCGGACGAAATCCGCGCTCTCTACGGGTTCGAAGAGAGCGGTTCCAAGCCGCGCAGCGCGCGCCCCCCATCTTCCCGCTGAAAGTTGTAATCCGCTCAGGAATAACGCTCTCTCCGAAACGGTTCATGGGTACCTGGAGGTGATCATGCCCCTTGGTACGCTGGACGGGAACGATTCCGTATCGCAGTTCAAGACGGTCATGTACAGGAAACTCAGCGAGCTGGGCACCAGCGATTTCGACCGCTGGGAACGGTCCGTCTTCGAGGCATGTACCGGCCGCCCGCGGGAGGACGTGGACTGGAAAGACGAGACGAACCGGCGAGGCTACAAGCTCTGGGTCCAGAGCTTCCACTTTCTCGCCGACGAGCTACTGAGGGAAGGACACGTCCGGATTGAGAGCGCCGACCAGAAGGGTCGCGTGATCCTGGCCTCGGTGGATCGTGTTCCGGGGACCCGCCGCCCGGCGTACGACCGGGTCCTGAACTAGCAGCCTGCTTAGAAAAACGTCGTTCCGAAGCCACCTTGACGCATTTTTGAAATGTGCCATAATCGGACTGTGCGCGGGTGTTTCGCAGTGAATATCTCAACAGTCCCAATAACCACTAAGGAGCAAAAGATATGAAGAAGCTATCTCTGGCGTGCTCGGTCCTTTTGATTGCGACCGCACTATGGCTGCCCGTCATGGCTCAGAAAGCCGCCCCCCAGCAGGTCGATATCAAGGCCAAGGCTGTGAAGTACATCGAATACATGGCCGCCTGGAAGTTCAAGAAGGCCCAGGCCTTGGAAAACATGAAAACGCAGGAACTCCTGCCGGCCGACAAACTCAGCAAGCAGTGGCACGGACTGATGCAGCAATGGGGTCCCTATGCCCACCATAGTGCCCCGTCCGTGACCCAGGATAATGGTTTCGACGTGGTGATCATGAAGATCCGGTTTCAGCAATTCGGCATGGTCGCCCACGTCTACTTCGATAAGAACGGCGAGGTGGCCGGCGTCAAATTCTTACGGGAGCCGTAACTCGATTCATTGAACGCGCATGAAAAAAGGCCTCCGGAGCACACGCCCCGGAGGCCTTTTTTTGCGGAAGAAGCGATGTCCCTCAGTCGACCGTCAGCGTCTTGCTGAGGTTCCTGGGGAAATCCGGGTCCGTGCCCCGCCGGACGCCCATCTTGTAGGCCAGGAGTTGCAGCGGTATCGCGGCCAGGATTGGCGCGAACAGAGGGCCCGAGGGCGGGATGGGGATCAGTTCGGCCACGTGGGAGGCCAACCGGGGATCCTCCTCCGCAACGGCAACGGTCAGTGCGCCCCGACATGCGGTCTCGTTGATGCCGCTGACCATGATGGCCACGTCGTCCGGCCCCGCCACGAAGATCACCGGGAAGCCTTCGTCCACGGCCGACAACGGCCCGTGCTTGAATTCCGTGGAGAGCATGCCTTCGCAATGCGCGTAGGTGACCTCTTTGATCTTCAAAGCACCCTCGAGGGCGATGGCGTAGGTCAGGCCGAAGCCGAGGCAATAGAGGTCGGTCCTGTCCGCGAGCGCGCCCGCCAGTCTATCGGTGCCGGGGCCTACAGATACAAGCGTTCGCTCTATTAATTCCGGCAGGACGGCCAGCGTGCCCGTCTCGTGTCCGCCGGCCATCAGGGCGACGTGGAGAAAAGCAACGCATGTATTGACGAAAGTCTTTGTGGCGGGGACGCTGATCTCGTAGCCGCAGGCCAGGGGGAGATACCGGTCGCTGGCGTTCATGAGAGTAGACCCGAGGACGTTCGCCAGCGAGAGGACCTGGGCGCCTTGGCCGCGCGCCGCCTTCGACCGCGTTGAGCACGTCCTTGGTCTCTCCGCTCTGGCTCACGAATAGGCCCACGTCCTCCGGGCCGAGGGTGGACGCGTACTGCGCCAGGAACTGGGGCGCGAGGACGGGTATGGCCACCCGGCCCGCTAGTCGCGCCAGGTAGGCCGCGCCCAGGAGGCAGGCGTGGTAGCTGGTGCCGCATCCCACGAGGTACAGATTGCGGGCCGACTTCACCTTCTCCACGAACGGGGCGACGTGCTTCGAAGCCTGAAGCAGGTGGACGAGATCCCGCACGGTGCCCGGCTGTTCGTGGATCTCCTTCAGCATGAAATGGGCGAACCCGCCCTTCTCGGCCGCGTCCATCGACTCGGTGATCTCCTCGAAGGGCCGCTCGATGGGCGCCCCGTCCTTCACTGACCTGATTTCGACCGCGCCGCTGCGGAGAATGACGATCTCCCCGTCCCTGACCCGGAGGATGGTGCGCGTAAGAGGCAGAAGGCACGGCAGGTCCGAGCCGACGCACGTGAAGTCCCCGCCCATGCCCGCCACCAGGCCGGAGCCCTTCTTGAAGGCATAGAGGACCTCGTCCCCGGCCCGACCGATGACGAAGGCGTAATCACCCTGGAGATCGTTGTAGGCTTTCCGGATGGCGTCCACCATGCCGAGCCCCCTGCGGAGGTAGCGCTCTACGGCGTGGACGCAGGACTCCCCGTCGTTCGTCGAGCGGACCTTCATGCCCTCGGCAATGAACTGGGCACGCAGTTCCACGTTGTTCACCACGTTGCCGTTGTGGGCGCCCACCACTTTCCCGTCCGAATCCAGGTGAGGTTGGGCGTTGGTCCGGGACGGCGCGCCGAAGGTGGCCCAGCGGAGCTGGGTCATGCCGCGCCGGCCCTTCATGTCGGCGACATGGAGCCTGTCGCTCACCTCGTCCACCTTCCCCACGTCCTTGCGGAGGTCGATCTCGCCGGAATCCCGGAGCACGGCGAAACCCACCGAATCGTAACCGCGGTATGAGAGCCGCCGCCCCGCCTCGACGAGTATGGGACCGAGTTCGCGTTCTTTCTCAGTGACTATTCCGAAGATGCCGCACATAGGTTCTCCCTCTTCATCTGCATTCAAGGGAAGCAATTGTACCCCATCCGATGCCTCGAGTCGCCGGACGCGGGAACGGGCCGGTCCGCAGAGAGGGGTCCTCTACGCGTATTTCCTGGGAGC
>CAVRTJ010000018.1:0-20915 GCA_963724125.1 uncultured Acidobacteriota bacterium
GCGCCCCTGATTTCTTTGGACACCAAGAGCGTTTAATTGGATATCCGAGGAGATCGAGATGGATGAACGAGAAGACGTGAAGGTTGAGACGACGCCCGGAGTCGCGGAAGGAGGCCGTAGGCCGACTGGAGCGGCACCGGGCGCGGCGCCGGTGAAGCGGTGGACGGCAGCCCGGAAGCAGGAGGTCGTCCTCCGGCTGCTTCGGGGCGAGACCCTGGAGGCGGTTAGCCGCGACGTGGGGCAGCCACAGTACCGGATTGCAGAGTGGCGGGACCGGGTCGTGCTGGGGATCCCCGGCCTGCTGCACGAAGGCCCAGGGGACGGCCGGGACGATGCGCTGAAGGAGGCTCGCCGGAAGATCGGCGATCTGCTGATGGAGATCGAGCTGCTAAAAAAAAGCCCGAAAAAGCCGCGAAGGCGGCGCGGGTGGAAGCCGTGAGCCGGGAGATGTCCCCTGCAACCGGCCGTCCCTACGGTGTCAAGCGGGTCTGTGTCGTCTGGGAGGCGCCCCGCTCCACCGTCTATCTTCGCCGGAAACAGGCCGGAGAAGCTACGCCGAGCCGGAAAGTGGGACGCAAGCGTGGTCCCAAGACCGAGCTCTCGGACGATGACCTCCTGGCGATGATCCGCGCCTACCTGGAGGCCTCGCCCTTCGCCGGTGAGGGCCACCGGAAGGTGTACGCGCACCTGAAGATCGTGAAGGGGGTGCGCACCAGCCGCACCCGCGTTCTCAGGCTCATGCGCGAGCACGCGCTGCTCTCCCCGTACCGGCACGGTGCCCTCGTCTCGGAGCACAACGGCACCATCACCACGAGCGCCCCCAATCTCCTGTGGGGCACGGACGGTTTTCGCGTCCAGACCGTCGACGAGGGCTGGGTCTGGGGCTTCATCGCGGTGGACCACTTCAACGCCGAATGCGTCGGCTTTCATGTCTGCAAGGAGGGCACCCGCTTCAACGCCCTGGAGCCTTTGCGCATGGCCCTGGAACGGATCTTCAACTCCACCGGGAAGAACGCCGCCCTCGGCCTCGTACTGCGCATGGACCATGGGTGCCAGTACACCAGCGACCACTTCCTGAACCAGATCGCCTACTGGGGCATCGCCCAGAGTTTCTCCTTCGTCGCCCAGCCCCAGGGCAACGGCGTCGCCGAGCGCTTCATCAAGACCCTCAAACAGCAGGCCATCTACGGCCGAGTCTTCCGAAACGCCCAGGAGGTCTACCAAGCCGTCGCAAAGCTGGTGCACGACTACAACCACCACTGGCGCATCGAGCGCCTCCACTTTCTTACCCCGGCCGAGGCACGATACCTCGCCCTCAACCAGGAGGCCGCCTGATGCTAAACTGTGTCCAAACAATCAGGGGCAGAACAAAAGACGGCAGACGGGATGCCGTTGTAGCGGCCGATGATACGGTTATGGGTTATGAGTGTTGGGTTTTGAGTTGTGGTACTACCTTTAATTGAGTTGTGGGTTATGGGTGTTGAGCGCTAATAGAGTTGTGGGTTTTGAGTGTTGAGTGTTGGGTTTTGAGTTGTGGTACTACCTTTTTCAGGGCGCGTGGCGCCCTGTAGCGGCCGGCGGAAGCCGGCCGACGGCCGATTTCCATCGGCCGCTACGAAGGGCGGAAAGCGGAAGAGAATGAATTTGGGAATTGGGATTTGGGATTGCGGGTTTAAGAACGAGGTGTCTGCCTCTGTAGCGGCCGATGCTCACACCGGCCGGATAGCCTATAATAATATTAAGAGCAGGATGATCCATTAATTCAGCCTGACTTATTTTGGACCGTCATGGAGGAGGTCCCGATGACGCGAAACGAGGTGCTGGAAAAGTTGCGGGGCGAGCGCACAGGCCTGCAAAGGTTTGCCGTAAGGAGAGTGGCGCTGTTCGGCTCAGCGGCCCGCGGCGAGATGGGGAAAGACTCGGACGTGGACATCCTCGTCGAGTTCGAACCGGAGGCGCGAGTAGGTCTTCTTGGGTTTGTGAGACTGCAGCGCTACCTTTCTGATCTCCTCAATGCCCCCGTAGACCTTGTGACACGCGACGCTCTTCGTCCCGAGTTCCGGGAAAAGATCCTCAGCGAGATGGTCTATGCCGCCTAGGGACTGGCGCATTCGCATTACCGACATTTGGCTTCTATCAGGGCTGTTGAAGAGTACACAAGGGGCATGGACTACAATGCGTTTGTGTCCGACCGGAAAACCATAGACGCGGTCTTGCGCAACATTACGATCATAGGAGAGGCGGCTTCCAGGGTACCTGACGACATTGTTGCTGCTCACCCGGAGGTTCCGTGGCGCGATATAAGTGATATGCGAAATTTCTTGGTGCACGAGTATTTCGGCGTCTCAACGAAGATTCTTTGGGATACGCTGACGGTTGACCTTCCTGCGTTGGTCGATCCCCTTCAGGCAATCAGCGATTAGTCTGCCTGAATGGGCCTTCGAAGATCGCCGCCCAAGCCGGCGGTAATGTCGAATAATTAGTATTGAATCCTATGTTGTGGTTCGACCTCATCCCAGGGCGCTGCGCGCCCTGTAGCGGCCGGCGGGAGCCGGCCGACGGCCGATTTCCATCGGCCGCTACGTAGGACGGCAAGCGGGAATTGATTTGGGAATTGGGATTTGGGATTGCGGGTTTAAGAACGGCAGATTGTCTGCCGTTGTAGCGGCCGGCGATGCGGTTATGGGTTGTGAGTGTTGGGTTTTGAGTTGTGGTACCACATCTGGGAAGGGCTAAGGGCTAAAGCCGAAAGGCTGAAGAAAAGGCCCGAGACGGAGAAAGATACAAGGTTGCAGGTTGGTAGGTTGCAGGTTCCAGGTTTAAGACGGCTTGGGATGGACCTTTGTAGCGGCCGGCGGGAGCCGGCCGACGGCCGATTTCCATCGGCCGCTACGTAGGACGGCCAACATGAAGTCTTCGAAGGCCTTCCTCTAAATACCGGACACTGCGGCCAGCGTAGAAGGCGCTATCTGGCTATCGATTTTGTCTTGTCCTGCAGTGCATTGAATGGGATATCGTGAAGTAAAAGCTTGACAGTGGGTTTGATGACGCCTATAGTTACATGAAAGCGGGTATGAACACCCTTAATGTGGGGGTATGCGGCATGATAAAAAGAGTCTTCTTCCTTTTCCTGTCAGTCGGCCTGGGGCTTTCCATCATGGCCGGTGAGGGCATCCCGGTTGGGAATGCCGTGTTTTATCCTTCCGTAGAAACGACCTACACCCATACGGACAACCTCTTCATGCAGGACTCGACGATGCCCAATGGCGGCGTCAGCGACAGTTACTGGGAGGTGCGGCCGGCCGTGGGCATCGAACTGCCGTTCAACGAGAGTTCCATCCGGTTCGACCTGGCTTACCAGTACAAGGACTACAACACCTACACCTTGAGTTCGCACAATTCCTACTTCGCCGACTTCAAGGGCAACTTCAAGTTCGCGAACGGCTTCCGGCTGACGGTGGACAACCACTTCGTCCGCGGCGTGCAGGAGGTCCGGGAATTCGATCCCGGCGGCGAACAGGTCTTCGGCAACACGCCCTTTTACCGCGAAGAAGCCAAGGTGGGCCTGGCCATGCCGGTCAACCAGCTCAATACGCTGTCCGTTTACGGCCTGTTCAACAAGGTTCACTTCATCGGTGGGGCCTACCAGCAGAGGCCCTTCTTCGACTACACGCAGTCGGGCGGGGGACTGGAGTGGGCCTACCACTTCACGCCGGTTTCATCCTGGATTTTCAATGGCGAGTACCTGACCAGCAAGCCGGATGTTCAGCGGCAGGACGTCTTCCTGCGGACGGACCTCAACAAGAAATACGAGCGGTACACCTTCATGACAGGGTGGCAGGGCACCGGGGTCAAAGGTACCGCAGGACACGCGAAGTTCGGGTATACCAAGATGAAATTCCAGGATAACCACTACGCCGATTTCAGCGGCCTCGTGGCGGACGTGGGCCTGGGCTTTCAGCCGGCCGAGTTCTTCAAGATCGACCTGACGCTGGACCGCCATCCCTACCAGTCGGTCTACAACGTGAACAACTACTACACGTCGACGGGCGGCCAACTGCAGGTGCACCAACAGCTCAGCCGGTACCTCTTCTGGACGGCGGGTTACCGCTACCAGGAGAACAACTACCCCAACCGTACGCAGGACGTGTTCTACAGCGGTGACGTTCTGAACTTGGCCTACTACCCCGGAACGCAGGGGCAGGTGCGCGAGGACAAGATCTCCCGCGCCTACGGCGAGATCGGCTACCACATCTCGCGGCAGTTCAGCCTCCGCGCCAACTACCAGTACGAGGACCGAAACAGCAACATCCACTACTACGACCTCGCGGGTGTCCACAACCCCTACTCCTTCACCGAGAACCGGTTTTCCATCCAGGCCCAGATCGGCTGGTAGGCGCTGTTAATCACAATCGGAACAGGTCGGGGCGCCGGGCAACCGGCGCCCGCTGACTTTGTCGGCGGAATTGTAAATGCTCAATGTTAAGTGTTGAATTGAGGTACTACCTCTCTTAGGGCGCGCAGCGCCCTGTAGCGGCCGGCGGGAGCCGGCCGACGGCCGATTTCCATCGGCCGCTACAAAGGGCGGCTATCGGCAAAGCTTCGAAGGCCTGCCCACGACCTAAACACTGGACACTAAACACAGGACACCAAACACCAAACACCAATCACCTTCCGATCTGGTACAATCTAGGGCGGCCTGGCTGACAACCACTGCCGCATGGGGGAACGGAACGCCGTGCGGACGGCGTCATCGAAAGGAGCACGTGGCAAAACGATGAACGGCAACTCACTGATTCGACGCGTTGGAAAAGCGGCCGTGATCGCGGCCTTGTGTGCCTTTTCGGCCTTGTCACTACCCGTTTCGGCCGCCCGGCCGGAAGATGCCGCGGTGCGCGTCGTGGGCCACCCGGGCGAGATCCAGTGCATCGCGTCCACGCCGATCGAAGTGTCCAGCGAGACGGCCGGCACGGCCATGCGGTGGCTCCTCCGGTTCAAGGGAAACGCCGCCGTCATCGGTGGACTGCACGAGGTCACGAAAAGTGACACCGGCCTGACCGTCGACCTACCCCTCGAATCCAAGCCCACGCTCACGTGGGACGCCGAGGGCCTGACCTTCAAGTGGCTCGTGCCCGGCGACCGGCCGGGCCAGTCGATCTTCGCCTCATACACGCCGCCGGCCTATCCCCTGGGCCCCGGAGACAAGCTACTGATCAACGTCTACAACGTCTCGGACATGAACCAGAGCGTGACCGTGGACCCGGACGGCTACGTCACTTTCCCGGTGCTCGACAAGGTTCAGGTACAGGGCCTCACGGTGAACCAGCTCCAGCACAAGCTGGAGACCCTGCTCGCCCAGTACGTCAAGGCGCCGCAGGTGAACATCCAGCTCGTCGAGTACGGCAGCCGCTACGTGAACGTGCTCGGCGAGGTGGGTTCGCCCGGGCGCATCCCGCTGAAGGGCGCCCTGCGGGTTTTGGATGCTATCAGCCAGGCGGGCGGATTCACAACGAAATCGGGCGACGTGGAGATCCAGCGCCGTGACGCGTCGGGCAAACTCAAGACCATGGTCGTGACGCAACAGGAACTGCTGGGCGGCAATACCGAGAAGTCGAACATCTACGTGCTCGACCAGGACGTGATCAACGTGGAGAGTGTCAAGTCGATCTACGTGTCGGGCGAGGTCAAGAGCCCGGGGTCCTTCCCGTACAATCAGGACATGACCCTCCTGCGCGCCATCACCCTGGCCGGCGGCTTCTCGCAGTGGGCCAAGAAGGGCAGCGTGGACATCCTTCGCCAGACGGGGGACAAGCCCAAGCGCATCGAGGTGAACGCCT
The DNA here is from genome assembly GCA_963724125.1 of uncultured Acidobacteriota bacterium. Classification (GTDB taxonomy): domain Bacteria; phylum Acidobacteriota; class UBA4820; order UBA4820; family DSQY01; genus CAVRTJ01. The sequence goes on from CAVRTJ010000018.1 coordinate 5,838, forward strand.
CCAAGATCGAAAAGGGCAAGATCGACGACGTGCCCCTCGAGCCCAACGACCACGTGGTGGTAAGGGCGAGGAAATTTTTCTGATTTGGGATTTGAAAACGGCAGCTTGTCTGCCGTTGTAGCGGCCGGCGGGAGCCGGCCGACGGCCGATGCTCGCATCGGCCGTTTTGCTTTAATCAAAATTTAAAATTCACCATTTAACATTCGGCGAAGCCGCATAGTCGGCCGATACTTCGGATTTTCTTCCGAAAATCCGAAACTGAAGTACAATAGCCGGTGCCCCGGAATCTGGATGCCGGGCTGCGGGTTTCTCATTGGAACGGGACGGCGGGCGGAGACGCAGGAACAGCCGCGATGAAAGCATGAGGGCGAACGAATATGCCGGGTAGCGACTTTTCGAATCCTTCAAATTACGACGAGCCGCAGGGCCAGGAATTCGATCTGCTCCGGTGGGTCCAGCTCTTCTGGGACAACCGGTGGTGGATCATCGGCGTGACGTGCGCGGCGGTGATCGTCGCGGCGCTCTACAGCTTTATGTCCACGCCTGTGTATTCGGCGACGGCCATCGTGTACGTGCAGAGTTCGAACCGGACGCCGCTGGGGATGGAGAACCCGGGATCGGCCAATTCGTGGATGGACCAGCAGAAGTTCTACGAATCCCAGCCGGACGTGATCAGGAGCCAGGCGGTGATGCAGATCGCGGCCCAGCAGCTCGGACTGGCGAAGAACCCCGCGTTCAAGGACGTGAAGGATCCCTGGCGGGCTCTGCAGGGTATGGTGAGCGTCAGTCCGGTCAGGGACAGCGCGCTGTTCAGGATTACCGTGACGGGGCCCTACAAGAACCAGGTCGCCGATTGGGCCAACGCAGTGGCCGCGGCCTACCGGGAGGAGACCCTCACCAGCACGCTGGACTATATCGCGAAGGCCAACAAGGTGATGCTGAACGAAGCGCGCAAGATGCAGGAGCAGTACATCAAGCAACAGACCCAGATCACAAAGTCCCTGAAACAGCAGGGTACGTACTTTCCGCAGAACCAGAAGGAGATCCTGGACAAGCAGATCGGGGCCCTGAACGACCAGCTCACAGACGTGGGCGTCAAAGAGAGCCAGGCAGCGGCCGTGGTCACGCAGATGAAGCACTGGGAGCGTAGCGGCGGCGATCCATTGAGCATTCCTGCGGTTGCCAACGATCCCAACGTCCAGGATCTTGCCAGGCAGTACAACGAGATGAGCCGGGACCTGGCCAAGCTCGAGGTCCAGTTCACGCCGAAACACCCTGAAGTCGAGAAAAAGAAGGCCGAGATGAAGGACCTGAAGGCGCGCATCGCCGACCAGGCCAGGATCGTCCTGGGCACCTACCAGAACCAGCTCGCCGCCCTACAGTCGGAGAAGAGCAACCTCCAGGCGCCAGCTCGACGCGGTCAAGAACCAGGGGCTGCAGTTCGTCGAGGGGGCGTCCAGGGGCCAGGCGCTGACCACGGCCGGCCAGGCGATCAAGAAATACATGGACCTGCTCTACGACAAGATGAAGGAACTGAACGTCAGCGCGTCGCTCCTGAGCAGCAACATCCGGGTCCAGGACCCTGCCCTTCCGCCCGGTGGGCCGATCAAGCCGAAAAAGACCATGAACATCCTGCTCGGCTTCATGCTGGGGCTCATGCTCTCGGCGGGGTCGGTGGTGGCGTACCAGTACATCGACACGACCATCAAGACCGTCGAGGACGTGGAGAGCCGGCTCGGCATGAACCTGCTGACCATGATCCCCGACCATGGAGAAGGAGACGGAGCGGGCCTCGGTCGAGGCCTTCCAGACGCTGCGGACGGCACTGGTCTACGCCAGCGAGAACATGCAGAAGAACCTGATCCTGATGACCTCGTCCTCCCCGAAGGAGGGCAAGACGACGGTCTCGGTGAACCTGGCCAAGACGCTTGCCAGCACGGGCGAGCGGGTGCTGCTGATCGACTGCGACCTGCGGCGTTCCTCGGTGGGGCGGTACTTGAACCTGAAGGACGTCAAGAAGGGGCTGACGCACTTCCTGGCCGAGCGGACCAGCGCCATCGAGGACTACATCGTCCAGGGCTGCCACCCGAACCTATTTGTCCTGACCTCTGGGCCCGTGCCGCCCAACCCGCCGGAGCTCTTTTCCATGAAGCGCTTCAAGGAGATGCTGGCGCAGGTCCGGAAGGCGTACGACTGGGTTCTGCTGGACTCTCCGCCGTACCTCACCATCACCGATGCGCAGATTCTCGGCAGCATGGTCGACTTGACGGTGCTCGTGGCCCGCTTCAAGAAGACGCACCGGCCCATGCTCGAACGGACCACGGTCATGCTCCGGCGGCAGAACGTGCCCATCGCGGGCGTCGTGCTGAACGATATCCAGCCCAAGTCCACCCAGTACTACGATTACTACTACTACAATCACTACTACTACGAGACCGGCAACGAGCCCAAGCGCCTGCCCTGGATGGTCGGCCGCGTCGGCGGATGGAAGGACATTTTCAAGAAGAAGCGCACACCGCCGAAGGCAAGTTAGGGATTTGGGAATTGGGAATTGGGATTGCGGATTTAGAAGCGGCGAGGGACTGCCGCTGTAGCGGCCGGCGGGAGCCGGCCGACGTCTTTCACGGCCTCCTCACTCTGTAGCGTCATTCACCCTCGACTGCGACGAACCGGCCGCACGGCATTGCGGCCGCTACGAAGGACGGCAGACGGGACTTGCCGTTGTAGCGGCCGGCGGGAGCCGGCCGACGGCGATTGCCATCGGCCGCAGTCAGTTCGTGTCTGCAAAGGCCGCTACTTGGACTATTGTCCAGAAACGGGATATATTTACAGATAACAGGAGGATATGTCGATGCGTAAGATAGCCTTGACCGTCATTGCTGGCTTATTTCTGGTGTCATTCGCCGTCATGGCGCAGAAGCCTGAAGCGTCCATTTCGCAGGGCGATTTCGCGATCTTACTCGCATCGAGCCTGAACCGTCCCGCGCCCAACGGCGGATGGACTACGTCCAATGCGCCCGCCTTCCTGGCCGGCCTGGACATTACGCCCGCCAACGGAGCCTGGTCTCCCGCCGCGACCCTCAAGGAGAGCGACCTCGCCCACATCCTCAGGGTCATGGGCCTGAATTTCTATTCGACCGCGCCCGACGACGTCGTGACGTGGGCCAGGGCGGAATCTGTCATCGCCCGGTTCCGCGATTATTTCAGATCGTTCAACCTCCAGGCGCGCAGCCTGGACACAAGACGACGACGCATATCTATACGGGGATAGGCGGCACCGAGGCCGGCGCACCCGCACCGGCATCCCCGTCGACACCGTAAATCCTGTAACCCTCCTGTTTCATCTCGTAAGAAAGGCCGCCTCCTCCGGGCGGCCTTTAGCTTTATGGGGCGCCTTGCGGCGCCGTGAATAGGAGAGTAGGTGAGTTAGGGTGTATGCCGGTCTTCGAAGGCCCGTCTCCCGCCGCTTCCGCAGCGGTCGATGGTAATCGGCCGTTCGGCCGGCTTGCCGGGGCTTCATCATGAGCGTAACCGACAAATTGTGTCAGGCGTATCTGACAACAGACGGCCATGTCCCTGTCGATACCCTCTTGTATCAGGAAGATAGTAGTGGCACAATAGTTGCAGTTTAGATGTCTCTCATAGAAGGAGGTATGCATGAAGAAACAGAAAGGTTTTACGCTGATCGAGCTTCTGATCGTTGTTGCGATCATCGGCATTATCGCCGCGATCGCCATTCCGAACCTGCTCTCCGCGATTCAGCGCGCAAAGCAGAAGAGAGCCATGGCTGAGGTCCGTTCCATCGCGACCGCAGCACAGTCCTACGCGACGGATGCCCAGGTTTACCCGATTCAGAATACCGGTGGCTTTGCCTCCGCCTACACCGCCGCAATCAATGCCGACCTGACCCCCGACTACATCAAATCCATCCCCAATCCCGATCCGTGGAACAACCCCTACTACTACGCCGCCGCCTCTGGGGGCAGGGATTTTGGTGTGGCTTCTTACGGCAAGGACGGAGCAGTCGGATTGGCCGTCTGGGGCACGGTCAGTGTCAACACTTTCACTCCAGTCAAGACCGGCTGCTTCGAGAACGACATCGTCTGGGTTGACGATGGCTTCGTGGTTACTCCCGAAGGCAAGCAGGCGAAGTGTAACTAAGAATTCACCCAGTAAAACCGATGAGAAGAAGGGCCCTTCGGGGCCCTTTTCCTTTTTCAGGAGCCGCGGTCGCAATATCCTCCAGGTTGCGGTGCGGCAGGCCTCTTTCGGAAGATGGGAGGGCCGCATCAGGGTTCGAGCAAGCGCTTCTCAGTGCTTCTCATGGCCCGGTCGTTCGCTTGTATACGATCGCATCGCCGACTTGCCCGAGGCGCCTGTAGTCCTTCCTCAGCAGTCTGCCGACGGGCGAAGCGGGATCCAGGAAGGCCTTCTCCATTCCGGGGGTGACGAGTACCCAACGGGGCTTGTTCCTGACCAATTGGTTGGCCACGATCTCGTGGTCCCTCAGGGAGTTGTACCGTTCCGAAAGGGGCATGAAGAAGGTATAACCGACGGCGGGGGGGGCTCCGTAGAGATAAACCTCTCCGCCTTCCGGGAAGGCGGCTACCGTATCGCCCTTTCCCAGGACGCCCGGCGTCCGGAGCCAGCGGTTCACCGTGCTGTCTCGTATCGGCCGGTCAACGTCCGTCAACTCCTGCGCATTCGGCCAGTGGTACCAGATCCAGCGGCTCTGGTAGACGCCCCCCGCCGCCAAGAGCATCAAAGCCAGAATCACAATGCGGCGGCGAGCGACTTCTGACAGGTGGGTCTTTGCCGCGGCAACGAGCCAGAAAGCCATCAGGAAGGCAAAAAGGTAGATCAGCCACAACCAGCCCGGCCTCCCGCGGAAGAACATCCCAATCGCGAGAACCGTTACCAGCGAAGCCACGGCGGTGACGGGGTAATCGAGCGTGCGTCGCCGCAGGGCTCTAAGCAGCACCCAGATGGCCGCCACGAATAACCCAAGGGCCGACGCCAGAAGAAGTGCGTAAAGCACTGTGCCCGCGATCGCAAGTGGAAGCGTCCGCCACATGTCCCCGGTCGTGTGAACTCCCGACCAGATTGCGTCGAGGCGGATGGGGAGATCCGCCAGCACGCCTCGGGCGTTGTCGTTCCCGGTTCGGCTGTAGTTATGGGCCGGCCACAAGAGTATATCGCGCACCATGGAAGGCCCCGCGCCCATCAGAAGCAGGGGCACGAATCCCAGGATCAGAGGAAGCACAAGGCCCCCGCCCCACATCGTGAGGTTCTTGAAGACCTTCTTCTCGCTGGAAGTCAACAGGATGAGGGCCAGCCCGGCCACGCCAAGGTAGAGGCCGTCCGTCTGCAGAATTACCGCGGCCGTCCCCGCGCAAAGCCCCATGAACGCGGCTGATTTCATGTCAGAGGCATCTGTTTTCGCGACGACCAGCAGAAACGCCATGCACGTCAAGTGGACGAGCCAGTGGTGGGAGGCGACCGGCCAGAACGGATAGAGACAGACCGGATATACGAGCGATAACGCGAGTGCGTGCCACCATCTCCAGCCGGCCTTCTCGAGCGCAGTGCGCAGCAGGAGCCAGTTGGTCAGAATCACCAGCAGGGCGGCGAAGCGGGAAACGGTCAGAGTCACCCTGCCGAAGATCCACCCCGCGCCTGCAAGGAAATAGAAGATGCCGGGGGGAATGAAGTTGAAAAAATCCCTGTACGGGATCTGCCCGTTGAGGATGCGCTGGGCATCGAAACTGACGATGAATTCGTCCCACTTCGGGTAGACAATCGATGAGCTGACGAGCGGCAATAGGAACAGGGCGACGCCCACAGCCGGCAGTGACCATCGAAGCCAGAGGCGCACACGGGACGAGGGGCGTTCGGACCTGTTGACGGGAATCATGGGACTCGCCTCCGGGGTATGAGAAACCCGCTTCATACGTGTCAACCTCATACTACCACGTGGTTCCTGTCGCCTCGCGGCGCTTTTTCAGGCGGCCCCTTGCGATTTCCAACCACACCGAAGGTCAGCCGGAACGAAGAAGGCGCTTCGGGAGGGCCAGACGCTTCACGGGGGGCCACCGTGACCGTCGCTGGACGGCTCCTGCTTCAACTTGAAAATCAGCGCGTCACCGATCCGCCCCAGTTCCGTGTAGTTCCTGCGGATGGGGCCACTCAGCGGGCAGGCGGGCGCCAGAAAGGAAGGCGCCGTATCCACGGTCATGACGATGCACCTCGGCCGGTTCTTCAGAATCTGCTTCGCTACGGCGAGGTAGTCGCGCTTTCCGTAATAAGGTTCATCGGGCGGATAGAGCAGCGTGTAGCCCACGGCGGCGGGCCTGACGTACAGGTAGACTTCGCCGCCTTCGGGAAAGGCGGCTATGGTGTCGTCGGGGCCGAGCCACGGCCTGGATCGCAGGTAGCGGTTCACGGGCGCCTCACGCACCGGCCGGTCGGCGTCCATGAACTCCCATGAGGACACAGGCTGGAAGCACATCCACCCCGCGCCAAAGGCCGTACCTCCCAGAACGATGAGGCCCACCAACGGCGGCCAGCGAATGGATGCGCTTTCGGGCCAGCGCCTTGGGAGGGCCCAGAAAAAGCCAGGCGGGTCCTATCCTTCCGAGTGCGTAGACCAGGTGAAGCCAGTCGGGCTTCCCCATGAGGAAGAGACTGAATTCAACGACGCTCAGGCACAAAACGGCCGACGGAAGAGAGTCCGGCAGCCGCCCGCGCTTGATCGCCCCGCCGAAACGCCACGCGGTGGCAACCAGAATCACCGTCGCGGCGGATAGCACCGACAGGAAGACAAGGCTGCCCGCCACGGCCAGCGGACCCCAGATCAACGGATTCGTTCCCGCCGGCGGACTCCACGCGGCGGCGATCCTGCCCGGAAGGTCCTGCAGGAGAGGGACGGCGTTGACGCCGCCCACCACCCGGTAGTGCCCGGCCGTCCAGAGAAAGACATCGCGGAGCAAATCCCCGAGTGCGCCATTGGCAAAGAACCAGCCAAAGACCGGCGCCACGACCGCGAACACGCCGGCGGTGGCCCACAATGCACTCCCGATTTTTTTCCTGCCCGAGATCCCTAACAGCCAGAGCACCCCCCAGAACGCCGCCATGTCGGCCGCCGCCGTCTGGAGAAAGAGGAAGGCGAATCCTCCCGCCATCCCCAGGTAGAACCAGCCCGGTGCCCCTCGAACTCGTGCGCGCTCGAAGTCGTAGGCCTCAAAGGCCCCGATAAAGACCAGGTTTGCCATCCAGTGATGGGATGGGATGGGCCAGAAGGTGTAGAGGCAAATGGGATACAGGCTGGCCAGCGCGAAGGTCAGCCCGCGGCTCCAGCCCGACCTGCGCAGGGTCCGGCCGATCCAGAGCCAGGAGAGGATGGCTACCAGCGCCGACAGGTAGCGTCCCCAGGTGACGGTGGCGCGCCCTGTAAAGACCCGGAACCATCCCGCCAGAACGAAGATGTCTCCCGGCGGCGTGAACTGGAAGAAGTCCCGGTAGGGCACGTGCCCGGTCAGCACGCGCTGGGCGTCGTACAGATAGATGAACTCGTCCCATTTGGGGACGTTGGGGAGCGGGCTGATCTTGCCGACGACCACCAGTAGAACAGCTGCCGTACACAGCGTGGCAGTCACGGCCGAGGCCGTCTGCCGCGCCGTAATAGACGGACAAACAGTCACCCGGTGTTCACTCATTGCGGGTCCCACCCAAAAGGTCGGGCCGCCCCTGCCCGGCATGCGCGTCGTCCGGTGAGCCCTCGCGGACGTCGTCGCTCCCCTTTCTTGCCAGGATAATGAGAGCCGGCGTTTCCCCCTCCTTCCGGTAGCGCGACTTCAGGAGGCGCGACACTGGATCTTCCCGTGCCAGGAAATCCTGGTAACTCACCTTGTGGATGAGGATGGCCTTTGGTTTGCACCGTTCGATCTGTCGCGCCACGATCCTGTGGTCCTCCATGTCGTTGTAGTGGTCCTGCAGCGGGAAGAAGTACGTGTAGCCGATGGCCGCCGGGTAGGTGTAGAGATAGACGTTGCCACCCGTGGGAATCACCACGATCTTGTCGCCGGGCTTCAGGTAGGACCAGGCCCTGAGCGAGCGGTTCAGGGGACTGTCCCGGTCCACGCTGGTCCACGTCGGTCAGCTGCCGGGGGGTGGGGGGCGTCGCGGAAAAAAGACCCAGCCTGTACGCGAGGCCGGAGACGAGGACGACGAGCATGATCGCCGTGATCCACGTTCGCCGCAGGGGCCGCCCGTTTGAAGATGCGAGCGCGCAGAGCCACGCGAAAAGGACGGCGGGGAGGCCGTACACGAGGTGCACCCAGGTCGGGTTCGAACGGACGAAAACGCCGAAAACGAGGACGGTCAGCGTGGCGGCCGCCAGGACGGAGGGCTCGGGCGGCCGCCGCCTCGGAATCCGGACGAACGTCAGGAAGGCGGCGGCCAGGCAGGCCAGGGCCGCGACCAGAATCCCGATGTAAAGGAGGCTCCCGGAGATGGCGAGCACGAAGCCTGTTGCGGGGCCACCCGGACCGGCGAAGGTCCACAGGTGCGCCAGCCGCCCGGGCAGGTCCGAGAGAAATGCGACGTCGTTGGGGTTGCCCGGCCGGTGGTAGTTGGCCATCGGCCACGCCACGAGGTCCCGCCAGAGCGAACGGCCCGCCCCCGCGAGGAACAGCGGCCCAATCAACAGGAGCAGACCGGCGGCACAGCCCAGGAGGGACCAGAGGACCCGGAGCACGGCAGCCTTTCGCCCGTCGCGGCTCGAAAGAACGAGGACGGCGAGGAAAACGCACGCGAAGAAGCCGGCTGTCTGGAGCGTGCACAGGGTAAGGCCCGCCGCGAGTCCGGGCAGGAACCAGGCCCGTGCCGATTCGCGGCGGAGGGAGAGGATCCGGCCCAAGGCGATGGCGGGCACGAGGAACGCGAGGGCGAACCAGTGGTGCGGCGCGAAGGGGCTGAAGGGGTAGAGGCAGACGAGAAAGAGAGCGGCGCTCGCGAGGGACTCGGACCTCTTCCAGCCCAGTTGTTTCAGTGCGAGGAACCAGGCCAGGCCCGTCAGGAAGACCAGCGCGACGACCAGGTACCGTTCGGCCGTCTCGGGCCGGTCCGGCAGGACGGGATGGGCGCCGGCCATGAGGCAGAAGGTGGCCGGCGGCACGAAGTTGAAGAAGTCCCGGTAGGGCATCTCGCCCTGACTCAGCCGCGCGCCGTCGTAGACCAGGTTGCTCTCGTCGTAGGTGACCGGGTTCAGAACGGGGCTGACCTGCAGGAGCAGGAAGATGCCCAGAAGGAGGAACACCAGGGCGGCGCCCCACCCGACGCCGGACCGGCCGGCTGTAGGACTCCCGGCGCTCGGTTTCATCGTCTTCCCATCCATCTGTACGCGATCGAGCCGAGCAGGCAGAGAAGGGTGACGAGGACGCCCGCGATGAAGGACAGCGGCCGGTACCGGACGGTTACCATGTGGCGTCCCGCCGGCACGAAGACGGCGCGAAAGATCCCGTCCGCCGCGTACAGGTCCGTCGTTCGTCCGTCCCGCACGGCCTTCCACCCGGGCCAGTAGAGGTCACGCTCCAGGAGCCACCCGTCCTCCGGGGCGTCGATTTCCCAGACACCCACGTTGAAGCCCGTTTCGACCGCCCGGATTCGCGCGGGGGCGCTCGTCCCGAGGGACGGGACCGGCGTCTCCCGCGGCTGTGTTTCCAGGAACACGGTGTGTTCCCATGCGCCGTCCGCACGGGCCGCGGCCAGGGCCTCCCCGGCGCCGGCCTCCACCTCGTCGTTCTGCACCCAGAGGACCCGGCCCGCGCCAGGCTGCAGGGTCACCGGGCGCAGGGCCGGAATGCGCCCTTTCGCCACGTCCGGTCTGCCCGCGAAGCCCCAGGCCACGTCGACTCCGAGGAAGCTCGACTCGGCCCGCCCCCCCAGCTCTCGAAGAGGTCCTGGTGGGGTCCACGTCGCCAGGGAACGTCCGCAAGCCTTCTGGGCGTGAAAGGATCGGAGTAGCGGATGTCCCGGATGCCGAAGATCGCGCTCACATTGGGCGGGAAGCTCTTCCAGTAGCCCTGCGAGGGGAACCACGTCCTCCCTGCGGTCCCTTTGAGAGCCGCCCGGACGGCGGGGGCGGGTTCCGGCGCCGAGTCGTTCCAGTAGACGTCGAAGACCGGGTGGAAGAAGAGGCCGCACGCGAGCGCGAGCACCGCGAGGCTCGCCGCGAGCCGGGGCGGCGCCCACCACCGTTTCGGCAGAAAAACCAGTGCGAATGCGAGGACGTTGAGCGCGACGAGCACCGGGAAGTGGGCCATGGTGGTTCCCTGCAGGGGCACCCAGTGGTTCGCTTGGGCGGCGGCGAGCGACGGCGGGTGGAGGAGATAGCCAAGGCCCAGCCATGCGGCGGACACGGCCAGCGACACGCCGATCGTCCACCGGCGGGCCTCGGCCTTCGACACGGCATCCAGCCCCAGGCCGGCGGCCACGACGAGGACGAACCACGCCACGGACCGGCCGTACCGCCCGCTGAGCAGGTCGAAGGTCGCGAACTCCTGAAGGGCCAGCGGAAAGGGGAACATCATCACCAGCGACCAGAGCAGGCCCGGCAGCAGCGCCAGCGCGAAGCGCCTCTTGCCGGGGACCATGAAAGCGATCGCCGCGACCATGAGGAGAACCGGCGGCCAGAAAACTTCCGAACCGACGATGAAGGCCGCGGAGGGGTGGTAGGGATAGCAGACGTTCCCCCCGAAGCGGCCCGTCGTACAGTGGAGGACGTACTGCGCGAAGGGCGCCAGCCACCACGCCGAGAGCGCGGCCGCCAGCACGGGCAGGAGGAGCCAGCCGCGGCCCTGCCCGCGCCAGGCGCCCTTCTGAAAAAGGCGGACGGCCAGGTAGGCGAAGGCCGAGGCGGCACCGAAGAAGGCCGCCTCCACGTGTCCGCTCATGCCCATGAGGGCGATGAGCAGGGCCGGCACGGCTACGCCGCTCTCCCGCCGGACCCACCTTTCGGCGGCGAGGAAGACCCACGGGAACCAGACGTAGGCCCAGACGTCCGAGTAGACCAGGTAATTCAGGGCGTAGGGATTGAAAGCAAAGAGGAGGGCTGCAAAGACCTGCGGCGTCGTTCCCGCACCCAGCTTTCTCAGCAGGAGCGCCGCCCCGAAGCCTCCGAAAAGGAGCTGGATCAACAGCATCAGGGAGTAGCACCACGGGTTCGGAAAGGCCATGAACGGCAGGAAGAAGGGCGCGAAGGGCTGGCTCTGCGCGTTGGCCAGCAGGGGCACGCCGACGGCGTTGTAGGGGTTCCAGAGCGGCAGTTCCCCGCGGTGCAGGGCGCGGGCCGCCACGGCCTTTTCAGAATAGAACATGACGACGGGCGAGAGGTCGAAGGAGCGCCAGTCCGGCCTGTCCGAGTGCACGTCGATGCCCGTCAGGGCAGGGTCGCCCGCGAGAACGTGGAAGGGAACGACGTGCTTCACGTGGAAAAGGAGCGGCCAGAAAAGGACCACCGATCCCGCGACGAGCAGGAGCAGCGACCAGAGAATCCCCATTCGGGCCTTGCGGTCTTCGAGCACGGCTATCCCCGGCGTCTCGTGGACAGGCCGAGCAGGAGCAGGACGGCGAGCCAGCCCGCACCTGCCAGGACCTCGCCCAGGATCACGGAAGGAGGTTGGTACCGGAAGGATACCACGTGGCTGCCCGGCGGAATTTTCACCCCCCTGAAGGCCAGATTGGCGGGGAAGATCGGAACGCGCCGCCCGTCCACCCGGGCCACCCAGCCGTTCGCGTAGGCGTCGAGCAGGACCAGGACGGCCGGCGAAGGGGTTTCGACCTTCAGTTCCACCTGCTTCAGTCCGTCGCGGATCCAGGACACCCGGTCCCCGGACGAGGGCCGGCCTATGGCCGGGGATTCTCTCCAACCTTCGAGGATTGCGGCCGAATGCAGCTCGGGTCCGTCGCGCAGGGCCTCCCAGAGGTTGAGCGAGTCGGCTTCGTCCCTGGCGGGAATGACGCTGTGGACAAGGTAGGCCCTGGGCATGGCGTCGGGGACCTCTTCCCATCGGAACGTCGCGCGTTGCGGGTTCAGAGGGATTCCGTAGTAGCGGACCGCAAGGAGCCCGAGCTGCGCCGGCGTCGCCTGCCCGAACGCCAGCCACGTGGCCGCGAAGTTCCCTGAATCCTTGCGGAAGCTATGCTCGATCCCGGCAAAACGCCTCAGGAGCAGAACATCCACGACGCGGACGTCCCGGACCCGCCAGAGGCTTGCGAGGTCGGGCGACAGGCAGGGGGCGTGCCAGCCGGAGGCGGCTTCCGAGGCGAAACGCTGATGGTCCGCCGCCATGAGGGACTTGAGCCGGGCGATGGCGGGAGGCCCGCCGGCCGTGGGGTTCAGATCGTTGAAGTAGGCGTAGCGAAGGCCCTGGTCCACCCGGGGAGCGACGACGAGCGCCGCCAGTCCCGCCGCCAGTGCGAGTCTTCTGACCCATCCTCCGGAGGCCGCTGCGGCGGTGAGCAGGACCAGGAGCACGGCGGCGTAGAAGATGAGGAGCGTCTTGTCGGACGGACAGGTAGACCATGGCGCCCGCCTGGTAATCGGCCCACGAAAGGGCGGCAAAGGCCAGCGCCCCCAGCACGAGGAGGCGAAGGAGAGCGCGGCCGGTCTATCCGCGGAAAGGAGGGACTCCGCCCCGGCGGCGAGCAGGGGCGCCAGTCCGAACCAGAGGATTCCGCGTGCGTAGATGCCGGGAAGAATGCCGTCCAGCGTAATCAGCTTCACGAAGGGATCGAACCTGACGACCTGGAAACAGGCGACCAGAACGACGCCCAGGAGGGCCAGGTCGGCGACCAGACGGCGGTTCCTGCCCATGGCCGCCAGGCCCAGGAAGATCAGGCCCCACAGGACGGGATTCACGAAGACTTCGGACCTCGGGTTGAGCAGGTTCGTGAACAGGTACCTGCCCGCCGTCACGCTGTTGTGGGCCATGAACTTGTAGGGCGCTGTCTCGGCGAGATGCGCCAGGACCGGCATCCAATGAACCGCGGTCATGAGCCCCGCCAGGCCGACGACGGCCGCCGACCGCCACACGAACCCCCCAGGGAGGCCGGTTTCCGGCCCCTGTCCCCCGTGCCCCAGACGACGCACGCGTAAACCGCCGAGGCGGCGGCCAGGAGGAGGGCGACCTCCGGATGCCCCGTGTAGACCATGCCCGCAATCATGACGGCCGGCAGCCACCACCTTCTCCCGCCCTTTTCCAGCGCTGTCGTCCCAACTCCACAACAGCCAGCCGAACCACCAGGCCGCCCACACGTCCGAGTACAGGATTATCTTGACCGTCCACGGATTGAACATGCATGCGAGGGCGCCGAAACACCGCGCCCAGAAAGTCAGGCGGAACCTGGCCAGCCACAGGTACGCGCCCCAGGCGCCCCAGAGCGTCCCGAGTATCAGGCAGAACGTGAAGACCCACGGGTTGGGAAAGAGATAGAACGGCCAGAGGAACGGGGAGAACGGGTACACCTGGCCGTTCCCCATGGCGGGCTGTCCGGTCCCGACGTACGGGTTCCAGGTCGGCAGTTCGCCTTCCCTCACGTACTGCCCCGTCAGGGCGGCGTTCGGGTAGTGGATCAGGATGGGCGAGTTGTCGTGCCCCGGAAAACGCTGGTGGATGGTGAGCGGCTTTCCGTTTCCTGGGATCCCCGTGCTGATGGGCCTTTCGAAGTTGAAGGGAACGATGTGGCGGCCCTGGAAGAAGAAGGGGGCGAAGTAGAAGGCGACGACGGCCAGGAGGGCCAACAGCCACCCCAGTCTGAACAGGGGCGCTGGTACGCTCTCTCGAAATTTGTCGCCACGCGGCACGCTCGGAAACCTGGCCAGTTCGTCACCTGCCTTTCTCGATCCGGCCGTTCGGGTGATCCAGGATCAAGTATGACAGTCGTGCCCTGGGGTGTCCACGAGAATCAGGCGTACTGCCGGTGAGACGGCCCGCCTGTCGTCCGCGGCGGCCGCGCCCCTCAGGCCGGCACGCGGCGGTCCCTTCGGACGAGCCAGAGCAAACCACGCGAGCAGCAGGCACCACCCCAGAACCGACAGGCCCAGGCCGAACAAGAACCAGGGCGCCCGAAAGACCAGGGTCACGTCGTGGCGCCCCGGCGGGACTTCGACCGCCATGAACGTTCCATAGGCGCGATATATCCTGGCGGGCGCCCCATCCAGGCCGGCGCGCCATCCCGGGTGGTCGTTCATCAGGACGAGGAGCATGGAGGCCTGCCGTCCGTCCAGGGTCCACCGCCACGTGTTCGGCCCGCTTTCCACCCACGTCAGGCTTGGCGCGCTCCACGTCGCCGGCGAGGCGGTGGACGGCGGCGGATGTCCCTGCAGGACGGCCTCTCCGCGCCAGGCCCCCGACCGTATGGCGGCGAAGGTTCGTTTCAACGTGTCGGCGTCGTTCGCACCCACCGTCCACCGTCCGACGGCGCGGACCCACGGGGCGGAGGCCTCCACCTCCCGCAGCACCAGTCCGTCGGTTGAGAGGACTTCCTTTCCCGGGGGCCTCTTCTTTCCGGGCTCGGCCACCGCCCAACGGACACCTAGAAAATCCAGCAAGGCGGCGTCTTGCCTCGGCATGAAACAGAGAGTGCCGAAAAGGTCCGCCCACCCCCAGTGCTGGGAGAACGACTCGTAGCTTTTGAGCAGGAGGGGACTCGCGATGCGGATGTCCGGCAGATTCCAGCAGAGGTTCTGGTTGGGACAGAGATCGGCCATGAAGTGGCCTTCGTAGTATCCTCCCGTGATTCTGGGCATGGGGAAGCCGGTTCTTTCTCCTTTGATGACCTGGACGATGGGCGGGGGATCGAGCGAGAGGTCAAGGTCCGAGAAGTAGCGGGACAGGTTCATGGGCAGCATGAGCGGGAGGATCGCCAGGGGAAAGAAGCCCAGGGCCGCCGCGCGGCGCCTGGCCGCCCACCCGGCCGGAAGCAGGACAGCGAGCACCGCCGGAAGGCATGCCGCGAGTTCCAGCCAGTGAAGTTTCTTGAAGATGTCCGGCCAATACAGGCTCCCCCGGTCCATCG
>CAVRTJ010000019.1:0-39354 GCA_963724125.1 uncultured Acidobacteriota bacterium
GTGTCTTGTGTTTAGCAAAAGAAGAAGAGAATAGTTAGCGTGCGCCTTGGACCATGGCTCGGAAGCGTTCGCTCTTGGCGCCGAGTTCTTCGAAGGTGCCTGAGGCTTCTATTTGGCCGTCTTCCAGGAGATAGATGCAGTCGGCCTTGGCGAGGGTGGTCAGGCGGTGGGCGATGACGATGAGCGTGACCTTGTGGGACAGGTCCTCGATGGCTTTCATGAAGGCGTGCTCGGTCTGGCCGTCGAGCATGCTGGTGGCCTCGTCAAGGACGAGGACTTCGGGATTGTGGTAGAGCGCCCGGGCGATGCCAATGCGCTGGCGCTGGCCGCCGCTGAGCCGCACGCCGCGGTCACCGACCAGCGTCTCGTAGCCCTCCGGCAGACTCTCTTCGATGAACCGCTTGATTTGTGCCTTTTCGGCGGCAGCGCGGACGGCCTCCATGTCCACTTTCTTGGCCGGGATACCGAAGGCGATGTTGTGGGCGATGGTGTCGTCCGCAAGGTAGATGTCCTGGGGCACGTAACCGATGAGGTTCTGCCATGCACGGAGGTTGTCCTGCGTTACCTGAACACCATCGACGAGAATCTCGCCTTGTTGCGGCGGCAGGAGGCCGAGGATTACATCGGCCAGCGTGGTCTTGCCAGAGCCGGTGCTGCCCGCTATGCCGATGAAGTGTTTGTACGGTACGGTCAGGGACACGCCGTTCAGCGCGGGCGCGCGGTCTTCTGAGTAGCCGAAGTGCACGTCCTTCACTTCGAGCCGGTTTTTGAAGGGCATCCTCTGGCCGTCGCCCTCCGTAGAAACCCGCCCGGTTAGTTCCTTCATCGTCGCCATTTCGTGGGGCAGTGTCCTCACGACCACGGCGTTGAACCTGAGCGTGATCATGCTCGTGTAGGCCTGGTTCATGGCCGGCAAGAGACGGTAACCGCCATAGGCGAAGAGGCCGATCAGTGGGATGGCATTCTGTATATCCGACCGGGTGGCCATCAGATAGAGGACGATGACGAGGATGCTGCCGAATCCCAGTACCTCGATCATGTAGCGCGGCGTGAAGCCAAGGACGGCGTTTTTGGCCAGGCTTCTGGTGAAGGACAGCGAATTATGTTCGAAGGCGTTTACCGGCGCGTTGGTCCTCCCGAGGATTCTCAGTTCCTTTTGTCCACCGAGCCCTTCGTCGACTGCCTTGTAACGGCCGGTGTTCGTCTTGAATCGCAGTTCTCCGATGGTTCTGACCTTCTTCTGGATGGAGAAATAAGTCAGGGCGAAGCTGCCGCCCAACAGGCCGCCGATGATCAGGCTGAGCACGGGACTGACCGCGATCAGAAGCCCGGCGATGAACAGCATCGTGACGCAGGAAGCGATCAACTGGAGCGACACCTGGATGACGCCGCCAGCGAACTGCTGGGTTTCTTCCAGAATGTTCTTCTTGAGATCGGCAGGGCTCCTGCGGAGCATCGTCACGTAGGGTGCCGTCAGGTAGCGCTTGAAAAGGCGTGTGGCCAAGGCGTGCTGGATGGACCAGGACACGCGCGTATTGATCCAATAGGTCGCCAGGTAGCTGAAGTTGGCGACGAATAGCGCGACCAGGGCGGCAATGCCGCAGAAGATCAGGAAGTGGTGCGTGCTGGTAAAGCCTAAGGTGGTGTAGGTCCAGTTCAGGTACTTGTTCGTGTGAACGAGCTTCGGGTTGCCGAGCAGGGCGACGAACGGCAGGATCGAGCCCACGCCGAAGACCTGGAACAGGCCGGCGCACAGTACGGCGAAAAGCGCGATCAGCACCTTGAATTTTTCGCGACGGGTTAGGAGAGCGCGGATGGCGGCTAAAATAGACATAGCTGCGAAGGAGCCCCGGTTGGGAGTGATGAGTTTTGAGTGTTGAGTGTTGAGTTGATGTACTTCATTTCTCTAGTGACCTAAGAGCTGCGAAGGAGCCCCGGTTGGGAGTGATGAGTTTTGGGTTTTGGGTTTTGGGTTGATGTACTTCATTTCTCTAGTAGGTGCTGTGGATCTGTGGGAAACGCCAAGCGTTTTCCAAGCGGTTGTGGGAAAGGCAAGGCCTTTTCCAAGAGCTTGTGGGAAAGCATGGACGACCGACAAACGTTGCGGGCTTTTCCACATGCGCGTCATCCGCATCAGATCCACGGTGCACGTGAGCAGTTATAAGTTATGAGTGTTTAGTCTTGAGTTGATGTACTATTTCTAATCAATTTATGGGTGTCAGGTTGTCGTTTTCTCTTGAGCCTGTTTGAGATTTCGCCCCGGCCATCATATTCCGCTCCCATTCACTGCAGCGCCTGATACGTATGTATGAGTCCGACCTGGAAGGGGGGGACGGGGCCGGTGCCAATGGCGACGATTTGGGCGCCGCTCCAGTTCTTGGTGTGCCACATGGTATGGGCGAACGGAGGGGCCCCGGGGATGGGGAGTTCCTGCCACGCCTCGCGGCCCTGGGGCTTGAGATACCAGGTGTAGTCCGTATAGGCTTGGCGGCCGAGCTCGAGCGAGGTGTCGCTTCCCTGATAGGCCCTGCGCCAACCGAGGGGGTACGCGTAGAGCCTCGACGTGAGGCCGTGTGGCAGAGCTCTTAGCTCATCTGGCGCAAGGCTTTTGAACATGTCCCGCCAGTTCTTGGGGAGGAGCCGTCTCGGGATCCAGAGCGCGATGTGCTTGGGCCCATCGTTCCAGATTGTGCGATGGCTGTTCAAAATGACGGGATAGTCGAAGACCGTGGGCTTGTGAAACCTGCTGAGCGTCCAGGATTCGACACGTCGGGCATCGCGGTCGAAATCGCCGGACCAGAGCGCGTAGCGAGCCAGAAAAGGCCAGCCCTTTTCGAAATCTTTAGCGGATGTTGTTTTGCCGGCGGCGCCCATGCGCCAGCGAATGCGCTGGAAGGCGGCCTTGTCGCCCGCGCGGTGGGCGCGCATGGCGGCGAGCTGGAAGGCGCCCATGGCATTCGTCGAGTTTCCTTGTTTCAAGTCTCGCTCCGCCTTCATGAGCGGGATGAAGGCGCCCTGCGCGAAGGTCGTGTTCACCGGCGTGGCGTCGAGAGCCGGCAGGTGGAGGACGACGGCGAGGGCAATAAAGACTAATAGCGAGCTTCGAAGGAGCAAACGCATGATTTTAGTTATGAGTTTTGGGGGTTGAGTGTTGAGTTGATGAGAAAAGTGTTGGTGTTTAGTGTTTAGTGTTTTGTGGCGATGATGGTCTTGAAGAGTGAAGGTGAAGGGTGAATTCGAGTGTTTAGTGTTTGGTGTTTGGTTTGTGGCGCGGGAGGTCCCGCGTGGTCTGTAGGAGGCACCTTTAGGTGCCGATTAGTGATTGATCGCGACCTGAAGGTCGTTCCTACGAAGGCCGATGTGGGCGCTCAATTCGAACTCTCGTAGTTTCGGAGGTAATCGTCGAAGTAGGCGATGGTTTTCTGGAGGCCGTCCTTGAGGGGCGTGGTGGGGGTCCAGCCGAGGACGGACTTGGCCTTTTCGATGTCGGGGCAGCGGCGCTTGGGATCGTCCTGGGGCAGGGCTTCGAAAATAATCTCTGATTTGGAATGGGTCAATTCTTTGATCGTCTCGGCCAGCTCGAGGATGGTGAACTCGTCGGGGTTGCCGAGGTTGACCGGGCCGGTGACGTCGTCGCCGGCTGTCCATCAGGCGCATCAGGCCGTCGATCAGGTCGTCGACGTAGCAGAAGGAGCGGGTCTGGGTGCCGTCGCCGTAGATGGTGATGGGCTCGCCTTGCAGGGCCTGGACGATGAAGTTGGAGACCACCCGGCCGTCGTTGGGGTGCATGCGCGGGCCGTAGGTGTTGAAGATGCGGGCCACCTTGATCGTGCAGGCCGTGCTGGCGGTGGTAGTCGAAGAACAGGGTCTCGGCGCAGCGCTTGCCCTCGTCGTAGCAGGAGCGCGGGCCGATCGGGTTGACGTTGCCCCAGTAGTCCTCCGGCTGCGGGTGCACGTCGGGGTCGCCGTAGACCTCGCTGGTGGAGGCCTGGAGGATCTTGGCCTTCACGCGCTTGGCCAGGCCCAGCATGTTGATGGCGCCGTGCACGCTGGTCTTGGTGGTCTGCACCGGGTCGTACTGGTAGTGGATGGGCGAGGCCGGGCAGGCCAGGTTGTAGATCTCGTCGACCTCGACGTAGAGCGGGAAGGTGACGTCGTGGCGCATGAGCTCGAAGTTGGGGTTGCTCGAGCAGATGCGCGATGTTGTCCTTGGTGCCGGTGAAGAAGTTGTCCACGCAGAGCACGTCGTTGCCCGTTCGGCCAGCAGCCGCTCGCAGAGGTGGGAGCCGAGGAAGCCGGCGCCGCCGGTGACGAGGATCTTTTTGGGAACGAGTCTTTGTTGCATGGAAACTCCTCCGGGGGACAACCGTGGAAGCGTTGGTTAGAGGGAAGTTCGGCCCAAGGGCCGGGGTAGAGGGCAGTTTTCTTAGTTATGGGTTTTGAGTGTTGAGTGTTGAGTTGAGGTACCACTTCGAATCAAGTTTTGAGTTGTGAGTGTTGGGTGTTGAGTTGAGGTACCACTTCGAATCAAGTTTTGAGTTGTGAGTGTTGGGTGTTGAGTTGAGGTACCACTTCGAATCAAGTTTTGAGTTGTGAGTGTTGGGTTTTGAGTTGTGGTACCACTTTTTCTTGAGGCGCGGGGCGCCGGGACAAAACACGAAACACTAGACACTAAACACCCGCGGTTAGCCGCTTGCGGCTGCCGCAGAGCGGTGCTCGTGATTATGCGTGGTGCGATGGAGAAGGCCCCAGATCAGAAGGTACGCGGCGACGATAGGGAAGACGTGGCCGATGAAGTCTACGCTTGCGTGGCAGGTCTCGGCACAGAAGGCCGGGACCATCCAGAAAGAGGCGTTGCCCAATTTGAGGGCCTTGAGGCCCAGCAGGATCGCGACGACGGCCGCGCCGAGGAGCAGGAGGGCCGGAACCAGGCCGGCTTCGAAGAAGGTCTGGAGATACTCATTTTCGAGGTGCGTGTTGAAGGTCTCTCTCATCAAGGGCTGGTCGGTGACGATGGACGGGAAGCGCTGGGCGAAGCTGTTGAGGCCGTTGCCGACGAAGACGTGATGGAAGGGGATGTTCTCGTCAAGGCGCAGGCGGCCATCGTCCGTGAGTACGCCCGTCCACATGGCGAGGCCCAGGCCGGCGACGATGGCGGCCAGGCAGGCCGCGGCGGCCCATGCGGCCCAGGTCTTTCGCTTGAAGGCCAGGTACCCGAGCAGAACCGGCGGGTAGAGGGCCAGGGCCAGGTAGGCGCCTCGGGAATGGGAGACGGCCAGCAGAACCATGTGCAGGCCGAAGAGGCCGAGGATCAGAACGCGGATGCCCCACCGGTTGCCCGGCCTGTCCTGGCGCAGGGAGCGCCGCCAGAGCAGGTAGTACAGGAGCGGGAAGGCGAGGTTGACGAAGACTTCGCCGTGGTTGGGATTGACGAAGGGACCGAAGGCGCCTTTCGCGTAATGGCTCTGCCTGAGCCAGAGAATTTTCGTCTTGTGCTCGGCGTACTGCACGAGCGCAACGAGTGCCACGCCCAAACCGAGGAGGCCCACCCAGAAGGCCAGGCGTTTGGCCTTTCCGTTCTTGTCGGCCAGGACCCGTTCGAGCAGGAGGATCAGGCATCCCACAGCGAGCAGGGCCACGATGGCGCGGGCGGTGGCCATTGGAGTGAAAGATGCGGGGAGCCAGGCCGGCAGGCTTGGGGTTAGCGCAGTCCAAGACTGCGGGGAGTTTTGAGTTTTGGGTGTTGGGTTTTGAGCGCTAAGGGAGTTATGGGTGTTGAGTTGTTGAGTTGTTGAGATGCTAAGAGAGTTATGGGTGTTGAGTGTTGAGTTTTGAGTTGATGTACTACCTTTAATTGAGTTTTGAGTTATGGGTGTTGGGTGTTGGGCGCTAAGGGAGTTATGGGTGTTGAGTTTTGAGTTTTGAGTTGATGTACTACTTCGAATAAAGTTTTGAGTGTTGGCCGTTGTGGGTTGATCGAGGGCGAAGGGGTCGTGGGTGTAGGGCGGCGTATGCAAGAGGGCTTCGGCTTTTGCCCCTTCGGTGTAGATGGCCGTGCGATCGGCGTGGAAATACTGCCAGACGGCGGCCGGTAGAGGGATCAATTGGATGAAGCCCACGGCGATAAGGACTACGACGAAGAGGGCCGGGATGCGGAGGTGTTTCGGCCACTTCCAGAAGTTGCCGTCTTTCCAGCCCGCGACGGCGGCACCGGCGAAGAGCATGACCTCGCAGGTCGCGATGGACCACGATTCCATACAGCCGAAGGCGAAACTGGAGAAGCAGAAAAATACCACCAGGGTCCAGAAGGCGACCTTGGAAGAGAAATCGTTAGAGCTCGATGTGAGGGCATTTTTCTTAGTTATGGGTTTTGGGTGTTGAGTGTTGGGTTGAGGTACCATTTCGAATCACGTTATGGGTTTTGAGTGTTGAGTGTTGAGTTAAGGTACTACTTCGAATCAAGTTTTGAGTTATGGGTGTTGAGTTTTGGGTTAAGGTACTACTTCGAATCAAGTTATGAGTTGAGGGATTCCTGGGCAGTCTTGACGATGGACACGAGCATGCGACAGAGCGATTCGGATTCTTCCGCCATCGCCGCTACGCGATCCTCTGAAACCATGCCGGATTCTGCCATCAGCCGAAGCCAATATCGGGTTTCCCTGGCCTCTTTGGAAGCGATGCTCATCTTGGCTGCAAAGTCCTTCTTGCTCTGGGCCGCAAGAGCCTCCTCGACGTTTGCGCCGATGCTGGTCCCTGCTTTGAGGAGCTGTCTGGCCAACACGTATTCTTTATCGTCGTTAAGTTCACGACATAGTTGGATGGTCATCAAGGCAAAATCGAAGCTCTTCTGCTGAACAAGGCTTTCGGTCATTTACTCAAACCCTGATGGAGCGGTTCATATCTTTCTCGCCTCAACCCAGCACCCATGCCTTAAGAGAAAAAAAGTACATCAACTCATAACCCAGCACTCAACACTCATAGCTTAAAGAGAAAACCAGTACATCAACTCATAACCCAGCACTCAAAACTCATAACTCAATTCACGCTTTGATCACGTTGGGCAGGGGTTTCTTGTAGACGTTGCGGGTGTCGACGATGAGCCTGGCGTGCTTTGCGAGGAGGTCGTAGTCGACGGCGGTGTGGGCGGTGGTGACGACGACGGCGTCGAAGGTCTGGACGGTCTCGGCGGTGAGGGGGGTGCTCTCGAGGTCGAAGTCGTACTCGCGGGTCGTCCAGATCTTCGGGATGTGCGGGTCGTGGTAGGCGAGCGTCACGCCTTCCTTTTCGAGCAGGCTCATGATCTTCAGGGCGGGCGATTCGCGCAGGTCGTCCACGTCGCTCTTGTAGGCGACGCCCAGGATCAATATCTTTGCGCCCTTCACGGGGCGGCCCAGGGCGCCCAGGCCCTTGATGAGCCGGTCGAGCACGTGGTAGGGCATGGCGGTGTTGATCTCGCCGGCCAGCTCGATGAACTTGGTGGGGAAGTCGTACTCGCGGGCCTTCCAGGTCAGGTAGAAGGGGTCGATGGGGATGCAGTGCCCGCCCAGGCCGGGGCCGGGGTAGAAGGGCATGAAGCCGAAGGGCTTGGTGGCGGCGGCGTCGATGACCTCGAAGACGTCCAGGCCCATGCGCTCGCAGAGGAGCTTGACCTCGTTGGCCATGGCGATGTTGACGGCGCGGAAGGTGTTCTCGTAGATCTTCACCATCTCGGCGGCGCGGGTGGACGAGACGGGCACGAGCTGGTCGAAGGCGGTGCCGTAGAGGGCGGCCACCCTGTGGCGGGCCTCGTCGCTGTCGGCGCCCACGACCTTGGGGATGCGCGAGGTGGTGAACTGCTCGTTGCCGGGGTCCTCGCGCTCGGGGCTGTAGGCCAGGAAGAAGTCCCGGTCGGCCGCAAGGCCGCTGCCCTCTTCGAGGATGGGGCGGACCACCTCGTCGGTGGTGCCGGGATAGGTGGTGCTCTCGAGGACGACCAGCATCCCCTTCCGAATGTACGGGGCCGTGGCCCGGGCGGTGCTTTCGATGTAGGTCATGTCGGGCTCGCGGTGGTGGGTCAGGGGCGTGGGGACGCAGTAGATGAGCGCGTCCACCTCCGCGACGCGCGAAAAGTCGGTGGTGGCGGTGAATCGGCCCGATTCGACCTGGGGCCTGATGCGCCCGGCCGGAATGGTCTTGAGGTAGGTCTCGCCTTTGTGCAGAGCTTCGGGCTTGGCCGGATCGATGTCGAAGCCGATCACGTTGAGGCCCGCTTCGGCGAAGGTCAGGCAGAGGGGCAGGCCCACGTAGCCCAGACCGACGACGGCGATGGTTCTATAAGCAACCGTGTTATTTTCGGTCATATCAGGCTTTCGTGCTCCTTCGAGCAGATTGGGACGTCGGGTTAGGGAGTGAAGAGTTAGGAGTTAAGAGTGAAGAGTGAAGGGTTAGGACAAACGCAGAGAGGTGATGAGGCCGGTAATGAGTCTGGACACTTTATCTGCCTGCTGTTCCAATTGATCGTGCTTCTCCCTAACTAGGAAATTCACGTCTCTGGCGATCAGAAGGAGTGTTTCGAGCTCGCTGAGGGAGCCTCTGGATATGGTGAGGAACTGCCTGAATTCTTTCTGAGTGCCACGCGCCGCTCCCTCCGCGACGTTGGCCGGGATGGAGACCGCTGCGCGCCTTATCTGGCTGGTGAGCCCGAATTGTTCCTCTCGAGGAAACTCTTTGGTGTGGTGATAAATATTCTTCACCAGGGACATGCTCTCTTTCCAGGCTTCCAGATCGGTGTGCCGCCTCTTCACCGTTTCTGTTCCTCACCTCTTAACTGCTTCACCATACCGGGACTGGCGCGCGGAGAGATGTATCTGCGACGTGTTGCTATTCGAAGAGCTCGGCGTGGGAACCCGTGCGCTCAAAAACAATTTCGTCGTTCTTGAGCAGGTAGATCAGCAACCAGTCCGGAGCAACATGGCACTCGCGGCGACCAAACCATTGCCCGATGAGCTTGTGATCCTTATTCGATGCCGAAAGCTTGGTTCCACGAATCAGGGCGTCCATGATTCCACGTAATTGTTGAAGATCCCTGCCCTGCCTCTTTAAACGCTTGATATCCTTGCGGAATTGACCAGTGACAACCGGGGTCCGGCTCAAAGGCCGAGGTCCTCGTACATCGTCTCAGCGTCCTCGTAGCGCCGGAGATCTTCGCCGGCATCGGTCAGACGCATGGTCCGCCGGGTGGTCTTGTTGGGAATGCGGACCGGGAAAGGCAGCCCTCTGTTCATCACGATCTGCTTGTAAAACAGGGTTATGGCTTCCGTGGCAGAGAGTCCGACGTGATCAAGCACCTTTTCCGCCTGGTTCTTGAGTTCCGGCTCAACCCTCGCCCTGATGGTTGCCGTTTTCATTATTGGCCTCCTGCAACTAATGTAGCCCAAACGGGG
This sequence comes from uncultured Acidobacteriota bacterium, assembly GCA_963724125.1. Taxonomy (GTDB): domain Bacteria; phylum Acidobacteriota; class UBA4820; order UBA4820; family DSQY01; genus CAVRTJ01. The sequence continues at coordinate 9,423 of CAVRTJ010000019.1, forward strand.
TACATTTACAAGGCGGGACTTGAGCGTTTGATCTTTTTGCCGGTTAGGAGTTAAGAGTGAAGGGTTAGGACAAACGCAGAGAGGTGATGAGGCCGGTAATTAGTCTGGACACTTTATCTGCCTGCTGAGCCCGAACTGTTCCTCTCGAGGAAACTCTTTGGTGTGGTGATAAATATTCTTCACCGCGACCAAGAAACGCACTTGTGAGTTATTCTTACAATTACACGTATTACCAGAACTGCCGCCTGCGCAGATGATGCAGCTCCGCCATGGACGGTGGTTTGGGGACTGTTTTCAGGCCGGCGCGGGGCGGTCAGCGGGCGCGCGAAAAGGCGACGGCGCGCGTACCCACGTAACGAGTTAAACACCTTTTGATACAGGATTTATCCCGATTCGCCGGCGAATGAAAAGCCAGGGGCGCTGGGCTCATGTTCTGCCTTCCCGTACTGATACCCCCGGCCCCGTGTTTCCTGAGAATTCCAAATACATCACCCCGCTGCTTTATGGCGATGTTTTGTGAGCCGCCCGACCTTGTCCCAGATCGTGGGCGGCCGCTTCGTGCCGTAATAGTAATTATAATGCCGATAGTAATAATTTTTATAGTAGTAGTGACGCGCCCAGTCGAACTGGTTCAAAACGGCGCCCGGCACGGGAAGCCCTATGCGATGGAACTCCTGGAGTACGCGCTCGACGAGGGGCAGGTGGGTACTGCGATAGCGGGCGACGAGCAGGCAACCGTCGACGTATTCGGCGAGGGCGGCGGCGTCGGTGACGGCGAGCACCGGCGGCGTGTCGATGAGCACCCAGTCGAAGCGGAGCTGGGCGTCGATCAGGAAGCGCTGGAACTTTTCGGTATCGTAGAGGCTGGGCGGGTTGGGCGGCGTCTCGCCGGCGGGCATGAGGGCGAGGTTGGCGACGCTGCAGGCCTCCAGGTAGGGCTTGTAGTCCTCGTCCTCGGAGAGGAGATAGCCCGAGAGGCCGGGCAGTTTTTTCAGCCCGAATTTCTTGTGGAGGGTGGGCTTTCTCAGGTCGCAGTCGACGACGAGCACCTTGTCGCCCGAGGCGGCCAGGATGAGGGCGAGGTTGGCGGTGACGCTCGACTTGCCCTCGCCCGAGGAGGGCGAGGCGATCATCCAGACGCGCTTCGTGCGGTGGTCGCTGGCGTACATGAGCGAGGTGCGCAGGTTCAGGAAGGCCTCGTCGACCAGCTTCTTCGTGTCCTCGGTGTGGGTCGGGATGATGCTGAGGGTGGCCAGGCCGAAGGCCTTCTCGAGGACCTCGGGGTCCTTGATGCGGCGGTCGAGGACCTGGATAAGGAGGACGGAGCCGGCCGAGGCCATGAGGCCGAGCATGAAGCTCATGAGGACGATCATCCTCTTGTTGGGCTTGCTGGGGACGTTCGGCGTCTCGGCCCGGTCCACGATGGTGGCCGCGTTGGACTGCAGGTTGGCGGCCACGTCCACCTCGCGCATCTTTTCCACGAGCAGGTCCATGTACTTGCGGACGGCGTCTACGCCGGCCTCGAGGGACTCGCTCTGGCTGGACTTCTGGGTGGCCTCGATGGCGTTCGACTTGAGGTGCGCGAGGTCGGCCGTGAGGGCGTTGTACTCCTGCTGGAGCGCGGCGTACTGGCTTTCCTGGGCCTCGAGGATGAGCAGGGCCTGCCTGCGGATGCGGGCCTTGAGGGCGTCGATCTCCTGCCGCTTCTTGATCACGGCGGGGTGCTTGGCCGTGAACTGCGTGAGGAGCTGGGCGAGGTCCTTTTCGGCCTGGTTGTACTGCTGGATGAGCCCCTGGATGGCGGTGTCGTTCTGGATGTAGGCGATGGAGAGTGGGTCGCGGTCTTCGGTCCTGAGCGTCCTGAGCTGGCTGAGCTGGGCGTCGAGCTGGTTCTTCTGGATGAGGACGTCGTTGCGCTTGAGTTCGAGGCCCTGGATGCGGCTGTCGGTGATGGCTTTCTGGTTGTCCGGAAAGTAGGATCCCGTGCTGGCCAGCTCTTTGCCGTACAGGCCGCGGAGGCGCTGGTATTCCTTCTCCATCTTGGCGGACTGCTCGGCCATGAGCTTGTCGGCGTCGTGGAGGTACTCGAGCTTCTTGCGCAGGACAACCCGGTCGTAGGCGTCCGCGACGCCGTTGGCCCAGGGCGCCACCTTGTCGCGGTAGGGCGCGCTGACCGAGATGTTGAAGAGGGCGCTGTCGCGCTGCCGGCTGACGGAGATCATGTGCCGGAAAGCGTCCACGGGATCGCCCGAGTCCTTGAAGACGGGGCTCTTGTCGAGGTGGAGGGCGTCGAAGGCCGCCTGGGCCACCTCGCGGCTCTTCATGATGTCGAGCTGGGAGTTGAAGTAGAGTTCGGTGGTGAGGTCGCTGGTCGCGACGCTGGAGATCTCCTTGGGGGCCTTCTGGCTGCCCCGGTCGATGAAGACGGTGGCCGTGGCCGTATAGACCGGCGTGGCCAGGAAGGCGTAGAGGGCGCCGACGATCACGAAGGTGAGGGTGACGCCGATGATCCACCAGCGGTGGTCGAGGAAGAGCTGGATGTACTTGGTCAGGTCCTGCTCTTCGATCGGGGGCTCGGCGGACGGATACCCCTGGCTGGACTCTGGTTCGCGATCGTCGTGCTTCATGCGATAGGCCCCTGCATAAGATGCCGCGATTCTCCGTGTCTTGCACAGCGTAGCACCTGTCGTGTGGAAATTCAATCGTAACCACGAGTCATTTAGCATTATTCTTTATGCTCATAAGTTAGGTGTTAAGTGGACAATATCCTTGTGGAATTCTGTCCAGCGCCGGGGAAAGTGTGAACGGGGTATGCGGGGGGAAGGGCGAAAGAGAACAAATTTGGGATTTGGGATTTGGGAATTGGGATTTGAATACGGCGAGGGACGGGCCGTTGTAGCGGCTGGCGGAAGCCGGCCGAACGGCCGATTTCCATCGGCCGCTACGTAAGACGGCAAACGGGAGGCCTTCGGCGGCCGCGACGTGGGACGAGCCTTGTAGCGGCCGGCGGAAGCCGGCCGACGGCCGATTGCCATCGGCCGAGAAACCGGCCGCAGGGATGCGGCCGCTACGACAGGACGGCAGACGGGGTGCCTCTGTAGCGGCCGCGGAAGCCGGCCGAACGGCCGATTGCCATCGGCCGCTACAAAGGCCCGTCCCAAGCCGTTTCCACCTTTACCCTTTCCCCTTTACCCTCTAACCGCGCCGACAGGCGCATTCGAGTGTTGGGTTTTGGGTTGTGGTACTACATCTCTTAGGGCGCGCAGCGCCCTGTAGCGGCCGGCGGAAGCCGGCCGAACGGCCGATTGCCATCGGCCGCTACGTTAGGGCGGCAGACGGGAGGCCTTCGAAGGGCACCCCGCATCCTACTCACCTACTTCCCTACTCGCCTACTCACGGCAAGGCGGGCTTGCCTGTGAGGCGTTCGCGGACCTTCTTCCAGTAGTAGGACAGGCCGAGGGGGTGCATCCAGTCCTTCTGGATGGCGCGCCAGGCGGGGTCCCGGCCGTGGGCGCGGCGGATGGCGCGGGACTTTTTCATGAGGGCGTTCCATTCGGCGGTGCGGCCGTGGCCGAGCGCGTAGAGCCGGCCCCAGAGCCAGCCCCTGAACAGGATGGGCCAGTAGAGGACGAGGTCCCTGCGCGGCCAGTAGCGGATGGCGAGGGCGCGGATGTTCCGGTAGAGGATGAACTTCTTGGCGCCGGAGATCTTGCCCTGGGAGCTGATGCCGCGCTTGTGGTAGATGGGGGCCTCGGGGATGAGGTAGATCGAGTACCCGGCCAGACGGACGCGGAAGCTGAGGTCCACGTCCTCGAGCAGGACGAAGAAGTCCTCGTCGAGAAGCCCCGTCTTTTCGAGGGCGGCGGCGCGGTAGACGGCCGCGGCGGCGCAGGCGCCGAAGACCTCCTGCGGTCCCTCGGGCACGCTCGACACGGCCCGACCCACGTGGCGGTCGCGCGCGCCGGGCATGGAGAAGAGCTCGACGCCGGTGGAGTCGATCCGGTCCCTGTCGCCGTGGGACACCAGCAGGGCCTGGACGGCCCCGGCATCGGGGTGGCCGTCGAGGAAGGCGACGAGTCTTTCGAGCGAGCCCTCGGGTACGTCGGTGTCGTTGTTGAGGAGCATCACGTAGTCGAAACCCTTGTCCAGCGCCCAGCGCATGCCGGCGTTGTTGCCGCCCGCGAAGCCCAGGTTCTCGCCGTTCTGGATCGTCTCTGCCCAGGGGAAGCGCGCACGGACCACGTCCAGCGTCCCGTCCGTGGACCCGTTGTCCACGATGACGAACGCCTCCCCCGCCTTCGGGTGCCCCGCCCGCTCCAGGCTCTCCAGGCACGCCAGCGTGTCCGGCAGGCCGTTCCAAGTCAGGACGACCACCGCGAGGCGGTGTTCTGAAGAGGTTAATGGCGGATTGGGGATTTGGGATTTGGGATTTAGAAGAGTTCATAGGGTGCTTCTTCACCAATTCTGCCGTTGATTTCGGGGCGGGTCCGCTTTCCGACCGATGTGAAGATGGCGAGGAGCTGCTCGCACTCGTCCAGCAGCTCACCCAGCCGGCCGGCATCTCCGATCGGCACATCCCGGCAGAGCTGAAGCCAGTAGAGCGTCTCGGACGCCTCCTTTTCCACCAGGGCTATCTTATGATGAAAATCGATGCGGGACTCGGCCCGGTTGGCCTCGCGGTAGTTGGCCCCTACTGACGTCCCGGACTTCAGGAGTTGCCGCCCGAGGACGTCTGCCACCTTGCTTGGCGGAAGATTCTGCCACGAACCGGATGACGGTGAGCGCAAAGGCTTTCGTTCTCTTCTCGAGTTCCTGTCTTCAATTCCCAGCCACCCTCCGATCTGAGATATCTGCATGTACGCTATAGCTGTACCTCCGGAGGATCCTCGCCTTTCCCATTCTGGCCAAGCTAAGTGCACCTGGGCTAAGTCTGTCTTCGCACATGGTACCTTCTATCGACCGATGAGCCCTTAGCCTTGCTCCGGGAGGCATCCCATCTGCTCGCTTCTTACTTCCTGTCTTTCGCCTTTCGCCTTTCGCCCTTCCTACCCCATGTACCCGAGGCCTTTGAGGCGTTTCTGGACCTCTTCGGCTTCGAGCTGGCGGGGGGTGCGGGTGGGGGGATCGACCTTGGCGTAGGCGGGGGGGGCCTTTTCGAGGGCGCCGTCGGGGAAGAGGGCGGGGTTGAGGGCGCCGTCGAGGCCTTCGGGGAGGGCTTCGCCGAGGAGGTAGTAGACCGTGGGGGCGACGTCGAGGAGGGTGAGGCCGTCCACGGTGCGGCCGGGCGCGATGCCGGGGCCGGCGGCGGCGAAGATGCCGGTGGAGGAGTGAATGCCCGTACGCAGGGGCGCGAAGGGCGAGGAGGGCAGGGCGCGGACGGCGGCGGCGACGCCCCACCTGTCCGGGCCTAGCAGGACGTGGCCGGCCTCGTCGAGCCTTCGGGCCGTGGTGGACGTCTTCCCGCTTCTGGACGGCCGTGAAGACGGGCTTTCCGTCGGGGTCGCGCAGGGCGGAGAGCTTCGCGCGGATCTCGTCGGCAAGCGGCGCGACCTGGTCGGGCTGGACGGTGCCCTCGGGCCAGCGGCCCGCCTCGTGGACGGTCACGCCGAGGCACTCGGCCGTGAGCGTGGAGGCCCTCGAGCGGGCGGCGTCCACGCCGAGGCTTATGGGCCAGCGCTTGAAGAGCTTGCGGTAGACCTTGCCGGCGAAGCGGCAGAGGCCGTTACCGTAGCACAGGCGAAGGATGCCGGGCGGCATGGGCCGGCCCTGTTTTTCGAAGGCCTTCCGGGCGGCCTCTTCCATCTTGTGGCTGGGCGGGAAGGCCGTCTTATGGAAATCCGGCGTCAGGTAGCCCTCGCTCGCGAGCCACTCGTTGAGGTGGAAGATGCCCTTCGCCTCGCAGAAGCCGTGGTCCGAGACCATGAGGACGTGGTCGTCCGGTCTGGCCTGCTCCACGATCCAGCCGAGGTATCCGTCGGCGTCCTCGAACATGCCGAGGGCCTCGGAGCATTTCTCGAAGCGCCCCTCCATGAGGTCGGGAAAGGCCTCGTGGCTGACCCAGTCCGTGCCCGAGAAAACCACAAAGAACACGTCCCAGGGCTCTTCCCAGAGGGCCTTGGCGCAGTTGAAGCGCGCGGCCTCGACGGCCCGGATGTCCTCCTGGTAGGCCGCCGACTCGCCCTCGGCCCTCAGGCGCGTGTCGGGGAAGCAGCGGTACTCGTCCAGGACGGGGTACTTGTCCTTGAGGGCCTCTGGGAATATGGCGTTGTCGCCCTGGGTGAGCAGGGACGTGAGCGTGGGCTGGTCGGTGAGGGGCGGGTGGCTCACGGGGAGGTTGACGAGGACCGTGCGGCGGCCGCGCTCGGCCAGCACCTCGTAGAAGGTCTTCTCGGCGATGTCCCAGGTCTGGAGCGGGCGGAGGCTGGACAGGCCGTCCTCGGGCTTGTTGAAGTCGAAACAGCCGTGGCGGCCGGGGTTCACGCCCGTGGCGATGGAGACCCACGCCGGCGCCGTCACCGGCGGCCGCGTCGAGGCCATGGGGCCGCGCGCCGCCCGGCCCAGGAAGGCCTTCAGGTTCGGCAGTCTGTCCGACGCGATCAGCCGGTCCAGCAGGTCCCACGTCGCGCCGTCCCAGCCGACGATGATCACGCGGCTCATGGGAGGAGGCCTTCGGGGGTGCGGGCAGAGTGATCCAGTGATCCAGTGACCAAGTGATCGAGTGGTGGGTAAGGACAGTTATGAGTGTTGGGTTTTGAGTCTTGAGTGGACGTACTTTCTTGATTAAAAGTAAAATCAGGCATCGCGGGTCCTCTGCTTTCAATGTTAACTCTTAAATTATAGATGTTGAATTGGGGTGCTTTCTCTACCCTGGTCATTGCGAGGGCTCCGTCAAAGGGCGTCTGCGAAGCAATCTTTCACTTCCTGGCACCCGCGTGCTTAATCCATCTTCTTTGGTCTTCCTTTTAGCCCTTAGGCTTTCGGCCTTAGCCCTTCCCAATGGGACTGCCGCGGCCTTCGGCCTCGCAGTGACTGCTTTCTGGCATGTTCCCTGGTCGGCCGGCCGCCGACGGCCATTCCCGCAGGAGGGACTTTCGAAGGCCTCCCGCCTGCCGTATCCGTAGCGGCCGATGGGAATCGGCCGTCGGCCGGCTTCCGCCGGCCGCTACAGGGCGCATAGCGCCCTTAAAGGAAGCGGTACCACAACCCATAACCCAAAACTCATCACCCATAACTGTCTTCCCGGCCGCTACAGGGCGCATAGCGCCCTTAAAGGAAGCAGTACCACAACCCATAACCCAAAACTCATCACCCATAACTGTCTTCCCGGCCGCTACAACGGCACGCCGTCTGCCGTTTTCAAATCCGAAATCCCATGCGCCTTCGGCGCGGTTAGGGGGTAAAGGGAAAAGGGAAGTAAAGTCGGGATGTCGGATATGGGCATTTCGGATCCCTTTTGCGACGTTGGCTAGGGCCTTTGAAGATCTCGTGACTGCTGTCCTACGTAGCGGCACTTTGCTCGCCAAAGGCCGTTCGGCCGATGCAAGCATCGGCCGCTACAGCGGCTCGTCCCTCGCCGTTTTTCAAATCCTTAAATCCCTAAATCCGAAATCCCAAATCATCTACATATACCCCAACCCCTTGAGCCGTTCGGCGAGCTGGGCCTCCTCGTCGGTGTTGAGGGCGGAACCGGCGGAACCGCGGATGTGCGCGTAGGAGGCTGTCCCGGCGGCGGGGGCCGATCCGAAGGCCTCTTTCAGGACGCGGCCGTCCATGTCGTCGCCGGCGGGCAGGCCGAGGGCGGCGAGCAGGGTGGGCGTGACGTCCTCGAGGGACGCGCCCTCGATCTTCGCGGCTTTGAAGGACGGGCCGTGGAGGGCGAGCACGCCGTGGGTGCGGTGGGAGCCGGACTTGTCGGCGCCGTACTGCGAGGCCGGGGCGAAGGTCCTGTCGCTCCAGTCCACGCGGTAGGCGTACCGGCCGTCCTCCTGGATCACGAGGTCGGGCGCCTGGTCCACGTACGGCCCGTGGTAGACCTCCTCGCGGAAGAAGACGTCCGCCGCCACGGCGTCGCCCGTTTCCGGGTCTCTGAGGGCGAGCAGTTTCTCCTTGAGTTCGGCGCGCAGGGCGTCGTAGTCCGCGCCGGGTGTTACCGTGCCGCGGGGCTGGCGGCCCTCGAGGTTCACGTAGACGGACCGGCCGGAGACGGAGGCGTAGAAGGCCTTCGTCCGGTCCCAGTCGATGAAGCCCAGCGGGTTGGACAGGGGCGACGCCTTGACCTTCGTGCGGAACCACGTCCTGGCTTCGGGCGGTACGACGCGCTTGAGCGCCCGCTTCCAGAGCGGTTTGTGCAGGTATTCGGACGCCACGCCGGCCGGGGCGAGCATGCCCCAGTCCGCGAGAATCCTGTTCAGGTAGACGTCCGTGTGGAGCGGCCCGAAGCCGTGGTCCGACAGGATGCACAGGTTCGTGCCCGGCCCCATGGCCTCCAGCATGCGCTGGATGCCCGCCTCGATGCGGCGGTAGTAGTCGAGGATGGCGTTCTCGATCCGCGGCCGCGGAGGCCTCGTGCCTGGGGTGAGATTCGGCCATGAAGCGCCAGTAGAAGTGCATCACGCGGTCCAGGTCGTCGTAGACGAAGACGAGGGCGCTCGGGTCCGTGCGCTTCGCGAGGTCGAGCACGAGGTTCTCCTGGGCGTCCGTGAGGCGGTAGAGCTGGTCCAGGAAGCCTTCCAGGTCGCCCTTTTCGATTAAATGGTGGTCGGCGCCGATGCGGAAGTCGGGAAAGGCCTCGAGCAGTGCCTTGCCCTCTTCGGCCGGGTGGATCCACGGGCCCGTGAAGCCCGGCGTGCCCATGCCCGTGATGAAGAAGCCGTCCACGGCGTCGGCCGGGTAGGTCGAGGGCACGTTGAAGACGCCGCAGCGCCGGCCCGCCGCCGTGAGGATCTCCCACAGGGCCGGGGCCTTGCGGTCGGCGGAGGAGATCACGCGGGGCGCGTAGGCGCCGGGGTCGAGCGTGAAGAAGTCGAAGATGCCGTGCTTGCCGGGATTGACGCCGGTGAAGGCCGTGGTCCATCCGGGCGGCGTGAGGTTGGGCGTGACCGAGCGCAGGGGCCCCCAGGCGCCCTCGTCGCGCAGGCGCTTGAAGAAGGGGAGCTTTCCCGCGTCCGCCCACGGGCCGACGAGGTCCCACGTCGCGCCGTCCAGTCCCACGATGAGAAGCGTCTCGGACATGCCTGACTCCCGGTCCACGGGCGCCCCGTGCGTGCGGCGCCCGTTCCTTTTCACCCCGCCGGTCCGCGGGGTCCTGTGAACCAACGATTTGTGCGCCCCGGTTGTTCCCGAGGTCGCGGTTCCGCGTACGTTAGCACGCGGCCCTTTCGAAAGTAGAGTTTAGCATTCCAGCCCGTGTCGTGCTTCGCGTCCGTGGAAGACATGCGAACCCATAGGCTGTCACTGCGAGGCCCGGAGGGCCGCGGCAGTCCCGCCGGGAAGGGCTAAGGCCGAAAGGCTAAGGGCCTAAAAGGAAGGCGGCAGGCCATACAGTTATGGGTTATGGGTGTTGGGTTTTGAGTTGAGGTACTCCCTTTTTCAGCGCGCACGGCGCCCTGTCGCGGCCGATTCCCATCGGCCGCTACGAAGGCTCGTCCCAAGCCGTTTCCACCTTTACCCTTTCCCCTTTACCCTCTAACCGCGCCGACAGGCGCATTCGAGTGTTGGGTTTTGAGTTGAGGTACTCCCTTTTTCAGCGCGCACGGCGCCCTGTCGCGGCCGATCCCCATCGGCCGCTACGAAGGCTCGTCCCAAGCCGTTTCCACCTTTACCCTTTCCCCTTTACCCTCTAACCGCGCCGACAGGCGCAGGACGTTGAGGTTAGAGGGAAGAGGGAAAAGGTCAGAGGTAAAGACGGCAGACGGGGTGCCTATGTAGCGGCCGATGCTTGCATCGGCCGAACGGCCGCAAGGATGCGGCCGCTACAGCGGTTCGTCCCTCGCCGCTTTATAAATACGAAATCCCAACTCCAAAATCCCAAATTCTATTTCCCTTTACCCTTTTCCCTTTACCCCCGGACTTCTTCGAAGGCCCGCCCGCGACCGGATCACTGTTACACTCGATCACTTGATCACCGCGCCCCACCGGCGCGCAATCACCGGCCTAGCATCCCCCGGGTGCGGAGCCAGGCGCGCTTGACCATGTCCCAGTCCTCGGGCTCGGGGCCGAGGAGGCGCCAGGCGAGGAGGTAGGCGGCGATGCCGGCGGCGGCGCCGGCGACGGGGTGGATCCAGTGGAGGGCGGCGCCCCCGGCGGCGGCGGCGAGGAGCAGCGCGACCAGGGCCTTGGGAATGGTGCGGTCCCACGGGCCGATCCTGAGGAAGAGCCAGACCTCGGTGCCCCGGGCGATGTTGAGGATGACGGTGAAGGTGGCCGTGGCGGCGGCGGCGCCCAGCGCCCCGTACCTGGGGATGAGGTAGAACATGAGCGCGAGGTTCCCGGTGCCGAAGATGGCGGCGTTGAAGAGGTTCACCCTGGGGTGGCCGGACATGGTGATCAGCATGCCGTTTGCGCCGAAGGTGGCCCCGAACATCTGGCCCGCCACGAGCAGGCAGAGGACGGGGTAGCCCTCGCGGAAGGCCTTGCCGAAGACGCCCAGGATGGACGGGCCACCGAGCACGAGCGTGAGCCCGACGAACGTGCCGAGCAGGAAGATCCAGCGCGTGGACGTGTGGAAGAGCCGCCTGAGGGCCTCCGTGTCCTGCTTTCCGCTCAAGCCCGCGAAGGAGGGCGCGAGGGAGGCGCCGAGGGAATCTGTGGGCATGCTCACGGCGGCGGCCAGCCTCGAGGCGATGGTGTAGACGCCGACCTCCGCGGCCGGCCGGAAGATGCCCATGACGAGGATGTCCGACTGGGCGATGAGGAAGTTGAGCAGGCGCAGGAAGAGCACGGGGATCGAGAAGGACAGGAGCTTCCGCCACTCGGGCGGCGCGGGTTCGGCCTTGGGCACGGCGCGCATGTTCTTGCGCAGCCAGTGCATTCCGAGCGCGTAGACGAGGCCGGCCGCCACAAAGAAGCACGCCAGGGCGTATTCGAGGCTGTGGTAGTAAAAGCCGCCGACGAGCAGGAGGACGGAGAAGATCAGGGGGTGGGCGATTCGCTCGATGAAGACCTTGGCGCGGATGTGCTTGAGCCCCTGGAGGCCGCCCGAGTACACCGAGTAGAGGGCGAGGAAGGGCAGGGCGAGGGCCAGCCCGACGAGGGGCAGCACCAGGCCCTTCTTGTGGAAGATGACGTGCGACATGAAGGGGCTGACCGCCACGAGCAACCCGGCGCCCACGATGCTGGCGACGTAGACGGCGCGAAGCGCGGACCGCATGGTCCACCGCAGGCTGAGCCCACTGTTCCGTCTCGCGATAGGAGGCGATGTAGTGCACCACCGACGAGGGCATGCCGAGGGACGCCGGGACGGCGAGGATGGTCACGACGGTGTTGGCCAGCGCGTAGAGGCCGTAGAGTTCGGCGCCGAGAACCCGTGTCAGGATGGCGATATTGCCGTAGCGTATGGCCGCGCCAAACAGGGTGAAGATGCCCGCCCATCCGCCCTCCCGGGCGACGGACCGCACGTTCTCCTGTTCGGCCTTCGCGGCCTGTTCCAGCGTGTCGTCCGAGTCGGTCGTCATGGCTCCCCCGCTGAGGCGCGGTCTGATTCTAACGCAGATCCACGATGCGATCGTGTCACGGCAGGGGCTCGACGTTCGCGCGCCGGCCCGCCCGGGGCAGGGCGAGGTGGACGCCGTCCTGCCAGCCGCGCGAAAAGAGCCCGGCCCACGCGCCCCTGACGACGGCCCACGCCGCGCGGAACCGGCCCCTCAGGGCCCTCGCCGCGAACTTCACCGGCCAGCGAATACCCAGGGAAAGGACCACGAAGGTCAGGCGCTGGAAGACGTTCCCGTACTCCCTCACCACCCACGCCTGGTTGCGCGTCCCGTGGAAGGTCACGACGGGACTGCCCTTGCCGCCCTCCGTCGTATCGCGGTGCCGGACGCGGCTGCGCGCGATGGCGAGGCACTTCCACCCGGCGCGCGAGGCCCTGAGGCCCAGCTCCACGTCCTCGTAGTAGAGAAAATAGGCGTCGTTCAGCAGGCCCTTTTCCTCCAGGAACGCCCTTCTGATGAGCATGCAGTGGCCCACGGGGAAGTCGACCTCGGCCCAGGACTCCGGCCGTCCTCCTCGTCGGGCTTGCCGTGCAGCCGGCGCTTGGCGCGGCCGGTCCAGAGGCTGAAGCTGCCGCCGAGCGACTGGATGGCCCCGCTGTCCATGTCGATGCCCCATGGCGCACGCCACGCCGGCGGACGGGACGGACTCGAGGGCCTTGATCAGGTACGACAGGAAGTCCGGCTCGACGATGAGGTCGGGGTTGAGGACGAGGACGTACTCGGCGCCCCACTCGAGCGCCGCGCGGATGCCCAGCGTTGTTGCCGCCCGCGTAGCCCAGGTTGGCGCCCGTCTGGATGAACGTCTCGCCCTCGACGAGCGCGCCGGGCAGAATATCCGCGGAGCCGTCGGTTGAGCCGTTGTCCACGACCCAGACGCGGCGATCCCCTCCCCTGGCCTTCCGGAGGGATTCGAGGCAGGCGATCGTGTCCTGCGCGCCGTTGTAGTTCAGGACGACGACGCCTACTTCAGGAGGTGTGGGAATCATGGCGGGGGTCCGGAGCAAGCAAGGGGATTATTTTGGATTTGGGAATTGGGAATTGGGATTTGGAGGACGGCGTGGGATTGATCTTCGAAGCGGCCCTCGAGGTAAAGGGGAAAGGGTAGAGGGTAAAGGAAAGTAAAATTTGGGATTTGGGCATTAGGATTTCGGATTTTAGGTGCGGTGGTAGGGCCTTCGAAGATTCCCTGACTGCCGTCCTTCGCAGCGGCCGATGGGAATCGGCCGTCGGCCGGCTTCCGCCGGCCGCTACAGGGCGCTGCGCGCCCTTGGAAAAGGTAGTACCTCAACCCAAAACCCAACACTCAAAACTCACCACTGCTTTTCCTCCCACCAGCGGCTCGTCCCTCGCCGTTTTTCAAATCCGAAATCCCAAATCCGAAATCCCAAATCACCTACATATACCCCAACGCCTTGAGGCGTTCGGCGACGCCCTCGTCGGCGCCTTCGGCCTCGCCCCAGGCGGCGGTGACCTCGGGGCGGGCTGAGAGGATGTCGTCCATGGCCTTCTTGAGGCGGCGCGCGCGGGCGACGTCCTGCCCTTTGCGGGCGCGGCGTTTCGGCCGAAGAGGGCGCCGTCCTCCATGGCCAGGTTCCACTTGTTCTCGGCGCCCGGCACCTGTTCGACGTAGACCAGGTCCCGGTCGCGCACGGCCCGCATGAAGTTGTCCACGTGCTCCGAGAAGGCGACGGTGTGGCCGGGCGCTTTGCCCGCGGCCACCGCCTCCAGGTCCATGCCCATGTACATGGGCTCGGAAAAGCCGGCCAGGGCGGCCGCGGTGGGCGCGATATCCACGTGCTGGACCATGGCGTCCACTTCGTCCCCGGCGTGGAGCCCCTTTGGGAACTTGACGCGCAGGGGGACCTTGACGGTGGTGTCGAAGAGCTTCTTGTGGGCGCAGTAGACCGAATGGTCGCCCATGAGGCATTCGCCGTGGTCGGCGGTGAGGACGATCAGCGCGTCGTCCCAGACGCCCATGGTCTTGAGGATGGCGAAGAAGTAGTGCAGGCAGGCGTCCTGGTAGGCCACCGCGGCGCGGTAGCGCTGGGGGTAGTGGGCCAGGGGGAGCCGCTGTCCGTACTCGGAAAAATCGGGAGAGAACCAGCCCTTTTCGTCGATGGCCTCGCGGAGGGTCGTCTCCGCCTTGCCGTCCTTCACGTGCTTCTTCAGGTAGGCCTGGGGCGCCTCGTAGGCCATGTGGGCGTCGAAGAGGTGCAGCCACAGGAACGCGTCTTTCTTGCGCTGCGAAGATTTGAGCCATTTGAGGCCGCGGTCGAGCGTCTTCTCGGCGGACGCCCTGCGCCCGTAGAGCCTGCGAACCATGCGCGTGATGAGGCTCTGGTCGGAGGCGGGCGGGAAGCGGGGGTCCTCATTGCCCACCTGGTTCCCGAGGAGCTGGGCGAGGAAGTCCACGCTCGTGAAGGCGCGGCAGTCCCAGTCCCGCTCGGCGAGCCGCCTGCTCAGCGCGTGCTCGGGAAGCTGCTTCCTGGAGAAGTTGCTGTAGACCCCGTGCTGGAAGAGGAAGTTGGACGTGAGCATGGACAGGTGCGAGGACAGCGTGTTCTGGCTCTGGGCGAAGGCCTCGGAGAAGACAGTCCACTCGGGGGCCAGGGCGTCCATGTGCGGCGTGAGGTCGCCCCCCATGTGGTCGGCGCGCACGCAGTCCAGAGTTATGAGGCAGATCAGCATGATTCCGGCGCTCCAAGAATGCGGGCCGCACCTGGGGATTCACCGCCTGCCGCGCTCCTTGTCGCGGCGGCCGCCCCATTCGGCCTCGGGCTGTGCTTCTAGAGGATACTACAGATAGCCGAGTTCCCGCAGGTGGGTCTTGATGGATTCTTCCTCCACGTCCACCACGTCGTGCGACGTTCGCGTCCTGAGGAGAAAATCGTGCAGGATGCGGCTCATCCGGATCGCCACAGACGGCGATTCAACCTTCCGCCCCTCGGCGTCGAAGAGGCCGACCTGGTCGTAGAGGGCACGGTTCCCGGGCAGGACCCTTGCAAGGTCGAGGTTTTCCACCCAGGTCCAGGGGCCCTTCCTCACCGCGCCCTGGAACATCTTGTTGTGGAAGGCCAGCAGCGGGCGCTCCGGCTGCCTATCCGCGGAGCAAAAGAAGCCGCCCAGGTCCCTGCACGGTTCGCGGTTGCAGTCAAGTTTGAAGTGGCACAAGACGGTAGGCATAAGATCTTGGTGTCCCACGGGGTCGGAAATCTCCTCGCCCGCGTGGTACCGGCCTGGGAACTTCACGAGGAGCGGCACGCGGATGGTCTCGTCGAACAAAAGCGGGTGGCCGCAGTAAACCCCGTGTTCCGTCAGGTTTTCGCCGTGGTCGCCCGTGACGATGATGAGCGCTTCGTCATAGAGGCCCATGGCGCGGAGAGAATGCAAAAAGCGGCCCAGGACCTCGTCGGTATGGGAGATGGCCGCCTTGTACATGCGCGGGTAGTACTCGAGGTGGCGCCGCTCGCCCTGCAGAGGGTGGTAGGCGACGAGGTTCTCCCTGGCCAGCCGGTCGGCCAGACGCCCATCCTCGCTGCCCTCGGGCACGTCGTAGTGCTTCCGCCACCTGCCGTGGGCCTGGTAAGCCATGTGCGTGTCGAAGAGGTGCATCCAGCAGAACGCGTCGATGCTCCGGTGCTTCTTGATCCACTGGAGGGCCTTGTCAGCGGTCTTTGCAGCCCCCCTCCGCGCGCCTTTTATCCCCAACCTCTGGAGGAGGACCCGGGCCACCCGCGCGTCGGGTAGGTTGAAGTACCTGTCCAGGCCGTCGAGTTTCGACGCGTAGAGTTTCTCGAGGAACTGGATGCCCACGAAGCCGCCGCTGTGCACACCTGCCGTCCCCAGGCGCTCTGTTAGAAAGAGGTGTCTTTCGCTCGGGACGCACATGTTGTGGTCCACGCCGTGCTCTGGGATGAGTTCGCCCGTCATCATGGTGACGTGGGAGGGCAGGGTCGTGTTGGTGTGGGCGTAGGCCCTGGTGAAGGCGACCGCGTCCTTGCGGAAACGGTCGATGTGGGGCGTCCGGGCCTCCGGGCCCATGACGTGATCGGCTCTGGCACAGTCTAGCGTGATCAGGCAAGCGAACAAGAATCGTTCTCCAACGGTTTGAGGTTGGGGTACTCTTCCTCCATCTTCGCTGCATCGGCCTTGGAGTAGATGACTCTCAGCGTGCGCGTCCTGTGATAGCCGCGGCCCACGCTGTAGATCGCCTGGGTTTCGTTCCCGCATGCGCAGGAATCATGGGGACAGAGGGTGGGCTTGTCGCTCAAGACCAGGTCGTCGGTGAGGATGTTGCCCATCTCGCGTTTCCTGACGCGCTTCTTCTGCATGTCCTCGGCCCATTCCTTCTTGACCCGCCACGCAACCTTCTGGGCGAGATTCCACTTGAGGTGCCGCTCGTTGCCGCACCTGAGGATCCGGCCGTCGCTGTCGAGGTAGATGTAGCGGTGGCCTGCGAGGCAGGGCTTGCCCCTGGGGACATCGCGCTCGACGAGTTGCCGGTAGTAGTGGTCCGCGAAGAAGTAGCCCTTGAGGAACTCCCGTTCCTCGGCCGTGTAGGCCTCGGGGTAGGGCACATGCTCGTAGGCCCCGTTGTACTCGTTGGGGAGGAAGGGCACACCGATGGCGTCGAGCCTCTCCTTGTATTCGCGCATGTAGTCGAACCGGTCCGGCTTGGCCACGTAGCCGACGTAGATCAGGACACCGCGATTCTGGACCATCTCCACGCGCTTGAAGAAGTCCTCCTTCTGCTCGTCGGTGATCTGCGTGTCGTGGATCGTTGCGCCGATGCCGATTTTGGACGTGTCGGCCTTGTCGAGGAAGGCCTTCACTTTGTCGTCCGACGCCATGAGGTTGGTGGAGAAGGACACGCCGTCCACCTTCGGGTGATGGGAGAGGCGGATGACGCCGTCCTGGATGTGCGGCGAAAGGAAGATCTCGCCTTCGACACCTAGGCGCAGAACCAGGCGGTAGGGCTGTTCGAGGAGCCGGTCGATGATGCGGTTGAAGCGCTCCGGGTCGAAGTTGACGGGCCGCTTCGTCCACTCGGCGATGCAATAGGGACACTTGAGGCTGCACTTTGTGAATTGGAGCTGCCAGCGGACTCGCAGGATGGGAAGGTCTTTGATATCCATCAAAACACCTCTCGGCGTTGGCTGAATGCCGTTTCGTGGTAGGGCGTCCGGCGCGTGAAAGAGCCGGGGTTGTCATCCTTTGCCCTGATTATCCCGATTGTCATAAAACAGTATACCACGGGCGGGGGGAAATGATTGGGGATTTTGGATTTGGGATTTTGGATTTAGAAACGGCGTGGGGCGTGCCTTCGTAGCGGCCGATGGGAATCGGCCGCTACAGGGCGCTGCACGCCCTAAGAGAGGTAGTACCACAACCCAAAACCCAACACTCGAATGCGCCTGTCGGCGCGGTTAGAGGGTAAAGGGGAAAGGGTAAAGGTGGAAACGGCTTGGGACGGGCCTTTGTAGCGGCCGATGGCAATCGGCCGTTCGGCCGGCTTCCGCCGGCCGCTACAGGGCGCTGCGCGCCCTAAGAGATGTGGTACCACAACTCAAAACCCAACACTCATAACCCATAACTGTCTTCCCGGCCGCTGCAACGGCTCGTCCCTCGCCGTTCTCGAATCCCAAATCCCAAATCCCAAATGTCTTTCCCTACTCCTCCAGCGCCTGGAGCAACAGCCCCGGCACGTCCTCGATGTGGGGGCGCTTGTCGGGCAGGGGCCGATTGGCGATGAGGAAGGCGTCGTCGCGGGTGTGCATGCCGGTGAAGTGCGTGCGGCCGAAGACGTCCGGCTTCCGGATGTTGCCCTTGAGGTCCCGGCCGTAGGTCGTGAGCAGGACGAGGTCGGGCGCGCGGTCGAACTCGGGGCCCTTGTAGATCTCCTCCGGGAAGAAGACGGCCTGAATGACCTTCTTGCCCTCCCACTCCATGGCGAGGAACATCTCCTTGAGTTCCTGCCTGAGGGCCGGCACATCGGCGGAATCCACGCTCCCCTTGGGATACCGGCCCTTCCTGTGGATATAGATGCGGGAGGGATCCAGGGCGAAGGCGCGCGTGTCGGCGGTCATCTGGTCGAGGGAATCGGGCGGGTCCTTTTCCCAGGAGAGGTAGCCGTTCTTCACGAGCCACCGATTGACATAGACCTCCGTGTCGATACCGGTGAAGCCGTGGTCGCTCATGGCGTAGAGGGCGTCGTCGGCGCCGAGCCGGTCGACGATGCGCCCGACCACCGCGTCGGCCTTGCGGTAGAAGTCCATGGCCCGCTGGTGGTTGGGATGGGACTCGTCGGCCACGGCGTGCCACTGGAAGTGCTGGAGGCGGTCGGTCCCCGTGATGATGGCCACGAAGAGGGACCAGTCCTCCTCCTTCCAGAAGAGGTCGAAGGCCTTCTCGCGCGCGGCGAGCGTCTCGTCCAGGTCCTTGTAGAGGAAGTCGGCGTCGGCGCCCTTGCTGGTGTCCACGTCGATGCGGTAGCCCATGCCCTCCAGCTTGGGCAGGATGGCCGACGGGTGGACGGCCTTCTTGAGGTCGATGGCCACGAAGCCCGAGACCAGGACGCCCTCGTGGGGCCGGGCCGGATAGGTGCCGGGTAGATTGAGGACCACGGAGCGCTTGCCCTGTCGGCCCAGCGTGGCCCAGATGGTCGGCGCCTTGAGGTGCGGGTAGCTCGGGAAGTACATCTGGTAGGTGCCCGGCTTGAGGTCCATGAAGCCGTAGATGCCGTGCTGGGCGGGATTCACGCCGGTCATGAAGGAGGACCAGGAGACCGAGGAGATCTCGGGAAGGGTGGCGTCCATCTGCTTGAAGTGGGATGGCCCCGCGGACGCGAGTTTGCCGAGGTTCGGGGTGACGCCTTTGCGCGATGAGCTTTTGGAGCAGGGTAAAGGGGACGCCGTCGAGGCCCACCAGGACCGCGCGTTTTTTCTTCTTCGCGAACAGCTTGTTGAACAGAGCCATGGGGTCTCCTTCGGATAACGGGATTAGGGGATTAGGAGAGTAGGTGATGCCGGAAGCCCCTGCTCCCTCATCGCGCCAGTTCCTCTCGGGTGCATCCCCGTATCCGGAGATTGGACAAATTGGGGATTAGGAGATTCTACAAAAAGACACATCATGCTATTCTTCTGCATCATTGCCTTTCGATAAGGCCATTGAGCATGGCCGAAATTCGGGCGCAATTCCCGACAATACGACTGAGCGTTTCCTTCGTGATGTAGTTGAGTCTTGAGGCAATTGCAAGCTGTGTTTCTAGTTCGCTCAAAGATCCGCGTGCGACGTAAAGAAAGTGTTCTCTTTCCTTCTGCCCTTTTCTCGCACACCCCTCGGCGATATTGGAGGGCACACTGACGGCCGCGCGACGCATTTGAGAGCATAGTCCGAACGCCTCTTCCTTCGGGAATGCCTTGGTCAGTCCATATACGTCTACGACCAAGTCCATTGATTGCTTCCATGCGTTGAGTCGCTCGTGCGGTCGAAGTCTGTACCACTACTCACCTACTCACCTAACTCACACTCCATCGCCACAACTCAAGACCTAACACTACTTACCTAACTCACCTGAATCACTTTCCTTCAGCTTCTCAACCACGCCCTCCCAGCACTCGGTGGGGACGCGCAGGCGGCCCTCGCCGGTGCCGAGGGCGATGCCGGGCCGGTTCGTGCCGTGGAAGTCGGACCCTCCGGTTGCGATCAGGCCGTGGGCGCGGGCGAGGGCGAGGAATCTCTCCGTGTCGCCGTCGGTGTGGTTCCGGTAGTAGCACTCGAGGCCCTGCAGGCCGGCGTCCACGAGGTCCGCAACGATGATCTCGATGCCTTCGTCGTCCTGCTTGAGCTGGAGCGGGTGGGCGAGGACGGCCACGCCGCCGGCGCCGCGTATGGCGGTGATGCTGTCGGCGGGGCTGAGCCGGACCTTGTCCACGTAGGCCGGGCGGCCTTTGGCCAGGTAGGCGTCGAAGGCCTCCTGACGCGTGGCTACGTAGCCCTTCTCCATGAGCACCTGCGCGAAGTGGGGACGTCCCAGGAGCCCGCCGCCCGAGGCCGCGGCGACCTCTTCGAGGGTGATGTCCAGGCCGAGGTCGTTGAGCTTGCGGATGATGCGGGGGTTCCGCTCGGCGCGGGCCCGCTGGACCTCGGCAAGACAGGCGCTCAGGAGGGCCGGATCGTCCTCCCTGAAGCCGTACCCCAGGATGTGCATGGTGCCCGGCTGGTACTCGGCGGAAATCTCGAGGCCGCCGAGGAAGGCGACGCCGAGGCTCTTCGCCTCCGCCCGCGCTTCGGCCAGGCCGTCCACCGTGTCGTGGTCCGTCAGGGCCATGTGGGTCAACCCGGCCTCCCGGGCCTTGCGCGCCAGGCGTGCGGGCGCATAGGTCCCGTCCGAACTGGTGGAGTGCATGTGCATGTCGAGCATGGACACCTCGAATAGCCTCTCCGGCCGGGACGGGAGGCGACCCGTCCGCCGGTTCGGGTTGGATTCCGGCGGTCTTATCCCAGGTAGCCGAGATCCCTCAGCCGGTTGGCCACCTCTTCCTCCTCGTCTGCGCCGTAGTCGTCGCCGGGCACGCCGGGGATGAGTTCGAGCATCTCGAGGGTCTTGATGATGCGGGCGCACGACTGTTCCGGCGGTTCGCCGCCTGTGTGTACGACGACCTCCGGCGATTCCGGCGGTTCGTAAGGGTCGGACACGCCCGTGAAGTTCTTGATCTCGCCGGAAAGCGCCTTCTTGTAGAGACCCTTGACGTCGCGCTCGATGAGCTTGTCGAGGGGGCACTCGAGGTAGGCCTCGACGAAGATGGACCGTTCCTCGACGCCCTTGCGCACCTCGTCGCGGATCGCCTTGTAGGGCGAAATGGCGGCCGTGATGGCGCACGCGCCGTTGCGGGCGAGCAGTTTGGCCACGTAGCCGATGCGGCGGATGTTCGTGTCGCGGTCTTCCTTCGAGAAGCCCAGGCCCTTGGAGAGGTTGGTCCTGACCTCGTCGCCGTCCAGGACTTCCGTGCCCACACCGCGCTCGAGGAGCTTCTCTTCGACCAGCTGCGAGAGCGTGCTTTTGCCCGAGCCGGACAGTCCGGTGAACCACAATACAAAACCCTTCTTGCCCATCAATTCCTCCGGAAGGAAGCAGGCGACCGGTCACGATCCTCCTGCGTGGGGTCGGTCAGCGGATCGCATCCCCGTTTCCGGGATCGACCCGCGATGAAAACTCCGTGCCGCCGCGCACCGCGCCCGGCGTCCGTCACTTCACCACCTTGCCGTTCATGTCCGCCGGTACGGCCACGCCGAGCGCGTCCAGGACCGTCGGCGCCACGTCGTAGATCTCCACGCCCTCGCGCCGGCCCGGTTCGACGCCCGGCCCGTTGAGTATGAACATGCCGTACTGGGCGTGGTTGGCGTCGTCGGGGCCGGTATCGTTCTCGAAGATGTGGATCGCGCCCGTGCCGACGCTGCCGGCACTGCGCCACGCGAGGTCGCCGAAGTAGACGATGAGGTCCGGGGCGATGTTCTTCACCTCTTTGTAGACCTCCTCGGGTTTGAAGACCTTCGTGCCCATGGGCTTCCCGTTCTCGTCGCCGAGGTTTTCGAGCTTTGCCTTGATCTCGTCGCGGACGCGCTCGTAGTCGGCCGGCTCGATGACGCCGTTCGGCTCGCGGCCCTTGACGTTCATGAAGATGCGCGAGTAGTAGCCGCCCTCGCCCCAGCACGCGGTCTTCGTCCAGTCGATGTCGGAGGGCTTGAGCTTCTGCGGGCCCTGCGGTTCGGCCTTGAGCGAGAGCAGGCCCTCGCGCAGGAAGAACTCGTTCACGCAGACGGCGCCCGTCATGGTGCGCGCCCCGTGGTCGGACACCACCCAGATCTGCGTGTCGGGCGGGATCAGCGGCAGGACCGTTCCGATCTCTCCGTCCAGGTAGCGGTAGTAGTCGCGGATGGCGTGCTCGAACTTGTGACCCTTCTCGTAGAGGCGGTGGTTCTTGTCGTAGTAGCGCCAGAACCCGTGGTGTATGCGGTCCACGCCCATCTCGACGAAGATGAAGAAGTCCCAGTCCTTGCGCCGGACCCAGTCCCGCACGACCTTGAAGCGGCGGCGCGTCATGACGTGGATCTGCTCGAGCAGGCGGTCCTTGTCGTCGGTGCGGAAGTCCTTCACGTCGATGATGTAGTCGCCTTCGGCGATCTGGTCGAGCTCGTGCTTCGCCTCGTCGGGCCACGTGTACTGGACGTCCTTGTTGGGCGTCAGGAAGGAGGCCACGAGCGTGCCGTTCAGCGGTTTCGGCGGGTAGGTCTGGGGGACGCCGAGCACGACGGAACTCATGCGGTTCCGCGAGAGGTACTGCCAGATGGTCTTCTCCTTCACGTAGGCCGCGTTGGCGAAGTACAGCTCCTCGTAGTCGTGGGACTTCCGGTTGCGGAAGCCGTAGAAGCCGAGCTGGCCCGGGTCCTTGCTGGTCATCATGGCCGTCCACGCCGGGACGGTGATGGGCGGGACGGTGGACTTCATCTCGCCCCAGGCGCCGCCATCCATGAGCTTGCTCAGGTTGGGCAGATCGCTGCGCCACTCGTCGAAGACGAGCTGGGGCGCCATGCAGTCCATGCCGAATATGAATACCCGTTTGGCTTTCACGAAAGACCCTCCAGACAAGTGGGGACGGGGCGCTGGCAAACCGCCGGGCGTGAGCCGGGTGCTACCGGCTTCCCCGCTCACAGGTAACCCATGCTCTTGAGGCGCTTGCGAATGGCTTCCACCTCGCGGGCGGAGAGGCCGGCCTCGATGTCGCCTTCCTGGTGGGAGACGAGGTCCCGCATGACGTACACGACGAACTCCGTGACGGACGAAAAGCCGCTGCCTTCGATGAGCACGGCGAGCCGGTCGTAGAGGGGACGGGGTATCTTGATCGTGACGCGAGACTCCATTAACACTCCGATTAGAGCCTTCAGTGTAGCGATTGAGCGTGGGGATGTCAAGGAACGGGGGGGAAATTTCGGATTTGGGAATTTGGATTTCGGATTTAAATGCGGCCGGGGCCGGGCCGTTGTAGCGGCGCGAAAAACAGTTATGGGTTATGGGTGTTGGGTTTTGGGTTGTGGTACAGCTTCTTTTTCAAAGGGCGCGAATCGCCCTGTAGCGGCCGGCGGAAGCCGGCCGACGGCCGATGGGGATCGGCCGCTACAAAGGCAAGCACTTTGCCGGGGTTCAAATTCGCAATCCCAAATCCCAATTCCCAAATCTTTCTTCAGTTCACTCCCCCCCCGAACTTTTCGGCCATCTCGCGGAAGCGCTCGGTGACCTCGTGCTCGTGCCTCAGTTCGTCCTCGGCGAAGCGGAGGAGGACTTCCTTAAGGTCCGGGTCCTCGCAGAGGCTTGCGGCCTCTTCGTAGCGCAGCCTGGCCTGGCGCTCGGCTTCGGCGGCCTCCTGAAAGATCTCGAAGAGTTTTTCCACCTTGTTCATGTCCCCCTCCGGAGGCCCGATGCGGCCGGCCTCTCCCCTGTTTTCATCTCCGTCCGGTCCGAGCCTGGGCGGCCATCTGCGCGAAGCGTTCGAGCACGTCCATGTACGGCTCGATGCTTGGAATGTAATGCCTTTCCTGGCGGCTGTGGGGGCCGATGCCCGTCTGCCCCCACACGACCGCGTTGCCGCCCGGGGCGAAGCGGGCCGAGGTCCCGGCGAGTTTCTTCGACGTGCGCGGCGTCCCGCCCTGCACCGACCTGGAAGCCTCCAGGAGGCGCTTGAGGTGCGGGTTGTTTTCGGGGCAGGCCACGCCGGCCTCCAAAACGTCCGTGACGATTTCCAACTCCTCGGCCTGGCAGTACTCCTGCAGGGCGTACATCAGGGCGTCGACGTCGTCTTCGGGGATCGGCCGGACCTCGAGGCCCAGCCTGCCCTCGGAGGGCGTCACGTTGTAGACGCCGGCCTCGCCGCAGTTGAGGAACGGGAAGCGCGCACCGGTCACCCAGCCGTCGGCAGCCTTCCGGGTGAGGCGCCGTGCGAGGATGGCCTGGATGTCCTTTCGCGCGGCGATCAGCCGCTCGGTCATGTCGCGGGGCACGCCGGCCATGCCCGTGTGGGCCTTCTCTCCCCTGGCCAGGAAGGTGAGCCTGACGACGCCGCGGTTGCTCACGCAGATGTCCCCGAACAGCTCGGTCCCCTTCTCGCCCGTCCGCTCGCCGAGGATCATGAACTCCGGCGTCCAGCCCGCCGTCCGGTGCAGTTCCTTCAGCACGTGGGGCGTGCCGTAGGCGTCCGCCTCGCCGTTTTCCTCGTTGCCGACGAAAAGCAGGTTGAAGGGCGGGTAGGGCGGCCCCTGGGCGATCGCGTTCTTCATCCAGACCATGTCGCTGGCCACGACGGTCTTCATGTCCGCGGTTCCGCGGCCCCAGAGGTAGTCGCCCTCGATCCGGACGTCGAACTGCGTGTCGTTGGGATCGGGCTCCACCACGTCGAAGTGGCCGCCGATGGTGACGGGCGCGGTGAGGGCGCGGGGAAAGCCCGCCATGACGGAGGGGTATTTGCCGCCCTCGAAGAGCCGGACTTCGGCCCCGGCCTCCCGCAGGTATCCCGCTATGTATCGCGCGCACCGCCAGACCTCGTCCAGCCGCTCCCGCGGGCAGTTGGTCACGGAGGGGATGCGGCAGAGGGACTGGGCGAGGTTCAGAACCTCGGAGAGCCTGTCGCGAGCGGTGGTGATCTCCGCGGCGGGTTCCGGCCTGTCGAGGCGAAGGGGCGCCGAGGGGTCCCGCGCGCCGGTCTGGCGGAAACCTTCGAGCAACTCGGCGAGCTTGGCGCCCTCCTCCCCGAGGCGCCTCTGCACGTCAGCGGCCCGCCGCAGGTCCGCCTGGAGGATGGCGGTGCGCGCATCGATCCATTCCTGAATAAGCTCGGGCGGAACGATGCGCCGGCCTTCCGGCGATTTCCCCTCTCCGCCGATACGCTTTTCGAACCAGCGCCTGGCCGTTTCGGCCTCGTTCGGCCCGCCTTCGGCCATCTCCTTGATCGGCGCAAGCACGTCTCCATAGCCCAGCGCCTCGGTGACGGGCCCGAGGTCGGCGAGCGTCCGCTTGAGGAAGTCCCTCATGCCGATCCGGCCGCCGGAGAACGGGTCCTCGATCTCCGCGCGGAGGCCCAGCCTCGCCGCCGCGTCTTCGTTCCGCCGCGCCCTGGCCACGTCGTCCGCGTCGTAGGCGTAGTTCGCCCCGAAACTCTCGTCCGCGTAGATCCTCAGCATGAGGAGTTCCTTGAAGGCCACCTTGGCGGCCGCCAGCTCGAAGGAATCGCCGCCCTCGTCGGTGCGGACCTCAACCCGGTTCATGGGCAGGTCGACCCGGGCGCAGAGGTTTTCCACCATGAGGGCCTTCTCGGCTTCCTCGAGGCTCGCCTCGCCGCCCGGCCTGTAGAGCCCCTTCTGGTAGAGACCCGCCAGCTGTTCGCTCGTGGCGAAGATGTTGCGGTTTACGGGATCCACGTCCGAGCGGGCCCTGACCGGCGTCCAGTTGTTGGCGCCGAAACGCACGCCGCGCCTCACCAGGTCGTACGAAATGCGCAGGTAGTCCTGGTGGCTGGCGTAGAGGTAGGGCACGTCCAGTTCGGGCGGGTTCGGGAAGGTGAGGAGGCGGTTGGAGTCGTTGTCCGTCACGACCACTTCGGCGCCGTTCCCAGTCTTCTCCCAGGCGAGCGGGGTCGAGGCGGTGACGGCGATGAAGAGCGGGCAGAAGGGCCTGAGCAGGCGCGTCGCCCGGATCACGGCGTCGGTGCGGAAGTCGATGAGCGTTCGGCCCTCGCGCCGGTGACGGGGCAGGTGGAAGAAGTCCCAGGAAAGCAGGGCCTCCGGATAGGAGTGGTTGGTGTGGATGCCGGCCGTCGCGAGCTTGGCTCCGAAGAGCGCCGCGCACCTGGCGAGGTACCTCTTCTTGGCCAGCGGCCAGCCGTCGGGGATGCTGTCCTCGCCGGGTTCCACGGGACAGGGCAGGTTGCCGTGCAGGGGGAAGAACCGCTCGCCGAAGGCGAGTCCCGTCCGGGCCAGCGCGTTCAGGACCACGGATTCCAGGATGCGGCCTTCCATGACCGTTCCGTGGACGCCGTAATAGGGGCGGGTCACCACCTCCACCATCCAGTGGAACACTTCCAGGTGGCAGCGATCCCGGGCCCAGCCGTTCATGTGCTCCGCCAGGAGGTAGTCGGCGAAGGAGCGCCGCTTCGGGCCGTACCCGACGACCGTCACGGGCCTGAGGGCGCTGTCCAGGACGTTGAATTCCAGCTCGAGGCCGCTGAGCCCCCCGCCGTAGTGCGTGTCCAGAGAGGCCTCCACGGCCAGCCGGACCTTTTCGCCGAACTTGGACCAGTCGGTGGTTTTCATCGCAAAAGGCGCCCTCCGGTGGGATCGACTCACGAGAATCTCTGCGGCGCCGGTCCCCAGGGACCGGGCCCGCCGAATCAGCCGCCCTGGCTTCGCGGGTTCCCGGTCGCCCGTTTACCCGATCGCTTCCAGCGCGCTCCACATGCGCTCCGCGGCCCGCCGCGTCTTGTCGGGCGGGAGCGCATAGGAGAAACGGATCCAGCGGGCGCCGTATTCGCTGAAGTAGACGCCCGGCACGACGGCGAGCCCGAAACGCTCGGCCAGGTACGAGCCCATGGCCGCGCTGTCCTTCATGCCGGCCCTGTCCATGAAGTCCCCGAGGTCTATGAAGGCGTAGTAGCCCTTGCCCAGGATGTTGCGGAGCCCCTTCTCCCGGAGGAAATCCCCCAGGACCTTCCGGCTGGCGTTGGTGGGTCCGATGATGTTGGCCGCGGCCTTGTCGAAGCCCATTTCGTAGGCGGCCATGGCGACGGCCTGGCTGTGGAAGGACGGGATGACTCCGTGCGACGCGCGGTTCTGTATGAACTTGACCATCTTCCTGGAAGTCACCAGGTGCGCGTTGCGTACGTTGCTCGCGCCCATGGACTTGGTCAGGCCGTCGAGGATGACGCAGCGCTCGCGCTCCTCCGGCTCGAGGGCCAGGAGGAACCGGTTGAGGTCGTGCGGCTCTCCGTCCGTGACCCTGTGGTAGATCCAGTCGAAGAGCACGAAGGGGACGCCGGCGGAGAAGGCCGCCCGGGCGATCTCGATCTGGCGCTCCATGGCGATGGTCCGCCCCGTCGGGTTGTCCGGCGAGGTGATCACCAGCCCCGCCACCTTCCGGCCGCCCATGCCCGAAGCCCACTCGACGCAGGCCGCCACGCCCTCGGGTGTGAGCTGCCAGGCGTCGGCCTCCCGGCCGGGCGCGAGCATGACGTTGGCGCCGATGGCGTAGGGGCCCCAGTTGTAGGAGATCCACGGCACGCGCGAGGTGACGACGAAGTCTCCCCGCCGGCCGTGGCCGAGAAACTGCATGGCGTCGTAGGCCTTGATGAGCGCGTCCCGTCCGCCCTGGCAGCAGATCACGTTCTCCGGGCCCCAACCGGTGGCCTCGTCCAGCCCCCAGTACCGTTCGACTACGGCCTTGCGGAAGACGGCCGTCCCGAAGGGCTGGTCGTAGCCCGATCCGTGGGCCTTCTGGATGTCGTTGGCCCGGTCCCAGATCTCGGCGGACACGCCGGGAAGGCTCGCGCCGCCGTCGCCCTGGCTCGCGTCGAACTGCTCGCCGTCGGGACAGTCGCGCCTGTAAACGGCCAGCGCGTCGCGGATCTCGAACATCCGCGAACCGGGAATGTTGATCATGGTCGAGGGGCTCTCGTCGAGCCCGGACAGGGCGCCCTTGGGCACCACGAGATCGGGGGTGTCCTCTCCCGCGAGACGTCGCTGTGTCTCAGCCATTCTGGCATCCTCCTTCCAGGATTTTTCGGCGGTACGGCACTATAGTAACCCGTTCCGGGGGCGAGGTGAAGGGAGGGAAATTGGGAAATTTGGGAATTGGGATTTGGGATTTGAACCCCGGCAAAGTGCTTGCCTTTGTAGCGGCCGATCCCCATCGGCCGTCGGCCGGCTTCCGCCGGCCGCTACAGGGCGCTTCGCGCCCTTTGAAAAAGAAGCTGTACCACAACCCAAAACCCAACACCCATAACCCATAACTGTTTTT
Organism: uncultured Acidobacteriota bacterium; assembly: GCA_963724125.1. Taxonomy (GTDB): domain Bacteria; phylum Acidobacteriota; class UBA4820; order UBA4820; family DSQY01; genus CAVRTJ01. The sequence continues at coordinate 37,188 of CAVRTJ010000019.1, forward strand.
CGCGCCGCTACAGCGGCTCGTCCCTCGACGCTTTATACATCCGAAATCCCAAATTCCACTTCCCTTTTCCCTTTACCCCCTGACCGCGCCGCAGGCGCTTAAGATTGCTTCGCGGATGCCCTTCGATGCGGTCCTCGCAATGACTGGAAAGTGGGGCTACTGTGCAGGATCGGAGGGTATTCCCCTTCACTTCCTGACTCTTCACTCGATCACGCCCATGCTGCCCATACAAAAAGCCCCGCCAACCGGCGGGGCTTTCGGAGATCACAATCAGTCTTCCGCTACGACTTGGGCGTGGCGGTAGGAGCCGGGACGGCGGCCGCCTGCGTATCGGGTGCCGAAGGCTGAGCGCCGGCCTTCGATCCCTCACCGGTCTTGGCCGCGGCCTGGTTCGAACCGGATTTGGGCGCCTCGTGGTTCGAATAGGCGAAGTCCGCCACCTTCATCATGTTGTCGAGGGCGATCTTGATGTCCACGTTGCCCTTCTTGAAGAGCACGACCTGCGTCACGATGAAATAGCCGTTCTTCTGCTGGACGCTGGTTTCCTTCAACTTGACCAGAGGACCCGCCTTGTCCGTCAGCTTCTGCCAGACGGCACCCAGTTTTTCGGGCGTAATCTTGAAGCCCAGGTTCGAATCGACTTCCTGGTAGGCGGAGCTGTAGTCACCCTTCTGGAGAAGAGTGATGAACTGCTGGGCCTTGGACACGACGGGATCGGCGCCCTGGGCCCAGAGACCAACCGCGGTGACCAGGATGAGCCCCGCGACAAACGCCGCCTTTGTGGTGCTAAGAAACTTCATGAAACGGTCCTCCTCATCTTTCGTTTGTACGCTGAAAAAACGCCCTAAACGCTCTGTTTATTCCGCTTACCTGCGTCGAGGCGTCTTGCTCAGTATATAGCAGGACGGGCGGACAGTCAAGGGAGGGGGGCATTGGGATTTGGGATTTGGGATTTGGGATTTGGGATTTGGGAATTGGGAATTGGGATTGCGGATTTGAAAACGACGGAGAAGGTTATGGGGTATAAGTGTTGGGTTTTGAGTTGGCTGGAGTTGATATGGGTAAGGGTTTTAAGTTGTAAAGACGTCGTGGGCGCGAGCGCCCTCGTAGCGGCCGATGCTTGCATCGGCCGCTCGGCCTTTGACGAGCAAAGGCCGCTACGAGGGCGGCAGACGGGAGGCCTCCGAAGGTCGCGACCTGAAGGTCCCTCCTACCGGGCTTTGAGGTCGGCGGTCTGCCGTCGGCCGTCGGGGCCGACCCACAGAGGCCCGCCCGGGACTCGATCGCTCGATCACTGGGCGACCTGGTCGCCCCCCAGCTTTTCGCTCAGCCACCGGTCGATGGTGGCGGCGATGTTGAGGTTCTCAGGGGTGAGCGTGAAGCAGTGGGGCGAGGTGTCGAGGCGGAGCATTTCGGCGCCCAGGAGCCCGGCCGTGGCCTCCAGTTCAGAGGGCCGGATGAGGGCGTCGGCTTCGGAGGCGACGATGAGGTGCGAACGGCCCTTTTGAAGGCGGGCGAGCTTCCGCGACCTTATCTTGGGCCAACCGGGCATGCGGAGAGGCATGAGGACCATCTCCCGAAGCGCCGTGGGACTTTCGGGTACGCTCTCACCCACAAAGCGGGAGACGAGTTCTTCCTCCGTCTGCTCCGTGAAGCAGATCCTTCTGACGAGGCCTGCGTCGGTCAATTCGGGAGGGATCCCCAAGAGAAGCGCCTTCAGGGAAAGTCCCGGCGCCATGGTCATGAAGCTCTTCACCGTTCTTCGCGGGAGGCCCGCGGCCGGCACGGGCGAACACAGGACGCTCGCGGCCACCTGGTGAGATTCGAGGTACTTCATCACGACCCAGCCGCCCATGCTGTGGCCGACGAGGACGGTCCGCTCCTCGTTCCAGACGGCCTCTTCCAGCGCTTCGACGTACCCGGAGAGGCCGTATCCCTTTGCGTTTTCTCCGGGGCCGTGGCCGGGCAACGTCACGGTCCGTGCGGACCAGCCTTCACCCGCGAAGTACGCGACCCAGGACCGGAAGATCCAAGACCCTTCCCAGGCACCGTGTACGAAGAGGATGTCACGGTTCCACATGGCGGTCCCCCAGCGGCCCGCACGAGGCCGAGATCCAGTCCGCGGCCCCATTTTCGGCCCGGGTCCTGCCCTAGCCCCGGAACCAGC
>CAVRTJ010000020.1:0-22364 GCA_963724125.1 uncultured Acidobacteriota bacterium
CTCACGGCACTCGAGAAATTCACCGTCAGCGGTGCAGGCCCCTCCGTCAGGCTTGCGGAGGGCGTCACGGTCAGCGGATCGGTAATGTTCACGCCGACGCTTCCCGTGCCCGTGGCCCCGGTGGAGTCCATGACGGTGAGCACGGCGGTGTAGTCTCCGACTGCCAGATAGCTGTGGCTCGGGTTCTGCAAGTCCGATCCCGAAGTCCCGTCGCCGAAGTTCCACGCATACGTATACGGCGGTACGCCGCCGGTGGCGGTTCCCGTAAATATCTCGTTGAGCGGTGCGTAGCCGCATGGCTGGTTCACGTCTGCCGTAACCTGGATGGGGTAGATCCCAAGCTTGATGTGATCGTCGGAGGCCGAGGCGCTCGGCACGCAGCTGTCCGTAACCGTCAGCTTGACGGTGTAGTACCCCGAACTGTCATAGACGTGCGACGGGCTGCCGAGATCGCTCGTCGATCCATCCCCGAAGTCCCACAGATAGGTGTAAGGCCCGGTTCCGCCCGTGATGGAACTCGTGAAATATGCCGTGAAGGGCGCGTACCCGTTCGTCCGGCTCACCGACGTGGTGACGGACAGGGGCTGGGTGATAACGACCTGCAGGTGGCTGTCCGTGTCGGTGGCACTCAGCGAATCGGTGGCCGTGAGGCTCACCGTGTAGATACCCGCGGTATCGTAGGTATGGCACGGTGACTGGACATTCACGGTGGGAGAGCCGTCGCCGAAGTCCCACGTATAGGTATACGGCCCTACCCCGCCCTGTGCCTGTCCGGAGAAACACACGAGCGTCCCTGCGGGCCCGCACAGCCGGTCCGACGTCGCGTTGACGGAAACCGTCAACTGAGTGACCGTGATAACAAGGTGGGTGTCGACCACCACATTGGGCGGGGAGCAGGAGTCCGTGACCTTGACGGACGTGTAGTAAGTGCCGGGCTGATCGAAGGCGTGCTCCGTCGCCCAGTCGTAGCACTTTGCCGAACCGTCGCCGAAATCCCATTCCACCGTATAGGGCGGAACGCCTCCGGAGATGATTCCGCACCCGTCGTTGAACTGGACGAGTAGCGGAGACGGTCCGTTCGTCGCATTGGCGCAGGCGGAGACGGTGAGCGGATTGGTCGAAATGAGGATCGACCCCGTAGCCACGTCCAGATTCTGGTCTTGAATGGCAACCGTGACCGTGTATTGGGTATTCGGTGCCATGAAAGCGTGGCAAGGCAGCTCATCGTTCACGTTGGGCGTGGGATAAGTCCCGTCGCCGAAATCCCACGTGTAGGTCCATGGCAAGGCCTGCGTATCGAGCCCCGTCGCCGTCGCAGAGAAGCAGACATTCAAAGGCGCATCCCCGCACGTGGGCGTCGCCGTGATGGTCGCCACGGGAGTGGGGCCGGGAGGTGTCTGTGCCTCAACCGGGAACGAAAGGGTAAAGGCCGTACACACAGCCAAGGCAAGGGTAAGTGTAAAAAGGACCCGCAGCCCGGCGCTCATGAATCCGGAGCTCACTGGCCCGATATGCTTCGACCACAGATGGGTCCTTATCATGCCCGCCTCCTTCTAGATTTTAAAAAAAGAACGTGGGAGTTCCTCCCCCTGAAGCGGTATTTCTCCAGTAAAACCCGCTTTTTTGCCTCTAATCCCTAAACCACATTTACCAAATTACAACCCTCCCATGCAAGAGTCAAGGGCGGGCGGCCTGTCGAGGGTTGAAAGACAAGCACACAAGGCGTCTCCAAACCGGGGACCCAGTGACCAGGTGATAAAGGGATCGAGTGATCAGGGGTAGACGTGAGGAGGGAACAAGGGGAATCAGCAGGCTGTTGAAAAACTCTCGCAGGTCGCGTTGCCAGCGCCACGGCTTCGAGTGCACGACGTCGCGCCGCCGTCGGCGTGGGGAAAGGGTAAAGGTCGAAATGGCCAACGCTTCTCCGTTGTAGCGGCCTTTGCTGGCCAAAAACCGATCGGCCGACTTCCGTCGGCCGCTTCTGCGGCAGCCCGCCTGCCGCCTCCCCTAGGTCAAATACTTCTATCGCTTGTATTGTTTATCCACTGCCAGGTTTCCTCGTCCAGGCAGGGTGCGGTGGCTTTCGATGCCCATGCATCGGAAACCGCGTCCCGACACAGGCCGCACGGGGGCGACCTTTCGAGGAGGGCCTCGGCCGGCCCTCCTCGACGCTCGCTCTGCTTGCTGCTTCTTCCCGCCCTTGCGGGGGAAAGCCTCTGAGCGAGGGAACCCCCCGTTCCATCGCCCTCCTTCGCCAATTTGGGGCCCGCGCCAGCGCGGTCCCAAATGCGGGCTAGCAGGCAGATCAGGCGTGGTAGTTCATCTTGATCTCTTCACTTTGTACATCGAGGATGTGGGCATCGCAGACCGATACAGCGGATGGTCCGCTCCCGTCGGCGCTTCCTCTAGGAGTGGGGGGAGTAGGCTCAGGGATTTGCGTTCGGCACAAGGTCGCGGCGCACAGCGCGGGGCGGTCATGCCAGTGGGAGCCGGGAAGCCCCGACAACGACCGTCATTCGCAGGCTTCACGCTACCACGGCTTGGCCGCCCATGAGGTGCCACAGGCGCCGGCGCGGCCGCTGTATCGTCGAAGGCACCATCCCTCTGCGGCGGATCCTATCTCTCTCCAACCAAAACCTCAAATCCCAAATCGTCCCCCTCCCGTCTTCCCTGTGAAGCCCTCTGTTGTTCAGATCAGCATCCGTTAAGCACATGAAACGCCCTGAAACGCCGCCGCCGCCTTCTATCCTTTTTTGTTACACTTTCCGGGTCTGGAAGGAGAACGGCCATGCAGGTCCGACAGGATCCGCCCCGACTGGCGTTCTGGACCTCCTGGTCCGCCCTGCCGGCCGAGGATCTGGCCCGGGAAGAGTGCCTCCTGGAGGAGGCTGCCGCCGGCCGGCCCGCGCTCTACGCCTACGGCTGGACGCGCCCAGTGCTCGTTCTGGGCTACGGTCAGAAGGCCGCGGAGGGCATCGACCTAGCCTATTGCGAAAGCGCCGGAATTCCCGTGGTCCGGCGCTGCACGGGCGGGTCCGGCGTCTTCAACGACGGCGACCTGTCGCTTTCGCTGGCCCTGCCCGCAGATCACCCGTGGGCCGGCAGCATCCACGATCTCTACGCAGCCTTTGTTAACACGATCCGGCGCGCGCTGTCCGCCCTCGGCGTGGAGGCCGTCCCCTGGCGTCCGGAGGACGGAACGCCCCGCCGCCGCTCACCCATATGCTTCGAGGACCACCTCGCCGAGAGCCTCCTGCTGGACGGCCGGAAGATTCTGGGGTGCGCCCAGATCAGGCGCCGTCGGGCCGTTCTGGTGCACGGCACCGTGCTCTTCAACCTCGATCCGCCCGTCCAGGCCCGCATCTACGGCGTGGAGGAAGCCCGCATCGCGCGGGCCATGGCGCCCCTGCCGGAGGTCGAGCAGCTTACACCTCCGGCCCTCGCTGAAACGGTCGCGGTCTTCCTCGCAGACGCCATGGGGTTAAGCGGGCCCGTGCCCGCCGGACCGCCCCCGCTTCCCGACGCCCTCCGGCCGCGCCTGTCGGACCCCAGGTGGGTCATTCTCTCCGGCCGCAGGATACCCTGATTTCGCCCCGTCCTGCCGCCCTGGAACACATCCCGTCCGGCTGGTGTTTCACAAGTCCGGCACATAATTTGCCTATAGTGAGGGCGGAGAGGTGAGCCCCGGTCATTCGGGACGGCGCCTCGTGGGGACAGACCAGCGACAAGGAGAAATGAAATGCCGAAACGAACCATCTACAAGGCTGCCACCGAAAGGCTCGAAATCCTGGACAAGGACGGCCGCGTGGACAAGAAGCTGATGCCCGAGCTGACCAACGACCAGCTCCGCAAGCTTTACCGCGACATGATTCTCATCCGCAGATTCGACGAGAAGGCCCTCAAGCTTCAACGCCAGGGCCGCATGGGGACCTACGGCTCGCTGAAGGGCCAGGAGGCGGCACAGGCCGGCCTCGCCCTGGCCATGAAGGCCGAGGACTGGATGGTGCCGTCCTTCCGGGAGCACGGCGTCATGCAGCTCAGGGGCATCCCGGCGCACCTGGTGCACGCATACTGGAAGGGGGACGAACGGGGCAGCTGCTTTCCCGAGGGCACCCGGTGCCTGCCGCCCTCCGTGCCGGTGGGCAGCCAGCTCATCCATGCGGTCGGAATCGGCCTCGCACTCAAGACCAGGAAGGAAAAGGGCGCCGTGGTCGGGTTCGCCGGGGACGGCGCCTCGTCCGAGGGCGACTTCCACGAGGCGCTCAACTTTGCGGGCGTGTTCCAGACGCCGACCGTCATCTTCATCCAGAACAACCAGTGGGCCATCTCGGTCCCTTTCAAGAAGCAGACGGCCGCAGCGTCCATCGCCCAGCGCGCCCACGGCTACGGCATCCCGGGCATCCAAGTGGACGGCAACGACGCACTGGCCGTTTACGCGGCCTCGAAGGAGGCCCTCGACCGGGCACGCTCGGGCGGCGGCCCCACGCTCATCGAGGCGCTGACCTACCGCATGGAAAACCACACCACCGCCGACGACGCCTTCAAGTACCGGCCAAAGGAAGAGCTGGACTACTGGGCCGAGCGCGACCCCATATCGCGCATGAAGGCCTTTCTGACGTCGAAAAGGCTGTGGAACGAGAAAAAGGAAAAGGCACTGCTGAGCGAGATCGCGGCCGAGGTGGACGCCGAGGTCGAGAAGCTCGAGGCCATGCCCGCACCCGATCCGTCCGACGTCTTCAACTACATGTACAGGGACATCCCCTGGAACCTCCGGGAACAGAGGGACGCCGTCATCGAGGAGGTGGGACGATGACACGCGAAGCCGCCGCAAAGACCGACGACCGGAAGGGCCTGTACGCCGTGAACGACACCGCGGAAAAGCTCACGCTGGCCCAGGCCGTCAACAAGGCGCTCTTCGACGAGATGAAGCGCGACGACCGCGTGGTCGTGATGGGTGAGGACGTGGGCGTGGACGGCGGCGTCTTCAGGCTCACCGAGGGCCTGCTCGACGAATTCGGCCCCGAGCGCGTGATGGACACCCCGCTCGCCGAGAGCGGCATCGTGGGTACGGCCATCGGCATGGCCGTGGCGGGCCTGCAGGCCCGTGGCCGAGATCCAGTTCATGGGCTTCGTCTACCCCGCCGTCAACCAGATCTGCGCCCACGCCGCCCGGATGCGGAACCGCTCGCGCGGCCGCTTCACCGTGCCCCTGGTGGTGCGCATGCCCTACGGCGGCGGCATCCACCCGCCCGAACACCACTCCGAGTCCTACGAGGCGCTCTTCCTCAACACGCCCGGCCTCAAGGTGGTCGTGCCCAGCAACCCCTACGACGCAAAGGGCCTCATGATCTCGGCCATCCGCGACGACGACCCCGTCGTCTTCCTCGAGCCCAAGCGCATCTACCGGGCCTTCCGCGAAGAGGTCCCCAGCCGGCCCTACACCGTGCCGCTGGGCAAGGCCAACGTGGTGAAGGAAGGCACGGACGTCACCATCCTCGCCTACGGCGCCATGGTGCGGCAGGCCCTGGACGCCCACGAAACGCTGGCCCGCGAGGACGTGAGCGCGGAGGTCATCGACCTGCGCACGCTCAACCCCCTGGACGTCGACACCATCATCGAGTCGGTGATCAAGACCGGCCACGCCGTGGTGGTCCACGAGGCGCCCAGGTCCACGGGCTTCGGGGCGGAACTCGTCGCGCTCATCAACGACAAGGCGCTCCTGCACCTGGAAGCGCCCGTGGAGCGCGTGACGGGTTTCGACACGGTCTTCCCGCTGGCCATGCTGGAGGCGCATTACCTTCCAAACAGGGACCGCATCGTGGCGGCCTGCCGGAAGACCCTGTCGTTCTGACAAGAGAAATGAACCGGGCCGAGAGAGGCCCGGACGCAGAGAGGGACACCATGCAATTTGAATTCAAGTTCCCCGATGTGGGAGAAGGGATCCACGAGGGGCGGATCGTGGAATGGCTGGTCGCCGCCGGCGACACCGTCGAGGAGGACCAGTCCTTCATCAAGGTGGAAACGGACAAGGCCGTCGTGGACCTGCCCGCCCCCAAGGCCGGCACGGTCCTGGCGCTCAACTACGAAAAGGGCGACACCATCCACGTGGGCGACGTGATCGCCGTCTTCGGGACGGAGGGCGAAAAGGTCGGGGACCTGGCCGTCCCCGCCGGAAGCGAGCAAGAAAAGGCGGCCCGGGAGGCCGTGCCGCGCGCGTCGGCAGCAGCCGCAGGCGCTCCCTCCGCGGGACAGAGACAGGCCCCGCCGGGACGCGCACTCGCCACGCCGCACACCCGGGCCTACGCCCGCAGGATGGGCGTGGACCTCAAGCTCGTGGAACCCACCGGCAAGGGCGGCCGCGTCACCGACGAGGACGTGGACCGCGCCGCGAAGGGCGAACAGCCGAGACCGGCCGACGCCAGACCCGCGCAGGCGGCCCGGGCCGTCGAGCCCGCGGCGCCGATGGAGATCACGGAGGACGGGCCCGTGGAACGCCGGCCCATGTCTCACCTGCGCCAGGTGATCGCCGACGCCATGGCCTTGAGCAAGCGCACCTCGCCCCACGTCACGCACGTGGACGAGGCCGACGTGACCGACCTCATTGCCCTTTACCAGAGGATCAAGCCCACGGTGGCGGCGGAAGGCGTGAAGCTCTCCCTAACCGCCCTCTTCATCAAGGGCCTCGTGGCCATTCTCAAGCGCCACCCCCTGTTGAACGCCAGCTACGACGAGGCGAAAAACGAGGTCGTCCTCAAGAAGTACTACAACATCGGCGTCGCCGTGGATACTCCCGAGGGGCTCATCGTCCCCGTGATCAAGGACGCCGACAAGAAGGACCTCCTCCAGATCGCGGAAGAACTGGCCGACCTCGCCCTCCGCGCCCGGGAGCGCCGCCTGAGCCTGGATGAGCTGAGAGGCGGGACCTTCACCATCACCAACATCGGCCCCATCGGCGGCCTGCTGGCCACCCCCATCATCCACCAGCCTGAACTCGCCATCGCGGCCTTCTTCGCCGTGAAGGAGCGGCCGGCCGTGGTTGACGGCGCCGTGGTACCGCGTAAGATGATGAATGTGGCCATCAGTTTCGATCACCGCATCATCGATGGGGCGGAGGGCGCCCGCGCCGCGTCGCGCGCTGGTGAACCTCCTCGAAAATCCTGATCTTCTGTTGTTGAGGTTATAGATCATGGTAGTGGGATCCTTTGCAAAGGGCTGTCAGGTCGTGGTCATCGGCTCGGGGCCGGGAGGCTATCTGGCGGCCATCCGCCTCGCGCAACTCAAGAAGGACGTCATCCTGGTGGAAGCGGAAAAGAGCCTGGGGGGCATCTGCCTCAACGAGGGCTGCATCCCGTCCAAGGCCCTCATCCACGCGGCCGATTTCCTCGAACAGGCCCAGTTCGCCGACCGCATGGGCATCTACGGTCACGCAGGGCGGCGTGGACATGCCCAAGCTGATCCAGTGGAAGGACGGCATCGTCAAGAAGCTGACCGACGGCGTGAAGTTCCTCAGTGAAAAGAACGGCGCGGAGATCGTGCGCGGGCCGCGCGCGCTTCACGAGCGACCGCAGCATCGAGGTCGAGACCGCCGAAGGCAAGCAGGTGATCGAGTTCGAGCAGGCGGTCATCGCCACGGGCTCCGTGCCCTTCGGACTGCCCGCCTTCCCGGTGGACGGCGAGACGGTCATCGGCTCCAAAGAGGCGCTGTCGCTCCAGGAGGTGCCGAAGAAGCTCGTCGTGATCGGCGGGGGCTACATCGGGCTCGAACTGAGCAGCGTCTACCGCCGTTTGGGCTCCGAGGTTTCCGTCGTCGAGTTCTTCCCCGAGATCCTGGGCCAGCACGACCCCGAGATCCGCGACATCACCATGCGCCGGCTCAAGACCCTGGGCATCGACATGTACCTGGGCCACAAGGCCATGCGCATGGAGAAGGGCGCCCCCTCCAAGGTCTTCATCCAGGACAGGGAAGGCACGGATACCAAGCTAGAGGCGGACAAGATTCTCGTCTCCGTGGGCCGCGTGCCCAACGTCGAGAACCTGGGCCTGAAGGAGGCCGGCGTCGAGCAGGACCCCAAGGGCTTCATCAAGGTGAACAGCCGCATGGAGACCAACGTACCCGGCATCTACGCCATCGGCGACGTGGTGGGCGGGCCGCTCCTGGCCCACAAGGCCTACCGCGAGGCCAAGGTCGCCGCGGAAGTCATCGCGGGCGAACCCTCGGCCTTCGACAACGTGGTGATCCCCGCCGTCATTTTCACGGATCCGGAGATAGCCTGGGCGGGCCTGTCCGAGCAGGAGGCGAAGCAGCAGGGCTACAAGGTCGTGACCGGTACGTTCCCCTTCCGCGCCTCGGGCCGCGCCATGACACTCAACGCCACGGAGGGCTTCGTGAAGACCGTGGCGGACGCCGAGACCAAGCGCATCCTCGGCGTGCACATCATCGGAACGGACGCCAGCGAACTCGTCTCGGAGGCCGCGCTGGCCATCGAGATGGGTGCCTACCTCGACGACCTCTCCCAGACCATCCACCCCCATCCCACCCTCAGCGAGGGCCTGCTGGAATCGGTGGAGGCCGCGCTGGGCGAGGCCATCCACGTGATGAACAAGTAGCAGGGAGTTGGGCTCGGGGAACGGGGAGTCCGCCCGCGCAAGCGGACACCTCCCCTTCCCCCTTTTCGACAGTGATCCAGTGATCCAGTCGGGGGAAGCCCTTCGAAGGTCCGGCCGAGGCCCTCCTTGAAAGGTCACCCCCGCGTGGCCTGCGTTGGAACGCAGCTTTCGATGCTGCGCATCGAAAGCCCCCGGTATCCCAGAAAGCATTCACTGCGAGGTCCGAAGGGCCGCGGCAGTCCCATGGGGAAGGGCTAAGGGCCAAGGCCGAAAGGCTAAAGGTTGGAACGGCTGGGGAGGTCCTTCGTAGCGGCCTTTGCTCGCCAAAGGCCGATCGGCCGATACGAGCATCGGCCGCACCAACGGCAAGCCGTCTGCCGCCTTTACTTTAGCCCTTAGCCTTTAGCCCTTAGCCTTTCGCCCTTAGCCTTGTTTTCAGTTGTCCTCCCATCCTCCCGTCCTCCCTGTTCATTTCTTCTTCGAAGGCACGTCCCCCGCCGCCTTTAAATCCGCAATCCCAAATCCCAATTCCCAAATCAAATTCCCCCTGTTCTCCCCCCGCGCGGGGTGCTATACTTCCTCGCTCATGTGCGGGATCATCGCAGTATTCGGACAACCGGACGCCGCCGGATGGGCCTGTGAAGGGCTGTTCGCCCAGCAGCACAGGGGGCAGGATTCCTGCGGACTTGCCGCCTTCGGCCACGGGCGCTTCGCGCGCCACCGCGGCGTGGGCCTTGTCCGCGACATCCTCACGCACGACGTCCTCAAGAACCTGCCCGGCGAGCACTGCGTCGGCCACGTCCGCTACCCCACCCAGGGCGACGCCACCATCGAGAACGCCCAGCCCCACCTCTTCGCGAAGGAAGGTCGCACGCTCTTCGCCCTGTCCAGCAACGGCGATATCACCAACTTGCCCGAGCTGCGAAAGGAAATCATCGCGCGCGGGGCTATCGAACTGGAGGGCGTCAACGACGCCGAGGTGATCGCCAAGTGCATCGGCATCTGGGCCTTCGATGACGGCCTGGGCATCGAGCGCGCCATCCTCAAGTGGATGGAGACGGGCGTGGGCGCCTATTCCACCGTGCTCCTCACGCCCGACGCCCTCTACGCCTTCCGCGACCCCCACGGCTTCCGCCCCATGTGCGTGGGGAAGAAGGACAACGCCGTGATCGTGGCGAGCGAATCCGTGGCCCTGGACATCCTGCGCGCCCAATTCAGCCATTTCGTGGAGCCCGGGCACGTCCTGCGCTGGAACGGATCTGGGGTCGAGCACGTGGGCTCCGTGCCCGCCGCCGCCCGCCACCACTGCGTTTTCGAGCACATCTACTTCGCGCGGCCGGACAGCCTGGTCTTCGGCGAAAAGGTCTTCGAGGTCAGGCGCAACATCGGCGAGGCCCTCGCAGACGGCGACACGGTCGAGGCCGACGCCGTGATCCCCATCCCAGACTCCGCCAACTACATCGGCCTGGCCTACGCCAACGCGCGCAACCTCCCGCTGGTTTTCGGGCTCGTGAGGAACCACTACGTGGGCCGGTCCTTCATCTCGCCCGACCAGGTCATGCGCGACGACGCCGTGCGCCTGAAGTTCAACCCCCTGCCCGGCTTCATAAGGGGCAAGCGCGTGATTCTCGTGGACGACTCCATCGTCCGCGGCACGACCATCCGCAAGCTGATCGGCATGATGCGCGAAAACGGCGCACGCGAGGTGCACCTCAGGATCGGTTCGCCGCCCATCCGCCACTCCTGCTACTACGGCATCGACACGCCCGTCCGGAAAAAGCTCATCGCCGCCGAGCGCACGCCCGAGCAGGTGGCCGAGCAGCTCGGCGCGGACTCCCTGCGCTACCTCACGCTGGAGGGATTGGCAGGCTCGGTGGCCAACGCGTCGCACTACTGCTACGCCTGCTTCACCGGCCGGTACCCCGCCGGCTGCAAGAAAGAGGGCGATACCGTCCACGGCGGATGAGTCCCCGCCCGGACGATACCTCGTTCAACCACAGAGCACACAGAGCACACGGAGAAAAAGCGGGACCTCACACTGAGTCAGTGAGGCGGTGAGATCGGAACGTTGCCGTGAGTAGAGCTTCGAAGGTCCGGTTGCGCAGGTGCCTTCGGCACCCGACGTGCCGGCCAAGCCGTGGCATCCCATGGGGAAGGGCTAAGGGCTGAGGCCGAAAGGCTAAAGATTGAAGCGGCAGGGTTTTCCCTTCGTAGCGGCCGTTGCCCAACGGCCGATCGGCCGCAGGGATCGGCCGCACCAGCGGCTCGTCCTCCGCCGCCTTCAAATCCGCAATCCCAAATCCCAATTCCCAAATTGCCATCCGGTTGCATGACTATGGCCGCAAAAGGCACTACAATTAAAAGGACCGGCCGGTACCGCTTCTCACCACACTTCGGTCAACCGGGACGATCATCGCGACAGGCCACCGGGCCCCAGGCGGGCGCGGCGGTGCGCATTGGACAGGGTGAGAGGAGACAGCATGCCAAGCCACCACATAGTCTCCCTTTTCTGCGCGTTCTCGACCGTTTTCTTGCTGGTCTACGTCCTCGCCATGCGAGTCGGGAAGGTCCGGCGCTGGCCAAGTACCATGAAGACCTTCCTCGGCCTGGCCGGCCTGGGGGTATCGATTATTTTCTTCCCACCCATGCTGTTGCCGCCCGACCGCCACGGCGCGTGGCTGGTTCTGAGTATCTGCACCGGCGTCGTCCTGATTGCGAGTTCGGTCCTTCTTCTCGTCACGCCTGGCGACGACAATGTCGAAGAAAAGAGGATCAAGGCCCAGTTTTTGTCAGCGCGAATGCGAATCTTCCTAAATGGATGTCGTTACGGCGGTACCGCACTAGCGATGATGAGCCTGGTGTTGCTCGTGACGCACTGCCCGCCTGAACGGCTATGGTACATTGCCCTGCAGATAGGTGCTCTTGTTATTTTCATTCCAGGAATGGCCATTTCGCTGTACCTATTGGTGAAGGTCTACCGACAGCAGAAGCGATGACTCGACGGGTGCTGGAGGTGCATACCCGGCCAACGACCTGAGTACGAAAGGAAAGCTATCCGCATGTTGCGTACTCACGAGAACTCCATCGTCAATCTAATTTTCGCTGCGGGATTGGTCATTTACGGCCTCCTCGTGTGGACCGGCAAGGCAACCCGCCAAAGAAACTGCGATGGTACGCAATTATGGGCTTCTTGATACTGGGGATGGCATCCCTGATGGGGCCGAAGCGCGCGTTTGCAGGGCCGTGGATTGCCGTCCCGGCGGGTACGATCTTCCTGGCGGCGCTGGGGGTAATGTTTCTCTGGCTCGAACCCAGGAAGGCCGGCCAACGCCCTCGTCGTCTGGCTGTGCCTAGCCTTCGCCGCCGCCATAATGCTTGTTCCCAGGTTCGTACCCTACTTCAGTCAGTACCCCGCACTAGGCAAGACCATCAGCATGACGGGTCTTTTCCTGGCCCCCGTCCTTTGCTTCGTTCTCGCCTACCGCATGAATGAAAGGGCGTAGCTATGCTCGGCGGCCATTCGATGTGCATCCTGGATTTGCTGATCGCCTTGTACCTCGCCGGGTACGTGGCGGCCATGTGGCTCGGGTTCGCGGCGAAGCCACCCAGGCGGACCAGGATTCGCCTTGGGGCGACGTTCGCCATAATGTCGGCCGTGTTGTTCACGCCGTACATGGCCCCCGCGGCCGATCAGAAGGGCCAGTGGCTGGCGTTGACCTGGGCCTCCTTCGGCATCGCTCTCCTGGGCGCCGTCGCCCTGATGGTCCTGCCTGAAAAGGTCGGCCGGGAGATGGACCCGGATGCTTCTGAAGCCGCGAGGCACGGGCAGGGAGCGTCGCATCTTCCTCGCCCTCCGGATTCTGGGCTTCATCATCATGATGGCCGGCATCCTGGTCGGAACGGCGCACTGGTCGTTCACCGGCGGCGTCATCCTGATGCTGGGAGGAATGGGCCTGCTGTTCGGCTCTTCGTTCGTCGGCTATGCGTACTACTCCAGGAAATACGGACCCGGCAGAGAACACCGGGACGCATAACCAACGGGAAAGGGCGTAAGGGTCAAGCGGTAGGGGTTTCCCTTCGTAGCGGCCTTTGCTTGCCAAAGGCCGATCGGCCGATGCGAGCATCGGCCGCACCAACGGCCCGTCCCCTGCCGTCTTTACTTTAGCCCTTAGATTTTAGCCCTTAGCCTTCGGGAAAAGACTCTTACCTCAGTTCTACGCCGCCCTAAATCCCAACTCCCAGGTTTCCTTATGTCGCATGGTGCCGGCGCGCGAAGAGGAATCCGCCCACCATGATGACTGCTACCACAAGGAATGGCAGCAAAAATCCCCCGACGAATTTATGCGCGCCCTGAAAGTACCAAATGGCGAAGAAAGCCCCGCCGAGCGCCAGGACGAGTGTGGCCGTATAGGCCGCGAAGCGGTAGCCGCTCATGGTCTTGACCACGAATGGGCTCCCCTTTCCCTGGATGCGCCAAATCACGACAGAGGCCAGGACCATGAAAACGATATTTCCGATGGCCACTGCCAACCACGGCCCTGCGAGGTCTGCGCGCGGCATCAAGCCCGGGAGGGGCAGAAAGGTGCACGCCCACATGAGCAGGGCGGCCGCGAGCATTTGCCGCGCCTTCTGATCAGGTTTCTTCGCCCATCCCGCCCACATGGCCAGCGCGACAACCAGCCATCCGGTACTCAGTACAGTATTCATCAAGAGGAACTGATGGTCATTTGTCACGGTGAATTCCCCCTCCTATCGACGGTCGTCGCCGGACGCGTCTACGCACTCCGTGGAGGCTCCGGTTCCTTGGGCCATTTTTCTGTCGAGGCGCAACTTCTTGTAAAGGAGATAGGACCAGCATACCAGGATGGTGCCCAACATGACCGCCGTACCGATTGTGAAGAATCTGTTCGCGAGGTGAATGTCATGGAATACGGCAGCCGCGAAGGCGCCCACCATGACGATGCCACCCCCGATCGACATCCAGGTCAGGTATCGTCTCGCGCCTGCTTTTCCGTACAGGAAAGTCATCCGCTCCCACCAACTGCTCCAGTAGGTCTCGCCCGATGCGCGCTTTCCTGGGATAGCGATCAGGACAACGCCTGCCAACGCGGCGAGGATCGCGGTCGCAATGGCGACGTCCAGCCACCGTCCTGTCCGGTCGGCGGGAGGCGTTAATACGGGCACATACGCGAGGGCCATGACAAGGAGGAGGCCTCCGACAGGACGCCTCTGCGCAACAGGCATCTTCCTGATCCACCCCGCCCACATGGCGACGCTGCCGCCGAGCGCAAGGGCGCTGGCCGCCAGTATGAATAAGGAATTCATGTGGTTGAATGACATGGTGGTATCCCCCTGGGCGGTGTCGGCTTTTCATTCTGTCATGATATGTAGGTGCACATCCGACGCTGTCATCAGATGACAATATAGTGCCTTCCGGCACGGTTCGCCTCCAACCAGAGTTGTAGATTGGCACGCGCGGGGAGGTGTGCGCCTGACGGCGCGGTGGCCAAGTGATCGAGTGATCAGGTGATCCAGTTGCGGGCAGGCCTGCGAAGGGGACCGGTCGATGGTCGACCGTCGATCGTCGATGGCAGGAAGAATGACCGCTGACCGCGGACCTCAGACGGCCGAGCCATACTCCGATCAACCACGGAGCGCACAGAGGCCTGCGGCACAGGCAGGTTAGAAGGAAGAAGGAAGAGGGAAGAGGCAGTACGGCAGGCGGGAGGTATTCGAAGGCCAGCGTACGCCTTCACCTCTTTACCCATTGACTTCCTAACTGCGCTGGCAGGCGCGCGGGCTAAGGTCGAAGGGCTAAACATTGGAACGGCTGGGGCTTCGCCTTCGTAGCGGCCGATTCCGATCGGCCGTCGGCCGCAGGGATGCGGCCGCTACAGCGGCTCGTCCCTCGCCGCTTTCCAAATCCGAAATCAGGAGCACGCGGCGGTGCCGCTGGAAGTGAAGGGGTGAAGGTGCATGGTTTATGCAAGCATTGAACGCTACAGGCGCTTTGCGCCTAGGAAAGATAGATACTTCAACTCAAAACCCAACACTCATAACCCATAACCAGTCCATTCTCACCGCCTCACCGCCTCACTGTTCAATCCAATCTCTGTGCCCTCTGTGTGCTCTGTGGTTCAATCCCATTGGCGGTGATGGCCGCCTCAGTTCCTTCGGCGACCCTTTTCGAGGGCGTCGAGGAACCAGTTGGACTGGGGCGGCTTGTCCCGGCGGGGCTTTTTGGCGGGCGGGGGCGGGGCCTGGCGCTTCTTCTTCGGCGCGGCGGGTGCGCGGCCTTCTTTCATGGAGAGGGCGATGCGGCGGCGCTCCAGGTCCACGTCCAGCACCGTGACGGTGACCTTCTGGTGCACCTTGACCACGTCGGCGGGGTCCTTGACGAAGCGGTCGGCGAGCTGGCTGACGTGGACGAGGCCGTCCTGGTGGACGCCCACGTCCACGAAGGCGCCGAAGGCCGTCACGTTGGTCACCACGCCCGGCAGGCGCATGCCCGCCTTGAGGTCCTCGATCTTCGACACGCCCTCGGCGAAGCTGAAGGCTTCGAAGCGTTCGCGCGGGTCGCGGCCGGGCTTGGCCAGCTCCTCCATGATGTCGTTCAGCGTGGGCAGGCCCACCGTTTCGGTGACGTAGCGCTTCAGGTCGATCTTCGCGCGCAGGTCGGCGCTCGCCATCAGGTCCTCCACGCGGCAGCCCAGGTCCCGCGCCATGGCCTCCACGATCGGGTAGCTCTCGGGGTGCACGGCGCTGGCGTCCAGAGGGTTCTCGCCGCCGCGGACGCGCAGGAAGCCCGCGGCCTGCTCGAAGGCCTTGGGGCCGAGCCGGGGCACCTTCATGAGGTCTTTCCGGCTTCGGAAGGGGCCGTTCTGCTCCCGGCAGGCCACCACGTTGCCCGCGAGCTGGGGGCCCAGGCCCGAGACGTAGGCCAGGAGGCGCCGGCTGGCGGTGTTCACCTCCACGCCCACGCGGTTCACGCAGCTGATCACCACGTCGTCCAGGCTGCGCCTGAGGGCGCCCTGGTCCACGTCGTGCTGGTACTGGCCCACGCCGATGGACTTGGGGTCGATCTTCACCAGCTCGGACAGGGGGTCCATGAGGCGGCGGCCGATGGAGACGGCGCCGCGCACGGTCACGTCCTCGTCGGGGAACTCCTCGCGCGCGGCCTCCGAGGCCGAGTAGATGGACGCCCCGCTCTCGTTGACCATGACGATGGGCACGGAGGACGGCAGGCCGAGGGACCGCAGGAAGGCCTCCGTCTCGCGCCCGGCCGTGCCGTTGCCCACGGCGATGGCCTCGACGTCGTATTTCTCGCACAGCCCGCGCACGGTGCGCCCCGCCGCCTCCGAGCCCTTGTCGGTGAAGGCCGGGAAGATCACGTCGTGGTGCTTGAGCGCGCCCTGGCGGTCCAGGCACACGACCTTGCACCCCGTGCGGAAGCCGGGGTCCACGGCCAGGACGTTCTTCCCGCCCAGGGGCGCGGCGAGCAGCAGCTCGCGGAGGTTCCCGGCGAAGACGCGGATGGCCTCGGCGTCGGCGGCCTTCTTGGTCTCCATGCGGACCTCCGTCTCCATGGAGAGCGAGAGCAGGCGCTTGTAGGCGTCCTTCGCGGCGGCGCGCACCTGCTCCGTGTCGGCGCCCTCGCCCTTCACGAAGAGGCCCTCCAGGATCGCCACGGCCTCGTCCTCGGACGGCGCCACGGTCAGAGTCAGGAACCCCTCCTTCTCGCCCCGTCGCATGGCCAGAAGGCGGTGGGAGGGCACGGAGGCCACGGGCTCGCTCCACTCGAAGTAGTCGCGGTACTTGGCGCCCTCGGCTTCCTTGCCCGTCACGACCTTCGACGTCACCACGCCCTTGCGGGCGAAGAGGTCGCGCAGGGCGGCCCGGGCCGCGGCGTCCTCGTTCACGATCTCGGCGATGATGTCCCGCGCGCCGGCCAGGGCGTCCTCTACCGTGGCCACGCCCTTGGCCTCGTCCACGAAGGCCGCGGCCTCCGCCTCCGGGTCCGCACCGGCCTGCTCGAAGAGCGTCAGGGCCAGCGGCTCGAGGCCCTTCTCCTTGGCCACGGTGGCGCGCGTGCGGCGCTTTGGCCTGTAGGGCAGGTAGAGGTCCTCCAACTCCGCCATGGTCTCCGCTGCCAGCAGCGCGGCCTTCAGCTCGTCCGTCAAAAGCTCGCGCTCCTCGAGGGACTTGAGAATCGCCTCGCGCCGCTTGTCCAGCTCGGCGAGCTGGGTCAGCCGGTCCCGGATCGCCGTGATGGCGACCTCGTCCAGCGTGCCCGTGGCCTCCTTGCGGTAGCGCGCGATGAAGGGCACCGTGGCGCCCTCCTCGAAGAGTCCGCCGTCGCGCGGACCTGCGCGGGCCGAATCCCCAGTTCCCCTGCGATCATGCCGATGTGCGTCTCGTTCATAAATCAGATCTCCGTGGTGTCGATAGCGCGGCGCCCTTCGCCGTCCGGCCGATCATTTTACTAGAAGAAGAAATTATTCGCTCTCGCAAAGCGCGCAAAGACCGCAAAGAAAGATGGATTGAACCACAGAGCGCACAGAGCCCCGCTGCGCAGGCAGGTTAGAAGTAAGAGGGAAAAGGGAAGAGGCAAGACGGCAAACGGGAGGCCTCCGAAGGTTGCCCCTCGGTCTCGATCATGGATTACTTGATCACTTCCTAACAGTGGGGCGGTGAGGGTGGGAATTTGGGAATTGGAATTTGGGATTGCGGATTTGAACAACGGCTGGGGACGGGCCTTCGAAGCCCTCCATTCAACTCGATCACTGGATTACTTCCTCACTTATGATTCCACAGAGAGGAAGGGAGGATGGGAGGAAGACGATCCGGGATTTCATTCGAAGGAAAGAAAGAATTCGCCACTGAGACGCAGAGGACACTGAGAAAAGAACGAGAGGCGTGATCCGCAAATTCAACAGCAGATCATTGCCTATTTGGTGGACCGGAGGCTTGCAGGGCGGAGCTTCCACCGAACACACCGCGACATACTCACTGCGCGGAAGACTGAAAAGCGGGTTTGAAGTCCTTTCCGCACGCCCTCGCCCAGGCCCGCGCAAACGCAAAGGTGGGGTTGGCTTCCCAGCGCTCTGCCTGCGCTACAGCCTGTTGGCTGATGCCCAGGACCGCTGCAAGCTGGGACTGCGTTAGGCCCGCGCCTTCCCGCGTTGCGCGGAGGAGGTACCCGGCGACGTCCGCTTCCCAGGCCGGGAGCTTGCCCCAACGCCGCAAAGTAGCCCATTCGCGATAGGCGCGGGGCTTCCCTCGGCGGAGAGCCTGTGGCCGGCGTGGGTTCCCAGCGCGCCTCTTGGAGTTTAGAGTTCTCGTGTCGCCCATTTTTCCAGTTCTTCCTTTCCAGGCCTCCTTTTAGAGTGCTCGGAAGCGAATTGCTCCAGGACGGTCCATGCAGATTCAAGGTCTTCTTCTTTGGCGCGGGCTTCCAGCCTCGAAATATCCAAGCTGTTCTTATGCCGCCTGTAAAGAAGAAAGGCGTTGACCGCATCCCTTGAAGAGTTCCAGAACTTCCAGGCGGCAAGGCGGTCGATGATCAGGTCCTCCAGACTTATAATCACGATGGAGCGCCCCCTCATCCGCTTGCGGAGTGACGTTTCGGTCGGGCCTAGCGATGCGCTGGGAAACTCGATATAGACCTGTCCGCGCTCGTGTATGAAATGCCGGCCTTGCTTTTCAAACCCCGCCTTCTTTAAGAGCCTCGATACCCGGGCCGGAACATGTCCCACGAAATCCAAGTCGCCTGTCGTGTAGGCGCCGCCCGAATACAGTTCGACCGCACTGCCACCGACAAGCACCGGAGGCTCTTCATCGGGGCCATAAAGTGACTGCAACCAGTGCGTGATTCCTGCAGTCTTTTCAGGCCCATCGGGCAGTCCTAGCAATTCAGCGATGGTCAATGCGTTTACCTCCAACTACAATATATAGATTGTTTTCTACCATTTCAAGACGGACATCCAGAATGGCCGCCCCTCGTCTCGATCACTGGATCACTTGATCACTTTATTCAACCACAGAGCGCAGAGAGGGCACAGAGATGGGATTGCACAAGGAGACAATGAGGCGGGGAGGGTGGAAATTTGGGAATTGGAATTTGGGATTGCGGATTTGAACAACGGCTGGGGACGGGTCTTCGAAGAACGACCACGATCCTACTCTTCTACTTCCCTACTCACTTAATCACGGCACCAACACACACGTCGCGAGAGACATTTCTCAGTTCTCTGGATCGTGGCTATACTGGGTGTAGAAGGAGTAGCCCATGTGCGGCCGGTTCACGATACGGGTAGAAACGCCGGAGGTGGTGGACGCGCTGGAAGTGGGGTCGGTGACCGAGGCCGTGGCGCCGAGCTACAACGTGGCGCCGGGCACCGGCGTGCCGGTGGTCGTCCTGGAGGACGGCCTGCGCGTGCTCAAACGCTTCCGCTGGGGGCTCATCCCCTCCTGGGCGAAGGACCCGTCCATCGGCAACCGCCTCATCAACGCCCGGGGCGAGACCGTGGCCGAGAAGCCCGCCTTCCGCAAGGCCTTCGCCCAGCGGCGCTGCCTCATCCCCGCCGACGGCTTCTACGAGTGGAAGGCCGGCCCCGCCGGCAAGGAGCCCTGGTACATCACGCTCAAGGACCGGCCCGTCTTCGCCTTCGCCGGCCTCTGGGAGCGCTGGAAGGACCCGGAGGGCGAGGAGGTCCTGAGCTGCGCCATCATCACCATCGCCGCCAACGAGTTCATGAAGCCCATCCACCACCGCATGCCCGTCATCCTGCCCGCCGGCGCCGAGGCCCGCTGGCTCGACCCGGCCCTCAAGGACCGCGCCGCCCTCGAAGCCCTGCTCATACCCTACCCCTCCAACCTCATGCAGGCCCACCCCGTCGCCAGGACCGTCAACTCGCCGCGCAACGATTCCGAGCAGTGCGTGCTTCCGTTGGAGTAGCCCCTTGGGGGGAGCAAGTTATGAGTGTTCGGTGTTGGGTTTTGAGTTGAGGTACCTTGTCTCCCCGGGGCACGCAGGCCTTCGGAGGCCGCCATTCGACTTGATCACCTGGTCACTGGATCACTCGATCACTAAACTCAACCACAGAGAACACAGAGCCCACAGAGAATTTCGGACTCACAGTGAGGCAATGAAGCAGTAAGAAGTTAGCAGAAAGCTGTCATTGCGAGGCCCGCAGGGCCGCGGCAATCTCAAAGAAAAGCACCAACGCTGAAATCACAGGGAGGATAGCAGGACAGGAGTAAGACGACTCGGGATTTCATTCCAAGAGAAAAAGAATTCACTGCGGAGATACAGAGGGCGCAGAGTGGCTTGGAGCTCTCGCATGAGGGCCAATCGATTGGCCCTCATACTGAAAGATGCGGCTCAATTTACATCTGGAATTACTCTTGCTCCCTGCCTAACCGCGCAACTTCTGCCAAAAACTGCGCCGAGGCTTTTGGTCAGAAAACCATGAACGAGGGTGTGGTGGACTCCCCTTCATCGGAAAAGGGCCCCGACCATAGCCATCAAGCGGAACGTCGGGACGCCAGCCAAAGGGAAAGGCCTCTTCCTTCGTTTACTTAAGATCCTCAAGAAACGCGGGTTCTTCAGTGTCGTACCACAGTTTTCCCACGCGGCACCACGCCCCTTCGAGGAATTCAAAGGTATGCGTCCTCAAAAACAGGCAAGCCCGGAACTTCTTTAGGTTATGTAGAATGATTTGGCCACCGCACCGGTAATGATGTCCATCCAAGAGGATCGCCTCGCCTGTATAGCCTCTACCGGAGCAAGGCCCGACCAAGACCGTAACGATTCCTCGCCCCTCAAAATAGCCGTTCATTGCTTCAATTTCATCATCACTTAAAGGCATTGCAAGATCTCCTTTTGCACTCTACGGTCGTCCAACTCGGTTCGCTTCTGCAACACGGTTAGAGAGCTTCCTGGCTAGCCAGAAGCAATAGGCGGAGAGAGCTAAGGGGATCAGTAGCACAGGAGACAACGATGCCTCCAGTTCACCGTGAAAAACCATGGACACTCCATGAAGAAAGCCCAAGAAGAACAACCCCGAGCCAATGTAACAGTTCCTGACCGAGGATTTCGGAATAACGTCTTTAGGTCCGGGAGGACCAAGCTTCTTCCGCATTCGCCGGATCAGCCAGTAGTCCAAGACGGCAAAGGTATAGGTGGCCAGAATCAGCGGCCATATCACCAATGTTTCCACATATAGGAAGGCCAGACCCATAATGAGGAAACATTCGATGGCGACCGCCCTAAAGAGCGCGCGCCGAACTACCGCATACCGATTCATTTCATCGTTCTTTGATTCATTTGGCGGCAAGGCAAATTCTCCCACTCTTCTTCATTAGTGCTTGCTCTCCCATCACCAAATCACTCCGAGCCTCAATTAGGTATCATGTCCCCAGAATTCACTCGCCCCTCTTCCCGGGTGTCTTGAATTCTGGGGACACCACACTTATTTCCTCCCTTTGGCTTTGGTCCTTTCATGCCGCCGTCTGCCGCTATCAAATCCCAGCCATAGGAGACAGGTGGCTTTCCCCAGCTTCTTTGCCCCTCTTACCGCGAAAAACGCGTGAAGCGACCGGCCTTTTCCCAGAGGCGCTTTTGCATGATGAACTCAAGCAGCCATAAGTTCTTTCTGATGTCGCGATACCACAGTTGGTTGCTGTACTTCAGCAACGCAAGCTCCGCGGCCTTTTCATCACCATGATCGAGATGAAATCGCACCAGCCGCAGGATGTAGCGGCTTGCGACCGCGCAGCCCGGGAGCCAGGTAATCGAAACCGCCATCATGAAGGCTATGAAGCACACGAACTCCAGTGGCGGGTCTGTTATGGGGACGGAATGCCACACCTGGTGAATCACCCGGTCGCCGTGTTCGAATAGTTGATAGACCACCAGGATAAGCGGGAACGTGAGCAAAGAGGACAAGGCCGTGAGCCCGTAGAGATTTTTCACGACGAATGGCACCTTTGGCATACTTTCTGGAACTTCCGACGACATTGTATCCCCTTCCTCCCTTCGACTCTCGTTCAATCGGGTGCTTTGGAACCGTCTTCTTTGAGGCCCCCGCCCTTGCCCTTCGACAGCCTCACCAGAAAAACGAAAAACAGCCCGTAGAGAAGAAACGCCCCCGCGGGCATCATGATCGACATCATTATGAAGGGAGTACGAGAGTGCGGGTTGAAGCTGGTGATCCCCCAAAGGACCTGGTAGGCCACGACCAGGACGCAGAGGAGCATGCCCGGGTAGATGGTCAGCCGGCGCCACGACTTGAGCAGGGCCAGGCCGACGACCAGCGACAGGCACCCAAGTGCGCCTTCAATGGTCAACGTAACCCCGAGGCCCCAGGGAACAAAAAAGGCAAAAAAGTGTGGGTCCGCTGATCGTCGAATAAGAGGCAGGGTGATTAGTTTGCTCAGAAAGGCAAAGGCCATCACCAGGTTGAACCATCCTGCGTATTTTCTGAGCGTTTCCATCGGGTATTTGCTGAATAGGGTCTTCACCGGTTGTCCCCTCTGCTACTAGGTTTGATACTGCGACGCGTCATGGCTTCGTTCACTTCAGACCGCCCAAGAGAATGGTAACAAAGGCGGCGATTAATGATACCGGAATGGCCATGATGAGTACGGCCGCGAAGCAACATAGTGTAAGGATCAGCCCTTTTGCCAGGCCGATGGGACTATTTTCTGGCGTCTTGACGAAATTCGCGTACAGGACCGCCGGCACCAGAAGAAAA